>NZ_JBIWAS010000004.1:0-771328 GCF_044760185.1 Streptomyces sp. NPDC098101 | reverse complement strand
TCGCGGCTCGCGGCTCGCGGCTCGCGGCTCGCGGCTCGCGGCTCGCGGCTCGCGGCTCGCGGCTCGCGGCTCGCGGCTCGCGGCTCGCGGCTCGCGGCTCGCGGCCATGGTCCGGCTACCTCAATTCGTGGGAGAACGCAATGGATACGGGCCCGGATCCGGGGCCGACCGCCACCTTATCCGTATCCCTTCCGCCCCCGGACCCCACGCCCCCGGCCCGCTCCCGTACGGCGTCAGTACGCCCCGAACGACCAGAAGACGCCCACCTCGTCGTCGTTCACCACGACCACGCCCAGGTCCTCGAAGAGGTCGAGGCCGTTGAGGTACTCCGGGGTCAGGAAGGTGTGGGACCGCGTGCCCCGCAGGCCCGCCGCGAGGAAGTCCGGGGCCGGGTCGGCGGCGGCGGCCGTCGCGTTGGTCCAGTGGCGCGCCGCGGGCCCGTACCGGTCGAGCAGGGTACGGGCGTCCGCCAGCAGGGCGTCCCGGTCCGGGCGGGAGCGGACGGGGGCGGACTCCCCCTGCCACTCCTCGGCCATGACGGCGAGCGCGCCGACCGCCGCCTCCGCCTCCAGGGGATGGAGGCGCTCCCGGATCTCCGCCGGGTCCGGAGGCGCGAAGGGGTACGAGGGCACCGTGTGGCGGGCCGTGTCGAGGCGGTCCCCGTCCAGGCGGAGCCAGCCCCGGGGATCGGGGACCGCCCGGTGCAGCACGGCGTGGACGTCGTGTGCCCAGTCCTCGTGCCGCCGGGGCCCGGTGGCCACGAAGGTGTACGTGTCGTCCAGCAGCCGCAGCGCCGCCGCGTTCCAGGGGCAGCGGTGGCCGCGGAACTCCACGAGCAGACCGCCGACGTGACGGACGAAGGCGTCCGTCGGCTCGCGGGGCACGCGCCGGAGCCGGTCGAGGGCCCAGCGGACGAGCTCGTCGTCCCCTTCACCGGCGGGGCCTTGTGGGAGGAGCGGGAGGTCCTGCCCGTCCCGGAGCGCCTCCAGGTGCGCGTCGAGCAGGTCCAGGGCGGCGCGGTCGGCGGGCGGGAGCATCCCGCCAGCCTAGGCGCCGCCCGGGGCGGCCCGTCCCGGCCGTCAGTCCTCGCGGGGATAGACGGAGGTCACCCGGCCCTTCGCGTCGGCCGCCATGTAGGCCGATCCGTACGCGTCGGACAGGTAGATGCTCATCCCGGCGGCGTTCCCCGTGAGCGTCGAGCCCGGGGTGACGATCAGATAGCGGCTGGTCGGCTCCGGCACCCCCAGCTCCTTCTCGGCGCGCTTCATCAGGGTCGGCAGGGCGTCCCAGGCGAAGGAGTCCAGGTCGACCGGGACCGCGCCCGGGGAGGCGGTGCCGCCGGGGCCCTGCCGGACGGCCACGTCCCCGCCCCGGTACATGTACCGGTCGTAGCGCTTCGTGCTGCCCTTGACCATCGCCTCGGCCATCGCGTACTCCGGGTACACGACGAAGCTGGTGACCTTGGTGTTGCCCGAGGCCGCCTGGACCGCCTCGACGGCGGTCCGGATCCCGGCGGGCGTCAGCAGGTCGAGCTTCCCGGCGGTGGCCTCCTCCGTGGGCTCCTGCGCGGGTGCCGTCGTGGGCGCCGTGGACCCCACCGGCTTCTGGGCGCCCGGTCCCTGCTGCGAGGGGGCGGCGGTCGATTTGTCGTTCGGCTCGTGCGTGCCCCGGTCCCAGTTCACGACGGCGACGGGTATCCCCACCGCCAGGACCGCCGCCACGGCGGCCGCCACGAGGGTCCGGCGCCCGCGCCGCCCGGGAGCGTCCTTCACCGGAGCGGTCGCGGGGGAGCCGCCGGGGAAGCCCGCAGGGCCCGCCGACGGCGGCGCGAGACGGAACGACGTCGTCCCCCCGGAGCCGGAGCCGGAGCCGGAGCCGGAGCCGGAGCCAGAGCCGGGGCCGAAGTCGGAGCCAGGGCCGGGGGCCCCGAACCCGGAGCCGGGAGCCCCGAACCCCGTACCAGGCCCGGACGCCCCGGCGCCGAAGCCCCCGGACCCCGGCGCCCCGAAGCCGACCGCTCCCGAACCCGCTGCTCCGGGCCCCGCCCCCGGCCCCGGCTCCCCGAAGCCCGGCACCCGGTCCCGTACCGCCCCGTCGTCCCCCGCCGTGCCCGCCACGACGGCCGCCAGCGCCCGGTCGACCTCCTCCGCGTCCGGTCGCGCCGCCGGGTCCCGTACCAGCAGCCGGGTCAGTACGCCGGTCAGCGCGCCGGCCCGGACCGGCGGCGGCACGTCGTCGGAGATGACCGCCGCCAGGGTCGCCAGGGTGCTCTCCCGGCGCAGCGGGTGGCGGCCCTCCACCGCCACGTACAGCAGCATGGCAAGGGACCACAGGTCGGCCGCCGGGCCGCTCGTGCCGCCCCGGATCCGCTCGGGCGCCATGTAGTCGGGCGAGCCGATGATCGAGCCGGAGGCGGTCAGGGAGGTGGACTCCTGGATCGCCGCGATGCCGAAGTCGGTGAGGACCGGCCGCCCGTCGGGCCGCAGCAGCACGTTGGCGGGCTTCACGTCGCGGTGCTCGATGCCCAGGCCGTGGGCGGCGCGCAGCGCCGAGAGCAGCTCGCGGCCGATTCCGGCGGCCTCGGCGGGGGTCATCGTGCCCCGGTCGAGCCGGTCCTGGAGGGAACCGCCGGTGACCAGCTCCATCACGAGCCACGGGTAGGTGCCCTCGCCCGCGTCCACGATGTGGTGGATCGTCACCACGTTGGGGTGGACGATCCGGGCCAGCGCGCGGGCCTCCCGCAGCACCCGCGCGCGCAGGGTCCGCGCGCCCTCGGTGTCGTACTCGGCCATCGCGGGGTCCGGCGGGCGCACCTCCTTGAGCGCCACGTCACGGTGGAGGGCCAGGTCCCGGGCACGCCACACCGTTCCCATGCCGCCGCCGCCCAGCCGCTTCACCAGCTCGAAACGGCCGTCGATCACTCTGCTCACGCGCGCACCCCTGTACTCGGGTCGTTCTCTGGTCCTCGGAGCGGCACCGGCCCCCCGGCCGGGCCGCCGCCCGCTTCGCCGTACACGTCGTCCACCCGTCGGCCTCCGGAGGCCCGTACGGGCCCCGGGAAGCGGGGCCGTACGGGTCCGCCCGGGGGCGTCCGTCCAGATCTTCGCCGCTTCCGGCCCGTACTGTCACCTTCCGCCCCCGAGCGGCCGGGATCACCGATCGGCCGCACGTGCGGCGCCCGCCGTCACCGTCTCCTATAGGGTGATTCGATAGGGATTGCTCCCTCCGGGGCCGAGGCGTAGGGCGATGCGTTGGAGACTCACCAGTCGTCGAGCAGGGTTCCGCAGCCGCCCCGGGCGGTCGTGGGGGACGCGGGCGTGCTCCGCGAGCTGCTGCCGATCGCCCTCTGGCGGGAGGACGCCGACGGCCGCGTCCTCGAATGGTCCCTCGCCGCCCAGGACCTCCTCGGCCACCGTCCCGAGGACGTGCTCGGCCGGCTCGCCACCCCGCTCCTCGTCCCCGACGCCAACCGGGAGCTCGCCGACCGGCTCACCCTCCGCGTCCAGGCGGGCGAGACCATCATGGGCACGCTGCCCGTCCGCCACCGCGACGGCCACACGGTCGCCATGGAGATGTGGATCGTGCCGGCGGCCGACCCGGAGGGGCGGACGGGGGCGATGCTCATCGCCGTGGAGACCTCCGAGGTCCTGCGGATGCGCGAGAACCTGGCGGCGATGGAGAGCCTCTTCACCCAGTCGCCCATCGGCCTCGCCCTGCTCGGCCCCGACCTGCGCTTCCTGCGCGTCAACGACGCCCTGGCCCGGATGAACGGCGTTCCGGCCGCCGAGCACGTGGGCCGCCGCCTGACCGAGGTCGTGCCCGGCGTCAACGCCGACTCGCTCGAAGCCCTCATGCGGCAGGTCCTCCACAGCGGCACCGCCGTCGTCGACGCCCGCCGGGTCGGCCGCACCCCCGCCGACCCCGGCCGCGACCGCGTCTGGTCCTGCTCGTACGCCCCGCTCCTCGACCGCGGCGACCGCCGGTCCCTGGGGCTCATCGCCTCGCTCGTCGACATCACCGAGAGCCAGGAGGCGCACGACGAGGTCGAGCGGGCCCGCCGCCGCTTCGCCCTGCTCGCGGAGGCCGGCGCCCGCATCGGCACCACCCTGGACCTCGGGCGAACGGCCGAGGAGGCCGTCCGCTTCCTGGTGCCGCAGCTCGCCGACTCGGCCGACGTGCAGATGCTGGAGTCGGTCCTCGCGCCGGACGAGTCGGCCGCCTCCACCCGCGGCGTGCTGCGGCGGCTCGCCGCCCGGTTCCCCGAACCGGCGGCTCCCACAGCCCAGCTGCTGCCGGGCCAGACCTTCCAGATCCCGCTCGACTCCGCGTACGAGCGGGCCGTCGCGCAGGGGCGGCCCACCGACCTCTACGCGTCCGACCTGCCGGCCCTCTTCGGCGGCCCGCGCGCCGAGCCGCTGCGCACCTACTTCGCCGGCCGCATCGGCTCGGCGCGGGTCGTGCCGCTGGTGGCCCGGGGCACGGTCCTCGGCACGGTCACGGTGACCCGGCTGCGGACCCGCGAGCCCTTCGACGCCCAGGATCGGGTCCTCATCGACGAGGTCGTGGCCCGCGCCGCCCTCAACATCGACAACGCCCGCCTCTACACCACCCAGCGGGAGGCCGCCCTCACCCTCCGGCGCTCCCTCACCAACAACGTGCTCCCCGCCGTCGCCGGTCTCGAACTCACCGGCCGCTACCTGCCCGCGAGCTCCCACGACGTGGGCGGCGACTGGTTCGACGCCATCGCCCTGCCCGGCGGCAGGACCGGACTCGTCATCGGCGACGTCATGGGCCACGGCATCCACGCGGCGGCGGTCATGGGCCAGCTGCGCACCGCCGTGCGGACCCTGGCCCGGCACGACATCCCGCCGGCCCGGATGCTCAGCTCCCTCGACGCCGTCGTGGCCGACCTCGGCGAGGACGAGATGGCGACCTGCGTCTACGCGGTCCACGACCCGGCCGCCGGCCGCTGGACGATCGCCCGCGCGGGCCATCCGCCGCCGGCCGTCGCCACCCCGGACGGGACCGTCCGCTTCCTCGAAGGCCCGCCGGGCACGCCGCTGGGCACGGGGGCGCACGACTTCGGCACGGAGGAGGTCGTCCTGCCCGGGGGCGGACTCCTGGTCCTCTACACGGACGGCCTCGTCGAGGCCCGCGACCGGGACCTCGACGAGGGCATGGGGCAGCTAGCCCGGGCGCTCCGCCCGCTGGACCGGCCCCTGGACGCGCTGTGCGACGAGGTGCTCGTACGGCTCCTCGGGGGCACCGCCCAGGACGACGTGGCGATCCTGGTCGCCCGCGCCGTCGGCTGAGCCCGCCGCTCCCGGGGGTCAGGCCAGGTCGATGTGCACGCTGGTCGACTTCACGCGCGCGGTGGCCCGCATCCCGACCCGGAGGCCCAGCTCCTCCACGGCCTCCCGGGTGAGGAGCGAGACGAGCCGGTGCGGGCCGGCCTGGATCTCGACCTGGGCCGCGACGTCCCCGAGCTTGACCGCGGTCACGATCCCGGGGAACGCGTTGCGCGCCGAGGTGTACGGCTCCTCGCCGTCCCCGGCGGCGCCCTGTCCGACCTCGACGGCGAAGGCGGCGAGGTCGCGGCCGTCGATGAGCCGCCGGCCGTTCTCGTCGCGGTGGGTGGTGACCCGGCCCGCGTCGGCCCAGCGGCGTGCCGTGTCGGGGCTCACGCCCAGCAGACGCGCCGCCTGCCCGATGGTGTAGGACTGCATGTGCGCAGATTAAGCAGCGGGTCGTCGCGTATGCAAGGCTAAATGGCCCATTCCGCCGCATATGCGAGCCTGGGTGGGGATTCGGGGATTTCCCGGGCCTCCGCATCCGCGAGCCTGCGCGGGGATCCAGGGACTTCCCGGGCCTCCGCATCCGCGAGCCCGTGCGGGGATTCAGGGATTTCCCGGACCTCGTCCGACCGCCTCGACCAGCGGCAGCAGCCGGTGGGGCACCCGCTCGCGCAGTGCGATCTCGGTCCGGGTGCGGACCACCCCGGGCAGCTGGATGAGCCGCTGGATGACGTCCTCCAGGTGCCCGGCGTCCCGCGCCACCACCCGGGTCAGCAGATCGCCGCCGCCGGTGATGGAGAAGGCCTCCACGATCTCCGGCACGGCCGCGAGGGCGTCCCCGACCTCGTCCAGATGTCCCTGGGTCACCTCGACGTGCACGAAGGCGAGCACCGGATGGCCGAGGGCGGCGGGGGAGAGGACCGGCCCGGTCGCGGTGATCACCCCGTCCCGCTCCAGCCGGTCGATCCGGGCCTGCACGGTGCCCCGCGCCACGCCCAGGATCCGCGCGTACTCGCGCACGCTCGTCCTCGGCCGCTCGATCAGCAGCCGCAGGATCCGGGTGTCGAGCTCGTCCACCGCCATGCCCCGCCGGCCTCCTTCGGTCCCGCCTGCCCGGGGCCGACTCTACGCTTCCCGGGCCTTCGCGCTCCCCGGTCCTCAGTCCTCCGCGCGGGCCGCGTGCCTGGCCCAGAGGATCAGGGGGAGCTGGAGGGGGACGCGGCCGTAGGCGACGGCCCTGGCCGCCGCGGGGCGGTGGCGCCAGTCGTGCGCCATCTTCACGTTGGCCGGGAGGACGGCCGCGAAGAAGAGGGCGGTCGCGCGGGCGCTGGCCCGGCGCGTGCCCGGCACCGCGAGACCGGCGGCGAGCGCCAGCTCGGCGACCCCGCTGATCCGCGTCCAGGTCCGCGGGCTGCCCGGCAGGGCGCGCGGCACGACCGAGTCGAACGGCCTGGGGACGAGGAAGTGGGCGGTGCCCGCGGCGGCCATCAGGCCGGCGAGAGCGAGGGCGGAGCGTGCGGGCCGGGGCATGGGGATCCTCCGAAACGACGGTACGGAACTGTTACTGACGAGTAAGTAAGGAGTGAGGATAGGCCGGTGCGGGGCGAACCGTCGAGGCCCGGAACCGCCTTTCACCGGAATCCGGGCCACCGCCTCCTTCCGCCGTGACGGCGGCGCTCCGGCGGAAATGGTCCGTTGGCCCACCAGTGGAGCACAGGGAGATCGGTGAATCGGGCCAATGGCCCAGTGCATCCGCGATGAGTTGAGCCAATGGGCTCCGGAGTGTTTTCCTGTGTCGTATCCACGTACTTTCGGCGCCGCGCAGCGCCGGGGCGGCGACGAGGCCGGTCCGGACCGCGGCGCCTTCGTCGTGTCCGCGCGACCCCACCACCCCGGGGCGCCGCGCGGCCGGCGAAAGGCAAGACAAGGGGGCGGCCTTGGCCGTGAAGAAGATGTTCGTGGCCCCGGATCCGGGCCTCGTCCGACTGCGCGTCTCCCTGCGGGCGGTCCTCGGCATCGGCCTCGCGGTCGCGCTGGCCGAACTCGCGGGGTTCTCCCTCACCGCCTCCATCACGGCAGGCCTCGCCGCGCTGCTCGCCCTCTTCACCGTGGGCGACCCGACCGTGCGCCGCCAGGCCGTCACCACCGCCCTGCTGCCGGCCGCCGGCTTCCCCGTCCTCGCCCTGGCGACCCTCCTCCACGACGCCCCCCTCCTGCGCGACGCCACCTGGCTCCTCGTCGTCTTCGCCGGGGTCTACGCCCGCCGCTGGGGCCCGCGCGGACACGCACTCGGCATCTTCGCCTTCATGCAGTTCTTCGTGACGCAGTTCCTGCACGCGCTCCCCGCGCAGCTGCCCGAGCTGTACGCGGCCGTGGCCCTCGCCCTGCTCGCCTCCGGCGCCGTCCGCTTCGGCGCCTGGTGCATCGAGCGGCGCGTCCCGCCGCCCGCCGCGCCCGTCCCGCTGCCGGGCGCCGGCCTCGCCCGCCCCACCACCCGCCAGGCCTTCCAGGCCACCGTCGCCTGCGCCGTCGCCCTCGCCGCCGGCCAGCTGATCTCCCCCGAGCGCTGGTACTGGGCCGTCGGCACCGCCTGGTGGATCTTCGTCAACACCGCCTCGCGCGGCGAGACCCTCGTCCGGGGCTTCCGCCGGGTCCTCGGCACCGTGACCGGCATCGCCGCCGGACTCCTGATCGCCGTCCCGCTGGGCGGCGCGCCCGCCCCGACCGCCCTCCTCGTCGCCGTGTGCGTCTTCGGGATCTTCTACACCGCCCCGCTCTCGTACAGCTGGATGATGTTCTTCGTGACCGTCATGGCCGGACTCCTCTACGGGCTGCTCGGCGTCCTCCACCCCGGGCTCCTCGTCCTGCGCTTCCAGGAGACGGCCGTCGGCGCGATCGGCGCCGCGATCGGCGTCGCCCTGCTGCCCGTGACCACGCACGCCGCCACCAACGCCTGGATCGAGCGGGCCGTGACCTGCGTGCACACCTGCACCACGGCCGCCGCCCGCCGGCTCGCCGGGGACCCGGACGCCGACCCGGCGCCGCACGCCGCCGAACTGGAACTCCTGCTCGGCCGGGTCCGGCTCTCCCTCGCCCCGCTCGTGCACCCGCTGAGCCCGCTGCGCGCCCGCAAGGCCCGCGCCCGCCGGGTCCTCGCCCTCCTGGACGACTGCGCCCGCGAGATCAGGGGCCTCGCCGCCGTCGCCGCCGACCCGGACGCCTCGCACGACGCCCGGCTCGCGGCCGCCGCCTGGCGCGTCGAGGCCGCCGTCCACGCCCTCGTACCCCCGGCGAAACCCGTACGGTCCTCGGTCGCCGAAGCGGCCGGGGTGCCGCGCCACCACCCCGGCGCCGAGGCCGCCCTCGGCCATCTGCACGGCCTGGAGCAGGCGCTCGTCGACCTCGCCGCACCCCTGCGCACCTCCCCGCGCGCACCCCTGGTCCCGGCCGCCTGAACCGGAACGCTTCGACGCGGGGCCGGAACCGATCCCCGGTTCCGGCCCTTTGGTCTAGACCCCTGCTACCGTCGGCCGCGGAACGGCCGGCCGAACGCGACCGGCACCGGGACAGGGGAGACGCCGTGGGCGACACAGGAACGGTTCGGGACCGGGAGCACGAGGGCGCGGTCCGCGCCTACATCGGTTCCTTCACCTCGGCGGGCGGACGCGGGGTCCTCATCGCCGAGGTCGACGCCGGGACGGGCGCGCTGACCGTCACCGGCGCCAGCGACGCCGTCGCCGACCCCTCCTTCCTCGCCCTCGCGGGCCCCCTGCTGTACGCCGTGTCCGAGACCGACGAGGGCGCGGCCGCCGCCTTCGACGTCACCGGACCCGAGCCCCGCCCGCTCGGCGCGCCCGTCCCGGTCGACGGCGCGGGACCCACCCACCTCTCCCTGGCCGCGGGATACCTCCTCACCGCCAACTACACCTCCGGCAGCGTCACCGCCCTGCCCCTGGCCGCGGACGGAGCCGTCCGCCCCGCCTCGGCCGTCCTGCGCCACGAGGGCGACGGGCCCGTCACGGACCGCCAGAGCGGCCCGCACGCCCACCAGGTGCTCCCCGACCCCAGTGGCCGCTGGGCCCTGAGCGTGGACCTCGGGACCGACTCCGTGTGGATCTACGCCCTCGACCCCGCCACCGGAGCGCCCGTCCTCCACGGCGAGACCGCGCTGCGCCCCGGCACGGGCCCGCGCCACCTCGCCTTCCACCCGTCCGGCACCCACGCCTACGTCCTGCACGAGCTGGCGCCCGTCCTCACCGTCTGCCGCTGGGACGCGGAGACCGGCACCCTCGAACCGCTCGGCGAGACCCCCGTCGTCCCCGAGGGCACCCCCGGCCCCAGCTACCCCTCCGAGGTGGTCGTCGCCCCCGACGGCCGCTTCCTCTGGGCCGCGATCCGCGGCGACGACACCCTCGCCGTCCTCGCCCTCGACCCGGACGGCGCGAAGGCCGAGCTGACCGCCACCGTGCCCTGCGGCGGCACCTGGCCCCGCGACCTGACCCTCGCCCCCTCCGGACGGCACCTGTACGCGGCGAACGAGCGCTCCGGCGACGTCACCTGGTTCTCCGTCGACCCCGACACCGGCGTCCCGGCCCGCGCGGGCGCGATCGAGGTCCCGGCGGCCTCCTGCGTCGTCCTCGGCTGAGCGCCGCCCCTCCGGCCGGACGCGCCGAAGGGCCCGCACCGTCCGGTGCGGGCCCTTCCGTGGGAGCGGCGAACGGCGTCGCCGCCCTCAGAGCGCGGGCGCGCCCTGCGGCTGCTGCGGCGGGATGCCCAGCGCGGCCGAGTACTGCGAGAGCACCAGCTTGCCGATCGCCGGGTAGGCGCCCAGCGGCTCGGCGGCGGCGCAGCCGGCCTCCTTCGAGGCCTCGTCGAGCAGCCCCTCGGCCAGCTCGGGACCGATCAGGTACGGCGCGAGGGCCAGCTGCTCCGAGCCGGCGGCGCGCAGCTGCTCGGCGACGGAGGCGATCGAACCCTCCTGGTCGAGCGCGGCGGCGATCACCGGCACGGCGAGGCGCGCGGCCAGCAACATGCCGGTGATCCCGGCGGCCTGCACGGCCTCCTCGCCGCCGACCGTGGCCAGGATGATGCCGTCGGCGGCCGTCGTGACCGTGAAGAGGCGGGCGCGGTCGGCGCGGGCCAGGCCCGCCTCCGACAGGCGCACGTGCAGCGCCTCCGCGAGCAGCGGGTGCGGACCGAGGACGTCGGTCAGCTCGGCGGTGTTGCCGCCGTCCATCACGGCCTGGCGGACCCGGCGCGTCTGGGCGCTGTCCGGACCGGCGAGCAGCGGGACGACCACCGCGGCCGGGCCCGTCGGGGCGGTGACCTCGCGGCCGGCGGCCACGGCCAGCTCGTACCGCTCGGTGCGCAGCGCCTCGACGGCCGTCAGCACGTTCGCCAGGGACGGGAACTCGACGTCGTCGCCCTCCAGGAAGCCGATCGCGGCCTCCAGGCCGGGCAGCTCGGAACGGGCGATGCTCACGACCTCTTCGGCCAGCGAGCGTATGGCGGCGGAGGGCGCGCCGGGCACGGCGAGGACCAGTGCGGGAGCGCCCTCGGGCGCCGCCGCGGGTTCGGGGCGACGGTGCCGCCCGGACTGGCGGGGTCGAGGCATTCGTACAGGCAGGCCGGAAGCGGGCCCATTGGGGGAGCTCATGGCGCCGCATGTTACTGGTTTCGCCCCCGGCGCCGTTCGCTGAGGTGCGGTCACACGTCTTCTGTCCCCCTATGTCCGGTCCCCGGCGCCGCTTCCGCCCGCGTACGCCGTCCCCGGGCCCCGCCCCGGCCCGCCGCACCCGCTCCCACCTGGGCGGATGCCCCGCTACCCGGACCCGGGGCCGAACAGCCGGAGCAGCGACGGGTCCTCCGGCAGCCGGAGCGTCCCGGCGGCGAGCGCCGACGCGAGGGCGACCGCCCCGGCCAGCGGGTCCCCGGCGGCCTCCACCGTCCGGGCGTGCGGGAGCAGCTCCCCGAGCGCGGCCCGCAGGGGTACGAGCAGGGGGTCGCCCATCCGGAACAGCCCCCCGGTCAGCGCCACCACCGCCCCCGCCCCGGCCGGGCACGCGGCCCCGGCCGCCTCCGCGATGTGCGTACCGGCCCGCGCGAGGATGTCCGCCGCCACCGGGTCCTCCGGGGCGCAGCGCCCCACCTCGGGCGCGAAGGAGGCGAGCACCGCGGGCCGGTCCGTACGGGGATAGAGCACGCCCGGAAGGCCCGCCACCGGTCCGAACAGCTTCTCGGCCCGGTCCAGGAGCGCCGCCGAACCGCCGCGCCGCCCGTCGTGCGCGCGCATCGCCGCCTCCAGGCCGGCCCGGCCGATCCAGGCGCCGCTGCCGCAGTCGCCCAGGAGGTGCCCCCAGCCGTCGGCCCGCCGCCAGGCCGCCAGGTCCGTGCCGAGCGCGATCATCCCCGTCCCGCCCGCGACGACGGCGCCCGGCCGCTGCCCGAGCGCCCCCGCGTACGCGGTGACCGCGTCGGCCGCGAGGGCGAGCCGCCGCACCCCCCACGCCTCCGCGAGCGCGCCCGGCAGCCCGGCCCGCAGCTCGTCCCCGAGGGTCGCCATGCCGGCGGCGCCCACGGCGGCGGCGAGCACCGGCCGTCCGCCGAAGGGCCCGGTCAGGTCGCGGACGGCCGGCAGGACCTGCTCCAGGAAGTGGGCGGCGGAGATCCCGCCCGGCCCGGTCCGCACCGGCTCGCGCGAGGCGCGGGTGCCGAGGACCGTGCCGGTCGCGGCGTCGGCCAGGGCGATCCGCAGCCCCGAACCGCCGGAGTCGACACCGACGACGAGGCCGCCGGGGCCGTGGGAGGGGGCGTTCGCCGAAACCAAGGTGCACCGTCCTCGTACGGGGAGGGACCGGGCGGACGTCCGGGCCCGTTGTCACTGTAGGCCGGTAGAGTGACGGACCGTGACAGCGCGACCTTTGAACGAACTGGTGGAGCCCGGCTGGGCGGAGGCCCTGAGTCCCGTCGCGGGACGGGTGGCGGCGATGGGGGACTTCCTGCGCGCCGAGATTGCCGCGGGCCGGACCTACCTCCCTTCCGGGCCGAACGTCCTGCGGGCCTTCCAGCAGCCCTTCGACGACGTGAGGGTCCTGATCGTGGGTCAGGACCCCTATCCCACGCCGGGGATGGCGATCGGGCTGAGCTTCGCGGTCGCGCCCGAGGTGCGCTCCCTGCCCGGCAGCCTGGAGAACATCTTCCGGGAGCTGCACACCGACCTGGGCCTGCCCCGGCCGTCGAACGGCGACCTGACCCCCTGGACCCGCCAGGGCGTCCTGCTGCTCAACCGGGCGCTGACCACCGCCCCGCGCAAGCCCGGCGCCCACCGGGACAAGGGCTGGGAGGAGGTCACCGAGCAGGCGATCCGCGCCCTCGCGGCCCGGGGCAAGCCCCTGGTGTCGATCCTGTGGGGCCGCGACGCCCGCAACACCCGCCCGTTCCTGAACGGCCTTCCGGCGGTCGAGTCCGCGCACCCCTCCCCGATGTCGGCGGACCGGGGCTTCTTCGGCTCCCGGCCCTTCAGCCGCGCCAACGAACTCCTGCTCGGCCTGGGCGCGCAGCCGGTGGACTGGCGCCTGCCCTGACCTCCCGCGCGGGCGGCGGCCCTCAGACCACCGCCGCCCGGACGCACAGCACGTCCGGCAGGTGCTCGGCGAGGAGCCGCCAGGTGTCCCCGTCGTCCTCGCTCGCGTACACCTCGCCGTTCCGGTTGCCGAAGTAGACGCCCGCCGGGTCCGCGTCGTCCGTGCACAGCGCGTCCCGCAGCACCGTGCCGTAGTGGTCGCCGCCGGGCAGCCCGGCCGACAGCGGCTCCCACGTCTCCCCGGCGTCGGTCGTGCGGTAGACCCGGCACCGGCGGCCCGCCGGGACCCGGTCGGAGTCGGCCGTGATGGGGAAGAGGTAGGCGGTGCCGGGCCGGTGGGGGTGCGCGGCGACCGCGAACCCGAAGTCGGACGGGAGGCCCGAGCCGATGTCGGACCAGGCGGCGCCCGCGTCGTCGCTGCGGAAGACGCCCCAGTGGTTCTGGAGGTAGAGCCGGTCCGGATCGCCCGCGTCCTGCGCGATCTTGTGGACGCACTGCCCGAACTCGGGGTGCGGGTCCGGCAGGAACACCGCCGACACGCCCTCGTTGGACGGCTCCCAGGCCGCTCCGCCGTCCCGCGACCGGAACACCCCGGCGGTCGACACCGCGACCGTGAGCGCCTCCGGATCGCGGGGGTCGGTGACCACGGTGTGCACGGCCTCGCCGCCCCCGCCGGGCACCCACCGCGAACGGGTCGGGTGCTCCCACAGCGGCCGGACCAGCTCGAAGGACTCGCCGCCGTCGGCCGACCGGAAGAGCGCGGCCGGCTCCGTCCCCGCGTACACCACGCCGGGGGAGTGCTCCGGCGCCGGGTGCAGCTGCCAGACGCGCTCCAGGGAGGCCCCGGTGTCCTCGGGGAACCGCACGGCCGGCCGGGCCGGCTCCGTCCAGCTCTTGCCGAGGTCGTCGGAGTGGAAGACGGACGGGCCCCAGTGGGCGCTGTCCCCGCCGACGAGCAGGCGCGGGACCGGCCCCCGGGTGTCGACGGCGACCGAGTACACCGCCTGGGCGGGGAAGGCCGGATCGTCGAACTCCCACCGCCCGTCGTGCCTGCGGCCGATGAAGAGGCCCTTGCGGGTTCCCACGGCGAGGAGTACGTCGGTCATGACTGCCACCTCCAGGACGTCTTCGTCACGGATGCGGCCAGTCTGCACCCGGCCACTGACAACGCCTCCCGGACGCGCCCCGGGCCCGTGGGACCCGGTCAGATCGCCCAGGCGTACTGCGCCGGCGCGTCGATCTCCGCGCCCAGCTCACGGGCGGCGCGGCGGGGCCAGGAGGCGTCGCGCAGCAGCTCGCGGCCGAGCAGGACCGCGTCGGCCTCGCCGTTGGCGACGATCTTCTCGGCCTGCCCGCTCTCGGTGATGAGGCCGACGGCGGCCACGGGCAGTCCGGTCTCCGCCTTGACGCGGGCGGCGAAGGGCACCTGGTAGCCGGGGCCCACCGGGATCCGGGCCGGTCCGCCGTTGCCGCCGCTGGAGACGTCGAGGAGGTCCACGCCGTGCTCGCGCAGCAACGCGGCGAACCGCACGGTCTCGTCGGCCGTCCAGCCCTGCTCCTCCAGCCAGTCGGTGGCCGAGATCCGGAAGAAGACGGGCAGGTCCTCGGGCCACACGGCCCGCACCGCGTCGACGACCTCCAGGGCGAGACGGGTCCGGTTCTCGAAGGAGCCGCCGTACGCGTCGGTGCGGTGGTTGCTGTGCGGGGAGAGGAACTCGCCGATGAGGTAGCCGTGGGCGCCGTGCACCTCGATCACCTCGAACCCGGCCGCCAGGGCGCGGCGGGCCGCGTCCGCGAACTGCCCGGTGATCTCCCGGATCCGCTCCTCGGTCAGCTCGGTCGGGACCGGGTGGCCCTCGTCGAACGGGACCGGGCTGGGGCCGACCGGCTGCCAGCCGTCACCGCCGGGCGCGACGGGCCCGCGGCCCTCCCAGGGGCGGTTGGTCGAGGCCTTGCGCCCCGCGTGACCGATCTGGATGCCCGGGACGGTGCCGTGCTCCTTGAGGAAGCCGGCGATCCGCCGCAGCCCCTCCGTCTGGGCGTCGTTCCAGAGGCCGAGGTCCGCCGGGCTGATGCGGCCCTCGGGGGCGACGGCGGTCGCCTCGACCAGGATCAGTCCGGCGCCGCCGGTGGCGCGGGCGGCGTAGTGGGCGAAGTGCCAGTCGTGGGCGACACCCGCGTCCGGACCGGTCGGCTCCGCCGAGTACTGGCACATGGGCGCCATCCAGACCCGGTTGGGGAAGGTCAGGGACCGCAGGGTGTAGGGCTCGAACAGGGCGACGCTCATGACGGACTCCGTTTCGGGGTGCCTGGGTTTCGGGGTGCCGCGAAGACACTCGTACGATACCCACCGTAGTACGGCGTCTGTCAAACTACGAGGTCCCTCGTACAATGGACGTCTTCCCGGAGAAGTGGAGCCGCCGCCATGACGACCACCGCCAGCCCGCGCGTCCTCGAACACCCCGCGCGCGACCAGATCCGCCTCGAAGAGGTGCTGCACGCGCTCGCGGACGCCGTGCGCCTGCGGATCGTGCGGGACATGGCGCGCGAGGACACCGAGCTGAGCTGCTCGCACTTCGACCTCCCGGTGACCAAGTCCACGACGACGCACCACTTCCGGGTGCTGCGCGAGAGCGGGGTCGTCCGGCAGGTGTACCGGGGGACGGCGAAGCTCAACGTCCTGCGCAGGGAGGACCTCGACGCCCTCTTCCCCGGCCTCCTCGACACCGTCCTCGCGGCGGCGACGGCGCAGGCGGACCGCGAGGCGGCGGGGGAGGGCGGGGGCGCGACGGCCTGACGGCCCGGCCGCGGGGCGGCGGGGGAGGGCGGGGGTGCGACCGCCCGGCGGTCCGTCCGCGGGGCGTTCGTCCCCGCCGGCGTGACTTCCCGGCCGTGAGGTGTTCGTCCCCGTCAGCGTGAACTCCCGTCCGTGGGCCGTTCGTCCCCGCAGCCCGGCCGCAGGGTGTTCGTCCCCGCAGCCCGACCGCCCGGCCGCGAGGCGTTCGCCCCTACAGCGAGCGCATCCGGTTGATCTCCGACGTCTGCTGGGCGATCACGTCGTTCGCCATCTCCTCCACCAGGCCGTTGTTGCCCGCGCCCAGCAGCTCCGCCGCCATCGTCACCGCCCCCTGGTGGTGCGTGATCATGAGCTTCAGGAAGAGCGCGTCGAAGGCCTTGCCCCGGGCCTTCCGCAACTCGGCCAGCTGGGCCTCCGTGGCCATGCCCGGCATCGAGTGGTGGTCGTGCGCCCCCTGGTCGCGCGGCCCGCCGTTGCTCTTCAGCCACCCCTCCATCGCGCCGATCTCCGGCTTCTGCGCGGCCGAGATCCGTTCGGCGACCTTCCTGACCCCGGCGGACTCCGCCCGGTCCGGCGCCAGTTCCGTCATCGTCAGCGCCTGGCGGTGGTGCACGATCATCATCTGGACGTACCGGAAGTCCGCGCCGTTCGGGCTCTCGTCGGGGAGCAGCCGGGCCGCCTCCTCCGGACTCACCCGCCGGGCCGGCTCACCCGGCTTCCCCGGCGCGATCACCGTCCCCCCGGTCGAGGCCGCCCGCGGGGCGTCCTGGTCCGGCGCCGAGTCGCAGGCGCCCAGGGCGAGTACGGCGGCGGCGGACAGGGCCACGGCGGCGACGGCACGCTGACGGCGGATCAACAACGCGACCTCCAGGTTTTCTCGCGGGGACAGAGACCGTTCCTAGCACTTTTCTCCGGGGGACCGATCAGAATCCTTCATTACGTCTGTGTTGCCATCTGTTGAGATGTGCACGGCAAGGAAGATACTGCCGGGGTCCAACACCCGTTCAAGAGTGAACGGACACCAGGGAGGACGGAGTGACTTCGTTGCGTACCCCGCGTACCACGACCGCCGCGCGCGACCCGCGCGGACGGATCAGACGCCTGGGCGTGGCATCCGCCGCGGCCGGACTGCTGGCCACGCTGCTCGCCGCCGGGCCCGTGGCCGCCACCCCCGACCCCGGAGACGCCCCCGCGCGGGCCACGGTCTCCTCGGAGCAGGCGGCCGACGCGCGTTCCGCGATCCGGAGCGGCGACATACCCGGTGTGGACGAGATCGTCCACACCCGGAACATCGAGCACCTCGCGAACATCCCCAAGGACGCCCTGCCGGGGCTCAACACGGACCTCGCCTTCCAGGGCAAGTACGCCTTCGCCGGCAACTACGACGGCTTCCGGATCTTCGACATCAGCAGGCCGAAGTCCCCGAAGACCGTCGCCCAGGTCCTCTGCCCCGGCTCCCAGAACGACATCTCGGTCTCCGGGGACCTGCTCTTCCTCTCCACCGACTCCTCCCGGAGCGACGACTCCTGCGCGAGCACCACCCAGCCCGCCACGGTCAAGGAGTCCTGGGAGGGCATGAAGATCTTCGACATCAGCGACATCAGGAACCCGAAGTACGTCGCCTCCGTCGAGACCGCCTGTGGCTCCCACACCCACACGATCGTGCCGCAGCGCAAGAACGTGTACATCTACGTCTCCTCGTACGGCCCCGGCGCCGCGTTCCCCGACTGCCAGCCCCCGCACGACGGCATCTCGGTCATCAAGGTGCCCCGCAAGGCGCCCCAGAAGGCGAAGCTCGTCGGCTTCCCCGTCCTCTTCCCGGGCGAGGGCCCGGACGGCGGCGGCAACCCCGGCGCCCCCACCAACCCGGGCGTCTCCAAGACCACCGGCTGCCACGACATCACCGTGCTGCCCGAGGAGGACCTCGCGGCCGGCGCCTGCATGGGCGACGGCATCCTCTTCGACATCTCGGACCCCGAGCGCCCCCGGGTGATCGACCGCGTCCAGGACAACGTCAACTTCGCGTTCTGGCACTCCGCGACCTTCAACCTGAAGGCGAACAAGGTCGTCTTCACCGACGAGCTCGGCGGCGGCGGCGCGGCCACCTGCAACGCCGAGGTCGGCCCGAACCGGGGCGCCGACGGCATCTACGACATCGTCGGCAAGGGCAAGAAGCGCAAGCTCGTCTTCCGCAGCTACTTCAAGATTCCGCGCCACCAGGCCGCCACCGAGAACTGCGTCGCCCACAACGGCTCCCTGATCCCGGTCAAGGGCAAGGACCTCATGGTCCAGGCCTGGTACCAGGGCGGCGTCTCCGTCTGGGACTTCACCAACTCGGCCAAGCCGAGGGAGATCGCCTACTTCGAGCGCGGCCCGCTCTCCGACACCACCCTGTCGGTCGGCGGCTCGTGGTCCGCGTACTACTACAACGGCCACATCTACTCGAACGACATCGCCAAGGGCTTCGACGTCCTCAAGATCTCCGACCGCCTCACCGACCCCGCGAAGCGGGTCCGCCTGGACGAGCTCAACGTCCAGACGCAGCCGGACTACTTCGACTGATCCGGCCCGCCGCGGCCCTCGGGGCCCGTCGGCGACCTGAACGACGGCGTGCCGTCGGGCGGACCCCCGTCCGGCGGCACGCCGAGCTCCCAGTCCAGCCCGTACCGGGCGAACAGCTCCGACCGCAGCCGCGTCCACGGCATCGGGGCCCCCGGCAGCAGCACCGCCACCACCGCGCCCATCAGCAGGGCCCGCAGCAGCGGATAGTCCGTGTCCACGTCCTCGGAGCCGTACCGCTCGACCGTGTCGCGCAGCAGGAAGGCGAGGCGCTGCTGCTCCTCGCACCGCACGAAGCCCTCGGCCTGCAGGATGCCCGCCATGTGGGTCCGCATCAGGGTCGGGCGCTCCACCGCGAGCCCCAGGATCGCGTCGATCGCACGGGCGAGCAGCTCCCGGCCGTCCTCCGTGCGCGGCTCGCGCGCGAGCGCGGCCTCCAGGGTGAGGTGCATCAGCCGGTGCACCGCCGACTGGAGCAGCTGCCGCTTGCCCGGGAAGTAGTACGAGACCAGCCCCCGCGCCGTACCCGCCCGCTCCGCGATGTCGCCGAGCGTGGTCGCCTCGTAGCCCCGCGTGTCGACGAGCTTCACGGTGGCCTGCAGAATGCGCTCCCGCGACCGGCGCCGAAGCTCTTCATTGACCGATGGGCTACGCGGGGACATGCTGGACTCCTGCGTTGACTGGCTGCCGGCCAATATACTCGGCGCATCCCGTCGGCCTGCCCCCGTGGCGGACCGCCGGGGACGCCGTCTGTTCTGGGCGACACGGGGGATCGTCCAGAACAGGCGGCTTCATCGTGTTTCCCCCGCTCCGGCGCCCCCGCCGGTCCCGTCGCCCCCGTCGGTTCCGGAGGCGGCCGATGCGCCCCGCCGCTCGCTCCGGCGGTACGCGAGGACGGCCACGGCCACGCAGAACCAGCCGAGCAGCCAGCCGCCGACGACGTCCGAGGGCCAGTGGACGCCCAGGTAGGTCCGCGTCCACCCCACTCCGAGCACCGACACCACCGCGGCGGTCGCGAGCACGCCCCAGCCGCGCCACTCCTCCCGCCAGTGCAGCGCGAGGACCCACAGCAGCAGCCCGCAGGTGACCGCGGCCGTCATCGCGTGCCCGGACGGGAAGGCCGCGTAGCGCGCCCAGTCGACCGGGTCGGGCCACTGGGGCCGCTCCCGCCCGACGAGCGCCTTCAGGCCCTGCTGGAGCAGCACGGCGAGGGCGCTGGTCCCGACCACCCACAGGGCGAGCTTCCGCTCGCCCCGCCACCACAGCAGCACCGCCGCGCCGGCGGCCAGGGCGCGCATCGTCAACGGGTCCCAGACCCAGTCGCTCAGGACGCGGTTCACCCGGGTGAGGCCGGGGTGGGCGACGGCGCTGCGGTGCAGTTCCTCGGCGACCGACCGGTCGAAGGAGAGCAGCGGCGACCATCCCGCGGCGACGAGCGCGAGCAGCAGGGCGGACAGGACTCCGGAGACCACGGCGGAGGAGCGCATGGGCCGATCCTGCCCCAGGATCGGCCCCGCATGATCCCTCACACGCCCCGCGCGCTCCTCGGGGCGTCCTGCGGGGCACGCTCCTAGCCCAGTGCGCGGAGGGCCGGGACGAAGGCCACGAGCACCGGGACCACGGGCACCAGGGACGCGGCCGCCGTCAGGCGCAGCCGGCGTCCGGCGGTGAGCCGGGGCGCCGCGGTCAGGAGGCGGTTCACCCGCTGGGGCAGGCCCGCGCCCGGGGCCGGGCCGGGGCCGAACACCCCTCGGTCCTCGTTCAGTTCGACCAGCGCGAGCGCGATCGTCAGCCGCCCGAACCGGCGCGAGGCCACGTCGTCGGCGGCCAGTTCGACCAGCCGGTGCATCTCCTCGCGGAAGGCCGTGAAGACGGGGACCCCGGGGAAGCCGGCGGCCAGCGCCGCCGAGCAGTGCAGCAGCCAGTCGTGCCGGGCCCGCGCGTGGCCTTGCTCGTGCGCCAGGACCGCGTCCAGCTGACGCCCCTTCAACCGGCGCAGCGCCGCCGTGGTGATGACCAGCTGGGGCGTGGCCCCCGCCAGCCACCAGGCGTCCGCCCGCTCGCCCTCCAGGACCACCAGGCGCTCGCCGCCCGGCTCCTCCCCGGGCATCAGGGGCGCGCGGACGAGCAGGTCGCAGCGGCGCTGCCGGCGGCGGGCGCGGGCCCGGCCGATCTCCCGGCCCAGCATCGCCCCGGACCACACCCCGCCGGCCGCGAGGGCCACCGCGAGCACCGCCGACCAGGGGCCGGTCGTGCCGAGCTCGTACGCCTCGATCACGGCGCTCGGCGCGGGCGCGAAGACCTGTCCGCGCACGGCCTGCCAGGCGGCCGACGCGCTGAACGTCATGGAGAGCGCGAAGCTCAGCAGTACGGCGGCCACCACGCACTGCCAGACCCACAGGGCCACCACGGGTTCTCGCTCGACCCAGTCCGCCCGGGACAGCAGCCGGGGGGCCACGAGGGCGGTCAGGAGGCCGAGCAGGAACAGCGCGAGGGAGACCCACATGACGCCAGCCTATGAGCGCGGTACGGGTCGGGGGTACGGGCGCGGGAAGCAAGTGACGTACGCCACGGTTTCGTTGCCCCCGGCCCTTGGACTCTCCCGGCTCCCGGCACCCGGCCCGCTGTCGCTGCCCCCGGCTCCCGCCCCCCGCCGCTCCCTCAGAGCGTCACGAGCATCGCCACCATGCCCAGCGCCATCGACAGCCGGCACGCAAGCGTCATCTCCGGTCCGCCCACCCGGCCCGCTCCACCCGTCGGCGCGGGGCCGCCCGCCGGGGCCGCCACCGGGACGAGCCGCGCCCCCGCGCGCAGCACGTACACCGCGTAATAGAGGAGGAGCCCGCCCGTGAGCACGGGTATGCCCCCCGCGCCCGCCGTCACGTGCCCCGCGTGCGCCCCCGGCGCGCCGGGGAGCGCCATCGCCACCGCCATGTAGACCATGGCGAGCGAGCCCACCAGGTGGTGCAGGTGGTGGGCGCCGTGCCGGACGGCGAGCAGGCCGTGCAACGCCGTCGCGCCGAACACCGCCGCGTACACCGCCCAGCTCCACCCCGGCGGCGTCAGGACCGCCGCGGGCAGCGCCATGAACGCCATCCCGAACCCCATCACCGCCTCGCCGCCCGCGGCCCGCCGCTCCTGCCCGGCGCACGCGCGCATCCGCAGCAGGCAGTACACGCCCGTCAGCGCGCACAGGGCGACCAGCAGCCACCCGGACAGAGCCGGTCCGTGCACGGCACACCTCCCCCTCGACGCCGTCCCCTCCGGGGAGGGATGCCCGCCTCCCCGGAGCGGTACGCGGGCGCACGGTTGCGCACAGGCGTACGAGGGGGAGCGAAAGGTGCGCGCGTTAGGCTCGGGACGATCGCGCACGCCGATCGTCGACGCCCGAGGGGAGCCCCGTACATGGAGACCGCCACGTCCCAGGAGACCGGCCGGATCAGCTACCGCGAAGCGGTCCTGGAGGACGTCCCCGTCCTCGTGCCGCTCGTGGAGTCGGCCTACCGGGGCGACGCCAGCCGGGCCGGCTGGACCACGGAGGCGGACATCCTCCAGGGGCAGCGCACCGACCCCGAGGGCGTGGCCGCCGTGATCACCGCCCCCGGCAGCCGTCTCCTGGTCGTCGAGCGGGACGGCGAGACCGTCGCCTGCTGCCAGCTGGAGCACCGGGGCGAGGCCGCCTACTTCGGGATGTTCGCCGTCCGCCCCGAGCTCCAGGGCGCGGGCCTCGGGAAGCGGATCATCGCCGAGGCCGAGCGCCGGGTGCGCGAGCTGTGGGACGTGCGCGAGATGCACATGACGGTGATCTCCGTGCGCGAGGAGCTCATCGCCTGGTACGAGCGGCGCGGCTACCGGCGGACCGGCCGGACGACGCCGTTCCCCTACGGCGACGAGCGCTTCGGCCTGCCCCAGCGCGACGACCTGGAGTTCGAGCTGCTGATCAAGCCGCTGGTGTGAACCCGGGTCCGGAGGGCCCGGGCGCACCGGACGCACCCGAACGGACCTGAAGGGCGGAAGCGTGGCCTTGCCCCTGGTCGACAGGAAAAACTTCTGTCGCCAGGGGGGTTTCACAGGAGATTTTCTCTTGCTCCTCTTGTGGGAAGGAAGCGCCGGTGGTTACGGTGTCTTGACGCAAGGTTCTCCTGTGGAGGAAGAGGCATGACGGAAATTCTTGTGCAGGACGTGACCGGTGAGGCGATATCCACCGACGCCCGGGTGATCGACCACCCGGCCTGGCCCGAGCTCAAGAATGCCGTGGAGGAGATCCGCGCCTGGCAGCGCGCGGACGGATCCATCGACTTCGAGGCCGAGGGCGCCCCCGCCCGTTCCCTCGTCGAGCTGGTCCTCGACCGGATCGTCGCCGCGGTCGAGCAGCTCTCCCCCCTGCTCCCGCACGACGCCGCCTACCACCGCGCCCTCGTCGCCGACCTGCGCAAGTGGGCCGAGAGCGGCTTCGCGGTGCCGGACTTCCTGGACGCGCTGCTCGCCTTCCAGCCGGCCGCCGACCGCGCCGACGGCCTCCAGCACCTCGTGCTCTTCCCGATGTACACGCAGAACGGCAACCCGGACCGCAACCTGGAAGCCGTCGTGCTCCGTATGGTCTGGCCCGAGTGGCTCGCCGACCTGGAGCGCACCCGCTACGACAACCCGCTCTTCTGCGGCATCACCTTCGAGGACTTCACCGCCGGGTACGACACCAACTCGGCCGTCCTCTTCCCGGAGACCATCGCCGTCCGCGAAGCCCCCGAGCGCTTCACCTGGGGCGGCATCTTCTGCGACCGCGAGGCCGCCCGCTTCCGCAAGGTCACCGAGGCCGCCGTCGACACCCTGGGCATCGAGCTGCCCGCCGACGTCGCCGCGATGATCGACGACCAGGAGCGCTGCGAGAAGGCCTTCGTGCTCTGGGACATGGTCCACGACCGCACCCACAGCCACGGCGACCTGCCCTTCGACCCCTTCATGATCAAGCAGCGCCAGCCCTTCTGGATGTACGGCCTGGAGGAGCTCCGCTGCGACCTCACCGCCTTCAAGGAGGCCGTGAAGCTGGAGGCCGAGGGCAACGCGCACGGCCGTGACGTGCAGTACGCCGTCCTCTTCGACCGCATGTTCCGCTTCCCGCTCTCCGGCGACCGGAACCGCAACTACGACGGCCTCGGCGGCCAGCTCCTCTTCGCGTACCTCCACAAGCACGACGTGGTGCGCTGGACGGACAACACGCTCAAGATCGACTGGCAGCGGGCCCCCCAGGTCACCAACCAGCTCTGCGCCGAGATCGAGAAGCTCTACCGCGACGGCATCGACCGCCCCAAGCTCGTCCACTGGTTCAAGGCGTACGAGCTGGTCTCCACCTACCTCGCCCCGCACCCGGGCTCGAAGTGGGCCAAGGGTCCCGACGCCCTCGACCTGTCCCTGCCGCCGCGCAAGCTGGTGGACGACGTGCTTCCGGACGAGTTTCCGCTCAGCATGTTCTTCGAGGCCCTCGCCAAGAAGCTGAAGGGCGTGATCGCCGACACCAAGGGGATCACCGCCGCCGGCGCCCCGCGCACCGAGCGGGCCGCCGCGTGAGCGCTCCTGCCGAAGGACCGGGGAACGCCGAGCGCACGGAGGAGACGGTGTCCATGAACGCCGAAGGAAACGGCGGGCCGCTCGACGGCGCCGTCATCGCGGTCGCCGGCGCGGCCGGCCCCGCGGGCCGCGCCACGCTGCTGAGGCTCGCCGAGGCCGGCGCGACCGTGATCGCGTCCGACGCGGACCCGGCCCGCCTCGCGGAGGCCGTCGACGCCGCCCGCTACGCGCACGGCGGCGCCACGGTGGTCGGCGACACCGTCGACCTGCTCGACCCGGCCGCCACCCGCGACTGGGCCGCGAAGACCGAGGGCGAGTTCGGCCGGATCGACGGTCTGGTCCACCTCGTCGGCGGCTGGCGCGGCAGCCCCTCCTTCACGGAGACCGAGCTCAAGGACTGGGACTTCCTGGAGAAGCTCCTGATCCGCACGGTCCAGCACACCTCGCTCGCCTTCCACGACCCGCTGCTCCGCGCGGGCGGCCGCGGCCGCTACGCCCTGATCAGCCAGGTCGGCGCCCACAAGCCGGTCGCGGGCAACGCCGCGTACAACGCGGGCAAGGCCGCGGCCGAGGCCTGGACCCTCGCCATGGCGGACTCCTTCCGCAAGCTGGGGGGCGACGACGGCCCGCAGGCGGCGGCTGCGATCCTGGTGATCAAGGCGTTGGTGCACGAGGCGATGCGCGCCGAGCGCCCCAACGCGAAGTTCGCGGGCTTCACCGACGTCGACGACCTGGCCGCAGAGATCGCCGGCCTGTGGGACAAGCCCGCCCAGGAAGTGAATGGACAGCGTCTGTGGCTGACCCCCAAGCCGTGACCGCGGCCCTCGGCCCCAGGACCGACGCACGTCGTCACCACGACCCGTCGGTCCGGGGCTTCGCCAGCGACAACTACGCCGGCGCCCACCCCGAGGTCCTCGCGGCCCTCGCCCTCGCCAACGAAGGCCACCAGGTCGCCTACGGCGAGGACCAGTACACCGACCACCTCCAGCGGATCGTGCACAGCCACTTCGGTCCGAGCGCCGAGGCCTTCCCGGTCTTCAACGGCACCGGGGCCAACGTGACCGCCCTCCAGGCGCTCACCGACCGCTGGGGCGCCGTCATCTGCGCCGAGTCCGCCCACATCAACGTGGACGAGGGCGGCGCGCCGGAGCGGATGGGCGGCCTCAAGCTGCTCACCGTGCCGACCCCGGACGGCAAGCTCACCCCCGAGCTGATCGACCGGCAGGCCTGGGGCTGGGAGGACGAGCACCGGGCCATGCCCCAGGTCGTCTCGATCACCCAGAACACCGAGCTGGGCACCGTCTACACGGTGGACGAGATCCGCGCGATCACCGAGCACGCCCACTCCAAGGGCATGAAGGTCCACCTCGACGGGGCGCGGATAGCCAACGCCGCCGCCTCGCTCGACGTGCCCATGCGCGCGTTCACCAACGCGGTGGGCGTCGACGTGCTCTCGTACGGCGGCACCAAGAACGGGATGATCTTCGGCGAGGCCGTGATCGTGCTGAACCCCGACGCGGTCAGCCACATGAAGCACCTGCGCAAGCTGTCCATGCAGCTCGCCTCGAAGATGCGCTTCGTGTCGGTGCAGCTGGAGGCCCTGCTCGCGAAGGACCTCTGGCTGCGCAACGCCCGCCACGCCAACGCGATGGCCCAGCGCCTCGCGGCCGGGGTGCGCGCCCTCGACGGGGTGGAGATCCTCTACCCGGTCCAGGCCAACGCGGTCTTCGCCCGCCTCCCGCACGAGGTGAGCCGCCGGCTCCAGGAGCGCTTCCGCTTCTACTTCTGGGACGAGGTCGCCGGCGACGTGCGCTGGATGTGCGCCTTCGACACCACGGAGGACGACGTGGACGCCTTCCTTCAGGCCCTGAAGGAAGAACTGGCCCGCTGACCCGGACTGCATGAATATACGGCCGGACGGAAAGTCATTGATTCCGTCCGGCCGTCTTCCTAGGGTCGTCCCGCATGGAACTCATCCAGCAGGACCCCGACGTCAACGCCTACCTGAGGGCGGGCGAGGCCGTCGACCACGAGCACCCGGTCGTACGGGAGACGGCGGACCGCCTCTCCGCCCGGCACCCCGGCGCCTACGCGTACGCCGAAGCGGCCTTCGCGTACGTACGGGACGAAATCCCGCACTCCATGGACTCCGGCGACCCCCGCGTCACCTGGCGCGCCTCCGACGTCCTGGAGCTGCGCACGGGCATCTGCTACGCCAAGACCGTCGCGTACGCCGCGCTCCTGCGGGCCCGGGGCATCCCGGCCGCCCTCTGCTACCAGCGGCTCACCGACGACGACGGATCCCACCCCGTGGTGCACGGCCTCACCGCCGTCCTGCTGCCGGGGGAGCGGACGTGGGCCCGCCAGGACCCGAGGGGCAACGCGCCGGGCGTCGACACCCGCTTCTCCCTCGGGCCGGAGAGCCTCGTCAGGACCGTGCGGCCGGAGCTCGACGAGGTGGACTACCCGACGCTCCACGCCGAGCCCCACCCGGCCGTCCTGGCGGCCCTGAGGGCCGCCCGCGACCGGCCGCACCTGGAGCGGACCCTGCCCGCCGGACTGGAGCCGGTCAGGCTTCCTTGACCTGGGCGGGCGTCGGAGCCGTACCGCCGAGGTGCGCGGGCACCCACCAGGTGTCGCCCGCGTCCTTGGGGCGGACCGGGTAGGTGCGCTGCGCGGCCTCCAGGAGCTCCTGCACGCGCTCGCGCAGCCGCCGGGTGATGGCGCCCGCGTACTGGTCGGCGGGGGCCTCCACGGCCTCGCCGACGCGGATCGTCACCGGGATGTGGCTCCGCTTGAAGTTCCGCGGCCGGCCCTTCGTCCAGACCCGCTGGGTGCCCCACAGCGCCATCGGGATCAGCGGGACGCCCGCCTCCTGCGCGAGGCGCGCCGCGCCCGTCTTGAAGCCCTTGAGCGTGAAGGACTGGGAGATGGTCGCCTCGGGGAAGACGCCGACGATCTCGCCGGACCGCAGCGACTCCAGGGCGTGCTTGTAGGCGTGCTCGCCCTGCGAGCGGTCCACCGGGATGTGCTTCATGCCGCGCATGAGGGGACCCGAGACCTTGTGCCGGAAGACCGAGTCCTTCGCCATGAAGCGCACCAGGCGCTTCTGCGGCAGCGCGGCGAGACCGGTGAAGATGAAGTCCAGGTAGCTGATGTGGTTGCTGACCAGGACGGCCCCGCCGGTCCGCGGGATGTGCTCCGAACCCTGCGTGTCGATCTTCAGGTCGAGCGCCTTGAACATGGTCAGAGCGGCGCCGACGACCGGTCGATAGACGAGTTCTGCCATCGGAGAGGAACCCCTTCTTCCTGCTTGTCCGGGGAGGGTTCTCCCGGCGAAGTTACGCGGCCGTAGGTTTTCGGCTTTGGGCAGATCGTGCCCCATGAGGGACGCTGTGACCAGCCTGAGCGCCGTCGTGAGGGGAGATTCTCGTCACTAGCGGTGGCCGGAACGGGAATCGAATACCCGCTCCGCGACGCTGTATCCCGTGACGCGCGGAACGGACGCGCGCGGACGCGGAGGGGAACGGAGAGCGATGAGCGAGGTCCTGGGGCCGGAGGCGCTCGGCGCCGCACTGGGGGAGCGGGCCACCCTCGTCCAGTTCTCGACCGCCTTCTGCCAGCCCTGCCGGGCCACCCGCCGCACCCTCGCCGAGGTCGCCGCGATGGTGCCCGGCGTGGGACACGTCGAGATCGACGCCGAGGAACGGCTCGACCTCGTCCGCGCGCTCGGCATCGCCCGCACCCCCACCGTGTTCGTCCTCGACCGGACCGGCCGCGTCGTCCGCCGGGCCGCCGGACAGCCCCGCAGGGCGGACGTCATCGCCGCCCTGGGACGGGCGGTCTGACGCGGTGACACCTTCTCCGGCCCGCACGGTGACGCTCCTCCCACATCGCGGTACGCACTTGACTGCAACCGCCACCGATCGTCACCCTGACGGAGTGACTCTGGAACTCCTTCTCTACGGCCGGGCCCACGTGGACCTGGCCCGCAACGCGAGCGCGCGCTGTCCGGGCGTCTGACCCACCCCAGGACTCCTCCATGCCGCCCTCGCAGAAGGACAATTCCATGACGGTTTCGCCCGAGCTCCGCACCGTTCCCACGATCGGCGCGCCCCGGCAGGCCTCTCCCGATCTGCTCCGCTCCGTCTTCCGCCGGCACGCGGCCGGCGTCGCGGTCGTCACCGCACAGGGCGAGCGCCCCGTCGGATTCACCGCCACCTCGCTCAACTCGGTCGCCGCCGAACCGCCGCTGATCTCCTTCGGCGTGGGCACCGCGTCCTCCTCCTGGCCGGTGCTCTCCGAGGCCGAGTTCATCGGGGTGCACATACTCGGCGAGCACCAGCAGGAGCTGGCCGCCACCTTCGCGCGCAGCGGCGCCGACCGCTTCGGCGGGGGGACCCGCTGGAGCGTCGGCCCCGAGGGCGTGCCCGTGCTCGACGACGTCCTCGCCTGGCTGGTGTGCCGCGTGGTGGCCCGGGTGCCCGCCGGGGACCACCGGATCGTGATCGCGCAGGCGGTCGCGGGCGACCCGGACGGGGCGGGCCGGCCGCTCCTCTACCACCACGGGCGCTTCAACGCGCTGCGCGACTGAGAGTTCCCGCGCGCGCCGCTCTCCGCGCGTTGGCAAGGTCACACGGCTGAGCGCTTGCTCAGTGGTAACGAACTGGGTGTACTGGCGAGTAATATTTTGGACGGGGCGTCCGGCGCCCCGACCGGAAACCCGCCCTTCAGGCGCCTATGCTGCGAGCAACAAGGCAGCCCAGTTATGACGATGCAGTAGGAGAGCCGGCGTGAGCTTGAGGATCGTTGTCTGTGTGAAGTACGTGCCCGACGCCACCGGCGACCGGCACTTCGCCGATGACCTGACGGTGGACCGCGACGACGTCGACGGCCTGCTGTCGGAGCTCGACGAGTACGCGGTCGAGCAGGCCCTGCAGATCGCGGAAGAGGCGGACGACGCCGAGGTCACCGTGCTCACGGTCGGCCCCGAGGACGCCAAGGACGCGCTGCGCAAGGCGCTGTCGATGGGCGCCGACAAGGCCGTCCACGTCGAGGACGACGACCTGCACGGCTCCGACGTCATGGGCACCTCGCTGGTGCTCGCCAAGGCGATCGAGAAGACCGGCTACGACGTGGTCATCGCCGGCATGGCCTCCACCGACGGCGTCATGGGCGTCCTGCCCGCGATCCTGGCCGAGCGCCTGGGCGTCCCGCAGGTCACGCTGCTCTCCGAGGTCTCCGTCGAGGACGGCGTCGTGAAGGGCCGTCGTGACGGCGACGCCGCCTCCGAGCAGCTGGAGGCCTCCCTGCCGGCCGTCGTCTCCGTGACGGACCAGTCGGGCGAGGCGCGCTACCCGTCCTTCAAGGGCATCATGGCCGCCAAGAAGAAGCCGGTGGAGTCCCTGGACCTCTCCGACCTCGACCTGGAGGCCGAGGAGGTCGGCCTGGAGGGCGCGTGGACCGCGGTCGACTCCGCCACCGAGCGTCCGGCCCGCACGGCCGGCACGATCGTCAAGGACGAGGGCGAGGGCGGCAAGCAGCTCGCCGAGTTCCTCGCGAGCCAGAAGTTCATCTAAGGCTTCAGCCGCGCGAGCCGGACGGCCGTCCGGCGCCCCGCGCGAGCCGCTCAGACCTCCCCCTCACCTTCGCAGGAGATTGAATTTCCATGGCTGAGATCCTCGTCTACGTCGACCACGTCGACGGAGCCGTCCGCAAGCCCACCCTGGAGCTGCTGACGCTCGCCCGCCGCCTGGGCGACCCGGTCGCCGTCGCGCTCGGCAACGGCGCCGCCGACACCGCCCCGGCCCTCGCCGAGCACGGCGCGGTCAAGGTCCTGACCGCCGACGCGCCCGAGTTCGCCGAGTACCTCGTCGTCCCCAAGGTCGACGCCCTCCAGGCCGCCTACGACGCCGTGTCCCCGGCCGCCGTGCTCGTGCCGTCCTCGGCCGAGGCCAAGGAGATCGCGGCCCGCCTCGCGGTCCGCATCGGCTCCGGCGTCATCACCGACGCCGTGGACCTGGAGGCCGGTGACGAGGGCCCGGTGGCGACGCAGGCCGTGTTCGCCGCCTCCTTCACCACCAAGTCCCGCGTCTCCAAGGGCACCCCGGTCATCACGGTCAAGCCGAACTCGGCCCCCGTCGAGGCCGCCCCGGCCGCCGGCACCGTCGAGGCCCTGTCGGTCTCCTTCGGCGCCCTGGCCACCGGCACCAAGGTCACCTCGCGCACCCCGCGCGAGTCGACCGGCCGCCCGGAGCTGACCGAGGCCGCGATCGTGGTCTCCGGCGGCCGCGGCGTCAACGGCGCCGAGAACTTCGCCGTCATCGAGGCCCTCGCCGACTCGCTCGGCGCGGCCGTCGGCGCCTCCCGCGCCGCGGTGGACGCCGGCTGGTACCCGCACGCCAACCAGGTCGGCCAGACCGGCAAGTCGGTCTCGCCGCAGCTGTACATCGCCTCCGGCATCTCCGGCGCGATCCAGCACCGCGCGGGTATGCAGACCTCGAAGACGATCGTCGCGATCAACAAGGACGCCGAGGCGCCGATCTTCGAGCTCGTCGACTACGGCGTGGTGGGCGACCTCTTCGAGGTCGTCCCGCAGCTGACCGAAGAGGTCAAGACCCGCAAGGGCTGACCTGCGGTTCTGTCGGACCGGGGGCCGCACGGTGAACTCTCACCGTGCGGCCCCCGGCCGTTTCGGACAGCCATTGACTCAGCTCCGGCCGCCCGTTAACTTCGCCATACGGATTGTTGATTCCGTGCAGCGGAAAACAGGAGGGTAGTGGGATGGGTCAGCAGGAGAAGGTGTCGACGAGCCTCGCGGGCACGGTCAGCGAGGGCATCAGCGCCTCCCTCGCCGCGGTGGACGCCGAGCTGGACCGCCGCTACCCGGGAGACCCCGGCACCCGCCAGCCCGTCCACACCGTCTACGTCCCCGGCAACCTCTTCGACGCCGGAACCGTCCGCTCCTGGGGCGACCGGGCCCTCGCCGCCCTCGACGAACACGCCCCCGACGCCGCCTCCTTCGCCGCCGTCCTCGGCCTCTCCGACGACCTCGCCGAGGACGTGTACGGCCGCGTGCGCGCCAAGCTGGAGCGCGAGCCGATCGAGGACCTCCGGGTCGACTTCGAGGACGGCTACGGCGGCGACGACGAGGACCACGACGCGGCCCGCGCCGCCCGGCTGGTCTCCGAGGCGTACGCGCAGGGCACCGCCGCCCCGTACACCGGCATCCGGATGAAGTGCATGGAGGCCGCCGTACGCGACCGGGGCATCCGCACCACCGACGTCTTCCTCACCGGCCTCCTGGAGCACGGCGGCCTCCCCGAGGGGCTCGTCCTCACCCTCCCCAAGGTCACCTACCCCGAGCAGGTCACCGCCTTCGTCCGCCTCCTGGAGGCCTTCGAGAAGGCCCACGGCCTCGACGCCGGGCGCCTCGGCTTCGAGATCCAGATCGAGACCAGCCAGGCCATCCTCGCCGCCGACGGCACCGCCGCGGTCGCCCGCATGATCGGCGCCGCCGAGGGCCGCGCCACCGGACTGCACTACGGCACCTTCGACTACAGCGCCTGCCTCGGCGTCTCCGCCGCCTACCAGGCCAGCGACCACCCGGCCGCCGACCACGCCAAGGCGATCATGCAGGTCGCCGCCGCCGGTACGGGCGTCCGCGTCTCCGACGGCTCCACCAACGTCCTGCCGGTCGGCTCCACCGAGCACGTCCACGAGGCCTGGCGCCTGCACTACGGCCTCACCCGCCGCGCCCTCGCCCGCGCCTACTACCAGGGCTGGGACATGCACCCCGGCCACATCCCCACCCGGTACGCGGCCGTCTTCGCCTTCTACCGCGAGGGCTTCGAGACCGCCGCCAAGCGCCTCTCCGCCTACGCCAACCACGCGGGTGGCGACGTCATGGACGAGCCGGCCACCGCCAAGGCCCTCAGCTCCTACCTGCTGCGCGGCATCGACTGCGGCGCCCTCGACACCGCCGAAGTCGACGCCCTCACCGGCCTGACCCGCGCCGACCTCGACCGCTTCGCGGCCCCGCGCCGCGGCGACCTCACGGCCTCGGCCGAGTAACCGGCCCGCCCCGCCCTGCCGCCCGATCGGGGGCCGGCGGCTCGTGGCGGGGCGTCAGCCGGCCGGCGGCGCGACCTCGCCCGAGCCCCGGGCGAGGAGCGTCGTGCCGAGCACCACCCGCTCCGGCGCCCCGTCGGCCCCCTCCAGGCGCCGGAACAGCCGCTCCGCCGCCGTCCGGCCGAGCGCGGCGGCGTCCTGCGCGATGACCGTGATGCCCAGCAGGTCGGCCAGCTCGATGTCGTCGAAGCCGACCAGGGCGACGGGCCGGGCCCGGCCCGCGAGGACCCGGACGGCCGTGACGGTCACCCGGTTGTTCCCCGCGAACAGCGCCGTCACCGGCTCCGGCCCGGCCAGCATCCCCCGTACCGCCGCGTCCACCCGCTCCGGGTCGGTCGACCCCAGCGAGACCCACTCCTCCCGGACCGGGAGCCCCGCGTCCTCCATCGCCGCGCGGTAGCCGCGCAGCCGCTCGGCCGCCGTGTGGATGCGCGGGCGGTCGCCGACGAAGCCGATCCGGCGGTGGCCGTGCGCGATCAGATGGGCCGTGCCCTCGCGCGCCCCGCCGAAGCTGTCGGAGAGGACCGCGTCGGCGTCGATCCGCCCGGCGGGACGGTCGACGAACACCGTGGCGACGCCCGCCCTGATCTCGGGCTCCAGATACCGGTGGTCGTCCCCGGCCGGAATGACGATGAGGCCGTCGACCCGGCGCGCGCACAGCGCGAGCGCCAGCTCCTGTTCCCGGTCGGGGTCCTCGGCGCTCGACCCGTTGATCAGCAGGGCCCCGTGCGCCCGCGCGACCTCCTCGACCGCCCGGCTCAGCGGACCGTAGAAGGGGTCGGCGAGGTCCTCCAGGACCAGGCCGACGGTCGCGGTCCTGCCCTTGCGCAGGACCCGCGCGCTGTCGTTGCGCCGGAAGCCGAGGACCTCGATGGCCTCCTGTACCCGCCGCTCGGTGTCGGGGGTGACGCCCGGCTCGCCGTTCACCACCCGGGACACCGTCTTCAGGCCCACGCCCGCCTTGGCGGCGACGTCCTTCATCGTGGGCCGGTTGCCGTAGCGGTGCTCGGGGCGATGGGCGGTGTCGGCCACGGTCTGCGGCTCCTCCGTCGTGTCGGGACCCCGCCGTGGCCGGGCCGTCTTTCGGACTCCGCACGAGCATAGGGCCTGGACAACGTTGTCATACCGCGTGAGACCATACGGACGCCCGACCGTTCCCGGCCGCCCCCGGAGGTTTCCCGCCCATGCACACCGACCTCGCCACGGGTCTCGTCGTCGCCCTCGACATCGGGGGCACCAAGATCGCCGGCGCCCTGGTCGACGGCGAGGGCCGCGTCCGCGTCCGGTCCCGGCGGCCCACGCCCGCGCGTGAGGACGGCGAGACGGTGATGGCGGCGGTCGAGGGCGTCCTCGGTGAGCTCGCCGCCTCCCCGCTGTGGGAGGCCGCCGACGCCGTCGGCATCGGCAGCGCGGGCCCGGTCGACGCGGTCCGGGGGACCGTCAGCCCCGTCAACGTCCCCGGCTGGCGCGACTATCCGCTCGTCGAGCGGGTCCGGCGGGCCACCGGCGGCCGACCGGTCACCCTCGTCGGCGACGGCGTCGCCATGACGGCCGCCGAGCACTGGCTCGGAGCCGCCCGGGGCCACGACAACGCCCTCGGCCTCGTGGTCTCCACGGGCGTCGGCGGCGGCCTCGTCCTCGGCGGCCGCCTCCACCCGGGCCCCACCGGCAACGCCGGTCACATCGGGCACATCACGGTCGACCTGGACGGCGAACCCTGCGCGTGCGGCGGGCGCGGCTGCGTCGAACGCGTCGCCAGCGGCCCGCACCTGGCCCGCCGCGCCCTGGAGAACGGCTGGCGGCCGGGGCCCGACGGCGACGTCTCCGCCGCCGCGGTGGCCGCCGCCGCGCGCGCCGGGGACCCGGTGGCCGTGGCCTCCTTCGAGCGCGCCGCCCAGGCGCTCGCGGCGGGCATCGCCGCCACGGCGGCCCTCGTCGAGATCGACGTCGCGGTCGTCGGCGGCGGGGTGGCGGGCGCGGGCGAGGTCCTCTTCGCCCCGCTGCGGCGCAGCCTCCGCGGCTACGCCACGCTCTCCTTCGTGCGGGACCTGACGGTCGTCCCCGCCCTCACGGGCACGGACGCGGGCCTCCTCGGCGCGGCCGCGGCCGCCGGGCGCACGCGGGAGTGCGCATCGCGCGCCGGCGCGAACGCGGGCGCCGGCACCGGCTCCTGACGCCCCGGAACCCCGTAGGGGAGGAGGCGGCCGTCGCACCCGCCTCCTCCCGCATCCGCCTCTTCCGCACCTGCCTACTCCCGTACGAGTTCGGCCCTCCGCTCGCCCCTCCTCGGTCCGATCAGCCTCCCCTCGGCCTTCCTCCGCTCCGGCGGTCTCTGTTCGACGACCACCAGGAACGCGTCGGACTCCAGGTCCATCACGACCCGGGCCGGCACTCCCTCGTCGCGCCGCGCGCCGGCGAACTCCTCCGCGGGCCAGCTGCCCCGCGGACCGCCGGCCGGAAAACGTTCGAGAACCGTACGACTCATGTCCACACCCCTCGTGCTTGTCGTTCCCCCCACGGTTTCCCGGAAGTCTCCCGCCCATGCCGGTCCCCACGCCGATCCATACGATCGTGGTTTCCGTGGCAGGGTGTTGCGGGCAAGCCACAGGGGGCTACCGAAGAGGGGGAAACGTGATCGTCTGGATCAACGGGGCGTTCGGCGCGGGAAAGTCCAGCACCGCGCGTGAACTGGTCGATCTGATCCCGCACAGCACCCTGTACGACCCCGAACTCATCGGCGGGGCGATGGGCCGGCTCCTTCCGGCCAAGCGGCTCGCCGAGGTCGAGGACTACCAGGACCTGCCGATCTGGCGGCGGCTCGTCGTCGACACGGCCGCCGCCCTGCTCGCCGAGGTCGGCGGCGTCCTGGTCGTCCCCATGACCCTGCTCCGCCAGGAGTACCGGGACGAGATCTTCGGCGGGCTCGCCGCCCGCCGCATCGAAGTGCGCCACATCCTGCTCTCACCTGAGGAAACGATCCTGCGTCACCGGATCGACACCCGGGCGGAGTACGGCGATCCCGAGGCCGACGCCCGCGTCCGCGAGTGGTGTCACGCGCGCGTGGATCCGTACCGCGCCGCCCTCGGCTGGCTCGCCGCCGACGCGTACGCCGTCGACAACTCCGCGCTCACCGCGGCCGAGACCGCCCGGACCGTCGCCGACGCGGTCCGGGACGGGCTCGCCGCCCCCTGCGGGATCGTCCAGACGCCCGAACCGACCGGCGAGACCGTCGCCGCCGGCGTGCTGCTCTTCGACGAGCAGGACCGCTTCCTGCTCGTCGACCCCACCTACAAGCCCGGCTGGGAGTTCCCCGGCGGCGTCGTCGAGCCCGGCGAGCCCCCGGCCCGGGCCGGGATGCGGGAGGTGGCCGAGGAGATAGGCCTCGCGCTCGACGCCGTCCCCCGGCTGCTGCTCGTCGACTGGGAACGGCCCGAGCCCCCGGGGTACGGAGGACTGCGCCTCCTCTTCGACGGCGGCACCCTCCGCGCCGCCGACGCCGAGCGGCTCAGCCTGCCCGGCGCCGAACTGCGCGGCTGGCGCTTCGTCACCGAGGAGGAGGCCGCCGACCTGCTGCCGCCCGTCCGCTACCGGCGCCTCCGCTGGGCCCTGCGCGCGCGGGAACGCGGCACCGTCCTCAACCTGGAGGCCGGGGCGCCGGTGGGGTGACCCGCCGGACCGCCGGGACCGCCCGGGCCGTCAGGCCGCTTAGCCCGTCGGGCCACTCAGGACGTCGGGCCACTCAGCCCGTCGGGACCGCTCCGGCCGCCGCCGCGGCCCGCAGCCGGGCCGCCGTGTCCGTCACCACCGGCGCGCCGTGCCCGCAGCACAGCACCGACGGGTCGAGCTCCGCCAGCCTCCGCATCGACTCCAGGGCGAGGGCGCGATCGACGTGGAACACGCCGAAGGTGACGCCCCGGACCGAGGCCACCGTGTCCCCGGCGAACAGCACGCCGTGGCGGGGGAGGTGCACGGCGATCGAGCCGGGGGTGTGACCGGGGGCGTGGACCACCACGGCCCCGTCGCCGAAGCCGAGCTCCTCGCTATCCTCGACCTCCCGGTCCACCCGGGTCGGCGGCGCCTCCGGCACGGTCAGGCCGTGCTCGTACAGCGGGAGTTCCCAGTCCAGGAGGTCGGGCTCGGGGACCGGGGCCTCGCCCCGGACCACCGGCGCGTCCAGACGGTGCGCCACGACCTCGGCCCCGTGACGGTCCGCCAGCTCCCCGGCCGCGCCCACGTGGTCCCGGTGGCAGTGGGTCAGCACGATGCGGCGCAGCCGGTCCGGGTCCAGACCGGCCGCCCGTACGGCCGCCGCCGTCGCGTCCGCCGTGCCCGCCCAGCCCGCGTCGACCAGGGTCAGCTCCTCCTCGTCCCGCCAGAGGTAGGCCTGACCGATGGAGTGGTCGAGCACGTACAGCCGCGGGGTCACCATGAGGGGTTCCATGCGGCGAACCTACGCGTCCGCGCGGGTCCGCCGCCCGGTTCTACGCGTTCGGCGAGCTTCGCCGAACGCTGAACCCGATCGGAAACCGACGTACCGTCAGACCTGCTTCGAGCGCGCGTAGTTCACCAGGAAGTGCGCCTCGGCCACCGACAGGCGCTCCAGCTCCTCCGGCGACACGGACTCGTTGGGCGCGTGGATCTGCGCCTCCGGCTCGCTCAGGCCGATCAGCAGGATCTCCGCCTCCGGGTACAGCGAGGCCAGCGTGCTGCACAGCGGGATCGAGCCGCCGAGACCGGCCGTCTGCATCTCCTGGCCGGGGTACGCGACCCCCATCGCCTCGGCCATCGAGGCGTACGCCGGGCTCGACGTGTCCGCCTGGAAGGCCTGGCCCTGGCCGACCTGCTCCAGGGTCACCCGGGCGTTCCACGGCGTGTGGTTCTCGATGTGGGCGAAGAGCAGCTTCGTCGCCTCGGCCGCGTCCTGGCCCGGCGGCACCCGCAGGCTGACCTGGGCGCGGGCGGTCCTCGGGACGGACGGGGTGGCACCGGCCACCGGGTGGCAGTCGATGCCGACGACGGTGACGGCGGGACGCGCCCAGATGCGGTCCGCGACCGTGCCGCCGCCCGGCAGGTCCACGCCCGGCAGCACCTTGGCGTCCTGGCGGAAGTTCTCCTCCGGGTACTGGAGGCCCTCCCAGACCGCGTCGCCGGGCAGGCCGTCGATGACGGTCGAACCGTCCGGGCCGCGCAGCGAGTCGAGCACGCGGATCAGCGCGGCGAGCGCGTCCGGCGCGGCCCCGCCGAACTGGCCGGAGTGCAGGTTCCCCTCCAGGGTGTCGATCTGCACCCGGATCATCGTCATGCCGCGCAGGGTCGCGGTCACCGTCGGCAGGCCCACCCGGAAGTTGCCCGCGTCACCGATCACGATCGCGTCGGCCGTCAGCAGCTCGGGGTGCTCCTCGGCGTACCGCTCCAGACCGCCGGTGCCCTGCTCCTCCGACCCCTCGACGATCACCTTGACCGTCACCGGGACGCCGCCGTTCGCCTTCAGGGCGCGCAGCGCCAGCAGGTGCAGGACCACACCGCCCTTGCAGTCGGCCGTGCCGCGCCCGTACCAGCGTCCGTCGCGCTCGGTCAGCTCGAACGGCGGGGAGAGCCACGCCGACTCGTCCAGCTTCGGCTGCACGTCGTAGTGCGCGTAGAGCAGGACGGTCGGCGCGCCGGCCGGGCCGGGCAGGACGCCGTACACGGCCTGCGAGCCGTCCGGGGTGTCGAGCAGCGCCACGTCCTGGAAGTCCTCGGCGCGCAGCGCGTCCGCGACCCAGTTCGCCGCCGCCTCGCACTCGCTGCGGGGGGCCACGTTCTCGTCCGCCACCGACTCGAAGGCCACCAGCTCCGTGAGCTCCGCCTTGGCGCGGGGCATCAGGGACCGTACGGTCTCGGCGATCGGATTCGCGGTCATGGGCACGCTCCTGGTGGGTGCGACGTTACGACGGGAGAAGGGCGTCCGTCGCGTGTCGTGGCGCGGCGAACGCACCGTCGATCCTACGGCCGGGGCCCCGGCTACCGCGCCGTAGGATGCGTCAGGAGCAGACCCCCGGTCGGATCAGGAGCAGAAGCACATCGTGAGCAGCGAGCACGCAGGGAACGCCGGTCCGGAGAACACCGAGCCCGAGGGCGCGGCTCCTGAGGGCACCGGTGCGGAGGCGGCGGCAAGGGACGCGGGCCCGGACGGGGCCGCGGGCGGCGAGGAGGGTGCGGCTTCCGGCATGGACGGTACGGCTTCCGGCGAGGAGGGTGCGGCTTCCGTCGTGGACGGCGCGGGCCCGGATCCGGACGGCACGGCGGACGTCTGGGACGTCGTGGTCGTCGGCGCCGGACCGGCCGGCGCGTCCGCGGCCTACGCGGCGGCGGTGGCCGGGCGCCGGGTGCTCCTCCTGGAGAAGTCCGAGCTGCCCCGGTACAAGACCTGCGGCGGCGGCATCATCGGCCCCTCCCGCGACTCGCTCCCGCCGGGCTTCGAACTGCCCCTCCAGGACCGGGTGCACGCCGTCACCTTCTCCCTCGAAGGGCGCTTCGCCCGCACCCGCCGCTCGCGCCGGATGCTCTTCGGGCTCATCAACCGGCCCGAGTTCGACGCGCAGCTCGTCCAGCACGCGCAGAAGGCCGGCGCCGAGCTGCGGACCGGCGCCACGGTGACCCGGGTGGAGCAGCACGGGCCGGCGGTGCCGGACCGGCGGACCGCCGCCGTCGTCCTGGCCGACGGCGAGACGATCCTGGCGCGCGCGGTCGTCGGCGCCGACGGCAGTGCCAGCCGCATAGGCGCTCACGTCGGGGTGAAGATGGGCCAGGTCGACCTGGGCCTGGAGATGGAGATCCCCGTCCCGCCGTCCGTGGCCGAGGACTGGAAGGGGCGCGTCCTCATCGACTGGGGCCCGATGCCCGGCAGTTACGGCTGGGTGTTCCCCAAGGGCGACACGCTGACCGTCGGCGTCATCTCGGCGCGCGGCGAGGGGGCCGCCACCAAGCGGTACCTGGAGGACTTCGTCGCCCGGCTCGGCCTGGCCGGCTTCGAACCCTCCATCTCCTCCGGCCATCTGACGCGCTGCCGCACCGACGACTCGCCGCTCTCCCGGGGCCGGGTCCTGGTCTGCGGCGACGCGGCCGGTCTCCTGGAGCCGTGGACCCGCGAGGGCATCTCGTACGCGCTGCGCTCGGGCCGCCTCGCGGGCGAGTGGGCGGTGCGGGTCGCCGAGGCGAACGACGCGGTGGACGCGCGCCGCCAGGCCCTGAACTACGCCTTCGCGATCAAGGCGGGCCTCGGCGTGGAGATGGCGGTCGGGCGGCGGATGCTCGCCGTCTTCGAGCGGCGCCCGGGGCTGCTGCACGCCACGCTCACGGGCCTGCGGCCGGCCTGGAACGCCTTCGCCGACATCACCCGGGGCTCGGCCACCCTCGGCGGCATGGTCCGCTCGAACGGTCTGGCCCGGCGGGCCCTGGAGGTCCTGGACAAGCGGATGGACACCTCGTCCGGCGTCGGCCCGGCGGGCCGGGGCGTCACGGCGAAGGACCGGGACGCGTCGGAGCCGGAGGGCACGGACGAGCCGGGAGCCGTGCGGGGCGCGTCGGAGGACGCGCGGGAGACGAAGGGCACGGAGGAGACGAAGGGCACCGAGACGGGCGTCTGACCCTCCGCGCGGGGCGGTTCGGTACGGCCGCCGGGAAGCGCGATCGACTCGTACGGGCTCCGTCGGCCCGGTCCGCTCACGCGGCCGGGGCGGCGGAGCCCGTCGGCGTGATGCGGAAGACGGGGTGCTTCGGCGCGGCGGCGCGCAGTTCGGCGTCGGAGGAGTCCGGGCCGACCCCGTCGAAGAAGATGCCGACCTCGGCCTTCCAGCGCTTGAGGTAGGCGCGGAGCAGCGCGGGCTTGGCGTCGTCGGTGACCTCGACGGCCGTGAACTCCTGCACGTGCTTGCCGAGGTGCAGCTGTCCGCCGCCTGCGGCCCGCATGTTGTGGGTCCACTGGACGTGGCCGCGGGGGGCCACGAGGTACTGGACGCCGTCCACCGTCAGGAGGTTGACGGGGGTGCGGCGCCATTCGCCGCTCTTGCGGCCGCGGACGGCGAGCACACGGGAACCCCAGACGCTGATGCCTCGGCGGGTCATCCAGGCGACCAGCCGGTTGAAGACGTTCACGGTGAACCAGCCGGGCTTGATGACGTGGGCGCCGGCGGCGGGCTGGGCGGACATGGCTGCCTCCTGAGGGGTGAGGGGTGAGGGGTTCGGGCGGGGGCGTGTGCGGGGCTTTCGGCGGCGAGAGAAACGTGAGCAGTGCTCTCGCTTGAGATCAGTGTGCACGGTTCGCTGCTCACAATCAAGAGCGGTGCTCTCGTTTTGTTGCGCTGCTCTTATTCCGTTCCAGCGATCCATCTTGTTTCCAGCGCTCTCGTTTCATAGCGGTGCTCCGAAAGTGGCACACTGCTCTCCATGACGACCGTCCGAGGAGCCCGCGCTCGCGCCCGCATCGAGATCACCGCCGCCATCAAGGACGAGGCCCGCACCCAGCTCGCGGCCGAAGGTGCCGCCAAGCTGTCCCTGCGGGCCGTCGCCCGCGAACTGGGCATGGTGTCCTCCGCGCTCTACCGCTACTTCCCGAGCCGCGACGACCTCCTCACCGCCCTGATCGTCGACGCCTACGACGCGGTCGGCGCCGCCGCCGAGCGGGCCGCCGCCGACTCCGCCGGGCAGCGCCCGCTGGACCGCTGGACCGCCGTCTGCCGGGCGGTCCGCGCCTGGGCGGTCGCCCACCCCCACGAGTACGCGCTGATCTACGGTTCCCCGGTCCCCGGCTACAGCGCGCCCCAGGACACGATCGCCCCCGCCGCCCGCGTCGGTCTCGCCCTCGTCGAGATCGTCCGCCTGGCCCACACCGGCGAGGGCCTCGCCCTCCCCCCGCTCCCGGACGCGCTGCGGCCCGAGGCCGAGCGGATCGCCGCCGACCTCGCCTCGGACCTCCCCCCGGCCCTCGCCGTCGCGCTCGTCGCCGCCTGGTCGCAGCTCTTCGGCCTGGTCTCCTTCGAGGTCTTCGGTCAGTTCCACCGGGTCGTCGAGGACCGCGACGCCTTCTTCGCCGCGGCCGCCCGCCGCCTGGGCCAGGACGTGGGCCTGCTGCCGCGCGGCTGAACCGGCGCGGCCGCCGGACCTGGCCCGGCCTCCCGGCCGGGACCCCCCGACGTGCCGCGCGGCCGCCCGGTCGCCGAAGCGCCGGACGGCCACGCGTCCCCCCGTACCCCTCACGACGGTCAGTCGTGGAGGGCGACCTTCGCCGGGGCGTCCCCGGCGGCCGGACTGCCGGCGGTCACGTTCCCGGTGACCGCGTCCCCGGCGCCCACGTCCTCGCCGACCGCGCTCCCGGTCGCCGGGCCGCCGTCCGCGGAGCGCGCGACCACGACCGACCCGGCCGCCGCGACGCGCGGCCTCCGCAGTCCCGGCAGGGTGATGAGGAGTCCGGCGAGGGCGATGACCGTGACCACGGCCAGGCCCGGACGGAAGCCGTCCAGGACCGCCTGCGGGGAGGCGCTCCCGCCGTGTCCGCCGTCCGCGGTGATGACGGCGGTGGTCACGGCGAGGAAGAACGCGCCGCCGACCTGGATCGAGGTGTTGAGCAGGCCCGAGACCATGCCCTGCTCGCGGTCGGCCACGCCGTTGGTGGCCTGGATGTTGAGCGAGGGGAAGACCAGGGCGCAGGCCGCGCCGATGAGCAGCATCGACGGCAGGATGACGGCCGCGTACTGCGGGACGAGCGAGACGCGCAGGAAGAGCGCGTATCCGACGACGAGCAGGGTGAAGCCGGTCGCGATCGTCCGGGGCGTGCCGAACCGGTCCACGATCCCGCCGATCTTCGTGGACGAGAGGGCCACGAGCACGCCGGCCGGGAGGAAGGCGAGCGCCGTCTGGAGCGCGGACCAGCCGAGCAGCGACTGCATGTACTGGGTCACGATGAACTGGAAGGCGACGTACGAGCCGAAGAACGCCGCCGCGCCGAGCTGGGCCCGGACCTGCGAGCCGGAGCGCAGCACCCCGAGCCGCACCAGGGGGCTCGCGCTGCGCCGTTCGATCAGGACGAAGGCGACGAGGAGGGCGGCGGCCGCCGCGAAGGACAGCAGGGTGCGGACGGAGGTCCAGCCCGCCTCGGGGGCCTCGACGACAGTGAAGACGAGCAGCAGCATCGCGGCCGTGCCGGTGACGGCGCCCGGCAGGTCGTAGCCGCCGGAGGAGTCGTCGCGGGAGCTGTGCGGGATGAGGCGCAGCGCGAAGACGAGGGCGATCAGGGCGACGGGGGCGGGGAGCAGCATGGTCCACCGCCAGCTCAGCTCCGTGAGCAGCCCCGACAGGACGAGGCCCATGGAGAAGCCGGTGGCGGCGCAGGTGGTGTAGATGGACAGGGCCCGGTTGCGCTGCGGGCCCTCCTTGAAGGTGGTCGTGATGATCGACAGTCCGGCGGGGGCGGTGAAGGCGGCGCTGAGGCCCTTGACGAACCGGCTGGCGATGAGGAGCGGTCCGGAGTCGACGAGTCCGCCGAGCAGGGACGCGACCGCGAAGACGGCGAGCGCGATCAGGAAGACCCGGCGCCGGCCGAGCAGGTCGGCGGCGCGGCCGCCGAGGAGCAGCAGTCCTCCGTAGCCGAGGATGTAGCCGCTCACGATCCACTGGAGGGTGGCGGTGGACAGGTCGAGGTCGGCGGCGATCGAGGGCAGGGCGACGCCGACCATCGAGACGTCGAGGGCGTCGAGGAACATCGCGGCGCAGAGCACGAGCAGGGTGCCCCAGAGGCGTGGACTCCAGCGTTCCTGGACGGAGCGGGGCGCGTCGGTGAGCGGAGAGGTCATGACCCGAGACAGTACATGCATGTGCATTGAGTGCAAGCGCATTTAATGCATGTGCAACAAAGAGGGTCGTTTCTGCTAACGTTCGGCCATGGCAGCGAACAAGTCCGAACGCGCGCTCGTGGACGAGTGGCGTGACGTCCTCGCCCTGCACGCCCGTACGACCTGTGAGCTCGACCGGGCCCTCCATCCGCACGGGCTCGGCGCCAGCGACTTCGAGGTCCTCGACGTCCTCGCCGAGAACGCCTCCCCGGACGGCCCGGCGGCCTGGCGCGTCCAGGAGCTCGCCGGCCGGGTCCACCTCAGCCAGAGCGCGCTGTCCCGGCTCGTCGCCCGCCTGGAGAAGGACGGCCTGGTCGTCCGGGGGATGTGCCCCGAGGACCGGCGGGGCGTCCAGGTGAGGCTCACCGAGGAGGGCCTCGCCCGCCACGCCGAGGTGAAGCCCCTCCAGCGGGAGGTCCTGACCCGGATGCTGGACCGGTCTTCCTGAAGCGCACGCGCGCGTGACACCCTGACGGCGTGATCATCAGGGTGAGCGAGGCGCGGGTGCGTCCCGACCGCTTCGAGGCGTTCCACGACATGATCGTCTCCGCCGTGCGCGAGTTCCCCGCCCGCCATCCGGGTCTGGTGGACCACGAGGTGCTGCTCGCACCGCCCGACGCGCTGCTGTACGTCAGCCGCTGGCGCGACGAGCGGGCCCTGGTGGAGTACGCGGGCGAGCACTGGCGCGACCGGCCCGTCGTCCTGCCGGGCGAGGAGGAGTACCTCGTCGAGCCCCTCCGCGTACGGCACTTCACCCTCGCGTCCCTGCGGTGAGGGACGCCCCGCCCGGGGACGACAGGGACCTGCTCCGTTGGGTGATCGGCGTACTGCTGGTCCTCCCGCACCTCGTCGCCGGCTTCCTCTGCTTCTCCGCGGTCCGCACCCGCCGGGCCACCCCGGCCCCCTCCCACCGGGCCGCCCTGAACCGCCGGTGGCTGCTGCCCCCGACCGCCCTGATGCTCGTCGCCGGGGCGCGCCTGGTCCTCCCGGCGTAGCCGAACACCACGGAAAACCCGGTCGAGTTCGTCCCGGACGGGCCGTACTCTGGCCCGCATGGCCCACGCGAAGACCTCGTACGTCTGCCTGCCCTGCCGGGCCTCCTACAAGCAGCCCTACGGCGGTGACCGCGAACGGATCTGCCCGCGCTGTGCCGAGCCGTTGATCCACGTGGGTTCCGCCTTCGCACCGCCGCGGCGGCGCGACACCGCCGCCTGGCGGACCCTGTCGGTGCTCGTGAACGCCGGTGTCCGCTTCCACAAGGGCTGCTGCGGCGGCCCCGGTTATCGCCCGCGCACGCTCGGCGAGGTGCGCGAGCGGATGGCGTACGCGCGAAGGACCGGCGAACCGTTCGCGCGGGCGCTGGTGCGCCAGGAACTGCCGTAGCCCTTGGTGCGCCGGGCGACCGCGCCTGTCCGGCGGACCGGTGTCGGGTGGGCCCTAGTTGGCGAACCCGCCCTTCGGCTGGATGATCTCCAGATTGGTGCCGTCGGGGTCGTTGAAGTAGGCGACCTCGGTGCCGAGGGCCGCGTCCGGGGTGACCTCGCCCGCGAGGAAGGTGTAGGGGGCGCCCAGAAAGTCGTACCCCGCCTCCTCCATCCGCCGGTGCACCGCGTCGAGGTCGTCGACCTTGAAGCAGAGGTGCATGGAGCCGGGGCGGTTCGCCCGGCCGTTCGTGCGCTCGCCCACCGGGTCGCGGAACTCGATGAGGTCGATGCCGAGGCCGTCGATGTTGATCGTCGCGTACCGCAGTTCCGCCACCGGCAGCCCCTGCGACCGGCCGAACGGCACGCTGTTCATCGTTCCCTGCGCAACGGGCTCCCGCCCGGTCAGCGCCGTGTAGAACGCGATCGAGGTGTCCAGGTCCGAGACCGAGATCCCGACGTGGGCGGCCTGGGTGAGGTGCATCGAGGTGTCGGTGACAGCCATGGAGGGTTCCCTCTTCCCGGCCCCGTGGGGGGCCATCCGGGACCCATTCTTCCGAGAGTGCGGCATCGCGCATCCCGTCGCGCCGGAGCGGGTGCTCAGGCCGCCCCGGCGGGCTTGGCGTCCCGGGCCCAGTAGCCCATCACGGCGGCCCCGGCGGCGAGCACCGCGACCGTGGTCAGCGCGGCCGGCAGCGAGAACCAGTCCGCGAGGAAGCCGATCGAGGGCGGGCCGAGCAGCATTCCGCCGTACCCGAGGGTGGACGCGGTCGCCACCCCGCCGGGGCCGGCGATCGCGCCGGCGCGGGCCACGGCCACGGGGAAGATGTTGGCGAGGCCGAGACCGGTCACGGCGAAGCCGAGGAGCGCGGCCCAGACGGTCGGCGCGAGCGCGCCGAGCAGCATCCCCGCGGCGGCGGTCGCACCGCCCGCGACCAGGGTGCGGGTCTGGCCGAGCCGTTCGAGCAGCGCGGTGCCGGAGAGCCGGCCCGCGGTCATGGTCAGCGCGAACACCGAGTACCCGGCGGCGGCCACCCCGGGGTGGGCGTGCAGGTCCTGGGTGAGGTGGAGGGCGCCCCAGTCGGCGAGCGCGCCTTCGCCGTACGCCGTGCAGAGTGCGATCACCCCGAAGACGAGGACCGTACGGCGCGAGGCCGGGGTGCCCGGTCGCGCGCCGGGCGCGGCGGCCGGTGTCGGAAGGGCCTCGGGCGGGGCGGGGGAGGGGTGGTGCAGGAGGACGGGCCCGGCGACGCCCGTCAGGGCCAGGCCGACGAGCGTGAGCCCGAGGAGGTGGACGGTGGGGGAGAGGCTCCCGGCGAGCAGCCCGCCGAGCCCGGCCCCCACCATGCCGCCGAGGCTGAACGCGGCGTGGAAGCTCGGCATCACGGGGCGCCGCAGCGCGGTCACGACGTCCACGGCGGCGCTGTTCATGGCCACGTTGATGCCGCCGTACGCGGCGCCGAAGACGAGCAGGACCAGGCCGAGGGAGAGCGGCGAGCGGGTGAGCGGGGGCAGGGCGACGGAGAGCGAGAGGAGTACGGCGGTGGCGACGGTGACGGCGTGCGAACCGTACCGGCGGCAGAGCCGCCCGGTCAGCGTCATGGTCACCACGGCGCCCGCCGACACCCCGAGGAGCGCGAGTCCGAGGTCCCCGGCCGAGGCGCCGGTCTGCTCCTTGACGGCGGGGATGCGGACCACCCAGCCGGCGAACAGGAAGCCGTCGAGTGCGAAGAAGAGGGTCAGGGCGGAGCGGAGGCGGGACAGGGAGCGGGAGGCGGTGTCTCCGCCGGAACCCCCCGATACGGCCGTCCGTACTTTGTTTAGTAGCGGCACAAACTCAGGATAGGGGCGGGCGGCGAACGAATCAACCGGGCCGGGGGCCGCGCCCGCGCCGGGAGGCCGGGACCCCCGACAGCGGGACGGCAGCAGGATCGGGACCCGGACCCCGGGCGCGGGCCCCCGACCCGGACTCAGGGACCAGGCCCCCGACCCGGGAGGTCAAGGGCGCCGTCCGATCATGGGAGACTCGCCCCCATGAACGGCAAGGCGACGACGACCCGGACACGGCTGGACAGGGGGCGCAACGCGCTCGGACCCGCGCTCGAGCTGGTGCACACCGGCAGGGCGCCGACCCGGGCCGTCCTCACCGCCGAGCTCGGCGTCACCCGCGCCACCGCGGGGGCCGTCGCCGCCGAGCTGGAGGCCCTCGGCCTCATCAGGGTCGACTCCAACCCCGGTGCCGCCGCGGGCTCCCAGGGCCGTCCCTCGCACCGGCTCGCCGTCGACGAGAAGGGTCCCGTCGCCCTCGCCGCGCAGGTCCACCCGGACGGCTTCCGGGCCGCGCTCGTCGGCCTCGGCGGCACGATCGTCGCCACGGCTCCCGGCAGCGTCGTCGTCTCCGCCGACCCCGCCCAGGTCCTCGGGGCCGTGGTCGACGCCGGAGCGGCCCTCCTCCGGGAGAGCGGCCGCCGCTGCGTCGGCGCCGGCCTCGCCGTGCCCTCAGCCGTGGCCGAGCCCGAGGGCACCGCCCTCAACCCCCTCCACCTCGCCTGGCCCGCCGGGGCCCAGGTCCGGCAGATCTTCGCCGAGCGGGTACGGGACGCCGGCATCGAGGGCCCCGCCTTCACCGGCAACGACGTGAACCTCGCCGCCCTCGCCGAGCACCGCCACGGCGCGGGGCGCGGCGCCCGGGACCTGCTCTGCGTGGCCACCGGCCACCGGGGCGTCGGCGGCGCGCTCGTGCTCGACGGGCGCCTGCACACGGGCAGCTCGGGCCTCGCCCTGGAGGTCGGCCACCTGACGGTGAACCCGGAGGGCCGCCCGTGCCACTGCGGCGGCCGGGGCTGCCTCGACGTCGAGACCGACCCGCTCGCCTTCCTCACGGCCGCCGGCCGCGTCCCCGGCCCCGAGGTCTCGCTGCTCCAGCAGTCCCGCGACCTGCTGCGCACCGGCCCGGACGACCCCGGCGTCCGGGTCGCGGTGGGGGAGCTGATCGACCGCCTCGGCCTCGGCCTCGCCGGTCTGGTGAACATCCTCAACCCGGACCGGATCATCCTCGGCGGCCTCCACCGCGAACTCCTCGACGCCGACCCCGAGCGCCTCCGCGCGGTCGTCGCCGACCGCAGCCTCTGGGGCCGCAGCGGCGGCGTGCCGATCCTCCCCTGCACCCTCGACCACAACAGCCTGGTGGGCGCCGCCGAACTCGCCTGGCAGCCGGTCCTGGACGACCCCCTGGCCGCCCTCTCCCGCGAACCGGTCTGAGGGAGCCGCCCGACTACTCCGGGCGCCCTTCGAGCAGCGCCGCGAGCCGGTCCAGGGCCATGCGGGTCCCGGTCTCGTTGTCGGCGGCGGGGATCGCGTCCGGAACGCCCTCGTGGACGACCAGGACCTCCGTGCCGCCGCCCGCCGGGACCAGGGTCGTCGTCAGGGTCATGGCGCCGTGCAGCAGCGGGTCCGCCGTCTCGAACTCGACGATCTCGACGATCCGTTCGTCCGGCACCAGCTCCACGAAACGACCGTGGTACGTGTCCGTGCGCGGCCCCGACTTCCCGGCGCCGTCCTCCCCCTCGTACCGCAGCGAGACCCGGAACGCGCCCCCTTCGCGGGCGTCGAAATCGTGCACCCGGCAGGTCATCCCGTACGGCACCCGCCAGCGCGCGACGGCCTCCGGGTCGAGGAGCGTCCGGTAGACGTCCAGGGGCGGGGCATCGACGTGGCGGGACACGCGCGTGGTGTACACCCTTCCCAGGCTAGGGCCCGGACGGCGCTTCCGCCCGGAACCGACCGCCGACCCGGGGCCGCCCGCCGACTTGCGAACCGACCGCCGCCCCCGGGCCGGGCCTCCTGCCAGGGGCCGGATCTCCCGCCCGAGGCCGGACCTCCCGCCCGGGCCGGACCTCCTCCCCGGGCCGCGCTTCCCTCCGGGGCCAGCCACCCGGCCCCGCCGAAAACCGGTGGGCCCGTCCGGCCGTACGACGTACCGTTCCGCCCCATGACCTCCTCCGATTCCGCCCTTTCCCCGCGCCTCGGCGGCCTCACCTTCCACGGGCCGCTCTCCGAGGCCCGCGCCGCCCGTCTGCTGGGGCGGCTCGCCGCCGCCGGGCCCGCCGACGTGCTCGACATCGGCTGCGGCTGGGGCGAGTTGCTCCTGCGCCTGCTCGACGCCGTTCCCGGAGCCGAGGGGGTCGGGATCGACGTCAACGGCGAGGACCTGGCCCGCGGCCGCGCCCTCGCCGAGGAGCGCGGGCTCGCCGGCCGGGTGTCCTTCGTCGAGGAGTCGGCGCTCGGCACCGACCGTGGCCCCGTCGACGCGATCCTCTGCCTCGGGGCCAGTCAGGCACTCTGCGACCCCGACCTGCCGCACGACCCCGCCGCCGCCCTGCGCGAACTCCGCCGGCTCGTCCGGCCCGGCGGCCGCGTCGTCCTGGGGGAGGGCTTCTGGGAGCGCACCCCCACCGCGACCGAACTGGCCGGCATGTGGCCCGGCGCCCGCGCCGACGACCACCTCTCCCTCGGCGCGCTCGTCGACCTCGCGATCGAGGCCGGGTTCCGGCCCGCGTGGATCGAGACGGCGAGCGCCGAGGAGTGGGAGGAGTTCGAGTCCGGCTACCGGTACGACACCGAGGTCTGGCTCGCCGCCCACCCCGGCCACCCGCTCGCCGCCGAGACGCGCGAACGCGTCGACCGGCAGCGTTCCGGCTGGCTGAACGGCTATCGGGGCGTCCTCGGCATCGCCTATCTGACCCTCGTCGCCGTGGCCGGGGACTGAGCCCTCCCGCCGGTCCGGGCCCTCAGCCCGCCCGGCCCGCCAGGACCGGACGGGCGGCGGCCACCGCGGGGGCCGGGCTCAGGACCGGATCGGCCGGGGTGCCGAGCGGCACGGCGGGCACCCGCTCGTACCCGGTGAAGGGGCCCTCGGTCGCGGCGCCGTACACGACTTCCTCGCGCGTCTCGACGGGGCCGCCCACGGGCGGCGCCGCGAGGACGAACCACACGACCTTCCCGTCGTCCCCGCACGGCCGGACGCCCCAGCTCTCGCTGACCGCCCCGACGAGGGCGAGGCCCCGGCCGGAGGTCGCGAGGCCGTCGGCCGGATCGCCCGCCCGGTCACCGGCCTGCGGCAGACGGGGATCGTGGTCCCTGACGGAGACCGTGAGGCGGTCGAGCAGCAGCTCGATCTCCACGGTGCACCGCTTGTCCGGCCGGGCGTGCCGGTGGACGTTGGTCAGGAGCTCGGTGACTCCCAGCAGGGCATGGTCGACCAGGGCGTCGAGATGCCAGTGGCGCAGATGCGCCGAGACAATCCTGCGGATCTGTCCGATCCGCTGCGGCAGGGCCTGGAGCTCCACCGCGTAGTACCTGCTCGGTTCGCTGATCACGGCTGCGACTCCCCGAAGTAGTCCGGAAGAAGACGAAGATTCGGATCTCTCATGCGGTACGGCGGGGCGGTGACCACGACGTACTGTCACCACCTGTCAACCCTCGGTGAGGTCCTTCCAGCGTGGGCCAGGGGTGACCGTCCCGCAACTCACGGCGAACCGTGCCGGGCCGGCGGGCCCCGAGGGGCGCCGCGCGGCTCCGGCCGTCAGAAGCTGTCAGTGCCGTCAGAAGCCGTCAGAGCCGTTCGTGCCGTCAGCGCCGTCCCGCCGCGCGCTTGAGCGCGGCGAGGAAGCGTCCCGACGCCTCGGGCTCCTCCGACCGCTCCGGCCCCGTGGGCTCCGCCGCCCCGCCGTCGCGGCCCTTCCCGTGCAACGTCAGCCGGTACCGGGTGCCGTTCACGGTCGCCACCGCCTCGTCCGGCCCCGCGAACCACGGGCGTCCCGCCCGTACCGCCGTCACCGGCGCGCTGTCGATCTCGCTGCCGTAACTGGTGAGCAGGGCGAGCCGCCCGCCCTCGATCCGCACCTCGCCCGCGCGCGTCAGCGAACGCGGCCAGCGCGTGATGCCCACGCCCCTGGCGCTGAACTCGGGTTCCGTCATGCCGATCCGCCCCTTCCCCGCCCGTCTCCCCGGGCCGCCGCTCCCAGTGTGCCGGGCCGTCTGCGACCGCACCAGTGGCCCTCTCGCACACCCTTCCGCAAGTCTTCCCTATGGAAGGTCAAAGGGAACGTTTGCCCAGGTGGGAGCGGTATCGTCGGCAGTGGAGCACCCGGGGGAGCGCCCCCGGGGAAGCGATCGAGGAGAAGCGCGGATGAGCACCACCCGGCACAGTGCGCACAACGATGCGGCGGCCCCCGCCGGGGGCGCCGCCACGGCCGCGGCGACCATGGACGTCGACCGCAGCGATCCCGTCTACCGGGCCTGGCTGAAGGAGGCCGTCCGCAAGGTCCAGGCCGACGCCAACCGCTCGGCCGACACCCACCTGCTGCGCTTCCCGCTCCCCGAGCGCTGGGGCATCGACCTCTACCTCAAGGACGAGTCCACCCACCCCACCGGCAGCCTCAAGCACCGGCTCGCCCGCTCCCTCTTCCTGTACGGCCTGTGCAACGGCTGGATCCGGCCGGACCGGCCCGTCATCGAGGCCTCCAGCGGCTCGACCGCCGTCTCCGAGGCGTACTTCGCGAAGCTCATCGGCGTCCCCTTCATCGCCGTCATGCCCCGCACGACCAGCCCCGAGAAGTGCCGGCTCATCGAGTTCCACGGTGGGCGCTGTCACTTCGTCGACGACTCGCGCACCATGTACGAGGAGTCCGCCGCCCTCGCCGAGCGCACCGGCGGCCACTACATGGACCAGTTCACCTACGCCGAGCGGGCCACCGACTGGCGCGGCAACAACAACATCGCCGAGTCGATGTACCAGCAGCTCCGCCTGGAGCGCTACCCGGAGCCGGCCTGGATCGTGGCCACCGCGGGCACCGGCGGCACCTCGGCGACCATCGCCCGCTACGTGCACTACATGCAGCACGACACCCGGATCTGCGTCGCCGACCCGGAGAACTCCTGTTTCTTCGACGGCTGGACCCACCACGACCCGCACGCCACCGCCGACTGCGGCTCCCGCATCGAGGGCATCGGCCGCCCCCGCATGGAGCCGAGCTTCGTGCCCGGGGCCGTCGACCGCATGATGAAGGTCCCCGACGCGGCGAGCGTCGCCGCCGTCCGCGCCCTGGAGACCGCCATCGGCCGCAAGGCGGGCGGCTCCACCGGCACCGGCCTGTGGAGCGCCTTCAAGATCGTGGCCGAGATGGTCGGGCAGGGGCGCACCGGTAGCGTCGTCACCCTGATCTGCGACCCCGGCGACCGCTACCTCGACAAGTACTACTCCGACGACTGGCTGGCCGCGCAGGGCCTCGACATCGCCCCGTACGCCGCCGCTATCGAGAGCTTCCTGGCGACGGGGGCCTGGCCGGAGTGAGCCGCCGGTCGAGGCGGCGCGCCGCGCCCCGGAAGGACCGCCCGAGGCCCGGCCGCGCGAGCCGCAGCCCGAGACGGAACGGGGCCGGGCCGTCGGCGGCCATGGTCCACCGCAGCAGCGTGCCCCGCCCGGCGGGGGAGAGGGCCCACTCCTCCGCCATGGCCGTCACCCCGGGCGCGTTCGTCGCGTCCACCCGGTAGGCGTAGCGGACCTCGGGCTCGGCGGCCAGGATCGTCTCCTCCAGGGCGATCCCGCCCCGCAGCCGGACGCTGCGGCCGGCCCCGTCGCCCGTCGGGACGGCGGAGACGAGGGCGGTGAACCAGGAGGGCGTACTGCCCACCTCCACGGCCAGGGAACGGTAGACGGCCGCGGGCGGGGCGGCCAGCGTCGCCGTGAACACCAGGCGGACGGGCGCGGACGCGGTGAAGTCGAGCTCCACCGGCCTCAGTCGGCGTGCCATGGACCGGACCTCCGGGGGCGTGGACGGAAGGAGCACCCTAACTGACTTTCCGTCAACAGCACAGGGAGCGGGGGCGGTCGACGCGCAGAGCACGCCGAGGCGAGGGTTCCGGAAACGGCCACGCCGAGAGCACCCCGGCCGCCGCCTCGCCGAAGGCCCCGCCCTCGCGGCCCCCGTCTCAGGCCCTCCGTAGCAGCCCGTCCAGCGCCCGGCCGAACACCGTCCGGCCCGCCCGGGCCAGTACCGGATCGAGGGCCCGCGGCACGCCCCGTACCGTCAGCTCCTCCGTCCACACCACCCGGCAGCCGCCGCCCGGCGCCTCCGTCACCTCGATCAGCGCCCAACCCCGCACGACACGGCCGTACTTCTCCAGGCGGCACGCGCCGGGGCGGCCCGCCGCCGGGGGCTCCCAGCGGACCACCTCCATCGGGTCGTCGAAGGAGAGGCGGCCGATCCCCGTCCGGGCGGTGAACCGGGTCCCCGCGCCGTTCGGCCCCGGCGTCAGCACCCGCGTCCGCGTCAGCGGCACCAGACGCCCGTGCGCGGGCCAGTCCGTGAGCCGCCGCCACGCCTCCTCCGGCGCCAGCGGCACGGTCCGCTCGACCCGGAAGGGGCTCACGCCCGCTCCTCGCCCGCCACCACGAGCCCCGGCACGTGCTCCGCCACCTCCGCCCGCACCCCCTCGGACAGGCCCCGGTCCGTCACCCAGGTGTCCACCTCGTCCAGGGCGGCGAACGAACTCAGCCCCACCGTGCCCCACTTGGTGTGGTCGGCGACCACCACCACCCGGCGCGCCGAACGCATCAGGCAGGTGTTCGTCTCGGCCTCCGCCAGGTTCGGCGTCGACAGACCGGCCTCCGCCGAGACGCCGTGCACCCCGAGGAAGAGCAGGTCGAAGTGGAGCGAGCGGATCGCCCGGTCCGCCACCGGCCCCACGAGCGCGTCGGACGGCGTCCGCACCCCGCCCGTCAGGACGACCGTCGCCGCCCCCCGCCGCGACTCGCCCGCGCCGCCCGTCCGCCCCGCCTCGTGGAACACGTCCGCGACCCGCACCGAGTTGGTCACCACCGTCAGGTCCGGCACGTCGAGCAGGTGCCGGGCCAGCGCGTAGGTCGTCGTCCCGCCCGACAGGGCGAGCGCCGTGCCCGGCGTCACCAGGGCCGCCGCCGCCCGCGCGATCTCGTCCTTGGCGCTCGGTTCGAGCACCGACTTGGCCTCGAAGCCCGGCTCGTGGGTGCTCGCCTCGACCACCGGGACGGCCCCGCCGTGCACCTTCGCCAGGACGCCCTGCCGGGCCAGCGCGTCCAGGTCGCGGCGGATCGTCATGTCCGAGACGCTCAGACGGCGGGTCAGTTCGTTGACCCGTACACCGCCGCGCCGCCGGACCTCGTCGAGGATCAGGGCGCGCCGCTGCTCCGCGAGGAGGTTCTGGTTGTCAGTCACCGCCGGGGCCGGTCCTTCCGCAGGAGACAAGGGATGGGAGATGGGGGGATGGGGGTGAAATTCGGTGAGAGGCCGTGCGCGGCCCTCCGGCCGTCCGCGATCCTGTCTCCGACGTCGCATCTTCCCACTCCGCGAGGGAGCCGCCCCAGTGTCCCCTGCCACACCCGTCCCGGAGAGCGGGGACGCGGCGCTCGAACTCCTCGTCCACGGAGTCGGCGGAGCCACCCCCCAGGACATGCTCGACGACCCCAGGACCGTACGGATCACCGGCGACGGCACCGCCGCCGTGTACCGGCGGACCGAGGACGCCGACGCCGAGGACCACCCCGAGCGGTACGCCGGACGCCCGGTCCCGGAGGCGTACTGCTGGTCCAACCTCACCTCCGGCGACGGCACCCGCGCCCTGTGGCTGCTGCTCCTGCCCTTCATGGTCGCCAACCTCGCGCACTGGATGCGCCCGCCCGGCCGGGGCGGCTCCCGGCTCGTCCGGTTCTACGGGGTCCTCGTCCGGCTCGTCGCCCTCACCCTCACCGTCCTGCTCACCGCCGCCGCCTGCGAGGTCGCGCTCGACCTGACGGCCTGGCAGTGCGCCGCCGCCCCCGCCTGCGTCGACTCCGCCTCCTGGCTGGGCTTCCTCTCCGCCGAGCGCGGCGGCTGGTGGTCCGTGCCCGGCCGCCGCCTCGCCGTCGCCGCCCTCGTGCCGACCGTCCTCGTCGGCCTGCTCTGGTACCTGTCCAACCGCACGTGGAGCGCGTACGAGGCCCAGCGCCCGCCCACCGGCTACGACAACCCGCCGCCGACGCCGGGGGACACCACGGTCGACGCGGGGTCCCGCGCCGCCCTCGGCCGCCCCGGGTTCTGGTACGGCCGCCGCATCGTCGCCCGGCTCAGGGCCGCCCACACCGCCGCCGGGTTCCTGACCGTCGCCGCCGCCCTCGTCACGGCCGCCGCCCGCCACGACACCGCCGCGCCCGGGGCCGGAGCCGTCCCCGGCCGGATCCTCCAGGCCGCCGTCGCCGCCTTCGCCCTCGTCGTCCTCTGGGTCGTCTGCCGGCGCGGGCGCAGCGAGAACCGCCTCGACCTGCGGCTCGAACGCGTCCTGGTCTCCTGGCTGCCCGGCGCCTCCCTCGCCCTCCTCGCGCTCGCCGCCCTGTACGCCGGCTGGTCCCGCCCCGGCTGGACCTCCTCCGGAACCCTCCCCGGAGACGCCGTCTTCAGCGCCCTCACCGTCGCCCAGGGCGCCCTCGTCGTCGCCCTCGGCGCGGTCGCCCTCCTCCTCCAGCGCCCCCGCCGGGACCCCCGTACGGCCCTGCGCGGGCTCGGCGGGCCCGCCGTCGCCATGCTCGCCTGCGCCCTCGGCGGGGTCATGTCCGGCGGCGTCGCCCAGCGCGTCGCCGACTGGCTCGACGGACCGGCCACCCCCGGCATGGGCGACCCCGGGCCCCGGATAAGCCCGCCCGTCCTGCTCAGCTGGCAGGCGTCCGTCATCCCCGTCCTGCTGCTCCTCCTCGCCGTGCCCGCCGCCCTGCTCGTCGCGCGGACCCTGCTCGCCGCCCGGCGGCTGCGCCCCGAGGTCGAGGCCGACTACGCCGCCGCCGACGAACGCGACCCGGTCCGTACGGGACAGATCGCGACCGGCAGGGCCCGGGCGGCGCTCACCGACTCCGCGCCCGTCCTCGTCGGCGTCGTCTCCGGCGCCACCCTGCTCCTCGGCGCCGCCTCCGTCGTCGGCGCCTGGGCCAGCGGGAACGTGCCCGGCCGGGCCTTCGACGGCGCCCATCCCGCCCTCGCCTCCCTGGCCTCCGCCACCCAGGCCCTCGGCTCCTGGATGATCGGCTTCGGCTTCCTGCTCTTCGTCACCTGGGGCCGCCGCGCCTACCGGGATCCCTCCGCCCGCCGCACCATCGGCATCCTCTGGGACGTCGGCACCTTCTGGCCCCGCGCCGCCCACCCCTTCGCCCCGCCCTGCTACGCCGAGCGCGCGGTCCCCGACCTCACCTGGCGGATGAGCTCCTGGACCCGGCGCACCGGCGGCCGGCTCGTCATCTCCGGGCACTCCCAGGGCAGCGTCCTGGCCGCGGCCGCCGTCTGGCAGATCGAGCCCGCCACCCGCCGCCGGGTCGCCCTGCTCACCTACGGCTCACCCCTTGAGCGGCTCTACGGACGCTGGTTCCCGGCCTACTTCGGCCCCGAGGCGCTGCGCTCCCTGAACCGCACGGTCCACTGCTGGAGCAATCTGTACCGCGCCACCGACCCGATCGGCGGGCCCGTACGGGTCCTCGCAGAGGACGGGCGGCCCGCCGTCGACGAGCCGGTCCTGCTCGACCCCGTGGCCTACGGGCGCACCCGCGACCACCCGCTGCCCGAACCGATCCTGGGCCACTCCGACTACCAGGCCGACCCGGGCTTCTCCCACTGCCGGGGCGGCCTCCTCGCCCGGCTCCCGTCCGCCCTGCCCCGGCAGCGCGGAGCAGGGGAGCCGCCGGAGCGGGACGCGCCGGGCCGGGGGGATCCCGGTCAGGGAAGCTCGGGCAAGTCGTCCGGATAGAGCAGGGTCAGGTCGTCCGTGCTCGGCTCGGCGAGCGCGGCGACCCGCCCCGCGTGCCGCTCCACCATCGACTCGAAGGTCTGCCGCGCCGTGCGCCCGTTGCCGAAGGCCGGGCCCTTCGGCAGCTTCGCGAAGTAGGCGAGCAGCCCCTCGTCCGTGCCCGGGGCGAGCCGGTACTCGTGCTCGTCCGCCTGCTGCCCCACGATCCGCAGCAGCTCCTCCGGCTCGTAGTCGCCGAAGGTGATGGTCCGTGAGAAGCGCGAGGCCACCCCCGGGTTCACGGTGAGGAAGCGCTCCATCTCCGCCGTGTACCCGGCGACGATGACCACCACCGCGTCCCGGTGGTCCTCCATCAGCTTCACCAGGGTGTCGATCGCCTCGCGGCCGAAGTCGCGGCCCGAGTCCTCCGGCGACAGCGCGTACGCCTCGTCGACGAACAGCACCCCGCCGCGCGCCCGGTCGAAGGCCTCCTGGGTGCGGATCGCCGTCGAGCCGATGTGCTCGCCGACCAGGTCCACCCGGGACACCTCCACCAGGTGCCCGCGCTCCAGGACCCCGAGCGAGGCGAGGATCTCGCCGTACAGCCGGGCCACCGTGGTCTTGCCCGTGCCCGGGTTGCCCGTGAAGACCAGGTGGCGGCGGACCGAGGCCGCCTTGAGCCCGGCCTCCTGGCGCCTGCGCCCCACCTCGATCATGTTGGTGAGGGTCCGCACCTCGTGCTTGACGCTCTCCAGGCCCACCAGGGCGTCCAGTTCGCCGAGCACGTCCTGCGAGGAGCGGGCCTCCGGGGCGGGCTCCGGCGCCGGGGCGGCCGGGGGCCGGGAGGCCGGTACGGTGCCGAGCAGCCCGGCCGTCCGCGTCTCCGTCAGGACCGTGCCGCCGGCCGGGGAGGAGCCGGACGCGGAGGAGGCGGGCACGGAGGAGCGGACCGCGCTCTCGTCGCTGGTGCACTCCTCGGCGACCGCGCCCTCCTCCGGGAACTCGTAACCGCCGCGCGCGCACCGCTCCGTACGGCACTTGCGCAGGGTCGTCCGGCAGCCGTCCGTGACGTGGAAGCCGTATCCGCCGCTGCCCGTCACCCGGCAGCCGTGGAAGGAGCCGCGGCCCTCCGCCGACACGTAGAAACCGGCCTCGGCGGGCGAGGTGACCGTGCACCGGTCGATCGTGGGGTCGGCGCCCTTGGTGACGATGACCCCGGTCTGCACGGAGTCGATCGCGCAGCCGGCCAGGGTGCCGCCGCTGCCGTGGTCCCGGAACCAGGCGCCCGTGGACGCCTCCCGGATGCGGCAGTCGTCGAGCTGGGCCGTCGCCCCGTCGCTCACCGACACCGCCGTGTTCCGCACCTGGGACAGGTCGCTGTCGACCACGTCCACGCGCGAGCCCCGGTCGAGGACGAACAGCGCGTCCGGCACGTCGTGCACCCGGCAGGCGTCGAGGACGGCGGTCGCCCCGTCGCTCACCCACACCGCCGGGTAGTCGCCCGTGCTGTCGTGGATCTCGCACTGGTTGGCGTCCACCCGGGTGCCCGGGTCCCACACCGACAGGCCGTTGCGGCCGAAGCGGCGGACGGTCGACCGGGTGAGCGTCAGGACCGAGCGGGAGCGCAGGTCCACCGCGTTCTCCGGGATGTCGTGGATGTCGCAGTCGGAGAGGGTGAGGACGGCGTCGGTGTCGAGGGTGATGCCGTCCGCCGACGTGCGGTGCACCGAGGAGTCGGTGAGGTGGGCGGTGGCCCGGGACGCGATCTGGAGCCCGGCGCCCTTGATCTCGTACACCTCGCAGCCCACGCCCTCCAGGGCGCTGCCCTCGCCGGTGACGGCGATTCCGGCGCCGGAGGCGTGGTGCACCCGGCAGCGCTCCAGGCGCGGGTGCGCGCCGCCCCGCACCGAGACGCCCGCCTGCCCGGCGGACACCACCTCGCACTCCTCGAACACCCCGCCCGCGCCGTCCAGCACGGCGATGCCGATCCCGGCCGCGTTGTCCACGGTGCAGCGGCGGACCGTGGGCCGGGCCGCGCCCCGCACCTCGATCCCGGCGGCCGAGCGGGTCATGATCCGCAGGTCGAGCAGCTCGGGCGTGCCCTCCTCGACGAGCAGCGCGGGCGCGGCCACGTCCTGGCCCTCGATGTGCAGGTCCTGGAGGACGACGGAGGCGCGGACGGTCAGCGGGACCCCGTCCGGGGGCGCGATCCGGACCGGGCCGGTCCCGCCCTCGGGGCCGCGCAGGGTGACGGCCCGCCGCACCACCAGGTTCTCCCGGTAGGTCCCCGGGGCGACGGTGAGCACGTCCCCGTCGCCCGCGGCCTCCAGGGCGGCGGCGAGGGAGGGGTACTCACCCGTGCGGCGCCGCCACCTCGATGTGCCGGTGTGCGTCACCTGGACCGTGCCCTGTGCCATGGGTGTGTCCTGCCCCCGTCGTGCCTTGCCGCTGATCCGATGCCCCACCGTAGCGCGCGCGGCGGCGTGGGGCCGACGGGTCGCGTACCCCCGTCCGTACCGGAAACGCGCGGGTGCCCGGGGTGCGTCACCGCCGGTCCGGGGCGGTCCGGAGCGGTCGGACCCGGTCGCACCCGGTCAGCTTCCGGTGCCGGTGCGGCCCCAGTCGGGACCGACCGCGGCCCACGCCCGGTCGAGGCGCGCGTACCGCGTCAGGACGAGCCTGCGGACCGCGAGCCGGCGGACGGTCTCCACCAGGAGACCGCTGAGGAGCGCGGCCGTGAGCCCGGCGGTGATCGCGTGGGCGCGGGCGGTGTCCGCGCGCATCGGCGGCGTCACCGGGCGCCCGTCCCGGTCGGTCCACAGGGAGAAGGTGTCGCCGGGCGCCGAGTGCCGTCGGAACGTCGTCACCGTTCCCGTACGGGGCGACCCGTCCGGGGCGGTCCAGCGGGCCACCACGGAGCGGCGCAACCGCTCCTCCCCGCCGGACTCGGCGGTCCCGGTCCCGGTGCCGCTCGCGGGCGGGTCGGCGGGCCGCAGCACCCGGGCCGTCGTCTGCGTCCGCCGCTCCTCCTGGACGCGGACCGCGACCCGGAGCGAGTCGTGCGCGGACGCGCCGGCGATCCAGCCGGCCAGGGGCACCCCGACGCAGAACAGCACGACGGCGGTGAGGGCGACCCACGCCTCGACGAGGTCCGTGGTCCGGCGCAGGGGATTGTGCCGCCAGCGCCGGAGTCCCAGGGCTGCGCGCACGTCCGGACCCCCTCGTCGTTCGCCGCTTCTCCGACTCCTCCGACGAGTGTGCCCCGGGGGCGGGTTCCCCGCCCGGCGGGCCGGTGAAGTGTGACGCGCGCCCCGCCCGGGGGAGGGTCAGTCGAGGATCTTGACGGCGTCGCCGACCCGGACTGTGCCGGGGTGCTCGGGGACGAGGTTCTGGCCGAAGACGACCCGGCCGTCGCTCTTGCGGTGCCGGGCGAGGGTCCGCAGCGGCTCCTTGCCGCGCGCGGCGGTGAGCTGGTCGGTCGTGGTGACGACGCACCGCCCGGAGGCCCGGGCGATCCGGAAGGTGACCTCTCCGACGGCGATCCGGGTCCAGGCGTCCTCCGCCCAGGGCCCGGTCCCCTCGACGACCAGGTTCGGCCGGAACCGGTTCATCGGCAGGGGGCCCTCCTCGGCCCGGTCGCCCCGGGCGATCAGGGAGTTGAGGGCGTCGAGCGAGGCGGTGGTGGTGACGAGCAGCGGATAGGCGTCCGCGAAGCTCACCGTCTCGCCGGGCAGCGCGTACACGGGGTCCACCGGGCGCCGGTGCTCGGGCGCGTCCATGTGGACGAGCCGGAAGTCGCCCTCCAGGAAGGCCGAGAGCCACGCGGCCGCGCCGGAACCGGCGGGGACCGCCTCCACGGGCCGGTCGAACACGTCCACCGTGACGGTGGCCGAGGGGTGCGGCACCTCGACCGCCAGCGACGGGTGCCCGTCCGCCGACAGGACGACCCCGCCGCCGGGCAGTGGTTCGGCCGTGGCCAGCGCCATCCGGGGGTGACGGCGCTGGGTCACGACCTTGCCCGCCGCGTCGACGACGGTCCAGCGACGGTCTCCGGCCAGCCCCCAGGGCTGTACCTCGGCCTCCTGGTACGTCAGCGCGCGCATGGACTTCACCGGGTGGACGTGGACGGAGCGGAGTGCGGGAGTGGACATGGAGTCATCCTGCCAGCCGCTCCGGCCCGGGGGCCCGCCGGTTTACGGGGGCGGTCAGTAACCCCCGCCCTGGTAGGGCCGGTTGTACGGGTCCGCGTACGGGGCGGGGGCCGGGACCGGGGCGGGCCGGGGCGCCGCCGGACGCATCGCCTCGTAACCGGCGGCCGCCGGACGGGGCTGCTGCGGGTACGGACCGCCCGGGTAGCCGCGCGGGGCCGACGGCTGCTGCGGGATGTACGGGGCGGGCGCCTGCTGCAGGGGCACGGGGGCCATCTGCGGCGAGGGCTGGGGGTAGCCGTAGCCGCCGTTGTAGGCGGGGGCGGGCTGGGGGGTGGACGCCGCCGGGAGGGCGGGCAGCGCCGAGGGGAGCGCCGGCAGGTAGGAGCCGCTTCCACCGGTGGGGAAGCTGCTGCCGGTGTCGTAGGCGGCGGGCACTCGGATCGGGGCGATCTGAGGCGTGCCCCGCTCCGCGACCAGGGAGTCGTAGATCGGGGTGTCCGGGAAGGACGGCGCGGTGTGGTAACCGCCTCCATAGGTGGAGCGGGGGGAGGTCATGGCACATAAGTTAAGCCCACGATGTGCCGCTTGGGGAGACCGATTAGAAGGTTGTTTGACGGGCTTCGTGACGCGTCGGATCCCCAATCCGAGCGAACGTGACAAAAACGGACGGCTTCTTGTCTCAAGATCACGTAAAACCCGAGTTCGGAGGGGGTTACCGGTGGGTCGGGGGTGGGACGGGGGCGGGGCAGAGCCGACCGGTGCCCCCGGCATGAAGAACACATAAAGAAAAAGTGCCGAGAAGGCGCGGGGAGTGATCATGGGCATGATTGGACGCTTCTCGATTGGGTGCCCTTGATTGACCGTCAATCCGGCGTCCGGAGGGTGATGTGTACGCGCCGAATTGACGACACTACTCCCCGTAATTGAAAACGCTACTACCCGTATCGAAAATGCGATTTCCGCGAAGGCCCCGGACGGAGGCGCGCGTTCACCGGTCCGGCGCCGCTTCGGGACGCGCGTACGTCCGCCCCTTCCACGCCGCGCCCCGCCCCCGGTGGTGCAGCACCGCCGAGTCGACCGTCATCAGCAGATAGAGGAGCGCGGTGAACGGCAGCAGCGGGGCGAGCCACAGCGGCTGCCGGTAGTAACGGAGCATCGGCACGTACGACCCCGCCATCACCGCCCAGGCCGCGCCCCCGATCCAGGCAGCCGGCGCGTCCCCGGCCGCCGCGCCCGCCACCAGGGCCGCCGGCGGCACCAGATAGACGACCACGAGCCCCGCGACCGTCCCCAGGAGCAGCAGCGGACTGTGCCGCAGCTGCGCGTACGCGCTCCGCGACACCATCCGCCACAGCTCGCCGAGCCCCGGATACGGGCGGACGCTGTCGACCCGATCCGCCAGGCCCAGCCAGATCCGCCCGCCGGCCCGCCGCACCGCCCGCGCCAGCGACACGTCGTCGATCACCGCCTGCCGGATCGCCTCCGGCACCCCCGCCGCCACCGCCGTCTCCGTCCGCAGCAGCACGCAGCCGCCCGCGGCCGCCGTCGCCCGGGGCCGCGCCCGGTTGATCCAGCGGAAGGGATAGAGCTGCGCGAAGAAGTAGACGAACGCCGGCACGATCAGGCGCTCCCACGCGCTCTCGGCCCGCAGCCGGGCCATCTGCGACACCAGGTCCAGGTCGTTCTCCACCGCCGCCGACACGAGGAGGCGCAGACTGTCCGGCCGGTGGGCGATGTCCGCGTCCGTCAGGAGCAGGAACTCCGGCTCACGCGCGCGTGCCAGCGCCATGCCGTGCCGCAGCGCCCACAGCTTCCCCGTCCACCCCGGCTCCGGCTCGCCCGGCGACGCCACGGTCAGCGGCAGCCCGCCGCACCGGCCGGCCAGCTCGACGGCGAGCCTTCCCGTGCCGTCCGTACTCCCGTCGTCGACGAGGACCACCTCCGCGACCCCCGGATAGTCCTGCGCGAGCAGCGACGGGAGGCTCAGGGGGAGTACTCCGGCTTCGTCCCGTGCGGGGACGACGATTGCCACGCGCGGCCATGTGACGGGCTCTTCGCGCGGTCCCGCGCCTGCTTCCTCGCGTGGCTTTGCGTCTGCCTCTTCGCGTAGTCCCGCGCCTGCTTCCCCGCGCGGCTTTGTGTCTGCCTCTTCGCGCGGTCCCGCGCCTGCTTCCTCGTGCGGCTTTGCGTCTGCCCCTTCGCGCGATCCCGCACCTGCCTCTTCGTTCGGCCTCGTGTCCGCCTCTTCGGGCGGTCCCGCCGGGCCCGGCTCTTCGCGCGACCCCGCACCTGGCTCTTCGGGCGGTCCCGCGCCCGGCTCCTCGCGCGCGTGCCCGGCGAGGGCGGGGCCCGGCTTCCCGGCCGACCCCGTGCGCGCGTGCCCGCCGGCAGGCTCGGCGCGGCCGGGTCGTGGTCGGGCAGCCGACCCCCCGCACGCGTGCCCGCCGTCGCGCGCGGTCGGCAGCCGCTGGTCCGTGCGCCAGAAGAACCCCTGGCCGAGGAGGAGCCAGACCCAGGCGGCCAGGGAGACGGACGCGAACCAGGCAAGGGTGCTCATTCGCGGCAGTCTGCCCCAGAACGAGGGGGACGAAGGGCTCATCGGCTAGGGTGACCGGGTGAAGATCGCGCTCATGGACTCCGGAATCGGCCTGCTCCCGGCGGCGGCCGCGGTGCGCCGGCTCCGGCCGGACGCGGATCTCCTCCTCTCCAACGACCCCGACGGAATGCCGTGGGGCCCGCGCACCCCCGAGGACCTCACGGGGCGCGCGCTCGACGTCGCGCTCGCCGCCGCCGAGCACCGCCCGCAGGCGCTGATCGTCGCCTGCAACACCGCCACCGTGCACGCCCTGCCCGCCCTGCGCGCCGCCCTCGAACCGGGCGTCCCCGTCATCGGCACCGTGCCCGCGATCAAGCCCGCCGCCGCGGGGGGCGGCAAGATCGCCATCTGGGCCACCCCAGCCACCACCGGCAGCGCCTACCAGCGCGGCCTCATCCGCGACTTCGCCGGGGACGCCGAGGTCACCGAGGTGCCCTGCCCCGGCCTCGCGGACGCCGTCGAGCACGCCGACCAGGAGGCCGTGGACCGGGCCGTCGCCGCCGCGGCCGCGCTCACCCCGACCGACGTCCGCGCCGTCGTCCTCGGCTGCACCCACTACGAACTGGTCGAGGAGCGCATCCTCGCCGCCCTGGAGGCGCGCCGCCGGGCGGGTCTCCCGCCCCTCGTCTTCCACGGCTCCGCCGACGCCGTCGCCGCCCAGGCGCTGCGCCGGATCGGTGCCGAGCCCGCCCCCGGTGCCGAGCCCACCGGCACCCTCTCCGTCCTCCTCAGCGGACGCCCCGGACGGCTCCCCGCCCCGGCCCTCGCCTACGCCGAGGGCCGCCGCCTCGCGGAGACCGCCCCCGCTCACTGAGCGTGACGGAAGGGCTCCTTTCCGGCGGGCCGTCCCGGTCGGATCTGGGTATTCTTTCCGATATGAGGGAATATTCCCGGGACCCCCGTGCCGACGAACGGACACCCGCCGTCTGGACCGGCCGCGCCACCAACCGCTTCCAGTGGGTGGCCGCCGCGGCCGGCGCCGCCTGCATGGCCCTGGGGATCGCCCTCGCGGTCCAGCTGCAGTGGACCTCGGGCATCGCGGCCCTCCTCATGGCCGTGATCGGCTGCGTCACGGTCGGACTGCTCGTCCTCTTCGGCACCCTCGCCTTCGTCCACGTGGCCGTGAAGGTCGACGACCGGGCCATGGAGGTCCGCTGCGGCCACATCGGCCTGCCGCGCCGCCGCATCCCGCTCTCCCACGTCGTCGGCGCCGACTTCGCCCCGAGCGTCACCCCGCGCCACTGGGGCGGCTGGGGCTACCGCTGGCGTCCCGAGAAGGGCACGGCCGTGATCGTCCGGCGGGGCGAGGGACTGGTCCTGCGCCTGGACGACGGCCACACCTTCACGGTCACCGTCGACGGCGCCGAGTCCGCCGTCCGCGTCATCCGCGACCGCCTGCGCCGTCTGACCCCGCCGGGTCCGCCCGCGGCGACGGGGGCGTGAGGGGCCCACCCTCCGGAGGCGGGTGTTCCGCCTCCCGGGCGGCCGCGTCCGCGCAGGTCGCGAGCCGGACCGCACCGGACGCCCGGCGGACGGGGGCGCCCCGTAGACTCCGCAGGGTGAGCGCCACCACCACCCCCGTCGACGCCTCCGACACCTCCGTGGACGCGTCCGAAACCGACACCGCACCCGCGCCGGCCCACCGGCTGCGGCGGTTCGCCCGGCCCGCGGCGGCCCTGCTGTCCGGTTTCGTGCTCTACCTGAGCTTCCCGCCGCGTCCCCTGTGGTGGCTCGCGCCGCCCGCCTTCGCCCTGCTCGGCTGGGCCCTGCGGGGCCGCCGCCTCCGCGCCGGCTTCGGCCTCGGGTACCTGGCGGGCCTCGGCTTCCTGCTCCCGCTCCTCGTGTGGACCGGCGAGGAGGTCGGCCCCGGCCCGTGGCTCGCGCTCGCCGCCGTCGAAGCCCTCTTCGTGGCCGCCGCGGGCCTCGGCGTCGCGGCCGTCTCCCGGCTCCCGTGGTGGCCCTTCTTCGCCGCCGGGGTGTGGATCCTCGCGGAGGGGGCACGCGCGCGCGTGCCCTTCGGCGGCTTCCCCTGGGGCAAGATCGCCTTCGGCCAGGCCGACGGCGTCTTCCTGCCGCTCGCCGCCGTCGGCGGCACCCCCCTGCTCGGCTTCGCCGTTGCCCTCTGCGGCTTCGGCCTGTACGAGACGGCCCGGCAGGTCCGCGCCCGGCGCGCCCGGGGCGAGTCCGAGAACTCTGCCACCGCTCCGGGGTCCTCGGCTCCGCACGCCCCTGCCACGGCTTCCGGCACCGCTGCTCCGGACGCCACCACTGCCCCCGGCGCCTCCGCTACGGCTTCCGGCAGCACCACTCCGGACGCCACCTCCGCCGCTTCCGGCAACTCCGCCCCGGACACCGGCGCCACGGCTTCCGGCGCCACCGCCTCGGGCGCTTCCGCCCCGGACACCACCGGCGATACCCCGTCCGCCACCGATACCGCCCCGCCCCGCCCCACCACCGACGCCGGGACCGGCACCGCCCCGCGCGGCATCCGCACCGCCCCGCGCGGCATCCGCACCGCCCCGCGCGGCATCCGCACCGCCCCGCGCGGCCCGCTCGTCGCCGCCGCGCTCGCCGTGCTCCTCCCGGTCACCGGCGCGCTCGCCGCGCTGCCGCTCGTCGACGACTCCGCCGAGGACGGCACCGCCACCGTCGCCGCCGTCCAGGGCAACGTCCCCCGCCTCGGCCTCGACTTCAACGCCCAGCGCCGGGCCGTCCTCGACAACCACGCCGCCCGCACCCGCGAGCTGGCCGAGGCGGTGAAGGAGAAGCGCGAGCCGCAGCCCGACTTCGTCCTCTGGCCGGAGAACTCCTCGGACATCGACCCGTACGCGAACGCCGACGCCGCCGACGTCATCGACGAGGCCGTCCGCGCGATCGGCGCGCCCACCGTGATCGGCGCCGTCATCGCCCCCGAGACCGGCAAGCTCCGCAACACCCTCATCCAGTGGGAGCCCGGACGCGGCCCGGTCGCCACGTACGACAAGCGGCACGTCCAGCCCTTCGGCGAGTACATCCCGATGCGGCCCCTCGTGCGGATCTTCAACAGCAACGTGGACCGGGTGAGCCGCGACTTCGGCGCCGGGCACGAGGTCGGCGTCTTCGACCTCGCGGGCACCAAGGTCGGCCTCGCCACCTGCTACGAGGCGGCCTTCGACTGGGCCGTGCGCGACACCGTCACCCATGGCGCGCAGCTCATCACCGTCCCCAGCAACAACGCCACCTTCGGCCGCAGCGAGATGACCTACCAGCAGCTCGCGATGTCCCGGGTGCGCGCCGTCGAGCACAGCCGGGCCGTGGTCGTGCCCGTCACCAGCGGGGTGAGCGCGGTCATCCGCCCCGACGGCGAGGTCGTCGCGCAGACGAGGATGTTCACCCCGGACGTCCTGGTCGAGAAGGTGCCGCTGCGCTCCTCGCAGACCCCCGCGACCCGCATGGGCACCCTGCCCGAGGCCCTCCTCGCGGCGCTCGCCGCCGCAGGTCTGGGCTGGTCGGCGCTCCGTTCGGTACGGGCCCGCCGCACGCGGGCGGAGTGAGCCGGGGCGACCGGGAGCGGGCCGGACCCGGGGGCACGGGGGACCGGCCGGGAGCCGGTGGAGGGTCGCCCGGGAGGCGGCCCGGGGTCCGCCGAGGGGTCGCTGAGGGGTCGCCGAGGGGCCGCCGTACATGATCTAGGGTCGGTCCATGGCTACTCCTGACTTCATCCGCACCCTGCGCGAGACGGCCGGTCACCAGCTCCTCTTCCTGCCCGGGGTGAGCGCCGTCGTGTTCGACGACCGGGGCCGGGTGCTGCTCGGCCGGCGCTCCGACAACGGGCGCTGGGCGATCATCGGCGGCATCGTCGAGCCGGGCGAGCAGCCCGCCGACTGCGCGGTGCGCGAGGTGTACGAGGAGACCGCCGTGCGCTGCGAGGTCGAGCGGATCGTGATCGTCGAGACCCTGCGCAAGCCCGTCGTCTACCCCAACGGCGACCAGTGCCAGTTCATGGACGTCACCTTCCGCTGCCGGGCCGTCGGCGGGGAGGCGCGGGTCAACGACGAGGAGTCCACCGAGGTCGGCTGGTTCGCCGTGGACGACCTGCCGGAGATGAAGCGTTTCTCCCTCCTGCGGATCGAGAAGGCGCTCGCCGACGAACCCACATGGTTCCGCACCACAGCAACCAGCTGAACTATGGGCCCGACGCACATCGGTGGGGAAAGGGGCCCTTCATAGGGTGCGGAGCATGAGCGCTCCCGTCACCGCCCCCGGTACCGACCTCGCCGCACCCCTGCCCCACGCGGCCGGACTCGCCCTCGACCTCACCGGCCGCACCGCGCTCGTCACCGGCGCGGCCGGCGGCATCGGACGCGCCTGCGCGCTGCGGCTGGCCGCCGCCGGGGCCCGGGTCAGAGCCGTCGACCGGGCCGCCGAAGGCCTGGACATCCTGGCCGGAGAGGCCTCCGGACTCCCCGGGGAGCTCGAACCGCGGCTGCTCGACCTGACCGACCTGGACGCCGCGGAGACGGCCGCGGCCGGTGCGGACATCCTCGTCAACAACGCCGGACTCCAGCTCGTGCGCCCCATCGAGGAGTTCCCGCCGGACGTCTTCCACACCGTCCTCACCGTGATGCTGGAGGCGCCCTTCCGGCTCATCCGGGGCGCCCTCCCGCACATGTACGGCCAGGGCTGGGGGCGGATCGTGAACATCTCCTCCGTCCACGGGCTGCGCGCCTCCGCCTTCAAGTCCGCCTATGTGGCCGCCAAACACGGTCTGGAGGGCCTGTCCAAGACCGCCGCCCTCGAAGGCGCCCCGCACGGGGTCACCTCCAACTGCGTCAACCCCGGCTACGTCCGCACCCCGCTCGTCGAACGCCAGATCGCCGACCAGGCCGCCGCCCACGGCATCCCGCCGGAGCGGGTCCTCTCGGACGTCCTGCTCAAGGACTCGGCGCTCAAGCGGCTCATCGAACCGGAGGAGGTCGCCGAGGCCGTCCTCTACCTCTGCACGCCGCAGGCCTCGTTCATCACCGGCACCTCCCTCACCCTCGACGGCGGCTGGACCGCCCACTGAAGGTGCCCCTGTGAAGGTTGTCCACAGGGGTGGTGCGACCACACGTACGGCAGGTATCCCTGTGTCCATGTCCCACGAACACGTCTCCTACCTCGAACTCCTCGCACGGGGAGCCGCGACGGAGGCCTACGACCGGCCCGTGCTGCTCGCCCGTGCGAGCGGCGCGGGCCCCGAGGCGCTGGCCGACCTCGAAGAGGCCAAGCAGCTCGCCCTGCGGGTCCGGGCCGAGCTGGAGGGGCGGCGGCGGCGCGAGGCGGAGCTCTCCGCGCTCTTCGAGACCGCCCACGACCTCGCGGGACTCCGCGACCTCGACGCGGTCCTGCGCGCCATCGTCCAGCGCGCCCGCTCCCTGCTCGGCACCGAGGTCGCCTACCTCAGCCTCAACGACCCGGCGGCGGGCGACACGTACATGCGGGTCACCGAGGGCTCCGTCTCCGCCCGCTTCCAGCAGCTCAGACTGGGCATGGGCGAGGGGCTCGGCGGCCTCGTCGCCCAGACCGCCCGCCCCTACGTCACCGACGACTACTTCGACGACGCCCGCTTCCAGCACACCCGGACCATCGACACGGCCGTACGGGACGAGGGCCTCGTCGCCATCCTCGGGGTGCCGCTCAGCCTCGGCAGCCAGGTCATCGGCGTCCTCTTCGCCGCCGACCGCAGGGCCAGGGTCTTCGAGCGCGAACAGGTCGCGCTGCTCGGCTCCTTCGCCGCGCACGCCGCCGTCGCCATCGACACGGCCAACCTCCTCGCCGAGACCCGTTCGGCCCTCGCCGAGCTGGAGCGGGCCAACGACATCATCCGCGAGCACAGCGGCGTCATCGAGCGGGCCTCCGAGGTCCACGACCGGCTCTCCGAACTGGTCCTGCACGGCGGCGGCGTCCACGACGTGGCCCGCGCCGTCTCCGAAGTCCTGGGCGGAACCGTCGAGTTCACCGAGACGGGCGCGGGCTCCGCGCGCCGCGCCGGGGGCCACGCGGTCCGCGAGGGCGACGACTGGGTCGCCGCGGTCTCCGCCGGCGGCGAGGCCCTGGGCACCCTCGTCCTGCACGGCCGGCCCGACCTCGACCCCGTCGACCAGCGCACCCTGGAGCGCGCCGCCCTGGTCACCTCCCTCCTGCTGCTGGCCCGCCGCTCGGCGGGCGAGGCCGAGCGGCGGGTGCGGGGCGAGCTCCTCGACGACCTGCTCGACGCCCCCGACCGGGACCGCCGCCTGCTGCGCGAGCGCGCCGCCCGCCTCCGCACCGACAGCGAGGCCCCGCACGTGGTGCTCGCCGCCCGCATCGACCGGGCCGCGGGCGGCGGCGCCGACACCGACGCGGGCCGCCGCGAGAGCGCCGACCGGCAGCGCCTGTGGTCGGCCGCCTCCCATCTGGCCGCCACCCGCCACGGACTGGCCTCCGCGCGCGACGGCGGCACGGTCCTCCTCCTGCCGCTCGGCCCCGGCGAGAGCGCCGCCGAACTCGCCCGGCAGACCGCCAGGAACCTCGGCGGCACCCTGCGCGAACAGGTCACCGTCGGCGCCTCCGACCCCGTACGGGCGCCCCTGGACCACCCGGACCAGGTGGCCGGCGCGTACGAGGAGGCCCGCCGCTGCCTCGACGCGCTGCGGCTCCTGCACCGCTCCGGCCAGGGCGCCGCCGCCGAGGACCTCGGCTTCCTCGGCCTGCTGCTCGCCGACGGCAGGGACATCGGCGGCTTCGTCGACCGTACGATCGGCCAGGTCGTCGCCTACGACCGGCGGCGCGGCACTGAGCTGGTCCGCACCCTGGACGCGTACTTCGCGAGCGGCATGAGTCCCGCCCGTACCAAGGACGAACTCCACGTCCACGTCAACACGGTGGCCCAGCGCCTGGAGCGGATCGGCCGGCTCCTCGGCCCCGACTGGCAGTCCCCTTCGCGCGCCCTGGAGATCCAGCTGGCGCTGCGGCTGCACGCCCTCTCGGACGCGGTCGGAGGGAGATGACGTACGGGAAGGGCCCCGGGCCCCGCTCACGGCGAGCGGGGCCCGGGGCCTTCGTACGTCCCGTGGATCAGGCGTCGGCGCGGACGCGGGAGTCCTCGGGGGCCCGCTCGGCGACGTCGCCGAGGTCGCTGTCGCGGGTCTCGCGGGCGCAGGCGATCGCGACGACGGTGAGCAGCGCGGCGGCGATCACGTACAGGGAGATCGGCGTCGAGGTGCCGTGGTCCGCGAGCAGCGCGGTCGCGATGAGCGGGGCGGGCGCGCCGGCGGCGACGGAGGAGAACTGGGCGCCGATGGAGGCGCCGGAGTAACGCACCCGGGTCGCGAACATCTCGGAGAAGAAGGCGGCCTGCGGGGCGTACATCGCCCCGTGCAGGACCAGGCCGACCGTGACGGCGAGCAGCAGGCTGCCGAAGGTGCCCCGGTCGATGAGCGTGAAGAAGGGGAACATCCAGGCCCCGACGCCCACCGCGCCGATCAGGTACACCGGCCGGCGCCCGAGCCGGTCGGACAGCGCGCCCCACAGCGGGATCACCGCGAAGTGGACGGCGGAGCCGATGAGGACGGTGTTCAGGGCGGTCTGCTTGGAGAGCCCGACCTGCGTGGTCGCGTACACCAGGATGAACGCGGTGATCACGTAGTACGAGATGTTCTCCGCCATGCGGGCGCCCATCGCGATGAGCACGTCCCGCCAGTGGTGGCGCAGCACCGCCACGAGCGGCATCTTCTCGACCTGCCCGGCGACGGCCTTGCGCTCCTCGGCGGCGGCGAGCGCGGCCTTGAAGACGGGCGACTCGTCGACCGAGAGGCGGATCCACAGGCCGACGATCACGAGGACGCCGGAGAGCAGGAACGGGACGCGCCAGCCCCAGGAGACGAAGGCGGATTCCGAGAGCAGCGCGGTCAGCGCGGAGAGCACCCCGGTGGCGAGCAACTGCCCGGCGGGCGCGCCGGTCTGCGGCCACGAGGCCCAGAACCCGCGCCGCTTGGCGTCCCCGTGCTCGGACACGAGCAGTACGGCCCCGCCCCACTCCCCACCGAGCGCGAAGCCCTGCACGAGCCGCAGCACGGTCAGCAGCACGGGCGCGGCGGAGCCGATCGTCGCGTGCGTCGGCAACAGCCCGATGGCGAACGTCGCCCCGCCCATCAACAGCAGGCTGAGCACCAACAGCTTCTTCCGCCCGAGCCGGTCACCGTAGTGCCCGAACACCAGCGCCCCGAGCGGCCGCGCGGCGAACCCGACGGCATACGTCAGGAACGACAGCAGCGTGCCCACCAGCGGATCGGACTCGGGAAAGAACAACTTGTTGAACACGAGCGCCGCGGCGGACCCGTACAAGAAGAAGTCGTACCACTCGATGGTGGTGCCGATGAGACTGGCGGCGACGATCCGCTTGAGCGAACCGGGTGGCGTCGGGGAGGGAGTTGCGGCGGCCATGTGCACCACTTCCAGGCATGTGCGGGGACGTTTCGGTGTCGCCACACCGTAGGAAGTGGCAGGTCAGGGGCGTATGTGGTGGGACACCATAGTTATGGGCAGACGAGTGCACTCGGCCGCCATGAGAGACCCTTGTGGGCCTTCCGGAGGGCCGGGAGGGCTGAGCGAGGACTATCTCTATTGCCCTGGTCTCGGGTGATTTGGCGATGCGGTGCTGACTCCCGTGCTGACTTGGTGCTGACTACGGAGAGCGGAAACACCGCATGTGCGACGGATCAGGCGCAGTGGCAGTGTGCAGAGCGTCGGCTCTGAAGAGTCGCTCACGTCCCCGGACTGCGCGGCGCCTGGCTGCGCCGACCGCCGGAACGTCCAGCGCGTTGCCAACGACCTCGTGGCACCAGGACGGGCCGACCTCGCGGTGAAATCGGACCACCGCTCCTCGTCCCTGCTGACACCGACGTCCACCGGCAGGGACGCGCCGGACCACGTGACCGCACGGGCCGAGGAGCGGCACCGTTCCCTCTTCGCGGGCCCCTGACGAGGGGAGGCGGTCGCCGGTCCGGCTCCGGTCCGGCTTATAGGTCGTTTCTTATGGTGGGGCCTACGCCCTTCCAGGCGGGGATACTGCTTCAGTGCTGTTGACATGGATCGCTGAGGTGGCCGAAGAGCCGCTGGCATTGGAGCCGGGTAACCGGCGGGTGGAGTGGGAGACCAACACCTGGTCGCTGGGTGCAGGGGACGAGGACGGGCGGCCGTTGTCCGCTGCCGAGGTGGTCGCTGCCTTCGAACAGACTGCTGCCGGCATCCGGGAACGCATTCGCGAGCTGGGCTTCTCCGGAGTGGCAACGTTCTATGTGTGGCACGACGGGCAGGCCGGGCAGCTCCGGTGCTCGACCGGCTCCGTTCCTCCGGACGAGTTGCCGTTCAACGGCACCTACGTGGTTGCCGACCGTCTTGGTCCGATCGTCGAGGGGTTTCTGGCCGACAACATGCCGGGCGCCGTCGCCTGGTCGGATCTGGACGAGGCGGAGGGCCACTTGGAGCAGGCCATGACGGAGCTTGAGATCGCGCCCTTGCGTGTCTGGGCCAGCAGCGTTGGAACATCACGCTGAATGCCCTTGCACATCCATGCGGGCGAGTCGGCGGTGGAGCCGTCGGCAGTCAGCCAGGAGACGGTGCTCTCCACGACCCAGCGGTGTTGGTCCAGCCTTTGTGAGGATTCGATGCCCTTGCGGGCGATGCGGTGGAGGATGCCGCGCTCGCGGAGCCGGGGCCGCGGCGGGAGCGGATGGGCGGGATGCCGCGGACGAGCGGCTCCAGGCCCTGGCTGTCGTGCATGTTCGCGCCGGAGATGCCCAGGGACAGGGGCAGTCCGTTGCGGTCGGTGATCAGGTGGATCTTCGATCCGAGTTTGCCGCGGTCGGTCGGATTCGGTCCAGTCAAAGGCCCCCTTTTGCCGCCCGCAGACTGACCGAGTCGATCGCGCACCGCGCCCAGACCTGCTCCCGGCTCCACTGGGCGAACCACCGGTAGACCGTCTGCCAGGACGGCCCGAACACCGGCGGCAACTGCCGCCACGTACAGCCCGACGTCGCCACGAAGATGATTGCAGCCAGAGCCTCGCGGTCACCCGCCCGGCGCCGGCCGCCGCCCTGCGGACGTATCACCTCAGTCGGTGGTACCACCCATCGGAACAACAACCACAACTCGTCCGGCACCAACCGCTCAACCAGATCCGTCATGCACGGAAGAACGAACGATCACGCCATAAGAAACGATGTCTAAGAGCTCCAGGAGCACGCGTTCCTGGAGCCCTTCTTATGACCTCGAGCCCAAATCTATGGACGATCCGGAAATCCCCAGACTGACGTGGCGCTCTGGGTCGTATGATGGCAGGTTCTTCACATGCCTGAGGAGGTTCTAGATGGACCGGTTGTCATTGGCCGACCTGCGAACGGTGGACGAGCGCGTACTTCCCTTCAATCCCTACGGGTTCGGGGGGCGGCTGAGTCCCGAGGATGCGCTGGAGTTTCAGCAGCACGTGATCGCCCAGTATGAACTCGCCGACGAGGTGGCAGACGGTACCCGGCAGCGCTTCGAGCAACTGCGCCACGTCTACCGCTATGGCGTGCTCTGCTACGACCTGTTCACCATGGTCGGCGATGCAGCACTCCTCGCGTTCGAGCAGGCCCTTCGTGACCGATTCATCAACTTTCACGAAGGCGAGGTGTCCCTGCGGACGAAGGAAGGCGAGGTGCACGTCCTGAAAGACGTAACCGACTACGGCGACTTCGTGGAGAGGTATAAGGAGCTCAAGGGCACCAGAATCCAAATGGGCCCGGACCGGAGCTGGATCGGTTTCAACGGGACCCTCGACGGTTTGTACCGGTGGGCCCGCCGTGAGGGCCTTCTCCGTGGTCAAAGAAACCGCGGCAGGGAGAAGGCCATCACAAGCCTGAGGAACATGGTGGCTCACCCGAGCAGCTTCCATCTCCACGGCCCGGTTGAGGCGGCTCGCACTCTTTCCAACCTGGCCGAGGTGATTAACCGGCTCTGGGGTCAGGACACCCCGGGCGGGCGCCTCTACCCCGCTCCGGTGGAGCGTCGCACCACCGCCATCGCCTGGAACCCGGCCACCGGCTCAGTCTCTATCGGCCATGCGGAGAACCTTCGATCGGACACCGATGAAGACGAATGGCAATACGTCATCGTCCAGGCCGTTTTCGAACCTGGAACAGCCGAAGACCCCACGATCTTCCATTTCGACACACTCTTCGAGCACACAACGTACTCCTGCGACCTGCTCTGGGGGCCAGGCAACCGGGCGGAAGCACTCCAGTGGCTGGACAGTAATCCGCCAAGGTCCGACACCTGTGATTATCTCGACCGGGTCTTCCTCATCCGCCACGACGTAGACACCCTGTACACACCCCAGCGCCCCGAGATTGCAGCTGGGCTTCCCGAAGCTGAGCACAGCGGGACGTGGTACGCGATCCGCGCGGACGCCCCCGCAGACGCCTTTGCCCACGTACGTGCGTCCGTCGAAGACATCGAGTCTCGACACCAGCGTTCAGGCGAGTGCCGGCAGTGTCACGCGGACACGCTCAGGAAGGGGACGTTGCGAGAGGCTCTCACAGCTGCACAAGAAGCAGGCGCGAACGTAGAACCGTTACGCCCCCCGGACTCAAGAGTTCCCGGCTGGATGCCCAGGTCGATCACGGTGCCCATCACTGCATCGACGTAGGACGTTGCGGCTTGTGGACACTGCGCATCACGCTGATCAGCGTGTTCCAGGGAGTGTGACCGTTGGCTATACGTCTGTCTCAGCAGAGCAATGGTCATGAGTTGTGGATGGCGCCTTTTGGAGCGGCTATCTCGGCGACCGCGATCCCGGATTTTTCGCGCACCTTGGAGGCGGCCCTAAGGGCTGTCCCGCAATGACCTGGAGGCCCGAGTCGAGGCTCGAAAAGATGTGATGCCGTGCACGCAGCGTGTGTACGGTGCCGGAGTGATCGACTTTGATGGCGCTCGGTTGGGCGCGGAGGCCGCGCGGCGGTTGGCGGAGGCGGACTGCTGTGAGATAGCTCCAGGGCTCACGGAGGAAGAGTTCAGCCGGATAGAGGTGACCTATGAGTTCGAGTTCTCCCCGGAGCATCGTGCATTCCTGGCGGCAGGGCTGCCGGTCGCTTCACCTCCCGAGGAAGGCGCGGCATGGGAGCAGCCCTGGCCCGACTGGCGTCACGCTGATGAAGACGACCTGCGCCATCGGCTGGAGTGGCCGGTACGAGAAGTGCTGGGCGACGTCGCTCATGGCGGCTGGCATCCGGCCCTGGGAGCGCGTCCCACCTCCAAGGAAGAGGCCTTGGAGGTGGCCCGAGCGGTACTTGTACGAGCCCCACGGCTCGTTCCCGTCTATGCGCACCGCTTCATACCCGCAGGTCGCGACACTCCGGGACATCCGGTCCTGTCGGTGTGGGGGGCCGACATCATCTGCTACGGCCACGATCTGGCCGACTACATCGACCGCGAGTTCGGCGAGATCGATGAGGGCGCGCCCTGGAATCCGCAGGCATCCGTCCCGCTCTGGAAGGACTTCCTCGGCTGAGATTGCCCCGGCTGATGCCGATGTAAATGATCTCTGTCGTGCCTGGTGTGATCACGGCCTCGGAGCCGTCTTGGATAGTCCCGTTCACCGGTGTGGCTCCGCGCCAGTTCAACCGGGTGGTGCGTGCGCTGCGGCGCGAAGGCGCCGACATCGCTCGGCGCGGCCGGCCGTGGGGGATTCCGCTGGAAGACCGGTTGCTCCTGGTGGCCGCGTACTGGCGCACCAACCTGACGCTGCGTCAGCTCGCACCGCTCTTCGGCGTCTCGAAGTCCGCGGCCGGCCGCATCGTCGGTCACCTCGGCCCCCGGCTCGCGCTCAAGCCCCGCAGACGGTTCCGCAAGGACACCGTGCTCATCGTGGACGGAACTCTGGTCCCCACCCGCGATCACACGGTGGCCGAGCGGTCCAAGAACTACCGGTACTCCACCAATACCAGGTCGTCATCGACGCCGATACCCGGCGCGTCGTCGTGGTCGGCCGGCCGTTGCCCGGCAACCGCAACGACTGCAAGGCGTGGGCACTGTCCGGAGCCGAGGAGGCCGTCGGCCGCACCACCGTCATCGCCGACGGCGGCTACCGGGGCACCGGCCTGGTGATCCCGCACCGTCGCGAGCGCGGGCAGAGCGAACTGCCGGATTGGAAGGAAGAACACAACACTTCTCACCGTCAGGTCCGCGCCCGTGTCGAGCACGCCTTCGCCCGCATGAAGACCTGGAAGATCCTCCGCGACTGCCGGTTGAAGGGCGACGGCGTCCATCCCGCGATGAGGGGCATCGCCCGTCTGCACAACCTCGCACTCGGCCGATAGGCGAGCCGAGCGGACAGCAGTCGATCACGGCCCTACTGACTCGAAGATCTTTACGGGACAGCCCTTAGCGGACAACGGCGTGGCGGCAGCCCCCAGTGTGACAACCACTCGATGGTGGTGCCAATGAGGCTGGAAGCGACGATCCGCTTGGGGGATCCGGGTGGGGTCGGAGAGGGCGTTGCGGCGGCCCATGTGCACCACTTCCAGGCAAGGGCGGGGACGTTTCAGTGTCGCCACACCGTAGAAAGTGGCAGGCCAGGGGCGTACGTGGTGGGATGCCATAGTTATGGGCGTGAGGGTACGTGCGCCCATTGTGGGGGCGCTGTCAGAGACGGCGTGACGGCCTTGATGGGACTGTTGGAGATGCGCCGCATCGGCGCGGTTCGGGGGATCGGTACCGACCTGGCATTGACCGCACGCAGGTGCCGAGCGCGGTGTCCACCGCTCGGTCGGGCTGTCGCCGGGACGTGCGCTCTTAATGTTGACAGTGCTCACGCCTGCGCCTACGGTGCGCGGTGCAGCCGTCGTTCTGCACTTTCCCCTCGCGCCACCCTCGCCCCTGGAGACGAAGCCGCGCATGGACACACCCCTCGCCACCGTATTCCTTCCGCTCGCCCTCGCCGTCATCATGTTCGGGCTGGGCCTGTCCTTGACCATCGACGACTTCCGCCGGGTGCGGCGTCATCCCCGGGCCGTCGTCGTGGCGATGTGCTGTCAGCTGCTGCTCCTGCCCGTCGTGTGTCTGGGGCTGGTCGTGGGCTTCGGGCTGTCTCCGGTGCTCGCCGTGGGCATGATGCTGCTGGCCGCTTCGCCCGGTGGGACGACGGCGAACCTCTTCAGCCACCTCTTCGGGGGCGACGTGGCGCTGAACGTCACGCTCACCGCGGTGAACGCGGTGCTGGCCATCGTCACGCTGCCGATCATCACCAACTTCGCCCTTCGGTACTTCGAGCCGGACATCGGGCAGGACGGGCTGGGTCTGCAGTTCGGCAAGGTGCTGCAGGTCTTCGCCCTGGTGCTCGTGCCGGTGGCGGTCGGTCTGGTGGTGCGCCGCCGGTCGGAGGCCTTCGCGCGGCGCATGGACCGTCCGGTGCGGCAGCTGTCGGTCGTCGTCCTCGTCGCCGTGATCATCGGCGCGCTGGTGGCCGAGCGGGACAACATCGTCGACTACCTCGTGGAGGCCGGTCCGGCGGCCCTGGCCTTCTGCGTGGTGAGCCTCACGATCGGGTACTTCGCGCCGCGCCTGCTCAAGCTCGACAAGCGGCAGTCGATCGCCTGCTCGATGGAGATCGGCGTGCACAACAGCGCCGTCGCCATGACCCTGGCCATCAGCGTGCTCGGCAGCGTCGGTCTGGCCGTGCCCGCCGCCGTCTACGGCGTGCTCATGTATCCCGTCGCGGCGCTCGCGGGGATGCTGATGACCCGGGGGTCCCGTACCGCCGAGGAGCCGGCCCCCGTGAACTGAGCGGGGCACCGTTCGTTCCGGTCTTGGTCCGTTCGGTCCCGGGCAGGCATCCGGTCGGCGGCAGGCGCGAAGTCTCCGGTGGCAACTTTCGTCGAGCGGGTAGAGGGTGGGCGTGCATGACGAAAGGGACGGAACCATGACCGAGAACCGACCTGCGACCACGACCGATTCCGGCGCCCCGGTGGAGAGCGACGAACACTCGCTCACCGTGGGCCCCGGAGGGCCGGTCCTCCTCCAGGACGCCTATCTGATCGAGCAGATGGCGCAGTTCAACCGGGAGCGGATCCCCGAGCGCCAGCCGCACGCCAAGGGCAGCGGGGCGTTCGGGCACTTCGAGGTCACCCACGATGTCAGCCGGTACACCAAGGCGGCGCTGTTCCAGCCGGGCGTCCGCACCGACCTGGTCGCCCGCTTCTCCACCGTGGCCGGGGAGCGCGGCAGCCCGGACACCTGGCGGGACCCTCGGGGCTTCGCGGTGAAGTTCTACACGTCCGAGGGCAACTACGACATGGTCGGCAACAACACGCCGGTCTTCTTCGTGAAGGACCCGATGAAGTTCCAGCACTTCATCCGGTCCCAGAAGCGCCGCGCCGACAACAACCTGCGCGACCACGACATGCAGTGGGACTTCTGGACGCTCTCGCCCGAGTCCGCGCACCAGGTGACCTGGCTGATGGGTGACCGGGGTATTCCGCGGACCTGGCGTCACATGAACGGGTACACCTCCCACACGTACATGTGGATCAACGCGTCCGGCGAGCGGTTCTGGGTGAAGTACCACTTCAAGACCGACCAGGGCGTCGAGTTCTTCCCCCAGGACGAGGCCGACCGGATGGCGGGCGCCGACTCGGACTTCCACATGCGGGACCTGTTCGAGCACATCCGGGACGGGGACTTCCCGTCGTGGACGCTGCACGTGCAGGTCATGCCGTACGAGGACGCGGCGACGTACCGGTTCAACCCGTTCGACCTCACCAAGGTCTGGCCGCACGGCGACTACCCGCTCATCCCGGTGGGCCGCATGACGCTGGACCGCAACCCCACCGACAACCACGCCGAGATCGAGCAGGCCGCCTTCCAGCCGAACAACTTCGTCCCCGGCATCGGCCCCAGCCCGGACCGGATGCTGCTGGGCCGGCTCTTCTCGTACGCGGACGCCCACCGGGCCCGCATCGGCACCAACTACCAGCAGCTGCCGGTGAACGCGCCCGTCGTCGAGGTCCACACGTACTCCAAGGACGGCGCGATGGCCTACCGGAAGACGTCCGATCCGGTCTACGCGCCGAACTCCAAGGGCGGCCCCGCCGCCGACACCGAGCGTTACGGCATCCCGCCGAGCTGGTCCGCCGACGGCGAGATCACCCGGGCGGCCTACGTCTCGCACCCGGAGGACGACGACTGGGGCCAGCCCGGCACCCTCGTGCGCGAGGTCCTCGACGACGCGGCCCGCGACCGCCTCGTGGACAACGTCGTCGGCCACCTCCTCGACGGGGTGAGCGAACCGGTCCTCGAACGCGCCTTCACGTACTGGAGGAACATCGACGCGACGATCGGCGACCGCATCGCCGAGGGCGTCCGCGCCAAATCCGGCTGACGGACTCGCGCACGGTGGCGGACGAGCGGCAGATCCGCGCACCGGGTTCGGCTCAGCCCTTCGGGGCGGTGGCCCGGAGCCCTCCGTGATCACGGAGGGCTCCGGGCTTGCAACGAGTGGACCGGTTTCCGGCCGGGGACAGGCGTTCGCCGCTGGTCCGCACGACGACGAGTCTGTCGTTCTCGAAGGCGATGCGATCGCCGACGGCCAGGAAGAACGGGCGCGCCGGCTCGAAGGCGTATCCGTCGGCGGTCTCGAGAACGTCCACCAGGACCAGCCGCGAGTTCGGCGTGGTTCCGTCGGCTGTCAGGCGCATCCCCGGATGGTCCCATGCGGTCCGGGGCCGCCTCCACCCGGTTCGGTGGTTGCCGGTCTGCGGGTAGCGGTGGGGGTCAGTGTTCGCAGAGGGAGAATTCTCGTTCGTAGAGCTGCTCGTTGTGCTCGTCGACGAAGAACTTCCGTTCCCGCATGAGCTGTTCGCGGTAGTCCTTGGCCTGTTCGAGGGTCATGGTCGAGGTGGGGGACCACGGCTGCTGCGGGGGGACGTCGGACGTCGAGACGAGGTTTTCCGAGGGGTCGACGAGGAAGAACGCGAGGATCTTGCGGTGGCCGGGGCGGGTGGGGTCCGTGAGGCGGAACGGGTCGACGCGGTGTTGCAGGACGTTCGGGAAGGCCAGGCAGCGGCCCGCGGGGGTCGGGGTCGATCCCAGGGGCTGGTTCAGCGCGTCCTCGTCCTCCAGGCCGTAGACCTCGCGCAGGCCGTTGTCGTCGTTCTGCTCGTAGTGCGGGTCGTCGAGGGCCGCCCGGAAGCCCAGCCGGCTCTCGGTGACGTTCTCGCTGTCCCAGTAGTAGATGCCGGTCGAGACGATCCGCTCGTTCAGCATCCCCTCGACGTGCCAGGAACCGCCGGGGTACTCGGGCTTGTCCGGGGTCAGGTGGAGGGTGGCGAGCTTGACGACGACCTGGAGGCGGCGGCCGCGCAGGTCGACCCGGGCGGACGCGTCCGGCGGCTCGGGCGGGGTGAAGTCCGGGGCGTCCGGGACGACCGGGGTGCGGGTCTCCCACCAGTTCTCGTAGGCCTCCTCCCACGCGTCGAGGGCCTCCCTGTAGGCGTCGGCGTCGTCGCCGTAGGAGGACTTGTCCGGGTGCTTCGGCTCCGAGTCGTACCACCCGTACGGGTCGGCCTTGATGCGCGGGGGCCGCGGGTGGCGCAGATCGGTGAGCACGTTCTCCCACAGCGGGATCATGCGCGCGAACAGGTCCGGCAGGACGGAGGCGAGTGCGCGATGCCGCTCGGGATGGACGTTGTTGACGTACGAACGGAAGGCGACGTCGCCGTCCTCGCTCACGTCGACGTCCGTGGGCAGCCACTGGAACCTCTCCGAGAACTCGTACTTCGAGTAGCTGTTCGTCGGATTCCGCCAAGCCCGCTCGGGCGCCCCGCTCACGTCCCTCACCAGGCAGAACAGCGAGGGGTGCACCAGGTCCAGCACCTGGCCGTCGGATCCGGGATGCCAGTCCTTCTCCGTGTCGGGGACCTCCTCCAGGACCCGGACCGCCTCGCGCAGCCGGGACCCGAGTCCCTCGTCGACCAGGCTGTCCGACTGCCACACCCCGTCGACGGCGGACACCTCGATGCCGGTCCGTTCGTCCCGCAGCGCCGCGTAGTGCGCGAGTTCGGCGAGCACGTAACGGACCTGCGCCTCGGTGAGGCCCTGGTCGATCGCCTCCCGCGTCCACCTGGCGACGATCTCGGCGTCGTTCCTCTTGTCGAACCACCCCGGCTTCGACCGGATGGCCGCGCTGCACCGCATCATCTCGAGTTCCCGCAGCGTCCGGGGCGTCGCGAACGCCAGGGAGCGGGAAGCGTGGAAGGGCAGCGGGAAAGCGGGCGGGGCAGACAATTCTCTTGGTCCTTCGAATCGGTGTGCGGTGGCCGGAAGAATACTTCAGGGGTCCGACACCGCAGCCGTGGTCACCGCCCCCGTGGCCCCGCCGGCCGCCGTCTCCTCGGCTGCCGCCGTCTCCTCAGCGGCACCGGGAGTGGCGGCGCCAGGTGAAGCCGCCCGGGAGGCGCACCGACGCGCTGCGGCCGCCCCGGCTGTGGTGGGTGACGTGCGCCCGGCGCGGGCCGATGCTCAGCGACCAGCCGTGCGTACCGATGTTCAGGCGGAGCAGCTTCGGGACGAGTGTGATCTGCTTGTGGTAATGAATCGACATGTCGGCCTCCTTGGCGTCATGCCATGGTGCGCCACGCGTGCGCCGGGACCGTCGCGGTCGCTTCACCATCGTGTCACCGTCGGCGGGTTTTCCGTGACCGGGCAGGAGTCGGGGCCGTGACCGTCACCGGAGCAGGGGCCAGGACCGGGCCTCGGTCGGACGACGCACGTGGAAAGGCGAGGAGACCGGGATGTCGCTCAACGAGGAAGAGCGGAAGCGCACCCGCGAGGAGCTGCGGGCCAACCTCCGGCTGTCCGGGGCCGACCCCGAGGAGATCGCCGCGGAGCTGGGATTCACCGCCCGGCGGCTGGACGACACCCTCGACGTCACGGAGGCGTCCGGGCCGCAGGACGTGTGGCTCCTGCGTGACCACCTGGACGACCTGGTGACGGAGCGGGGCGGGACCCCGGTGCCCTATACGGTCCTCACCGAGCGGGCGCGTCTCGCGGCGAGCGCCTGGTTCCCGCTGCGCCGGGCCCCGCGACGCGGGCGCGGGAACTGACGCACGGGGGCGGGCCGCCTCTGCCGGAGCGGCCGCGCACCGGTGGCCGATGACGGCTGGACGCCTGGTCGGTACGTGCCGATGACCGGTTACGCGCCCGGCCGGTACGTGCCGATGACCGTTGCGCGCCCGGCCGGTACCTGCCGATCACCGTTGCGCACCCGGCCGGTACGCGCTGCCCGCAGTCGTCAGCGGCGCGCCCGGCGCCGGGCGATGAGGAGGCCCAGGGCGATTCCGGCGAGCAGGGTGACCGCCAGGACGGTCCACAGGGGCAGGGTGACCTCGGGGACCCACAGGCGGATGGTGACGGAGCCGGTGTTGGCGGCGATGAACCAGATGGCCAGGGCCGCGAGCAGTACGAAGCCGAGGGTGCGCAGCCGGACGTCCCGCCCCTTGACCGTCACGCTCGACGGCGGGTGCTCTTTCGCCGTTTTCTCTGCCATGCGTTCAGTATCAGACGGTTTGTCCGGGTGGGCCATCCGGGCGCGGAGGAGTCGACTCCGGACACCGCTGTCGGGGTCAGGACGACACGCGGTCCCGCAGGGCGGTCTTCCAGGCGGGGGAGGGCGGGGTGGGCTCGGTCTCGGGGCGGCGGCCGCCCTGGGCGAAGAAGTCGACCAGGGGCAGGAGGGCCGCGCCGACGGTGACGGCCTCGGGGCCGAGGGTTCCCAGGCCGATGCCGGTGCGGCTGGCCGGATACCTCAGGGCGTACTCCCGGGCGTAGCCGGTCACGGTCTCCAGGAAGCGGGTGCCGAGCTGGAGTCCGGCCCAGCCGCCGACGAGGATGCGTTCGGGCTGGAAGAGGTTGATGAGGTCGGCGAATCCGGCGCCGAGGAACTCGGCGGTCTCCTCCAGGACGGCGAGGGCGGTGGCGTCGGGCGGGGTCGCGCTGTCGGCCGGATACGCGGCGGCGAGCATCGCCGTCAGGGCCGTCTCCTCGTCCGCGCCCTCCGGAGGCCGCCCGCCCGCCTCGCGCCAGCGCTCCAGGAGCGCCTCCGCACCCGCGTACGCCTCCAGGCACCCCTGCGAGCCGCAGCGGCACCGGCGGCCCCGTACCCGTACCGTCAGATGGCCCCATTCGAGGGCCCGGCCGGGGCCCATGGGGTCGGTGACGACGCAGGCGCCGACGCCGGAGCCGAAGAGGACGACGACGGCGCTGCGGGCGCCGCGCCCGGCGCCGAACCACATCTCGGCCTGGCCGAGGGTCTTGGCGCCGTTGTCGATCCAGTACGGCACCGAGGCCGGGAGCTCCACGCTCTCGCGCAGCAGCCGCTCCAGCGGAACCGCGTCCCAGCCGACCGTCTGGCCGTGCACGACCGCGCCGTCCTCCGGGGTCCCGGCCACGATGCCGGGCACGCCGACCCCGACGCCGAGCAGGAGCTCGGCCGGCACCTCCGCGATCCGCAGCACCTCCGCGATGCCCTCCCGCAGGTGCGCCACGACGAGGTCGACGTCGTAGCGCGCGGTGCGCGGTCCCGAGCTGGCCAACGGGCGCTCGGCGCGCGCGAGTTCGGTGAGGGCGAGGTCGAAGAGCTCGATCCTGATCCGGGTCTCGCCGATGTCGACGCCGATCATGAAGCCGCTGCCGGGCGTGATGCGCACGAGGGTGCGGGGGCGCCCGCCGGCCGAGTCGACGCTGCCGGCCTCCTCGACCAGGCCCTCCGCGACGAGTTCGGCGACCACGTTGCTGACCGAGCCGGAGCTGAGCCCGGTCGCGGGGCCCAGCGTGAGCCGGCTCATCGGTCCGTCGAAGTACAGCCTGCGCAGAACGGCGGTGCGGTTCTCGCGCCGCAGGTCACGCACCGTGCGGCCACTTCTCGCGTGCACTCTGGTCCCCGTCTCTCATGTCGTTCGTTTCAACATACCCGCAGTACAAGCCTTGACGCGACCTTCTCATGGGGTTTAACTCACATCCTAAATTAAGCCGATGTTACGGAGAGCGGTCCAGGGGCTCCCCGTGTCGGCCCTTCCCTCGTCCCCGAAAGGGCCCAGGAGCCATGCGCAGAATCAGAGCCGCTGTCACCGGTGCCGTCACGCTCTCCCTCGTCCTCACCGCCACCGCCTGCGGCGGGGGAGAAGACAGCGGGTCCTCCCCGAAGACCCTCACCTACTGGGCCTCCAACCAGGGCGCCAGCCTGGAGGTCGACAAGAAGGTCCTGCAGCCCGAGCTCGACCAGTTCGAGAAGGAGACCGGGATCAAGGTCAAGCTGGAGGTGATCCCGTGGTCCGACCTGCTCAACCGGATCCTCACCGCGACCACCTCCGGCCAGGGCCCCGACGTCCTCAACATCGGCAACACCTGGAGCGCCTCCCTGCAGTCCACCGGCGCGCTGCTGCCCTGGGACGCGAAGAACTTCGGGGCCATCGGCGGCAAGGACCGCTTCGTCGACTCCGCGCTCGGCTCCACCGGCGTCTCCGGCCAGGACCCGGCCGCCGTCCCGCTCTACTCCATGGCCTACGCGCTCTACTACAACAAGCAGCTCTTCAAGGAGGCGGGCATAGTCAAGCCGCCGACCACCTGGGACGAGGTGGCCGAGGCCGGCAAGAAGCTCGGCGCGAAGGGCAAGAACGGCATCGGCGTCGAGGGCTCCAACCTCTCCAACAACATCCACCAGGTCTTCGTCCTCGGCAAGCAGCACGGGGCCGACTTCTTCACCGCCGACGGCAAGCCCGACTTCACCTCCGACGGCGCCGTCGCCGCCGTCAAGCAGTACGTCGACCTCATGGCCGCCCAGAAGATCGTGGCCCCCGGCAACGCCGAGTACTCCCAGAACCAGTCCCTCAGCGACTTCGCCAAGAACAAGACCGGCATGGTCCTGTGGCAGACCCCGTCGCAGACCTTCTCCGCGCAGGGCATGGGCCCCGACGAGTGGGGCGTCGCCCCCGCCCCCGTCCCGTCCGGCAAGCCCGGCCAGGGCAAGCAGACCAACTCGATGGTCGCCGGCATCAACCTCGCCGTCTTCAAGAACACCAAGAACCTCGACGGCGCCCTGAAGTTCGTGAAGTACATGACGAGCGACGAGGAGCAGATCGTCCTCAACAAGGCGTACGGCTCGGTCCCGCCGGTCAAGGGCGCCCAGAAGGACGCCGCGTTCGCCGACCCCTCGCTCACCGTCATCCGCGACACCCTCTCCACCAGCGCCGCCGCCCTGCCGCAGGTTCCCGAGGAGTCCCAGTTCGAGACCGTCGTCGGCACCGCGGTCAAGGAGCTCTTCGCCGACGCCGCCGCCGGCCGTCCGGTCACCACGGAGTCCGTCAAGGCCAAGCTCGAAAAGGCCCAGCAGCAGATGCCCAAGAAGTAGGCCTTCCCACCATGACCGAAACCGTCGTCACTCCTCCGAGTGAGCGGACGGTGCGCAAGGCCGTACCCGGAGAGGCGCGCACCCCGCGCCGCTCCGGGCGCCGCCGCGTCGCACTGCCGTACCTGCTGCTCCTGCCCGCCCTGCTCCTCGAACTCCTCGTCCACCTCGTCCCGATGCTCATGGGCATCACCATGAGCTTCCGCGAGCTCACCCAGTTCTACATCCGGAACTGGTCCGAGGCGCCCTGGACGGCGTTCGACAACTACAGCGTCGCGATCGACTTCGACGCCCCCGTCGGACAGGCGCTCCTCAAGTCCTTCCTGACGACCTGTCTGTTCACCGTCCTGTCCGTCGGACTGTGCTGGCTCCTCGGAACGGCCGCCGCGGTCTTCCTCCAGGAGAACTTCCGCGGCCGGGCGTTCCTGCGGACCCTGTTCCTCGTCCCGTACGCCCTGCCGGTCTACGCGGCCGTCATCACCTGGTCGTTCATGTTCCAGCGGGACAACGGCGTCATCAACCACGTCCTGCACGAGCAGCTCGGCATCGGCGACAGCCCCGCCTTCTGGCTCATCGGGGACAACAGCTTCTGGGCGCTGCTGATCGTCTCCGTCTGGAAGGGCTGGCCCTTCGCCTTCCTCACCGTCATGGCGGGACTCCAGAACATCCCCCGGGACATGTACGAGGCCGCCGCCCTCGACGGCGCCGGCGTGTGGAAGCAGATCCGGCACATCACCCTGCCGTCCCTGCGCTCCGTCAACCAGGTCCTCGTCCTCGTCCTCTTCCTGTGGACGTTCAACGACTTCAACACGCCGTTCGTGCTCTTCGGCAAGGCGGCCCCCGAAGCCGCCGACCTGATCTCGCTCCACATCTACCAGTCGTCCTTCCAGACGTGGAACTTCGGCACCGGCTCGGCCATGTCCGTCCTGCTGCTGCTCTTCCTCCTCGTCGTCACGGGCGTCTACCTCCTGCTCACCACCCGCGGAAGGAAGACCTCCGATGTCTGAGCACGCGGCCCGCCGCACGCCCGTCCGGTCGCCCATGGCGGCGCCCCGCTCGTTCCTCTGGACCCGGCGGATCTTCCTCACCCTGCTCACCGGCTTCGTCGTCCTGCCGGTGTACGTGATGGTCTCCAGCTCCCTCAAGCCCCTCAAGGACGTCTCGGGGAAGTTCGAGTGGATCCCCTCCGGGCTCACGATCCGGCCCTACTTCGACATCTGGGAGACCGTCCCGCTCGCCGACTACTTCGTGAACTCGATCGTCGTCGCGGGCGCGGCCACGGTGTTCTCGGTGATCGTCGCGATCTTCGCCGCGTACGCCGTCAGCCGCTACTCCTTCCGCGGCAAGCGGGTCTTCACGGTGACGGTCCTCTCGACGCAGATGTTCCCCGGCATCCTCTTCCTGCTGCCGCTCTTCCTCATCTACGTCAACCTCGGCAACGCCACCGGCATCGCCCTGTTCGGCTCCCGCGAAGGCCTGATCCTCACCTATCTGACCTTCTCGCTGCCGTTCTCCATCTGGATGCTGACCGGCTACTTCGACTCGATCCCGCGCGAGCTGGACGAGGCGGCCAAGGTCGACGGCTGCGGGCCGATCAAGGCGCTGTTCCGCGTGATCATCCCGGCCGCGACGCCCGGCATCGTCGCCGTCGCGATCTACGCCTTCATGACGGCCTGGGGCGAGGTCCTCTTCGCCTCGGTCATGACCAACGACAGCACGCGCACCCTCGCCGTCGGCCTCCAGGGCTACGCCACCCTGAACGACGTCTACTGGAACCAGGTGATGGCCGCCTCCCTCGTGGTGAGCGTCCCCGTCGTCGTCGGGTTCCTGCTCCTCCAGCGCTACCTCGTCGCCGGCCTCACCGCGGGTGCGGTCAAGTGACGTCCCTCTCCACACCGACCACGAAGAGGTTCCCCGTGTCCGAATCCACCGGTCCCCGCCCCGCGCTCGACCTGGAGGCCTTCCCGCCGTCCTTCGCCTGGGGCACGGCGACCTCCGCCTACCAGATCGAGGGCGCCGTCGCCGAGGACGGACGGGCCCCCTCCATCTGGGACACCTTCTCCCGGGTCCCCGGCGCGATCGACAACGGCGACCACGGCGACACCGCCTGCGACCACTACCACCGCTGGCCCGAGGACATCGCCCTGATGAAGGAGCTGGGCACCGACACCTACCGGCTCTCCGTCGCCTGGCCCCGCGTCGTGCCCGGCGGCGACGGACCCGTCAACAAGGCCGGGCTCGACTTCTACGACCGGCTCGTCGACGGCCTCCTCGACGCCGGCATCACCCCCTCCGTCACCCTCTACCACTGGGACCTGCCGCAGGCCCTCCAGGACCGCGGCGGCTGGACCGTCCGCGAGACCGCCGAGCACCTGGCCGCCTACACCACCGCCGTCGCCGAGCGCCTCGGCGACCGCGTCACCCGCTGGGCCACCCTCAACGAACCGCTCTGCTCCGGCTGGATCGGCCACCTGGAGGGCCGGATGGCCCCGGGCCTCACCGACCTCACGGCCGCCGTCCGCGCCTCGTACCACCTGCTGCTCGGCCACGGCCTCGCGACCCAGGCCCTGCGCGCCGCCGCCCCCGGCGCCCGGATCGGCCTGGTCACCAACCACTCCACCGTCGCGCCCGCCTCCGACCGGCCCGAGGACCTCGCCGCCGCGGCCCGCATGGACGGCCACACCAACCGCTGGTGGCTCGACCCGGTGTACGGCCGCGGCTTCCCGGCGGACATGCGCGAGCTGTACGGGGTCGAACTCCCCGAGCAGCCGGGCGACGCGGAGCTCATCGCCGCCCCGCTCGACTGGCACGGCCTCAACTACTACTTCCCGGTGACCGTCGCCGACGACCCCGAGGGACCCGTCCCGTACGCCCGCGAGGTGCGCCTGCCCGACGTGCCCCGCAGCGGCATGGACTGGCAGATCGACGCCGGCGGCCTGGAGGCCCTCCTGCTGCGGCTCACCGAGGACTACGGCGTGCGCGAGCTGTACGTCACCGAGAACGGCTCGGCCTTCCCCGACGCCGTCGGCCCCGACGGCGCCGTCCACGACCCGGAGCGCACCGGCTACCTGGAGCAGCACCTCGCGGCCTGCGCCCGCGCCGTCCGCAAGGGCGTCCCGCTCGCCGGGTACTACGCCTGGTCCCTGCTCGACAACTTCGAATGGGCCTACGGCTACGACAAGCGCTTCGGTCTCGTCCACGTCGACTACGCCACGCAGAAGCGGACCGTGAAGACGAGCGGCCGGCGCTACGCGGACATCATCCGCGCCCACCGGGAGACGACCGCCGGCTGACCGGCACCCCACCACGAGCCTCCGGAGGACCACTCCTCCGGAGGCCGCCGCGCGTTCGCCCGCCCCCTCCTCCCAGAAGGAGCGCCCATGTCCCGACCACCGGAGCCCGACACCGACACCGCCGTCGCCGAGCGGCTGCGGCGGGCCCTCGGACCGGTGACCGTCACCCGGGACACCGCCCTCGGCGGGGGTTTCTACAACTCCACCCGTCTGCTCGAACTCGCCGACGGCCGCCGTTCGGTGCTCAAGACCGCGCCTCCGGAGAGCGCCCCCGCCCTCACGTACGAGCGGGGGCTCCTCGGCACCGAGGCGCTCTTCCACCGGCTCGCCGCGGGCGCGGGCGTCCGGGTGCCCGCCGTCCTCCACCACGAGCCCGCCGGCCCCCGTGCCCCCGCCGAGTGGCTGCTCCTCTCCCACCTCGACGGCACCACCTGGGACGCCGCCCGCGACCGGCTTGCCCCGGCCGAACGCGCCGCGCTCCGCCGCGAGCTGGGGGAGTCCCTGGCCCGGATCGCCGCCGTCACCGGGCCGGCCCACGGATACCCGCGACCTGCCGCCGGTCTCTCCGCCCCCGACTGGCCCAGCGCCTTCACCGCGATGCTGCACGCCGTCCTCGGCGACGCCCGCCGGTTCGGCGTCGCCCTGCCCGCTCCGGACGGGGTCCTCGCCGACCTGCCCCGGAGGTTCGGCCGCCGGCTGGCCGAGGTCCGCCGTCCCGCCCTCGTCCACTTCGACGCCTGGGAGGGCAACGTCGTCCTCGGCCGGGCCGGGGACCACCGGTGGCACCTGGCCGGCCTCATCGACGGCGAACGCGCCTTCTTCGGCGACCCCCTGGCCGAACTCGTCGGCCTCGACCCGCTCGGCGCGGCCGAGGACGACCCCGACCTCATGGCCGGCTACCGCTCCGTCGCACCCCTCCCGGCCCTCGGCCCCGGCGCCCGGGCGCGGCTCGCCCTCTACCGCGTGTACCTCGCCCTCGTCATGCGCGTGGAAGCCGTCCCCCGCGCCTACGGCGGCGGCTTCGCGACCTGGCTCGACACCTGGTCCACCGACCGCGTCACGGAACAGCTCGCGGTCCTGGACGCCCTGGCCCCGGAGGCGTGACGGGAGAGGTCAGGCGGACTCGCGTACGACCAGGGTCGGTGGGAAGACCTTCGCGGCGGGGACGGAGCGGGTGGCCTCCAGGGCCTCGAGCAGGAGGCCGGCCATCGCGGCCGCCATGTGTTCCACCGGCTGGCGCACGGTGGTCAGCCGGGGCCGGGCGTCCCGGGCGACCGTCGAGTCGTCGAAGCCCACGACGGCGACCGCGCCGGGCACGTCCACGCCCCGCTCGCGGAGGTACTCGCAGGCGCCCCGGGCCATCAGGTCGTTCGCGGCGAACACCGCGTCGAGGTCCGGACGGTCCGCCAGCAGCTCGGCCATGGCGCTCCGGCCGCTGTCGACCGAGAACAGGCCCCGTACGACGGGCACGTCCGTCACCCCGCGGGCGGCGAACGCCCGGCGGAAGCCGTCCAGGCGGGCGGCCGCGGCGGGCGCGGTGACCGGGGCGGCGATGGTGGCGGGGCGCCGCCGGCCGGTGGCCCACAGGTGCTCGGCCGCGAGCCGCGCCCCGGCCTCGTTGTCGAGGTCGACGAAGCCGTACCGCCCGCCGCCCCGGGGCCTGCCGAAGAGGACCGTGGGGAGGCCCGCCGCCACCAGCATCGCGGGCAGCGGGTCCTCGTCGTCGAGTGGCACCACGAGCGCCCCGTCCGCGCCGCCCTGCCGCAGGTACTCGACGAGCTGGGTCCTGGCCTGCTCCGAATCGGAGACGAGCAGCACCGGCTGGATCGCCCGCTCGCGCAGCACGGGAAGGACGCCGTCCACGACGCGCCCGAAGAACGGGTCGGAGAAGACCCGGGCGGCGAAGGCCCCGCCCGCCGCGGAGAGGACGAGGGCGACGGCCCCGGTCCGCCGCGTCACCAGGGAACGGGCGGCCTGGTTGGGCGTGTAGCCGGTGCGGGCGATGGCGTCGCGCACGCTCCGCTGGATGTCGGGCGCCACGTTCCGCACCCCGTTGACGACGCGGGACACCGTGGCGCGCGACACCCCCGCCTCACGTGCGACGTCTTCCAGAGTCGGTACTCGATTCCCCACCTCCGCACTTTAACGGTGCGGTGTGTCCGGTGGGAGAACGGATCGGGACCGGCCGGAAGCCATCGGTGTCGTGACTTAATGAAAGCCAAAAGAAAAGTCGTGTCACACGCCTTGACCGTCAACTCGCCCTACGGGCAAGGTTTCGGAGAGCGCTCTCCCACGTTTCCCCCATGTATCCCAGAGGAGACCCATGTCCTCCGTCGGGTCCCCGCCGGTCCTCCGGCGTCCCGCCTCAACCGTCCGACGCGCCACCGTCGGCGCACTCGTCACGTCGCTGGCGGGCAGCCTGCTCGCCCTCGCCCCCGCCACGACGGCCCAGGCGGCCCCCGCCCTGCTCTCGCAGGGCAAGACCGCCACCGCCTCCTCCACCGAGGGCGGACCCTTCGCCGCGTCCGCCGCCGTCGACGGCGACCTCGGCACCCGCTGGGCCAGCCAGTGGAGCGACGCCCAGTGGCTCCAGGTCGACCTCGGTCGCAGCGCCACGCTCAGCAGCGCCACCCTGCGCTGGGAGGCCGCCTACGGCAAGAGCTACCAGATCCAGGCCTCCGAGAACGGCACCGACTGGCGGACCGTCACCACCGTCACCGCCGGCGACGGGGGCACCGACGACGTCACCCTCTCCGGCACCGGCCGCTACGTCCGCATGAACGGACAGACCCGCGCCACCGGATACGGCTTCTCCCTCTGGGAGTTCCAGGTGTACGGCACCACCGACACCACCGGCCCGACCCTCCCCGGCGGCGGCGACCTCGGCCCCAACGTGCACGTCTTCGACCCCTCCACCCCCGGCATCCAGGCCAAGCTGGACCAGGTCTTCCAGCAGCAGGAGTCGGCCCAGTTCGGCTCCGGCCGGCACGCCTTCCTCTTCAAGCCGGGCACGTACAACAACCTCAACGCCCAGATCGGCTTCTACACCCAGATCGCCGGACTCGGCCTCCGCCCCGGCGACACCACCATCAACGGTGACGTGACCGTCGACGCCGGCTGGTTCAACGGCAACGCCACCCAGAACTTCTGGCGCGGCGCCGAGGGACTCACCCTCAACCCGGTCAACGGCACCAACCGGTGGGCCGTCTCCCAGGCCTCCTCCTTCCGCCGGATGCACGTCAAGGGCGGGCTCAACCTCGCGCCCAACGGCTACGGCTGGGCCAGCGGCGGCTACATCGCCGACTCGAAGATCGACGGCCAGGTCGGGAACTACTCGCAGCAGCAGTGGTACACCCGCGAGAGCTCCATCGGCGGCTGGTCCAACAGCGTCTGGAACCAGACCTTCTCGGGCGTCGAGGGCGCACCGGCGACCTCCTTCCCGGAGCCCCGCTACACCACGCTCGACACCACCCCGATCTCCCGCGAGAAGCCCTACCTCTACCTCGACGGCAACGAGTACAAGGTCTTCGCGCCCGCCAAGCGGACCAACGCGCGCGGCACCAGCTGGGCCAACGGCACCCCGCAGGGCGAGTCCATCCCGCTGAACCAGTTCTACGTGGTCAAGCCCGGCGCCACCGCCGCCACCATCAACCAGGCACTGGCCCAGGGCCTGCACCTGCTGTTCACCCCGGGCGTCTACCACGTCGACCAGACCATCAACGTGAACCGCGCCAACACCATCGTGCTCGGCCTCGGCCTCGCCACGATCATCCCCGACAACGGCGTCACCGCGATGAAGGTCGCCGACGTCGACGGCGTCCGCCTCGCCGGCTTCCTGATCGACGCCGGCCCGGTCAACTCCCCGACGCTGCTGGAGCTCGGCCCGCAGAACTCCTCCGCCGACCACGCCGCCAACCCCACCACCGTGCAGGACGTCTACGTCCGCATCGGCGGCGCCCACGTCGGCAAGGCCACCACCAGCGTGGTCGTCAACAGCGACGACGCCATCATCGACCACACCTGGGTGTGGCGCGCCGACCACGGCGAGGGCTGGGGCTGGGAGACCAACCGCGCCGACTACGGCGTCCGCGTCAACGGCGACGACGTGCTCGCCACCGGCCTGTTCGTCGAGCACTTCAACAAGTACGACGTCGAGTGGTACGGCGAGCGCGGCCGCACGATCTTCTACCAGAACGAGAAGGCGTACGACGCCCCCAACCAGGCCGCCATCCAGAACGGCGCCACGAAGGGCTACGCCGCCTACCGGGTCGACGACTCCGTGAACACCCACGAGGCGTGGGGCCTCGGCAGCTACTGCAACTACAACGTGGACCCGACCATCGTCCAGGACCACGGCTTCAAGGCACCCGTCAAGCCGGGGGTGAAGTTCCACAGCCTCCTCGTGGTGTCCCTCGGCGGCATGGGCCACTACAACCACGTCATCAACAACACCGGGGCGTCCACCATCCCCGCCGGCACCTCCACCGTGCCCTCGACCGTCGTCTCCTTCCCCTGACGGTCCCGCCGGGACGCGCCCCGACCGGCGCGTCCCGGCCCCCCACCCCTTCCGGGCGGCGCTCCAGGTCCCCGCCGCGCCGCCCGGAAGGCGATCCCCCCTCCCCTCCGTCCAGGAGCCGTCATGACCACCGCTTCGACCGCACGAAGGCGGGCCCGCGCCACGGCCTCGCTCGTGTCCCTCGGCGCCCTGCTCGCCACCTCCGCCACCGTGCTGACCGCGGCGCCCGCCACCGCCGCCGAGACCCTCCTCTCCCAGGGGAAGACCGCCACCGCCTCCTCGACCGAGGGCGCCGGCTACGCCGCCTCCGCCGCCGTCGACGGCGACCTCACCGGCACCCGCTGGGCCAGCCAGTGGAGCGACGCCCAGTGGCTCCAGGTCGACCTCGGCGCCCGCGCGAACATCAGCCGCGTCGTACTGAACTGGGAGGGCGCCTACGGCAAGGCCTACGACATCCAGCTCTCCGACAACGGCACCGACTGGCGCACCGTCAGGTCCGTCACCGCCGGCGACGGCGGCACCGACGAACTCGCGGTCTCCGGCACCGGCCGCTACGTACGCCTCCAGGGCGTCACCCGCGCCACCGGATACGGCTACTCCCTCTGGGAGTTCCGGGTCTACGGCGAGAGCGGCACCACCCAGCCCGAGCCCGGCGGCGCCGTCCGCGTCACCGGCTCGCAGGGCAACTGGCGGCTGACCGTCGGCGGCCAGCCCTACACGGTCAAGGGCCTCACCTGGGGCCCGTCGATGGCCGACGCCCCCCGCTACATGCCGGACCTGAGGTCCATGGGCGTCAACACCGTCCGGACCTGGGGCACCGACGCCTCCAGCAAGCCCCTGCTCGACGCGGCCGCCGCCAACGGCCTCAAGGTGATGAACGGCTTCTGGCTCCAGCCGGGCGGCGGCCCCGGCTCCGGCGGCTGCGTCAACTACGTGACGGACACCGCGTACAAGAACACCATGCTCACCGAGTTCGCCAAGTGGGTCGACACCTACAAGTCCCACCCGGCCACCCTCATGTGGAACGTCGGCAACGAGTCCGTCCTCGGCCTGCAGAACTGTTACGGCGGCGCCGAGCTGGAGGCCCAGCGCAACGCGTACACGACCTTCGTCAACGACGTCGCCAAGAAGATCCACTCCCTCGACCCCGACCACCCCGTGACCTCCACGGACGCCTGGACCGGCGCCTGGCCGTACTACAAGCGCAACGCCCCGGACCTCGACCTGTACTCGATGAACGCGTACGGCGACGTCTGCGGCGTGCGCCAGGACTGGATCGACGGCGGGTACGACAAGCCGTACATCATCACCGAGACGGGCAACGCCGGCGAGTGGGAGGTGCCCGACGACGTCAACGGCGTCCCCGACGAGCCGACCGACGTCCAGAAGGCCGAGGGCTACACCAAGGCCTGGAACTGCGTCACCGGACACCAGGGCGTGGCCCTGGGCGCGACGATGTTCCACTACGGACTCGAACACGACTTCGGCGGCGTCTGGTTCAACCTCCTCCCCGACGGCCTCAAGCGCCTGTCGTACTACGCGGTCAAGAAGGCGTACGCCGGGACGACCGCCGGTGACAACACCCCGCCGGTCATCACCAACATGACCGTCAGCCCGGCCTCCGCGGCCCCGGCCGGCGGTGAGTTCACGGTCCGCGCCGACATCCGCGACCCCGAGAACGACCCCCTGACCCACAAGATCTTCCTCAGCGGGAACTACGCCAACGGCGACAAGCGGCTGATCGAGGCGAAGTGGCGCTCCACCGGCAACGGCAACTTCGCCGTCACCGCGCCCGAGAAGCTCGGCGTCTGGAAGGTGTACATCCAGTCCGAGGACGGCCGCGGCAACGCCGGCATCGAGACCAAGTCCGTCAAGGTCGTCGCCCCGCCCGTCGCCGGCACCAACATCGCCCTGGGCAGGCCCGCCACCGCCTCCTCCTCCCAGGCCTCCTACGGCGACTGCCCCTGCCCCGCCTCCAACGCCGTCGACGGCAACCCCGGCACCCGCTGGGCCAGCGACTGGAGCGACCCCCAGTGGATCCAGGTCGACCTCGGCTCGGTCCGCTCCTTCAACCGGCTCCAGCTGGTCTGGGACCCCGCCTACGCCAAGTCCTACGAGGTCCAGGTCTCCGACAACGGCACCACCTGGCGCACCCTCCACACCACCACCACGGGCAACGGCGACATCGACACCATCGAGACCGGGGCCACCGCCCGGTACGTCAAGCTCCAGCTCACCGCGCGCGGCACCGGCTGGGGCTACTCGCTCCACGAGTTCGGCATCTACGCCTGACGACGCCGCCCCCCCATGACGGGTGGCGGGGCCCGCCGCTCGGCCCCGCCACCCCGGCACCACCGCACGGGAAACCACCACACCAGTCGCGTGGAGCCCTCGCGTTCACGCGGAACCACCCCCACGGGCAGGAGATCCCCATGAGATCGAGTCCGAAGCGGCTCTCCGTACTCCTCGTCAGCACGGCCCTCATCGCCGGCGCCCTCGGCATCGGCACGATGGCGCAGGCCACCGACCCGGACGGCGGCCTCCCGCCCGCCGTCGTCGCGGCCGCCCAGCACGAAGGCCACCGGATGGCCGCCTCCACCCAGGCCTCGGGCGACGACGCCGACGGCGACGGCTACATCCCCGCCGTACCCCAGGTCACCGGCGTCGTCCCGTCCACGGCCACCCCGCCCCCGGCCTACCACCACGAGTTCCAGGCCGGGTGCTCCGTCACCCACACCGCGCCGGACGACCCGATCGTCTACCCGGGCCAGTTCGGCAAGTCCCACGACCACACGTTCATGGGCAACACCTCCACCAACGCCGCCAGCACCACCGGCTCGCTCTACGGAGGGAACACCACCTGCAAGGCGCCCGCCGACGCCTCCGCGTACTGGATGCCCTCGCTCTACAAGGGCGACCAGAAGATCCTGCCCGTCGGCCCCCAGGTCATCTACTACAAGGCGGGCGTGACCGACTACCGGAGCGTGCGGCCCTTCCCCAAGGGGCTGCGGTTCGTCGTCGGCAACCCGATGCAGACCGCCCAGGAGTTCCGGTCCCACAAGGGGTTCGTCGAGGGCTGGGAATGCGGTGACAGCTTCTTCAACACCGACATCCCGGCGAACTGTCCGAGCCGGCCCGACGTCCAGCTCAACCTGCGGATGCAGGCCCCCAGCTGCTGGAACGGCCTGTACCTCGACACCCCCGACCACCAGAGCCACATGGCGTACCCGGTCGTCAAGCCCGGCACCAACGACAACATGTGCCCGGCCTCCCACCCGGTCGCCCTGCCGATGATCGAGTTCAAGATGGCGTGGCCGGTCAACGGCGACATGAGCCAGGTCCGCCTGGCCAGCGGCCGCGGCTACTCCTTCCACTACGACTTCTTCAACGCGTGGGAGGAGCGCACCCTCAAGGCCCTGGTCGACCACTGCATCGTCGGCGGCCTGCAGTGCGACACCCGGGGCTTCGACCTGTACCGCCCCGAACGCGGCGTCGTCCTGAACGAGGACCACCGGCTGCCCTGACCCGACGAACCCCGCACCACGACCCGCGCACGGCCCGGACGCCCCTTCCACGGCGCCCGGGCCGTGCCCGTGCGGCCGGGGAGGGGCAGCGCATGATCCAGTACCCCCCGGGCCCCTTTTACGGGACAATCCTCGGTGAGCCGCACGTCGTCACCGGAAGGCTCGTCCCCATGACACGAACCCGTCGCACACGCCTCGCCGTCGCCACCGCCGCGGCGGCCCTCGTGGCCCTCGGCTGCGGCCCCTTCCCGGACGGCCCGGCGGGCGCCACGACCGCCCCGCCCACGGTCCGCGAGCCCACGACGGCCCCCTCCGCCACTCCCCGTACCGGCCCCGTCACGGCGACGCCCGCCACCGCCGAGCCGTCCCCCTCGCCCGTCCCCGAGGCACGTCCGCGCCGCGCCGAGCTGGACATCCCCTCCATCGGGGTGGCCGACCTGCCCGTCCTCCCGTACGAGGGCACCAGCGACGACCGGGCCGGCACCCGGATCCAGGACCGCGGGGTGGCGGCGAGCCCCCACGGCGACCGGGGCGGCGTCGGGCCGGGCGACGTCGGCAACTACCTCGTGACCGCGCACCGGCTCTCGGCCGGCGGACCCCTGCGCCTGCTCCCCGACGTCGAGGAGGGCGACACGGTCGTCGTGACCGCCGACGACGCCGTGTACGAGTACCGGATCGTCGACACCCGCTCGACGTCCTTCCGGTCCGCCGACTCCCTCGCCGCGCAGCGCGCCCCCGTCCCGGGGAAGCCGGGGGAGAGGCCCACCCGGGCGATGATCACCCTCTCCACCTGCGCCACGCCCGAGGACGACGCGGCCGGCAACCACTGGCGGGACGCCCTGGGCAACCCGGAGCACCGCATCGACAAGATCGGCGTCCTCGTCGCCACCCGCCCGGCCGGCGGGGCACCCCCTACGGCGTCTCCGTGACCCGCCCGGGCCAGGTCAGCCACACGTACGCCACCGGCTGGACCGCGTTCCACCCGGCGGCCTCGCCGGGGTCGACCGGGACGAAGCCCGCGCCCTCGTAGCAGCGCAGCGCGGCGGCGTTGTCCGGGTGGACCCGCAGGAAGACGTCCTCGAAACCGGCGCCGAGGGCCCGGTCGAGCAGCGCCCGCACCAGCACCCGCCCCACGCCCCTGCCGCGCGCCTCCGGGGCCACGACGACGTGCGCCAGCTCGGCCTCGTCCTCCTCGGCGTCGGTCCACACCTCGCCGTACCCCAGCAGGGCCCCGTCCCCGACGAGGACGTGGCCGTGGACCTCCTGGTCCTCCTGCCATCCGGCCACCGTCTCCCCGGTCACCGGAAACTCCCGGCGCCCGCACCACAGGAGGGCCTCCCGGGACGAGGCGGGCCAGGCCGCCACCGTGGCGGCGTGTTCGGCGGAGAAGGGGAGCAGGTCCATGGCGGGTTCCTCGGGCTTCGGTCGACGGACGGGCCGACCCTACGCGGCCGTGCGGCCCGCGCCGGGCCCCGGGGGCCTCAGAGGGCGACCAGACGGTCCTCGTGCCGGGGCGGGGCCTCCTCCCCGGGCGCGCCCCGGACCACCAGGACGGCCGTCGTGTCGTCGTCCAGGCCGCGCGCGCCGAAGCGGGCCAGGTCCTCCTTGAGGAGGCCCGGGACGCGGTCGGCGGGCTCGGCCGCCCAGCCGCGCAGCCGCTGCTCCAGGGGGTAGAAGGCGCCGTGCCGGTCCCGGGTCTCGCTGACGCCGTCGGTGAACATCAGCATCCGGTCACCGGGGGCGAACGGCACCTCGTCCACCGTGAACGGCGCGTCGACCGGGACCGGCAGGTGGATCGGGACGGACGGCGAGGACAGCTCGACCGTGCGCACGACCCGGCCGCGCTGGACGACCGGGGCCGGGTGGCCGCAGCTGAGGAGCCGTACGACCGGCTCGTCGTCGGGGATCTCGGCGAGCAGCACGGTCGCGAAGCGGTCGGCCGCCGTCGACTCCGGCGCCCGCTCGGCGTAGCGGGCCATGCTCGCCTCCAGGCGCTCCGCGATCGCGGGCAGGCCGGGGGCCGTGTACGCGGCCTCGCGGAAGGAGCCGAGCAGCAGCGAGGCGGCCTCGACGGCCGCGAGGCCCTTGCCCTGGACGTCCCCGAGCATGATCCGTACGCCTCCCCTGACCTTCAGGGCCTTGTAGAAGTCGCCGCCGACGTGCGCGCCGGCCGCGGACGCCTCGTACAGCAGCCGGAGGTCGACGCCGCCGAGCCGCCGGGGCAGCGGGCGCAGCAGGGCCCACTGGGCGGCCTCGGCCACCTCGCTCACCTGGCGCAACTCGGCCTCCCGCCGCCGGCGCGCCTGGCTGGACAGGGCCGCGGCCAGGGTGACGACGGCCAGGACCGTCTGACCCGCCAGGAGCGCGGGGAAGAGCCGCTCGCCCCGGCCGAGGGCGAGCACCGTGGTCGTCCCCATCGCCAGCGCGCCGATCGCGAGCGTCCCGCGCGCGCCCCAGGTCACCGCGGCGAACGCGGGCGCCGCGATCAGCAGACGGTCGAAACGCTCCTCCGGCGAGGTCAGCACGTCGGCGAGCGGCGCGGCCACGAGCACGACGAAGGGCAGCACCCGCCCGAGCAGATAACGAAGCTCGACCGGGCGCCGGGGGCGCCGGGCGCGGTGAGAGCGGTGAGCGGGGACGGGGGGCTCCACCGGGCCGGCCGCACAGGCAGTACCGGCCGCACTGGCAGGCCCAGCTGCACCGGCAGTACCGACCGGCCTGGCCGAGCCGGCCGTACGAGCTGTACCGGCCGGGCTGGTCGAGCCCGCAGGCCCAGCCGCACCGGCAGAACCCGCCACACCGACTGTGCCCGCCGTGTCCGCGACGCCCGTCGGGCGGGTCCGATCGGTTCGTCCCGTGTCCACGGATCCGTACACCTCGCCGCTCCTTCCCCTGCCTCCTGCGCCGTCGTGCGCGGCATGTGCCGTCGTGGCCACCTTCCTTCCCGTACGGCCCCGGCGGTAGGTACGGAAGGCCCCCGGGGCCGGGACCTCCTGCCCGGGGCGCCCGGCGGCTCAGGGCGCCACGTGGTAGTACCGCGTACACGCGCGGACCATGCCGTCGTCGGTGATGCTGAAGAAGTCGACGAAGTGCAGCTCCCGCCCCCCGGCGTCCGGGTCGACGCACCGCCCGGCGGCCACCACGCTGCGGTTCTGGGCGACGACGCGGTCGATCTCGTGGCGGCCCCTCGGCGGGGTGTGGCCGAGCCGGGAGCGCAGGACCGCCGTACGCCCCCGGACGGGAGGCATCCCGGGCAGCTCGAACACCACGCCGTCGTGCAGCAGGGAGGCGCACGAGTCCAGGTCACCGGCGTCGAGGTAGTCGTAGACGAGACGGACGTGGTCGACGCCCGCGGCGGTGACCAGGTCGACCTGTCCCGGCAGACCGAGGGTTGTTTCATCGTGGCGGTTCAACGGCTGAGCCCCTTTCACTCTCGGTGCAGGATTCTGGGGCGCGTCACCAACTCCGGGTTATCACCCCTCTATCTCCGACCGGGATCTTCACGGCATGGACAGAGCGGGGGTGGATGTGGAGACTGTCCTCACTTGGGTCTCAAGTGTCAACTCATTTGTTTCGTGGGGGAATCGGTGACTGACGGCGCAGGTGAGAGAGACCCGGGACTTCCGGACGTGTCGCGCCTTCCCTTCCGGCTCCTCGGACCCCTCCAGGTGCACGGCCCCGACGGACCCCTGCGGGTGCCCCCCGGCCGCCAGGAGGTGATCCTCGCGGCCCTGCTCCTCGACGCCAACCGGGTGGTCGGCACCCACCACCTCGTGGACCTCATCTGGGAGGACAACCCGCCGGAGACCGCCCGCACCCAGGTGCAGATCTGCGTGTCGCGGCTGCGGAAACTGCTGGCCGGGGCCGCCGGGGAGGCCACGATCACGACCCGGCCCCCGGGCTACGTCCTGCACACCGAGGCGGGCAACGTGGACGCGGCCCTCTTCACCGGTCTCGTCTTACGGGCACGGCGGCTGCGCGAGGAGGGCGCCTCCCGCGAGGCCGTGCGCCTGCTGAGGAGCGCGGTCACGCTGTGGCAGGGCGAGTGCCTGTCCGGCCTCGACGGCGGCCCGCTGGCGAACCGGGCGCGCCAGCTCAACGAGGAACGGCTGACCGCCACCGAGCTCCGCATCCAGCTCGAACTCGAACTCGGCCGCTACGACCGGCTCGTGGGCGAACTCCAGATGCTCACCCACGAACACCCGCTGCGGGAGAAGCTGCGCGGTCAGCTCATCCAGGCGCTGTACTGGTCGGGCCGCCAGGCCGAGGCCCTGGAGGCCTTCCGCACCGGCCGACGGATCCTCGCCGACGAACTGGGCCTGGAGCCCGGCCGGGAGCTCCGCGAACTGGAGTCGGCGATCCTGGCGGGCGAACTGCCCCCGCCCGTCGCCGCCGACGCCGCGCCGGCCCGCCCGGCCGCGGGCCCGTCCCGCCCGGCCACCGCCGCGGTCCGCGAGCGGCCGCGTGGGACGGCCCCCGACGAGCCCGCGCGCACCCCGGCGGACGAAGGACCGGCCGCCCCCGCGCCGGATCCCGCCCCGGAGGCCGTACGCCAGGACACCGTCCCCCACCAACTCCCCGCCGCCGTGGCCGACTTCGTGTCGGACGGTGCCCGGACGGCCGCTCTGGAACGGGCGCTGACCGGGGGACCGGACCGCACCACGGTCGGACTCGCCGCCATCACCGGCAAACCGGGCACCGGCAAGTCGACCCTCGCCGTGCACGTCGCCCACACCCTGGCCGAGACCGGCTTCCCCGACGGGCAGCTCTACTGCGACCTGCGCGGCACCACCGGCACCCCGGCCACCCCCGCCGAGGTCCTCGGCCGCTTCCTCCGGGCCCTCGGCATCCCCGGCCAGCTGATCCCGGAGGCCCTGGACGAGCGCGCCGAGATGTACCGCACCCGGCTCGCCTCCCGCCGGGTCCTCGTGGTCCTCGACGACGCGGCCGGCGAGGGCCAGGTGCTCCCGCTGCTGCCCGGCAGCCGGGGCTGCGCCGTCCTCGTCACCGGCCGGGCCCGGCTCACCGCGCTCCCCGGCGCCCACCGGGTGGAGCTGGACGTCCTCGACGAGGACATGGCCCTCGAACTGCTGTCCAGGATCATCGGCCGGGAGCGGGTCGCCGGGGAGGCCCAGGCGGCGGAGGCCCTGGTCCGCACGGTCGGACGGCTCCCGCTGGCCCTGCGGATCGTGGCCGCCCGGCTCGCGGCCCGCCCCCACTGGACCCTCGCCTCCATGGTGCAGCGCCTCGCCAGCGAACGGCACCGGCTCGACGAGCTGACGCACGGCGAGATGACGATGCGGGCCAGCCTGTCCCTCACGTACGAAGGCCTCGGCCCGGAGGACCGCAGGCTGCTGCGGCTCCTCAGCATGGCCCAGGCGCCGACCCTCCCCAGCTGGCTCGCGGGCGCCCTGCTCGACGACCACCGCCCCTTCCCCTCCGACCTCATGGAACCCCTCGTCGACGTGCAGATGCTCGACGTCGACGGGGTGGAGCGCACCGGCGGCTTCCGGTACCGCTTCCACGAGATCATCCGGGTGTACGCGCGGGAGCAACTGGCGGCGCACCACCCGCCGGAGGTCCGGCGGGAGGCCCTGGCCCGCATGGCGGGCGGCTGGATGCACCTGACCCAGCAGGCCCACCGCACGGTGTACGGGGGCGACTTCACCGTCCTGCACGGCGACGCCCCCCGCTGGGAGCCGCCCGCCTCCTACACCGAGGCGGTCCTGGCCGATCCGCTGGCCTGGCTCGACGCGGAACAGACCGCCCTGTGCCGGATGGTCGAGCACACCGCCGACGAAGGGCTCCACGACCTCAGCTGGGACCTCGCCACCTCCCTCGTCACGCTCTTCGAGGTGCGCGGCCACTACGACCTGTGGGAGCAGACGCACCTGACGGCCCTCGCCGCCGTCCGCAAGGCGGGCAACCTGCGGGGCACCGCCGCCGTCCGCGCGTCGCTCGGCTCGCTCTACATGAGCCGCAACCAGTTCGACACGGCACGCCAGGCGCTGAACTCGGCGCTCGACGTCTTCCAGGCGCTCGACGAGCCCCGGGGCGAGGCGCTGTGCCGGCGCGACATGGCGCTCATCGCGCGCACGAACGGCGACGACACCTCGGCCCTCGAGCTGTACCGGAGGTCCCTGGCCGACTTCGACCGGGCGGGCGACGTGGTGGGCCGGGCGATCGTCCTGACCCAGAGCGCCCACATCCGGATGCGCCAGGGGGAGATCGAGGCGGCGCAGACGCAGCTGGACGAGGCGCTGGACATCTACGAGGGGGTCGGTTACACCGGCGGCAGGGCGCGGACCCTGCGGCGCGTCGGACAACTGCTCCTGGAACAGGGCCGGAGCGATCTGGCGGTCCTGACCTTCACCGAGGTGCTGGAACTCTGCCGGGACTCCGGCGACGTGATCGGCGAGGGGCACCTGCTGCGCGACCTCGGCCACGCGTTCGCCGTGATGGGCCGCCCCGACCGGGCCAGGGACTTCTACGACCGGGCCGTCGCCGCGCGGGAGGAGATCATGGACCTGAGCGGGGGCGCGCTGGTGCGTCTGGACCTCGCCCGGCTCCTGGAGGAACCGGGGCGTTCCCGGGAACTGCTCGCGCCGGCCGTCGAGGTCTTCCGGGAGCGGCGGATGGGGCGGGAACTGGCGGAGGCGAAACGTTTGCTCGGAGCCGGTTGACCCCTGGGGGGAACCGGAGCCGGCCGATCCCGGGGGTGCACTTTCACCGCCGGGGTGCGCGGGGTCAGTCCCACGGGTTGTTGTCGGTGGTGGCCGCGGTGCCCGTCGTACCCGTGGTGGTGCCGCCGGTGGTGCCGGTGCCGGTGCTGCCGTCGGTCCCGTTCCCGTTCGTGTTCCCGTTCCCGTTTCCGTACGAGACCGCCGGCGTCGTGTCCACGGGCTCGTCCGCCCAGCTCGCCTGGGCGCCGACACCGGTCACGAGCACGATCAGCGCGGAGGCGACGGCGGTGCGGAGGGCGGTGCGGGCGGCGGTGGTCTTCGACATCGGATTCTCCTTCTCGGTGGGGCGGTGCTTCCTTGTGACCACCACGCTAGGAACGACCGGATTCACGGGACCGTCCGCTGTCCTATCCCCCCACTATCACGGCGCCCCCTCCCGGACGGCCCCGCGCCCGCCGGTATCCCGTCCGCTATCACGGGAGTTCGCGCACCGCCCCTGACCTGGGGGTTATTCGCGGGATATCCCCTGGATAGCCCCGTCCCCACGATGGAGAGCAGCAGACGGCGAGGCCTTGCGCCGGCCGGCGGCCCGACCGGGCCGCCGCCAGGGCCCCGCCCCGACCCGACCAGTGGGGGCTTTCCATGGCGACGACCATTCTTTCCCCGGAGGGCGCCACCGCGGCCACCGCCGCGCTCGGCAGCCTCATACGCGGCCACCGGCTCCGCATCGGCCTGACCCAGCGCGAGCTGGCCGACCTGTCCACCATCAGCGTGCGCGCCATCCGCGACCTGGAGAAGGGCAAGGCCCAGCGCCCGAGGACCGACACCGTCCGGCTCATCTCCGACGCCCTGCGCCTGGGACCCCGGGCCCGCACGGCCCTGGAGGACGCGGTACGGCGCGGCGGCGTCCGGCACCTGCCCCTGGAGCGGTCGGCACCGCCCGTGCCCCTGCACCCGCTGATCGAACGGCGGGCCGAGGCCGCCGTCATCACCGAGGAACTGCGCTCCGGCGCCGAACGCCTGATCACCGTCGTGGGCCTCAGCGGCGTCGGCAAGACGAGACTCGCCCTGGAGGCGGCGTCCAGACTCCATGACGCCGGCCTCCCCGTCCTGTGGCACACCGCCCCCGGGGCGGTCGCCGACTGCCTGCCGGCCGACGAAGACCCGGCGGCCGCCCCGGCCGCCGACTGCGCCGGCTTCCTGCACGGCGACGGACCGTCCGACACCGTCCCGCCCGCCCTCACCGCCCTGCTCGGCGACCGTGCGGCGCTCCTCGTCCTCGACGGCGCCGACACCGGACGGCTCGACTTCCAGCGGCTGGGCCGACTGCTCCGCGAACTCCCCGGACTCCGCCTCCTCGTCACCGCCGACACGCCCTGGAACGTCCCCGGCGAACGCCTCTTCCTCCTCGCGCCCCTGGAGGCACCCGCCCCGACCGGCGCCGCCCGCCCCGACGCCCCCGCCACCCGCTTCTTCCTCGACCGGCTCCGCCGCGTCCGCCCCGACATCGTCCCCGACGACCGGGCCCTCACCGACATCGCCTGGGTCTGCCACCGCCTCGACGGCCACCCGCTGGCCCTCGCCGCGGCCGCCTCCTGGCTCACCGTCTGCGACCTGCCCACCCTGCGCGGCATCGTCGAGTCCGACCCCGCCCCGCTCCTCGACCACCTGGCCGACGGCCGCTCCGGCTCCCACCTGCGGGAGAGCGTCGGCCGGACCCTGGCCGGGCTGCCCGCCGGGCACCGGAGCCTGATCACCGAGCTGTGCGCGGCCGGCCGGGACGAGTTTCTCCTGGAGGACGTCGTCCGGCTGACCGGCCTGCCCCTGCCGCACTGCGGCCGCACGGTCCGCGACCTGCTCGTCGGCGGCGTCATCCGGTCCAGCACGGACGGCGGCCGCTCCGCGTTCCGCGTGCTGTGCGTCGTACGGGCCCTCGCCTCGGCGACCGCGTGCGCACCGACGGCCGGTGCCCCCGCTCCTGCCGGAACCGCTGCCGCCTGACTGCCGCCGCGCTGCCGAACCGCTCCCGGACCGCCGGAGCAACTGCCGCTCCCGGCCCGCCCCCACGGGTTGTATGGCCACTGCCCGCCCCGGAGTCACCGCCCGGCCCCAGGGGCACCGCCCACCCCCGGGGCCACCGTCCCCGGGGTCACCGCCCCCGCCTCCAGCCAGCCGCCGCGACTTCCTCTTCCAGGAGCCCTCCATGCCGTTCGACACGCCCGTCGCACCCGCTCCGGCCGCCGTCCGGTTGCCGCTCTCGGTGGCCCAGCGTGACATCTGGACGGCACACGCCCTCGACCCGACCGGCGTCAAGTACAACGTCGCCGAGTGCCGCGAGATCCTCGGACCGGTCGACCCGGAGCTGATGGCGGCGGCCTGGCGCCGGCTCGCGGAGGAGGCCGACTTCCTCCGCGTCCGGGGCTTCGAGGACGACGGCGAGCAGGTGTGGCAGCTCATCGACCCCGCCGACGCCGACGCCGCCGGCGCCCACGACCTCCCGTTCACCGACGTCAGCGCGGCCGACGACCCGGAGGCCGAGGCCTGGCGGCTGATCGACGGCATGATCAGCACCCCCTTCGACCTGACCCGCCGCCCGCCCGTCCGCTGCGCCCTGCTCAAACTGGGCGAGGAGCGGTACTTCTACTTCTACGGCTTCCACCACCTGGTCGTCGACGGCGTGGGCGTGTCCATGGCCCTCGCCCGCCTGATCGAGCTGTACGAGCGGGCCGTCGCGGGCGAACCCTGGGGGCCCTCCCCGTTCGGCGGCCTCACCGACCTGCTCGCCGAGGACGCGGAGTACCGGAACTCCGACCGGGCCGCCGCCGACCTGGCCGCCTGGCGCGAACACCTCGTCGGCGCCCCCGACGCGCCCGCCGGCCTCGTCCGGGGCACCGGCCGGGCCCCCGCCGCGCACGGCGGCCTGCCCTTCGCGCGCCGCAGCGTGCGGGTGTCCGCGGCGGACGCCGACCGGCTGCGGGCGGTCGCCCGCGGCGAACGGGTCTCCTGGTCCGTCCTCCTCGTGGCCCTCTTCTCGGTCTACCTGCACCGCGTCACGGGCCGCGAGGAACTCGTCCTCGCCCTGCCGGTGACGGGCCGCACGACCCGGCAGGCCCGCAGCACCCCCGGCATGTCGTCGAACGTGGTGCCGCTCCGGCTCCGGATACGCCCCGGAGAAACCCTCGGCGCCCTGGTCCGCGCGGCCGCCGCCGAGGTCAAGCACGGCCTGCGCCACCAGCTGACCCGCTACGAGGACCTGTGCCGGGACGCCGGGGTCGTCGACGGCTCCCGCCGCCTCGCCGCGCCCGTCCTCAACATCATGGGCTTCCACGCGGAACTCACCGTCTGCGGCCGTCCGACCCTCAACCACAACGTCAGCAACGGCCCGGTGGACGACCTCGCCGTCGCCGTCCTCGACCTCGGCGCCGCGCACGGCCTGCGGATCGACTTCGACACCCCGGTCCACGACGTCGACCCGGCGTCCGTCGCCGCCCACCAGGACCGCTTCGCCGCCTTCCTCACCACCGTCCTCGCCCCCGACCGGCCGACCGAGCGCCGGATCGCCGACCTCGACGTCCTGACGGAGACCGAACGCGCCCTGCTCACCGGCCCGTGGGCCGGACCGGTGACCGACCCCGCCGCAACCACCGGAACCGCCGGCACGACCCTCGTGGCACGCTTCGAGGAGCAGGCGGCCCGGCACCCCGACGGGACCGCGCTGATCGACGGCGACCGGAGCGTCACGTACGCCGAACTCAACGCCGCCGCCAACCGCTGGGCCCGCCACCTGAGCGCACGCGGCCTGAGCCGCGGCGACCTGGCGGGCATCCTCCTGGAGCGCGGCATCCGCTTCGCCACCGCCCTCCTCGCCGTACTGAAGACCGGCGCCGCCCACGTCCTGCTCGACCCCGACTTCCCCGACGAGCGCCTCCGCGCGGCCGCCGCCGACGCCGGCATCCGCCACCTCCTCACCCGCCCGTCCCTCGCCGGACGCCTCGACGGCCCCTGGGCGACCCACACCGAGGCCCCCGGCGAACTCCTCTCCTACGGCCCCGGAAACCCCGGCCTCCCCGTCGGCCCCGACGACCCGGCCTGCCTGATGTTCACCTCGGGCTCGACGGGCCGGCCCAAGGCGATCCTGTCGTCCCACCGCAACTTGACGTCGACCCTGATCGGCCAGCCCTACCTGCCCACCGGCCCGGACCAGGTCTACCTCCAGTGCTCACCGGTCTCCTGGGACGCGTTCAGCCTGGAGCTCTGGGGCGGCCTCCTCCACGGCGGCACCGTCGTGCTCCAGCCGGGACAGAAACCCGAACCGGCCCTCGTCGCCGAACTGGCCCGCCGGCACGGCGTCACCACGCTCCTGCTGTCCGCCACCCTCTTCAACTACCTCACCGACGAACACCCGGAGGCGTTCGCCACCGTCACCACCGCCTTCACCGTCGGTGAGGCCGCCTCCCCGGCCCACGTCCACAAGCTCCAGCGGATCAGGCCCGGCATCACGGTCCTCAACGGATACGGCCCCGCCGAGGTGATGATCTTCGCCACGACCCATGCCGTCGAACCGGCCGACCGGCCCCACGCCGTCATTCCGGTCGGCACCCCCCTGGTCGACAAGCCCGCCTACGTCCTCGACCCCCACCTGAACCTGTGCCCGCCCGGAACCACCGGAGAGCTGTACGTGGCCGGCGAGGGCCTGGCCCACGGCTACCTGGGGCGCCCGGACCTGACGGCCACCCGCTTCGTGCCGAACCCGTTCGGACCCGGCCGGCTCTACCGGACCGGCGACCTGGCCCGCTTCGACGGCGAGGGACGTCTCGTCTACGAGGGCCGGGCGGACGACCAGATCAAGATCCGGGGCTTCCGGATCGAGCCCGGCGAGACCGAGGCCGCGCTCCTGACCCACCCCCGGGTCACCCGGGCCGTCGTCACCGTCCACGAGAAGCGCCTCGCCGCGTACGTCGTCACCGACGGCGACGTCCACCCGGAGGAGATCCGGGGGCACGTGGCCGACCGGCTCCCCGAGCACCTCGTTCCCACCTATCTGACCCTCGTCGACCGGCTGCCCGTCACCCCCAACGGCAAGATCGACAAGCGGGCCCTGCCGGCCCCGACGGCCCTCCTCACCACCCGGCGCGCCCCGCGCACCCGGACGGAGGAGACCCTCGTCGCCCTCTTCGGCACGACGCTGGAGACGACGGACCCGATCGGCATCGACGACAGCTTCTTCGCGCTCGGCGGTCATTCGCTGCTGGCGGCGCGGCTGACGAACCACATCGCGGACGCGCTGGGCGTGCGGCTGACGATCCGTGACGTGTTCGGGAGCCCGACGGTGGCGGGCCTCGCGGAACTGGTCGGGGACGAGGGAGACGTACGAGACGTCCTTCCCCCACTGGTGGCGGGGGAGGGAGACGGGGACGGGCCGCCCCCGGCCTCGTACGCACAGCGGCGCTTGTGGCTCCTCGCCGGCCTCGACGGTGACAGCGCGGCCTACAACGTGCCGATGGTGGTGCGGCTGGAGGGTGGTGCGCTGGACCTGGCGGCGTTGGAGGCGGCGTTGGGGGACGTGGTGGAGCGTCATGCTCCGCTGCGGACGGTCTTCGAGACCGTGGACGGCGAGCCGCACCAGCGGATCCTTCCGCCCGAACGCGCGAAGCCGACGATCCGGCGACGCCGGGTGGAGACGGCGCACCTGGACGCGGAACTGGCCGCGGAGGCGGGCCGGGTGTTCGACCTGGCGGCGGAGATCCCGGTGCGGGCGGTGGTGTTCGACCTGGCTGACGGGTCGGCCGCGCTGTCGCTGGTCGTGCACCACATCGCGACCGACGGTGTGTCCAGTGGGGTGTTCTTCGCGGATCTGGAGCGGGCCTACGAGGCCCGGATCGGGGGAGCGGAGAGCAGCGTCCTGGACCCGCTGGCCGTCCAGTACGCCGACTACGCGGCCTGGCAGCGACGGGTGTTGGGCGATGCGGCCGACCCCGGGAGCGTGCTGGGACGGGAGCTCGGCTTCTGGCGCGGGGCGCTGGAGGGGCTGCCGGAGGAGCACGGGCTGAGCCTGGACCGGCCGAGGCCGGCACGGGCGTCCCATCGGGGCGGTCAGGTCGAGGTCGATCTGGGTGCGGATGTCTTCGCGCGGGTGACGGCCTTTGCCCGGAGTGAGGGGTGCACGCCGTTCATGGTGGTCCACGCGGCCCTGGTCGCGGCCCTGACCCGGTGGGGTGCGGGGTCCGATCTGGCGATCGGTTCGCCGGTGGCGGGTCGTGGGGACAAGGCGCTGGAGGGTCTGGTCGGGTTCTTCGTGAACACGCTGGTCCTGCGGACCGACAGCTCGGGCGACCCGACATTCCGCGAACTGCTCGGCCGGGTGCGAGCTGTCGACCTGGACGCGTTTGCGCACCAGGAGACCCCCTTCGACCTGATGCTGGAGGCGGTCAACCCCACCCGTACGCTCTCCCGCCACCCTCTCTTCCAAATCTGCCTCGGCCTCGAATCCGACGGAGAAGCGGCCTTCGCGCTGAAGGGCGTGCGGACCGGGCCCGTCGAAAAGGTCTCCAACGGATCCGCCAAGTTCGACCTGGAGTTCTTCCTCCGCTCCGGCGACGCGAAGTCGCTCCGGGCCACCGTGCTCTTCGCCGCCGACCTGTTCGACGAGGCGACGGTACGCCGCTTGGCGACGGCCCTCGGTGAAGTCCTGGTTCAGGTGCTGGACGAGCCGGGCGTCCGGCTCTCCGGGCTTGACGTGCTGTCGGGTGCGGAGCGTGAGCTGCTGACCGGTCCGTGGGCCGGGACGACGGCCGAGGTGGGTGACGCCTCGCTGGTCGAGCGGTTCGAGGAGCAGGTGGCGCGGTTCCCCGAGCGGGTCGCGCTGGTCGACGGCGAGCGGAGCATCACGTACGCCGAGCTGAACACCGTCGCCAACCGCTGGGCCCGTCACCTGAGTTCGTACGGCCTGGGGCGCGGCGACATGGCCGGTGTGCTCTTTGAGCGGGGTGCGGACTTCGCGGCGGCTGTGATCGCCGTGGTCAAGACGGGAGCCGGTTACACGCTTCTGGACCCGGACTTCCCCGACGAGCGGCTGCGCTCGGCCGCCACCGACGCCGGCATCGGTGTCCTGGTCACCGGCCCCCGCCTCGCGGGACGCCTGGAGGGACCGTGGCGGACCGTCTCCTGCTCGCCCGGGGAGCTGGGCGACCTGTCCGGGGAGAACCTGGGCGTCGAGCTGACCGGCGACGACACGGCCTGCCTGATGTTCACGTCGGGGTCGACGGGCCGGCCGAAGGGGATCCTGTCGTCGCACCGGAACCTGGTGTCGACGGTGAGCGGTCAGTCGTACGGCAGGTTCGGGCCGGGCGAGGTGTTCTTGCAGTGCTCGCCGGTGTCGTGGGACGCGTTCAGTCTGGAGTTCTGGGGTGCGCTGCTGCACGGCGGGACCTCGGTGTTGCAGCCGGGGCAGCGGCCCGAGCCCGTACTGATCAGTGAGCTGTCCCGCCGTCATGGCGTGACGATGTTGCAGTTGTCGGCGAGTCTGTTCAACTTCCTGGTGGACGAGCACCCGGAGGCCTTCGCCACGGTCACAGTCGCCTTCACCGGTGGCGAGGCCGCCTCTCCGGCGCACGTGCACAAGCTCCAGCGGCTCAAGCCCGGCGTTGAAGTGGTGAACGGTTACGGGCCGGCCGAGTCGATGGGCTTTACGACGACTCATCTCATCGAGGCCACCGATCAGCCCCACACCGTCGTCCCGATCGGAACCCCTCTGGTCAACAAGGGGAGTTACGTTCTCGACGCCCGGTTGAACCTGTGCCCGCCGGGTGTGACCGGGGAGCTCTACCTCGCCGGTGAGGGCCTGGCGCACGGCTACCTCGGTCGGCCGGACCTGACGGCCATCCGTTTCGTACCGAACCCGTTCGGATCCGGCCGGCTCTACCGGACCGGTGACCTGGCCCGCTTCGACCGGGGCGGCCATCTGCTCTACGAGGGCCGGGCGGACGACCAGATCAAGATCCGGGGCTTCCGGGTCGAGCCCGGCGAGACCGAGGCCGCGCTCGTCACCCATCCCCGGGTCACCCAGGCCGTCGTCACCGTCCACCACGACCGGCTCGCCGCGTACGTCGTCACCGACGACGACATCCACCCGGAGGAGATCCGGCGGCACGTGGCCGACCGGCTCCCCGAGCACCTCGTACCCGCGCACGTGATCCTCCTGGAGCGGCTGCCCCTCACGCCGAACGGGAAGATCGACAAGCGCGCCCTTCCCGAGCCGGCCGTCGTCGCCGTCTCCGGCCGTGCGCCGCGCACCCCGCTCGAAGCGACCCTGCTCGCCCTCTTCGTCCGCGTCCTCGACGCCCCCGCCGACCTCACCGTCGACGACGACTTCTTCCACCACGGCGGCCATTCGCTGCTGGCGGCGCGTCTGACGAACCACATCGCGGACGCGTTGGGCGTCCGGCTGACGATCCGGGACGTGTTCGGAAGCCCGACGGTGGCGGGCCTCGCGGAGCTGGTCGCGGGTGAGGGGGACGTACGGGATGCCCTTCCGGCGCTGGTGGCGGGGGAGGGGGACGGTCTGTCCCCGGCCTCGTACGCACAGCGGCGGCTGTGGCTCCTTTCGCAGCTCGACGGCGACAGCGCGGCCTACAACGTGCCGATGGTGGTGCGTCTGGAGGGTGGTGCGCTGGAGCTGGCGGCGCTGGAGGGTGCGTTGGGGGACGTGGTGGAGCGTCATGCTCCGCTGCGGACGGTCTTCGAGACCGTGGACGGCGAGCCGCACCAGCGGATCCTTCCGCCGGAGCAGGCACGTGTGAGCGTGGAGTTCCGACGCACCCAAGGCGGCCTCATTGATGCCGAGTTGGCTGCGGAGGCGGGTCGGGTGTTCGACCTGGCGGCGGAGATTCCGGTGCGGGCGGTGGTGTTCGACCTGGGTGACGGGTCGTCGGTGCTGCTGTTGGTGGTGCACCACATCGCGACCGACGGTGTGTCGAGCGGGGTGTTCTTCGCGGATCTTGAGCGGGCTTACGAGGCCCGGGTCGGGGGAGCGGAGACCAGCGTCCTGGCCCCGCTGGCCGTTCAGTACGCCGACTATGCGGCCTGGCAGCGGCGCGTACTGGGCACGGCGGACGACCCGGACAGCGTGCTCGGCCGGGAACTCGGCTTCTGGCGCGGGGCGCTGGAAGGCCTTCCCGAGGAGCACGGGCTGAGCCTGGACCGGCCCCGGCCGGCGAAGGCCTCCCACCTGGGCGGTCAGGTCGACGTCGATCTCGGTGCGGACGTCTTCGCGCGGGTGACCGCCTTCGCCCGGAGCGAGGGGTGCACGCCGTTCATGGTGGTCCACGCGGCCCTGGTCGCGGCCCTGACCCGGTGGGGTGCGGGGTCCGACCTGGCGATCGGTTCGCCGGTGGCGGGTCGTGGGGACAAGGCGCTGGACGACCTGGTCGGGTTCTTCGTGAACACGCTGGTCCTGCGGACCGACAGCGCGGGCGACCCGACGTTCCGCGAACTCCTGGGCCGGGTCCGTACCGCCGACCTGGACGCCTTCGCCCATCAGGAGACCCCCTTCGACCTCGTCCTGGAGGCGGTCAACCCCACCCGTACGCTCTCCCGCCACCCCCTCTTCCAGATCTGCCTCGGCCTTGAGGCGAGCACAGCCCCGCGACTGGACCTGGCCGGTGTCCGTACCTCCGAGCTCTCGGGCCTCGCGAACGGATCGGTCAAGTTCGACCTGGAGTTCCTGCTCCGCTCCGACGACGGCCGGCGCCTGCACGGTGCTGTGCTCTTCGCCGGGGAGCTGTTCGACGAGGTGACGGTACGGCGCTTGGCGACGGCTCTCGGTGAGGTGCTGGTTCAGGTGCTGGACGAGCCGGGTGTCCGGCTCTCGGGCCTGGACGTGTTGTCGGGTGCGGAGCGTGAGCTGCTGACCGGTCCGTGGGCCGGGACGACGGCCGAGGTGGGTGACGCCTCGCTGGTCGAGCGGTTCGAGGAGCAGGCCGCCCGCCATCCGGACCGCGTCGCCCTGATCGACGGCGAGCGAAGCGTCACGTACGCCGAGCTGAACGGCACCGCCAACCGCTGGGCCCGGCTGCTGCGGGAGCGCGGGCTGCGCCGGGGCGACATGGCCGGTGTGCTGCTTGAGCGGGGCGCGGACTTCGCGGCGGCCGTGATCGCCGTGGTCAAGACGGGAGCCGGGTACACGCTCCTGGACCCGGACTTCCCCGACGAGCGGCTGCGCTCGGCCGCCACCGACGCCGGCATCCGCCACCTCCTCACCTGCCTGTCCCTCGCCGCGCGCATCGACGGACCCTGGGCGACCCACACGGAGGCCCCGGCCGAGCTCCCGTCCCTCGGGACCGGCAACCTCGGTCTGCCGATCGGCCCGGACGACTCCGCCTGCCTGATGTTCACGTCGGGGTCGACGGGCCGTCCGAAGGGGATCCTGTCCTCGCACCGGAATCTGGTGTCGACGGTGAGTGGTCAGTCGTACGGCAGGTTCGGGCCGGGTGAGGTGTTCTTGCAGTGCTCGCCGGTCTCCTGGGACGCGTTCAGTCTGGAGTTCTGGGGTGCACTGCTGCATGGCGGAACCTCCGTGCTTCAGCCGGGGCAGCGGCCCGAGCCCGTACTGATCAGCGAGTTGTCCCGCCGTCACGGTGTGACGATGTTGCAGTTGTCGGCGAGCTTGTTCAACTTCCTGGTGGACGAGCACCCGGAAGCGTTCGCCTCGGTCACAGTCGCCTTCACCGGTGGCGAGGCCGCCTCTCCGGCGCACGTGCACAAGCTCCAGCGGCTCAAGCCCGGCATCGAGATCGTCAACGGTTACGGGCCCGCCGAGTCCATGGGCTTCACCACCACCCACCCCATCGCCCCCGGCGACGAACCGCACTCCCTCGTCCCGATCGGAACTCCTCTGGTCAACAAGGGGAGTTACGTCCTCGACGCCCGGTTGAACCTGTGCCCGCCGGGTGTGACCGGGGAGCTTTATCTCGCCGGTGAGGGCCTGGCGCACGGCTACCTCGGTCGGCCGGATCTGACGGCCATCCGTTTCGTACCGAACCCGTTCGGGTCCGGTCGGCTCTACCGGACCGGTGACCTGGCCCGCTTCGACCGGGACGGTCATCTGCTCTACGAGGGCCGGGTGGACGACCAGATCAAGATCCGGGGCTTCCGGGTCGAGCCCGGCGAGACCGAGGCCGCACTTCTGACCCATCCCCGGGTCACCCAGGCGGTCGTCACCGTCCACCAGGACCGGCTCGCCGCGTACGTCGTCACCGACGGCGACGTCCCTCCGGAAGAGGTCCGGGGGCACGTGGCGGACCGGCTGCCCGAGCACCTCGTCCCGGCCCACCTCACGTTCCTGGAGCGGCTGCCCCTCACCCCGAACGGGAAGATCGACAAGCGTGCCCTTCCCGAGCCGGCCGTCGTCGCCGTCTCCGGCCGTGCCCCGCGCACCCCGCTCGAAGAGACCCTGCTCGCCCTCTTCGTCCGCGTCCTCGACGCCCCCGCCGACCTCACCGTCGACGACGACTTCTTCCACCACGGCGGCCACTCCCTCCTGGGGGCCCGCCTCACCAACCACATCGCCGGTGCCCTGGACGTGCGGCTCACCGTCCGCGACGTCTTCCAGCACCCGACCCCCGCCCGGCTCGCCGCGCACGTCGAAGCGCTCAAGACCACCGCCGCCCCGGCGAAGAAGGCCCGACCCGCCCTCCGCCGCCGTACCGAGACAGAACGGATCAGCTCATGACCTCCTTCCCGGACCCCGCCTCCGCCCCCGCCCCCGAAGACGTCGTCTGGGACCTCCCCGGAGACGCCCCGCACCGCCTGTCGCTGCTCGTGCTGCCGCACGCGGGAGGCAACGCCCACGCGTACAGCACGTGGCGCGAGCACCTGCCGGCCGACGTCCGGCTGCTGATCGGCCAGTACCCGGGCCGGGGCGCCCGCTACAGCGAGGACCTGCCCGAGTCCGTGGACGACCTGGCGCTCCCCGTGGTCGACGCCCTCCCCTCGGACACCGGCCCCCTGGTGGTCCTCGGGCACAGCATGGGCAGCCTGGTCGCCTTCGAGGTGACCCGGGCCCTCCAGGCCGGCGGCCGCACCCCGTACGGCCTGATCGCCTCCGCCTGCCGGGCGCCCGTCCTGCCCAACCAGTGCCCGGTGCACCCCGAGCGGCTGGACGACGACCAGCTCGTCGCCGCCATCAAGGAGCGCGGCGGCACCGACGACGGCATCCTGGACGACCCGGAGCTCCGCGAGATCGTCCTGCCGTCCATCCGCGCCGACTTCGCCATCGACGACGTCTACCGGTGCACCGCCCCGAGCGTGCGGCTCGACTGCCCGGTCGCGGTGTTCGGCGGCGACGCCGACCCGATCGTCCCGGCCGACATGCTCGACGGCTGGTCCCTCGTCTCCGGACGGCCGGTCGAGCCCGAGGTGCTGCCCGGCGACCACTTCTACTTCCAGCAGGACCTGCCCGGCTTCTTCGCCCGGCTGAACCCGGTCCTCGACGCCCTGCGCGCCTCCGCGACCACGGCCGCCTGACCCGCGCCCCCCCGTAAACACCCATCGAACCCCCTTCCCACGGAAGACGAGGAACCCGCCATGACCACGTTCGCCCCCAGCCCGGCCGCCGCCGGCGTCACCGTAGTCCGCGAGCCGGGCAAGCCGGCGATCCTCCACACGCCCGCCTTCGGCACCATGGCCGAGGCCGCCGCGTGGCTGTCCGACCGGCGCGCCGACATCCAGGCCGAGCTGCACCGCTCCGGCGCGGTCATGCTGCGCGGCCTGCCCGTCACGGACGCGGCGACCTTCGCCGAGGCGCGGGACGCGCTGATCGCCGAGCGCGCCGGCTACAAGGAGAAGGCCACCCCGCGCACCGACTTCGGCGAGGGCGTCTTCTCCTCCACCGACCTCCCGGCCGCCCAGCCGATCCGCCTCCACAACGAGAACAGCTACACCCTCGACTTCCCCGGCGTGCTGCTCTTCGGCTGCGTCACCGCCGCCGAGACCGGCGGCGCCACCACCGTCGGCGACATGCGGAAGGCCCTCGCCCTGCTCCCGCCGGACCTCGTGGACCGGTTCGCCGAGGCCGGCTGGCTCCTCGTCCGCAACTACTCCGACCTGGCGGGGATGCCCTGGCGCAAGGCGTTCTCCTCGGACGAGCCGGCGGGCGCCGAGGCGTACTGCGACGACCACGCCATCGGCTACGAATGGCTCGACGAGGACACCCTGCGCACCCGCCAGCGCCGCTCCGCGATCATCACCCACCCGGTGACCGGCGAGCGCGTCTGGTTCAACCACTTCGCGTTCTGGAACGCCCGCAGCCTCGACGAGGACGTCCGCGAGGTCCTCACCGAGACGTTCGGCGAGGACGGCCTGCCCTTCCACACCCTCCTGGGCGACGGCACCGCCCTCACCGACGCCGAGGTGGACGCCGTCAACGACGCCTACCAGGCGGTCACCGTGCGGGAGAGCTGGCGGACCGGCGACCTGATGCTCGTCGACAACATCCTCTGCGCCCACGGCCGCGAGTCGTACACCGGGGACCGCAAGATCCTCGTCGCCATGGGCGAGCCGGTGCCGCTGTCCGCCTGCTCCCCGACCTCCGCCCCCTCCACCGCCCCGTACGGAAGGTGAGCCCCGCCATGACCGCCGTCCTCCCCGAGCGCCCCGCCACCCGGCCCGCCCCCCTCCCGGGGGAGCACGCCGCGGACTCCTGCTCCTGCGGCACGTGCGCCGCCGGCACCGGCGCGGCCGACCTGCTCGCCCGGCTCGCCACCGCCCCCGGCGGCCGCACCGCCGTCGTCGCGGACGACCGCACCCTCACCTTCGACGAACTGCGCGCCGAGGCCGCCGCGTTCGCCGCCCGGATCGCCGCCCTCGGCGCCGGACCGGAGAGCGTCGTCGCGCTCTGCCTGCCGCGCGGCGCCGGACTCGTCACCGCCATCGTCGGCACCCTCACCGCGGGCGCCGCCTACCTGCCGGTCGACCCCGCCCTGCCCGCCGAGCGCCGCCGCTACCTGGTCGAGGACTCCGGCGCCGACCTGGTGGTGACGGACGGCACGGCCGGATCCCCCGCCCCCGGCACCCGCGCCGTGACGCTCGCCGAGCTGACGGACGCGGACGCCCGGGACGCCGCCCCCGCCCCGTACGCCCCCGTCCCGGTCACCGCCGACACCCTCGCCTACGTCATCTACACCTCCGGCTCCACCGGCCGCCCCAAGGGCGTGGAGATCGGCCGCGGCGCCGTCTCCCTGCTGCTGCGCGAGCTCGAAGGGGCGGGCGCCGCCACCGGCGAGGGCCGCCGGGTCGGCTGGAACGCCTCCCCGTCGTTCGACGCGTCCGTCCAGCAGTGGATACGGCTCTGCCGGGGCGACACCCTCGTCATGATCGACGAGGAGACCCGCCGCGACCCGGCCCTCCTCGCGGCCCTCGTCGACGAACAGGCCCTCACCGACCTGGACGTCACCCCCTCGCACGCGGACCCGCTGCTCGACCTGCTCACCCCGGACGGCGGCCCGCGCCCGCTGACGCTCCTCGTCGGCGGCGAGGCCATCGGCCCGGCGCTCTGGGACCGCCTGGCCGCCGCCCACGCCTCCGGCCTCCTGCGCGCCCTCAACGTGTACGGGCCCACCGAGTGCACCGTCGACGCCACCGCCGGATGGGTCGACCGGCCGGGCGAACCGCACATCGGCACCGCCCTGCCCGGCCTCCGGGCCCGGCTCCTCGACGCGCGCCTCGCCCCGGTGGCGGAGGGGGAGGCCGGCGAGCTGTACCTCACCGGCCCGCGCCTGGCCCGCGGCTACCGCAACCGCCCCGGCCTGACGGCCGAACGCTTCGTCGCCGACCCGTCCGGCGGACGCGCGTACCGCACCGGCGACCGCTGCCGGCGGCTCCCCGACGGCCGGCTCGTCTACCTCGGCCGCGCCGACGGCCAGATCAAGCTGCGCGGCCACCGCATCGAACTCCCCGAGATCGAGGCCGCCCTCACCCGGGTGGACGGCGTCGCCGAGGCCGCCGTGGTCCTCGGCGAGGACGCGGGCGGCACCCCCGGCCTGATCGCCTACCACCGGGGCGGGGACGCCGCCGCGCTCCGCGCCGCGCTCACCGCCGCCCTGCCCGCGTACATGGTCCCGGCCGCGTACGTCGCCGTGGACCGGTTCGCCACCACCCCCAGCGGCAAGCTCGACCGGGCCGCGCTCCCCACCCGCGTCGACACGCCGGCGGACCGGGGGCCCGGGGCGGCCGGGAAGCCGAGCGGCGCGGCGGAGGAGCTGATCGCCCGCGTGTGGACCCAGGTCCTGGGAGCCGCGTCGATCGGCCCCGACGACAACTTCTTCAAGCTCGGCGGCCACTCCCTGCTCGCCATCAAGCTGGTCTCCCGGGTCCGGGCCGAACTCTCCGTCGCGCTGCCCGTCAAGGCCGTCTACGCCCACCCCCGGCTGCGCGACCTCGCCGCCCACATCGAGGAGCTGACGGCCGCGAAGGATGCCTGACCGCAGCCCCCGCCCCCGTCACCGGCTCACCCACCCGCCTCCGCCACTCCCGAGGAGCAGCAATCGTGATCCCCCTGTCCTACGCCCAGCGCCGCTTGTGGTTCCTGGGCCGGCTCGAAGGTCCGTCGTCGGCGTACAACGCGCCCGTGGTGCTCCGGCTGGGGTCGATGCCCGACGCGGGGGTGCTGGAGGCGGCGGTACGGGACGTGGTGGAGCGGCACGAGGTGCTGCGGACGGTGTATCCGGCGCGGGACGGCGAGCCGCACCAGCGGGTCGTGGACGCGCCCGGGGTGCCGTTCGAGGTCGAGCGGGGCGTGGCCGCCGGGGAGGTGGACGCGCGGGCGACGGAGTTCGCACGGCTCACCCTCGACGTGACCGACGAACTGCCCGTACGGGTCAGGCTGTTCGGGGTGGAGGACGGGGCGGCGGTGCTGGTGCTGCTCGTCCACCACATCGCCACGGACGGCTGGTCCGTGGGCTGCCTCCTCGCGGACCTGGACCTCGCCTACCGGGCCCGCGCCGAGGGCCGTGCCCCCGACTGGGAGCCGCTGCCCGTCCAGTACGCCGATTACGCCCTCTGGCAGCGGGACATGCTCGGTGACCCCGAGGACCCCGACAGCACCGCTCACGAGCAACTGGCCTTCTGGCGCGAGGCCCTCGACGGCGTCCCGGCGGAGACGCGGCTGCCCGCCGACCGGCCCCGGTCGACCGAGCCCGGGCAGCGGCGGGGCGCGGCGGTGACCCTGGACCTGGACGCCGGGACCCACCGGGGCCTGACCGCCCTCGCCCGTGCCCGGCGGGCGACGTTCTTCATGGTGGTGCGGTCGGCGCTGTCCCTGGCCCTGCGGGCGGCGGGCGCCGGGTCGGACCTGGTGGTGGGGACGCCGGTCGCCGGGCGGCCGGAGGAGGCGCTGCACGAGCTCGTGGGGTTCTTCGTGAACACGCTGGCGCTGCGCACGGACCTGTCGGGCGATCCGACGCTCGGTGAGCTGGTAGAGCGGGTGCGGGACGCGGACCTCGCCGCATTCGCGCACGAGGACCTGCCGTTCGACCTGTTGGTGGAGGACCTGAACCCCGAACGGTCCCTCGGCCGGCACCCCTTCTTCCAGGTCATGGTCAGCGCGCGGACCGCGCAGGACGACCCCTACCACCTGGGCGGCATCCCGGCCGTCCTCGACGGCGCCGACCTGGCCACCGCCAAGTTCGACCTGAGCTTCGACTGCCTGGAGCTGTTCGGGGCGGACGGCGGGCCGGACGGGCTGCGCATCGGACTCCAGTACGCGACCGACCTGTACGACGAGGAGACCGCGCTCCTCCTCCTCGACCTGTTCCGGCGGGCGCTGACCGCCCTCGCCGGGCGGCCGGACAGCACGCCGCTGGGACGGGTGGACCTCCTCACCGACGAGGAGCGCCGAGGGCTCAACCGCCGTCACCGGGCACTCGCCGAGGCCCGGCGGCAGCGCGCCGGCGCCCGGAAGGAGCCGCGCGACGGCGACCGGGCGCGTACCGCCACGGACCCCCGCGAGGAGATCCTGCGCGGTCTGTTCGCGGAGATCCTGGGACGCGAGGAGGTGCTGCCGGGAGAGAACTTCTTCAAGCTCGGCGGACACTCCCTCCTCGCGGGCAAGCTCACCAACCGCATTCGCGGCGCCCTAGGCCTCCAGGCCGCCATCCGTGATGTGTTCCTGGCTCCGTCGCCCCGCCAGCTTTTGCGACGGCTCGGCGAGCAGGAGGCCGGTCCCGCCCGTCCCGCCCTGCGGCCCGTGCCGGAGGAGGCGCGGCCCGAACGGATCCCGCTCTCCTACGCCCAGCGCCGGCTGTGGTTCCTGGGCCGGCTCGAAGGCCCGTCGTCGGCGTACAACGCGCCCGTCGTGCTCCGGCTGGACGCCCTGCCCGACGCGGCGGTCCTGGAGGCGGCCCTGCGGGACGTGACCGGGCGGCACGAGGTGCTGCGGACGGTGTATCCGGCGCGGGACGGCGAACCGTACCAGCGGGTCGTGGACGCGCCCGGGACACGGGTGGAGGTCGAGGAGCGCACCCCCGTCGGCGAAGCGCGGGCGCGGGCGACGGACTTCGCCCGGACGACGATCGACGTGACCACTGAACCACCCCTCCGCGTCAGGCTGTTCGAGGTGGAGGACGGGACGGCGGTGCTGGTGCTGCTCGTCCACCACATCGCCACGGACGGCTGGTCCGTGGACCGCCTCCTCGCGGACCTGGACCTCGCCTACCGGGCCCGCGCCGAGGGCCGTGCCCCCGACTGGGAGCCGCTGCCCGTCCAGTACGCCGACTACACCCTCTGGCAGCGCGACCTCCTCGACGCCGGACACGACTTCCTGGGCAGCAGGCTGGACTTCTGGCGTACGGCGCTCGACGGCGCTCCGGCGGAGACGCGGCTGCCCGCCGACCGGCCCCGGACGACCGAGCCCGGACAGCGGCGGGGCGCCCTGGTGACCACGGAGGTCGACGCCGGCGTCCACAAGGCGCTCGGCGGCCTCGCCCGCGCGCAGCGGGCGACGTTCTTCATGGTGGTGCGCTCGGCGCTGTCCCTCGCCCTGCGGGCGGCGGGCGCCGGATCCGATCTGGTGGTCGGGACGCCGGTCGCCGGGCGGCCGGAAGAGGCCCTGCACGACCTGGTCGGGTTCTTCGTCAACACCCTTGCCCTGCGCACCGACCTGTCGGGCGATCCGACGCTCGGGGAGCTGGTCGGGCGGATACGGGACGCGGACCTCGCCGCGTTCGCGCACGACGACCTGCCGTTCGACCTGCTCGTGGAGGACCTGAACCCCGAACGGTCCCTTGGCCGGCACCCCTTCTTCCAGGTCGTGGTCAGCGCCCAGACCGCCGGGGAGGCGCAGGACACGGCCCGTGGCCTCGGCGGCATTTCCGGCACCCTGGACGGCGCCGACCTGGCCACCGCCAAGTTCGACCTCGGCTTCCACTGCGCCGAGACCCTCGGCCCCGACGGCCAACCGGGCGGCGTGCTGCTCGGACTCCAGTACGCGACCGACCTGTACGACGAGGGGACCGCGCTCCTCCTCCTCGACCTGTTCCGGCGGGCGCTGACCGCCCTCGCCGAGCGGCCCGCCGACACGCCGCTCGACGCCGTCCGCCTGGTCACCGACGAGGAGCGCCGGGACCTGGACCGGCGCCACGAGGCCCTCGCCGCCGCCGGGCGGAGCCGTACCGCGTCCGGAAAGGGCGTACGGGACGGGGTCGGGGCCGTCACGGATCCCCGGGAGGAGATCCTGCGGGGACTGTTCGCGGAGATCCTGGGGCGGGAGGAGGTGCTGCCGGGGGAGAACTTCTTCAAGCTCGGCGGACACTCGCTGCTCGCGGGCAAGCTCACCAACCGGATCCGCAAGGCCCTCGGTCTCCAGGCCGCCATCCGTGACGTGTTCCTGGCTCCGACGCCCCGCCAGCTCCTGCGGCGGCTCGGTGAGCAGGAGGCCGGGCCCGCCCGTCCCGCTCTGCGGCCGGTGCCGGAGGAGGCGCGGCCCGAGCGGATCCCGCTCTCCTCCGCCCAGCGCCGGCTGTGGTTCCTGAACCGGCTCGAAGGGCCGTCCGCCACCTACAACATCCCCGTGGTGACCCGGCTCCACCGCCCCCTGGACCCGGCCGTGTTCGCCGCCGCCCTCGCGGACGTCGCCGCCCGGCACGAGGTGCTGCGCACCGTCTACCGCTCCACCGGCGGCGAACCCCACCAGCAGGTCCTCGACGGCGCCGTGCCCGTCCTCGAACAGGTCCGGGCCGACGGCCCCGACGCGCTGCGGGCGGCCGTCGACGAGACCGCCGGGCACGTCTTCGACCTGGCCGCCGAGATCCCCTTCCGGGCCCGGCTCGTCACCGGCGCCGACGGCGGCCAGGTGATGGTGCTGCTCCTGCACCACATCGCGGCCGACGGCTGGTCCACCCCGTGCCTCCTCGCCGACCTCGACACCGCCTACCGGGCCCGTACCGAGGGCCGTGCCCCCGACTGGGAGCCGCTGCCCGTCCAGTACGCCGACTACACCCTCTGGCAGCGCGACCTCCTCGACGGCGAACACGGGCTCTCCGCAGGGCAACTCGCCCACTGGCGCACCGCCCTCGACGGACTGCCGCCGCTGCTCGCCCTGCCCACCGACCGGCCGCGCCCGGCGGAGAGCGACGGGGCCGGCGCCCTCACCGGCTTCGACGTGAGCGCCGCCACCCACCGGGCCCTGCTGCGCCGCGCCCGGAGCGGCGGCGCCACCCTCTTCATGGTCGTGCAGGCCGCCCTCGCCGCCCTCCTCACCCGGCACGGCGCGGGCACCGACATCGCGATCGGCACCACCGTCGCCGGCCGCGCCGACGACGCCCTGCACCCCCTCGTCGGCTTCTTCGTCAACACGCTGGTGCTGCGCACCGACACCTCGGGCGACCCGGCCTTCACCGACCTGGTGCACCGCGTCCGCGAGACGGGCCTCGCCGCCTACAGCCACCAGGACCTCCCCTTCGACCGGCTCGTGGAGCACCTCAGCCCGCACCGCTCCGCCGCCCACGCCCCGCTCGTCCAGGTGATGCTCCAGGTCCACGCCGCGAGCACCCCGGCCGCCCCCGGCGCCCCGAGCGTCCTGGACGGCGAACCGGTCGCGTTCCGCGCGGTCGGCGCCAAGTCCGACCTCACCTTCGCGCTCACCGAACTCACCGGCGCGGACGGCGCCCCGGCCGGGCTGCGCGGCGCCCTCGAATACGCCACCGCCCTCTACGACGAGGACACCGCCCGCCTCCTGGCCCGGCGCCTCGTCGAGACCCTCGACGCGTTCGCCGCCGACCCCGGACTCCCGCTGTCCGGCCCGGAGTACGGCCCGGCCGCCCCCTCGGGACCGGAGGCCGTACGGGACGAGAAGGGGCGCCCCGCACCCGTACGGGTGCCCGGCGAGGTGTATGCGCCGGCCCCCGGCGGCGGCGCGCGGCCCACCGGCCGGCGGGCCTTCCCGGCCGCCGACGGCACCCTGCGGCCCGTCGCCGTCCTCACCGCGGGCGGCTACCCGGTGGAGCCCGGACGGATCGAGGACGTCCTGACCGGCCGTCCCGGCGTGACCGGGGCGAGCGTCGCCGTCCGCGAGGACCGGCTGTACGCGTACGTCACCGTCACCGGTACGCCCGGTACGCCCGGGAGTCCCGGTGGTTCCGGTGGTCCCGGGGGCTCCGGCGCTCCCGGCGAGGCGGAGCTGCGGGCCTTCGCCGCCGAGCGGCTGCCCGAGTACCTGGTCCCCGCCCGGGTCGTCGTCGTGGACCGGCTGCCCGCCCCCGGCGAGCACCCCGACCTCGTTCCGGAGGGGGAGGCGCCGGGCGCGGCCGCCCGGGAGGACGAGCTGCTCGCCCTCTTCCGCGACGTCCTCGGCGGGCGGCCCCTCGGCCGGGACGACAACTTCTTCAAGTCCGGCGGGCACTCCCTCCTCGCGGTCCGGCTGCTCAACCGGATCCGCGCCGAACTCGGCCGGGACCTCACCCTGCGGGACGTCTTCCGCAACCCGACCGCGGCCTCGCTCGCGCGGCGCCTCGCCGACGCGGACCGGGTGCCCGCCGACGCGGGCCGGGCTCCTGCCGACGCCGGTCGGACGTCCGCCGATACGGGCCGGGCTCCCGCCGACGTGCCGCCCGCCTCCTCCGGACCGGTGCCGCCCCGTCCGCCCGCCGTCCCGGCGCTGCGGCGGCGGACCAGGGCGGGGGCGCGCCAGGGCCGCTGACGGACCGGCACCGGCAGCTCCGGACGGCGCCTTCTGCCGCCCGGAGCCGCCGGTCCGACTGCCCCGGGAGCGGGGGAGCCGCGCCTAGCGTGAAGGGCACGGAGGCGAGAGGAACCGTTCGCCCCGGTCTCTCGGCCCCTTACCGGAGGAACCCAGAATGCCCCCCAGCGGAACGGACGACCTGCTCGACGGCGGACCCTCTCCCGCCCCCGCCCCGCCCGTGCTCGACCTGTTCGCCCACCAGGTCCGCACCCGCCCCGACGCCCCCGCCCTCGTCCACGCCGACACCCGCCTGACGTACGCGCGGCTCGCCGAGGCCGTGGACGGCAGGGCCCGGGAGCTCGCCGCCCTGGGCGCGGGCCCCGGCCGCCTCGTCGCCCTCCACCGGCCCCGGGGCGTCGACGCGATCGTCGGCCTCCTCGCCGTCCTCACCACCGGCGCCGCCTACCTGCCGCTCGACGTCCAGGCCCCCGACGCCCGCAACGCGGCCATCCTCCGGGACGCCTGCGGCGACCTGGCCCCCACCCCGGCCGAGGTCGCCCGGCACGGCGAACTCGTCCTCGACGGGCCCGGTACGGAGGAGGGCGCCGCCTACGTCATCTACACCTCCGGCTCCACCGGCACCCCGAACGGCGTCGTCGTCGCCCACGACTCCCTCGCCCACTTCGTCGCCGGCGCGACCCCCGCCTACGGCATCGGCCCCGACTCCCGGGTCCTCCAGTTCAGCCCGCTGCACTTCGACGCCAGCGTCCAGGAGGTCTTCCCCACCCTCGGCGCGGGCGGCACCCTCGTCCTGCGCACCGACGACATGCTCGACGTCGGCGAACTCCTCGCCGGCTGCGCGCGCCACGGCATCACCCTCCTCGACCTGCCCGCCGCCTACTGGCACGAGCTCGTCCACGTCCTGACCACCGGCTCCGTCCGCCTCCCGGACCAGCTGCGCACCGTCCTCGTCTACGGCGAGGCCGTCCTGCCCGAGCGGATCGCCCAGTGGCGCGGCCTGGCCGGCGACCGGATCCGCCTCCTCAACGGCTACGGCCCGACCGAGACCACCGTCGTCGCCACCGTCGCCGACCTCACCCGGCACGAGGCGGGCCCCGTCCCCATCGGACGGCCCCTGCCCGGCGTCCGCGCCGCCGTCGTCGCCGGTGAACTCTGGCTCCTGGGCGGCGGACTGACCCGGGGATACCTGCACCGGCCCGAGCTGAACGCCCGCCGCTTCACCACCCTGGACGGCGAGCGCGCCTACCGCACCGGCGACCTCGTCACCGTCGGCGAGGACCGGCAGATCCTCTACCACGGGCGCCTCGACGACGAGGTGAAGATCGGCGGCCAGCGCATCGACCCCGCCGCCGTCGACTCCGTCCTCGCCGGCCACCCCACCGTCCGGGAGGCCGCCGTCGTCGCCCAGCAGGACGCCGAGGGCGTCAAGCGGCTCGTCGCCTTCGTCGTCACCGAGGGCGGCACCGGCGCGGAGGAGCTGCGCGCCCGGGTGCGCGACCGGATGCCGCCCGCGGCCGTGCCCGCCGTCAGCGTCGTCGTCGCCCTGCCCCGCACCAGCTCCGGCAAGATCGACCGGAAGAAGCTCCGCACCACCGCCCCGCGCCTCCCCGTCGTCCACGAGGAGCCCCTGCCGGCCGGGGACCGGGTGCCGCTCTCCCACGCACAGCGGCGCCTCTGGCTGGTCAACCAGTTCGACGGCCCGTCCGCCGCCTACAACATGCCGGTCGTCCTCCACCTGGACGAGGTGCCCGACCGGACCGCCCTGGCCGCCGCCGTCACCGACCTCGCCGAACGGCACGAGGTGCTGCGCACCGTGTTCCTCGCGCCCGACGACGAGCCGTACCAGCACGTCCTGGCCCCCGCCGCCGTCCGGCTCCGCACCGTCGAGTGCCCCGCCGCCGAACTCCCCGACCGGGTCGCCGCCTTCACCGCCGAGACCTTCGACCTCTCCCGCGAACTGCCCCTGCGCGTCGCCCTCTTCGTCCCCGACGAGGGCCCCGGCGCCACCCTCGCCGTCCTGCTCCACCACGTCGCGGGCGACGGCTGGTCCCTCACCCCCCTGATGACCGACCTGGCCCGCGCCCACGCCGCCCGTACCGGAGGCGAAGCCCCCGACTGGGAGCCGCTGCCCGTCCAGTACGCCGACTACACCCTCTGGCAGAACGACGTCCTCGGCACCCCGGACGACCCCGACTCCCTCACCGCCCGGGGCCTCGCCCACTGGCGGGCCGCCCTCGACGGCCTGCCCGAAGCGACCGACCTGCCCCTCGACCGGCCCCGGCCCGCCGTCCGCGACCACGCCGGCGCCCAGGTGACCGCCCTCCTCGGACCCGACGTCCACGCCCGGCTCGTCCGCCTCGCCGAGGAGCACCACGCCAGCGTGCTGATGGTCCTCCAGGCCGCCCTCGGCCTCGCCCTGCGGGCGGCCGGAGCCGGAGACCGGGTCGCCCTCGGCACCCCCGTCGCCGGACGCGACGACGAAGCCCTCGACGACCTGGTCGGCTTCTTCGTCAACACCCTCGTGCTGCCCACCGACACCTCCGGCGGGCCCGCCTTCACCGGCCTCCTGCGACGGGTCCGCGACACCGTCCTCGCCGCCTTCGACCACCAGGGCCTCCCCTTCGACCTCCTCGTCGAGCACCTCAACCCGCCCCGCACGCCCGGCGTCCACCCCCTCTTCCAGGTGATGCTCACCCTGCGCACCACCGGGACCGGCGACGACACGTTCCGGCTCGGCGCGAGCGAGGGCCGGTTCGCCGCGGACGGCCCGGCCACCACCAAGTTCGACCTGACCGCCGCCTGCGAGGAACTCCGCGACGCCGACGGCGCCCCCGCCGGACTGCGGATCGCCCTGGAGTACGCCACGGACGTCCTCGACGAGGACACCGCCCTGCTCCTCCTCGCCGCCCTGGAACGCGCCCTGCGCACCGCCGCCGACCGGCCCGGCGACCCCGTCCCGGACACCGCGCTCGTCACCCCCGCCGACCGGCTCGCCCTCGACGGGCGGCGCGCCCGCACCGCCGCCCGCGCCGTCGAGACCGCCGCCGAGGAGGCCCTGGCCGCCGCGCACGCCGGCACGGAACCGCCCCCGGCCCACGTCGACGTCCTGTGCGAGCTGTTCGCCGAGGTCCTCGGCCTGGACCGGGTGGACCCGCACGAGGGGTTCTTCACCATCGGCGGCCACTCCATGAGCGGCGTCCGCCTCGCCAACCGGATCCGCGCCCGCCTCGGCGCCGACGTCCAGGTCCGCGACCTCCTCCTCGCCCCCACCCCCGAGGCCCTCGCCCGCCGCATCGCCGGCCGCGAGACCGCCCCGGGCCCCGACGGCACCGCCGCGACCCCCCGGCCCCGGCCCGTCCCGCGCCCGGACCGGCCCGCCCGGCTCCCCCTCTCGTACGCCCAGCGCCGCCTGTGGTTCATCGACACCCTCGAAGGCCCCGGCACCTCCTACAACATCCCCCTCGTCCTGCGGCCGGCCGCGCCGCTCGACCCGGACGCCCTCGCCCGGGCGCTCGCCGACCTCTCCGACCGCCACGAGGTGCTCCGCACCCGCTACCGGACCGTCGACGGCGAACCCCACCAGGAGGTCCTGACCGGGGTCCGGCCCCCGCTCGACGTGCGGACCGTCCCTGCCGCGCGGCTCCCCGAAGCCGTCGCCGAAGCCGCCGGACACGTCTTCGACCTGGCCGAGGACACCCCGCTGCGGGCCACCCTCCTGAACACCGGGGAGGACGCGCCCGACGGGCAGGTCCTCGTCCTCCTCGTCCACCACATCGCCGCCGACGGCTGGTCCACCGGCCCCCTCCTCGCCGACCTCACCACCGCCTACCTCGCCCGCGCCGAGGGCCGCGCCCCCGACCGGGAGCCGCTGCCCGTCCAGTACGCCGACTACACCCTCTGGCAGCGCGACCTGACCGAAGGGCCCGCCGCCCGCGACCACCTGGAGTTCTGGGAGAAGACCCTCGCCGGAGCGCCGCCCGTCCTCGAACTGCCCTCCGCCCGGCCCCGGCCCGCCGAGGCCACCCACCGCGGCGGACACGCCCCCGTCGCCCTCGACCCCGCCGCCCACCGGGCCCTGGAGTCCCTGGCCCGGCGCAGCGGCACCACCCTCCTCATGGTCCTCCAGACCGCCCTGGCCGCCGTCCTCACCCGGCACGGCGCCGGCACCGACCTGCCGCTCGCCACCATGACCGCGGGACGCGACGACGAGAACCTGGGCGACCTGGTCGGCTTCTTCGTCAACACCCTGGTGCTGCGCACCGACACCTCCGGCAATCCCACCTTCGCCGAACTCCTCGAACGCGTCCGGCGCGCCGACCTCGCCGCCTACGCCCACCAGGAACTCCCCTTCGACCGCGTCGTCGAACACCTCAACCCCGTCCGCACCACCGCCCACCACCCGCTGGCCCAGGTCGTCGTCCAGCTCCACCACGACTACACCCGCGACGCCCCCGGCGCGGCCGCCGCCCGCGACCTCTTCCGGGAGGGCGGACCCGCCCTCCTCGACACCGTCTCCACCAAGTTCGACCTCACCTTCGCCCTGACCGAGCTGCGGGACGCCGAAGGCCGCCCCGGCGGCCTGACCGGCGGCCTGGAGTACGCCACGGACCTGTTCGACGCCCCCACCGCCGCCCTGCTCGCCGCCCACCTGGACCGCACCCTGCGCGCCGCCGCGACCGACCCCGGCGTACGGATCGGGGACGTCGACCTCCTCACCGACGCCGACCGCCTCCGGCTCGTCGGCGAGCACAACGACACCGCCACCGTGCCGCCCCCGGGGCCGGACACCGTCCACGAGCGGATCGCCCGCCGGGCCGCGCGCACCCCCGACGCCCCCGCGCTCGTCACCGACGACGGGACCGTCGGATACGGCGAACTCGACGCCCGCGCCGACGCGCTCGCCGCCCGCCTCCGCGCGGCCGGGACGCGCCGGGGCGACACCGTCGGCGTCCTCCTCGACCGGGGCGTGCCCCTGGTCGTGACGGCGCTCGCCGTCCTCAAGTGCGGCGCCGCGTACCTCCCGCTGGACCCCCGCCTGCCCGGGGCCAGGATCCGGCTGATGACCGAGGACGCCGGGGCCCGCCTGGTGGCGACCGACACGGCGCGCGCCGCCGCCCTCCCGGCGGGGTTCCCCGCCGCCGTGCTCGACGTCGACGCGCCCGGCACGGCACCGGGGGAGGAGCACCACGAGGACGCCCCCGCCACCGGCGACGACCTGATGTACGTGATGTTCACCTCCGGATCGACGGGCCGGCCCAAGGGCGTCGGCGTCACCCACCGCAACGTCCTCGAACTCGCCGCCGACCGCGACCTCGCCACCGGCGGGCCCCGGCGGATGCTGGTGCACTCCGCGACCGGCTTCGACGCCTCCGTCTTCGAGACGTGGCCGCCGCTGCTCTCCGGCGGCAGCCTCGTGATCATCCCCGGCGACGGCACCGACCTCGCCGAGACCGCCCGCGCCGTCCACCGGCACGGCGTCACCTGCGCCTACTTCACCGTGGGCCTGTTCCACGTCATGGCCGACGAGGGCCTGGACACCCTCCGGGCCCTGCGCGAGGTGTGGACCGGCGGGGACGTCGCCTCCCCGGCCGCCGTGCAGCGGGTCCTCACCCACTGCCCCGACACCGTCCTCGTCCACTCCTACGGACCCACCGAGACCACCTTCGCCTCCCACAACCAGTGGTTCACCACCGGACAGCGCGCCCTGCGGGGCGCCGGCGTCCACCTCGGCCGGCCCATGGACAACACCCGCGGCCACGTCCTCGACGACGCGCTGCGGCCCGTGCCGCCCGGCGTCCCCGGCGAGCTGTACCTCGCGGGCACGCACCTGGCCCGGGGCTACGTCGGCCGCCCCGGCACGACCGCCGAACGGTTCGTCCCCGACCCGTTCGAGAACGACGGCAGCCGCATGTACCGCACCGGCGACCGCGTCCTGTGGACCCCCGACGGCGAACTCCGCTTCCTCGGCCGCGCGGACGGCCAGATCAAGCTGCGCGGCGTACGGATCGAACCCGGCGAGGTCGAGCGGGCGCTCGCCGACCACCCCGCCGTCGGCCAGGCCCTCGCCGTGGTCCGCGAGGACCGGCCCGGCGAGAAGACCCTCGTCGGCTACGCCGTCCCCCGCGCCGGCGGCTCCGTCACCGAGGCCGAACTCCTCGCCGCCGCCCGCGCCACGCTCCCCGAACACCTCGTGCCCTCCGCCGTCGTCGTCCTCGACGCCCTGCCGCTGACCGTCAACGGCAAACCCGACCGCGCGGCCCTCCCCGCCCCCCACCGGCCCGCCCCGGCCGAGGGCGGACGGCGGCCCCGCAACGCGCGCGAGGAGGTGCTGTGCGCCCTGTTCGCCGAGATCCTCGACGTGCCGGAGGTCGGCATCGACGACAACTTCTTCACCCTGGGCGGCCACTCCCTGCTCGGCGTCCGCCTGGTCAACCGGATGCGCGGCGTCCTGGGCGTCGAGCGCACCGTCCGCGACCTCTTCCGGCTGCCGACCCCCGCCGGACTCCTCGGCCCGTACGAAGACGGAGCCGGGAGCGACGACGGTACGGCCGCCGCCCTGGGCGTCCTGCTGCCGCTCAGCACCCGGGGCACCCGCCGCCCGCTGTTCTGCGTGCACCCCGGGACCGGCGTCGGCTGGGCCTACGCGGGCCTCGCCCGCCACCTCGGCGACGACCAGCCGCTGTACGCCCTCCAGGCCCGCGCCCTCAGCGACCCCGGCCACCGGCCGCGCAGCGTCGAGGAGATGGCCGACGACTACCTGGAGCGGATCCGCCGGATCCAGCCCTGGGGCCCCTACCGGCTGCTCGGCTGGTCGTACGGCGGCATCGTCGCCCACACCATGGCGGTACGGCTCCGCGAGGCCGGCGAACGGGTCGAGCTCCTCGCCCTGATGGACGTCCACCAGACCGGACCCGGCAGCGTCTCCGTACTGCCGCCGGAGGAACGGGCGGCGGCACCCGCCGGGGACCTCGCCGAGGCGGTGGCGCGGATCCGCCGCGAGGACCCCGTCCTCGCCGGCTTCTCCGACACCGAGCTCCGGGCGGTGCTGCGGGCCTCCGAGACCCACGCCGGGCTCATGGCCCGGCACGTGCCGGGGGTCGCCGACACCGACGCGGTGTTCTTCACCGCCCGCCGGCCGGGCGAACCGGAAGGCGCCCTCGCCGCCACCTGGATTCCCCACGTCCAGGGAATCGTCGACAATCACACCGTCGAATGCGGGCACCTGGAAATGGCCGGACAAGAACCATTCGCCCACATCGGAAGCATTCTCTCGGAGAAACTCTCCGCCCTGCAGAAGAAGGAAATGAGGAGCCAGTCATGAGCGATTCCGTCAACCCGTTCGACAACGCCGAGGGAACCTTCCACGTCGTCGTGAACGACGAGGGCCAGCACTCCCTGTGGCCGGCCTTCGCGGACGTCCCCGGCGGCTGGACCAGCGTCCACGGCCCCACCGGCCGGGCCGAGGCCCTGGAGTACGTCACCACCCACTGGACCGACATCCGCCCGCGCGGCCTCGTCGCCCAGTACGCCTGACACCGCCCCGCCGGGGGAGACCCGGAAAGGCGCCGCACCCGCTTCCGCAGCGGGACGCGGCGCCTTTCCGTTTTCCGTGGCAAGGGTGCCGGCGCTTCGGCCGCGACATGAAAGTGCCGGTCCTTGCTGCCGGTCCGACTTCCCCTCCGGGGGTGTGCCGAAATCTATTCTTCAGGCATGAAGATTCTCTTGAGCGGAACCGCGTCGGATTCCCATACGTGGAATCTGGTGTACCTCGGTCTCTTCCTCGAGGAGCTGGGGCACGAGGTCGTCGGGCTCGGTCCCTGCGTGGACGCCGAGCTGCTCGCCGCCGCCTGTCTGCGGCACGCTCCCGACGCGGTGGTGCTCAGCAGCGTCAACGGACACGGCTACCGCGACGGCCTCACCGCCGTCCGCCGCCTCCGCGCGGAGCCCGCCCTCGCCGCCGTGCCCGTGGTCCTCGGCGGGAAACTCGGCGTCGCCGGACACCGCCAGGAGGCGGACGTCACCCACCTGACCGAGGCCGGCTGCGACGCGGTCCTCGGCGAGGACCTGGACGCCCTGCGCGCCTTCCTGGCCGCCGGGGCGCGGCGGGCTCCCGCCGCGCCGCGCGGGGAAGCCGTCGGGTCGCTCCGGGAAGCCGTCGGGGCGCGTCCGGAGAGCGGTGGGGCCCGCTCGGAAGTCGTCGGACCTCGGCGGGAAGCCGTCGAATCCCTTCGGGAGGTGCCGGCTTGACCGCCGCCGGTTCCTCCTTCGGGGCGTTCGTCGCGGACTCGGCCGCCGCCGGGCGGCTCGTCGTCCAGCCCCGCATGGGCTTCGGGGACCCGGGCCTGATGCGGGCGGGGCTCGCGCGGACGCGGGCCGCCACCGCCCACACCGTGGGCACCCTGACCGTCGACAGCTACACCCGCGTCGGCGACCTCGCCGCCGCCCGCGCCGCCGTGGCCGAGGGCGCCTCCCTCAACGGCTACCCGATCGCCACCCACACCCCGGAGACCACCCGCGACCTCCTCGAAGGGCTCCACGACGAGGACTTCCCCGTACAGGTCCGCCACGGCTCCGCCCGGCCCGGAACGATCATCGCGGCCCTCACCGCCGCCGGTCTGACCGCCACCGAGGGCGGCCCCGTCTCGTACTGCCTGCCCTACGGCCGCACCCCCCTGCGGGAGTCCGTCGAGGCCTGGGCCCGCGCCTGCGAGCTGTTCGCCGGCACGGCGCGCCCCGGCACCACCCCGCACCTGGAGAGCTTCGGCGGCTGCCTGCTCGGCCAGCTCTGCCCGCCCGGCCTCCTGGTCGCCACCAGCGTCCTGGAGTGCCTGTTCTTCGCCCAGTACGGGCTGCGCAGCGTCTCCCTGAGCTACGCCCAGCAGACCGACCCCGGCCAGGACGAGGAGGCCGTACGGGCCCTGCGCCGCCTCGCCGCCGAATTCCTCCCCGCCGGCGTCGAGCACCACGTCGTCCTCTACACGTACATGGGCGTCTTCCCCCGCACCGAACGGGGCGCCACCCGCCTCCTGGAGGCCTCCGCCCGCCTCGCCGTGCGCTCCGGCGCCGGCCGGCTGATCGTCAAGACCGCCGCCGAGGCGCACCGCATCCCCACCGTCGCGGAGAACGTCCGCGCCCTGGAGACCGCCGCCGCGGCCGCAGCGCTCGCCGGACCCCCGGAATCCGGCCCCGCGACGGACGGGGACGGCGAGGTGTACACGGAGGCCCGCACCCTGATCGAGACCGTCCTCGGCCTCCACCCCGACCTGTCCCGCGCCCTGCCGGACGCCTTCGCCCGGGGACTGCTCGACGTCCCCTTCTGCCTCCACCCCGACAACCCCGGCCGCTCCCGCGGCTTCATCGACCCCGCCGGCCGGCTCCGCTGGGCCCGTACCGGCGCCATGCCGATCCCCGCCGACCCGGCGGCCGACGCCACCCCCCTCACGGCGGACGGCCTGCTCACCGCCCTCCACCACGTCGCCGGCCGCTACGACGGCCCGTGGCACCGCGACGGGGACGAGGACGGCCGCGACCGCCCGCGCGCCGCCCCGCTCACCGTCTGAACGCCCGCCCGTCGCCCGCGCCCGTCCGCACCCACCCGCGCCCGTCACGAACAGGAGTCCCGTCATGGACCAGCCCCGCCCCGCCGACCTGCCGGCCGCACCGGCCGTACCGCCCCCGCTCGGCGAACACCTCCGCTCGCCGCAGTTGCGGACCGCCATGCTCGTCCAGCAGGAAGCCCTCCGGGCCGCCCGCGACTTCCTGTACGGCCAGGGCTTCACCGAACTCCTGCCGCCGCTCGTCGGCCCCGTCACCGACCCCGGCGGGCGCGGCGCCAAGGCCCTGGACGTCGACTACTACGGGCACCCCTACAAGCTGATGACCAGCGCCATCCTCTACAAGCAGGCGTCCCTGCGCGGCTTCCCGAAGCTCTTCTACATCGCTCCCAACGTCCGCGTGGAGCCCGAGGAGACCGCCACCACCGGCCGCCACCTCGTCGAGTTCCACCAGATCGACGTGGAGATCGCCGACGCGAGCCGTGAGGACGCCCAGGAGATCGCCGCCGGGCTGCTCACCCACGTCGCCGAACACGTCTGGACGGCCGTCCCCGACCTCCTCACCGGACTCGGGCGCCAGGAGGGCGACTTCGCCGACGTCCGCGCCGGGAAGTACGACGTCCGCACCCACGACGAGGCCGTGGCCCGCCTCCTGGCCTCCGGCCACCCGCAGAACCCCGACGGCGAGATCGACTGGACCGGCGAGCGGATCCTCTCCCTGGAGAGCGACCGGCCCTTCTTCATCGACGACTACCCCAAGGGCTCCCGGGGCTTCTACGACCGCGAGGACCCCGAACGCCCCGGCGTCCTGCGCAACTTCGACCTGATCGCCCCGCACGGCTACGGCGAACTGGTCTCCGGCAGCGAGCGCGAGTCCGACTACGCCACCATCGTCACCCGCATGAGGGAGAGCGGCGAGAACCCCGCCAAGTACGCCTGGTACCTCAAGGAGGCCCGCGAGGGCATTCCGGCCAGCGCCGGCTTCGGCATGGGCCTCCAGCGCCTGGTCCGCTTCCTCACCGGGCTCGACGCCCTCTGGCAGGTCAGCGCCTACCCGAAGCTCCCCGGGGCGGTGGCCCCGTGACCGGCCTCGACGCCCCCGGCTTCCCCGAGGAGGCCGTACGCGCCCGGGCCCGGGGCGGCACCGCCGAGGTCTTCCCCGACCCCGCCGCGTACGGCACGCGCCTCTTCGGTCCGAGCGGTTCCGCCCCCGGCCCGGGGGACGCCCTCGACCGGGCGCGCATCGTCCCGCCCGTCTTCATGCCCGAGCGGCTGGAGAAGCTCATCGACCTCGCCCGCGAACCGGAGTTCACCGACGTCGACCTCACCACCCGCACCGGCGGCCTCACCGCCCGGCTGCCCCTCTACCTGTCCGCCTTCGGCTCCACCCGCGCCGGCAGCGGCGACCTCGCCGTCCACGCGAGCCGACAGGCCGCCCGCCTCGGCATCCCCATGGTCGTCGGGGAGAACATGATCCCCGTCCACGGCTACCGCCGGGCCGGCGACGCCACCCGCTCCGCCCTCCTCGCCCGCGTCGAGGCCTACCTCGACGCCGCGCCCGACGGCGCCGGCGGCGTCGTCGTCCAGCAGTCCACCGAGGACGCCGACTCCGAGGTCTGGAACCTCCTCTACAGCGACCCCGCCGCCCGCCCCCTCCTGGAGACCGGCCGCCTCGCCTTCGAGCTGAAGACCGGACAGGGCGCCAAGCCCGGCCTCGGGGGCATGACCGTCGTCGACCGGGCCGAGGCGGAGCGGCTCGCCCGCCGCTTCACCGTGCGCGAGGTCTTCGACCCGGAGGGCGCGCGCCAACTGCGCTGCGCCACCCCCGGCACCTTCACCGACGAGATCCTCCGCCAGCAGCTCCGCTTCATGCGCAACAACTTCCCCAAGGCCCGCACCTGGGTGAAGTTCCACCCCGGCCGCGACATCGCCCACGCCGCCCGGACCGCCTGGGAGGCCGGAGCGGACGCCGTCACCGTCGACGGGGCCGAGGGCGGCACCGGCTGGGCCCCGGGCGCCTTCCTCGACCAGGTCGGCCTGCCCCTCGGCGAATGCCTGCGCCGCGTCGGGCGCCCCGCCGGGTGCCTCCTCGCCAGCGGGGGCATGTGGGAGGGCGGCCGCGTCCTGCGCGCCCTCGCCCTCGGCGCCACCGCCGCCGGCCTCGGCCGGGCCGCGCTCGTCGCCGTCGACGAGGACCCCGAGCACGGCCTGGAACGCCTCGTCGAGAGCATCGCCCTCGAACTGCGGCTGCTCGTCAGCGCGTTGGGCAAGTACAGCGTGACCGCCCTCGGGCCCGAGGACCTGTGGTGGCCCGACGGCCACCCGGCCGTCCCGTCCCCCGGCCTTCCGGCCGGGGTGACACCGTGACCGCGCGCCGGCCGCGCGGCTGCCGCACCGTGCACGCCCGCTTCTCCGTACGGGAGCTGCCCGGCATCGCCGTGACCGCCCCCGACGAGCGGGCCGCGGCGGCGGCCCGGCACAGCGCGCAGCGCGCCCTCACGGAGGCGGGCCGGGGCCACCTCGGCGGCCGCGTCGAACTCCGCACCCCCCGGACCGCCGCCCGGTCCCCGCGGGGCCGCCGCGCGGTACGCCGTGCCGCCGACCGCGCGGTGGCCCTCGCCGTCGCCGCGTACCTCCGCGGCGACACCGGAACCGCCCACGTCCCGATCCCTCCACCACCCATGACCCGGACGTCCCCACCCTGACGGGGCCGCCCACCTCGGGCCCGCCCTACCAGGGGCCCGCCCTGACCGGGTCCGCCCGGCCTGGGACCCCTCCTGACCGAGACCCGACCCGACCGAACCCGATCAGGGGCCGCCCGGCCCGAGGTCTGTGCTGACCGAGACCTGTCCGACCCCGGACATACCCGACTCCAGAAATACCCGATCCGGGACCCACCCAGGGCCCGCACAACGGCCCGAGGCGTCCACCGGACCGCCCCCCCCGTACACCCGCGTGCCCGCACGCGCCCGCCTCCTCCGACGACAGAAAGCCGACCCCATGGGAACGACGACCCCCGCCCCGCCCGGTGACAAGCCCTTCGTCGACTGGCCGCGCGTCAGCAGCCTCGTCGTCGGCCAGGCCGCCGTTCAGGCGGGCAGCTTCGCCCTGCTGATCGCCATGAGCTGGACCGCGGTCCAGCTGGGCGGCCGCGGTGCCGTCACGGCCGTCACCCTCGCCGCCACCCTCCCGCGCGCCCTGCTGCTCCTGTTCGGCGGCGCCCTCACCGACGTGCTCGGGCCCCGGGCCGTCCTGCTCCGCGCGACGAGCGTCCGCGTCGCCGTCCTCGCGGCCGGGGCGCTCGTCACCGTCACCACCGAGAGCCTGTGGCCGCTGATCGCCATCGCCCTCGTCGACGGCGCCCTGCTCGGCCTCACCGGCCCGGCCTCCGGGGTCCTGCTGCCCCGCCTCGCCTCCCAGGAGCAGCTCGGCCGGGCCAACTCCCTCTTCTCCATGGTGCTGCGCCTGGCCCCCATCGCCGGATCGCCGCTCGGGGCCTGGCTCGTCATCGCCGGCGGCCTCCCCGGCGCCATCGCGGCGGCCGCGATCGGCTGCGTCGTCTGGCTGGGGTGCGCCGCCCACGTGACCCACGGCATGACCCGCCCCGCCCGCGTCCCGCAGGGGCCCTCCCTCCTGGCCCGGTCCGGCGACGGCTTCCGCCTCCTGGCCGCCCACCGGCGCCTGCGGTGGATGTTCGTCGCCTGCTTCTGCATGGACCTGGCGTTCCTGTGGCCGGCCGAGGTCGCCCTGCCCCTGCGCGCCGCCGACCGGGGCTGGGGCATCGGCGCCGTCGCCCTGGTCCTGGCCGCCTTCAGCGCCGGCGCGCTCGCGTCCGCCGCCCTCGGCGCGGCCCTCGCCCACCGCATCCCGGCCCACGCCAAGCTCGTGGTGACCGGAACCGGCCTCGCGGCCGGCATGGCGGCCATGGCGCTCGTCCCCACCGCCCCCGTGCTCGCCGCCACGGCCGGCGCCGTCGGACTCCTCTCCGGCCTCAACGGGCCCGCCCTCGTCACCGCCTACCAACAGGCCGTCCCCGAAGGCCGGATGGGCGCCGCGATGTCCACCTTCACCCTCTCCGGCATCGGCGCGGCGCCGCTCTCCCTGGCCGTCTTCACCCCCGTCTCGCTGCACCTCGGGGTGACCGGGACCTGGCTGCTGTGCGCGGGCCTCGCCCTCCTCTCCCCGGTCGCCGCCGCCCTCGCCCTGCGCGGCGACAAGAGCGGCGACGGCACGGAACCGGACGCCCCCCGTGCCGACGACCGCGTCCGTACCGTCCCGGAGCCCACCGCCACTTCCGTGTGAGGCAGACATGACCCAGCCGGTTCTCCCACCCACCCTCCGACCACCCACCCTTCGACCGCCCGCCCCTCCGCCTTCCGCCCCTCCGTCCTCCGCCCCCCTGGTCCCCGCCGTGCTCCCGCTCCTCACCACGGCCCTGCCCGGCCTCCCCGGCCTCCGGCCCGCGCGGCCGCAGCTGTGGCTGGTGGCCACCGGGACGCACCAGGAGACCGTCGGCCGGTACGCGTCCCTCCTCCTGGACGGGACAGAGCTGACCCGCGCCGGGGAGTTCCGCCGGCCCGGCGACCGGGCCACCTACCTGTGCGCCCACGCGGGGCTGCGCCGGCTGCTCGGCGCCCATCTGGGGATCGCGCCCCGGGCCGTGTCGGTCGCCCGGGCACCGTGCCCCTGCTGCGGCGAGCCGCACGGCCGTCCCGTACTCCCGGACGGGCGCCTGCACTTCTCGCTCTCGCACTGCGAGGGACTGAGCCTGATCGCCCTCGCGTCCACGCCGGTCGGGGTGGACATCGAACGGGTGCCGCCGCCGCACACGGTCGCGGAGGCCGGTGAGGTGCTCCACCCGGCGGAGGCGGCGGAGCTCACCGCCCTCGCCCCGGCCCGCAGGCCCGACGCGTTCGCCCGCGTCTGGACCAGGAAGGAGGCGTATCTGAAGGGGCTCGGGATCGGCCTGGGCGCCGACCCGTCGGCCGACTACGTGGGCGCGGGGCCCGTCCCCGCCGCCCCGGCCGGATGGCTCCTCGCCGACGTCCTCGTCCCGGACGGCCACCACGCGGCGGTGGCCCTCCGCCTGTGACGCCCGGGCCGCCCGCCCCTCCACGGAGGGCGCGGGCGGCCCGGACGGGAAAACGGCCCGTCGCGTTCTCCGCCTCGGGAACCATTCGCCGCGCCGTGCGCTACTCCTGAGGTCGGACACGATCGTGACCCGGCGGAGGATTCGTCCAACTTCCGTATGAGCAAGGGTGCATGAGACCGGATCATCCACCTCCCGCAAGGATCTGACCCACGGTGAGAAACAGGCGAACAGCATCCCTCGTGGCCATGGGCGTCGCCGCGACGCTCCTGCCCGCCCTCACGCCCGCCGCCGCCTCCGCGGCCGCCCCGGCGTTCCGGGCGGCGGCCGCCGCCGATCCCCTGAAGCAGTACACGCAGCAGAAGCCGAAGTGGAAGCGCTGCGACGCCCAGACCCCGGCGAACTTCGAGTGCGCGACGATCAAGGTGCCGCTCGACTACGGCCGCCCGGACGGCGGGAAGCTCGACGTCGCGATCTCCCGGACGAGGGCGACCAGCGCCAAGGACCGGCGCGGCGTCCTGCTCCTCAACCCCGGCGGCCCCGGCGGCATCGGCCTCGACATGCCCCTGTACCTGGCGTCGGAGCTGCCCGACGCCGTGAAGAAGCGGTACGACCTGATCGGGTTCGACCCCCGGGGCGTCGGCCAGAGCTCCCCGGTGGGCTGCGGCCTGAACGACGACGACCTCAACTGGCAACGCCCCTACAAGGCCGAGACGTTCGACAAGGACGTCCGCTGGGCGCGGACCGTCGCCGAGAAGTGCCGGAAGCGCAACGGGGCCGTACTGCCCCACCTCAGCACCCGCAACACCGCGCGGGACATGGACGTGATCCGCGCCGTCCTCGGCGAGAAGAGGATCTCGTACCTGGGCTACTCCTACGGCACCTACCTGGGCGCGGTCTACGCGCAGCTGTTCCCGAAGGGGGCCGACCGGTTCGTGCTCGACAGCGCGGCCGACCCCGAGCGGATCTGGCGGGGCATGATCCAGGTGTGGGCGGAGGGCGCGGAGCCGGCGTTCACGCGGTGGACCGAGTGGACCGCCGCGCGGAACGCCACGTACGGGCTGGGCAGCACCCCGGCCGAGGTCCGCGCGACCTTCTGGAACCTGGTCGCCGGGGCGAACCGCAAGCCCATAGCCTTCGACGGCCTGCTCCTGTCCGGTGACGACATCCGCTCCTGGCGGGCCATGTTCTTCTACGTGGCGGACGCCGCCGAGACGGTCGCCCAACTCAGGGATGCCGCCGCCGGAAAGGCCCCGACCGCCGCCCCGTCGCGGAGCGGCCCGCCGACCGCCCCCGCCCGGCCGTCCTTCGCCCGCTCCGTCCCGGCCGACAACGGGGACGCGAGCTTCTGGTCCGTGGTGTGCGCCGACACCCGCGCCTGGCCGCGCGACCCGGAGCAGTACCGCCGCGACGCGATCCGCGACAAGGCCGCCTACCCGCTGTACGGCGACTTCGCGTCCCACATCAAGCCCTGCGCGTTCTGGGGGCAGGGCGCGGAGCCGGCCACCAAGGTGAACAACACCGTCCGCGCGCTCGTCCTGCAGAACGAGTGGGACTCCCAGACGCCGCTGGTCAGCGGCCAGGGGATGCGCCGGGCCATGAAGGGCTCCCGGATGATCACCGTCCTGGACGGGGTGGGGCACGGCGTCTACGGCTCCGGGTCCTGCGCCGACAAGTTCACCACCGCCTACCTGGTGACGGGCCGGCTGCCGCTCAAGGACCTGACCTGCCGGACCCCGGCGAACCAGCGGCTCGACGGCCTGCGGCTCCCGCCGACGGCGCTCCCGGGCCTTCCGGCCCTGCCGGGTCTCCCGGGCCTCCCCGGCCTTCCTGGCCGGCAGGACCGCTTCTGACCGGTTCCGCACGGGCGGCGCCGGTGGGGGAGCCCCCGCGCCGCCCACGACGAAGCCTCCTTTCCGCCCGGAGTCCCCGGGCGGAAAGGAGGCTTCGGGTCACGCCGGGTCGAAGAGCGCCGTGAGGGCCGCCCGCAGCACCTCCTCCGGGTCCTCCACGGCCTCCTCGGAGCGCCACGCGACGAAGCCGTCGGGCCGGACGAGGACCGCCCCGCCCTCCGTGACCCCGTGGAGTTCCGCCCAGTCCGTGCCGGGCTCCGGGACCAGCTCGGCGTCCGGCCCCGCGCCGATCCGGTACGAGACGAGCGGCACCGGCAGCCGCTCCGCGACCCGGGCCGCCGCGGCGTGCCACGCGCCCGTGCCGCCCGCCGAACTCAGCAGCACCGGGAACCGCTCGTACAGGTCGAGGGCGGAGATCCGGTCGCCGGACCGGTCCAGCCACAGGTGGGGCGACCGGGTCCCCGGCTCGCCCGTGAGGCGCAGCCCGTCGGGCACGACCGGCAGCGTTCCGTCGGCGCCCAGGACCGCGCCCCGCGGATAGCGGTAGCCCAGGACCACGTTGAGGATGCCGCCCTTCCGGCCCGCCGGGGCGACGCCGGGATCGGGGGCGTACCCCGGGTGGCTGTGCTCGACCGAACGGGCCGAGGCGCGGGCGCTGGTCGCCTCCGCGACCGGGCGGCGCTCCGCGTCGTAGGACGCGAGCAGGCCGGGACCGGCCCAGCCGTCCAGGACCGCGGACAGCTTCCAGGCCAGGTTGTGGGCGTCCTGGATGCCGGTGTTGGAGCCGAAGGCCCCGGTCGGCGGCATCTCGTGGGCCGAGTCGCCGGCCAGGAACACCCGCCCCTCCGCGTACCGTTCGGCCGTCCGCTGGGCGGCGTGCCAGGGGGCCCGGCCGGTGATCTCCACGTCGAGGTCCGGCACGCCCACGGCCCGCCGGATCTGCTCCCGGCACCGCTCGTCGGTGAACTCCTCCAGGGTCTCGCCGCGCTCGGGGTGCCAGGGCGCGTGGAACACCCAGCGCTCCCGGTTGTCGACCGGCAGGAGGGCCCCGTCGGCCCCCGGGTCCGTCAGGTAGCAGACGATGAAGCGCCGGTCGCCGACGACGTCCGTGAGGTTCCGCGAGGTGAAGGTGACGCTCACGTTGTGGAACAGGTCGCCGGGGCCGTTCTGCCCGATGCCGAGCCGTTCGCGCACGGGGCTGCGCGGGCCGTCCGCCGCGACGAGGTAGTCGGCGCGGAAGGTGGTGTGCTCGCCCGTCTCGCGGCTCTTGACCCGGGCGGTCACCCCTTCGGCGTCCTGCTCGAAGGACATCAGCTCCGTCGCGTAGCGCAGGTCCCCGCCCAGTTCGAGGGCGGTCTCCCGCAGCACGGGCTCCAGGTCGTTCTGGCTGCACAGGCACCATTCGGCGGGGCTGAAGCGGGCGAGGCCGCCGCCGGGGTCGATCTCCCGGAACAGCCACTCGCCGGCGTCCCCGGCCAGGCTCGGCGCCTGGAGGATGCCGTTGTTGCCGGACAGGACCGATGCGGCGTCCCGGATGCGCGGCCGCACTCCGGCGCCCCGGAACAGTTCCATCGTGCGGACGTTGTTGCCGCGCCCGCGCGGATGGATCGAGGTGCCGGCGTGGCGCTCGACGAGCACGTGCGGCACGCCGAGGCGTCCGAGGAAGAGCGAGGCGGACAGTCCGACCAGAGAGCCGCCGACGATGAGGACGGACGTGCGGTGGACGACCTCGCCGGACCCTTCGAATCGGTTCATCGAGTGCCTCCAGCGTCACCTGTGACGCGAGTCGGGGGTGGGATGGAGATCCATGCCCTCCGGAAACCGCTTCGCGCGTCCGGGGCACCCGAATGACGCGCGGTTCACTCATCCGCCCCGTGGAACTCGCGCGACCCGCGGGGACGCGCAGACGATCGGCACATGACGACCCCTGCCCCTCGGCACGGCGGTCCCCTCCCGGCTTCCCCGAAGCGGATTCCCGAAGAAGATCCGAAGAAGATCCGAAGAAGCCCCCCAGGAAACTCCCGAAGAAAGAAGAGGTGCGCCGGATGACCGTTTCGGCACGTGTCTCGCAATCGGCGTTCGACGGCTCCAGGCTGCGCGTGATCCTGCTGCTCGACCTGTACGAAGGCGCCCAGCAGCAGTTCCTCGAAGCGTACGAGCTGATGCGCAAGCAGGTCGCCGCCGTCCCCGGACACATCAGCGACCAGCTCTGCCAGTCCATCGAGAACCCCTCGCAGTGGCTCATCACCAGCGAGTGGGAGAGCGCCCCGCCCTTCCTCGCCTGGGTGAACAGCGAGGACCACGTCGAGGTCGTCAAGCCGATGCACAGCTGCGTCCGGGACACCCGCTCGATGCGCTACAGCGTCCTGCGGGAGACCGGCGGCGGCCGGCCGCTCGCCGAGGACGCGGCGCCGGCGGACCTCCAGGTCGCGGCCCGCGAGGGCGACGGCGTGGCCCGCCACGCCCTGACCTTCACCGTCAAGCCGGGCTCGGAGTCCAAGGTCGCGGAGATCCTCGCCGGCTACGACTCGCCCCGCGCCCAGGTCGACGAGAACACCCGGCTGCGCCGCACCTCCCTCTTCATGCACGGCAACCGCGTCGTGCGGGCCGTGGAGGTCGAGGGCGACCTCCTCGCGGCCCTGCGCCACGTCGCCCGCCAGCCCGAGGTCCGCGCCGTCGAGGAGGCCCTCAACCCGTACCTGGAGCAGGAGCGGGACCTCACCGACCCCGAGTCGGCCCGCGTCTTCTTCACCCGGGCCGCGCTCCCGGCCGTGCACCACGTGGTGGCCGACCGGCCCGCCCCGGCCGGCCTGCGGCGCCACGCGCTGTACTACCCGGCGAAGGAGGGCCGCGGGATGGACCTGGCCCGGCTGCTCGCCCACCAGGACGCCGCCGCGGCCGACGACCCGGACAGCCCGGTGTACGGCAGCACCGTCTTCCACCGCGACGACATCGTGGTGCGCCTCGTCGACGTCACCGGCGACCTCGACCTCGACCCCGTCGCCTCCCTCGGCCTCAAGGGCCCCGGGAAGGCCGCGGAACTCGAAGCCCTCCTCGACGGCGCCGCGATCGGCGTCGAGGGCTCCCTGACGACGGACCGCAACATCAACCGGCTCCTGTCGCACGCCGACATGCTGCCCGTCACCGACCGCACCTCGGCGGACTCCTGACCGACGGCCGCGGCCCCGCCCGGACGCCACCGCCCCACCCGGAGGTATCACCCATGCCCCACCAGCAGCCCCTCATCGTGAGCCTGGACGAGACGGAGCCCAACCGCAGGCGCGGAGGTGACCTGCGGGCCATGCTCACGCCGGCCGCCGTGGGCTCCACCAGCGGCTTCATGGGCCTGGCCATCGTCAAGCCCGGCGAGCGCATCGGCGAGCACTACCACCCGTACTCCGAGGAGTTCGTGTACGTCGTCTCCGGCGCCCTCGAAGTGGACCTGGACGGCGAGACGTACGCGCTCCGGCCCGACCAGGGGCTCCTGATCCCGATCGACGTGCGGCACCGCTTCCGCAACGTCGGCGACGAGGAGGCCCGCATGGTCTTCCACCTGGGCCCGCTCGCCCCGCACCCGAGCCTCGGCCACGTCGACACCGAGGAGACGCTGACCGCGCCCGTCGGACCGCAGCTGACCGTGGGCGGCCCCGGTCAGGTCCCCGAACGCACCGGGGCCATCGAGTGAACCGGCGCGTGGCCGTCACCGGGATCGGCGTGGTCGCCCCGGGCGGCACCGGAGCCGCGGCCTTCTGGGACCTCCTCGCCGAAGGCCGTACCGCGACCCGCGGCATCACCCTGTTCGACCCGGCCGGCCTGCGTTCGCGCATCGCCGCCGAGTGCGACTTCGACCCGCTGGCCCACGGCCTCGACCCCGAGCTGAGCCTGCACGCCGACCGGTACATCCAGTTCGCCGCGGTCGCCGCCGGCGAAGCCGTCCGCGACTCCGGGCTCGACACCGCCACCCAGGACCCGTGGCGCGTCGGCGTCTCGCTGGGCAGCGCCGTCGGCGGCACCACCCGGCTCGAACACGACTACGTCCTGGTCAGCGCGGGCGGACAGCGGTGGGACGTGGACCACCGCGCCGCCGACCCCAAACTGCACCTGGCGTTCTCCCCGAGCACGCTCGCCTCGTTCGTCGCCGAGCGCTTCGGCGCCCGCGGCCCGGTCCAGACGGTCTCCACCGGCTGCACCTCCGGCCTCGACGCCGTCGGCTACGCCTTCCACACCATCCAGGAGGGCCGGGCGGACGTCTGCATCGCCGGGGCGTCGGACTCGCCGATCTCCCCGATCACCATGGCCTGCTTCGACGCCATCAAGGCGACCTCGCCCGACAACGACGACCCCGAGCACGCCTCCAAGCCCTTCGACGACCGCCGCAACGGCTTCGTCATGGGCGAGGGCGCGGCGGTCCTCGTCCTGGAGGAGTACGAGCACGCCCGGGCGCGCGGCGCGCACATCTACTGCGAGATCGGCGGCTACGCCACCTACGGCAACGCCTACCACATGACCGGTCTCACCGGAGAGGGCCTGGAGATGTCCCGGGCCATCGACGGCACGCTCGACCAGGCCAGGCTCGACCCCACGCTGATCGACTACGTCAACGCGCACGGCTCGGGCACCCGGCAGAACGACCGGCACGAGACCGCCGCCGTCAAGCGCTCCCTGGGCGCCCACGCCTACGAGACCCCCATGAGCTCCATCAAGTCCATGGTGGGACATTCGCTCGGGGCCATCGGCGCGATAGAGGTCGCCGCCTGCGTCCTCGCCCTCCAGCACCAGGTGGTGCCCCCGACGGCGAACTACGAGGTCCCCGACCCCGAGTGCGACCTGGACTACGTGCCGCGCACCGCCCGCCCCCGGAAGCTCAGGAACGTGCTCTCGGTCGGCAGCGGCTTCGGCGGCTTCCAGTCCGCCGTGCTCCTGACGGAGCCGGCAGGGAGGACACGATGAGCACGGAGCAGCCCAAGCGCGCCGTCGTCACCGGCATCGGGGTGATCGCCCCCAACGGACTGAGCGCCGACACGTACTGGAAGTCCGTCCAGGAGGGCATCGGCGTCCTGGACCGGATCACCCGCGAGGGGTGCGAGCACCTGCCCCTCAAGGTGGCGGGCGAGGTCAGGTCCTTCGACGCCTCGACCCTCATCGAGGACCGCTTCCTCGTCCAGACCGACCGGTTCAGCCACTACGCCATGGCGGCGGCCTCGCTGGCCCTCGACGACGCCGGCCTCGGCCGGGACGCTCCCGGGGACCCGTACTCCATCGGCGTGGTCACCGCCGCCGGATCCGGCGGCGGCGAGTTCGGCCAGCGGGAGCTGCAGAAGCTGTGGGGCCAGGGCTCCAAGTTCGTCGGCCCGTACCAGTCCATCGCCTGGTTCTACGCCGCCAGCACCGGCCAGATCTCCATCCGGAGCGGCTTCAAGGGACCGTGCGGCGTGGTCGCCAGCGACGAGGCGGGCGGTCTGGACGCCCTCGCCCACGCGGCCAGGGCCGTACGGCGCGGGACGGGCGCGATGGTCGTCGGCGCCGCCGAGGCCCCCCTCGCCCCGTACTCGATGGTGTGCCAGCTCGGCTACCCCGAGCTCAGCACCGTCGAGGAGCCCGACCGGGCCTACCGTCCCTTCACCGCCGGAGCCTGCGGCTTCGTGCCGGCCGAGGGCGGCGCCGTGCTCGTCGTGGAGGACGAGGACCGGGCCCGCGACCGGGGGACGGCCGTCCGGGCCGTCGTCGCCGGACACGGCGCCACGTTCACCGGCGCCTCCCGCTGGGCCGAGTCCCGGGAGGGGCTCGCCCGCGCGATCCGGGTCGCCCTCGACGAGGCCGGCTGCGCCCCGGAGGAGATCGACGTCGTCTTCGCCGACGCCCTGGGCGTCCCCGAGGCGGACCGCGCCGAGGTCCTGGCGCTCGCCGACGCCCTCGGCCCGCACGCCGCCCGGGTGCCCGTCACGGCGCCCAAGACCGGGACCGGCCGCGCCTACTGCGGGGCCCCCGTCCTGGACGTCGCGGCCGCGGTGCTCGCGATGGAACACGGCCTGGTGCCCCCCACCCCGAACGTGTTCGACATCTGCCACGACATCGATCTGGTGGTGTCGCGCGCCCGCCCCGCCGAGCTGCGGACGGCCCTCGTCCTCAGCAGGGGCCTCATGGGATCCAACGCCGCGCTGGTCGTGCGCCGCGGCGACGAGACCGCCCGGTGGACCCGGGCGGGAGAAGGAGAGCAGAGATGAGCATCACCGAACTGACCTTCGACGAGCTGGCCGCGCTGGTCAAGCAGTCGGCGGGCGTCACCGTCGCCCCCGAGGACCTCCGCAACGCCTCGGACGTGCCCTTCAGCGCCCTCGGCGTCGACTCGCTCGGCCTGCTCGGCATCGTCGGCGAGCTGGAGAACCGCTACGGCGTGGCGCTCCCGCCCGACGCGGAGCGCAGCAAGACCCCGGCCGACTTCCTCGGCCTCGTCAACAGCACCCTCACCACCGGAGTCTGACGTGTCAGGACACACCGACAACAGCATCACCGTCGACGCGCCCCTCGACCTCGTCTGGGAGGTGACCAACGACCTCGAGAACTGGCCCTCCCTCTTCAGCGAGTACGCCTCCGTCGAGATCCTCTCCCGCGAGGGCGACACGACGACCTTCCGCCTGACCATGCACCCGGACGAGTCCGGCAAGGTCTGGAGCTGGGTCTCGGAGCGCACCCCGGACCGCGCGCGCCGGACCGTCACCGCCCGCCGCGTCGAGACCGGACCCTTCGCCCACATGGACATCCGGTGGGAGTACGAGGAGACCCCGGCCGGCGTCCACATGCGCTGGGTGCAGGACTTCGCGATGAAGCCGGACGCCCCGGTCGACGACGACTGGATGACCGACAACATCAACCGCAACTCCCGCACCCAGATGGCCCTGATCCGGGACCGCATCGAGCAGGTCGCCCGCGAGCGCCGGCCCGCCCCGGTCCTCTCCGACTGAGCAGACCGAGCAGACCGAGCGGACCGAGTGGTCCCAGGAAGGAACGCCCGATGCACCACGCCCTGATCGTCGCCCGCATGGCGCCCGGTTCGGCGCCGGCGATCGCCGACGTGTTCGCCGCCTCGGACGGCGGCGAACTGCCCCACCTGGTGGGCGTCTCCCGCCGCAGCCTCTTCCAGTTCGGCGACGACGTCTACCTGCACCTCATCGAGTCCGAGCGGGACCCGGCGCCCGCCATCGCGAAGCTGACCGGGCACCCCGAGTTCCGGAACGTCAGCGAGCGCCTGTCGACGTACGTCAGCGCGTACCACCCGGAGACCTGGCGCACCCCCCAGGACGCCATGGCGCGGTGCTTCTACCGCTGGGAGCGGGAACCCGCCTCCTGACCGGACCCGAGGCACGGGAAACCGAAGGCCGCCGGCCCCGCGTACGACGCGGAGCCGGCGGCCTCGGGTTTCCCCCGGGAGACCCGGGGGAGGGGACTCCTCCGGTCAGGCGGGGACGGTGCACTCGAAGGCGTGCAGGTACGCGTTCACCGGGCGGACCCCGCCGATGACGAGACCCGCGTCCGTCAGCCGCTCCACCATGCTCTCCCGGGTGTGCTTGGCACCGCCGACGTTGAGGAGCAGCAGCAGGTCCATCGCCGTCGTGAACCGCATCGAGGGCGTGTCGTCCACCAGGTTCTCGATCACGACGACCCGGGCGCCGGGCCGCGCCGCCCGCCGGACGTTGGCGAGCGCCCTGCGGGTGCTGTCGTCGTCCCACTCCAGGATGTTCTTGAGGACGTACACGTCGGCCTCGACCGGGATGTCCTCGCGGCAGTCCCCGGCCACGACCCGGGCCCGGGAGGCGAGCGCGCCGCCCTCCCGCAGGCGCGGGTCGGCGTTCCCCACCACGCCCGGCAGGTCGAGCAGCGTGCCCTCCAGGGCGGGGTGCCGCTCCAGGAGGCTCGCCAGGACGTGCCCCTGACCGCCGCCGATGTCCGCGACCGACGCCGCGCCCGTCAGGTCGATCAGGTCGGCCACGTCCTGCGCGGACTGCCGGCTCGACGTGGTCATGGCCCGGTTGAACACGTACGCGGACTCCGGCGCGTCCTCGTTGAGGTACGGGAAGAACTCCCTGCCGTACACGTCCTCGAAGACGCTGCCGCCGGAGCGCACCGCCTCGTCGAGCCTCGGCCAGACGTCCCACGTCCACGGCTCGGTGCACCACAGGGCGATGTACCGCAGGCTGTGCGGGTCGTCCTCGCGCAGCAGCCGGGACATCTCGGTGTGCGCGAAGGTGCCGTCGGGCTGCTCCGCGAAGATCCCCTGGCAGGCCAGGGCGCGCAGCAGCCGGCGCAGCGTCCGCGGCTCGGCCTGCACCGCCGCCGCCAGGTCCTCCACGCTCGCGGGCGCGTCCTGGAGGGCGTCCGCCACGCCGAGCCGGGCGGCGGCCCGCACGGCGGCGGCGCACGCCGCTCCGAAAACGAGCTCCCTCAGCCGCATGGGCGGCGGGGGAGCGGGGTCGACGGTCCTCACCGGGTCAACGGTCGTCATCTGTCGCCTTGCCTTCTCTGTCGTGCCGGGGGGAAACAGGGGAGTGGGGGTGGGAGTGGGGGAGGGGGAGGAGCGGGGTCAGCACATGCCCGCGGGCTCGGAGACCTCGCAGGTGTTGCCGCGGAAGGTGTTGCCCTTGCCGGTGTCGCGGTTGGCGAGGTCGGCCGTGCCGTTGCGGAGCACGACGTTGTCGCGGATCTCGTTGCGCTCGTTGAGGGCGCCCACGAAGCTCTTGAAGAGCACGATGCCGCCCGACAGCGGCGAGGTGCCCTTGTTGTCCTCGATCCGGTTGTCGGCCACCAGGGTCTCCTCGGCGCCGGTGAGGACGATCCCCGAGCCCTGGAGGAAGGGCAGGCGGGGGGTCTTGGGGCAGTACTTGTTGTTGGCGTGGACGTGGTTGCGGCGCAGGCTCATCGCGCCGGCGCGCGGGGTGGACTCGTCGCCCACCACGAAGACCGCGGCGCAGTTGCCGGTCGCCTCGTTGCGGTCGACGGTGACGTTCCGCAGCCGCCGCACGGTGAGGCCGATCCGGTTGCCGGACAGGCGGTTGTGGCTGATCAGCGTGCCCTTCGCGTCGACGGCGCCCTCCTCCGTGTCGGTGGTGTTGGACACGAAGAGGCCGGCGTCGGCGTTGTCCCGGGCGGTGTTGCCGGTCAGCACGGAGCGCACGGAACGCTCCTGGGCGATGCCCCAGTTGCCGTTCTTCTCGGCGGTCACGCCCCGGACCGTCAGCCGGTCGGTGCGGGAGGCCCACAGGCCGTTCCTGGCGAAGTTCCGGACCGTCAGGGAGCGCACGGTGACGTTCTCGACGGGGCGCTGGGCGGTGCCGGTCACACAGATGCCGTGCCCGGCCTCGGCGCACGCGCCGGAGGCGGCCTTGCCGGGCACGATGACGGTGGGGAAGACGGTCGAGCCCCGCAGGGTCAGGTCCGGCGTGGTGATGGTGACGCTCTCGCGGTAGGTGCCGGGGGAGAGGACGATGCTGTCCCCCGGGCGCGCGGCGTCCACGGCCTTCTGGATCGACTCGCCGGGCTTCACCCGGTGCACCTTCCGGGAGGCGGACGGGGAGGCGGAGGCGGCGTCGGGGGCGGAGGGCGGGGCGGCGCCCACGCCGGTCGTCACGACGGCCACGGCACAGGCCACGAGGGCGATCTGTCGTCTGGTCATAGGGCGAAGCTATGAGCGGGCCCACCGGCCCGCCACCGCTGATCACCCGGCCGGGCAGCCCGTCCCCCGAACGCCACCGGGACACCGACCGGGCCGTACGCCGGGCCGCACGCCGGGCCTTGATCCGGGCCGTACGCCGGGCCCTGATCCGGGTCCCGATCCGGGTCTTGATTCGGGTCCTGATCCGGGCTCCGATCCGGGCCCCGCCCCGTCCCCCGTACCCCGGTGCCCCCGTAGACCGCCCCACCCCCCTCCGTCCCGCACCCCCGCCGGAGGCACCCGTGGCGGACGGGCCGTCACCTGATCCGACGTCAGGCCTAACCCGTTCGCCTCCCCGGGAGGATCGCTCTCGCCGTCCCGGGCCCACCGTCGTGACCTGCGGCGACGGGGCCGGAGGCGGCGGCCGGGGGCCCGACCGGGCGACACCGCCGGGCGCCGCTCGCGTTGCGATGATCAACGGCGGGCCTTTCCCTCGTGCTCGGAGCACAGCACAGGAGCCGCGCGGACGAGCCGGGCGGGAACCGCTCCCCCGGAGGAGAAAACATGCGTCTCGCCCGTACCGGTGCCACGGCCGCCCTGATCGTCGGCGCCCTGGTCCTGCCCCCCTCCACCGCCCTGGCCGCCGAGGGCGAAGCCGCCGCGGCGGCCGGGGACGTCCGCGTCACCCCGGGGACGGCGTCCCCGGGCGACACCGTCACCGTCACCACGACCGCCTGCGGCAAGGAGACCTACGGCAAGGGCGAGTCCGTAGCGGGCGGGAAGTTCCACCTCCTCCCGGGCGACCGGAAGGGCGTCCTCCAGGGCGAGTTCCGGCTGCCGAAGAACGCCGCCTCCGGCACGGACACCGTGACGCTCAAGTGCCCGCCCCGGAAGAAGCTGACCGCCACGTACCGGATCTCCGGTCGTCCGAACGGCGCCGTCGACGCAGGCTTCGGCGGGACCGCCGGCAAGGAGACCGAGTTCGGCCTCGGCTGGCTCCTGGTGGGCGCGGCCGTCGCGGGCGGCGCGCTCAAGATGCGCCGGCGCGCCACGGGCACGGGGGCCCGGGCCTGACGCGGCCCGGCGGCCCGCGGCCGCGGTACGCCCCCTCGTCCAGGGCGCTCGCCTGGGCCGCGCTCGCCGGTGCGCTGCTGCTCGCCGACGCGATGGGCGGCCCCGCCGCCCCGCCGTCCGCCGAGCGGGCCCGTCCGGCGGACGCGCGGGCCGTCGTGCGGGAGGTCCCGGACCGCCCCGACGCCGCCCCCGAGCCGCTTCCCGCGTCGGATCCGGTACGGGTCCGGATCCCGGCCATCGGGGTCGACGCCCGTCTGATGCGCCTGGCGCTGGACGGGGAGGGCAGGCTGGAGCCGCCGCCCCCGAACCTCCCGGCCTTCGCCGGCTGGTACGCCCGGGGGACCCCGCCCGGCTCGCCGGGGACGGCCGTCCTGACGGGCCATCTGGACACCCCGGCGGGGCCCGCCGTCTTCCACCGGCTCGGCTCCCTGACGCGGGGCGCCGGGATCGCGATCGAGCGCGCGGACGGCCGTACGGCCCTCTTCACGGTCGACGCGGTGGAGGAGTACGCCAAGGACAGCTTCCCCGACGACGAGGTCTACGGCGGTTCCGGCCGCCCGGAACTGCGTCTGATCACCTGCGGCGGAGACTGGTCCGGCGACACCGGCTACCGGGCCAACACGGTCGTCTACGCCACGCTGACCGGCGTGGGCTGAACCGCGCCGGGAGCCCGCGCCCGGCCCTCAACCGTCCTCCGCCCGCACCAGGAACAGCTCGTCCGCGAAGCACCAGGCCCAGTCCTCGTCCGGGGCGAGGGACACCGCCACCGGATGGCCGGTCGCGAGGTGGTGGGCGTGGGCGTGCGCGCCGGGGGAGCTGTCGCAGCACCCCACGTGCCCGCAGGTCGCGCACCACCGCAGCCGCCGCCAGGAACGGCCCCGTGCCGCACACGGCGCGCACACGGCCCCCGGCAGGGCCCCGGGGCCTTCCGGGGCGTCCCGATGGGCGCAGTGCCGGGGCGCCGTACGGCCGCCGTCGGGCGCCACGCGCCAGGCCGGGCGCGCGGGACCGTCCCCGGAGGGCGGGTGCTCCGTCATGTCCTCGCGCCCTTCGCCGTCGCGTTCCCGAGGCGTTCCAGGAGCGGGGCGACGAGGTGCGACTCGACCGCCCCGGCCGGGTCGGCCCCCTCGGGCAGGGGCGGGGGAGTGCCGACCACGGCGCGGTCGGCGAAGCCGTTGTCCAGGTGGGGCAGCCGCACGTCCAGGACGGAGGACCCGGTGCGGCGCGACTCGCGGGCCGCGACGCCGAGCCACGCGGCGAGCGCGGACTTGGCGGCCGCGTAGTCGGCGGCGCCGGACACCGGGCGGTCGACGATCGTTCCGGTCACGACGGAGACGGCGCCGCCCGGCGGCAGCACGCGCAGGGCTCCCCGGACGATCGCCATGGGGGCCAGCGCGTTCACCGCCAGGAGGTGCTCGGCGGCGGCCTCGGGCACGTCCCGGGCGGCGCCGAAGCCCGCCACCCCCAGGGCGACCACGACGGCGTCGAGGCCGCCCAGGGCTTCGGCGGCCCAGGGGGCGAGCGCCCCGCAGGCGCCCAGGTCGTAGGCCTCGAAGGACCGGTACGGGCGTCCGCCCAGGTCGGCGGCCCGCCCGGCGAGCCGGGCCCGGTCGCGGCCGGCCAGCGCCGTCGACGCCCCCAGCTCCGCGAGCCGCCCCGCGGCGAGCCCTCCGACGCTGCCGGTCGCCCCCACGACCAGGACGCGCTTTCCGCCGACGCGCATGGCGGCCTCCTCGCCCGGACCGGCCCGTCCGGTCCGTGGATGCTGCCCGTGATTCGCTCCGGGCGGTGCTTCCGGATGCGGGTCGGGGCGATCGGGACGAGAAAAGGCGCGGACGGCCCACTCGAAGCGGCCCACTCAAAGCGGCCCACTCGACGCGGCCTACTCAAAGCGGCCCACTCGACGCGGCCTACTCGAAGAACTTCAGGCTCCAGCCGGTGTCCGTGTTCGCGCCGGGCACGTTGGCCCGCCGGTACGTGGTGCCGCCCCACCAGCAGAAGCCGCCGGTGTACCAGTAGCGGTTCTCCCAGGCGTACGGCGTCCCCTTCGGCACCGCGTGGAACATCAGGGGGAACGTCGGGCCGGCCGGCGGGCTGGTGGCGATGTCGCCGTCGAGCAGGACGAAGGTGTGGTGGCCGGGGCCGTCGACGCGCAGCGTCGGGTCCCAGCCGGACATCATGGCGTCGCGGTGGGAGCCGAAGAGACAGCCGTTCGACTTGTACCAGTCCCACACGTGCGTCGGGTCGCCGCCCGCCCGCAGCCGCAGGTCGGCCAGGCAGTACCGGTCGCTCCAGCTGCCGTTGGCGGAGTACACGACGTGCAGCTGCCCGTTCGGGTCCCTGATCGCCTCGGGGGACTCGTTGATGTACGGGTTGCCGACGACCCGCTCCCAGGGTTCGCGCGGCTGCGAGATGACGTACCGCGCCCCGGTCGGGGTGGTGGGGCCGCTCATCCGGGCGATGTAGAGGTTCTGCTCGACGTTCGTGTCCCCGGCCCAGCCGGACCACACGAACCAGCGCTGCCCGTTGAAGGTGAACAGGGTGCCGTCGATGGCCCACTTGTCGTCGGGCAGGGCGAGCTTCGTCTCCGCCGTGTACCCGCTGTCGGGGCTCGCGGAGCTGATCGCGTACATCCGGTGGGCGGCGCCCCGGCCGGCCGTGAAGTAGACGTGGTAGCGCCCGCCGTCGCGGACGATCTCCGGCGCCCACACCTCGCCGAGGTTCCGGACGTCGGTCCAGATCCGGCGGGCCGGCGCGGTGGCGAGCCCGGCCGTCGAGGAGGCCTGGCGCACGTCGATGCCGTTGCCGGTCGACTGCACCGCGACGTAGGTGGAGCCGACCCGCAGGACGCTCGGGTCGGCGGCCCGCAGCGAGGTCTGTCCGGCCTCGGCGGGAGCGGCCCCGGGCAGGGCCGCGACCAGGGCGAAGAGCAGGGAGAGGGCCAGGGCGAGCGCCCCGGAGGGACGTCGTGCACGTGTCATGGTGGCTCCCGGTGAGGCCGGCCGACAGGGTTTACATCGATGTAATCCCGCGTCCGCAGGATCTCGACTGAGGATGGGCATGTCAACATGGGAGCGCGCACATCCTGGAGCCAGTGCGAGAGAAATTGTTTGTTTCTTTTCGGTTCCTGGGTGATTCCGTTGAGAACTGTTTCCTGTTAGGTTCCTCCCCACCTCGTCCGCCGCCGAGGACCGGGGCGCTCCGCCCCTCGGACCCGTCCGGTTCAGGAACCCGCCGGACGGGACCTCGTTCGAGCCGCTCGTCAACTCCGCACGGACTCCCGCACGCCGAACGGCCGGACGGCCCCGACGCGTGCCGGACTCCGGGCGCCGTCCTGCCCAGGAGGAGCCCGATGCGACGCGTCGTCGCCTGCCTGGCGGCCCTGTTGACGATGGCCGGAGGCCTGCTCTTCACCGGAACCACCGCAGCCTCCGCCGCCGTCGTCCCCAAGACGCCGCCCCTGACCACCCCGTGGACCTCTCAGGTGTCCACCACCAACCCCCTGCCCGAGTACCCGCGTCCCCAGATGACGCGGCCCGACTGGCAGTCCCTGAACGGAGAGTGGGAGTTCCTCAACCCGCCCGCCGACGCCTCCGGCAACGTCGACCGCAACGCGGCCCCGCCGCTCGGCCAGACCCTGCCGGAGCGCATCCTCGTCCCGTACCCGGTGGAGTCCGCGCTCTCCGGGATCATGCGGAACGACAACCGCGACCTGATGTTCTACAAGCGCTCCTTCACCGTCCCCCAGAACTGGTCCGGGCGCCGGGTGCAACTCCACTTCGGCGCCGTCGACCACGAAGCCACCGTCTGGGTCAACGGCACCCGCGTCACCAGCCACAAGGGCGGCTACGACCGCTTCGAGGTCGACATCACCCCGCAACTGCGCGCCGGCTCCAACGAGCTGGTCGTCCGCGTCTACGACCCCACCGACGGGCGCGGCGAGAAGCAGCCGGTCGGCAAACAGGTGAACAACCCCAGCGGCATCTTCTACACCCCCACCTCCGGCATCTGGCAGTCCGTCTGGCTGGAGCCCACCCCCACCTCGTCGATCTACTCCGTCGACATCAGGCCCGACCTCGCCACCAACACCGCGCGGGTCAGGGTCTTCACCCGCGGCGACGTCACCGGCCACACCGTCCGCGCCGAGGCCCTGAACGGCGCCCAGGTGGTCGGCACCGCCACCGGCGGCTTCACCGAGTTCTCCGTACCGGTGCCGAACGCCCGCCGCTGGTCCCCCGACGACCCCTTCCTGTACGACCTCCGGGTCACCCTCCGCAACGCCTCGGGCGCCGGGGTCGACACCGTCACCAGCTACTTCGGGATGCGCGAGGTCGGCAAGAAGCTCGTCAACGGCATCCTGCGCCCCACCCTGAACGGCGAGTTCGTCTTCCAGATCGGCACCCTCGACCAGGGCTTCTGGCCCGACGGCCTCTACACCGCGCCCACCGACGCCGCCCTCGCCTCCGACCTGCAGAAGCACAAGGACCTGGGCTTCAACATGGTGCGCAAGCACATCAAGGTCGAGCCCGCCCGCTGGTACTACCACGCCGACCGGCTCGGACTCCTGGTGTGGCAGGACATCCCCTCCACGCCGGCCTTCGACTCCGGCCGCACCCCGGCGCAGATCGCCCAGTTCGAGACCGAGGCCCGCGAGATCGTCGACGAGCACCGGTTCTCCCCGGCCGTCGTCGCCTACGTCCCGTTCAACGAGGGCTGGGGCGAGTGGAACCTCGACGACACCCGCCGGGTCACCACCGACCTGGAGAACTACGACCCCGGCCGCCTCATGAACTCCCACAGCGGCTACAACTGCTGCGTCTCCAAGGGTGATCCGGGCAACGGCGACATCATGGACTGGCACGTCTACACCGGTCCCGACGCCCCCCGCCCCTCGGCCGCCCGGATCTCCGTCCTCGGCGAGTTCGGCGGCATCGGACTGCGCACGCCCGGCCACGAGTACAGCCCCAACGGGCAGTTCTTCGCCTACGAGCAGGTCTTCAGCGCGGCCCAGCTCAACGACCGGTACACCGGCATGGTCCGCGACGTGCAGGCGCTCATGACCACCAAGGGCGTCTCCGCCTACGTCTACACCGAGATCACCGACGTCGAGGGCGAGTACAACGGCCTGCTCACCTACGACCGGCGGGTCCAGAAGGTCGACACCGCCGCCCTGCGCGCCGCCCACGGCTCGCTGATCGCCGCCTCCCGCAACCTCAACGCGACACCGGGCCACACCCTCGGCCACGTGCGCTCCTTCCGGGTCACCACACCCGGGTACACCGACCGCTACCTGCGGCACGCCGACTCCCTCGCCCGCACCGACGTGCTGACCGGCGCCTCCGCCGACGGGGCCCGCCAGGACGCCTCCTTCCGCACCGTCGCCGGACTCGCTGACCCGCGCTGCCACTCCTTCGAGTCGGTGAACCTCCCGGGCCGCTACCTGCGCCACTCCGCCGGCCGCGTGCGCCTCGACGGCGACACGGGCGGATCGTTCGCGGCGGACGCCACCTGGTGCGCCCGCACCGGGCTCGCGGCCGGCGGCACCTCGTACGAGTCGCTGAACTTCCCCGGCTCGTACCTGCGGCACTACGCCGACAACGTGTACCTGGCCCGCAGCGGCGGCGCCAACCCCTGGGACTCGGCCTCCTCCTTCGCGGCGGACGCCACCTGGAACACGGGCGAGCCCGCGCTCTGGCGCAGCTCCGTCCTGCTGCCCACGGACGTGCGGCGCTCGCTGCGCGTGACCACCTGGGGCCACACCGACCGCTACCTGCGCCACGCCGACAGCCTCGCCCGGACCGAGGTCGTCAACGGGGGCAGCACCGCCCTGCTGAAGCAGGACGCCACGTTCACGGTGCGGCGCGGCCTCGCCGACTCGTCCTGCTACTCGTTCGAGTCGGTGAACTACCCGGGCCGGTTCCTGCGGCACGCCGAGAGCCGGGTGCGCACCGCGCCCGACGACGGCTCCGCGCTCTTCCGGCAGGACGCCACCTTCTGCACCCGGCCGGGCGTCGGCGGGACCGGCGTCACCTTCGAGTCGCTGAACGTCCCCGGCGCGTACCTGCGCCACTTCGAGTCCGCGGTGTACATCGCCTCGGGCGCCGGGAGCGGCGGCTTCGACCGGCCGCAGACGCTCACGGCCGACAGCGGCTGGACGCTCGAAGCCCCCTGGGCTCCCTGACGGACACCGGCGGGTCCTTCCGGGCGCTGCCGCCCGGAAGGACCCGCCTTCCCCCGTGCCGGCTACGGCTTCTCGGCCGTGTGCAGCGCGGTCACCTCTTCGGCGGAGAGCGCCTTGTCGAACACCCGCACCTGGTCGACCGCACCGTTCCAGAAGTCGACGTTCCCGCCGCCCCACCGGGCCCGTCCGACCGCGAGCGGTCCGGTGCTCACGTCCGCCGGGCCGGGCGCCGCCGTCGCCACGAGGGCGCCGTCCACGTACAGCCGGATCTCGTTCCTCACGGTGTCCCGCACGCCCACCAGGTGGTACCAGCGGCCGAGTTCGGGCGTCGTCGCGTACCGGGCCCGGTTGCCGCCCGGGGTGCTGAAGGCGAAGGCGCCCTGCCCGTACTGGAGGTAGAAGGGGTTCTCCTGGCGCCGGCCGTCCTGGCTGACCACGGTCGCGTAGTTGCCCGGCAGGGCGTCGAGCGCGGCCCACGCGGACACGGTGTAGCTCGCGGTGGTGTCCACGACGGGGCCGTCGGTCTGGGCGAAGCCGCCCTTCCCGTCGAACCTCAGCGCGCTGCCGCCGACGCCCGGGGCCCAGGCGGCGCCCCCGTTCAGGGCGAGCGGACGCCGCTGCGGCCCGGAGTCCCGCGCGGTCGTGCCCGTGCCCTCGTCCAGGGACCAGGAGGCACCGCCCTTCAGGGGAGCGCGCTGCCCGGCGGCCGCGCCCGCTGCGATCACCTTCCGGTTGATCGCGCGGACCCGCACCGGATCGACCTTGATCTCCCTGCGGTCGTACGTGTAGAGGCCGTTGAGCTCGTTCTCCAGGTCGGATATCTGGGTGTAGACGGAGCCGGACAGCTCGGCGCCCGCGGCCTCCAGGTAGAACTTCTCGGTGTTCTCGACGTACTTACGGGTCAGCGCCTCCTTGTCGGCGACGCCGCTGTAGATCACGGTCGGCGCGCCGGGCCACATGTGGCCGGGGGTGCGCAGAGTGAAGCCGCCGTGCTCGCCGTCCATCGCGACCCGGTGGTCCGGGTAGGGGGCGTCGGTGTTGTTGTAGTCGTGGTGGTCGAGGACGTCACCCTTGCCGGAATCGCCCTTGGAGTTGCAGCAGTTGACCCCGCTGTGGGCGTTGACGATCCGGGACGGGTCGGCGGCCTTCACGGCCTCGGCGATCCGGCCGGTCTCCTCCCGGTTCCACTCGCCCCAGCCCTCGTTGAAGACGATCCAGCCGATGACGGAGGGGGAGTCGTGGTGCTGGCGCATCATCTCGCGGCCCTGGTCGACGAAGGCCTTGCGGCCGGTCTCGTCGGTGAGGTCGCCGGAGACGAAGTCCTGCCAGACCAGCAGCCCGAGCCGGTCGGCGTGGTAGAACCAGCGCGACGACTCCACCTTGATGTGCTTGCGCACGGCGTTGAAGCCGAGCTTCTTGTGGGCCTCCAGGTCGAAGGCGAGCGCCTCGTCGCTGGGCTGGGTGTGGAGGCCGTCCGGCCAGAAGCCCTGGTCGAGGGTGGCCAGGGAGAAGACCGGCTTGCCGTTGAGCACCAGCTTCGGGAAGCCGCCGACCTTCTCGACCGCGATCTTCCGCATCCCGAAGTAGCTGTCGACCCGGTCGGACGACCTGCCGTCGGTCAGCCGCACTTCCAGGTCGTAGAGGTACGGGTCGTCCGGGCTCCACAGGCGCTGGTTCGCCACCGGCAGGCGCAGCTCCGCACCGGCGGGTCCGGTGGTCCGGCCGACGACCCGGCCGCGGGTGTCGCGGGCCACGGCCTCCACGCGCGCGCCGGCCGAGGCGCGGGCCGACTCGACCCTCACGGCCAGGGTGCCGGTGTCGATGTCCGGGGTCGTGACGACGTCGTCGATGGAGACGGGGGCGACGGGCTCCATCCACACCGTCTGCCAGATGCCCGAGGACTGGGTGTAGAAGATGCCGCCGGGGCGGGTGGACTGCTTGCCGGTCGGCTGGTTCGGGCCGCCGGTGTCGGTGACCGCGACGACGATCTCCTGCGGGCCCTTCGCCTTGAGGGCGTCGGTGACGTCGGCGCTGAAGGCGTTGTAGCCGCCGGTGTGCTCGGCGACCCGCTTGCCGTTGACCCAGACGCGGGCCCGGTAGTCGACGGCGCCGAAGTGGAGCATCAGCCGGTCGCCCTTGCCGGCCTTGCCGACCTTCCAGTCCTTCGGGACGTCCACGAGGCGCCGGTAGACCATGTGGTCCTCGTGCCGCTCGATCCCGGAGAGCTGCGACTCGACCGGGAACGGGACGGTGATCCGCTCGGCCAGGTCCTTGCCGAAGACCGGCGTCTCCCCGGCTCCGGCCCCGGCGAACTGCCAGGGGCCGTTGAGGTTCTTCCACTTGGCGCGCACCTGCTGCGGGCGCGGGTACTCCGGCAGCGGGTGCTTCTCGTCCAGCTCGTCGCCCCACTCGGTGGTCAGCCGGTGGGCGGAGGCGTTGGAGGCCGAGCGCAGGATCCGGGGCACGGTCTCGTCGCCGTTCCGCAGGCCGCCGAGGCCGTCGTAGTCGATCCGTACCCGCTGGCCCTTCTGGATCGGCTCGGCGAGGTCGACGAGGACGGTGTTCCGGTCGCCCGGGGCGACGCGGACCCTCCTGATCGGCATCGGGGTGGTGTCGGCCTCGACGGTGAGGTGCTCCGCCACCTTCTCCAGGCCGCCGACCCGGTGGTCGAACCGCAGCCGCAGCTGTCGTCCGTCCGCCGGGACGGTCGGCTCCACCGGGTAGACCTCGAAGTCGTCGGGCGGGGTGAACGCGGACTCCGGCACGAGCTGCTTGGGCAGCGTGGGCGTCGACCAGCGCAGGAACATGTTCGCGCCGCCGACGTCCTGGAACATCTCCAGGCGGAAGTCGTGCTTCTCACCGGCCTCGAGGCGGACGGGCGCGCTGGTCTGCTCCCGGTCCCAGTCGGGCACCCAGTGGTCGATGACCGGCTCGCCGTCGACGAACAGCCGGAAGCCGTTGTCCCCGATGCCGTGGAAGGTGTAGTCGCCGGTGACCGGGGCCTCGATCCGGCCGGTCCAGCGGGCGGTGGTGTGCTCGGACCGGCCGGTGAGCGACTGGAAGGTGCCGGTCAGGCCGGAGAAGTCGATCTGCGGGTCGAGGGAGACGCCGCCGAGTTCGGCGAAGTCCCGGGCGCCGGGCGCCGACATGCTGAAGTACTCGCCCTTCAGGCCGTGCACCTGGACGGCGGCGTCCCGGGCGGACGGGGAGGCGGGTGAGGCGGCGGACGCGGGGGAGGACCCGGCCGGCCGCGCGGCCGCCGCGGTGGCGGCCGGGACGCCCGCGGACAGCACCAGGGCGGCCGCGGTGAGCAGCGCCCACGTTCCGGTTCGGGGGCGGATGTTTCGTCGTGTCATCGAGTCTTTCCTCGGGGAGAGGGGAATCGGAACCGGGCCCGGGAGGGCGTGACGGCGGAGGCACTCCGGTGAGGCCGCGTGTCCGCCTCGGGGGCACGGGTGGCCCGGCGGTCGCCGCGCGGACGCGCCGACAGGCCGGGGACGACGGCGTACGGCCCGTCCGTCCACCGGCACGGGAGGTGCCGGCGGCAGGGGACGGCCGTCATTCCAACGTTGGAAAATCGTGTGCAGCGGAATGACAGCACGCGGTGCGGAGGCTGTCCAGACCCCTCGCGGAGGCGGTGGCGACGGTCCGTCACCCGGCGGGCCGTTACGGCCGCTTCGCGTCGCGGACGCATTCCGGAAACGTTGCCCCGGCCTCTTGCAGCGTTCGCCGGGACGCGGTTATAACGTTGTAAAGCCGAAGCCGCCGACCAGTCGAACGGTGGCTCCGAGCCGTGGTCTTCCCAGTCCAGGGCCTTGATCCGAGCGGATCGGGGCCGCGCACCAGCGGTCCGCCGGCCCATCGCGGCGGACCGGCTCCTCTTCCCAGCCCCGCGCGACCGCACGCCACTCGGCGGTGCTGTCCCCCGCCAAGGAGTGTCCTCCCGATGACCCTTTCGCCGACCCTTCCGAAGAGAACCCGCACCCTCTCCGTCACCTGCGCCGTCGTCGCCACCGCCGCGCTCGCCCTCTCCGGCTGCGCCAAGTCGGAGACCGCGGACAACGCGGGCGGCGACAGCGGCCAGGGCGCCCAGACGGTCCAGACGCCCACCGCGTCCGCCGCCGGAGGGGGCTGCACCCTCACCACCTACGGCGCTCCGAAGCTCGACCTCAAGAACGCGATCGTCGGCTTCTCCCAGTCGGAGAAGGAGGCCAACCCCTTCCGCATCGCCGAGACGCAGTCCATCAAGGACGAGGCCGCCAAGATCGGCGTCAAGAAGCTCCTCACCACGAACGCGCAGTCCCAGCTGTCCAAGCAGATCAGCGACATCCAGGACATGCTCGCCCAGGGCGCGCAGTTCCTCATCGTGGCCCCGCTCAACTCCGACGGCCTGGAGCCCGCCCTCCAGGCCGCCGCCGCCAAGAAGGTCCCCGTCCTCACCATCGACCGCAAGATCAACGCCACGGCCTGCAAGGACTACCTGGCCTTCCTCGGCTCGGACTTCGTCGAGCAGGGCAAGCGGGCCGCCGACGCGATGGCCAAGGCGACCGGCGGCAAGGGCAAGGTCGCGATCCTGCTCGGCTCCTCCGGCAACAGCGTCACCACCGACCGCACCAAGGGCTTCGTCGACCAGGTGAAGGCCACCGCCCCCGGCCTGGAGATCGTCGCCCAGCAGACCGGCGAGTTCGCCCGCGACAAGGGTCAGCAGGTCATGGAGCAGCTGATCCAGTCGAAGCCCGACATCACGGCGGTCTACGCCGAGAACGACGAGATGGCCCTCGGCGCCGTCACCGCCCTCAAGGCGGCGGGCAAGACCCCGGGCAAGGACGTCAAGATCGTGTCCATCGACGGCACCCGCAACGCCGTCCAGGCCCTGGTCAACGGCGAGTTGAACGCCGTCATCGAGTCCAACCCGCGCTTCGGCCCGCTGGCCTTCGCCACCGCGCAGAAGTTCTACGCCGGCGAGGGCATCCCCGAGGACGTCATCATCGCGGACCGCGCCTACGACCCGGCCAACGCGAAGGAATCTCTCGGCGGAGCGTACTGACGCACGGCCGGTACCGAGGTACGGCCCGGCACCGACGCACGGCCGGTACTGAGATACAGCCGGCACCGGTCCACAACCGGCACTGAGATACGGCCGGTACTGAGATACGGCCGCCCCCGGCACCGGCACCGGCACCGCCCCCGGCACCGGTCCGCGACCGGCGTCGACGCGAGGCCGGTACCGGTTCTCCGACCGGTACCCCCCGATCCGTACGGGCCGGGTCCGTGGTTCCGGCGGGAACCCCGGCCCGGTCCGTACGCCCACCGGGCCGGGTCTCCGCCCGGCCGAGGGGCCGCCCCGCCTCCCCGCCCGCGACGGTCTCGCTCACCGCCGCGCGGCGACGGGGGCGGCCCCGACCCCCACCCCCTTCATCACCCCTCTTTGGAAGGCCACGTTCATGGCACCCCCCGAAACGCCGGCGTCCGCGGCGAGCGGCACCGCGCCGACGGTGCTGGAGGCCCGCGGCGTCGGGAAGCGCTTCCCCGGCGTGGTCGCCCTCGACGACGTCTCGTTCACCCTCCGCGCCGGCGAGACCCACGCCCTCGTCGGCGAGAACGGCGCCGGCAAGTCCACCCTCATCAAGGTGCTCACCGGCGTGCACCGCCCGGACGGCGGCGAACTGCTCCTGTCGGGACGGCCGGTGCGGTTCGCCCGCCCCTCCGAGGCGCAGGAGGCCGGCATCTCCACGATCTACCAGGAGGTGAACCTGGTCCCGCTGATGAGCGTGGCCCGGAACATCTTCCTCGGCCGGGAGCCCAAGAACCGCCTCGGCCTCATCGACTTCGCCCGGATGCACGCCGAGGCCGCGGAACTCCTCGGCGGCTTCGGCGTCACCGTCGACCCCCGCCGGGCCCTGAACACCCTGGGCATCGGCACCCAGCAGATGGTCGCCCTCGCCCGCGCGGTCTCCGTCGAGGCCCACGTCGTCGTCATGGACGAGCCCACCTCCTCCCTGGAACCGCGCGAGGTCGAGACCCTCTTCCGGGTCATCGACGACCTGCGCCGGCGCGACATCGCCGTGGTGTACGTCAGCCACCGCATGGACGAGCTCTACCGGATCTGCGACCGGGTCACCGTCCTGCGCGACGGCCGGCACATCCACACCGGCCCGCTCGCCGAACTCGACCGCGTCCGGCTGGTGTCCATGATGCTGGGCCGCGAGATCTCCGAGGTGCGCCGGCACGGCGTGACCAGCTTCGGCGCCGAGGGCCACGACATCACCCGCGAACCCGTCCTGACCGCCACCGGCCTGACCCGCCGCCACCAGCTCGACGGAGTCTCCCTCGCCCTCCACCCCGGCGAGGTGCTCGGCCTCGGCGGCCTGCTCGGCTCCGGCCGCAGCGAGACCGCCAAGGCCCTGGCCGGAGCCCTGCCCCTGGACGGGGGAGAGGTCCGCGTCGGCGGGGCGCCGCTCGGCCGCCTCTCCTCCGCGCGCGCGATCCGCGCCGGCATCAGCCTGCTCCCCGAGGACCGCAAGGCCGAGGGCATCGTCCCGGGCCTGTCCGTCCGCGAGAACATCGTGCTCGCCGCCCTGCCCCGGCTCTCGCGCGCGGGCGTCGTCTCGCGGGCGCGGCAGGACCGCGTGGTCGAGATCTTCATGAAGCGGCTGCGGATCAAGGCGTCCAGCCCCGAGCAGAAGGTCGGCGAACTCTCCGGCGGCAACCAGCAGAAGGTCCTCCTGGCCCGCTGGCTCTGCCTCGAACCCAAGGTCCTGCTCCTCGACGAACCCACCCGGGGCATCGACGTCGGGGCCAAGGCCGAGGTCCAGGCCCTCATCGACGAACTCGCCCAGGAGGGCCTCGCCGTCCTCCTGATCTCCTCCGACATCGAGGAGCTGGTCGAGGGCGCCGACCGGATCGTCGTCCTCAGGAACGGCGCCGCCGCGGGCGAACTGGTCGGCGAGAACGTGTCGGAGGAGGCCCTGCTCGCGGCCCTCGCCGACCACGCGCCACCCGCCGGAGAAGCCGGACCCGGGACCGGGCCCGAGCCCGGCCCCGTACCGCTCACGAAGACCACCGAGACCACCGAGACCACCGAGACCCCCGACCCCACCGCACCGGGCGCCCCGGCCGCCGAGGAGGACCCCCGATGACCACCCAGGCCACCGCGGCACCGGCCCGCGCCGCCGGGACCCGGCCGAACGCCGCCGCGTGGTTCCAGGAGTACGGCGTCTACGCCGCCGTGGCCGCGCTCCTGCTGTTCAACGCCCTCTTCACCGACCACTTCCTCACCGCCGACAACCTCCGCACCCAGCTCGTCCAGGTCGCCCCGATCGTCATCGTGGCCCTCGGCATGGCCCTGGTCATCGGCACCGAGGGCGTCGACCTGTCCGTGGGCTCCGCCATGGCCCTGGCCACGGCGCTGCTCCCGCTCTACCTCGGCTACGGACTCGTGCCCGCCCTGCTGGTCGCCCTCCTCGCGGGCGCCCTCGTCGGCGCGATCAACGGCACCCTGGTCTCCGTGGTGGGGCTGCAACCCATCGTCGCGACCCTCGCCCTGTTCGTCGGCGGCCGGGGCCTCGCGCTCGTCCTGGCCGACGGACAGCTCAAGCAGATCGTCAACCCCGACCTGCTCGCCCTCGGCACCGGCAGCCTCCTCGGCGTCCCCCTGGTCGTGATCGTCGCCGGAGCCCTGGCGCTCGCCGTCGCCCTCCTCGTCCACCGGACCACCTTCGGCCGCCAGATCGTCGCCATCGGCGGCAACCGGGCCGCCGCCGGCCTGGCCGGCCTGCCCGTGAAGCGCGTCCTGACCGGGGTGTACGTCCTGTGCGGGGTGCTCGCCGCCCTCGCCGGAGTCCTCGCCACCGCCCGCCTCACCGCCAGCGACCCGTCCTCGCTCGGCACCCTGATGGAACTCTCCGCCATCACCGCCGTCGTGGTCGGCGGAACCCCGCTCAGCGGCGGCTCCGTCCGCGTCCTCGGCACCGTCGCGGGCGCCCTGCTCATGCAGCTCCTGCGCGCCACCCTCGTCAAGCACGACCTGCCCGACTCCACCGCCCAGATCGCCCAGGCGGCCATCATCGTCGCCGCCGTCTACGTCGCACGGGAGCGCCGATCCCGATGAACCCCACCTCCTCCCTCACCGCACCGGGGACGGGCGCCCCCGCGAAGACCGGCCGCGCGGCCGCCGGGACCTCCGGCCCGGAGCGCCTCCTCTCCCTGGTCCAGCGCCAGGGCGTGCTCGCCGTCCTCCTCCTCGTCGTGCTGATCGCCTCCTTCGCTTACCCCACCTTCCCCACCCTCGACAACGCCCGGGGCGTCCTCGTCCAGGCCTCGTTCCTGGCGATCGTGGCCCTCGGCATGACCCTGGTGATCATCACCGGCGGCATCGACCTGTCCGTCGGCTCCGTCTTCGCCCTCGGCGGCGTCCTCGCGGCCTGGGCCTCGCAGTGGGGCCTGCTGCCGGCGCTCCTCGTACCGCTCGTGGTGTGCGGGGCGATCGGCCTGCTCAACGGACTGCTCATCGCCCGCGCCGGCATGGCGCCCTTCATCGTCACCCTCGCCTCCCTCCTGGGCGCGCGCGGACTGCTGCTCGCGCTCACCGACGAGGGCGCCACCACCCATCTGGTGCCCAAGGGCTCGGCGTTCGCCGAACTCGGCCAGGGCAGCGTCCTCGGCTTCGGCCACCCGATCCTCGTCGCGCTCGCCCTCTTCGGCGTCGGCGGCGTCGTCCTCCAGCGCACCTCCTTCGGACAGACCCTGTTCGCCGTCGGCGGCGGCGGCGACGCCGCCACCCTCATGGGACTGCCGGTCGCCCGCGCCAAGGTGACGGTGTACGTGCTCAGCGGCCTGCTCGCGGGCTTCGCCGGGGCCCTCAACGCGGCCCGGCTCTCCTCCGGCGTCACCATCATCGGCACCGGCATGGAGCTCGACGCGATCGCCGCCGTCGTCATCGGCGGCACGCTCCTGGTCGGCGGCGCGGGCTCGGTCAGCGGCACCCTGTGGGGCGTCCTGCTGCTCGCCGTCATCCAGAACCTCATCAACCAGATCGGCTCGCTGAACTCCTCGTACCAGTCGGTGGTCAGCGGAGGCTTCCTGATCCTGGTCGTCGTGGCACAGCGGTACGTTTCACGGAGCAGAAGAACGCTCTGACGCCGGAGCCAACCCCACCCGGACCATCCGGACCACCGGTCCGCCCGGTCAGAGCCGAACCAGAGGAGTTCCGTGGGCGTCAGCCTCAAGGACGTCGCGCAGCGGGCCGGCGTGTCGATCAAGACCGTGTCCAACGTGGTGAACAACTATCCCCACGTCACCCCCCAGATGCGCGCCAAGGTGCAGCGGGCCATCGACGAGCTCGGCTACCGTCCGAACCTCACCGCCCGGCACCTGCGCAAGGGCCGCACCGGCATCATCGCCTTCGCCGTCCCCGAGCTCGGCAACCCGTACTTCGCCGAGCTGGCGGGCGCCGTCATCGACGCCGCCGCCCAGCACGACTACACCGTGCTCGTCGACCACACCGCCGGACTGCGCGAGCGGGAGCTCCTGGTCTGCCAGGAGTTCCGCTCCCACGTCATCGACGGCCTCATCCTGAGCCCCATCCACCTGGAGAACGACGACCTGCTCGCCCGGCAGGAGACCTCGCCGCTCGTGCTGCTCGGCGAGCGCGAGTACGAGGCGCCGTACGACCAGATCGCCATCGACAACGTGGCCGCCGCCCGCAGCGCGGTCCGGCACCTCCTCGACCTCGGCCGGCGGCGGATCGCCTTCCTCGGCTCCCGCACCGGCCGCGAACGCCAGCCCGCCCACCTGCGGCTGCGCGGCTGGCGCGAGGAACTCGCCGCCGCGGGCGTCGAACCCGACGAGACCCTGGTCGTCGCCACCGACGGCTACGGGCGCGGCGACGGCGCCGCGGCCATGGCGGAACTCCTCGAACGGGGCGCCCGCCCCGACGCCGTCTTCGCCTACAACGACCTGATCGCCCTCGGCGCGATGCGCACCCTCGCCGAACGCGGCCTGCGGGTCCCCGAGGACATCGCCGTGGTCGGCTTCGACGACATCGAGGAGAGCCGCTACGGCGCCATCGGCCTCACCACGGTCTGCCCGGACAAGCGGGCCATCGCCCGACACGCCGTCGACCGGCTCGTCGAACGCCTCGCGGGCGGCACCGTCACCGAGCCCCGGCGCATCAGGCCCGGCTACCGGCTCGCGATCCGCGAATCCACCGGCGGCGCCCACACGGTCGCACCGGCCCCCGGGGAAGGGGACGCGGACTGACCCCCGCCCCGCCGCCCCCGCACCGCACCGCACTTCCCCCGCCCACCCGTCCCGAGGACTCCCCATGCCCCGACCCACCGTCCGTCACCGGCCGTTCGGCACCACCCCGGAAGGAGAGGACGTCCCACTCTGGCGCCTCGACTCCCCCTCCGGCGTGTACGCGGAGATCCTCACCTACGGGGGCGTCCTGCACGCCCTCGGCGTCCCCGACACCACCGGCCGCACCGGCAACGTCGTCCTGTCGCTGCCCTCGCTCGACCGGTACGCGGAGAAGAGCCCCTACCTGGGGGCGCTGATCGGCCGCTACGCCAACCGCATCGCCCACGGCCGCTTCACGCTCGCCGGGACGGCCCACGAGATCCCCGTCAACGACCGGGGCCACGCCCTGCACGGCGGCCCCCGGGGCTTCGACGGCAGGGTCTGGGAGGCGACGCCCTTCACCGAGGGCGACACGGCCGGACTGCGCCTGCGCCTGCACAGCCCCGACGGCGACATGGGCTTCCCCGGCGCGCTCGACGTCACCGCCGTGTACGCGCTCGACGCCGCCGGGACGCTCTCCCTGGACTGCGCGGCCACCACGGACCGCACGACCGTCGTCAACCTCAGCCACCACGCCTACTTCAACCTCGCGGCCGACGGCGGGCACGTCCTGGACCACACCCTCGGGGTGGACGGCGCCGGATACCTGCCCGTCGACCCCGACGGCATCCCCCTCGGCCCGGTCGCGGACGTCGCCGGAACCCCCTTCGACCTGACCTCCCCGCGCCGCCTCGGCGAGGGCGTCCTGGCCGGGGGAGACGAGCAAATCCGCCGCGCCGGGGGCTACGACCACTGCTGGGCGCTCTCCGGAGGGGAGGCCGGGGAGTCCGCCGCACCGCGCCGGGCCGCACGGCTCGCCGCCCCGGGCGGGACCCGCGCGATGGAGGTGTGGACGACCGCCCCCGGACTCCAGGTCTACACCGCCAACCAGCTCGACGGCACGCTCACCGACCCCGAGGGCCGCCCGCTGCCCCGCCACGGGGCGGTGTGCCTGGAGCCCCAGCACTTCCCCGACGCCCCCAACCGCCCCGCGTACCCCAGCGCGGTGCTGGAGCCGGGGACCACCGGCCGCCGCCGCACCGAGTTCCGCTTCCCCGGCCTGACGGGATAGGGCCCTTCACTCCTCCGGCGGCTTCTCGGTGACCCGCGTCCCCGGGTGCGCCAGGGCGCACAGGAAGGCCACGGCCAGCGCGATCGCCATCCCGTAGAACACCCACTGGTTCGCCTCGGCGAAGTCCATCCGGATCGCGTCGCCCGCGCCCTGGAGCGCCTTGGCGATCGGCCCGTCCCCGGTGGGCGCCCGGCCGTCCGGATGGCCGGTGACCGCCTCCGCCACCCTCCCGGCCGTCGCCTCCGCCTCGGCCGGCGGCAGCCCGCGCCCGGTGAGCGTGTCGGTGATCCGGTTCGCGGAGACGTGGGCGAGGACGGTGCTGAAGACGGCCATGCCGATGGCCGCCGCGTAGTTGCGGACGGTCTGGGTGATGCCGGTGACCTCGCCGTACGAGGCGCCGATGGAGCGGTTCACGGCGTCGGTGGAGGCCGGGGCGAGCAGGAACCCGATGCCGGCGCCCGCCATGGCCGCGTACGGCCACTGGTCGTGCATCGACAGGTCGGTCAGCTTCTGGGCCCACAGGTAGAAGCCGACCGCGCCGAGCGCGCAGCCGATCTTCATGGCCGGGCGGGCGCCCCGCTTGTCGAGGATCTTGCCGCCCCACTGGGAGGCGAGGCCGAAGCCGATGAAGAAGTACAGCAGGAACAGCGCGGCCTGGTTCGGCGAGGCGCTCAGCGACACCTGCGCGTACACCGACGCGAAGAAGAACACCGGCACGAAGGCGAGCATCGCGAAGAACAGCACGAGGCTGTCGACCGTGAACGCCCGGTCCCGGAAGACGTCGAAGTTGATCAGCGGCTGCGCGGTGCGCCGCTCGTAGCCGTGGAACAGCACCAGGACGACCGCGCCGCCGACGATGCAGGCCCAGGTCGCGACGCCGCCCCAGCCCCAGGACGAGGCCTGCTGGAAGCCGAGCACGCTCAGGCCCATGCCGACGGCGACCAGGACGGCGCCGACGACGTCGAGGCGTTCGCGGCGGCGGCTCTCGGGCACCCGGGCGAGCACGGTCAGCACGATCGCGACGATCGCGACCGGCACGTTCACCCAGAAGATCGCCCGCCAGGTCCAGGCGGTCAGCCAGCCGCCGAGCAGCGGGCCGAGGGCGGTCAGGGCGCCGGAGAGCCCGAAGAACAGGGCGAGCGCCCGGCCGCGCCGCTCCACCGGGAAGACCGCGATGACCACGGCGAGCGCCGCCGGGAACATCAGCGCGGCCCCCAGGCCCTGCGTGGCGCGGAACACGATCAACCACGTCAGCGCGAAGTCCCCGGAGGGCACGGCACCGCACAGCGCCGACGAGACGACGAAGAGCAGCGTGCCCGTCAGCATGATCCTGCGGTGCCCGAAGATGTCCGAGAGCCGCCCGCCGAGCGCGAAGAACGCGGCGAGGGAGAGCAGATAGGCGTTGACGACCCACTGCATCCCGGAGGCGGAGAGGCCCAGCTCGGCCGTGATGTTCGGGGCGGCGATCGAGACGATCGTCTGGTCGATGAACGTCATCGACACCGCGAAGAGCATGGCCGCGAGCGCCAGCTTCTGGCGGGGCGCACGCGAGGCGGCAGCGCCGTCCCGCGTGGCCGTCGGGTTACCAGCCATACCTCGATGGTCGCCCCGGACCACCGGGTGCGCACGCGGAGCCCGGCACGGGGCGGGGGGCGGGGCCGGGGGTGGGGCTACCGCCCGTCCGTCCCCCAGCGCCACACCAGCTCGCCGCCCTCAGGGACGCCCTTCCAGCGGGCCGCCGCCGCGTCGAGCGGGGCGGTGGTCAGGGCGACCCGTTCCGGGGAGAGGGGCGGGCGGCCCGTGCCCCGGCCCTCCGTGGGCAGGCCCCGCCAGACGCGGTAGGCCCAGTTGACGGACAGCTCGGCGGCCATCACGGCGTCACCCTCGCGGCGCAGCACCTTCAGGCCCGAGCGGCGGTGCCGCCCCGGCTCGATCCGCTCGAAGCCCTCGAAGGTCGCGCCGCGCGCCGTCGCGCCCCAGAACCCGTCGTCGATCCCCAGGGCGCTCTCGACGACCGCGTGCACCAGGTCCGTGCGGCAGGGTCGGGCCGGTCGGCCGCGGCGGCAGCCGCACGTCCGGCCCCTCGCGGTCGCGCACCACGATCTCGTGCCGGTCGTCGGTGAGTTTCCTGAAGGCGATCTCCACCGGCGGAACGGTACGGCCTCGCCCCTTCCCGTGCCCACGGGTTTTCGGCGGAGGGGAGGAACGGGGCCCGGTTCAGCCCCCGTTGTGGAAGACCGACCCGACGAACTCCGCGAGGAGCCGCTCCTTCAGCGGACCCGGCATCGCGTCGAGCAGGGCGAGCACCGGTGCCGTCCGTACGGGCAGGCCCCCGTCTCCGTCGAGCCCCGCGAAGGCCAGGACGGCGGCGATCTCGTCCGGCCCGAGCGTCGCCGGGTCGAGCCGCGCGGCGAAGCCGACGAGCGCCGGATCGACCGTCACGGGAGGCAGCGCGCGGGCGGAGCCGAGCGCCGTCACCAGGTCCTCGACCAGGGCGTCCACCCGGCCGGCGGTGGCCGGGGTGAGCGTGAGGTGCAGGTTGGGCGGCAGGCCGTCGAAGGAGAGCTGGGGCTGGAGGTACCAGCCGAGGATCCGCATCTCGTCGGCCAGGTGCAGCAGCAGGCTCAGGTCCGGCGCGCCCGCGTCGTCCAGGACGGTGAAGGAGACGAGCCCGGCGGCCGGGTCGCCGAGCACCCGCACCCCCGGCACCGCCCGCAGCCCGGCCAGGAGCCGGTCCGAGGCCTCGCCGACCCGCCCGGCCAGGGCCGTGTAGCCGTCCTCGCCGACGTACCGCAGGACGGCCCACGCCTGGGCGAGCAGCCCGCCGGACTTGGTGCCCTGGACCGTGGGGTTGACCACCGGATAGCCGGGCCAGCCGGCGTGCGCGAAGTACTGGTGGCGCCGCAGCCCGGCGTCCCGGTAGAGCACGACGGAGGCGCCCTTGTCGGCGTACCCGTACTTGTGCAGGTCGACGGAGAGCGAGGTCACCCCGGGCACCGACAGGTCGAAGGGCTCCACCGTCCGCCCGGCGCGCCGCAGATGGGGGAGGAGCCAGCCGCCGATGCAGGCGTCGACGTGGCAGAGCACGCCCCGCCCGGCGGCCGCCGCCGCGATCTCCGCCACCGGGTCGACCACCCCGTGCGCGTACGAGGGGGCCGAGGCGACCACCAGGGCGGTGCGGTCCGTGATCGCCGCGCCGGTCGCGGCGGCGTCGGCGCGGAAGGTGACCGGGTCGACGGGGACGACGACCGTCTCCAGGCCCAGGTAGTGCGCGGCCTTGTGGAACGCGGCGTGCGCGGTGGAGGGCAGCACGAGCTGGGGGGCCGTCACTCCGCGCTCCGCGCGCGCGTGGTCGCGGGCGGCCTTGACCGCGAGGAGGATGCTCTCCGTGCCGCCGCTGGTGAAGGTGCCCCGGGCGCCGGGCGCGCCGAGCAGCGCGGCGACGGCCCCCACCACGTCGTTCTCCAGGCGGGCCACGCTCGGGAAGACGGTCGGGTCGAGGCCGTTGACGGTGGCGAAGGCCGTGTACGCGGCGGCGGCCAGCTCGTCGAGGCCCTCGACCCCGGCGTCGTACACGTAGGCGAAGGTCCGGCCGCCCCGGGTGGGCGCGTCGGCCTCCCGCAGACCGCGCAGCTCGGCGAGGACCTCGGCGGCGGAACGGGCGGGGACGACGGGGTCAGTCGGCACGGCGGGCCTTCGCTTCCTGCTGCGGGGCAGCCTGTTCGGGTACGGAGGGGACGGAGGGGGCGGCAGGTACGGCGGGTACGGCTCCGGAGGGGTCCTCGCGGTAGCGGTGCAGCGGCCAGAGGCTCGCGGCGGCCAGGACGGCGGGCAGCAGGCCCATGCCGAGGGAGATGCCGGTGAGCGCCGCCTCCGGCTGGACCACCCGGTGCTCCGCGTCGGAGGACCGGAACCCGGTCACGGCCAGGACGAGCGCGAACACCCCGGCGCCCAGGGCGAAGGCCAGCGTCTCGGCGGCGGTCCACAGGCCGGTGAAGGTCGCCGCCCGCTGCCGGCCGGTGCGCACCGCGTCGGCGGCCAGGGTGTCCGCGAGCATGGTCAGCGGAAGCAGCTGGAGCCCCGCGTAGGCGACGCCGATGACCGCGACCGCGCCGTAGCCGAGGGCCGGTCCGGCCACCGGGGTGAGGGCGAGCAGCAGCGCGCCGCCGGTGAAGAGCAGCGACGCGCACCACTGCGCCGTCTTCGCGCCGAAGCGGCGCGCGAGCCGGGTCCACAGCGGCATGACGAGGACGAGCGGACCGATCAGACCGGCGAAGAGCGGGGTGACGGCGGCGGGCGAGCCCAGGGTGTACGTGGCGAAGTACTGCACCCCGGCGAGCATCACGCCGACGGCGAGGGCCTGGAGCGTCCACATGCCCGCCAGGAAGAGGAACGGGCGGTTCGAGCGGGCGGCGGCGAGCTGCGCCCGCAGCGAGGGCTCGGCCTCGCTCCGGGCGACCACCGGCGCCCACCGGGTGGTGAACCACGCCCCGAACATGCCCACCGCGAGCAGCACGGCGACGGCGACCCCCATCAGCCGGTAGCCCGCCGGGCCGTCCCCGCCGGCGTGGGCGATCGCGGGGGCCAGCGCCCCGGACAGCAGGATCGCGACGCCGAGGAACCCGACCCGCCAGCCGAGGACCCGGCCGCGCTCGGCGGGGTCCTCCGTCATCTCGGCGGGCATCGTCACGTATGGCACCTGGAAGACGGCGTACGCGGTGGCGGCGAGCAGGAAGAGGACGGCCACGTATCCGGCGGCGGCCGCCCCGCGCAGCGGCGGCGCGGCGAAGACCAGCGCGAAGAGCGGCGGGAGCGTGCACGCCCCGAGGAGCAGGAACGGCCGGCGCGGTCCGCCGCGCAGCCGGCTGCGGTCGGAGAGGGCGCCGACGAACGGGTTGACCAGGACGTCCCACGCCTTGGGCAGGAACACCGCGAAGCCGGCGACGGCGGCGGGCACGGCCAGGACGTCGGTCAGGTAGTACAGGAGGATCAGTCCGGGCACGGTGGCGAAGGTGCCGGTGCACAGGGAGCCGAGCCCGTATCCGACGCGTACCCGGCGCGGCAGGGGAGGGACCGGCCCGGAAGCGGCGCTGGCGTCTGCTGGCATGGCGCAGATCATGAACGACCGTTCGAGCGGGCGGCAAGAGCCGGGTGTGACGTGGACGTGAACTCCGTGCGCGGCGGATCCGGGGTGAGCCGCGTCTCACCGGCCTCGCCCGGCCTTGCTATGCAACTCGTTGCATAGCAAGATCGGGGCCATGGCGCTCGACCACGCGATCCTCGTGTCCCTGCTGGAGAAGCCCGGATCCGGCTACGAGCTGGCCCGGCGCTTCGAGCGGTCCATCGGCTACTTCTGGACCGCCACCCACCAGCAGATCTACCGCGTGCTCAAGCGCATGGAGAGCGACGGCTGGATCGACGTCCGGGACGTGCCGCAGCAGGGCCGCCCGGACAAGAAGGAGTACTCCGTCGCCGGTCCCGGCCGGGACGCGCTCTCCGCGTGGCTGCACGAACCGATCGAGCCCGAGAGCGTGCGGCACGACCTCGCGGTGAAGATCCGGGGCGCCGCCTTCGACGACCCGGCCGCCCTGATCGCCGAGGTCGAACGGCACCGGACGGCGCACACGGACCGCCTCGCCCACTACCTGGCGGGCGAGGCGCGCGACTTCGGGGAGCCGGACGCGGCGGACGGCCGGACGGGCCCGGCTGCGGACGGCCCGCCCGACGCCGAGCGGGAGCTCCAGCACGTCGTGCTGCGGGGCGGCATCGCGTACGAACGCATGATGATCGCCTGGCTCGACGACGTCCTCGCCACGCTCGCCCGCTTCGGGCCCGGACGCTGACCCCGGGACCCCTCCGTCCCCCCCGCACCCTCACCACCACCCTCATCCCGAGCCGGAAAGGCGGACCTCATGGCCGACCCGCTGCTGTTCAACCCGCACACCTACGACCCGGAGCACTTCGACCCGGAGACCCGCCGGCTCCTGCGCGCCACCGTCGACTGGTTCGAGGCGCGCGGCAAGCGCCGGCTCATCGAGGACTACCGGACCCGCGCCTGGCTCGGCGACTTCCTCGCCTTCGCCGCCGAGGAGGGCCTCTTCGCCACCTTCCTCACCCCGTCCTCCGCCGCCGGCGAGGACGAGGGCGACAAGCGCTGGGACACGGCCCGCATCGCCGCCCTCAACGAGATCCTCGGCTTCTACGGCCTCGACTACTGGTACGCCTGGCAGGTCACCATCCTCGGCCTGGGCCCGGTCTGGCAGAGCGACAACGCCGCCGCCCGCGCCCGCGCCGCCGAGCTCCTCTCCCAGGGCGAGGTGTTCGCCTTCGGCCTCTCCGAGAAGACCCACGGCGCCGACATCTACTCCACGGACATGCTGCTCACGCCCGACGGCGAGGGCGGCTTCCGGGCCACCGGCTCCAAGTACTACATCGGCAACGGCAACGCGGCCGGACTCGTCTCGGTCTTCGGCCGCCGCACCGACGTCGAGGGCCCCGACGGCTACGTCTTCTTCGCCGCCGACAGCCGCCACGACGCGTACCACCTGGTGAAGAACGTCGTCGACTCCTCCAAGTACGTCAGCGAGTTCCGCCTGGAGGACTACCCGGTCGCCGCCGAGGACGTCCTGCACACCGGCCGCGCCGCCTTCGACGCCGCCCTCAACACGGTCAACGTCGGCAAGTTCAACCTGTGCACCGCCTCCATCGGCATCTGCGAGCACGCGATGTACGAGGCCGTCACCCACGCGCAGAACCGGATCCTGTACGGCCGCCCCGTCACCGCCTTCCCGCACGTGCGGCGCGAGCTGACCGACGCGTACGTCCGGCTGGTCGGCATGAAGCTGTTCAGCGACCGGGCCGTCGACTACTTCCGCACCGCCGGTCCCGAGGACCGCCGCTACCTCCTCTTCAACCCGATGACGAAGATGAAGGTGACCACGGAGGGCGAGAAGGTCATCGACCTGATGTGGGACGTCATCGCCGCCAAGGGCTTCGAGAAGGACAACTACTTCGCCGAGGCGGCCGTGGAGATCCGGGGCCTGCCGAAGCTGGAGGGCACCGTCCACGTCAACCTGGCGCTGATCCTCAAGTTCCTGCGCAACCACCTCCTCGACCCGGTCGCGTACGAGCCCGTCCCGACCCGCCTGGACGCGGCCGACGACGCCTTCCTCTTCCGCCAGGGCCCGGCCCGCGGCCTCGGCTCGGTCCGCTTCCACGACTGGCGCGCCGCCTACGACGCGTACGCCCACGTGGCCAACGTCGCCCGCTTCCGCGAACAGGCCGACGCGCTCTGCGAGTTCGTCCTCAAGGCCGCCCCCGACGAGGAGCAGAGCCGCGACCTCGACCTGCTCCTCGCCGTCGGCCAGCTCTTCGCCCTGGTCGTCCACGGGCAGCTGGTCCTGGAGCAGGCCGCCCTCACCGGTCTCGACGAGGACGTCCTCGACGAGCTGTTCGCCGTGCTCGTCCGCGACTTCTCCGCGCACGCCGTCGAGCTGCACGGCAAGGACTCCGCGACCGAGCAGCAGCAGCTCTGGGCGCTCGGCGCGGTCCGCCGCCCCGTCGTCGACGAGGCGCGCTCGGGCCGCGTCTGGCAGCGCGTCGAGGCCCTTTCGGGCGCGTACGAGATGACGCCCTGACCTTCCCGCCCGACACACCGAAGCCCGCGCGACCGACCTCCCCGGCCGGCCGTGCGGGCTTCCGCCGTTCCCTCCGGGCCCGGTCTAGTCGAACGGGTCGAGCGTCACGTACGCCTGCTGCGGGTTGCCGTCGTGCACCAGCGACTCGTGCGCGCCGACGTCGTCGAAGGCGAAGCCGTACGCCTTGCCGTCCACCATCCGCTCGTGGATCGCGCGGGAGTAGTGGTTGGTCACCGCGTCCTTGTAGAAGTTCGCCGACGAGGCGTCCGGCTGGTTGGGGTTGGTGAGCAGGGTGGACCGGTTGTAACCGGCGCAGAGCGTACGGGAGATGGGGCCGCGCACCTGGTCGTTCGGGGCGTCCAGGTGCTTGTAGCAGCCGAAGACGCTGTCCGAGTCGGGCTTCTGGAACGAGGTGACGACCTGGCCCGCCCCGTTGGTGAAGTTCATGACGTTGCCCGAGACCCGCCCGTAGTACTTCACGGAGGGCTGGTTCGCGAAGGGCGTCACGGTCAGGGTCGACGTGGAGTACTTGCTCCAGACGCGGTTGACGTAGTCGTTCAGGACCCCCGCCGACAGGCCGCCGGCCTCGATGCCGTGGCCCGGCGCGAGCGCGCGCAGCACCGTGCCGTCGGAGCGGGTCTGGATCAGGCCGCCCCAGCCGCCGGGCTGGGCGCGCAGCGCGTCGAAGAAGCCCCGGTAGCCGCCGGGCTTGAGGCGGCCCGCGTTCGCGACGGAACCGTTCGGCCGCTTCACGCCGACCGCGTAGGGCGCCGAGACCATGTCGACCTGGGTGCTGTTGAGCCAGATGCCCGCGTCGTTGAGGGTGTACTCGGACCAGTTGAAGAGGATGTTCCGGTTGGGGTCGCTCGGGTTCTGGACCGCGGGCTGCACGAGGCCGCCCGTCGCCAGCTTGAAGTTCAGCTTCTGGCCGTAGCTGAAGTAGACGCGGCCGGAGAACTTCGGCAGCCGGATCGTCATCGACCGCCCGTTGGCCGGGCCGGCGATGGAGGCGTCGGGCGCGGGGACGGGGACGGAGCCCCCGGCGGGCCAGGGGTGGAAGGTTCCGTTCGCGTCCGCCCACCCCTGCCGGCCCGTCGAGAGCTCGGTGCCCAGGTTGTAGACGTACACCTGCTCTCCGCGACCGGAGTTGTTCGTGAAGGTGAGCGGGATGGTGGCGGGGACGGCGGCCTCGACGGGGTCGGAGGAGACGGCGACGGTGACGCCGGTGCCGATCAGCGCGGCGGCCACCAGAAGGGGGACGAGTCGGACGCGCGTGCGCCTGTGACGTGCGGACACGTGGGGCTCCTGGGAGGTGGGGGGACTCCGTGTGGGGGGAATCCATGAGGGGGATCGAACTCTTGAGAGCGCTCTCAAGGATGGGAGGGTGGGATGAACCTGTCAATGGTCGCGGCGGATCCGATGGCGGTCGGCGGGTCGTTCCGCAGCACCGCCCCGAGGGGTGGACGACAGAATTTGATCGGTTTATTGCATTTCAGGTACGGCCGCCGGTCGCTTTATGCGACCGGAATGACCGGTGGAGGTTGTCCTTTCGGCTCCGTCACACGGCGAACCCGAACTGACTATGCTCACCGGTGTGTTGCGCAGCGCTTACAGCGAGTCATGAACGCCGTGGGCGCGCGGACGGAGCAAGGCCGTGAGGGAAAGCGCCCACCAGTGCGATTCCCGGATCGGTCCCCCGGGTTTCCGCCCGTCGGGATTTCATCGGAGCACGCGTACACCTGCCCGAATGAAGTCCGGCTCCGTTCCCTTCGGCGCACCGCACCCCCACGGTCCGCTCATTCCAGACTTCTTAGGGACCCTCCTGATGGTTCGTGCAGGTTCGATTTCCAGAGCCCGGCCGACTCCGGTCGTCCGGGAATGGCTCCTCCCCCCGGGAGTTCTGGCGGGAGCCTCGCTGTTGGCACTCCTCCTTTGCCCTGCACAGATACGGACACCGGTCGCCTGGTGCGGTCTCGCCGCGGTCGTCCTGGCGGCCCTCACCTCGGCCGGGACCGCGCGCCGGCTGCGTGCCGCGGAGACGGCCCGCCACAGACGGGCGAGCGAAGGGGCGGCGAAGTACTACGAGCAGCGCGAGGCCGCCCTGCTCGGGCGGCTCGCCGACCAGCGGGCCACCACCGTCTGGCTCGCCGAAGAACTCCTGCCCGCGGCCGTCTCCCGGCTGAAGCGGGGCGAACCCGCCTCGGACATCCTGCGCGCCGTCGACTTCGGCGGGCACCTCGACGAGGAGTTCGGCGACGCCCTCAAGGGCGCCCTGCGGACCGTCCTGGACGCGGTGGAGGCCGAGGAGCACACCCGCGACGCCTCCCAGCGGGCGCTCGTGGCGGTCGCGCGCCGCGTCCAGGCGATCGTGCACCAGCTCGCCAAGGACCTGCACGCCATGCAGATCCTCCACGGCAACGACATCGTGGTCTCCCGCGGCCTCCAGGACGTCGACCACCGCAACGCCCTGATCGGCCGCCTCGCGGCCAGCATCGCCGTCCTCGGCGACGCCCGCCCCGGACGCCAGTGGTCGAAGTCGATCCCGCTCTACGACATCCTGCGCGGAGCCATGTCGCGCATCGTGGACTACCCCCGGGTCAAGCTCCGGGCCGTGGCGGAGGTGGCCGTGACCGGCCCCGGCTCCGAGCCGCTGATGCACCTGCTCGCCGAACTGCTCGACAACGCCACGTCGTTCTCGCCCCCGCACGCCCCCGTGGAGGTCACCGCGAACGAGGTGCCCTCCGGCGTCGCGATCGAGATCGAGGACCGGGGCGTCGGCCTCACCGAGGAGGTCCGGCAGCGCGTCGAGCGCGTCATGGCGCAGTCGCAGCGCACCATCCAGCTCGCCAGCCTGGGCGAGGTCACCCAGCTCGGCCTGCCCGTCGTCAGCCGCCTCGCCCGCGAGCACGGCTGCGAGGTCCACCTGCGCACCTCCGCCTACGGAGGCGTACGGGCCGTGGTGCTCGTCCCCCGGCGACTGATCACCACCATGCCCCAGCCCCCCGCCCGGCACAACGACTTCGCCAAGAGGCGCGCGGCCGGACCGGGCCGGACCCTCGGCGGCCCCGTCCGCACCGCGCCGGTGTCCGCACCGACGCCCCCGCCTCCACCCCCGCCCCCGCCGATGCCCGCACCCCTGCCGTCGCCCGCCCTCGCCGCGGAGAACGGCGAGGTCAGGAAAGCCCCCAACGGCCTCCCGCAGCGGCGGCGCGAGTCGCCCGTCCCGATCCCGGTCGTGGTGACGGGCCCCACGACCCCCGCCACGCCGGCCTCCTCCCGACCGTCTCCCCAGCCGGGCCTGATGTGGGAGGCGTTCAACGGCGAGAAGAGAGCGGCCGCCGAACCTTCCCCCTTCCCCAGCGAGCCTTCAGATGAGGTCGAGTAACATGCAGCCACTGCCCAACATGGACTGGATGCTCACGGAACTCGTCAGCAGCGTTCCGTTCGTGCGCCACGTGGTCATCCTCTCGGCGGACGGGCTGAGCATCGGGCAGGCGAACACGGCGCCCGACACCGCCGACGCCATCGCCGCCGCCTGTTCCGGCCTCCAGAGCCTGGCCCGGGCCATCGCCCAGATGTTCCCGCACGGCGACGGTTCGACGCGGATGGTCGGCATCGAGGCCGACGGCGGCTACTTCTCCCTGATGGCGGCCGGCCCCGGCGCCTACCTCGCGGTCCTCGCCGACCAGGAGGTGGACGCCGGACTGCTCGGCGACCGCATGAGGACCCTGGTGGCACGGATCGGCCAGCACATGACCAGCCCGCCCCGGCAGGACGTCAGGCAGGCGATGTGACATCGGAGACCCCGGGCCCCTGGAATGAAGGCAACCCCGTTCCGCTCTACGTCATCACCGGCGGCTCCGATTCCTCGGCCAAGGGCTTCAACCTGGTCACGCTCATCGTGGCGCGGGACACGCCCGACGCCTCGATGCAGCCCGAGCAGGCGTCCATCCTCACCATGTGCGCCTATCCGCTCTCGGTGGCCGAGGTCTCGGCGTACCTCAGCCTTCCGTTCAGCGTCGTCACCGTCCTCCTCTCCAAGCTCGTCGAGAACGAGCGGGTCGAGGCCATCGCACCCGTGCCGGTGGCGAACTTTCCCGAACGCGGCCTACTGGAGGCGGTGATCCATGGACTACGCAAGCTCTGACACGCTCGTTCCCGGCCCGCGCGGCACCGACGTGCTGCTGCCGCACAGCGCCAGGGGCGTCAAGGTCGTGATCGTCGGCGGCTTCGGCGTCGGCAAGACGACCATGGTCGGGGCGGTGAGCGAGATCCCGCCCCTGACCACCGAGGAGACCATGACGCAGGCGGGCGTCGGGATCGACCACAATCCCGGCGCCGAGGGCAAGAACACCACGACCGTCGCGCTGGACTTCGGGCGGATCAGCATCAACCGGGAGCTGGTCCTCTACCTGTTCGGCACCCCCGGACAGGAGCGCTTCTGGTTCCTGTGGAACGGCATCTTCGAAGGGGCGCTCGGCGCCGTGGTCCTCGTCGACACCCGCAGGATCGAGGTCTGCTTCGAGGTCATCACCCGCCTCGAAGACCGCCGCGTCCCCTTCGTCGTGGCCGTCAACACCTTCCCGGAGGCCCCGCAGTACCCCGTGGAGGAACTGCGCACCGCCCTGGCCCTCGGCGATTCCGTGCCCCTCGTCGCCTGCGACGCGCGGGACCGGGCGTCCTGCCGCGACGCCCTGCTCTCGCTGATGGACTACCTGCACACCCTCGTCGCCGCCCAGGAGACCGCATGACCTTCCCACCCGCCGAACAGGCCACCGCGCAGGCGGGCCGGGTCCCGCCCCCCGGCTGCCCGGCCCACGCCGCCACCGGAACCGACGGAGCCACCCGGCTCTACGGCGAGGCGGCGGCGACGGACCCCATGGGCCTGTACGAGGAACTGCGGGCCGCCCACGGCCCGGTGGCGCCCGTCCTGCTCGACGGCGACGTGCGCGCCTGGCTCGTCCTGGGGTACCTGGAGAACCGCGACGTGGCCAGCCGCCCGACCCAGTTCTCCCGCGACCCCCGCGTCTGGCACGGCTGGCGCAGCGGGGAGATCGACCCCGCCACCTCGCCGCTCATGCCGATGATCGGCTGGCGCCCCGACTGCGTCTGCGCGGACGGCGAGGAGCACCAGCGGCTGCGCGGCGCGGTCACGGCCGGCCTCAGCCAGTTCGACCACCGGGGGGTCCGCCGCCACATCACCCGCTTCGCCCACCAGGTGATCGACGGGTTCTGCGAGAAGGGCGAGGCGGAGCTGGTCGGGCAGTTCACCGAGCACCTGCCCATGCTCACCCTCATCCACCTCCTCGGCATGTCGGACGAGGACGCGCCCGAACTCGTGCACGCCGCCCGGGACCTCTTCAAGGCCACCGAGACGTCGCTCGCCAGCAACGCCTTCGTCCTGGAGAGCCTCGAACGGCTCGTCGTCGCCAAGCGCGCCCACCCGGGGCACGACATCGCCTCCGCGCTGATGGCCCACCCGGCCGGCCTCACGGACGAGGAGGTCAAGCACCACCTGCGGCTCATCCTGCTCGCCGGGTACGAGACGACGGCCAACCTGATGTCCAACGTCCTGCGGATGGTCCTCACCGACCCCCGGTTCCGCGGCTCGCTGGCCGGCGGCCAGATGACCCTGCCCGAGGCGGTGGAGCAGGTCCTCTGGGACGAGCCGCCGCTGATGGTCTGCCCGGGCCGCTGGGCCAACGGCGACACCACCCTCGGCGGACGGGAGATCAAGGCGGGGGACATGCTCCTCCTCGGCCTGGCCGCGGGCAACGTCGACCAGGCCATCCGCCCGGACCCCGCGGCCCCCGTGCACCACAACCGGGCGCACCTGTCCTTCAGCGCCGGTACGCACGAGTGCCCCGGCCAGGACATCGGCCGCATCATCGCCGACGCCGGCATCGACATGCTGCTCACCCGGCTGCCCGACATCGCCCTGTCGGTCCCGGAGGAGAGCCTCACCTGGCGCTCCAGCACCTGGGCCCGGCACCTGACGGCGCTGCCCGTGAGCTTCTCCCCGCGCGCCCCCCGGGTCGACGACGGCCCGGCCCCGCTCCCGGCCCCGCCCGTCCGGAGCGACGGGGTCCCGCCGGTGCCGCCGGTGCCGGCGAGCGCGCCCGGGGAGACGCGCCGGCCCGGGGAACGCGCCTCGTGGTGGACGCGCGTGAAGCGCCTGCTGCGCCGGGGATAGGCCACCCCGCCCGGTGACGGCGGCGGGCCCGGACCCGCCGCCGTCACTCCGGGAACGGCACGTCCGACGAGGTGTAGCGGGGCGCGCCGGTGTACCAGGCGTGGATCCCGGAGAGGAACCCGCAGGCCCCCCGGAGCCACGCCTCCAGCTCGGCCCGCTCCTCCCGGTCGAGCCCGGCCCGCCGCACGAGGAGCGGCACCTCGTTCTGCCGGAGGTGCTCGAAGTCCCGCAGCCGGGCGTTCACCAGGTTCAGGGCGGCGGGCACGGCGTCGTGGAGGGCGATCCCGAGGGACGTCCCGACGACCACGACCAGGTTGTTGACGTCGTTCTCCTCGTGGACCTCCCGCTCGTAGGACGCGATGTCGTTCGCGAGCCCCATGAAGTCCATGAAGGCGTCCAGGAGGGCGCGGACGGTCCGGCTGTGCCGGATCTGCTCGGGCACGCGCGCGCCGGTCGCCAGCTCGACGGAGTAGGGGGCGGTGTGGGCGGCGAAGCTCTCCCGCCGGAACGGGGCGTAGTCGATCAGGTGGGGGACGCGGCCGGTGCGGCTGTTGGCCAGCTCCTCGACCCCCGCGTCCACGTACCTGGCCAGGGCCCGGTTGAAGTCGTGCCGCCAGTGCGCCAACCCCGGTGGGAAGAGGTGCTGCTGGAGGTCGGCGATGCCCCGCTCGACGGCGTTCTCCGGTTCCGGAAGGCGGGCGTCGGGCTCGGGCCGCAGGAAGGCGTGCAGCCGGGCGGTGAAGAGCCGCGCGCCGGGCAGGTCACCGGTCTGCTTGAACGCGGAGGCGAAGTGGTCGTCCCAGGCCAGCGCCCATATGTTGAACCGGTGGTTGAGCCGGAGCGCGGGCAGCGAGGCGTCGGGGAGGGTCCACGCGGTCAGCTGGTCGACGGTCATCGCGTGGAACTTGGCCCGGGACCATATGGGCCGCTGGCCGGGCAGCTCTCCGTACCCCTCCAGCATCCCCATCTCGCGCGCCCAGGTCTCGCTCTCCTCGTGCAGGTTCGACAGGTACGGGTTCACCCGCAGCGGGTGGGGCATCCACAGCTGCGGAGGCTCGACGGTGCGCACGGTCATGAGGACCGACCTCCTTCTCTTACGTGACGACAACCGCCCCCGGCCGCGAGGCCGGGCGGTGCCCGCCCCACAACCCTCCAAACCTGCCCGTCGTGAACGGCCGGCAATCACCCAACAGTTGCTGACCACCAATCAGAACAGGTTCGCCTCCGGAACGGAACGATCCTTCCCGTGCACATTCCATAAACCGGGAGCGAAGCGGTCATGCGCCCTCCCCCTCCCGGAACGTTCCCCGAGGTGACCGGGACTTTCCCGCCCGCCCCGGAGCGCGGCGCCCCCGGGCGCCCACCGGGGGCCGAACCGGGCCGCCCCTCCGGACCCCGGCCGTCCGGACGGCCCGCCCCGTTACCTTCCTCGTATGAAACGGGCCACCCTTCTGACCGAACTCGCCGCGAGCGGAACCGGAACCTCCCTGTCGCGCCTCGCCGGACTCGCCGTCGAACTCGACGTGCCCGAGGCCGACCTGCTGGTCCTCGCGGGCCGTCCCGTACCGGCGGAACTCCTCCCTCCGGAGCGCGACCCCGAGACCGTGAGGCGGTTCACCCACCGGGTCGCCCACTGCGACCACGCGCAACTGGCCGCCCTGGAGGGCTTCGTCCGCGCCCTGCCGCGCGTCGCCGCCCCCGGAGTCCGCGTGGGACCGCCCTCGCCGTACCACCGCCCCGCCGAGACCGGATTCGCCGCCGTGCTCGACGGACTGATCCGCAACCGGGGCTTCGGCGTCCGGGAACTGCCGTTCATGGGGCTGTCCCGCAGCACGCTGTACGGGATGGTGTCGCGCCGGGAGCCCAGCCCCCCACCGGCGCTACCAGCTCCGGGCCGTGGCCGGGCCGCTGGGCTGGACCCTGCCCGACCTGTTCGCGGTCGCCGGCGAGCCGTACGCGGAGGAGATCCGCCCGGTGCTGCTCTGCCGTCACGTCGGGCGGGTCTTCACGGCCGCCGTCCCGCTGTCCACCGCCCAGCTCGCCGAGGCCGCGGAGGAGGCGGACCGGCTGAGCGGGCGCGAGGACCACGGCGTGTGGCAGCCCGTCTCGCAGGGCTTCGCCGAGGAGTGCCCGGACTACTCCTGACGGCGCGTCCGCGCCGGGGCGGCCGGGTCTCCTCCGGGCCCCCGCCGGTCACTCCACCGTCCCCCACCACGCCCCCGTCCGCTCCGTCCCCGGTGCCGGGTGGTCGGACCGGCGGGTGTCCAGGGCGAGGCGGGAGACGATGCGGTAGCGGTCGCCCCGGTAGAGGGAGCGGACGTACTCGACGGGGCGGCCGGTGGTGTCGGAGGTGGTCCGGTCGAAGAGCAGGGCGGGGGAGAGGACCGGGACGCCGAGGAGGGCGGCCTCCTCCTCGCTCAGGACGGTCGGCTCGATGGACTGGACCGCGTGGGCCGTGCGGATCCCGCGCCGCTCGCGCAGATGGGCGTAGAAGCCGCCCTCCATGTCGGCGGCGGTGAGACCGGGGACCAGGTCGGCGGGGACGTGCAGGTGCTCCAGGGCGATCGGGGCGCCGTCGACGTGCCGGAGGCGGGTCACGTGCACCAGCTCCGCCGCGGGGGAGACCGCCAGCTTCCGGCCGATCCGGGCCCCGGCCCGTACCGTGCGCAGGTCGAGGACCGTGCTCGTCCAGTCGCCCCGGCTCCGGGGCGCGCCCGCCGACCGGTCCTCGGCGACCAGCTCCTGGGTGACCTTGTCGGGCGCGACGAACATCCCGCGGCCGTGCTCCCGCACCAGCAGGCCCGTCGCCACCAGCTCGTCGACGGCCGCGCGGAGCGTGGGCCGCGAGACGCCCAGGGCGGCGCAGAGGGTGCGCTCGGAGGGGATGGCGTCGCCGGGGCGGCGGCCGTCGATCACGGTCAGCAGGTGCTCCCGTACCCGTTCCCGCTTGAGCTCCACGCCCGCCCCTCCCCGCCGTGCCGTCCGTCGCGGGTCAGTATGCATCCCCCTCGGTGGAAGAGGTCACGACGCCGTCGCGGGTGAAGTCCAGGCGGGAGACGATGCGGTAGCGGTCGCCCCGGTAGACCGAATGGACGTACTCGACGGGCCGCCCGGCCGCGTCGAGGGTGAGGCGCTCGATCAGGAGCGCGGGGGAGAGCACGGGGACGTCCAGGAGCGCGGCCTCGTCCTCGCTGACGACGGTCGGCTCGATCGACTGGGTCGCCTCCTTGACCCGGACCCGGTGGTGCTCCCGCAGGTGGTCGTAGAGGTCGCCCGCCTCCAGCTCCTCCGGAGTGAGCGCGGAGCCGACCAGGTCCGCCGGGATGTGCAGGTGCTCGATGGCCATGGGCGAGCCGTCGACGAGCCGGAGCCGGGCGACGTAGAGCAGCTCGGCGGCGGGGGAGAGGCGGAGGCGGCGGCCGATGCGGGCGCCGGCCCGGATCGTGGCGGACTCCAGGACGGTGCTGGACCAGGTGCCCGACGCCCGGGGAACCGCGAACGCCGCCTCGTCCGGGGCGAGTTGCTGCACGATCTTGGCGGGGGCGACGAACATGCCGCGCCCGTGCTCCCGTACCAGCGCGCCCGTGGCGACGAGTTCGTCGACGGCCGCGCGCAGGGTGGGGCGCGAGACGCCGAGGGCGGCGCAGAGGGTGCGCTCCGACGGGATGGGGTCGCCCGGTCCGCCCGCCTCGATCAGGCCGAGGAGGTGCTCCCGTACCCGCTCCCGCTTCAGCACTCCGCTGGAGGAGCCGTCCTTCATGCCGCTCTCCCTGACTGATCAGTTGATCCTGACTGGTCAACTGGTAAGTCCGATGGTAACCCGGCACCTTGACCTGTCGTCGAGTGAACGGCACATGTTTTCCGGGGGATTGACGGCCAGAACGGTCCGTGCCACCTTCTGCTCACACACCTGACCACTTGACCAATTGGTCAACCATGCAGCGAGGTGCCCGTGAAGATCCGTCCCCTCAGCAGAACCACCGCCCTCGCGGTGGCCGTCACGCTCGCCGCCACGGCCTGTGGCGGCCAGGACGACCCGAAGGCCGCCGGAGGACCGGAGAAGGTCACCGTCTGGATCATGAAGGACAGCGTCACCGACGCCTTCCTCGACCGCTTCCGCACCGGCTTCGAGGCCGAGCACCGGGACATCGACCTCGACATCCAGATCCAGGAGTGGGACGGCATCGGCGAGAAGGTCACGGCCGCCCTCGCCAGCAAGGACGCCCCGGACGTCATCGAGGTCGGCAACACCCAGGTCGCCCAGTACGCCGCCAGCGGCGGCGTGCGCGACCTCAGCGACAAGGTCGCCGAACTGAACGGCGCCGACTGGCTCCCCGGCCTCGCCGAGCCCGGGAAGGTCGACGGCAAGCAGTACGGCGTCCCCTGGTACGGCGCCAGCCGCGTCGTGATCTACCACAAGGACCTCTTCGCCGCGGCCGGCGTCACCCCGCCGAAGACCCAGGACGAATGGCTCGCCGCCACCGCCAAGCTCAACAAGGGCAAGGTCCAGGGCATCTACCTCCCCGGCCAGAACTGGTACACCCTCTCCGGCTTCGTCTGGGAGGCCGGCGGCGACCTCGCCGTCCGGGACGGCGAGAAGTGGAAGGGCGCGCTCGAAACCCCGCAGGCCCTCGCCGGCATGGACTTCTACCGGAAGCTCCAGGCCCTCGGCAAGGGCCCCAAGGACGCCGACGAGTCCAAGCCCCCGCAGGCCGAGGTCTTCGCCAAGGGCGACGTCGCCCAGATCATCGCCGTCCCCGGCGGCGCGAAGATCGTCGAGGAGATCAACCCCGCCCTCAAGGGCAAGCTCGCCTTCTTCCCCCTCCCCGGACGCACGGCCGGCAAGCCCGGCGCGGTCTTCACCGGCGGCTCCGACTTCATCGTCCCCGAGGCCTCCACCCACCCCGACGCCGCCTATCAGGTGGTCAAGGCGCTGGCCGGAGAGAAGTGGCAGACGGACATGGCCAGGACCATGAGCTACGTCCCCAACCGCACCTCCCTCGCCCGGGTCGTCCAGGACGACGAGGGCACGGCCGTGATGGCCGCCGGCTCCGCGCAGGGCCGGGCGACCCCCAACTCCCCGCAGTGGGCGGCCGTCGAGGCCACCAACCCGATCAAGCAGTACATGACCGCCGTGCTCACCGGCGCCGACCCCGCCGCCGCGGCGCGCACCGCGTCCGAGAGCATCACCAGGACCCTCGGCTCGTGAGACGTCCCCACGGGCCGGCCCCGTGGCCCTACCTCCTCGTCGCCCCGACCGTCCTCGGCGGAACGCTCCTCCTCGGCTACCCCCTCGTGCGCAACCTGCTGATCTCCTTCCAGGAGTACGGCATGGGGGAACTCATCCGCGGCGGCGCCGGGTTCACGGGGCTCGACAACTACCGGACCGTCCTGGCCGACCCCGTGTTCTGGGAGGTCGTCCGGCGCACCCTCTGGTGGACCCTGGTCAACGTCGTCCTGATCATGGTGATCGGCACCCTGGTCGCCCTGATGATGCAGCGGCTCGGCCGGACCCTGCGGATCCTGGTGACCAGCGGGCTCGTCCTCGCCTGGGCCAGCCCGGTCATCGCCACCACGACCGTCTTCCAGTGGCTCTTCGCCTCCCGCCTGGGCGTGGTCAACTGGGTGCTCGTCCGGCTCGGGTTCGAGTCCTTCGAGGGCTACTCGTGGCTGGCCGACGGCCCCGCCGCGTTCACCGTCCTGGTCCTGCTCGTGGTCTGGCAGTCGGTCCCCTTCGTCGCCATCACCCTGCACTCGGCGCTCCTGACCGTCCCCGCCGAGCTGTACGAGTCGGCCCGGCTCGACGGGGCCGGCGCCGGGCGGATCTTCCGCTCGGTCACCCTGCCCCTCCTGCGGCCGGTCTTCGGCCTGGTCCTCTGCCTCGAAGTCATCTGGGTCTTCCGCTGCTTCGCCCAGATCTGGGCCGTCACCAAGGGCGGCCCCGGCGAGGCGACGACCACCCTGCCGGTCTACGCCTACCGGGTGGCGCAGTCCCTGCACCGCTACGACCTCGGGGCGGTCGTCTCCACCCTCACCGTCCTCATCCTCGTCGCCGTCCTGATCGCCTACTTCCGCCAACTGCTCCGACAGGAGGCCGACCGGTGACCCCCCGCGCCCTGCGGCGGCTCCCCCTGAACACCGCCGCCGTGACCGTCTTCGTCCTGGCCGTCTTCCCGGTGTACTGGATGGTCCTCACCGCCTTCCGGCCCACCCGCGACATCCAGTCCGAGACCCCCGGCTTCCTGCCCGTCTCCGTCACCCTGGACCACTTCCGGCACGCCGTCGCGGCCGACGGCTTCTGGATCTTCTGGCGCAACAGCCTGCTGGTGACCGCCGGTTGCGTCCTGCTCGCCCTCGTCGTGGCCCTCGCCGCCGCCTTCGCCGTCGCCCGGATGCGCTGGCGCGGCCGGCGCGCCTTCCTCCTCATGGTGTTCGTCGCGCAGATGGCCCCCTGGGAGGCCCTCCTGATCCCGATGTACGTCATCGCCCGGGACGCCGGCCTGCTCGACCGGCTGGTGACCCTCAGCCTGATCTACTTCATGATCACCCTGCCCTTCACCGTCGTCACCCTCCGCTCCTTCCTGGCCGGCGTCCCGGCCGAACTGGAGGAGGCCGCGCAGGTCGACGGCTGCACCCGGGCCGCCGCCTTCCGCCGGGTCACCCTCCCGCTGCTCGCCCCCGGCCTCCTCGCGACCTCGCTCTTCGGATTCATCACCGCCTGGAACGAGTTCGCCTTCGCCAACATGCTCATCATCAAGAACCAGGACGACCGCACCCTGCCCGTCTGGCTCTCGTCCTTCTCCAACGTCTTCGGCACCGACTGGGGCGCCACCATGGCCGCCTCCACGCTCTTCGCCCTGCCCGTCCTCGTCCTCTTCCTGGTCCTGCAGGGCCGGGTCGCCGCCGGAATGACCGGCGGAGCCGTGAAGGGATAACGCACCGCGATGCCCCTGCCCCGTCTCGTCCCCGACCCCACCCACCTCTCGCCGCTGCCCGGCCGCTTCACCTTCGACGCCGCGACCGCGCTCAGGGTCACCCCCGGCGCCGAGGGCGCCGCCCGGCTGCTGCGCACCCTGCTCGGCCCGGCCACCGGCCTGCCGCTGCCCGCCCGGACGGACGGCTCCGTCGTCCTGGCCCTCGACCCCGCCCTCACCGGCCTCGGCGAGGAGGGCTACGGCCTCACCGTCGGCACCGCGGGCGTCCTGCTCCGGGCCGCCCGCCCCCAGGGCCTCCTCGCCGGCGTCCAGACGCTCCGCCAGCTCCTGCCCGTCGAGGCGCTCGCCGACGAACCCGTCGGCGGCGTCGCCTGGACCGTCCCCTGCGTGCAGATCACCGACACCCCCCGCTTCCCCTGGCGCGGCTCCATGCTCGACGTCGCCCGCCGCTTCCGCCCCGTCTCCTACCTGCGCCGCTACGTCGACCTCCTCGCCCTCCACAAGCTCAACGTCCTCCACCTCCACCTCACCGACGACCAGGGCTGGCGGATGCCGGTCGCCGCCCTGCCCCGCCTCACCGAGATCGGCGGAGCGCCCCACGGCGGCGCCTACACCCGCGCCGAACTCACCGGCCTGGTGGCCTACGCGGCGGAGCGCGGCATCACCGTCGTGCCCGAGATCGAGATGCCCGGCCACGTCCGCGCCGCCCTCGCCGCCCACCCCGAGCTGGGCAACACCCCGGGCCGCGACTACGAGGTGTGGGACCGGTGGGGCGTGTGCGACACCATCCTGGGCGTCCACGACACGGCCCTCGACTTCTGCCGCACGGTCCTGGACGAGGTGATGGACGTCTTCCCCTCGCCGTACGTCCACATCGGCGGCGAGGAGTGCCCCACCACCGAGTGGCACACCTCCCCGGACGCCCTCCGGCGGGTCGCCGAGGAGGGACTGCCCGGCCCCGACGCCCTGCACGGCTGGTTCATGGAGCGGATCGGGAGCCACCTGCTGCGGGCCGGCCGCCGGCCGCTCAGCTGGACCGAGAACGGCGCCGACCTCCCCCCGTACTTCACCGTCATGCCCTGGCGCGACTCCGACCACGGCCGCACCGCCGTCCGCCGGGGCCACGAGGTCGTCATGGCGCCCCACCGGACCACCTACCTCGACTACCCCCAGTCCGCCAGCCCCGCCGAGCCGCCCGGCCAGGCCGGTGAGGTCGTCGACCTGCGGACCGTCCACGGCAACGACCCGGCCCCGGCCGACTGGAGCCCCGAGGAGGCCGCCCGGGTCCTCGGCTCCCAGGTCCAGCTGTGGACCGAGTACGTCCCCACCGCCGCGCACGCCGAGTACCTCACCTTCCCCCGTCTCTGCGCCCTCGCGGAGGTCGTCTGGACCGGCCGCCACGACTGGACCGGCTTCCAGGAGCGCCTGCGCCACCACAGGACCCGGCTCGACGCCCTCGGGGTGCCGCGCCGTCTCTCCACCGCAACCCCCGTCCCCCACCTCTGAGGAGAGGAACCCCATGAGCGACCAGACCAGGACGCGCACCCCGCGCCTCCGCGCCGCGCTCGCCGTCGCCGCCGTGACCGGGCTCGGCGCCACCGCCCTCACCGCCCTCCCGGCGGCGGCCGCCGGCGAGGCCGTCACCGTCCAGTACCGCCAGAGCGCCACCGGCAGCGACCAGGTCGAGCCCTGGCTCAAGGTGGTCAACACCGGCACGACCGGCGTGCCCCTGAGCCAGGTCAAGGTGCGCTACTACTTCAAGGCCGACGCGGGAGCCTCGTACACCTACGCCTGCTCCTGGGCCGTGAAGGGCTGCGCGAACGTCACCGGCACCTTCGGCACCCTGAGCAACCCCACCGCGACCGCCGACCGCTACCTGGAGGTCGGCTTCACCGCCGGGGCCGGCACGCTCGCCCCCGGCGCGGACACCGGCGACCTGCAGCTGCGCTTCCACCGCTCCAACTGGCAGCCGCTGAACCAGAGCGACGACTACTCCTTCGGCCCGGCGCAGACCGCGTACGCCAACTGGACCAAGGTCACCGCCACCGTCGGCGGCGTCCCGGTCTGGGGCACCGCCCCGGCGGGCAACGACCCCACCCCGACGCCCACGCCGACCGACCCGACCACCCCGCCGCCCACCGGGGCCGCGCTCTTCGACGACTTCGATTACACCGGGCACACCGACCCGGCGATCGGCAACCACGGCTGGAGCGTCCGGTCCAACTCCGGCGGCCCCGGCGTGCCCGGCGCCACCTGGGCCCCCGAGAACGTGACCTTCGCCAAGGAGGGCACCAACTCGATCATGAACCTGCGGTCCTCCACCGCCGGGACCGGCGAGTCCACCCGCCACACCGAGGTCCTGACGAAGGCCACCAAGTTCAAGAACGGCACCTACGCGGCCCGGGTCCGCTTCTCCGACGCCCCGGTGTCGGGCCCCGACGGCGACCGGGTCGTCCAGACCTTCTTCACCATCAACGACCTCAAGGCCCCGATGGCCGACGACTACGCCGAGTACGACTTCGAGTACCTGCCCAACGGCGGCTGGGGCGAGCCCGGCAACATCCTCTACACCACCTCGTGGGAGACCTACCGGCCCGACCCCTGGGAGGCCGTCAACCAGCACTCCGAGGTCCGGGCGAGCTACGCCGGCTGGCACGACCTCGTCCTGACCATCGACGACAACAGCATCGTGTACTACGTCGACGGCCAGGAGTTCGGCCGGCACGACGCCCGCTACCTGCCCGAGCGCCCGATGTCGATCAACTTCAACCAGTGGCTGATCGACCTGGCGGGCCAGACCTCGACCACCCCGCGCTCCTACGACCAGAAGGTCGACTACGTCCTGCACGTCAAGGACCAGGTCCTGACCCCGGCCCAGGTGGCCGCCAAGGTCGCCGCCTACCGCTCGTCGGGCACCGCCTTCGTGGACACCGTCCCGGCGTCGTAGCCGGTACGGCCCCGCTCCCGCCCCGCCGCACGCGCCCGCGGCGGGGCGGGAGCGCCCCTCACCCGTACGGCCCCCGCCGCCTCGCCCGCCCCGCCGCCCCGCGGGAGGGTCGACACCGGGGCCGCGCCCGCTCGACCGCCCGCGCCGCGTCCCTCCACCGCAACCGGAGGTCAGTCCGTGCCGGCATCGAAGAACTCCAAGGTCCACCTGGTCGGCGGCGGCATCGCCTCGCTCGCCGCGGCGGCCTTCCTCGTCCGGGACGCGGGCGTGCCCGGCGAGAACGTGCGCGTCCTGGAACAGCTGCCGGTCACGGGCGGCTCGCTGGCCGGCGGCCGCGCCCCGACGCGCGACGGCGGACACGTCACCCTGTTCGGCCGGACGTTCGAGGACGCGCACTGCGTGTGCCTGTGGAACCTCCTGGAGACGATCCCGACCCTGGACGACCCGGCGGTCTCCGTCCGGCAGGAGATCCGCGCCTTCGCCGCCGAGCGCCCCACGTACGCCAGGGCTCGGATCATCGACGGCGACCGCACGATCGCCGACGCCTCGGAACTCGGCCTGGACGCCCGCGACCGCGCCGACCTGACCCGGCTGCTCGCCCTGCCCGAGCGGCTGATCGGGGCCCGGCGCGTCGACGACTTCTTCCAACCGCACTTCTTCGCCACCCACTTCTGGTGCATGTGGCGCACCACCTTCGCCTTCCAGGCCTGGCACTCGGCCGTCGAACTCAAGCGGCACCTCCTCGCCTTCGTCCAGGAGTTCGATCGCCTCCCCACCCTGTCCGGGGTCCGGCGCGGCCGGTACAACCCGTACGACTCCGTCGTCCGGCCGCTCCAGGAGTGGCTCACCGCCCGGGGCGTGCGCACCGACCTCGGGGTCACCGTCGCCGACGCCGACTTCTCCGGGCCCGCCGCCCGCCGCCTCTCCCGCCTGCACCTGCGGCGGGACGGCGCCGAGGCCGGGACGGTCGAACTGGGCGAGGACGACTACGCGTTCCTCACCCTCGGCTCCATGACCGCCGACACCGCCCACGGCGACGGCGCCACCGTCCCCGAACTGGTCCGCGACAGGCGCGACGGCTCCTGGCGCCTGTGGGAGTCGATCGCCAGGAACGCCCCCGACTTCGGCCGCCCCCACGCCTTCTGCGGGAACATCGACGAGACCGAGGGGGAGTCCTTCACCCTCACCACGACCGGCCGCCTCCTCCTGGACCGCATCCAGAAGCACACCGGCGACGTCCCCGGCGAGGGCGCCCTGATGACCTGGAAGGACTCCCGCTGGCTCCTCTCGCTCGCGGTCCCGGCCCAGCCCCACTTCCGCGACCAGGAGGAGGACACGTACACGCTGTGGGGCCACGCGCTGTCCGGCGGCGTCCCCGGCGACCACGTGCCGAAGCGGATGCACGACTGCACCGGCGCCGAGGTCCTCGACGAACTCCTCGGCCACCTCGGCTTCGACGACATCGCGGACGAGGTCCGGGAGACCACCCGGATCGCCACCGTCCGGATGCCCTACGCCGGCGCCCCGTTCCAGCGCCGCACCGCCTCCGACCGCCCCCTCGTCGTCCCCGACGGGGCGCGGAACTTCGCCTTCCTCGGCCAGTTCGTCGAGATCCCCGAGGGCGCCGCCGCCACCGCCGAGTACGCGGTCCGCTCCGCCATGACCGCCGTCTACCATCACTTCGGCGTCGACAGGGAGATCCCGCCGCCGTACCACGGCCTCTCCGACCCGGAGGTCGCCCGGTCCGCGCTGGGAACCGTCCTGGCCTGACACGCGCCCCGGCCCGACACGTGCCCGGCCCGAGATGGAGGAGGGACGCATGAACGCGGATCCCGGACGGTTCTCCCGTCCCGGCACTCCGGACCAGTGGGACGAGGCGGTCCTGGACGCCATCTTCACCCAGTCCGACATCGGCCTCCACGTGCTCGACACCGAGCTGCGCGTCGTCCGCGTCAACCCGGTCGCCGTCGGCATCCGCGGCATCCCGGCCGAGCGGATCATCGGCCTGCCCGCCACGGAGGCGTACGCCCCCCTCGGCGTGGACGTCGACGAGGAGATGCTGCGGGAGGTCCTCGCCACCGGCCGGCCGAGGCTCGACCACCTCGTCAGGGGACACCCGTTCACCGACCCGCGCAGCGAGTACGTCTTCTCCGTCGCCGCCCACCGCCTCCTGGACGGCGCCGGACGGGTCCTGGGCGTCGTCCTCACCAGCACGGACGTCACCGAACGCGAACGGGCCCAGGCCCGCCTCCGGCTGCTGCACGACGCCCACGAACGGATCGGCTCCAGCCTGGACGTGGAGCGCACGGCCCGGGAACTGGTCGACGTCGCGGTGCCGCGCTTCGCCGACACGGTCGTGGTCGCCCTCACCGACGCCGTCCTCAGGGGCAGGGAGCCCGGCCTCCGGTCCCACGACCCGGCCCCCCTGCTGCGCTGCACCGCGACCGGCGGGACGGAGGCCGGCCCCCGGATCCCGACGGCCGGCGCCCTCCTGCTCCCCGGCATCTTCGGCGAGGTGCTGCCGACCGAACCCCGCCTGCTTCCCCCCGAGGAGACGGGCGTGCCCGGCGGCACCCGGCTCGTCGCCCCGCTGCTCGTCCGGGGACAGGTCTTCGGAGCCGTCGTCTTCCAGCGCGCGGAAGGGGCCGAACCGTACGGCGAGGACGACCTCGAACTGGCCGAGGGCATCGCCACCCGCACGGCCACCTGCCTGGAGAACGCCCTGCGGTTCACCCGCGAGCACATCGTCATGACGGCGCTCCAGAGCTGGCCGCTGCGCCAGGAGGAGGCCACCCAGAAGGCCGTCGACGTTGCCCGGCGCAACCAGCCCGACGGCAGCGGCGTCGGCTCCTGGTACGACGTCATCCCCCTCTCGGGCGCCCGGGTGGCGCTCGTCGTCGGCCAGGTCGACCGGGCCGGGCTCAGCGCCGTCGCCACCATGAGCCGGCTGCGGACCGCCGTCTACAGCCTGACCACCCTCGACCTCGACCCGCACGAACTGCTCGCCCGCCTCCACGCCACCACCCTCCGGCTCGCCGGGGAGCAGGAGAGCGGGCCCGGGGGAGACGGCGCGACGGCGAGCTGCACCGTCGCCGTCCACGACCCGGTCGGCGGACGGCTCGACATCGCGCGCGCCGGCACCTCGCTGCTCGCCGTCGTCCGCCCCGACGGCTCGGTCGACACCCGGCCGGTCGAGGAGGGCCCGCTGCTCGGCGCGGAGGGGCCGCCCTTCGCCTGCGCCACGCTGGTCCTCCCCGAGGGCAGCACCCTCTGCATGGCGCCGGGCGGGGGCGACACGCGGACGGAGGACCTGGTCAACGCCCTCGCGCACCCGGGACGCTCCCCGGAGGCGATGGCGGACGACGTCGCCCGGCTCCTCGCCCCCGACCGCGTCCTGCTCCTCGCCCGCACCCGGTACCTGTCGCCGAGCGAACTGGCCGAGTGGACCGTCCCCTTCGACTTCTCCGCCGTCGGCATCGCGCGCCGCCACGTCGAGGAGCAGCTCCGGAAGTGGAACCACCCCGTCGACCCGTTCACGGCGACGCTCGTCGTCAGCGAACTCGTCACCAACGCCATCCGCTACGGGGCCGCCCCCCTCACCCTCCGCCTCATCACCGACTCCACCCTGCTGATCTGCGAGGTCGGCGACACCGGCCGGTCCGCCCCCCACCTGCGCCACGCCAAGGCCGTCGACGAGGGCGGCCGGGGGCTCCTCATCTGCGCCACCCTCGCGGAGAACTGGGGGATGCGCTACACGAGCGAGGGCAAGACCGTGTGGGCCGAGATCGAGGCGGAGGGGATGGACGAGACGGGCGGGGCGGGTGAGACGGGCGGCTGAGGGGGCGGGCGGGGCGGGCGGCTGAGGAGGCCCGTGGCCGGCCCCGCCCGGGAAGTCCGCCGCGAGGGCGGTCAGTTGCCGCCCGACGGCAGGTTCTCCTTGATCTTGGCGATGGCGAAGCCCCAGCCCTGGGAGACGGTCGGCTTGCCGGGGACAGCGACCTCCTCGGGGTTGGTCAGCACGTCCAGGAGGACCGGCCCCGGGGCGTCGAAGGCCCGGCGCACGGCGTCGTCCAGGTCCGCCGGGTCGGTGACCCGGATGCCGGTCAGGCCCACGGCCTCGGCGACGGCGGCGAAGTCGGGGTTGTCGAGGACGGTGCCGAACTCGGGCAGGCCCGCCTGCTCCTGTTCGAGCTTGACCATGCCGAGGCGGCGGTTGTCGAAGACGACGAGCTTGACCGGGAGCCGCTCGGAGCGGAGCGTCATCAGGTCGCCCAGGAGCATACTCAGACCGCCGTCGCCGCAGAACGCCACGACCTGGCGGTCGCGGTCCCAGAGCTGGGCGCCGAGCGCCTGCGGCATGGCGTTGGCCATGGAGCCCAGGTTGTAGGAGCCGAGCAGCCTGCGGGTGCCCCGCATCCGCACGAAGCGCGAGAGCCAGACGGTGGCCATGCCGGTGTCGGAGGTGAAGACCGCGTCCTCGGCCGCGTGCCGGTCCACGGCGGCGGCGAGCGCCTCGGGCCGGATCTCGTGGACCCGGTTGTCGAACATCGCCCGCACCCGCCCGACGAGCCGCTCGTCGTGGGCCGGGTCGGCGAGGCGCGCCTGCTCCTCCTCCCACTTCAGGAACCGCTCGCGGGCGTCGTCGAGGTGCGCGCGGTCCCCGACCGGCGCGAGCAGTGGCAGCAGGCCCCGCAGCGTGGCCCCGACGTCCCCGGCGAGCCCGACGTCCACCGGCACGCGGCGGCCCAGGCGCTCCTCCCGCAGGTCGATCTGCACGACGCGGCAGTCCTCCGGATACCAGTCGCGGTACGGGAAGTCGGTGCCGAGCATGAGCAGGGTGTCGCAGGCGTCCAGGGCGTGGGCGGCCGCGGGGTTGCCGATCAGGCCCGTCTGGCCGACCTCGTAGGGGTTGTCCGCCTCGAAGCCCTCCTTGGCCTTGAGGGTGAGCACCATCGGGGCCGAGAGGTGCTCGGCGAGGCGCAGCACCTCCTCGCGGGCGCCCTGCGCGCCCCGCCCCACCAGGAGGGTGACCCGGGAGCCCTCGTCGATCACCCCGGCGGCCTCGGCCAGGGCCGGGTCGTCGGGCCGGGTGACGGCCGGGCGGGGGAGGGCGAACCGTACGGGACGGTCGTCCTCGACCTTCCGGTCCCCGAGGTCCCCCGGCACGGTGAGGACCGCCACGCCGCCGCGCGTCACGGCCGCCCGGACCGCGGACTCCAGGAGCCTCGGCATCTGGGACGGGGAGGTGACGGTGGCCCGGTAGACGGCCACGTCCCGGAACAGCAGGTCGTTGTCCACCTCCTGGAAGTAGTCGCCGCCGACCTCGGACAGCGGGACCTGGCCGCAGATCGCGAGGACCGGGGCGCCGCTCTTGGCCGCGTCGTACAGCCCGTTGAGGAGGTGGACCGAGCCCGGCCCCACCGTCCCCATGCAGACGCCGAGCCGGCCCGACAGCTGGGCCCGCGCCCCGGCGGCGAAGGCGGCGGCCTCCTCGTGCCGGCAGCCGACCCATTCGACGCCGTCCGTGGTGCGGATGGCGTCCGTGAGCGGGTTGAGGGCGTCACCGACCACGCCGAAGACGTGGCCTACGTCGAGGTCTGCGAGGGCGTCGACGACGACCTGGGCGACGGTGCGTGTCACGGGATGTCCTTTCGCGGGGGTACGGGTCCACCGTCCCGCCTGCCCACGATGCCCGTCCGGAAGCCGGAAGCCGGAAGCTTGCGGCGCGGTCATCGCGGCGCCGGAGCGGCTCGTCCGGTTCGCCCCGCCCCGTTTGGGGGGTGGCCGCCCGGCAACGCGAGAGGGGAGGAAAGCCGCGGCCCGCCCTCCGCACCGCGCCCGTGGCCGGGCGGCGAGGAGGAGAGCGGCAGGAGCAGCGGCGGCGGGTCGCGCCGCCGCGCTCCGACCCACCGGGAGGAGCAGCATGAGCACGTACGTCTACGGAATAGCCCCCGCCGACCGGGAACTCCCCGACGCCATCGAGGGCATCGGCGACCCACCGATGCCCGTGCGCGCCGTGCGCGGCGGCGACCTGGTGGCCCTGTGCAGCGACGCGCCGCCCGAACCGAAGGCCGAGCGCCGCGACCTCCTCGCCCACCAGCACGTCGTGATCGAGGCCGCCAAGGACGGCCCGGTCCTGCCCCTGCGGTTCGGCGGGATCTCCCCCGACGACGCGACGGTCGCCGCGGTCCTGGAGGAGCACCACGACCTCTACGTGGAGCGGCTGAAGGCGCTGGAGGGCAAGGACGAGTTCAACCTGAAGGTGCACCACGACGAGGAGGCGGTGCTCCACGCGGTGCTCGCCGACGACCCCGACCTGATGGCCCGGCACGTCGCCGGCCGCGCGCCGGACGGCGGGAGCCCCGGGGAGGGCCCCTCCTTCGGCGAGCTGGTCGCCCTGGCCGTCGCCGACCGCGAGAAGGCCGACGTCGCCCTCGTCGAGCGGACCCTCGCCCCCTACGCGGCGGCCACGGTACGCGGCCCGCGCGACGCGGGCCGCCTCGCCAACCTGTCGTTCCTGGTGGAACGCGACCGGCGCGACGCGTTCCTGGAGGCCGTGCGCGCCCTCCACCAGGAGCACGAGCACCTGCGCGAGCAGGTGACGGGTCCGCTGCCCCCGTACAGCTTCGTCCAGGCGGGCTGAGCCGTGGCACCGAGCGCCGGGGTCCTCCGCCGGGAGCACGCGCTCCCGGGCCGTCCGGAGACGGGGCGGGAGTCATGAGCGACGAACCGCTGCTGTACGTGTACGCCGTCGTCCGGTCCGCCGACCTGGACGGACCGCCCGTCGACCCCCCGCCCGACGTGACCCTGGGCGAGGGGCTCACCACCGTCGAGCACCTGGGCCTGACCGCCGTCGTCGAACCGGTCCCGGCGGCCGACTTCGACGAGGCGCCCCTCCGCGAACGGCTCGAAGACCTGGACTGGCTCGCGACGATGGCCAGGGCCCACCACGGCGTGGTGGCCGCCGCGGGCCGGCGGACCACCACCGTCCCCCTGCGGATCGGGACCGTCCGCCGCGGCGAGACGGGCGTGCGCCGCTTCCTGGAAGAAGGCGAGAGCGGCCTGTCGGAGGCCCTCGGCCGGCTGACCGGCGCCCACGAGTGGGGCGTCAGGCTGTACGCGGACGAGACGCCCGGCAAACCGGCCGCCGGCGACGCGGCGGCCCGTACCGCCCGGGAGCTGCACGAGACGCTCGCGCGCGCGGCGGCGGAGGCGATCCTGCGCGCGCCCCGGCAGACGCACCTCTTCCGGTCCTCCGGCCGGAACGTGCTCAACGCCGCGTACCTCGTCCCCGACGAGGGGCAGCGGGAGTTCCTCGACGCGGTCCCCGGACCCGAGGAGGTCCGGTCCGGACTGCGCGTGGAGATCACCGGCCCCTGGATTCCCTACTCCTTCACCCGGACCGCTTCCGACGAGGACCCGGAATGGTGAACGGAAGATCCGCGAATTCGTGCGAAGGGGGGTTTGTTTCTGCCCGGCACGGCTAAACGAAGTCCATGAGCGCATGGGAACAGAGCAACGAGAGCCGGTCCGGCCGGAACGGTCCGCGCACCGTTTCGGACGGCACCGGGAACGCGACCGGGGAGACCGGAGGGGCGGTGGGCGGAGCACTGGCCGTGCTTCCCGCGCCCCTCGCGGAGAAGACCCTCGCGGCCGTCCACGCCGTCCGGGGCACCGGCGGCGCCGTATGGACCGCCGTGCGCACCCGCAAGACGCTCGCGAGCGGCACCGCAGCCGCCGTCGGCGCGGCCGCGCTCACCGGCGCGTACGCCCTGGGACGCCGGACGGGGACCCGCTCGCGCGGCCCGATCACCCGGCTCACCGGCGGCCGCATCTGACACGCGCCGAGGGGCGGCCCCCGGGCCCCCGGGACCGCCCCTCCCCCTGACTTTTCGACGGCTTGTGCAACGCCCCGGATTCGATTTCCCGGCCACCGGAAAAGAAGATCCGCATTCCCTTCGAGCATGACGGGAATTTCCGAGGTACGGGAAATCGGGTGCGGGGTACATGATAATTCGGAGGTTGTAGAAATGGTTCCCCTTCTTCTGGTTCTGCTGCTCGCGCTGGTCCTCTTCGGCGCCGGTTTCGCGGTGAAGGCCCTCTGGTGGGTGGCCGTGATCGTGCTCGTCCTCTGGCTGCTGGGCTTCGTGGCCCGGCCGAAGGGCGGCTCGGGCCGCTGGTACCGCTGGTAGCACGCCCGCACCCCCGGGCACCGACCGCGCCCGCCACCGACACCGGTGGCGGGCGCGGTCACGTCGTCCCCTCTTCCGTACCCGGACACGACAGAACCCGGCACGTCCCTCCGGGAGAGGGATGTGCCGGGTTCCGGCGTACGGAATCAGGCCATCAGCACCGAGTCGTCCTCGGGACGCGCGCCGGGCAGGCGGTGACGGGCGGCGACCAGGGCCGTGTCCACGTCGCGCGTGCCGGTGGAGACGCACAGCGTGTACGCGATGTCGTCCATGCGCTGCCGCACCTCGGGGCTTCCGTTCTCCGCGTGGAGCACCCGCAGCGTCTCGTACTGCTCGATCAGGTTGCTCAACACCGCGGGATGGGCCATCAACACAGTGGGTCTCCCCTCGCCGTCAGGGCGCCGACCGCCCGGTTCGATGCGCCGCTTACCCCGGCCCCCGCGTTGTATGCGGCCGGGTGGGGGGCGTGCGGTGGCGAGTCCACGACACCCGGGGGGCGCTCCGCCCCTTCCGCACCGGCTCGTTCCGGCCGCCCGATCGCCCACCGCCCTCCTCGCGACGATCACGGGGGAGTAGGGTCGTCGTTTATTGTCGTATGACAACGGTCGAGGTCGGAGTCGTACCGGGAGAGCGGCGGTCCGACCTGCGGCCGTGGCCGTGTTCAGGACCGTCGTGGTGCCTGGCGAGCGAACGAGGATGAGGCATGTCTGAGACGACGATCGAAGGCTCCTCGGCCGCACGGCGGCCGGGACCGGCCGCCGTGGGAGAGGCCGAGCTGCGCCAGCTCCTGGCCGGCCTCACCGCCGTGCGCGACGGAGACTTCGGCACCCGTCTGCCCGACGAGGCCGGCGGGCTCATGGGCGAGATCTCCAGCGTCTTCAACGGCATGGTCGACCAGCTCTCCCTCTTCACCTCCGAGGTGACGCGCGTCGCCCGCGAGGTCGGCACCGAGGGCACCCTGGGCGGCCAGGCCGAGGTCCCCGGCGTCTCCGGCACCTGGGCCGACCTCACCGACTCCGTCAACGCGATGGCGGGCAACCTCACCACCCAGGTCCGTGACATCGCTCACGTCGCCACCGCCGTCGCCAAGGGCGACCTCTCCCAGAAGATCGACGTCGACGCCCGCGGCGAGATCCTGGAGCTCAAGAACACCATCAACACGATGGTCGACCAGCTCTCCTCCTTCGCCGACGAGGTCACCCGCATGGCCCGTGACGTCGGCACCGAGGGCATCCTCGGCGGCCAGGCGGACGTCAAGGGCGTCTCCGGCACCTGGCGGGACCTCACCGACTCCGTCAACTCCATGGCGTCCAACCTCACCGGCCAGGTGCGCTCGATCGCGCACGTCGCCACCGCCGTGGCCCGCGGCGACCTGTCGAAGAAGGTCGACGTCGACGCCCGCGGCGAGATCCGGGAGCTGAAGAACACCATCAACACGATGGTCGACCAGCTCTCGGCCTTCGCCGACGAGGTGACGCGCGTCGCCCGCGAGGTCGGCACCGAGGGCAACCTCGGCGGCCAGGCCACCGTCCGGGGCGCCTCGGGCACCTGGAAGGACCTCACCGACAACGTCAACGTGATGGCGTCCAACCTCACCGGCCAGGTGCGCTCCATCGCGCAGGTCGCCACCGCCGTGGCCCGGGGCGACCTGTCCCGCCGGATCACCGTGGAGGCCAAGGGCGAGGTCGCCGCGCTCGCCGACACCATCAACACGATGGTGGACACCCTCTCGGCCTTCGCCGACGAGGTGACCCGCGTGGCCCGCGAGGTCGGCACCGAGGGCCGCCTCGGCGGCCAGGCCCGGGTGCCGAACGTGGCCGGCACCTGGAAGGACCTCACCGACAACGTCAACTCGATGGCGAACAACCTCACCGGCCAGGTCCGCAACATCGCCCAGGTCACCACCGCCGTCGCCAACGGCGACCTCTCCAAGAAGATCGACGTCGACGCCCAGGGCGAGATCCTGGAGCTGAAGACCACCATCAACACCATGGTCGACCAGCTGTCCTCCTTCGCCGCCGAGGTCACCCGCGTGGCCCGCGAGGTCGGCAGCGAGGGCCGCCTCGGCGGCCAGGCCGAGGTCGAGGGCGTCTCCGGCACCTGGAAGCGCCTGACCGAGAACGTCAACGAGCTGGCCGGGAACCTCACCCGCCAGGTCCGCGCCATCGCCGAGGTCGCGAGCGCGGTCGCCGAGGGCGACCTGACCCGCTCCATCACCGTCGACGCCTCCGGCGAGGTGGCCGAGCTCAAGGACAACATCAACGCGATGGTCGGCTCGCTGCGCGAGACCACCCGGGCCAACCAGGAACAGGACTGGCTCAAGTCCAGCCTCGCCCGCATCTCCGAGCTGATGCAGGGCCACCGGGACCTCGCCGTCGTCGCCGAACTCGTCATGGACGAGCTGACCCCGCTGGTGTCCGCCCAGTACGGCGCGTTCTACCTCGCCGAGGACGGCGCGGAGGGCGTCGAGCTCAAGCTCGTCGGCTCCTACGGGCGCCCCGCCGACAGCCGCGACCGCTTCCGCCTCGGCGAGTCCCTCGTCGGCCAGGCCGCCCGCAGCCGCCGCACCATCGCCGCCGAGAACGTGCCCGGCGACTACGTGTACATCTCCTCCGGCCTCGGCCAGGCCTCGGGCGGCAGCCTGATCGTGCTCCCGATCGTCGTCGAGGACCAGGTCCTCGGCGTCATCGAACTGGTCTCCTTCACCCCCTTCACCTCCGTGCACCGGGACTTCCTGGAACAGCTCATGGAGACGGTGGGCGTCAACCTCAGCACGATCGTCGCCAACGTCCGCACCGACGAACTCCTGGGGGAGTCCCAGCGCCTCGCCGACGAGCTGCGGGCCCGCTCCGAGGAGCTCCAGGTCCAGCAGGAGGAGCTCCAGCGCTCCAACGCCGAACTGGAGGAGAAGGCGGCCCTGCTCGCCTCGCAGAACCGCGACATCGAGGCCAAGAACCTCCAGATCGAGCAGGCCCGGCAGGAGCTGGAGGACCGCGCCCAGCAGCTCTCGCTGGCCTCCAAGTACAAGTCCGAGTTCCTCGCCAACATGAGCCACGAGCTGCGCACCCCGCTCAACAGCCTGCTCATCCTCGCCCAGCTCCTCGCGCAGAACCCGACCCGCAACCTCACGGCCAAGCAGGTCGAGTACGCCGGCATCATCCACTCCGCCGGATCCGACCTGCTCCAGCTGATCAACGACATCCTCGACCTGTCCAAGGTCGAGGCCGGGAAGATGGACCTCAACCCGGAACGGGTGGCGCTGCGCCGCCTCCTCGACTACGTGGAGGCGACCTTCCGGCCGCTCACCACGCAGAAGAGCCTCACCTTCACCGTCGCCACCGCCGCCGGCGTCCCCGTGGACCTCGTCACCGACGACTCCCGGCTCCGGCAGGTGCTGCGCAACCTGCTCTCCAACGCCGTCAAGTTCACCGAGCGCGGCAGCGTCGAACTCCGCATCGAACCGGCCGCGGACGACGAGCTGCCCGCCACGGTCCACCGCGGCGGCCCCGTCGTCGCCTTCCGGGTCAAGGACACCGGCATCGGCATCGCCGCCCAGCACCTGGACGCCATCTTCGGCGCCTTCCAGCAGGCGGACGGCACGACCAACCGGAAGTACGGCGGCACCGGCCTCGGCCTGTCCATCAGCCGGGAGATCGCCTACCTGCTCGGCGGCGCCCTCACGGTCTCCAGCCGGCCCGGCGAGGGCAGCACCTTCACCCTCTACCTGCCCGTCGCCCGCGCCGACTTCAAGGAGCAGTCCGACCGCGTCCCGGCCGTCCGGCCCGAGGAGCGCGAGGAGACCGCCGAACTCGCCGAAGCCTCCGTCGTGCGCCCCGCCCTGCCCGCTGCCCCGCCCGCCCGGCAGATCCGGCGCCTCCTCGTGATCGAGGAGCGCCCGCGCGGGCTGCTCTCGCTCGTCGCCGAGAACGCCGTCGTGGAGCTGGCCGCGGGCCGCGACCGCGCGGACCGGGAGGACATCGAGCTGATCACGGCCGTCGGCCCGCAGGAGGCCGCGACCGCCCTCGCCACCCAGCCGTTCCACTGCGTCGTCCTCGAAGTCGACATGGCCGACGGCGAGGCCCTGCACTTCCTGGACGCCATGGACGGCGACGAGGCGCTGCGCACCGTCCCCGTCCTCGCCCACAACAACCGCAGGCTCACCGCCGAGCACGAGCGGGCCCTCCAGACCCGCGCCCGCCGGCGCCCCCTCGAACTGCTCTCCAGCCTCGACGAACTGCGCGAGCGGATCGCCCTGCACCTGTCCGCGGACCAGCCCGGCGACGTCGTCCCCCTGGTGCGCGGCGAGCACCGGCCCCCGGCGCCCCAGACCATCGACACCACCCTGCACGGCCGTACGGTCCTGGTGGTCGACGACGACGCCCGCAACCTCTACGCCCTGAGCGGCATCCTGGAGCTGCACGGCATCAAGGTCCTGCACGCCGAGAACGGCCGCAAGGGGATCGAGGCGCTCGCCGCGCACCCCGACATCGACCTGGTCCTGATGGACGTGATGATGCCCGAGATGGACGGCTACACCGCCACCTCCCGGATCCGGCAGATGCCCGCCCACGCCACCCTGCCCGTCATCGCGGTCACCGCCAAGGCCATGCCGGGGGACCGCGAGAAGAGCCTCGCCTCGGGCGCCAGCGACTACGTGACCAAGCCGGTCGACGCCGACGACCTCATCGGCTGCATCCGCCGCTGGCTCGACGACTGACCGGCCCCCGCCCCGGCACCTCCTTCCGTACGCTCCGTTCCCCCCCGTCCGCCCGCGGCCCCGGCCGCCGCCCCCCTGAGGAGTCCGCGTCATGAGTGCTCCCCACCGCCACGGCGGATACCCCGCCGTCGGTCCCCACGGGGACGGCTCTCCGACACCGGTCGGACCCGCCGTGTCCCCGCCCGCCCCCGGGGACGAGCGGCACCCGCCGGACGACCGTTCCACCGTGGGCCGGCTGGCCGCGACGGTGGAGCGGCTGCGCGGGGAGGTGCGCGCCGCGCACGCCGCGGCCGAGGGGCGCGCCCTGATCGAGCTCGCCAAGGGCGTCATCGTCGAGCGGCTCGGCTGCGGCCCCGCCCAGGCCGCGAGGCAGCTCGCCGAACTGGCCGGCCAGGCCGGGCTCTCCCAGCTGGAACTGGCCGCGGAGATCATCAACCAGGCCGCCCACGACCGGGTCGCCGAGGTCGCCGACGACTTCGTCAGGACCGTACGGCCGCCGGACGGGACGGAGCCGGACACCGGGACCGGCGGGACGGACGCCGGGGCCGACGGTTCGGTCGCCGTACGCCTGCGCACGGCCGAGAGCGCCGCGCTCAACGCCGGGGACAGCCAGGCCGTCGCCGAGTCCCTCCTCGAACACGCCCTCGCCCCCCTGGGCGCCGTCGCCGTCGCCATCTGGACCACCGGCCCCGACGCCTCCCTGACCCTCTGCGGCCACGCGGGCTTCGGCGCCGACGAGCCCGCCCGCTGGCGCTACGTGCCGCCCGGCGTGGCCACCGTGGCCCGGGAGGCCCTCACCGCCCGCGGGACCGTCCGCTTCCGCTCGCTCGCGACCGCCGGCATCCCCTCCATCGGCCACGCCCGCCACCCCGACGGCGGCCGGGTCGCGGTGCCCGCCGGGACCGGCGGACGGATCCACGGCGTCCTGGAGATCTGCTGGCCCCGCCCCCTCGAACCCCAGCCGCAGGCGGTGGAGCGCCAGATCGAGGCCCTGGCCGAGCTGTGCGCCCACACCCTGGAGACCCTCCCCGTGCAGCCGGTGCGGACGCGCGGGCTCCCGGACGCGGCCGCCGGGGCGTCGGAGCTGGTGGAGCTCGCCGACGGCCTCTACGACCCCGCCCTGGTCCTGACCCCCCACCTGGACGACGAGGGACGCCTGCGGGACTTCCGCATCCGCCACGCCAACGAGCACTTCCAGGACCCGGCGGGCCGCTCGCGCGGCGCCGTCGACGGGGCCCTGCTCCTGGAGGCGTACCCCACGACGGCCGGCGAGAACGAGCTCTTCGAGCGGATCGAGCGCGTCTACGCCACCGGGGAGCCCTTCCGCGCCCGGCGGACCCGGCTCACCGCCCTCGTGGACCAGGTGCCGCTCGCGTCCGCCGCCGACCTCAGCATCAGCCGGCACGGCGACAGCGTGCTCCTGATCTGGCGCATCGAGGACGAGACCGCCCGGCTCGCCAGCCTGCTCCAGCACGCCCAGCGCCTCGGCCGCATCGGCGGCTTCGAGGAGGACGTCCAGACCGGGGAGATCACCTGGAACGGGCAGCTCTTCGACCTCTTCGGGCGGGACCTCACCGAGGGGCCGGTCTCCCTGCGCGACCTCACCGCGCACGCCCACCCCGACGACGCGGTCGCCATCGGCCGCTTCCTCCAGGCCGTGCTGCACCAGCGGCGGGCGAGCTCGACGGCCTTCCGCATGGTGCGCGGGGACGGCGTCACCCGCCACATCCGGGTGATCGCCGAACCCTCCCTCGACACCGACGAGCGGCTCCTCGCCGTGCGGGGCGCCTACCAGGACATCTCCGCGCAGCACTGGACGGAGGTCGCCCTGGCGGCCACCCGCGACCAACTCGCCGTGACCGAACAGGAGTCGGCGGAGCGCAACCGGCTGGCCCTCCAGCTCCAGCACGCCATCATGCCGCCGACCAGGGCCCCGCTCGACGCCCAGGGCCTCGACGTCGCCGTGCGCTACCGGCCCGCCGAGACCGAGTCCCTGGTCGGCGGCGACTGGTACGACGCCGTCGTCCTGCCGTCCAAGAAGATCCTGCTGTGCGTCGGGGACATCGCCGGACACGGCATCGAGGCCGCCACCGGCATGGTCGTCCTGCGCAACGCCCTGCGCGGCCTCGCCGTCACCGGCGCGGGCCCCGGACAGCTCCTGTCCTGGCTGAACAACGTGGCGCACCACCTCACCGCCCAGGTCACGGCCACCGCCGTCTGCGGCGTCTTCGACCCCACCACCCGCACCCTGCGCTGGGCCAGGGCGGGACACCTCCCGCCCGTGCTCGTACGGGGCGACCGGGCCAGCACGCTGCCGCTGCTCCAGGGGCTGCTGCTCGGGGCCCTCGCCGAGGCCGAGTACGAGGAGGCGGAGATCCAGCTGGAGCCCGAGGACACCGTGCTGATGTACACCGACGGCCTCGTCGAGCGGCGGGACACCTCCGTGCACGACTCCCTGGACCAGCTGCTCGCCACCGCCCAGACCCCGGCCGACGGCCTCGAACGGCGCCTGGACCTGCTGCTCACGCACAGCAAGTCCGACACCGACGACGACACGTGCCTGATCGGCGTGCGCGTCACCTGACCGCGCCCGCCCGACCGACCATCACCTCCTCCGTGGAAAGCAGGGAGCATGACCGAACGCGAAGTGAACCTGGACGTCGAAGTGGAGGTCCGTGACGCCGTCACGGCGGTCCTCTCCGTGGGGGGCGAACTCGACATCGAGACGGCCACCTTCCTCCACCACCACCTGGCCAACCAGTTCCTGCACGGCCGCCGCCACCTCGTCCTGGACCTCTCCGCCCTGGACTTCATGGACTCCTCCGGCCTGAACGTCCTGATCAGGGCGGGACGGGACGCCCGGGAGTCCGGGGGCGACCTGCACCTCGCCGCGCCGACCCCGGCCGTGCGCCGCATCCTGGAGATCACGGGTCTGACGATGACCACGCCCCTGCACGCCGACGTGGCGGATGCGCTCGTCGCGGCGGGGCACGAGAGCTAGAGAACCGTACGAAGGACGGGGCGGCCCCGCCGGAGGGCGGGGGCCGCGCCCCGGACGGAGAAGAGAAGGAGAAGCCGGAACACGTGGACGAGATCACCGGTGTCGAGCAGGCACTGCGCCGGGCCGCTCCGCACCTGCTGGTGAACGTCGTGGCGGACGCCCTGCGGCGGCAGTGCGGAGCGCTGCGGGTGGAGCTCCGCCTCGCCGACTACGCGCTGCGGTCGCTCCAGCTCGTCGAGCGCGTGCCCCACACGACCCCGCCGGTCCTCATCCACGACAGCCCGCAGGGCCGTGCCTTCGGCGCCCAGGACCCGTACGTCACCCATGACGCCGACGCCGTCTCCGTCCACCTGCCGGTCACCGTCCGGGGGGACCGGATGGGCGTCCTCACCGTCGCCCTGCCGGCGGGCAGCGACCTCGTCCCCCTGCTGCCCGAGCTGCGGCACGTCTGCGAGGCGCTCGGCCACGAGATCCTGGTGGCCGAGCGCGACACGGACCTGTACGACCTCGCGCGGCGGGCCAGCCGGCTGACGCTGGCGGCCGAGATGCAGTGGCAGCTCCTGCCGGGCCGCTCCTGCGTCCGTCCCGAGTTCGCCCTCGGCGCGCACCTGGAACCCGCCTACGCGATCTTCGGGGACAACTACGACTGGTCGGCCTCGGCCGACCACCTGACCCTGACGGTCACCAACGGGATGGGGGAGGGCATCGAGGCCGCCCTCCTGACGAACCTCGCCCTCAACGCGCTCCGCAACGCCCGCCGCGCCGGCCTCGGCCTCGCGGACCAGGCGGCCCTGGCGGACCAGGCCGTGTACGCGCAGTACCGGGGCGACGCCTTCGTCTCGGTGCTCCTGCTGCGCTTCCACCTCGCGACGGGCGAGGTGGAGGCCGTGGACGCCGGATCGCCGCGCCTGTGGCGCCTGCGGGACCGCTCCGTCGAGGCCGTCTCGTTCGAGGCCCAGCTGCCGCTTGGAATGTTCGAGGACACCGTCTACACGCCGCAGCGCCTCACGGTCCGCCCGGGGGACCGGCTGCTGTTCGGCAGCGACGGGGTGTACGACGCGGCCTCCCCCGACGGGGAGAGCTACGGGGACCGGGCACTGTCCCGCGCGCTCACCGCCACCAAGCTGCTGCCGTCCGCCCAGGTCCCGGGCGCGGTCCTGCGCGAACTCGCCGCCTACCACGGCGACGCCCCGCTGGAGGACGACGCGCTCGTCGTCTGCCTCGACTGGTACGGCCGGCAGGAGGGGCCCGACGCGGGGCCCGGTTTCCCCGGACCCGCCCTCGCGGAAGGCACCGACGCCTGATCCGCTCCGCGCCCGCCCACCCGTACGCCCGGTGTCAACAGTTGCCGTGCGGCAACTGTATCCTTGGTGCAACACCTGGCTCGTGTCCGGGGTGGACACGTCGTGGGCGAGCAGAGGGTGACAAGTGGGACATGGGGCACGCGACCGGGCGGCGCGCACGGCGCGCGGGGGTCAGGCGGACCGGACGTCCTTGAGCGGCGCGCCCCGGCGCACCGGGGGCGCCGACGGTCTCTCCTTGTCCAGCGCGTCCTGGAAGCCCGTCAGACCCCGCAGCAGCGCCTTGCGGCTCGCCGGGGTCATACCGGAGATGACCGCCAGCAGGGCCTCCTCCCGCTGGACCCGCAGATCGCGCAGGTACGCCTTGCCGCGGACGGTCAGATGCAGCTCCAGCTGCCGGCGGCTGACGGGACTGGGCAGCCGCTGCACGAATCCCAGCGCCTCCAGGCGGTCGCACATGCGGCTCACCGAGGGCGGCGCGGAACCGAGCAGTTCCCCGAGCGCGCGGAGGTTGATGCCCTCCTCGCGGTCGAGGCTGTAGAGCACGCGGAGCTGGGAGGCCGACACCGGTGTCGACGACACCATGTCCCGGCCGCGCTCCCACAGCACCTCCAGAAGCTCGATGAGCTCCCGGGCGGCCTGTGCCGTCTCCTGCGGCTCCCGCTGGGACGGGGCGGGGTTCGTGTCCATGGCTACCGACACTCCTCAGGCGTCCGGGGCCGAAGGCGTCGGCCTCGCGACGCGCCGGTCATCTCCACATCTCTCCAGAAGGCGGTACGGGCTCGGTGGATCGACACGTGACTGTGGAACGCGCTCTGCGCGGGGCGCCGCCACACCGCCTCCTGGACTCCCTCCGTGTCGATCTGGCACAGCGGTTCGCCGTGCTCTCCGCCGACCTCCTGCTCGTCGACTACGGGCGCACGTCGCTGCGTCCCGTCGAACCCGTGCAGGCTCCGGCCGGGGTGCGGCACGCGACCGTGGGGTCGGGACCCGCGGGCCGCGCACTTTCCACACAGCAACCATATCTTTTCGGTGGTGACGGGCCCACGGCGACCGCTTGCCTTCCTGTGACGGTTCGTGGCGAACGCTGTGGCGTCCTCGTGGTCGTCCTCCCCTCGGACCTGGCCACTCCCGCGGTGACCGAGGAACTCGCCGACATCGCCGAAACGCTGGGACACGCCCTGCGCGTCGCCGACCGCCACACCGACCTGTACCGCCGGACGCGCAGGGCGCGCCCCCTCAGCGTCCCGGCGGAGATGCAGTGGGGCGTGCTCCCCGGGCAGGCCTGCACGGGCGCGGAATTCGACCTGTACGCCTACTGGGAGCCCTCCTACACCTCGGGCGGACACGTCCTGGACTGGTGCGCCACCGAGGAGGAACTCACCCTGGTCGTCGCCAACGGCACCGGGCCCGACACCCCCTCCGCGCTGGTCAGCAACCTCGCCCTGAACGCCATCCGCAACGCCCGGCGCGCCGGACTCGACCTGGTCGGCCAGGCCAGCCTCACCGACCAGGCGCTCTACGGACAGCACCGGGGCGAGCGCTCCCTCTCCGCCCTCCTGCTGAGCTTCGCCCGCGCCACCGGCGAGGTCCGGGTCGTCGACGCGGGCTCGCCCACGGTCTGGCGGGACCGGGAGACGGTCACCGAGCGGATCCACCTGGAGCGGCAGCTGCCCCTCGGCATGTTCGAGGACACCGTCTACGCCACCCAGGGGCTCCGCGTCCTCCCCGGCGACCGGCTGGTCTTCGTCGCCTGCGACCGGGGCGAGCCCCCGCCGGGCGCCGGTGACGCGGCCCTCGACCGCTCGGTGCGCCGCGCGATCGCGCGGACCCGCCGCACGGCCTGCGCGGACACCCCCCGGGCCGTCGTCCGGGCGCTGCGCGAAGAGGCCCCCGGCGGACTTCCGGACGACGTTCTCGTACTCTGTCTGGACTGGCACGGCCGCCCCGCCGGGCGGAGCCCGGCCACCGGAGAGGGCCGCGAAGACCTTCCCGGCCCTCCCGCCGTATGAGTACGGTCGTGTCCGCGTCCGTGTTCTCGGATGCGGACGGTGTGGAAATCGCAAAGGAGGGAAGGTGCGCAGGATGAGGTACGGAGCACGGCACCGAGCCGTGTGAGGGGAGGCAGGTCGATGACGGACGCGATCGCCGCGGAGCGTGCGACACAGAGGCCCTTGTTGTACGCGAGCGTCGACTACGACGGTACGGACGCCGACGACGGCATGGTCGCGTCGGCCCGCGACTTCACCGCCGACTTCCTCACCGCGTCCCCGGCCGCGGGGCGACGGCCGGTCGCCCGCGAGCGCGTCGACCTCGCGCGCCTGGTGGTCAGCGAGCTGGTGACCAACGCCGTGCGCCACGCGCCCGGCCCCTGCCGCCTGCTGCTCGAACTGTTCGAGGACGCGCTGGAGATCTCGGTGTTCGACTGCCTGGAGGCCTCTCCCGTGCCCCGGGGCCACGACCCCGGCCGCATCGGCCAGCACGGCGTCGAGATCGTCGTGGCCGTCTGCGAGAGCGTCAGCGTGGAGCCCCACCCGTCCGGAAAGCGGGTCCGGGCACGCCTCGCCCTCGTCTGAGACCGCCCGGACGAGGGGGCCGGCACGGCGCCGAAAAGAAATTTCGAGAAGACGTGAATGCTCCGCGAGAGCGGGGGTATGCGGGCCGTCCGGGGGAAGACGGGTTGTCGACGAAAGAGGGGGTCATCGAAGTGCCGACCACAGTGCTGAACGAGACGAAGACCGGCGCCGAGAGGACCGTGGGGGGCCTTCCCGTACTCGAGGCCCCCGACAAGGTGGCGCCGAAGGACGCGCGCGAACTGTCGAAGGTGTTCTTCGACCGGATGGCCGTACTGGAGGAGGGGACTCCCGAGTACCAGTACGCCCGCAACACGCTGATCGAGATGAACATGTCGCTCGTGCGCTACGCCGCCGGCCGCTTCCGGGCCCGCGGCGACGACATGGAGGACATCGTCCAGGTCGGCACCATCGGACTGATCAAGGCCATCGACCGCTTCGACCTCTCCCGCGAGGTCGAGTTCACCACCTTCGCGGTCCCCTGCATCGTGGGGGAGATCAAGCGGTTCTTCCGCGACACCTCCTGGGCCGTCCACGTCCCCCGCCGCCTCCAGGAGGCCCGCGTCGAGCTGGCCAAGGCGACGGAGGAGCTCAGCTCCCGCCTCGGCCGCTCGCCGAGCGTGGCGGAGCTCTCGGCCCTGATGAACCTCTCCGAGGACGAGGTCATCGAGGCGCGGATCGCCTCCAACGGCTACAACTCCACCTCGCTCGACGCCGCCGTCGGCGGCGAGGGCGAGGAGGGCGGCGCCATGCTCTCCGACCTCATAGGAGAGGAGGACCCGGCGCTCGGGCTCTTCGAGGACTTCCACGCCCTCGCCCCCCTCGTCGCCGAACTCGGCGAGCGGGACCGCCTGCTGATCCACCTCCGCTTCGTCGAGGAACTGACGCAGTCCGAGATCGGCAAGAGGCTCGGCATCTCCCAGATGCAGGTCTCCCGGCTGCTCTCCCGGAACCTGGCCCGCCTCCGCAAGGGGATGCTCGCCCCCATGGAGTGACGGCTCCCCTCCTCCCGCTTCCCCCACGGGAACCGAACGGCCTCACCGCCCCCCCTTCCGGTGAGGCCGTTCCCCGTGCGGCGGCGCCTCGGGACGACCGACCCCTTGCCCGGGTGGTGAGGGGTCGGGCTACCTTTGCCCGATGCAGCCACAGCAGCCCCACACCGCCCCGGCGCCGACGGCCCCCGCGCGGCCCCGTGACCCCCACCGCACCCGCACCGTGGTCCTCTCCCTCATAGCCGGGCTCGTGCTCGGCGCGGCGGGGACGGGCGTCGCCTGGGCGCTGAGCGGGAACACCGCCTCCTCCGGAGGAGGCGCGGCCGGGGACGCGCGGGCCGCGTGCCGGGCGCTCGACGGGTTCGACCCGGCGAAGTACACGGAGAAGGGCCCCGCCGGCGAGATCGCCCTGAACCGCTACGCGGCGGCCGACGCGCTCTCCGCGTCGGCGGCGGCGGGGGACGCGCGGTACAAGCCGCTCGCCCAGGCCGTCCGCGGCTCCCGGGAACGGCTCTCCGTGGCCTTCGAGTTCAACGCGGAGGTGAAGAAGGAACTGGACCGGGCCCGCGCCCTCTGCGAGGACCTGTAGCCCGGCCGGGGAGGCGCGTCATAGCGTGCCCGGGGCGGCCGCGCCCCGGTACCGGGCGGTAGCCCCCTGTTCGGGGAAAGGGCCCGGAGTCCCGGGCCCCGCGGACTATCGTGCCTCCCATGAGCCCGGACGAGATCGACCCCGGCCACGAGTGGCCCCTGCCCCCGCCCTGGATGTGGGACTGCGACGAGTGCGCCAGCCTCTACCGCACCATGCGGAGCGTCGGCGACCGGATCGCCGAACTCCGCCTGACCGGCGAACGCGGCGTCGACTGGGACCCGTTCGACAGCACCGTCACCACCCAGATCGCCCTCGGCGCGCACCTCGCCGCCCGGCACCGCGACCTCCTGCCCGACTGGGACCCCGCCTGCGAGACCTGCGCCCGCCACCAGGAGCGGATCGCCCGCGAGCGGGAACCCGGTCCGCACCAGGACCTCATGGTCCGCTGCGGCGGCGAGCACCTCGCCCGCCACGTCTACGCCCCGCCCCGGACCGTCGGACTCCTCTGAGACGGACCGCTCCCGGAACGAAGACCGCGCCGGGGCGGACCGCTCCGGGCCGATCCGGAGCGGGGCCCTTTCAGGACACCGGACCCGGCCCCTCCAGCTCCGTCAGCCGTACGGTGCACAGGCCCCCGCGCTCGGCCTTCACCTCCGTCACCTCCAGCCGGGTGCCCGGCGTGAGGATGTACTCCTCCTCGCCGGTGAACGCGGAGAACCGCCGGATCCCCACCGCCCGCGCCGGCGTCACCTCGAACAGGGTCCGCTTGCCCCGGTTCCCCAGGAACCCCCGGGCCACGGCTGCCTCGGACGTGCACGAGGACACGCCCCACCAGGTCACCGTCCGCCCCACCGGATACTGCGACCGCAGATCGAGCGCCACGCCCCGCCACAGCGGCTGCTTCCGCGCCGGCAGCTCCGCCACCGCCGAGAACAGCAGCCGCAGGTACGGCAGATACGGCACCAGCCGCTCCCGGTCGGGCGACCGCAGCACGGCGTTGATCTCGCGGTAGAACGCCGACTCGCACGTGTACAGGTACAGCGCCGCGATCGCGTCGGCGGACAGCCCGCCGGTGTCCTCCGCCGACGCGGCCCTCGCCTCGCCGAACAGACGCGACCGCTCGATGTGCCCGTCCAGGTTCCGGAGCACCCGGGACACCGGCTCGACGGCCTTCGGGAAGTCCATCAGCGGGGTGTCGAACACGCCGGTGATCGGCGGCAGGACGAGCCCCTCGTCCTTGACGCTCGTGAGCCGCTCCAGATACAGCTGGTGCAGCTCCATCGTCGACGCGATGAACGCCCCCATCCGCTCGGCGACACCACCGCCCTCCGGACCGCCGGCCCCCGCCGCCTCCCGGTCCCAGCCCTTCCGCGGCAGCCAGTCGACCGGCTCGGCCCCCACCGCCGCCAGGGCGTCGTTCACCCGGGAGAAGTGGTCGCCCTCGCAGAAGGCGTCCCCCTGCGCCGCCGGGTTCACGTGGTCCAGGTGCCGGACCTCGACCCCCGGGTACTTCTTCTCCAGCCGCTGGACGACCCTCTTCAGGCTCCGGGCGTGCGCGCCCCACCAGGTGAACACCACCCCCCGGTCCTCCTCCGCGGCCTCCTGCTTGGCCCGGAGGATCTCCTCGACGATCTGCTCGGCCACGGGCCGCCAGAACGCGGTGTGCCGGTCGGTCGGCACCGTCCCGTCCGCGCTCGCCGTGAGGGACGCGTTCAGCAGCAGCACGCCCTGGGTCAGCATCGCCTGGAACCACTCCGGCGGCCGGACCGTGTCCTCCTTCTCCAGCAGGGCCCGGACGTCGGCGACCGGCGTCTTCTTGGCGATGCCGTACTTCCACATCGCGGCGGCCTTGATGAGACAGCGGATGCTGACCACCCGGCCGAACCGGCTGTCCTCCCAGTCGTTGAAGGTGTTGTCGAACATCGCGATGCCGGTCGCGCTCTCCGCCCGCGGATACGGGTTCTGGCCGAAGGCCACCACCTTCCACTTGTGCGGCGGATGCGGCTTCAGCGCCTGGAACGTCAACTCCCGTACCGGCACGACCTCCGGGCTCCGCTGCGGGCCGATGAAGTCGGCGGCCCCCGGCCGCGCCTCGATCACCGGCCCGAGCAGCGGAAGCCAGGGCTCGCCGCCGCCGGTGAACAGCTCGGCCAGCTTCAGCGGATCACCCGAGGCGGAGACGTCGGCGTCGGTCATGGGTGCGGAACTCCCGGGGTTCGGTACGGAGGGGGCGGTGTCGTCCTGCGGGACCTGAGCGGTCTCCGGGTCAGCGGCGAAAGGAAGACGGCTGCGGCACGTCGATCCGGACCCGCCGCGCGGACCCCGCTCCCCTGATGTCGTCGAGCTGCCCCAGCACCGCGGCCCTCAACTCGTCGTAGTCCGCGAACCCGTGGTCGTGGAACAGGGTGTAGCCCGTCCACATCAGATTGGCGCACACCTGCGCGGGCACCCGCCCCGTCTGCGCGCCGAGGCCCACCAGGGCCACCGACCGGACGCTGCCGGGCTCGGCCCGGTTCTGCAGGTGCACCGCCTGGAACGCGGCCGCGCACGCCAGAGCCACGTTCATGGTCTCGCCGACGTCCTGCGAGGACTGGTGCATGGTCGGAGTCGAGATCAGGTACCGGGGCACGGCGGCCCCGGACGGGACGCACACCGCGCTGCCCACCGGCAGGCTCCCGCCGAACCGCTCGCGGATCGCCCGCCGCACCCGCACCTGGATGCCGGCGCCGAGGTACCGCTTGACGACGGCGTCGACACCGCCGTCCATCCGGCCCTGCGCGTTGGTGGGGGACACCCACGCGTCGACGTCGACGTCGAGCAGGGAGCCCCGCCGGATCTCGACCTCGGGCGTGTCCGCGAACGCGGACCGCCAGGCCGCCACCACCTCGGCGTTCACATCGACCAGTACGACCCTCAACTCATGCCGGACACCCATGGGCCCGCCCCCTCTCGCACAGCTTCTCGAACAACTCCGAAGCTATAGCGCCCCACTGACAACGGCCCCGGCGTCCTGATCCGCCCGGGAGGGACCGGGGGTAACGACGAAGGCGAGGGAACGACAAAGGCGAGGAGATCGCTCTCCTCGCCATGGTCAACTTATAGCGCACCGGGGGGCTTGCGGCAAGGCCCCGGTCGTGGCGCAGAATCGTCGGCCTCAGCCATGACCTGCGGAAAAGAGGGGCGCGATGAACGCGCGGTACGTGTGGGACCTGCGGGAGACCGACGAGACGCGGGTCGCGGCCGTCGGAGGCAAGGGCGCGCACCTGGGCGCGCTGTCGCGGATCGACGGCGTCCGCGTGCCGGACGGCTTCTGCGTGACGACGGACGCCTTCCGGCGGGTCACGGCGCTGACGCCGTCGCTCGACGGACTGCTCGACCGGCTGTCCCGGGCGGACCCGGACGACCGGGAGGCGACCCGCGCGCTCGGCGCGGAGATCCGCCGGACGATCGAGGCGGTCGCCGTCCCGGACGACGTCGCGGAGGCGATCACCGGCGCCCTCGTCCGGTTCGGCGAGGACGAGGCCTACGCCGTCCGCTCCAGCGCCACGGCGGAGGACCTGCCGACGGCCTCCTTCGCCGGCCAGCAGGACAGTCACCTGAACGTCACGGGCGCGGCGGAGGTCCTCCGGCACGTCGTCCGCTGCTGGGCCTCGCTCTTCACCGAGCGGGCCGTGACCTACCGCCGGCGCAACGGCATCGACCACCGCACGGTCCACATGGCCGTGGTCGTCCAGCGGATGGTCTTCCCCGAGGCGGCCGGCGTCCTGTTCACGGCCGACCCGGTCACGGGCGACCGGAGGACGGCCACGGTGGACGCCGGCCTCGGGCTCGGCGAGGCCCTCGTCTCCGGACTGGTGAACCCGGACGTCTTCACCGTGCGGGACGACGAGGTCGTCTCCGCGGCGATCGCCGTCAAGCGGTATGCCGTCCGGCCCCTGCCCGGCGGCGGCACGCACGAGGTGGAGGTCGACGCGGACCGGCGGGAGCGGCCGGCGCTGACGCACGCGCAGGTCCTGCGGCTCGTGCGGCTCGGACGGCGGATCGAGGCGCGCTTCGGCCGCCCGCAGGACATCGAGTGGTGTCTGGTCGACGACGACTTCCGGATCGTCCAGAGCCGGCCGATCACGACGCTCTTCCCCGTTCCCGAGACCGGCGACGGTGACCACCACGTCTACGTCTCGGTCGGCCACCAGCAGATGATGACCGACGCCATGAAGCCCCTGGGGTACTCCCTGTGGCAGCTGACGGCCATGGTGCCGATGCACGAGGCCGGCGGGAGGCTGTTCGTCGACGTCACCCGGCGCCTGGCCTCGCCCGCGAGCCGGGCCGCGCTCCTGGACGTCATCGGGAAGGGCGATCCGCTGATCAGGGACGCCCTGGAGACCGTCCTCGCCCGCGACGGCTTCGTCCCCTCGCTCCCGGACCCGGAGCCCGGCCCGGCCAAGGGGCCCGGGGCGCCCGCCCCCCTCGCGACCGATCCGGCGATCGTCACCGCGCTGATCGAGCGCAGCCGGGCGTCGGTCGCCGCCCTGGAGCGCGACATCCGGACGAAGACCGGACCGGAGCTGTTCGACTTCCTCCTCGAAGCCTTCGAGGAGCACAAGCGGGTCCTCGGCGATCCGCTGAGCTTCCAGGTGCTCACGGCGGGCATGGAGGCCACCTGGTGGCTCAACGACAGGCTCCACGAGTGGCTGGGCGAGAAGAACGCGGCCGACACGCTGACGCTCTCCGCCCCCGACAACATCACGTCCGAGATGGGCCTCGCCCTGCTCGACGTCGCCGACGCGATCCGCCCCCATCCGGAGGTCGTGGCCTTCCTGGGCCGCGTCGAGGACGACGACTTCCTGGACGAGCTGCCGAAGCTCCCGGGCGGGTCCGGGGCGCGCGACGCGATCGAGGCCTACCTCGACCGGTACGGGATGCGCTGCGTCGGCGAGATCGACATCACCAGGCCGCGCTGGCGCGAGCGCCCCGCCGCGCTCGTGCCCGCCCTCCTCGACAACGTCAGGAACTTCGGGCCGGGCGCCGCCGAGCGGCGCTTCGAGCAGGGCCGGCGGAGGGCCCTGGAGAAGGAGAGGGACGTTCTGACCCGTCTGCGGGCCCTGCCCGACGGGGAACGGAAGGCCGCCGAGACCAAGCGGATGATCGACCGGGTCCGGACCTTCGTCGGATACCGCGAGTATCCGAAGTACGGCATCGTCAGCCGCTCCTTCGTCTACAAGCGGGCCCTGCTGGAAGAGGCGGAGCGTCTGGTGCGGGCCGGGGCGCTCGCCCGGGCGGAGGACGTCTTCTACCTCACGTTCCAGGAGTTCCACGAGGCCGTCCGTACGCGGCGGGTGGACCGGGGGCTGGTCCGGCGGCGCGAGGAGGAGTTCCGGGCGTACCGGACGCTCACCCCGCCCCGGGTGCTGACCTCGGACGGCGAGGCCCTCGACGGGTCCTACCGGCGGGACGACGTCCCGGCCGGCGCCCTCGTCGGCCTGCCGGTCTCCGCGGGCACCGTCGAGGGCCGGGCCCGCGTCGTCCTCGACATGGAGGAGGCCGACCTGGAGGCGGGCGACATCCTGGTCACGGCCTTCACGGACCCCAGCTGGTCACCGGTGTTCGTCGGCATCGCGGGCCTGGTGACGGAGGTGGGCGGCCTGATGACCCACGGCGCGGTGATCGCCCGGGAGTACGGCCTGCCGGCCGTCGTGGGCCTGGACGGGGCCACCCGGCTGATCCGGGACGGGCAGCGGATCCGCGTGCACGGGACCGACGGGTACGTCGAGATCCTGTCGTGAGACCCGAACCGCCGCGCCCCGTACGGCCGCGGCCGAGTCCCGTCACCCCGTCCCCGTCCGTGCCGGCCGCCGGAGCAGATAGGCGCCCGCGCAGGCGACGAGCAGCAACATGCAGCCGGTGAACACCAGGCCCGCCCGCTCCAGACCGAGCGGGCCGGTCAGGAGGCCGACGCCGATCACCGGCAGGGAGATGCCCGTGTACGCGACCAGGAACAGGGTCGAGATCACCGCCGCGCGCCGCTCCTCCGGCGCGGCCCCGGCGACGGCGGACAGGGCCGCGCGGAAGGTCAGGCCCTGACCGGTGCCGCCCACGACGGCGGCCAGGACGACCAGCGCGAACAGGTCGGTGGCGAGCGCGCCCGCCAGGAGGGCCAGACCGGCGAAGAGCACGGCGCAGCCCAGGGGCAGGGACCGGGGCACCCCGACGCGGCCGACGGCGAGCTGCCCGGCGGTCGAGGAGAAGAAGGCGAGGGCCACGACCAGGCCGGTCACGGCGTGGTTGTCCACGTGCAGGAAGCGGGCGAGGAAGGCGGGGCTGACCGAGGTGAACACCCCGAACAGGGCGAAGCCCACGAAGGAGGCGAGCGCCGCCGGCACGAACACCGGGCGCACCGGCGCGGGCAGGGCGGGCCACCGGGGCCGTACGGCGGACAGGGGCCGGACCTCCCGCACGGTCTCCGGCAGCCGCAGGACGACGGCGGCCGACAGGACCGCCAGGACCAGGTGCACGGCGAACGGGAGCAGCAGCGGCTCGGGGGCGTACTCCGCGAGCAGCCCGGCGAGCAGGGGGCCGCAGCCGAGGCCGCCCATGTTGGCGGCCGTCGCCACGAGCGTCGCCCGGGACGCGCCGCCCGGCGGGGCCAGGTCCATGACGTAGGCGGTGGCCGCGCCCGTGAACAGGCCCGCCGACAGGCCCGAGAGCAGCCGGCCCGCGTACAGCCATCCCAGGCCGTCGGCGCACAGGAAGCAGACGGCGCTCGCCACCGCGAACCCCAGGCCCCACAGCAGCGCGGGCCGTCTGCCGACCGTGTCCGAGGCGTTGCCCGCGAGGAGCAGCACCCCGATGACCCCGAAGGCGTACACGGCGTACACCACGGTCACCGTCAGCTCGGAGAACCCGAACTCCTCCTGGTAGAGCGGGTAGAGCGGCGTCGGCAGCGTGGTGCCGGCCATCCCCACGACGAACACGGCCCCGCCGAGCAGGCACCGGAGCCACCCTTGACGATCTCCCACCATGCCGCCGACCGTAACCCCGGTGCCGGACCCGGCGCGGGACCCCGGGTCAGCGCGCGCCGAAGACCTGGGTCCAGTAGGGGCCGCCGTCGCCCGTGTGCAGGCCGACGCCCAGCTCCTTGAACGAGCAGTTCAGTATGTTCGCGCGGTGACCGGGGCTGTTCATCCAGGCTTCCATCACCTGCTCCGCCGTCTGCTGGCCCATCGCGATGTTCTCGCCGTACGTGGACCAGCCGTACCCGGTGGCCGTGACGCGCTCGCCCGGCCCGGCGCCGTCCGGGTTGGTGTGGTCGAAGAAGTCCCGCGCGGCCATGTCGTCGGAGTGGCCCTGGGCGGCCTTCGCCAGGAGCGAGTTCCCGGTGACGGCGCCGCAGCCCTCCTTGGCCCGCTCGGCGTTGACCAGGGCGATCACCTGCTCCTCGACGGAGGTGTGACCGGAGTCCTGCTTGGTGGCCGTGGGGCGGCTCGGGGTCGTCGGCTCCTTCGTGACGGGTGCCTGGGTGGGCCTGACGGTCGGCTTGTCCGCGGTCGGCCGCGGGGTCTGCGGGGCGGCGGCCTTCGTGGTGGCCGGGGCCGACGCCGACGGCGTGGCCTTGGGCTTGGCGGAGACGCTCTTGCTGGGGCGCGGCGTGCCCGAGGGCGTGGCCGTCGGGGTCACCGGGGCCGAAGCGGTGGCCGTCATGGGGGACGAGGCCGGGTCCGACGCGGGGACCGTGAGGTCCACGGTCGAGGCGCGCGGCGCGTCCAGGGCCGTCAGGTCGTCCTCGTCGGGGCCGTTGACCAGGGTGAAGGCCCCACCGGTGACGGCGGCCACCGCCATGCTCGCGGCGATGGCCACGCGCCGGCGCCCACGCTGCTGCTCCTGCCGCCTGCGGCGCCGCGCGTTGCGGGCGCTGCGGGCGCCCAGGACGGGGGAGGGGCTCGCTCCGGGCGCTCCCGCCGCCTCGTACCCGGTCGGCTCCGCCGGCTCGTAGGCGTAGACGTGCTCGGCCGTCTCCGCCGCCTCCATCGGTTCGTAGGCGTATGCGGGCGTTTCCGCCGTTTCGTGCGAGTGCGGGTACGCGTACGCGGGGGATTCGGCCGTCTCGTAGCCGGGCGCTCCCGCCGCTTCGTAGCCGGTCGTTCCCGGCTGCTGGTGCCCGGTCCCGTATCCGGTCTCGTATCCGTTTCCGTATCCGGCCGGGTATTCCGTCGGGTGACCGGTCTCGTATCCGGTCCCGTATCCGGGCTGGTGACCGGCCTGGTATTCGTGCTGGTATCCGACCTGGTGTCCGGTCGTCGCCATCGGTTCGTACGCGGCGGACGCGGTGGCGAGGTCGAGGCCCGCCCGCTCGCGGAAGGTCGCGAGCAGCAGTCCGGCCGGGGGGACGAGCAGGAGTCCCGCGAGCAGGCCCTCGGCCGGGTAGAGGCCGTGGGACAGGCCCGCGCAGTGCACGCACGCACGCGCGTGCCTGGCTATTCGCTTGCGCCAGAGCCCGGACGGACGGCCGTCCCAGCCGCCGAGCTCGTACCTCAGGTCGGGGCACAGCGGGTTCTCCGTGAGCGCCCGCACGACGACGCGGGCGGCGTCCAGCTGCGCCTTCATGCGCTGGACGCGCACCGCCGTGTGCTCGGGGGACAGCTGGAGGGCCGAGGCCACCTCGTAGCGGGTCAGGTCGCCCGTGCACTCCAGCCACCACAGGGACAGCAGGGCCCTGTCGTCCGGCTCCAGCCAGCGGGTCGCCTCGGCGGTCTCGCGCCGCTGGCCCGACAGGTTCAGCCGGACCACGGTCAGGCCGACGAAGTCGGCGCCCGGCTGGGGGAGGTCGCGGACGTCGTCGAGGCCGCCGGTGGCGAAACCGGTCTGCTGCCGGTGCCAGTGGCCGCGGACGACGTTCATGGCGATGGCCACCAGCCAGGACCTGAAGCTGTCCGGGGCGCGCAGGCCGCCGAGCCCGGCGAGGGCCCGCAGCATCGTCTCCTGCACGACGTCGTCCACGTCGTGGTGACCGTTCATCGCCCGGCCCACGATGTTGTAGACCAGCGGCAGGTGGTGGGTGAGGAGCTGGTCCTGGGCCTGCGGATCCCCGCTCTGCGCCGCCCTGACCAGCTCCGTGAGCTGCTGTGTACTCATGCTCGAATCACCCTGCCTGTTCCGGTCGTCCTCGGGGGCCAACACATGGGAGACCACCGGGCGCCGGGCCGATAACAGAAATCCCCCGGCTTTCCCGAACGGATTCGGGGAGCGGGGGTCGGCCGGGCCGTCCGGTGGTCCTTCGGGGCGGTAGTGGAACGCCGTGGTCCGCGCACGCGACGGAGGGGCGGACGGGGGACACGCGGGCCTCCTCGGCGTGCGGGACGGAACGCCCGGACGCGTCCGGCCCGGGCGGGGAGCGGGCCCCACGGTAGCGGACGGTCCGTGCGGGCGGGCCGCCGGCCGCCGGACAGGCGTCGGCCCCGTCCTCGTCGGGAGCGAGGGCGGGGCCGTACGCGGAGCGGGGTGCGGGGCCGGGTGACCTGGCCTCACGCCCTCAGGCGTGGCGTCGCGAGCCGCCGGTGAAGAGGCGGTAGAGGAGCAGCAGGATCACCGAGCCGATGATGGCCGCGATCCAGGTCGACAGCTCGAAGAAGCCGTCGATGGAGTCGACCCCGAAGATCACCTTGCCGAGCCAGCCGCCGAGGAGGCCGCCCGCGATGCCGAGCAGCGTGGTGATGATGAACCCGCCCGGGTCGCGACCCGGGGTCAGGGCCTTCGCGATGAGGCCCGCCAGCAGTCCGATGACGATCCAAGCGACGATTCCCATGATGTCCGTCTCCTTCGCGTGTGCCGTTCGGCCCGTTCCGTGCTTATCGAACGCTTACATCGAACGCATACGCGCAATTCGCGGATCCAAACGCCCTCGGCGTCATCGCGTGTCGGCGGAGGAGGACGGCCGCGCCGTCGACAGGGGCTCCGCGATGTCCTCCAGGGAGCGGCGCTCGGCGTTGACCGCCAGGAAGGCGGCCACGAGACCGGCCGCGCACATCAGGCCCGCGCCGATCTGGAAGGCGAGGACCGTGTCGCCGACGACGCCGGACTCGGTGAGCTCCGCGAAGATCAGCGGCCCGCTGATGCCGCCGGCCGCCGTGCCGAGGGCGTAGAAGAAGGCGATGGCCATCGCACGGGTCTCCATGGGGAAGATCTCGGAGACGGTCAGGTACGCGCTGGACGCGCCCGCCGACGCGAAGAACAGCACCACGCACCAGCAGGCGGTCAGCGTGGTGGCGCTCAGCGAGCCCCGGTCGAAGAGCCAGGCGGTGCCGAACAGCAGGATGCCGGAGAGCAGGTACGTCGACGAGATCATGATCCGGCGGCCGACCGTGTCGAAGAGCTTGCCGAGGAGCAGCGGTCCCAGGAAGTTGCCCGCGGCGATCACGGCGAAGTAGTAGCCGGTGCTGCCCGTGGGCACGTTGAAGAACGTGATCAGGATGGTGCCGAAGCCGAAGGTGATGGCGTTGTAGAGGAACGCCTGCCCGATGAAGAGCGAGAGCCCGAGGACCGCCCGGCGCGGATACGTGTGGAACACCGTCTTGGCGATCAGGCCGAAGCCGATGCTCTTGCGCTGGTGGATGGTGATCTCGCGGTCCGGCGGGGGCAGCGGGGCGCCCTTCTCCTTCTCGATCTCCTTCTCCACGGCGCCGACGAGTTCCTCCGCCTCGTCGCCGTGGCCGTGGATGAACTGCCATCGGGGGCTCTCCGGGACGTGCCGGCGCACCAGCAGGATGACCAGGCCGAGGACGACGCCGAGGGCGAAGCTGAGCCGCCAGCCGAGGTCCTTCGGGAAGATGTCGGTGTCCAGCATCACGACGGACAGCAGGGAGCCGCCGATCGCGCCCAGCCAGTAGCTCCCGTTGATGATGAGGTCGACCCGGCCGCGGTAGTGCGAGGGGATCAGCTCGTCGATGGCGGAGTTGATCGCCGCGTACTCGCCGCCGATGCCGAAGCCGGTGAGGAAGCGGAAGAGGAAGAACCACCAGGACTCGAACGACAGCGCCGTCATCGCGGTCGCCGCCAGATAGACGACCAGCGTCACCATGAAGAGCCGTTTGCGGCCGTAGCGGTCGGTGAGCCAGCCGAAGAACAGCGCGCCGGAGCAGGCTCCGGCCACGTACAGGGCCGCGGCGACGCCGGTGATCTGCGCGGCGGTGATGTCGAGGCCGCTGCCGTCCTCGGCGATGCGGCCGGCGACGTTGCCGACGATCGTGACCTCCAGGCCGTCCAGGATCCAGACGGTGCCGAGGCCGATCACGATCATCCAGTGCCACCGCGACCACGGGAGCCGGTCGAGGCGGGCGGGTACGGCGGTGGTGACCGTCGATTCCCCGGGGCCGGGTGAGGAGGCCTGTGACACTTCAGAAGCCATGGTTCTCTCTCCGTCGCGTGCCCCCCGGCGATCCCCTCAGGCCGAGTTCCCCGAACCGGGCGTTCCATGCGGCGGAGTGACCCGAAGGGGTCGGGCGGTCACGGAGAGGCGTGGTCCGCCGGGGTGACCAGCAGGGCCAGGGCGGCGGCGTGGCCCTCGAACGGGGGCAGGTCGGTGACGCGGAGGCCGGGGACCGGGGCCGGCCGGCCGACGGTGCCCACGTACGGTTCGGCGGCGCCCCGCGCCAGGCCCACGCCCGAGACCTTGAGCGCGGCCTCCTTGCGGGACCAGCAGCGGGCGAACGCGGCGGGCCGGACGGAGGCCGGGAGGGCGTCCAGCTCCGCCCGCTCGCGCGGATGGAGGGCGCCCGTCATGTCCCGCACCAGGCTGTCCTCCGGGACCGTCTCGACGTCCACGCCGACCGGCACCGGAGCGACCGCCACCAGGACCCGGTCCCCGGAGTGGGAGAGCGAGAAGTGCACGTCGTGGCCCCGGAGGTACGGCTTGCCGTGCGGGCCGCCGCAGCCGGCGCACGGCTGCCGGAGGAAGACGAGGCGCTCCGGCGGCTCGCCCACGTGACGGCCCAGGACGAGCCGGAGCAGCACGTGGGCGACCCGGTGCCGGTCCGCGTCCACCGGGAACAGGAAGCGGGCGGCCCGGGCGCGCTCGTCGTCGTCGAGCACGGACGCGAGCGCGCGGGCCGGTGCCGCGGCCTCCGCAACGGAGGCCGTGACGACCCCCGGGTGGCCCGGGACCTCCTCGTAGCGCATGACGCGTCAGAATACCTGTTCGGTGGTCGTGACGACGGCGCAGCGGCCCGCCGCCCACTCCAGGGCCATCTTGTGCTCGCGCTCGGAGAAGTCGGCCACGGCGTCCGCGACGACGAAGGCCTGGATGTCGCTCATCCACGCGTCGCAGGCCGTCATCAGGACGCCGATGTGCGCGTACACGCCCGTGACCACGAGCTGGTCGCGGCCCTGCTCGCGCAGCAGCTCCAGGAGGTCGGTGCGGACGAAGGCGCTGTACTTCCACTTGGTGAGGCGGATGTCGCCGGGCTCGGGCGCGACGGCGTCCGCGATCGCCACGGCCTGCGGGTCGTCCGGGACGCCGGGGCCCCAGAAGTCCTGCTGGAGGCCGCGCTGCTCGGGCGTCTGGCCGCCGGGCTGGGCGGTGTAGACGACGGGCACGCCGAGCCGGGCGGCCTCCTTGCGGAGCCGGTTCAGGTTGGCGAGCAGCGCGGTGAGCGGCTCGGCGCCTTCGTCGAACGGGGCCAGGAAGTGGTTCTGGAGGTCGTGCACCAGGAGCACGGCGCGGTCCGGGTCGACGGTCCAGTCCACCCGGTTGGCCGGCAGGTCGCCGGGGCGGGGCATCGGGTAGGGCGGGACGGCGGGGAGGCTCATGACGGTCCGTTTCGGAGGGATGGGGCGGTGAGGGTGGGGTGGGACGGGGGAGCGGGGAGGGGCGGCGGGGCGGTCAGGCGCCCGCGCTCTCCGCGCGGAGGTCCTTCTTGGAGATCTTCCCGACGCCCGTGGTGGGGAAGGCGTCGACGAAGACGATCCGGTCGGGGACCTTGTAGGCGGCGAGCCCGCGTTCCCGGACGAAGCGCTTGAGGACCAGCGCCTTGACCTCCTCCGCCCCCTGACGGCGGATCACGTACGCGCAGCTGCGCTCGCCGAGGTACGGGTCGGGCTCGGCCACCACGTTGGCGTCGTGCACCGACGGGTGCGCCAGGAGGTGGTTCTCGACCTCCTCGGCCGCGATCTTCTCGCCGCCCCGGTTGATCTGGTCCTTGGCGCGCCCCTCGACCACCAGGTGGCCGCTCGGGGTGAGCCGGACGAGGTCGCCGGTGCGGTAGAAGCCGTCCTCGGTGAACGCGCGGGCGTTGTGCTCCGGCGCGTTCCAGTAGCCGCGGATGGTGTACGGGCCCCGGGTCAGCAGGTGGCCGGTGGTGCCGACCGGCAGGTCCTCGTCCTCGTCGTCGACGACCCTGATCTCGTCGTCCGGGGAGATCGGCCTGCCCTGGGTGGTGACGACCGTCTCCGGGTCGTCGTCGAGCCGGGTGTAGCAGACCAGGCCCTCGGCCATCCCGAAGACCTGCTGGAGGGTGCAGCCCAGGGCGGGCCGGACCCGGCGGGCCACCTCGTCGGCCAGCTTCGCGCCGCCGACCAGGAGCACGTCCAGGGTGGAGAGGTCGTACGCGGAGCCGGGGGCGGCGTCGATCCAGACGAGCGCGAGCGGCGGCACCAGGCCGGTGATCGTCACGCCCTCGTCCTGGATCAGCGGGAACGCCACGTCGGGGGCCGGCTGCGGGCACATGACGACCCGCCCGCCCGCGTACAGCGCGCCCAGCGAACCGGGGGAGGAGAGCGGGAAGTTGTGGGCGGCGGGCAGCACGCACAGGTACACGCTGTCCTCGTCGAGCGCGCAGATCTCGGCGGAGCCGCGCAGCGAGTAGACGTAGTCGTCGTGCGTCCGGGGGATCAGCTTGGGCACGCCGGTGCTGCCGCCGGAGAGCTGGAGGAACGCCGTCTCCGAGGGGTCGCGGTCGGGCAGGTCGACGGGCTCGGCCGGGACGTCGGCCAGCGCCTCGAAGGCTCCGGCGTCCTCGCCGACGACGAACACGTGCCGCAGCTCGGGGGAGCGGGCGAGGACCGTGGTCGCCAGGGCGCGGTAGTCGAAGCCGCCGTGCACGTCGGGGATCACGTAGGCGGCGGCGCCGGTGAAGGAGCAGAAGTAGGAGATCTCCGACTCGCGGTGCGCGGGCAGCGCGAAGACGGGGAGCGCGCCGAGGCGGAAGAGCGCGAAGACCACTTCGAGGAACTCGGCGACGTTGGGCAGCTGGACGACGACCTTGTCACCGGCGCCGATGCCGCGCGCCGAGAGTCCGGCCGCGAGGCGGTCGGCGCGCAGGTCGAGCTCGGCGTAGGTCCAGGCGCGGCGGGCGCCGCCGGGGCCCGCGCGGTCGACGACGGCGACGCGGTCGGGGTGGGCCTCGGCCCGGGTGCGGAGCATCGTCCCGAAGGTGATGCCCTCCCACCAGCCGGCCGCCCGGTACCGCTCGGCGAACTCCGCCGGCCAGGTGGGGGTGGTGTACGGCGCGTCGGCGGGCGCGACGGCCGGGAGGGGAGAGGTCGGGGCGGTCACAGCTCGGCTCCCACGGCGTGCAGGAAGGTGCGGAACTTCGCGGCGGTCTCGGCGGTCTCGTCCTCCGGCACGGAGGCGGCGACGACACCGGCGCCCGCGTACAGGCGCAGGGTGCGCTCCTCGGCCTCGGCGCAGCGGATGGTGACGACCCATTCGCCGTTGCCGTCCGCGTCGCCCCAGCCGACGATGCCGGTGAAGAAGCCGCGGTCGAAGGGCTCGGTCTCCCGGATGACCTCGCGGGCCAGCGGCGTCGGGGTGCCGCAGACCGCCGGGGTGGGGTGGAGCGAGGAGGCGATCTCCAGGGCCGACACCTCGGGGTGGGCGAGGGTGCCGGTGACCGTGGTGGACAGGTGCCACATGGCGGCGGTGCGGATCAGCGACGGCCGGGCGGGGACGTCGATGGTGGAGCAGTACGGCGCCATGGCCTGGTGCACGGCGTCGACGACGACCGCGTGCTCGTGCAGGTCCTTGGCGGACTCCAGGAGGGCCGCCGCGCGCCGCACGTCCTCGGCGAGGTCGTCGCTGCGGGGGGTGGAGCCGGCCAGCGGGTTGGAGACCAGCTGGTTGCCGCGCCGGGAGACCAGGAGTTCGGGGCTGGCCCCGAGCAGGGTGCGGCCGGGGTGGGTGGGCAGCGCGAAGGTGTAGCCGCAGGGGTCGCGGCGGGCGAGCCGGCGGACCATGGCGGCGATGTCCAGCTCGTCGGGGCCGGTCACCTCCAGGGTGCGGGCGAGCACCACCTTGCTGAACTCGCCGTTCCACATGCGGTCGACGGCGGCGGCGACGCCCTTGGCGTAGACCTCGGGCGCCGGGTGCGGACGGACCGTCCAGGCACCGGCGCGGGGGGCGTCGGCGGGCAGCGCGACGAGCGGGTCGGAGGCCAGGGCCGGTCCGGTGCGGACGGTCTCGGGCACGACGAGCGCGGCCGGGGCGTCCTGGTCGAAGGGGATGGCGCCCATCACGACGGGGGCGGCGTGGCGTCCGGCGCGGGCCTCGGCGAGGGCGTCGGCCACCCGCTCGGCGATCGGGTCGGTGCCGTGCGGGACCTCGCTCAGCACGCCGTGGGCGAGCAGGGTCCGGGTGGGCGTGGCGAGGAAGCGGTCGCCGGCCCGGAAGGCGTCGAGCAGTCCGGTGGCGGCGCCGACGGCGGACGAGGTGGGCGCGGACGGGCGGACGGGCGCGGCGGCGGGCGCGGCGACCGGCGCGGGTACGGGGGCGGGCGCGGGTATGGAGGCGGACGCGGGCGGGTGCGCGGCGACCTGGGGGACCGTCGACACGGGTGGGCTCCTTGGTTCGATGAGGTGGGTGGGCGGCGCGGTCCCCCGGGGGCCGGGGGGCCGCGCCGCGCGGGCCGTCAGCGCAGGGTGGCGCCGCCGTCGACGTAGAGGTCCTGCATGGTGATGTGGCGGGCCCGGTCGGAGGCGAGGAAGACGACCGCCTCCGCGACGTCCTCCGGCTGGGCGAGGCGGCGCAGCGGTATGCCGGTGCGGTGGGCGGCGAGGTCGCCGTCGAGGACGCTGTCCGGGACGGAGTCGCCGTCCCACAGGGAGCGCTGCATCGGCGTGTCGGTGGAACCGGGACAGACGGCGTTGCAGCGCACGCCCCGGGCGGCCACCTCCAGGCCCAGACACTTGGTGAAGGCCACGGCCGCCGCCTTGGAGGCGGCGTACACGCTCATGTCCGCGCGGGGTATGCCCGCCGCGTTGGAGGCGACCGTCACCACGGAGCCGGAGCCCCGGGCCGCCATGCCGGCGACGACGGCGCGGGACAGGTGGAAGACCCCGGTCGTGTTGACCGCGAAGACGTCCGCCCAGTCGCGGTCCGTCGTCTCGACGGCCGGTCCGGTCCGCAGCACCCCGGCGACGTTCACCAGGATGTCCACGGGGCCGAGTTCGCGCGAGACGCGCTCCACGGTCTCCGCCACGTCGTCCGGCGCGGTGACGTCGAGCCGGTACGGGACGACCGGCCCGGCGGCCGGGTCCGCGCCGGTCTCTTCGGACAGCCGGGCGACGCTCCGCTTGAGCTCCTGCTCCGAGCGGTCGGTCGCCGCCACGGTGGCTCCGCGCGCGGAGAGGGCGCGCACCACCGCCTCGCCGATGCCCTGGGCGGCGCCGGTGACCAGCGCCACACGGCCTGCGAACTCGCCGTGCGGGCCGGTACCGTTCGACACGTCGCCGCCCGGCGCCGCGCCGTCCGGCCCGTTTCCGCCCGGTCCGGGTCTGCCCGGTCCGTTGATATCCGTCACGATCTCTCCTCGTACTTAGGTAAGCCTAGCCTAAGTCTCATCGGTTGCCCATCGGTTCCCGGGGGCCGTTCAAAGGCGTTCGCGCTCCGGAGCCTGCCGAACGGCCCCCGAACGCCCGGAAACCGGGCCCCCCTCCGCGACCGCGCGCAGCGCCCCGTCCAGGACCGGGCCGATCTCCGCGAGGACCTCGGGAGCCATCAGCTCGTCGTGACCCCGGTCCAGGACGTGCTCGGTGAGCGTCCCCGACACGTACGCCGGCCACACCGTGCCCGGCACGTCCTCCGGCGCGGTCGTGCGGGAGGCCGTGAAGAACAGCACGTCGCCGTCGAAGTGACGGGTCGTGCTGCGCGAGAGCAGCCGCACGCAGTGCACGTTGGTGTCCACGATCGCCCGCAGCAGCTCCTCGTCGAACCCGGCCAGCAGGCCCTGGCTGTCCCGGATCGCCGCGACGGCCTCCTCCCGCGTCAGCTCGCCGCGCCCGGACTCCTCCGCGCCCAGGCCCGCCACCGAGAGCAGGAAGCCGTTCTCCTCCCGCTCCAGGCGCTCGCGCCAGTCCGGCGTGTCCAGGTACGACCAGTCGTCCCGCTCCGGCGGATAGGCGTCGAGCAGCGCCAGGAAGGCGACCTCCTCGCCCCGCTCCTGGAGCATCGAGGCCAGCGTGTGCGCCACCGTCCCGCCGAAGGAGTAGCCCGCGAAGTGGTACGGACCCTCCGGCTGCACCTCCCGGATCGCCGTCAGGTACAGCTCGGCCAGCTCCGCCACGTCGGCCGCCTCCGGCAGCTCCCCGGCCAGACCCGGCGACTGCACGCCGTACAGCGGCCGGTCCGCGTCCAGATGGCGCAGCAGACCCGTGTACTGCCAGCTGAACCCGGACGCCGGGTGGAAGCAGAACAGCGGCGCCTTCGTGCCCCGTTCGCGCAGCGGCAGCAGCACCCGCAGCGCGTCCCGGCGCGAGTCCGACCCGATCCGGGCCGCCACGTCCGCGACCGTCGGCGCCGACATGACCGTGCCCACCTGCACCGGCACGCCCAGCTCGTCGCGGATGCGCCCCACGAGCCGCATCGCGAGCAGCGAATGCCCGCCCAGCTCGAAGAAGTTGTCCTCCACGCCGACCCGCTCCAGACCGAGCACGTCCGCGAAGATCCCGCAGAGCAGCTCCTCGCGGGCGTCCTTCGGCGGCCGGCCGCCGCCCGCGTCCGCGAACACCGGGGCGGGCAGCGCCGCCCGGTCCACCTTGCCGTTCACCGTCAGCGGCAGCGCCGCCAGTTCGACGAACGCCGACGGCACCATGAACTCCGGCAGCGTCGCCGACAGCAGGGCGCGCAGCGCGGCCGTCTCCGCCTCCGGGTCCGTGCGGACCGCGTCCGAGGCGGGCACGGTGTACGCGACGAGCCGCTTCACGCCGTTCGCCCCGGTGTGCACGACCACCGCGGCGGCGGCCACCCCCGGAGCGGCGGCGAGCGCCGACTCGATCTCGCCCAGCTCGATCCGGAAGCCGCGGATCTTCACCTGGTGGTCGGCCCGGCCCAGGTAGTCGATCTGCCCGTCCTCGCGCCAGCGCACCAGGTCGCCCGTGCGGTACATCAGCGTGCCCGGCTCGCCGAACGGGTCGGCCACGAACCGCTCCGCCGTCAGCGCCGGACGCGCGAAGTAGCCCCGGGCCAGACCCGCGCCCGCCAGGTACAGCTCGCCCGGCACCCCGCGCGGCACCGGCCGCAGCGCGCTGTCGAGCACATAGGCCCGGGTGTTGTGGATCGGCCGGCCCACGCAGGACGAGACGCTCATCTCCACGTCGGCGCCCAGCGCGTTGATCGTGTACTCGGTGGGCCCGTACAGGTTGTAGCCCATCGTGCCCTCGGTCTCCTCCAGGAGCGACCAGAGGGAGTCCGGCACGGCCTCGCCGCCGAGCAGCACGAGCGCCGGACGGTGCCGGTCCGCGTCGAGCAGACCCGCGTCGACCAGCTGCTGTCCGTACGACGGCGTGACGTTGACGACGTCGATGCCGACCCGGTCGTAATGCGCCGTCAGGGCCGCCGGGTCGAGCCGCAGCTCCTCGCCGATGACGTGCACCTCGTGCCCGTCGACCAGCCAGAAGAACTCCTCCCACGACATGTCGAACGCGAACGACACCGTGTGCGCGACCCGCATCCGGCGCCCGCCCGCCAGCTTCACCGCCGGGTCGAAGATCCGCTCCCGGTGGTTGAGCAGCATGTTGACCAGACCCGAGCCCGGCACCACCACGCCCTTGGGGCGGCCGGTCGAACCCGAGGTGTAGATCAGGTACGCCGGGTGGCGCCCGTCGCGCGGCTCCGTCAGCTCCTCCTCCGCGACCGGACCGCCGGACAGCGCCGCCAGCTCGGCGACGACCGCCGGGTCGTCCAGGGCGAGCGGCGGCACGCCGTCCACGACCGGGACCCGGCCCCGTACGGCGTCCACGGTGACCAGGCAGACCGGCACCGCGTCCTCGACCATCGCGGCGAGCCGGTCCACCGGGTGGTCCAGGTCCAGCGGCAGGTACGCCGCCCCCGCCTTCAGGACCGCGAACAGCGCGACCACGAAGTCCGCCGAGCGCGGCAGCCCGAGGGCCACCGTCCGCTCCGGACCGGCCCCGCGCGCGATCAGCGCCCGCGCGAGCCGGTTGGCCCGCTCGTCGAGCTCCGCGTAGGTCAGCCGCTCGTCCTCGAAGACGAGCGCCGTGGCCTCCGGGGTCCGCGCCGCCTGCCGGGCGAACAGGTCCACCAGCGGCACGTCCGGCACGTCGTACCCGGTGTCGTCGCCCAGGGCGAGCAGCGCGTCCCGCTCGGCGGACTCCAGGGTCCGCAGCCGGCCCACCGGCGTCGCCCCGCCCGCCGCGAACTGCTCCACGAGCAGCCGCAGCCGGCCCGCGAGCCGCTCGGCGGTCTCCCGGTCGTACAGGTCCGGCCGGTACGCCAGGCTCAGTTCGAGCGAACGCTCCGGGGTCACCGCCAGGGTCAGCGGGTAGTGCGTGCCGTCGACGCTGTGCGTCCAGCCGATCTGGTGCCGCTCCACGGCCTCCTCGCGCGCCGCGTCGTCCAGCGGCGTGTTCCGGAACACGTACAGCGTGTCGAAGAGCTGACCGATCCCCGTGCCCTGCTGGATCGGGCCGAGCCCCAGGTAGTGGTGGGGCAGCAGGTCGGCGTGCTCGCCCTGCATCCGGACCAGCAGGTCCCGCAGCGTCTCCGAGGGACGCAGCGTCACCCGGAACGGCAGCGTGTTCATGAACATGCCGATCATCTGGTCGACGCCCGGCACGTCCGCCGGACGGCCCGAGACCGTCGCGCCGAACACCACGTCGTCCCGGCCGGTCATCCCGGACAGGGACAGCGCCCAGGCCGCCGAGAGGACCGTGTTCAGGGTGACGCCGGAGCCCCGCGCGAACGACCGCAGCCGGTCGCTGGTCTCCTCGCCGAGCGCGATGTCCACCACCTCGGCCGTCACCGGCTGCCGCGTCGGGTCGGCCGGCGCGACCAGGGTCGCCTGGTCCAGGCCCGACAGGTGGTCGCGCCAGGCGGCCCGCGCCGCGTCCCCGTCGGTGCCCGCGAGCCAGCGCAGGTACTCCCGGTACGGCGTGACCGGCGGCAGGATCTCCTCGCGCCCGCCCGCCCCGTACAGCGCGAACAGCTCCTCGAAGAACAGCGACTCCGACCAGCCGTCGGTGAGGATGTGGTGCTGCGTCACGCACAGCATCCAGCGGTCCTCGGCGAACTTCAGCAGCGTCACGCGCATCAGCGGCGGCGCCGACAGGTCGAACCGGGTCGCCGCGTCCGCCAGCGAGAACTCCCGCTGCGCCTCGTCCTGCGCGGCCCGGTCCAGACCCGTCAGGTCGCGGACCTCCCACGGCAGCTCCCACTCGGCGGGAACCACCTGCACCGGACCCGGCAGGCCCTCGTGCCAGAACGCCGAGCGCAGGTTCGGGTGGCGGCGCAGCATCGCGTCGAACGCCGAGCGCAGCGCGGCCGTGTCCACGGCGTGCCGCAGCTCCACGAAGTTCTGCATCAGGTAGACGTCGAGCGCCCGGTCGTCGTACTGGGCGTGGAAGTACAGGCCCTCCTGGAGCGGAGCCAGCGGCAGCACCTCCTCGGCGCCCGGGAAGACCTGCTCCAGGACCTTCCGGCCGGCCTCGTCGAGGTCCACCAGCGGGGCGTCCGCGTCGACCGCCGAGGCGGACGCCGCCTTCTCCTCCGGCGTGCGGGCCGCGAGCGCGAGCGCCGCGATCGTCCGCCGCTCGAACACGTCGCGCGGGGAGAGCACCAGGCCCTCCTTGCGGGCCCGGGTCACCAGCTGGATGGAGACGATGCTGTCGCCGCCCAGGGCGAAGAAGTCGTCGTCCACCCCCACGGAGGCGAGCCCCAGGACGTCGGTGAAGACCCGGCACAGGGCCTCCTCGCGCTCCCCGCTCGGCGCCCGCGACCCCTCGGAGCCGCCGAACACCGGCGCGGGCAGCGCCGCCCGGTCCAGCTTGCCGTTGACCGTGAACGGCAGCGCGTCCAGGACCACGACCGCCGCCGGGACCATGTAGTCGGGCAGGCCCGCGGCCAGCTCCTCGCGGATCGCGGCCGGGTCCGCCGTGCCCGTCACGTAGCCGACGAGCCGCTTCACCCCCGGCGTGTCCTCGCGGACCACCACGGCCGCCGCGCCGACGCCGTCGACCGCCGCGAGCGCGGACTCGACCTCGCCGGGCTCGATCCGGAAGCCCCGGATCTTCACCTGGTCGTCGGCCCGCCCCAGGTACTCGATCTCCCCGTCGGCGCGCAGCCGCGCCAGGTCGCCGGTGCGGTACATCCGCGACCCCGGAGCCCCGTACGGGTCGGCCACGAACCGCTCGGCCGTCAGCGCGAACCGGCCCAGGTAGCCGCGCGCGATGCCGTGCCCCGCGAGGTACAGCTCGCCGGTCGCCCCGGCGGGCACCGGCCGCAGCGCCGCGTCGAGCAGGTACGCGCGCGTGTTGCCGATCGGCCGGCCCACCACCGGGGTGGCCGAGGCCGCCAGGTCCGCCGCGAGCGCGTCCACCGTGTACTCGGTCGGGCCGTACAGGTTCACCGACATGACGCCGGTCGCCGCCCGCACCGCCGACCACAGCGCCTCCGGCACCGCCTCGCCGCCGAGCAGCAGCAGCGCCGGACGGTGCGCGGCCGGGTCCAGGAGGCCCTGGTCGAGCAGCCCGAGCGCGTACGTCGGGGTGACGTCCATCGTCTCGATCCGGTGCTCCCGCACGTACGACACGACGAACTCGGCGTCCCGGCGGCCCACCTCGTCCAGGACGTGCAGCTCGTGCCCGGCGACCAGCCAGAAGAGCTGCTCCCAGGAGGTGTCGAAGCTGAACGACGCCGTGTGCAGCGCGCGCAGGCGCCGGCCGCCGGTCGCCTCGACCACCGGGCCGAAGACGTCCGCGATGTGGTTGGCGTACAGGTTGGACAGACCGCCGTGGGTCAGCACGACGCCCTTGGGGCGCCCGGTCGAACCGGACGTGTAGATGACGTACGCCGGGTGCCCGTCCGCGACGGCCGGGGAGGCGAACTCCGCCGGGGCCCCGGCCAGGGCGGCGGCCGTCTCCGGCGCGTCCAGGACGATCCGCTCCGGCCCGTCACCGGCCGCCGGCAGCAGCTCCAGGCCGCGCGCGGTGGTCACCACGCACGCCGGCCGGGCGTCGTCGATCATCAGACCGAGGCGCTCCGCCGGATAGTCCAGGTCGAGCGGCAGGTACGCGCCGCCGGACTTCAGGACGGCGAGGATCGCCACCACCGTCTCCGCCGAACGCGGCACGGCCAGCGCCACCACCGACTCGGGGCCCACGCCCCGCGCGGCGAGCAGCGACGCGAGCCGCGCGGCCCGCGCGTCGACCTCCGCGAAGGTGAGCGACTCCCCGCCGCACACCACCGCCACCTCGTCGGGGGCCTGGGCGACCCGCTCCGCGAACACGTCCGCGACCGTGCCCGACGGCACGTCCCGCACCGTCCCCGGCCAGCTCCCGCGCACCCGCGCCGACTCCGCCTCGGGCAGCAGGGGCAGCGCCCCGACCCGGGTGCCGGGCTCCTCCGCGATCCGGTCCAGGACGTGGGCGAGCCGGTCGGCGATCAGGCCCGCGCGACGGTCGTCGAAGACGTCCGGGCGGTACTCCAGGCGCAGCGTGGCCCGCGCGTCCAGGGACACCGCGAGGGTCAGCGGGTAGTGGGTGGCGTCCTCCGCCTCGACCCCGGTCACCCGCACCCCGGCGGCGACGGTCTCGCGCGCCGCCGGGTCCACCGGGTAGTTCTCGATGACGACGAGGGTGTCGAACAGCTCGCCCGCGTCGCTCTGCTTGCGGATCAGGCGCAGCCCGAGGTGGTGGTGGGCCAGGAGGGAGTTCTGCTCGTCGCGGAAGCGGCGGAGCAGCCCCTCGACCGTCTCCTCGTTGCGGACCGAGAGCCGCACCGGGACGGTCGTGATGAACAGGCCGAGCATCGACTCGACGCCGGGTATCTCGTCCGGACGGCCCGACACGGTCAGACCGAACAGCACGTCCCGACGGCCCGTCAGACCGCCGACGAGCAGGCCCCAGGCGCACTGGATCAGGGTGCTCGGCGTGGTGCCCAGACGGCGGGCCGTCGCCGTCAGGCGGGCGGTGGCCTCCTCCGAGAGGTCCAGGGTCCGCACGCCCGGCCGCACCGGGGTGCGCGCCGGGTCGGGCTCCGCGACCAGCGTCGCCTCCTCGACCCCGGCGAGCGCGTCCCGCCAGGCGGCCTCGGCGGCCGGGGCGTCCTGCTCCTTCAGCCACTTCAGATAGGCGCGGTACGGGCGCACCGGCGCCAGCCCCGAGGCGTCCCCGTCCGCCGCGTACAGGGCGAGCAGGTCACCGACGAGCAGCGGCATCGACCAGCCGTCGACCAGGATGTGGTGGACCGTGATCACCAGGCGGTGGTCGTCCTCGCCCATCCGGGCGAGCACGAGCCGCAGCAGCGGCGGCCGGTGCAACTGGAAGCGGCGGGCCAGCTCGGCCCGGCGCAGCCCGGCGAGCCGGTCCTCGGGCGAAGCGCCCGGGGCGCCGCCCTCCGTCAGGTCGACCCGCTCCAGACCGAAGACGACCTCCGCCGGCACGAACTGCACCGGCTGCGGCACCCCCTCGTGCCAGAAGCCGGCCCGCAGGTTCGGATGCCGGCGCAGCAGCGCCGCGGCCGCCCGCTCCAGGCGGTCGGCGTCGACCGGGCCCGAGAGCCCCACCGACACCTGCACGGTGTACACGTCGGCCGCCCCGTCGTCGTAGACGGAGTGGAACAGCATCCCCTGCTGAAGGGGGGACAGCGGCAGCATGTCCTCGATACGAGCCTGCGTCACTGCTGGGCCCTCCACATTTCTTCGAGCATGGTGATCTGGTTCTGGTCGAGGTCGAGCAGGTCGAGGTCGGACGGGGTGTGCCCGGCGGTGACCCCGCCCGCGGCCCAGGCCGCGAGCGCGTCGAGGGCGGCCGTCCAGCCGTCCGCGAGCGCCGCGACCGTGTCCTGGGACAGGACGTCGCCCGCCCACAGGAAGGAGGCGGCGAGCTCCGGCCCGTCCGGACCGTGCTCGACCTCCGCGTCCACCTGGAGGGGGTACGCGAGCGGGGCGTCCGGCTCGGGGCCGACGGCGAGCGCGTCGGCCTCCTCGGCCGGTCCCCAGGCGGACTGCCGGGCGGCGGTCTGCCGGCCCAGGTAGTTCCACAGGATCTCCGGGCGGTCCTCCGGGTCGAACAGACCGGCGGTGGCGGCGTTGGCGTACCGCAGCAGCCCGGCGCCGATCCCGCCGTCCGGGACCCCGCGGATCCGCTCCTTGATCTCCTTCAGGGCCGCCCCGGCGTCCTGCGTCCCGCCCACGACCGCACGCGCGTCGTAGGAGTCCGCGGTGAGCCGCAGCGGGTACACGCTGGTCAGCCAGCCGACCGTACGGGTCAGGTCGGCGCCCGGGACGAGGTCCTGCTCCCGGCCGTGGCCCTCCAGCTCCACGGTCAGGCCGTCCGCCGGCTTCCCCTGCCGGGCCGCCCAGTCGCCCGCGGCGAGCGCGAGCGCGGTGAGCAGCGTGTCGTTGACCGTGCCGTGGAAGGCCTGCGGCACGGCGGTCAGGAGGGGCTCGGTGCGCTCGGCGGAGAGCCGCACGGTGAGCCGCCGCGCGGTCGCCACCGTGTCCCGCGCCGGGTCGAGCGCACGGTCCGTCAGGAGCCGCCCGCCGGTCGCGGACTCGGCGAGCCACCGGTCCAGCTCGGCGGTCCGCCGGGCGCTCTGCGCCTCGGCGAGCAGCCCCGCCGTCCAGGTCCGCAGCGCCGTCGGCACGGCGTCGAGGGCGGGCGTCCGCCCCTCCGCCGCCGCCTCGCACGCGGCCCGCAGGTCCGGCAGCAGGATCTGCCACGACACCTCGTCCACCACCAGGTGGTGGGCGACGAGCAGCAGCCTGCCCGGCTCGCCGGGACCGGCGTCGAAGCGCACGGCCCGCACGGTCCGGCCGGACTCCGGGTCCAGCTCGCCCGCGGCCCGGTCCGACTCGCGGGAGACCAGCTCCCGCAGCGCCTCGGCACCGAGCCCGGCGGCGTCCACCGTCCGCAGCAGCGAGGCGGCCGTCAGCGAGCCCACCGGGGCGACCTCGGCGCTCCACACGCCGGGCCGCGCCACGCTCAGCACCTGCCGCAGACCGTCGTGCCGGTCCAGGACCGCCTGGAGCGCGGTCTCCAGGTCCGCGTGCCGCACCCCGGCGGGCAGCAGCACCAGACGGGCCTGGCAGAACCGGCGGTACGCGCCGCCGCGTCCCGCGAACCAGTGCGCCACCGGCGGCAGGACCAGCGGGCCCGTCGCCTGCTCGGCCGGACGCTCCGGGGCCTTGCCCGCCGGGGCGGCGGGCGCGGCGACGGCGGCCAGACCGGCCGGGGTCGGGTGCTGGAACACCTGACGGGCCGTCACCGTGAACCCGGCCTTGCGGGCCTGGCTGACGTACCGGATGGAGACGATGCTGTCGCCGCCCAGCTCGAAGAAGTTGTCCTCCGGGCCGACCTCGGGCAGTCCGAGGACCTCGGCCATCAGCCGCGCGAGCAGCTCGGCCGGCGTCTCGGCGGCGGCCGCCGGGGCGGCCGGCGCGGCCGGGGCCGCCGCCCGGCGGGGCTCCGGCGGCACCGGGAGGGCCCGCCGGTCCAGCTTGCCGTTCGGGGAGAGCGGCACGGACGGGATCTCCAGGATCACGGCCGGGACCATGTACTCGGGGAGGCGCGTCGCCGCGTGCGCCCGCAGCGCGTCCGCGTCGAGCGGTCCGTCGCCCGCCGGGACGGCGTAGCCGACGAGCCTGCGCACGCCCGGCCGGTCCTCGCGGACCACCGAGACGGCGCGGGCCACCCCGGGCGCCCCGGAGAGCACCGCGTCGATCTCGCCCAGTTCGATGCGCAGGCCGCGCAGCTTGACCTGGTCGTCGGTGCGGCCGAGGTACTGGAGCCGCCCGTCGTCGTGCCGGACGACTAGGTCGCCGGTCCGGTACATGCGGGATCCGGCGGGCCCGTACGGGTCGGCCACGAACCGCTCGGCGGTCAGGTCGGGGCGGGAGAGGTAGCCGCGGGCGAGCTGGACGCCCGCGAGGTACAGCTCGCCGGGCACGCCGACCGGGACCGGCCGCAGCCGGTGGTCCAGGACGTGGACGCGGGTGTTCCACACGGGGGAGCCGATGGAGGCCGAGGCCGCCGTCGCGCCCGGGAGGGCCGTGGCGGCGGTGACGTCCACCGCGGCCTCGGTCGGTCCGTACAGGTTCTCCAGGGCGACCGTCCGGTCCCCGGCGGAGGCGTGGAACCGGTCCACGAGGTCCGTCGGCAGGGCCTCGCCGCTGCACACCACGAGCCGCAGGCTCGGGCAGTCCGCGATCTCCACGCCCGCGACGAACGCGGCCAGCATCGACGGCACGAAGTGCAGCACGCTGACCCGCCGCTCGCGGATCACCTCGGCCAGGTACTCCGGGTCCTTGTGACCGTCCGGCCGGGCGACGACCAGCGGCACGCCCTGTGCCACCGGCCAGAACAGCTCCCACACGGAGACGTCGAACGTGGTCGGCGTCTTCTGGAGGACCCGGTCGGCGGGCGTGAGCCCGTACGCGCCCTGCATCCACTGGAGGCGGTTGACGATGGCCTCGTGCTCGACCATGACGCCCTTGGGGCGGCCGGTGGAGCCGGAGGTGAAGATGACGTACGCCGGGTGGCGCGGCAGCAGCGGTGCCCGCCGGTCCGTGTCCGTCACCGCGTGCGCGTCCGCGCCCGCCCACTCCGCCGCCACGGCGGCCGAGTCGAGCACGATCCGCTCCGCCGCGAGCCCCGCCGGAAGGTCCGGCGCCGAGGCCGCGTCGGTGAGGACGGCGACGGGCCGGGCCGTCTCGCACATGTGGGTGAGGCGGTCGGCGGGCAGGGTGAGGTCGAGCGGCAGGTAGGCGCCGCCGGCCCGCACCACGGCGTGGATGGCGATCAGCAGGTCGAGCGAGCGCGGGAGCGCCACGGCGACGACCGACTCGGGGCCCACGCCCCGGCCGATGAGGAGCCGGGCGAGGCGGTTGACCCGCGCGTCGAACTCGGTACGGGACAGCTCCTCGTCCTCGAAGACCAGGGCGGGGCCCTCGGCCTTCGCCGCGCCCGCCGCCACCAGGTCCGCGAGGGTCCGGGGGCCGTCCACGACCCGCTCGGTCGCGTTCCAGCCCTCCAGGGTGTGCCGCTCGTCCCCGTCCATCAGCTCCAGGGAGGAGACCGGGGCGCCCGGGTCGGCCGCCACGGCGTCGAGGAGGCGGACGAGCCGCTCCACGAGCCGCTCGGCGCCCGCCCGGCCGAAGAGGTCGGTCGCGTACCGCAGGCCGCCCTCGATCCGCCCGTCGTCCTCCGAGCCACCGAACGCGAACTCCAGGTCGACCTTCGACCCGCCGATCTCCACCGGCAGTTCACGGGCCGTGACCCCGAAGAGCGAGGACACCTCGGTGGACACCGAGTGGTAGGTCACCATCGCCTGGAACAGCGGGTTGCGGGCCTGGGAGCGGGCCGCGCCCACCGCCTCCGCCACCGCTTCGAGCGGCAGGTCGGCGTGGGCGAAGCCCGCGAGCCCGGCGTCCCGCACCCGGTCGACCAGACCGGCGAACGTCGGCTCGCCCGACACGTCCGCGCGCAGCACGAGCGTGTTCAGGAAGAAGCCCACGAGCCCGTCGAGCTGCTCGTCGCCGCGCCCGGAGACCGGGGCGCCGAGGGGGATGTCGTCCCCGGCGCCGAGCCGGTGCAGCAGGGCCGCGACGGCCGCGTGCACCACCATGAACATCGTCGCGCCGGAGTCGCGGGCGATCCGGGCGAGCCCGGCACCCGTCGCGGCGGACACGTCGAACGGGACCACGTCGCCGCCGTGCGTCGGCGTCGCCGGGCGCGGGGTGTCGGTGAACAGGCCGAGCTCCTCCGGCAGTCCGGCGAGCGCCTCCCGCCAGTACGCGGCCTGACGTGCCGCTGTCGAGTCCGACTCCTCGGTGTCGCCCAGGAGTTCGCGCTGCCAGAGGGCGTAGTCGGCGTACTGGACCGGGAGTTCGGGGAACTCCGGGGCCCGGCCGGCGGCACGGGCCGCGTAGGCGGTGTCCAGGTCGGCCAGGAGCGGTCCGGTGGACCACTCGTCGGTCGCGATGTGGTGCAGGAGCACGACCAGCACGTGCACGTGCTCCTCGTCGGACGCGCTGAGCAGCGTCACCCGCACCGGGATCTCCCGGGCCAGGTCGAAGACGTACCGGGAGGCGGCCTCCGCCTCGGCGGCCAGGTCCCCGGCGCGGACCCGGCGCGCCGCGAACGGCACCTCGGCCTCGCCCGGGGCCAGGATCCGCTGGTACGGCTCGCCGTCGGCCTCCGCGAACACGGTCCGCAGCACCTCGTGCCGCGCCACCACGTCCTCCACGGCCGCGCGCACGGCGGCCGCGTCCACGGGCCCGTCGAGACGCACCGCGAAGGGCACGTTGTACGCGGTCCCCGGACCCCGGACGCTGTCGAAGAGCCACAGGCGCCGCTGGGCGTACGAGAGCGGCAGCCGCTCGGGGCGCACGGTGGGGACCAGGGCGGGCCGCTCGGAGGCGGTCCGCTCCGCGAGCCGGGCCGCGAGCGCCGCGACCGTACGCGCCTCGAACACGTCCCGCACCGAGCACTCCACGCCGAGGGCGGACCGCATCCGGCTCGCCGCGCGGGCCGCGAGCAGGGAGTGGCCGCCGAGGTCGAAGAAGTCGTCCTCGACGCCGGCCGTCTCCAGGCCGAGCACGGCCGCGACGATCCCGAGCAGGATCTCCTCGCGCGCGTCCCTCGGCGCCCGCGAGGGCCCGGCGACGGCGTCCGGCGGCACGGGCAGGGCCCGCCGGTCCAGCTTGCCGTTGGGGGAGAGGGGAACGGCCGGGATCTCCAGGAACACGTTCGGGACCATGTACTCCGGCAGGCGGGAGGCCGCGTGGGCGCGCACCGCGTCCACGGGGACCGGCCCGTCGCCGGTGCCGACGACGTACCCCACGAGCCGCTGCACGCCGGGCCGGTCCTCGCGGACCAGGGTCACCGCGTGCGCCACGCCGGGGGCCGACGCCACGACCGCGTCGATCTCGCCCAGCTCGATCCGCAGGCCGCGCAGCTTGACCTGGTCGTCGGTGCGGCCGAGGTACTGGAGCCGCCCGTCCGCGTGGCGGACGACGAGGTCGCCCGTGCGGTACATGCGGGATCCGGCGGGCCCGTACGGGTCCGCGACGAATCGTTCCGCCGTCAGGTCGGGGCGGGAGAGGTAGCCGCGGGCGAGCTGGACGCCCGCGAGGTAGAGCTCGCCGGGGACGCCGACCGGGACCGGCCGCAGCCGGTGGTCCAGGACGTGGACGCGGGTGTTCCACACGGGGGAGCCGATGGAGGCCGAGGCCGTCGTCGCGCCCGAGAGGGCCGTGGCGGCGGTGACGTCCACCGCGGCCTCGGTCGGCCCGTACAGGTTCTCCAGGGCGACCGTCCGGTCCCCGGCGGAGGCGTGGAAACGGTTCACCAGGTCGGTGGGCAGGGCCTCGCCGCTGCACACGACCAGGCGCAGCCCCGGGCAGTCCGCCACGTCCACCGAGTCCAGGAAGGCCTGGAGCATCGACGGCACGAAGTGCAGCACGCTGACCCGCTGCCCGCGGATCAGCTCCGCGAGGTACTCCGGGTCCCGGTGCCCCTCGGGCCGGGCGACGACGAGCGGCACGCCCTGGGCGAGCGGCCAGAACAGCTCCCACACGGAGACGTCGAACGTGGTCGGGGTCTTCTGGAGGACCCGGTCGGCCGAGGTCAGCCGGTAGGTGCCCTCCATCCAGGCCAGACGGTTGACGATGGCTTTGTGCTCGACCATGACGCCCTTGGGGCGGCCGGTGGAGCCGGAGGTGAAGATGACGTACGCCGGGTGGCGCGGCAGCAGTGGCGCCCGCCGGTCCGCGTCCGTGACCCCGCCGTCGGCCAGGCCGTCCAGCTCCGCGCGCACCTCGGGCGCGTCCAGGACCACCGGCTCGGCCTCCACGCCGGCCGGCAGCGCGCCGAGCGACGGAAGGTCGGTCAGGACGCACACCGGACGCGCGGTGTCCGTCATGTGGGTGAGGCGGTCGGCGGGCAGGGTGAGGTCGAGCGGCAGGTAGGCGCCTCCGGCCCGCACCACGGCGTGGATCGCGATCAGCAGGTCGAGCGAGCGGGGCAGGGCCACGGCGACGACCGACTCCGGTCCCACGCCCCGGCCGATCAGGAGCCGTGCGAGGCGGTTGACGCGCGCGTCGAACTCCGTGCGGGACAGCTCCTCGTCCTCGAAGACCAGGGCCGGGCCCTCGGCCTTCGCCGCGCCCGCCGCCACCAGGTCCGCGAGGGTCCGGGGGCCGTCCACGACCCGCTCGGTCGCGTTCCACTCCTCCAGGACCCGGCGCCGCTCGTCCCCGTCCATCAGGGCAGCCGAGGACACGGGCGCGTCGGGCGCGGCCGCCACGGCCTCCAGGAGCCGGACGAGCCGCTCCGTCAGGCGCTCGGCGCCCGCCCGCTCGAACAGGTCGGTCGCGTAGCGCAGACCGCAGGTCATGCCGGCGCCGTCCGCGTCCCCGGTGCGCCGGAACAGGATCTCCAGGTCGAACTTGGCCGCGCCGCCCCGCACCGGGAACTCCCCGGCGTCCGTGCCGAGCAGCCGGGACAGGTCCGGACCGCCGCCCTCGTACGCCACCATCGTCTGGAACAGCGGGTGGCGGGCGAGCGAGCGGACCGGGGCGACCGCCTCCACGACGGCGTCGAAGGGCAGGTCGGCGTGGTCGAGGACCGCGAGCCCCGCCGTACGGGCGCGGCCGAGCAGCTCCGTGAAGGACGGGTCGCCCGACAGGTCGGTGCGCAGCACGGCCGTGTTGACGAAGAAGCCCACGAGCCCGTCGAGGGCGCTGTCGCCGCGTCCCGCGACCGGGGTGCCGAGGGGGATGTCGTCCCCGGCGCCGAGCCGGTGCAGCAGGGCCGCGACGGCCGCGTGGACCACCATGAACATGGTCGCGCCGGAGTCCGCCGCCAGCCGGTCGAGACGGGCCACGAGGCCGGCCGGAAGCTCGGCCGTGACCGTGTCGCCCCGGTGGGTCGGGACGGCGGGCCGGGGCCGGTCGGTGGGCAGTGCCAGCTCCTCCGGCAGCCCCGCCAGGGCGTCGCGCCAGAAGGCGGACTGGCGGGAGGCCAGGGAGGAGTCGTCCGCCGCGTCACCGAGGAGTTCGCGCTGCCAGAGGGCGTAGTCGGCGTACTGGACGGGGAGTTCGGGGAACTCCGGGGCCCGGCCCGCGAGGCGGGCGGTGTAGGCGGTGTCCAGGTCGGCCAGGAGCGGTCCGGTGGACCACTCGTCGGTCGCGATGTGGTGCAGCAGCACCACGAGCACGTGCTCGCCGGCGGACGTGCCGAACAGCGTGACCCGCAGCGGGAGTTCGGACTCCAGGCCCAGGGGCTCGGCGACCTTCGCCTCCACCGCGTCCGCGAGCGCCTCCGGGGCCACCTCGCGGACCGCGAACGGCACCTCGGCCTCGCCGGGGGCCAGGATCCGCTGGTACGGCTCGCCGTCGGCCTCCGCGAACACGGTCCGCAGCACCTCGTGGCGCGCCACCAGGTCCCCGAACGCGGCGCGCAGCGCGTCGACGTCGGGCCGCTCCCGCAGCCGCAGCGCCAGCGGGACGGTGTACGTGGAGCTCGCGCCGTCCATGTCGTACTGGAACCACAGGCGCCGCTGCGCGTACGAGAGCGGCAGCCGCTCGGGGCGCACGGCGGGGGCGAGGGCGGGCCGCTCGGAGGCGGTCCGCTCCGCGAGCCGGGCCGCGAGCGCCGCGACCGTACGCGCCTCGAACACGTCCCGCACCGAGCAGGCGCGGCCCGCCGCCCGCACCCGGGCCACCAGGCGCGTCGCGAGCAGGGAGTGCCCGCCGAGCGCGAAGAAGTCGTCCTCGGCGCCGACCGACGCCAGGCCCAGGACCTCCGCGAACGCCTCCGCGAGGCGCTCCTCCGTCGCGCCGCGCGGGGCGCGGGACGGCGCGGCGGCCGTCACGGCGGGCGCGGGCAGGGCGGTCCGGTCCAGCTTGCCGTTGACGTTCACCGGCAGGACGTCCAGGGCGACGACCGCCGCCGGGACCATGTACTCGGGCAGGCGCCCGGCGACCTCGCGGCGCACCGCGTCCGGGTCGGCGCCGCCGGTCGTGTACGCCACCAGGCGCGGCACGCCCGGGACGTCCTCGCGGACCAGGACGGCCGCCGAGGCGACGCCCTCGCAGGCCGTCAGCTCGGCCTCGATCTCGCCGAGCTCCACGCGGAAGCCGCGGATCTTGACCTGGTCGTCGGCGCGGCCCAGGAACTCGATCAGGCCGTCGGCGCGGCGGCGCGCCAGGTCGCCCGTGCGGTACATGCGGGAGCCGGCCGGGCCGTACGGGTCGGCCACGAACCGCTCGGCGGTGAGCACGGAACGGCCCAGGTAGCCGCGGGCGTTCTGGACGCCCGCGAGGTACAGCTCGCCGGGCACGCCGGGCGGCACCGGCCGCAGCCGGGCGTCCAGGACGTGCGCCCGGGTGTTGTCGAGCGGACGGCCCACCACCGGGGTCTCGCAGTCGGTGACCCGGGCGACCAGGGCGTCCACCGTGAACTCGGTGGGACCGTAGTAGTTCACCGTCTCCACGCCGGGGACCGCGCGCAGCTCCGTCCACAGGGCGGGCGGCACGGCCTCGCCGCCGAGCAGGAACAGCGGCGGCCGGTGCCCGCCCGCGAGCAGGCCCGCGTCGAGCAGGTGGCGGCCGTACGAGGGGGTGACGTCGAGCGCGTCGATCCGCGCCTCCCGCACGTGGGCGACGACGGCGTCCGCGTCGCGGCGCCCGTACTCGTCGAGGACGTGCAGCTCGTGGCCCGCGATCAGCCACAGGAGCTGCTCCCACGAGGAGTCGAAGGAGAACGAGGCGGTGTGCAGGGCGCGCACGCGCCGCCCGAGCCGGTCCGCGACCGGGCGGTAGAGCTGCCGCTCGTGGTCCCGGTACAGGTTCGTCAGACCGGCGTGGTGCAGGCCGACGCCCTTGGGGCGGCCGGTGGAGCCGGAGGTGTAGATGACGTACGCCAGGTCGTCCGGGCGCGGCGCGCGGGGCGCCGGGCCCTCGGCGGCCGCCAGCCGGTCCCGTACCGCCGGGTCGTCCAGGACGAGCCGGGGCGCGCCGTTCGCGTCCGGGACCCGGCCGTCCACGGCCCGGGTGGTGACGACGCAGACCGGCGCGGCGTCGTCCAGCATGTACGCCAGGCGCTCCTCCGGGTGGTCCAGGTCGAGCGGCAGGTAGGCGCCGCCGGCCTTGAGGACGGCGAAGGCGGCGACGACGGACTCGGCCGAGCGGGGCACGGCGAGCGCCACGACGGCGTCCGGGCCGACGCCCTCCGCGGCGAGCAGCAGCGCGAGCCGGGTGACCCGGTCGTCGAGCTCGGCGAAGGTGAGGCTCAGGTCGCCGCAGACCAGGGCGGTCGCGTCGGGCGTCGCCGCGACGCGCTCGGCCAGGATCTCCACGACGCCGGCGCCGGAGTGGTCGACGGCGGTGTCGTTCCACCGCTCCAGGAGCGCCCGCTCCTCGCCGGAGCGCAGCTCGTACGCGGAGACCGGGGTCTCCGGGGCGGCGACGGCCTGCTCCAGGAGGAGCAGGAGGCGGGCGGCGAGCGCGTCGGCCGTGGCCCGGTCGAACAGGGCGGACGAGTAGAACACCTCGAGGTCGAGCTCGTCGCCGTGGGCGCTGTCGGAGAAGGTGACGTCGAGGTCGAACTTGGTGACGCCCGGGTCGGTGCGGTCCACGGCCGCGTCCAGGCCGAACAGGGCGCGCACGTCCTGGGTGACGGTGCTGTGCGACACCATGGTCTGGAAGAGCGGGTGCCGGGTGAGGGAGCGCTCCGGGTTGACCGCCTCCACGACCGCGTCGAACGGCAGGTCGGCGTGGTCGAGCGCGGCCAGGTCGGTGCCGCGCACCCGCTCCAGGAGGGCGGCGAACGTCGGGTCGCCGGACAGGTCGGTGCGCAGCACCACCGTGTTCACGAAGAAGCCGACGAGACCGTCCAGGGCCGGGTCGGACCGGCCGGCGACCGGGCTGCCGAGGGGGATGTCGTCGCCCGCGCCGAGCCGGTGGAGCAGGGCGGCGACGGCCGCGTGCACGACCATGAAGACGCTGGTGCCGGACTCGCGGGCCAGGCGGCGGATGCCGGAGGCGAGGGCGGCGGGCACCTCGTGGTGCACCATGCCGCCCGCGTTGTCGGGCTCGGCGGGCCGGGGCCGGTCGGCGGGCGGGGTCGCCTCGGCCGGAAGGCCGGCCAGCGCCTCGCGCCAGTGGGCGGCCTGCCGGGCGGCGGGGGACTCCGGGTCCGCCGGGTCGCCCAGGGCCTCGCGCTGCCAGAGCGCGAAGTCGGCGTACTGCACCGGCAGCGGGGCGAACTCGGGCGCCTCGCCCCGGAGCCGTGCCGCGTAGGCGTGTTCGAGGCCGTTCAGGAACGGGCCCATCGACCACTCGTCGCTGGCGATGTGGTGGAGCAGCACCACCAGGGCGTCGGCGCCGCGCCCGGTGTCGCGGACCAGGGTGACCCGCACCGGGGCCTCCGCCGACAGGTCGAAGAGGTGCCCGAGGGCCGTCTCCACGGCCGCGTCGACACCGTCCGTGGCGGTCTCCTCCACGCGCAGCCGCACCCCGGCGTCGGCCGGGTCCAGGATCCGCTGGTGGGGCTCGCCGTCGTGCTCGGCGAAGACCGTGCGCAGCGTCTCGTGCCGGGCCACCACGTCCCCGAGGGCCGCGTCCAGGGCCGCCGGGTCCAGGAGCGTGCCGAACCGGGCCACGAACGGGATGTTGTACGTGGCGCTGGGGCCCTCCAGCTGGTGCAGGAACCAGAGCCGGTGCTGGGCGTCGGACAGCGGGAGGACCTCGGGCCGCTCCCCGGCGGTGAGCGCCGGGCGGGCGCCCGACGCGGTGCGGGCGGCGAGCCGCTCGGCCAGGGCCGCGGGCGTACGGGCCTCGAAGACGTCCCGCACGCCGCAGTCGGAGCCGAGCGCGGTGCGCAGCCGGGCCGCGACGCGGGCGGCGAGCAGCGAGTGGCCGCCGAGGTCGAAGAAGTCGTCGTCGGGGCCGACCGAGGCCAGCTCCAGGACGTCCGCGTACGCCCCGGCGACGATCTCCTCGCGGGCGTCGCGGGGGGTCCGGCCGGCGGTCGCGGCGGACCCGGCCAGGTCGGGCGCGGGCAGCGAACGCCGGTCCACCTTGCCGTTGGCGGTGAGCGGGAAGGCGTCCAGGACCACCACGGCCGACGGCACCATGTGCGCGGGAAGCCGCTCGCCGACCGCCGCGCGCAGTCCGGCCGCGTCCGGGGCGGGGTCGCCCGCCCCGGTGACGTAGCCGACCAGGAGCGGGGAGCCGGGTATGTCCTCGCGGACCACGACCACGGCCCGGTCCACCTCCGGACGGTCCGTCAGGGCGGTCTCGATCTCGCCGAGTTCGATGCGGAAGCCGCGCACCTTCACCTGGTCGTCGGCGCGGCCGAGGAAGTCGATGACGCCGTCGGGGCGGCGGCGCACCAGGTCGCCGGTGCGGTACATGCGGGAGCCCGCGGGGCCGTACGGGTCGGCCACGAACCGCTCGGAGGTGAGCGCCGGGCGGCCGAGGTAGCCGCGCGCCAGCTGGTCGCCGGACAGGTACAGCTCGCCGGGGCGGCCGTGCGGGACGGGGCGGAGCGCCGAGTCGAGGACGTGGGCGCGGGTGTTCCAGAACGGCAGGCCGATGTCCGGGGTGCCGGTGTGCTCGGGGGAGAGGACGGAGGAGGTGGCCCAGACGGTCACCTCGGTCGGCCCGTACACGTTGGTGACCGAGGCGGCCGTGCGGGCGAGGCGCTCGGCGAGGGCGGCGGGCAGCGCCTCGCCGCCGACGAGGACCTTGGTGCGGGCCAGGGCGCGCGGGGCGCCCTCCTCCAGGAGGGCGTGCCACAGCGACGGCGTCGCCTGCATGACGGCCGGCCGGTGGGCCTCGACCAGGGCGGCGAGGGCCGCCGGGTCGCGGACGGTGTCGCGGCCCGCGAGGACGACCGCCGCGCCGCTGATGAGCGGGACGTGGATCTCCAGGGCGGCGATGTCGAAGGAGACCGTGGTGACGGCGACGAGCCCGTCGCCGGGCTCCATGGCCAGCTCGTGGGCCTGCATCCGCAGGAAGTTGGCGAGCGCGGAGTGCGGGATCACCACGCCCTTGGGGCGGCCGGTGGAGCCGGAGGTGTGGATGACGTACGCCGGGTGGTCGCCGTCCGGGGCCGGGAGCGGCCCGGCGGGCTCGCCGGCCAGGTCCGCGAGCGCGGACAGCGCGTCGGGGGAGTCCAGGACGAGGGTCTCGGTGCCGGGCACGTCGGGGGCGTCGGCCGCGGCGGCCAGGGTGGTGAGGACGCACACCGGGCGCGCGTCCTCGACCATGAACTCCAGGCGCTCGGCCGGGTATTCGAGGTCGAGCGGCAGATAGGCGCCGCCCGCTCTGAGCACGGCGAGCAGGGCGACGATCAGCTCGGCGCCGCGCGGCAGGGCGATGCCGACGAACCGCTCGGGGCCGACGCCGCGCGCGGCGAGCAGCCGGGCCAGCCGGTCGACCCGGGCGTCGAGCTCCGCGTACGTGAGCTCCTCGGCGCCCGCGACGAGCGCGACGGCCTCGGGGTGCTCGCGCACCCGGGCGGCGAAGGCCTCGACGACGGTGCCGGGCGCGATCGCGCGGGCGGTCGCGGCGGCCTGTCCGGCGAGGGTCTCCAGGAGGGCGCCGTCGAGGAGGTCGGGGCGGCCCACGGGGGTGTCGGGTCCGGCGGTGACGGCCTCGGTGAGGAAGCGGACGAACTCGGCGCAGCGGGCGTTCAGGCCCTCGGCGTCGTAGGCGCGCGGGTTGGCGTCGAGTTCGAAGGCGATCCGGCCGGCGGCCGTGTCGTGGCGGACGGCCAGGGTGAGGTCGTCCACCGGTCCGGCGGCCACGTTGTGCACGGTGCCGGGGGCGCCGGCGAAGTCGAGGGCGTTGTCGAAGGCCTTGACGTTGACCATCGGGCCGAGGGGGCCCCGGTCGCGGCCGACGAGACCGAGGTCGCGGCGGATGTCCTCGGCGCGGTAGCGCTGGTGGCGGCGCAGGTCGCGGACGCCGGCGGCGACCTCGGCGACCAGCTCGGCCAGCGGGAGGTCCGGGCGGACCGCGACCCGCAGCGGCAGCACGTTGACCACCATCGCCGGGACGGCGAGGGAGGCCGAGCCGAGGCGGGCCATCGCGGGCAGCGAGAGCAGGACGTCCCGGTCGCCGGTCGAGCGGTGCAGGAAGGCGGCGAAGGCGGCCGTCACGGCGTCCGCCCAGGTGGCCTTGGCGGCGCGGGCGAGGGCGAGGACCCCGGCGGTGGCCTCGGGGGTGAGCGCGGCCGAGGCGCGCAGGAAGTCGGGGGCGGCCGGGAAGGAGGCGCCGGCCAGCGGCTCGTGGTCGCCCCGGTCCGCGAGCCGGTCCAGCCAGTACGCGCGGTCGGCGGCGTACCGCTCGCCGTCCCGGTAGGCGGCCTCCTCCTCGACGACGGCGGACAGCGGGCCGAAGGGGGAGGGGGTGGGCTCCTCGCCGCGCGCGAGCGCCGTGTAGACCTCGGCGGTGCGGCGGGACAGGAGCGAGAAGCCGTAGGCGTCGAGCGCGATGTGGTGGACGCGCTGGTACCAGAGGGTGCGGTCCGGGGCGACCCGGTGCAGGGCGAAGCCGAACAGCGGGGCGGTGGCCGGGTCGGCGGGCGTCGCCATGTCGGCGCGCATCGCGGCGAGCGCGGCGGCCTCCGGGTCCGGGGCGCCGAGGTGGTCCACGACCTCGACGACGGGGCCGCTCGGGGGCGCGTCGGCGAGGACCTGGGAGGGCTGCCCGTCGGCGCCCTCCTCGAAGCGGACGGTCAGGGCCTCGCACTCGCCGAGGACCCGGCGCAGGGCCGTGGCGAAGAGGTCGGGGTCGAGCGCGCCGTCGACGGCGACGTACTGCCCGACGTTGTAGACCGGGGAGTCGGGGTCGAGCCGCTGGCCGTACCAGACTCCGGTCTGGGCCCCGGTCAGGGCGAGGCGTCGCAGAGCACGCTCGGTCATGGATCTTGCTCCAGGGGTCACCCGCGGCGGCTCGGGGCCTGCGGCGGGACGGGACGGAGAGGGGTGAAGGGGGAGGGGCGGGGCGCCGGCCGGTGCCGGGCCGGTGGCACCGGCGGCGCCCCGCCCGGTCGGTGTCAGCCGCCGGCCGGGGGAAGGTCCTCGGCGGTGAGCGGCTTGGCGGTGGTGAGGCCCGTACCGGTGGGCGTCACCGCGACGAGGTCGCCGGCGGGCGGCCCGTCGTCCTCGGACTCCTCCCGGGGGAGGGTCGCCCTGCGCAGCCCGGGGACGGCGACGGCCACGACCACGGCGGCCGCCGCGCACACCACGCCGTTCACGAAGGCGGCGCCGGCCGGGCTGAACCACTTGGCCACCAGGGCGACTTCGCCGTCTCCGACGACGCCGCCGGTGGTGCCCTGGGCGGTGAGGACGCTGACCATGCGGCCGCGCAGCCGGTCCGGGGTGTTGTGCTGGACGAGGGCGTACTCGAGGATCTCGTACACCGTGCCGGCGGCGCCGCCCACGGCCAGCATCACGAAGGCCACGACGACGCTGCCGCTGAGGCCGAAGCCGACGATGGCCAGGCCGCCGACGAACGCGGCGGTGAGCAGCAGGCGTCCGGGGCGGGCGGCGCGCGTGATCCAGCCGCTGGTGGCGGAGACGACGATCGCGCCGATGGCCGGGGCGGTGTAGAGCAGGCCGAGCATGACGTCGCCGCCGCCGAACCGCTTGTCGATCATCTCGGGGAAGAGGACCACCGGCATGTTGAACACCGCGTTGACCCCGCCGAGGGCGAGCAGTCCGCCGACGACGCGGTTGCGCACCGCGTACCGGAAGGCCGTGAGCGGCGAGCCCGAGTCCTCGGTGTCGTCGTCCTCGTCGTCCTTGACCGGCGGCAGCGGCCGCAGCCTGAGGAGCAGCAGGGTGGTGACGCCGGTGGTGAGGGCGGTGAAGGCGAAGACCGGTGCGGGGCCCGCCAGGGCGAGCAGCACACCGCCGAGGAAGGGGGCGGCGACCGAGCCGATCTCGCCGGTCAGGGAGATCAGGGCACCGGCGGCGGGGAGCTGGTCGGGGCGGACCAGGGTGGGGGCGACGGCCATCAGGGCGGTGACGCTCACCCCGGTGGCGAGCCCGTCCCAGGCGACGCACAGGTAGATCGCCCACAGCTGCGGTTCGGGCGTGAAGGCGTTGACCGCGAGACCGGCGAAGGCGAGGGCGGCGGAGGCGCGGGCCCACAGGATCAGCTTCCGCCGGTCCATGCGGTCGGCCGCCCAGCCGCCCCAGAGGGAGCCCGCCAGGACGGTAACGCTCATGATCATGCTGGAGACGGCGACGCCGAAGCTGGATCCCGTCAGGGTGTAGACCTGCTTGGAGAGGGCCACCATGGCCATGCCGAGGCCGAAGAGGGACACGATCCGGGCGATGAAGATCGCCCGGAAGTCCCGGCTGGTCCGCAGCGGGCCGATGTCGATGAGGAGGTCACTGGCGCGCACGGGACGCTCCCGCCGGCTGCCCGAGGAGGGCGGCCCAGTCGCGGAGGGTGGGACGCTCGGCGAGTTCGACGAAGCCGACCTCGGCGCCGTCGGCCCGCCAGGTCTCCACCAGGCTCATCAGCCGGATCGAGTCGAGACCCTGATCGAGCAGGCTCTCGTCCGGGTCGACCTCCTCGGCCTCGACGTAGAGCACGTCGGCGACGTCGCGCACGAGCCGCTCCAGGGCGAAGGTCTGCTGTCCGGCCGCGTCGGCCATGGTCTGGGTCCTCTTCCGGTCCGATGGATCAAGCTTGGTTAGGTAAGGCTTACCTAAATCACTATCGTGGAGTCAAACAGGCGGGTGCCGCCACCACGGTCTGTTGAAATGTCAGTGACCAGAGAGCGAGAAGACGTTGAGCACAGCCCTGCCCTGCCCGGAGCTTCCGCCGGCCCCCGCCGCCGTCGTCCGGACCGCCGGGAGCGGCGACGTCGAAGCCGTCCGCCGGCTGTCCCGGCCGTTCGTGCGCGAGGGGGCCCTGCGCGACCGGACGGCCGCCGAACTGGCCCTCGCGGCCACGGACTTCCTGGTCGTGGAAGCCGGGCGCGGGGACCTGGCGGGCTGCGTGGGCCTCCGTGCCCGCACCGACGCGCGGGGCGGCCCGGCGGCCGTGCTCTACAACTTCTGCGTGGCGCCCGGACACCAGGGACGGGGCATCGGCTCCGCGCTCCTCGACGCCGCCCTCGGAGAGGCCGGCGCGCGGGGCGCGACCCGGGTGTTCACCGCGACCACCGGCAGCGGGCTGCTGTTCCTGCGGTACGGGTTCACCCCCGGCGGCGACGAGGAGGCGCCGCCCGTGTGGCGTGCCTCGCTCGACCCCGCGCGCGGCTCCCGGATCCTGGTCCGCGCCCTCGGATGACGCGGCCGGGCCCCTCCCGGCCGGGGAGACCGGCCGGGACGCGGCGACGTCAGGAACGGGCGGCGAGGCTGGCCGGACGCAGGTCCGTCCAGTGCTCCTCGGTGTACGCGGCACAGCCCTGCCGGGAGTCCTCGCCGTGCACCACGGTCCAGCCGTCCGGCACCTCGGCGAAGGCCGGCCAGAGGGAGTGCTGGTTCTCGGCGTTGACGAGCACGAAGTAGCGGGCGTCGTCGTCCTCGAAGGGGTTGGTCGCGGTCATGGGTCTCTCCTCGCGCCGGTGCGGCCCCGCGTGCGGCCGCCCGGTGGGGCGGAGCGCGAGGGGCCGGTGGTTCGGGTCGGTGGGGCGCCCGGGAAGCGGGCGTTTAGGTAAGGCTTACCTAAAATCGCCTAGAGGCTAGTGACTGTCAAGTCACTCCCCGGGACCCCTCCCGGTGCGGCGGAGGTGCCCTGATCCGCCCCGCCTCACCCCGTCGGGCGGTCCGCGCACTCCTTGCTCCAGGCCCCCGGAGTGCGCCCGAAGTGCCGCCGGAACGCCAGTATGTAGCCGTTCGTGCTCGTGAATCCGACCTTGGCGGCGACCGCGCCGACCTGGTGCCCCTGGTTCAGGAGTTCCAGCGAGTGGTTGAGGCGCACCCGGGTCCGCCACTCGGAGAAGGCCAGCCCGGTCTCGGACCGGAAGGCCCGCCGCAGGCTGGTCGAGCTGACGTAGAGGCTCTCGGCCCACTCCGTCGCGGTGCGCTGGTCGTCGGGCCTGCGGAGCAGGGTGCCGGCGACGGCGAGGGCGGCCTCGCTGGTCGGACGGGGCAGCGGGAGCCGTACCTCCCGGCGGGTCCGGACGCAGGTCAGTGAGGCGAACATCACCGCGTCGTCGGCCTCCGACGCCGCTCCGCGCGTGCGGGCGAGCAGATGGCGCCGGGTCGCGTCGTCGATCCGGATCGCGGTGGTCCGGGTGTGCGGAAGCCGGTGCGCGGCGGGGTCGAAGCACTCCGTGAGGACCAGGGACTCGGGATCGAAGCGGGCGCTGTGCGGGGTCCCGGCCGGGAGCCACAGGCCCAGGGGGGCGGTGAGTTCGTGCGCGCCGTCCGGCGTGGTGACCGTGATCCGGCCCAGGGGCGCGTACAGGAACTGGTGGAAGTCGTGCACGTGCGTGGAGTGCCCCGTCGCCGTGATGGCGTCCTCGTTCGCCGTCCGTGTCGTGCCGTCGGCCATGCAGGCCACCCCCCGTGGTCCGGGAGCCGGTTCGGACCCCGGCCCCTCGCTGTGATCGGTCGGCCTCCGGGTTGTATTCCCGAAGGTTAGGCAAGGGTAACCTAAGTCGCCGTACGAGCCGTGAGAACAAGGACAACAGATGACACAACCGTCCACGCCGGTGGTGAAAGCCCCGCCACCGGAAGGGAATCGGGGCGCTCCGCAGGTCCGCACCCGGGTCTCCCGGGGCACGGCCGTCGCCGTGCTCGCCGTCGTGGCGGTGTTCGTGACCCTCGTCGCGGGCATCGGGCTCGGAGCCCGGGACATCTCGCCCCTGGAGGTCGTCCGCATCCTGCTCAACCCGGGGGACCAGGCGTTCAACACCCACGTCCTGTGGACCGAGCGCATCCCGCGGACCTTCCTCGGCCTCGCGGTCGGCGCGGCGCTCGGCGCCTCCGGTCTGATCATGCAGGCGCTCACCGCCAACCCCCTCGCGGACCCGGGCATCCTCGGCGTCGAACAGGGCGCCTCGATGTTCGTCGTCTTCGGCATCATGTTCCTCGGCGTCACCGACGCCGGCGGCTACTTCTGGCTCGCCCTCCTCGGCTCCTCCGTGGCCGCCACCCTTGTCTACCTCATCGGGACCCGTACCGACGCCGGAAGTTCGGCCGTCGGCCTCGTCCTCGCCGGCGTCGCCCTCGCGGCCGTGATGTCCTCCCTCATCACCCTCCTCGTCGTCCGCGACAAGGAGGCCTTCGCCCACCTCCGCTTCTGGTCGGTCGGCCAGCTCACCGGCCGCGCCGAGGTCCTGAGCCAGGTCATGCCCTTCGTGATCGTGGGCCTGCTCCTCGCCCTGCCGCTGGGCCGCACCCTCAACATCCTCGGCCTCGGCGACGAGACCGCCCGCGCCCTCGGCGTCCGGGTCGAACGGGCCCGCCTCACCGCCGCGGCCGTCGCCGTCCTGCTCTGCGCCGCCGCCACCGCCGCCGTCGGCCCCGTCGCCTTCGTCGGACTGGTCGCCGCGCACTGCGCCCGGCTCCTCGTCGGACCGGACCACCGCTGGTCCCTGCCGATCTCCATGGCCGTCGGAGCCGTCCTGCTCACCGGCGCCGACACGGCCGGCCGGCTGGTCCTCGACCACGGCGAGGTCCAGGTGGGCCTCATGACGGCCATCGTCGGCACCCCCTTCTTCGTCTGGCTGGCCCGCCGCCGCGACCTGGTGCGGATGTGATGACCGCTCTCGACACCCGGTCCCCGCGACCGGACTCCCCGACCACGCCCGCCGTCGTCGCGCACCTGCGCTCCGACCGCCGCGTCCGCAACCGCCGCGCCGCCGTGACCGCCGCCGTGCTCGTCGTCGCGCTCCTCGGACTCACCGCCGCCTCCGTCCTGCTCGGCGGCATCGGCCGGCTCGACCCCGCCGACGTCCTTCCCGCCGCCCTCGGCATGAGGGACGGACTCGCCGACTACATGATCTTCCAGCTGCGGATGCCGAGGGCGCTCTCCGCGCTCCTCTCCGGAGCCCTCTTCGGCCTCGCCGGATCGCTCTACCAGCGGCTGATCCGCAACCCGCTCGCCACCCCCGACATCGTCGGCATCTCCGCCGGAGCCGGCGCCGGAGCCGCGACCGCGCTGCTCTACGCCCCCGCCGCCTTCACCCTCGGCGTCCCGGTCGCCGCCGTCATCGGCTCGTTCGTCCTCGTCGCCGCCGTCCAGGCGCTCAGCTGGCGCGGCGGGATCGACACGTACCGCCTGGTCCTCGTCGGCATCGGCCTCAGCGCGGTCTGCACCGCCTACACCAACTACCTGTTCACCGTGGCGAACCAGCAGACCATCGCCATCGCCATGCGCTGGACGGTCGGCAGCACCAGCGCCGCCGACTGGAACGGCGTCACCACCCTCGCGGTCGGCTTCGGCGCCTGCGCGCTCGCCGCGCTCTTCATCGGCCGCCCCCTCGCCACCCTCACCCTGGGCGACGAGTTCGCCTCCGGCCTCGGCACCCGGGTGACCGCCTCCCGCGTCGGCGTCCTGCTCCTCGGCGCCGCCGCCGCGGCCCTCGCCACCAGCGTCGTCGGCCCCATCGGCTTCGTCTCCCTGGTCAGCGGACCCATCGCCGTGCGCCTGGTGGGCACCGAACGCTCCACCCTCCTCGCCCCGGGCATCGGCGCCGTCATCGTGCTCGGCGCCGACGTCCTCGCCCAGCACGCACCCCTGATCAGCCCGGTGCCCACCGGCGTCCTCACCGCGCTGCTCGGCGCCCCCTACTTCGTCTGGCTGATCCTTCGACGCAGGCAGGGAGCCTCGTGACACACACCGTGACCCCGCAGACCGAGAGCCCCGAGGCCACCGCGCCCCACCAGCTCGAAGCCCGTGGCATCAGCGCCGGGTACGGGAAGACGCCCGTCATCGAGGACCTGTCCCTGCGGATCGAGAAGGGCCGGATCACCGCCCTCGTCGGCCCCAACGCCTGCGGCAAGTCCACGCTCCTCAAGTCCATCGCCCGACTGCTGCCCCTGGCCGCCGGATCGGTCCTCCTCGAAGGCGCCGACATCCACCGCCTGCCCACCCGCGAGGTGGCGCGCAGGCTCGGCGTCCTGCCGCAGTCCCCGGTCGCCCCCGAGAGCATCACCGTCGGGGACCTGGTCTGGCGCGGCCGCCACCCGCACCGCCAGTTCGGCCGGCGCCGCGACGAGCACGAGGACGTGATCATCGCCGAGGCGCTCAAGGCCACCGGCACCGCCGAACTCGTCGACCGCCCCGTCGACCAGCTCTCCGGCGGCCAGCGCCAGCGCGTGTGGATCGCCCTCGCCCTCGCCCAGGACACCCCCACCCTGCTGCTCGACGAACCCACCACCTACCTGGACGTCGCGCACCAGATCGAGGTCATGGACCTCCTCGCCGACCTCAACGAACAGACGGGCAAGACCATCGTGCTCGTCTCCCACGACCTCAACCAGGCGGCCCTGTACGCCTCGACGATCGTCGCCATGCGCGGCGGCCGGATCATCCGGCAGGGCCCGCCCGAAGAGGTCCTCGACGAACGGACCGTGGCCGACGTCTTCGGCCTCAAGTGCGTCGTCGTACCCCACCCCTACACCGCCAGGCCGCAGATCTTCCCGCTCGGCCGCCGTCACCACTCGCAGGAGAACTGACCATGAACCGCCTCGCCAGACCGTTCGCACGGCGCTCCACCGCCCGTACCCTGATCGCCGCCGCCGCGTGCGCCACCCTGCTCGCCGGCTGCGGCGGCACGGACGACAAGGCCGACGAGAAGCCGTCCGGCGGCGCGAGCACCGGCGCCGCCGAGGCCGCCTTCCCGGTCACGCTCCCCAACGCCTGGGGCAAGACGGAGGTCAAGAAGAAGCCGCTCAAGGTCGCCACCGTCTCCGACGGCGACACCGACATCGCCCTCGCCCTCGGCCTCGTCCCGGTCATCACCCCGGACGCCGAGGACGGCGGCCCCGTCCCCGAGTACAAGCAGCGCGCCATCACCAAGCTCGGCGCCGGCAAGCTCAAGACGTACGACGACACCGACGGCACCGACTACGAGGCCATCGCGGCCGAGGCCCCGGACGTCATCCTCGGCATGAACACCTGGTCGATGGACACCGACTACGCCAAGCTCGCGCCGATCGCCCCGGTCGTCACCTTCACCGACAAGGCGCACTCCGACACCCTCACCTGGCAGGAGCGGCTCAAGACCGCCGCCAAGGCGCTCGGCATGACCGCCGAGGCCGAGAAGGTCATCGCGGCCAACGAGAAGGCCACCGCCGACGCGGCCGCCGCGCACCCCGAGTTCAAGGGCAAGACGTACACCTACGCGGTCGTCCACCCCGAGCAGATCACCTTCATGTCCTACGCGGACCAGGACCCGGGCGTCTTCGAGCAGCTCGGCTTCAAGAAGACGGACAAGGCCAAGAGCTACAAGGCCGACAAGAACGCCGTCAGCCTGGAGAACCTGGACGAGCTGGAGGCCGACGTCCTCCTCATGACGTACCCCTTCGGTGACAACGGCCTGCTCAGCGCCAAGGAGCTGGAGACCAACAAGCTGTTCCAGTCCCTCAAGGTGGTCAAGGGCAAGCACTACGCGGTCATCCCCTCGGAGAACACCCTCTCCTCCGCCGTCGCCTACCCGGACGCCCTCAGCGCCCCCTGGGTCGTCGAGAAGCTGACGCCGATCCTCGCCGGCGCCGTCGCCGGCAAGTGACCCCCGCTCCCCGAAGGGGAGCACCTCACCACCCGCACGGGCCGGGTGGGCCGGGCGCACCGCGCCACCGGCCCACCCGGCCCACCGGTCCGTCCGGACCTACAAGGCCTCCCCGCGCCGCGTACGAAGGAGCAGTACCCATGCCCACCCGCAGCCCCCGCTCGGTCGTCACCTTCCCCATCGTGCTGCGCGAGCTGACCGTGCTGCGCGCCGAGAACCTCACCCCCGGGATGCGCCGCCTCACCCTCGGCGGACCCCAGCTCGACGCCTTCGTCAAGGACGGCCTGGAACTGCCCGCCCTGCGCACCGAGGGCTTCGACGACCACGTCAAGTTCTTCTTCGCCGACGAGACCGGACGCCTCGTCCTGCCCCGGCAGCAGGTGAGCAGCCTCGACTGGTCGGACGGGCGGCCCGTCGCCAAGGACTACACCCCGGTCAGCCACGACCCCGACAAGGGCGAGATCGTCTTCGACTTCGTCCGCCACGACGGCGGCGTCGCCTCCACCTGGGCCGAGAACGCCGCCCCGGGCGACAGCGCCTGGATCGCCGGACCGAAGATGTCCCACAGCCACCCCGAGGGCGCCGACTGGATCCTCGTCGTCGGCGACGAGACCGCCCTGCCCGCCATCGGCCGCTGGCTCGCCGAGATGCCCGAGGGCACCAAGGCCCGCGTCTTCATCGAGGTCGGCGAGGACAGCCACCGCCAGGAGCTGCCCACCAAGGCCGACGCCGAGATCGTCTGGCTCTCCCGGAACGGCGCCCCGGCCGGCACCACCGACCTCCTGGAGCAGGCCGTCCGCGCCGCCGACTGGCTGCCCGGCACCGTCTTCGCCTGGGTCGCCGGCGAGGCCGTCACCCTCAAGGGCATCCGCCGCCACCTCGCGACGGAGCGGCAGGTGCCGCGCGAGCAGACCCACATCACGGGCTACTGGCGCCGCACCGCGCCCGCCGTCCCCGCCGCCGACTCCGCCTCGGCCGAGGCGCTGCCCGACGCCCCCGTGGTGACGGAGGAGGACGAGGACGACGCGCACGAGCGCCTGCACGAACTCACCGACCTGGCGCCCCCCTACGCCATCCGGACCGCCGTCACCCTCGGCGTCTTCGACCTGGTCGACCGGGGTGTGCGCGACGCCGCCGAGATCGCCCGGAGCGCCGGGGCCCACCCCGCCACCCTCAAGGCCCTCCTCGACTACCTCGTGGGGATCGAGCTGCTCGCCACCGACGGCGAGGGCAACTACAGCCTCACCCCGATCAGCGAGGAGCTGGTCGAGGACGACCACTCGGCGGAGGAGTACCACCTGGAGGGCGCCGAGGCCGCGTTCGACGCCTCCCTCTCCGGGCTGCTGAACACCGTCCGCACCGGGAAGGCCGGTTACCGCACCCTCGCCGGGCGCACCCTGACCGAGGAGATGGCCCGGGAGTCCCGGATCGCCGACACCGCCCGCGCCGCCGTCGAGGACGAGGCCCGCTGGATCGGCCCCGGCGTGCTGCGCGCCCACGACTGGTCGGCCGTCACCGAGCTGACCGCCACCGGCCACGGGGTCGCGACCGTGGTCGAGACCCTGGTCAAGGAGTTCCCCGAGCTGCGCGCGCGGATCGTCGCCATGCCCTCGGTGCTCCGGGTGCTGCGCGAGGCGATCATCGACGAGGAGCTGCTGCCCCGGATCGACCTGGTCGCCGGCTCCGGCGCCGTACCGGCCGGCACGCGCACGCTGCTGATGTCGCGCCAGCTGGAGTGGCAGGACGACGAGGACGCGGCGCACACCCTCTCCGAGGCCGCCGCCTCGCTCGCCGAGGACGGCACCCTGCTCCTGGTCGAGCAGGTCGCGACCGGCGACCCCGAGGACATGGAGGCGGTCCTGCACCACCTGCGCCTCAAGTGTGCCTTCGGTTCCGGGGTGCGCGACGCCGAGGAGATCGCGGCGCTCGCCGGGAGCGCGGGCCTCGTCGTGCGCTCCCGCGCCGACGTCGGCTGGGACCACCGCCTCTGGGTCCTGGAGCGCGCCGCCTCCTGACCCCCGGCAAGGCCCGGCGCGTCTCCCGGGGGAGGCGCGCCGGGCGCGTCAGGCGTCGCGCCGGTTCCTGCCGAGCAGCAGGCCGCGCAGCAGGTCGTCGGTCGTACAGACCACGCCGCTGCGCGCGGCCCAGCGCAGGGCCATCTCGTGCTCCTCGGCGGAGTAGTCGGCGACGGCGTCGGCGACGACGAAGGGCTGTATGTCGTTCATGAAGGCGTCGGCGGCGGTCAGCAGCACCCCGAGGTGGGCGTAGACCCCGCAGATGATCAGCTGGTCGCGCCCCTCCTCGCGCAGCAGCCGGCCGAGGTGGCTGCGGAGGAAGGCGTTCTGCCGGGCGTTGGGGAGCAGGTGCTCGCCGGGGCGCGGGGTGAGGGGCTCGATGATCGCGGTGTCCCCGGGGCCGTCGGCGGTCTCCGGCCACCGGACGTCGGCGGCGAGGCCGCGCCGCACGGTCGGCTCGGCGCTGAAGACCACGGGCAGGCCGAGGGCTCCGGCCAGTTCGCGCAGGGCCACGATGTTGCCGACGAGGTCCACGACGGGCGGCTGCTGGGCCGGGAAGCGTCCGACGAAGTGGTTCTGCATGTCGTGGACGAGGAGGGCGGCGCGCTCCGGATCGATGCGCCAGGGGGCGCTGGAGCGGGGGAGGGCCGACCGGTCGGGCATGGCGTAGGAATCGATGGCCGGCAGTCCCATGCTGTTTCCCTCCCTGCCGCGGTGGCCGTGGGCCAAGCGCGTGAAATTCAGTTAGCTTAGCCTAACCTAACCATTTCTGTTTCAGGGTGGGCGAGAATTCGAATTCCTTCCGGCCCTCGCCTGTTACCCGTGGGTACGCGATGATGGCGGCCAACCAACCACACGCGGGGACTTGGGGCAGCGGTGACGACTTTCGACGAACGGACCACGGTGCACGCCTTCCGGGACGACGCCCTGGGGGAACACGACGCGGTCGGTCTCGCGGCGGCGATCCGGCGGGGCGAGGTGAGCGCCGCCGAGGCCGCCCGGGACGCCGCCGAGCGGGTACGGGCCGTGGAGGGACGGCTCCACGCCGTCCAGGCGCACGCCGAACACCCCTCGCCCGGACCGGGAACGGGCCTCCTCGCCGGAGTGCCGACCTTCGTCAAGGACAACACCGACTACCGGGGCCTGCCCACCGGCCACGGCAGCGCCGCCTTCACGCCGGGGCCCGCCCGCCGGCACGCGGCCTTCACCCGGCAGTTCCTCAGCAGCGGCGTCACCGTCCTCGGCAAGACCAGGCTCCCCGAGTTCGGCTTCAGCCCGTCCACCGAGTACGAGGGCGCCGAGCCCGTCCGCAACCCCTGGAACACCGCGCACTCGGCGGGCGGCTCCTCGGGCGGCAGCGCGGCGCTCGTGGCCGCCGGAGCGGTGCCGATCGCGCACGCCAACGACGGCGGCGGCTCCATCCGGATCCCCGCCGCCTGCTGCGGACTCGTCGGGCTCAAGCCGACCCGGGGCCGGGTCGTGCCCAGCGCCCAGGGCCGCCAACTCCCGCTCGACATCGTCTCCGACGGGGTCGTCAGCCGCTCCGTACGGGACTCCGCCGTCTTCCTCGCGGCCGCCGAGCGGCACTGGCGCAACCCGAAGCTGCCGCCGCTCGGCCTGGTGGAGGGCCCCTCGGAGCGCCGGCTGCGCGTCGGCTTCCTCCTCGACTCGCCGACCGGCGTCCCCTCCGACGCCGTCACCCGGGCCGCCGTCACGGAGACCGTGGCGAGGCTCGAACGGCTCGGCCACGCCGTGGAACCGGTGGAGATCGCCGTCGACCCCCGCTTCACCGACGACTTCCTCACCTACTGGGGCTTCCTGTCGTTCCTCCTCGGCACCACCGGCCGCACCCTCGGCGCCGACTTCGACCGCCGCCGCATGGACGGCCTCAGCCGGGGCCTGCGCGCGACCTACCTGGAGAACTGGCGGGGCACCCCGGGCGTCCTGCGCAGGCTCAAGCGCACGAAGGAGGCGTACGCGGCGGCCTTCCGGGGCCTCGACCTCGTCCTCTCCCCGGTCCTCGCCCACCCCGCGCCCCGGCTCGGCCACCTCGCCCCGGACGTCCCGTACCCGACGCTGATCGAGCGGATCCTCGCGTACGTCGCGTTCACGCCGATCGACAACGTCGTGGGCACGCCGTCGCTCTCCCTGCCCGTGGGCGCGACGGAGGACGGGCTGCCCGTCGGCGTCATGTTCGCGGGGCGCCCCGGCGCCGAACGGACCCTCCTGGAGCTCGCGTTCGAACTGGAGGCGGACCGGCCCTTCCGGCGGGTCCAGGACGTGTGACGCCCGGCGGGCCCGGGGTCACTCCGTCACCGGGAGGCCGGCCGTGCGGGCGGCCTCCGCGAGCACCTCGCGCAGCATCTCCCGCGTGAGCCGGCCCGTGAACACATTGCGCTGGCTCACGTGGTAACTGCCGAACACCGTGAGCGGAGGGTCCGCCGGGGAGGCCGGCGCCAGGACCGTCCGCACCCCGTGCCCGAACTTCGGGCGCGGCCGGGGCACCACCCAGCCGGCCTCCGCCAGGGCGGGCAGCGCGGCCTGCCAGCCGAAGCCGCCCAGGACGACCACGGACCGCAGCGACGGGCGCAGCAGCCGCGCCTCGCGGGCCAGCCAGGGGCGGCAGGCGTCCCGTTCCCCGGGCGTGGGGCGGTTGTCGGGCGGGGCGCAGTGCACCGGGGCCGTGACCCTGACCCCGTACAGTTCGAGCCCGTCGCCGGGGCCCGTGACCGTCTCCCGCGAGGCCAGGCCGAGCGCGTACAGCGTCGCGTACAAGAGGTCACCGGCCCGGTCGCCGGTGAACATCCGGCCCGTCCTGTTCCCGCCGTGCGCCGCCGGGGCCAGGCCGCTGATCAGCAGGGCGGCGTCCGGGGGACCGAAGCCGGGCACCGGGCGCCCCCAGTACTCCTGGCCCCGGAACGCGGCGCGCCCCACGCGGGCGGTCTCCTCCCGCCACGCCACCAGGCGCGGGCAGGCCCGGCACCGCACGAGCCGCGCGTCGAGGCCGGCGGGGGTGCGCGCCCGGGCGGCGGCCCGTACGGGACAGTCCTCGGCAGTGCACACGGTCGGTCCGCTCCGTCCGGAAGGGGGAAGTCCTCTCCGGCCCCTACCCACCGTGCGCCGATGGCCGACGGATTGGCGGATTTTCCTCTTGCTCACGCGGAGGCAACCCCCCGTTTCGCCCAACACTTAGGTTAGGCTAACCTACGGCTGTGCGAGCTGGAGAAGAGAGATCCGCGGCCGGCGGTCCCCGCGGCCACGAACTGGCGGCCACGGGAGTCACCGTGGCCTACGAGGGCGTCGACGTCGTCCACGACGCGGCGCTGACGCTGTGCCCCGGCGAGGTCACCGTCCTCGTCGGCCCGAACGGCAGCGGGAAGTCGACGCTCCTGCGGACGATCTCGCGGCTCCAGCGGCCCCGGACCGCCGCGCTCGTCCTCGACGGGGACACCGACGGCCTCGCGCTGTCCCCCCGCGACTTCTCGCGCCACGTCGCCCTGCTCACCCAGGGACGCCCCACCCCCGGCGGCCTGACCGTACGGGACGTGGTCGAGTTCGGCCGCTACCCCTACCGGGGGCGCTGGGGGAAGGCCGACCCGGACGGCCGCACCGCCGTGGACCGCGCCCTCGCCCTGACGGGCGTCGCCGAGTTCGCCGACCGGGGCGCCGAACACCTCTCCGGCGGACAGCTCCAGCGTGTCTGGCTCGCGAGCTGCCTCGCCCAGGAGACCGGCGTCCTGCTCCTGGACGAGCCCACCACCTACCTCGACCTGCGCTACCAGGTCGAACTCCTGGACCTCGTCCGCGACCTGGCGGACGACCACGGCATCGCCGTCGGAGCCGTCCTGCACGACCTCGACCAGGCGGCCGCCGTCGCCGACCGGGTCGTCCTCCTCCACGCCGGACGGGTCGTCGCCGACGGCTCCCCGCAGGACGTCCTGACGGCGGAGCGGCTGACCGACACGTACGGCATCCGCATCGAAGTCGACACCGACCCCCTGACCGGCCGGCTGCGCACCCGCGCCATCGGCCGGCACCACACGCGAAGCGAAAGGCTCACCACCCCCTCATGAGACGCCTCCTCCTCGCCGCGGCCACCACCACCGCCGCGGCCCTCGCCCTGACCGCCTGCGGCACCACCGAGCCCGCCGCGGACAAGAAGGCGGAGAAGACCGCCGAGAGCATCACCCTCACCGACTCCGCCGGCACGAAGGTCGTCCTCGACGGCCCGGCCAAGAAGGTCGTCGGCACCGAGTGGAACGTCGTCGAGAGCCTGATCTCCCTCGGCGTCGACCCCGTCGGCGTCGCGGACGTCAAGGGCTACAAGGCCTGGGACTCCGCCGTCCCGCTGAAGAACGACGCCAAGGACATCGGCACCCGAGGCGAGCCCAGCGTGGAGACCGTCGCCGGCCTCTCGCCCGACCTCATCGTCGCCACCAGCGACCTGAAGCCGGCCGTCGTGAAGCAGCTGCGCAAGGTGGCGCCCGTCCTGGAGCTCAAGTCCGCCGACGGGGCCGACCCGATCGGGCAGATGACGAAGAACCTCGACCTCATCGCGCGGGCCACCGGCACCACCGCCGAGGCCGACCGGCTGAAGAAGGACTTCGAGGCCAAGACCGAGGACGGCAGGAAGAAGCTCGCCGCCGCCGGTCTCGCCGGCGCGAAGTACGCCTTCGCCGACGGCTACCTCAACGCCAACCAGGTCTCCCTCCGGGCCTACACCGGCGGCTCGCTCATCGGCGCCGTCAACGAGAAGCTCGGCCTGAAGAACGCCTGGACCGTCCAGGGCGACCCGGCCTACGGCCTCGGCGCCACCGACGTCGAGGGCCTCACCAAGATCGGCGACGTGCACTTCGCCTACATCGGCAACGACGAGGACCCCACCAGCAACCCCTTCACCGGCGTCCTCACCAAGGACAAGGTCTGGACCTCCCTGCCGTTCGTCAAGAAGGGCAACGTCCACCGCCTGCCCGACGGCATCTGGATGTTCGGCGGACCCGAGTCGATGAACAAGTACATCGACTCCGTCGTCACGGAGCTGACGAAGTAACACCATGGCCGTCACCGCAACCACACCCTCCACCCGTCCCCAGACGGTCACGTCCCGGAGGGGCGCGGCCGCGGTGACGGCCGCACTGGTCCTCCTCGTCGCGGGCCTCGCCCTCGTCGACGTCACCCAGGGCACCGCCGCCGTCGGCGGCGCCGAGGTCTGGAAGGCCCTCACCGGCCGGGCCGACCCCGCCGACGCGTCCGTCGTCGTCGCCTCCCGGCTGCCCCGGGCGGTCGCCGGACTCCTCGTCGGCGCCGCCCTCGGCATGGCGGGCTCCGCCCTCCAGGCCGTCAGCCGCAACGTCATCGCCTCGCCGGACACCGTCGCGGTCAACGCCGGCTCCTACCTGGCGCTCGGCGTCGCCGCCGTCACCGGCGTCTCCCTGCCGCTCTTCGCCACCTCCGGAATCGCCTTCGCCGGCGGCCTGGCCGCGGCCGCCGTCGTCCTCGGCCTCTCCGGCCTCGGCGCGGGCACCGTCCGCCTCGTCCTCGCCGGCAGCGCCCTCACCCTCGGCCTCACCGCCGTCACCGAGGGACTGCTCCTGCTCTTCCCGAGGGAGACGGAGGGCCTCTACCAGTGGAACCAGGGCAGCATCGCGCAGAGCGGCTTCGACGGCGTCCTGCAGATGGCGCCCGTCGCCCTCGCCGCCGTCGCCGGACTGCTGCTGCTCGCCCGCCGGGTCGACGCCCTGGCCCTCGGCGACGACGCGGCCCGCGGCCTCGGCGTCCCCGTCCGCTCCACCCGCGTCACGGCCGTCGTCCTCACCGCGCTCCTCTCGGCGGCCGCGGTCACGCTCGCCGGACCGATCGGCTTCGTCGGCCTGTGCGCCCCCGCGCTCGTCCGCGCCCTCGCGCGCCGCACCCCGCGGCTCCACCGCTCCCGCGCGGGCCTGCCGGTCGCGGGCCTCGTCGGCGCCGCCCTCGTCCTCGGCTCGGACGTGCTGCTGCGCGCCGTCATCCCGGCGGACGTCGCCGTCGCCGTGCCGACCGGCGTCGTCACCAGCCTCGTCGGAGCCGTCTTCCTGATCGTCATGGCCGCCCGGGTCAAGGACACCGCGGGCACCACACCGGTCGACAGGCTGCGCATCAGGAGCCGTACGGTCTTCCTCGTCACCACCGCCGTGCTCGTCGCCGTGCTCGTCGGCGTGGCCGTCGCGGCGGTGCTGCTCGGCGACTCCAAGCTGCTCCTGGGCGACGTCGTGAACTGGGCCCAGGGCCGGGCCGGACGCACCGTCTCCTTCGTGCTCGACACCCGGGTGCCCCGGGTCCTCGCGGCGCTCCTCGCGGGCGCGGCGCTCGCCCTGGCCGGCACGCTCGTCCAGGCCGTCACCCGCAACCCGCTCGCGGAGCCCAACATCCTGGGCGTCTCCGGCGGCGGCGCGCTCGGCGCCGTCCTGCTGGTCACCACGGTGCCGCTGGCCGGCTCGTGGAGCGTGGCCGGCGCCGCGTTCGCGGGCTCCGCCGTCAGCTCCGTCCTGGTCTTCGGCCTCGCCGCGCGCGGCGGGTTCCAGCAGAACCGGCTCGTCCTGATCGGCTTCGGCACGGCCACCGCGAGCGCCGCGCTGATCAGCCTGCTCATCGTCCTCACCGACCCGTTCAACGCGACGAAGGCGCTCACCTGGCTCTCGGGCTCCACCTACGGGCGGACCCTGCCCGACTCGGTGCCCCTCGCCGTGGTCCTGACGGCGGGTCTGGTCGTCGCCTTCCTGCGCCGCGCGGAGCTCGACCTCGTCTCGCTGGACGAGGACACCCCCCGGCTCCTCGGGCTCGACCTCGGGCGCGGGCGCCTCGGCTTCCTGGTGCTGAGCGTCCTGCTCAGCGCCACCGCCGTGGCCGCCGCCGGCACGATCGGCTTCGTCGGACTCGTCGCCCCGCACGCGGCCCGCGCCTTGGTGGGCCGCCGGCACGTGCGCGTGGTGCCGGTGGCGGTGCTCCTCGGCGCGGCGCTGGTCTGCGCCGCCGACCTGGTGGGCCGGGCGGTGATCGCGCCGGCCCAGCTCGGCGCCGGCCTGATGACGGCCGTCATCGGCACGCCGTACTTCCTCCACCTGCTCGTCCGCAACCGCCGCTGAGGGCCCGCTCGTACGCGGCTGCCGCTGGGAACCCGCTCGTACGCGGCCGCCGTTGAGGACCCCCGGGCACGGGACGGCCGCGCGGCCCCGTTCAGGGGCGCGCGGCCGTCCTCGCTCCCGCCTCCAGGTGGGTGTGCACGCGGCGCAGCAGCGAGGAGAGGAGCCGGCGCTCCTCCGCGTCGAGGGGGGCGAGGACCTCGTCGTCCGCCGAGGCGATGTCCGCGCCGAGTTCGGCCAGGGCGGAGCCGCCCTCGGGGGTCAGGCGCACCACGATCCGGCGCCGGTCCTCCGGGTCCCGGGCGCAGTCCACGTACCCCGTCTTGACGAGGTCGTTGACGATCCGCACCAGGTCGCTGGCGTTCATGTCGAGCCGCGCGGCGAGGACGGTCTTCATCTGGGGGCCCAGATCGGAGAGGAGCGCGAGCACGGTGAGGTGCCAGAGCCTTAATCCCCGTGCGGTCAGCCGGTCCTGGAGCCTGCGCCGGGCCGCCTTGCCGAGCGCGTACATCAGGTACGCGTTGAGGTCGAGCACGCTGGGCGGCGTCATGCTCAGGGAGGGCGGCCCGGCCGCCGGGCGCTCCGGGGCCGTGACCGCGGCCTCGACGGCGGTGGTGCCGGGGGCGGGCGGGACGGTGAGGAGCGTCAGGTCGCCGCCTGCCAGGCCCCTGAGCACCTGCGCCCAGTCGGTCGGCATGTTCGATATGCCGACGACGGCGAACCGCGCGCCGTCCGGGTCGTGTGCGGTGCCGGAGAAGACCGGGTGCTCCATCGCTGTTCCTCGCTGTCCACGTGCCGTGCGCGGCGGCCGAACTCCCGCAAGGGCCGCTACGGTTAGGTTAGGCTAACCTAATTTAACTGCAATGTACCGGCCCGCCCCGGGACCGTCCGGGGCGGACCGGTGTTCTGGGTGACCCCCCGTCAGGCGCGGAGGGTCAGGGGTGGAGGGTCAGGGACGGGCGGTCAGATAGCCGCCCATGGAGGTGAAGTACTCGGTGGCGGGCAGTTCGCGGCCGTCCTCGGTCCGGACGCGGGTGATCGCGAGGCCGTGGTTGCGGCCGGTGCGGGCGTCGGCGCCGGCGACGATCACCACGCCCTCGCCCTCCCGGTAGAAGATCCGCCCCGGGGTGCCGCCGTAGCGCTGCTCGGAGACGACGGCGGAGACGACTTCGAGGCGCTTGCCCCGGTGGAAGGTGAAGGCGCTGGGGTACGGCGCGGACTGGGCGCGGACCAGGCGCTCCAGGTCCCCGGCCGGCCAGGTCCAGTCGATCCGGATGTCCTCCTCCGCCCGCTTGTGGAAGAAGGTGGCCCGCGACCGGTCCTGCGGGGTGAACTCCTTCTGTCCCGAGGCGATCAGGTCGAGCGCGCCGACGGTGACCGGGGCGATGAGGTCGACGGTCTTGTGGAAGAGGTCGGTGGCCGTGTCCTTCGGTTCGACCGCGACCGCCTTCTGGAGGACGATGTCGCCGGCGTCGAGCACCTCGTCCATCAGGTGCGCGGTGACGCCGACTTCGGGCTCGTCGTTGAGGAGGGCCCAGATCAGGGGTGAGAAGCCGGCGTACTGGGGGAGGAGGGAGTCGTGGACGTTCAGCGTGCCGTGTCGGGGAAGCGTGTAGATCCGCGGCGGGATCCAGGTGCGCCAGTTGTTGGCGACGATGATGTCCGGGTCGGCCTCCTTCAGGAGCTGGAACAGCTCCTCGTCGTCGGGCCGGTTGCGGATGACCACGGGGACGCCGTGCGCCTCGGCCAGATCGGCGACGGAGTCGCTCCAGATCTTCTCGTAGGCGTGCTCGCTCTTCGGGTGGGTCACCACCGTCACGACGTCGTGCTCGGATTCCAGGAGCGCCTGCAGGGTGCGGTGGCCCCAGGTCTGATAACCGAACATGACGACCCGCATGGGCAAGTTCCTCCTCGGGGAGAGCGGTGGATCGCTCGCAAGTAAAGCAAGCCTAACCTAATGGTGCAACGACGCGAATTTACTGGCCAGTTGACCAGTGGGGGGTGGTCGGTGTCCGATTCGTCCCGTCGACAGTCCGGCCAGATCAGGTTAGCTTTACCTAAGTTCGCTTGGTGGTGCCGTGGTGCCGTCATGCCCGGACTCCGCCGTTCCCCACGCCTGACAGCACGCCTGACAGGCGGCTGTCCCGCACGATGGGAGTGACATGTCTCAGGCTCTTCCTGACGACGCACCGCTGATCCACGACCTCATAGGCATCGGCTTCGGGCCGTCCAACGTGGCCATGGCGATCGCGCTCAGCGAGCACAACGCGAGCGTCGGAAGAGAGGACACGGTCACCGCCCACTTCTTCGAGCGGCAGCCCCGCTTCGGCTGGCACCGCGGAATGCTCATCGACGACGCCACCATGCAGGTCTCCTTCCTCAAGGACCTGGTGACCCTGCGGAACCCGAGCAGCGAGTACACCTTCCTGCGCTACCTGCAGAGCAAGGGGCGGTTGATCGACTTCGTCAACCACAAGAACCTCTTCCCGCTGCGCGTCGAGTTCCACGACTACTTCGAGTGGGCGGCGGCCAAGGTCGACGACATGGTCTCCTACGGCCACGAGGTCGTCTCCGTGGAGCCCGTCGTCCGCGACGGCGTGATCGAGTACCTGGACGTGACGGCCCGCTCCGGCACCGAGACCGTGGTCCACCGGGCCCGCAACCTCGTCGTCGGCACCGGCCTGCGCCCGCTCATGCCCGAGGGCGTCGAGCGCGGCGACCGCGTCTGGCACAACTCCGAGCTGCTCGCCAAGGTCGAGGGCCTCGAAGGCGCCGACCCCGCCCGCTTCGTCGTCGTCGGCGCCGGCCAGAGCGCCGCCGAGAACGTCGCCTACCTCCACCGCCGCTTCCCGGACGCGGAGATCTGCGCCGTCTTCTCGCGCTACGGCTACAGCCCCGCCGACGACAGCAGCTTCGCCAACCGCATCTTCGATCCCTCGGCGGTCGACGAGTACTACACGGCGCCCGACGACATCAAGCGCAAGCTGATGGAGTACCACGGCAACACCAACTACTCCGTGGTGGACATCGACCTCATCGACGACCTCTACCGGCAGGCGTACCAGGAGAAGGTCCTCGGCAACGAGCGGCTGCGCTTCATCAACGTCTCCCGCCTCACCGGCGTCGAGGAGGGCCCGGACGGCGTCCGCGCCACCGTCGCCAACCTCGTCACCGGCGAGGACAGCTTCCTCGACGCCGACGTCGTGGTCTTCGCCACCGGCTACCGGCAGGCCGACGGCCTCGGCCTCCTCGGCGACGTCGCCGACCGCTGCCGCCGCGACGACCTGGGCCGCGTCCGCGTCGAGCGGGACTACCGCGTCGCCACCGACCCCGAACTGCGCTGCGGCATCTACCTCCAGGGCGGCACCGAGCACACCCACGGCATCACGTCGTCGCTGCTCTCCAACACCGCGATCAGGGTCGGCGAGATCCTGGAGTCGATCCTCGAACGGGGACTGGGGGACTCCTCCGACCCGGTCAGCCCGATCGCCGGCGGCATCGGCACGAGCCGCTAGGGCCCGTCCGGCCCCGATCCGCCGGACGGCCCGGGGGCCCGGGGGTCCGCCCACCGGACAGCTTCCCGTCCGCCGGACGGACGCCGGACCGCCGGACGGACCCGGGCCCGCCGGACGGACCGCGCGTCCGCCGGACCGCCGACCAGTCACACCCGTCATACCCGTCATACCCGTCATACCCGTCATACCCGTCACACCGGTCGCACGGACCCCGGGCGGCCCCCTTGGTTCCACCCCCCACACCGCCGCGCACCGCCGGACGCGCCTCGCGCCGGACGCGCGGCAGCACCGTGAAGTCCCCGCGAAAGGAACATACGTGTCCACTGGTACACGCCCCGCTCTGGCGCGGTTCGCCAGAAACGCCCCCCGCGCGGCCGTCGCCGCCGTCGCCGCACTCGCTCTGGCCGCCTGTGGGAGCGGCACGGAGAAGACCGAGGGGGCCAAGCCGTCGGGCGAGCCGAGCGCGAGCACGTCGTCCGCCGGCGCCTTCCCGGTGACCGTCGCGCACAAGTACGGCAGCACGACGATCGACGCCGAGCCCAAGAAGGTCGTCACGCTCGGCCTCTCCGACCAGGACGCGGTGCTCGCCCTGGGCGTCAAGCCGGTGGGCTCGGTGGACTGGTTCAAGGAGAAGCCGTACGGCAAGTGGCCGTGGACCAAGGACAAGTGGGGCTCGACCCCGCCGCAGATCGTCGGCGAGCGCGACGAGTACAACGTCGAGAAGATCGCGGCGCTCAAGCCGGACCTGATCGTCGCCCAGTACTCGGGCATGAAGAAGGAGCAGTACGACACCCTCTCCAAGATCGCCAAGGTCGTCGCCCAGCCCAAGGAGCACCCGGACTACGGCGCCCCCTGGCAGGTCATGACCCGCCAGATCGGCAAGGCCCTCGGCAAGGGCCCCGAGACCGAGAAGCTGATCACCGACGTCGACGCGCGCTTCAAGGCCGTCCGGGACAAGCACCCCGAGTGGGCGGGCAAGACCCTGACCGTGGCCGACAGCTTCGAGGCAGGCAAGTACTCGGCCTTCACCAAGACCGACCCCAAGGCGATCTTCTTCTCCGAGCTCGGCTTCAAGCTGAAGCCCGAGATCGACGCCCTCGCCAAGCCGGGCTGGAACGTCGCCGAGCTCAGCGCCGAGAAGCTGAACGTGCTCGACACCGACCGCCTCGTCTGGGTCACCTCCAGCACCGAGGCCAACGACCGCATCAAGGCCGAGCCGCTCTACAAGAAGCTGAAGGTCAACCAGGAGAAGCGCGACCTGTTCGTGCCCTACCAGGACCCGGACATCGGCGCCGCCTTCTCCTTCAACACGGTCCTCTCCATCCCCTACGCGATCGACGAGATCGAGCCGCTCCTGACGGCCGTCAAGTAACCGCCGTCAGGTAGTCGTCACGTAACCGCCACCACGTAACCGCCGTCGCGCAGTCGCCGTCGCGCGACGGCCGGTACGCGCCCCCCGCCCCGTACGGCCCGCTCGCCGTCCGCCCGCCCGCCCGCCGTCCGTCAGCCGCTCCGCCGGCCGGTCCGGCGGGCGGGCGGGGTGCGCACGGGCCGCGGCGGGCGGCCGTGCCCCGCTCCACCCCACCGACGCACCACCAGGGAAAGGCACCCTCGAACGATGTTTGACGCCGAGTCGGACCGGACGACCGCCGACGGACTCCCCCTCACGGGCGGACAGTCCGGAATCTGGCTGGCCCAGCAGATCGAGCCGGACGGCTCGGCCTACAACATCGCGTTCGTCCTGAGACTCCGCGGAGACGTCGACCCCGACCGCCTCGCGACCGCCGTCCGGCGGGCCGTGGAGGAGGCGGAGAGCCTGCACGTCCGGATCACCGACGCCGGTGGCGCCCCGCGCCAGGTCCCCACCCGCTTCCCCGTCGACGTGACCCGCGTCGACCTGCGGGGCGAGGCCGACCCGGAGGAGGCCGCCCACCGCTGGATGGAGGCCGACCGCGACCGCCCCGCCGACCCGGCCGGCGGCCCGCTCTTCGCCCAGGCCCTCCTGCGGCTCGCCGACGACCGGATCTGGTGGTACCAGCGCTACCACCACCTCCTCGTCGACGGCGCCGGCGTCGCCCTCATCAGCCGCCGCGCCGGCGACCTCCACACCCTCGGCGACGCGGCCCCGGCCCCCGACTGGTCCCTGGCCCGGCTCGTCGCCGCCGACACCGCGTACGCCTCCTCCGCGCAGTACGCCGCCGACCGCGCCCACTGGCGGGAGCGGATGGCCGGCCGGCCCGAACCGGTCCGCCTCGTCCCGCGCGCCACCGCCCCCATGCGCCGCCGCGTCCGCGACACCGCCCTCCTCGACCCCGCGACCGTCGCCGGGCTGCGCGCCCGCGCGGACGGGGCCGGAGCGCCGCTCTCCCGCCTCCTGCTCGCCGCCGTCGCCGTCCACCTGCACCGCGCCACCGGCGAACAGGACCTCGTCCTCGGCCTCCCCGTCACCGCCCGCCGGGACCCCGCGACGCGGGACGTCCCCGGCATGGTCTCCAACATCCTGCCGCTGCGCCTCGCCGTCCGCCCCGACACGACCGTCGCCCGGCTCCTGGACGCCGTCGTCACGGGCGTCTCCGCACTCCTCGCCCACAGCCGCTACCGCGCCGAGGACCTCGCCAGGGACCTCGGCCTCACCGACGGCGTACGGGAACTCGTCGGCCCCACCGTCAACGTCCTGCCCCAGCCCGACGGGGTCCGCTTCGACGGCGCCGAGGCCGAGTTCGTCCCGCACTGGCTCGGCCCGGTCGGCGACCTCGCCCTCACCTTCGGGGACCTCGACGACGCCGACGGCCTCCGGATCCACTTCGACGCGGACGCCGACGTCTGCGACGCGCGCGCCCTCGCCGGGCACCGGCGGCACTTCCTCGCCGTCCTGGAGGCCCTCACCGGCGACCCCGACCGGCCCGTCGGACACGTCGAGCTGACCTCCGGGGAGGAGCGCGCCCGGCTGCTCGGCGAGTTCGGCGTCTCGCCCCGGCCCGCGCCCGAGACCACCTGGCCCGCCGCCTTCGCCGAGCGGGTCCGCCTCGCCCCCGACGCCGTCGCCCTCGTCCACGAGGACGAGGAGCTGACGTACGCCGAGCTGGACGCCGCCGCGAACCGCCTCGCCCGGCTCCTCGCCGCCCGGGGCGCGGGCCCCGAGGACGTCGTCGCCGTCGCCCTGCCCCGCTCCCCGGACCTGGTGGTCGCCCTCCTCGCCGTCATGAAGGCCGGCGCCGCCTACCTGCCCCTGGACGCCGACCACCCCCAGGACCGCATCGCCCACATGCTGGACGACTCCGGCGCGCGCACGGTCGTCACCACCCGCGAGCTGTCCGCCGCCCTGCCCGACGCGCCCGGCGCCGCCCGCGTCCTGCTCGACGACCCGGCCACCGCCGCCGAGCTCGCCGCCCTCGACCCCGCGGACCCCGCCGTCCCCGTGACGCTCGACCACGCCGCGTACGTCATCTACACCTCGGGCTCCACCGGCCGCCCCAAGGGCGTCGTGGTCTCCCACGACGGCGTCGGCAGCCTGATCGCCACCGCCACCGACCGCATCGGCGTCACCGCCGACAGCCGGATCGTGCAGTTCGCCTCGGCCGGCTTCGACGTGACCGTCTGGGACCTCGTCATGTCGCTGTGCGTCGGCGGCCGGGTGATCCTCGTCCCCGCCGAGCGCCGCGTCGCGGGACCGGCCCTCACCGACTACATCGCCCGCCACCGCGCCACCCACATGATCCTGCCGCCCTCCCTCGTCTCCGCGCTGCCGCCGGAGTGCGAACTGCCCGACGGCTCCGTCCTCGTCGTCGGCACGGAGGCCGTGCCCGGCGAACTCATCGCCCGCTGGGCCGGACGCGTCCGGGTCGTCGTCGCCTACGGCCTCACCGAGGCCACCGTCAACTCCACCCTCTGGCTTGCCGACGCCGACCGGCCGGGCCCCGCGCCCATCGGCCGACCCGACCCCAACACCCGCGCCTACGTCCTCGACTCGGCCCTGCGCCCCGCCCCCGTCGGTGCCGAGGGCGAGCTGTACGTCGGCGGGCGCGGCCTCGCCCGCGGCTACCTGGGACGCCCGGGGCTCACCTCGGAGCGCTTCGTCGCCGACCCGTACGCCGACGAGCCCGGCGCCCGCATGTACCGCACCGGCGACCGGGTCCGCTGGAGCGCCGACGGCAACCTCGAATTCCTCGGCCGCGCCGACGGCCAGATCAAGATCCGCGGCCACCGCGTCGAACCCGGCGAGGTCGAGAGCGCCTTCATGGCCTGCCCCGGCATCGCCCAGGCCGCCGTCCTCGTCCGCGACGACCACCGGGGCGTCAAGCGCCTCGTCGGCTACCTCGTGACCGGGACGGGACCGGATGCCGAAGCGGCCGACGCCGCCGTCGCCGCGGCCCGCGCCCGGATCGCGGAGACCCTCCCGGCCCCCATGGTCCCCTCCGCCCTCGTCCGCCTCGACGGACCCCTGCCGCTCACCCCGAACGGCAAGCTCGACCGCCGCGCCCTGCCCGAGCCCCGGTGGACCGCGATGGCCGGCGACGACGCGCCCACCACCCCCGCCGAGACCGCGCTCGCCGCGCTCTTCGCCGAGGTCCTCGGCCTGCCGTCGGCCGGGATCCACGACAGCTTCTTCGAGCTGGGCGGCGACAGCATCGTCGCGATCCAGCTGGTCAACCGCGCCCGCGCCGCCGGTCTCGCGCTCACCCCGCGCGACGTCTTCCGGCTCCGCACGGTCGCCGCGCTCGCCGCCCACGCGGCCCCGGTCGCCCCCGGACCCGCGCCGCTCCCGCCCGTCGCCCTCGACGAGGACGCCCTGCCCGTCTCCCCGCTCCAGGAGGGCTTCTTCTTCCACGCGGTGTACGACGAGGACGCCGACGACCTGTACGTGGTCCAGGAGCTCCTCGACCTCGCGGAGCCCGTCGACCCCGGCCGGCTGCGCGACGCCCTCCAGCTGCTCCTCGACCGCCACCCGCTGCTGCGCGCCTCCTTCCGGCAGCTGCCCGGCGGCGAGGTCGTCCAGCGGCTCGCGGACCGCGCGACCCTCCCGTGGCACGAGGCCGACACCGCCCGCACCGACCTGGACGAGATCCTGCGGCAGGACCGCGCCCGGGGCTTCGACCCGGCCGAACCGCCGCTGCTGCGCGCCACCCTGGTCCGCGACGGCCACCGCCACCGGCTCCTGCTCACCCTCCACCACATCGTCGCCGACGGCTGGTCCGTCACCGTCCTGCTGCGCGAGCTGACCGCCGCGTACGCGGGGGAGACCCTGCCCGAGCCCGCCGACCCGCGCCCCTACCTGGCCTGGCTGGCCACGCGCGACCGCGACGCCGCCCGGGACGCCTGGCGCGAGGCGCTGGCCGGTCTGGAGGAACCGACCCGGCTGCCCGCCCCCGCCGGGGACGGCGCGGACGCCCCCCGCACCCGGACCGAGCGCGTCGACGTGCGCCTGCCCGAGGCCCTCACCGCCGAACTGACCGCCCGCGCCCGGCGCGAGGGCCTCACCCCGAGCACCGTCCTCAACGGCGCCTGGGCCCTCCTCCTCGGCGGCCTGACCGGCGCCCGGGACGTCGTCTTCGGCAGCACCGTCTCCGGCCGCACCACCGAGGTCGAGGGCCTGGACGCGGCCGTCGGCCTCTTCATCAACACCGTCCCCGTCCGCGTCCTCCTGCGCCCCGACGAACCCCTCGCGGAGCTGCTGCGGCGCGTCCAGGACGAGCACGCGGCGCTCCTCGACCACCAGCACCTCGGCCTCGCCGACATCCAGCGGCTCGCGGGCGGCGGCGAACTCTTCGACACCCTCGTGGTCTTCGAGAACCACCCGGCGGGACCGCCCGCCGCCACCCCCCTGGTCACCGGCACCGAGGTGCTCGACGCCGTCCACTACCCGCTCGCGCTCGTCGCCGAGCCCCGCGGACACCTGTCGCTCCGCTTCACCCACGACCCGGCCCGCCTCGACCGGCTGACCGTCGCCGTCCTCGCGCACCGCTTCGAGACGCTGCTGCGCACCTTCGTCACCGACCCCGGCCGCCCGGTCGCCCGGATCGGCCTCCTCTCCGACCGCGAGGCGGAGCGCCTCGCCGCGCTCAACGCCACCGACCACCCGCTGCCCGAGCCGGACGCCACCCTCGCCTCGCTCTTCGCCGCGCGGGCCGCCCGGACCCCCGACGCGCCCGCCGTCGTGTACGGGGACACCACCCTCACGTACGCGGAACTCGACCGGCGCGCCGAGGCCCTCGCCCGGCGGCTGCGGGCCCGGGGCGCGGGCCCCGAGGAGTTCGTCGCCGTCGCGGTGCCCCGCTCGGCGGAGCTGATGGTCGCCCTCCTCGGCGTCCACAAGGCGGGCGCCGCCTATCTGCCCGTCGACCTCGACTACCCCGCCGACCGGGTCGCGTTCATGCTCGCCGACTCCGGCGCGCGCACAGTCGTCACCACCGCCGAAGCCGCCGGCCGGCTCCCCGCCGCCCCCGGCCTCGACGCCGTCCTCGTGGACCGCGAGGAGGAGGCCCCCGACGCGCCCCGCCCCGACGCGCCCCGCCCGGACACGCCCAGCCCCGAAGCGCCCCGCACGGAGGCGGGCCCCGACCACCCCGCGTACCTCATCTACACCTCCGGCTCCACCGGCCGTCCCAAGGGCGTCGCCGTCACCCACCGGGCGATCGTCAACCGCCTCGCCTGGATGCAGGGGGAGTACGGGCTCACCGCCGACGACCGGGTCCTCCAGAAGACCCCGGCGAGCTTCGACGTGTCCGTGTGGGAGTTCTTCTGGGCCCTGACCGAGGGCGCCGCCGTCGTCCTCGCCCGCCCCGACGGCCACCGCGACCCCGGCTATCTGGCCGACCTGATCCGCGCCGAGCGGATCACCACCCTGCACTTCGTCCCCTCGATGCTGGCCGCCTTCGTCCAGGCCCTGGAGGCCGCGCCCGGCGCACCCGACTGGGCCGCGCCCCTGCGCAGGGCCTTCTGCAGCGGCGAGGCCCTCACCGGCCCCGACGCCCGCCGCTGGACGGAGCTGACGACCCGGCCCGGCCGGGGACCCGTACCGCTGCACAACCTGTACGGCCCCACCGAGGCCGCCGTCGACGTCACGCACTTCCCCTACGAGGGCGCCGACGAGCCCGCCGTCCCGATCGGCCGGCCCGTCTGGAACACCCGCCTGCACGTCCTCGACTCCTTCCTGCGGCCCGTCCCGGACGGCGTGCCCGGCGAGCTGTACCTCGCCGGGGTCCAGCTGGCGCGCGGCTACCACGGCCGGCACGCCCTGACCGCCGAGCGGTTCGTCGCCGACCCCTTCGGGGCGCCCGGCAGCCGCATGTACCGCACCGGCGACCTCGTCCGCCGCCGGGCCGACGGCGCCGTCGAGTACCTCGGCCGTACCGACCGGCAGGTCAAGATCCGGGGCAACCGCGTCGAACTCGGCGAGATCGAGACCGCCCTCGCCGGACTCCCGGGCGTGGGCCGCGCCGCCGTGGTCGTCCGCGACGGCGCCCTCGTCGGCTACGCGGTGCCCGCCCCCGGCGCGCCCGCGCCGGACTCCGGAGCCCTGCGCGACGCGCTCGCCGGCCTCCTGCCCGCCCCTCTGGTGCCGGGCGCCGTCGTCGTCCTCGACGCCCTGCCCCTGACGCCCAGCGGCAAGCTCGACCAGAACGCCCTGCCCTCGCCGTCCCCCGCCCCCCGGGCGGGCGGACGCGCGCCCCGCGACGCCCGCGAACGCGCCCTGTGCGAGGTCTTCACCGCCGTCCTCGGCATCCCGGACATCGGCGCCGACGACGACTTCTTCGTCCTCGGCGGCGACAGCCTCACCTCGATCGCCGTTGCGACCGGGGCCCGCGAGAGGGGACTGACGATCAGCCCGCGCGACGTGTTCCGGCACCGCACGCCCGCCGCCCTCGCGGCGGCGGCACCGGCCGGACCCGAGCCCGTGGAAGCCCCCGAGGCCCCGGCCGTGACCGTCTCCGCCACCGACGCCGGACAGGCCGCCGCCGCGCTCCGGGCCGTCCTCGCCCGGCAGAACCAGGTCGACCCCGCCCTCAAGGCCCTCCTCGACCAGCTCACCGCCGCCGCGACCCCCCAGGAGCCGCAGGCCCCGGCCGCCCCGCTCGGCGGCCTGGAGCTGACCGAGGAGGAGACCGCCCGCGTCGCCGACATCGCGGCGGGGCTGACCGTCACCGACGTCTGGCCGCTCTCCCCGCTCCAGGAGGGCATGTACTTCCACGCCACCTACGACGCCGGGGACGCCCTCGACGTCTACCTGTCCCAGGAGACCCTGGACCTCGACCACCGCCTCGACGCCGACCGGCTGCGCGCCGCCTGCCGCGCGCTCCTCGACCGCAACGAGGGCCTGCGCGCCGGATTCACCGGCGACGGCCTGTCCCGGCCCGTCCAGTTCGTCGTCGACGGCGCCGAGATCCCGCTCACCGAGACCGACCTGTCCGGACTGCCCGCCGACGAGCGCCACGCGCGCGTGGAGGAACTCCTCGCCGCCGACCGGCGGCAGCGCTTCGACCTGTCCGCCCCGCCGCTCTGCCGCCTCCGCCTGATCCGCCTCCCCGAAGGCCGCGACCGGCTCGTCGTCACCCACCACCTCATCCTGTGGGACGGCTGGTCCGCCTGGCTCTTCCTGGAGGAGCTGTTCACCCTGTACGAGAACGGCGGCGACCCCGCCGGCCGGCCCGCCCCCGGCTCGTACCGCGACTACCTCGCCTGGCTCGACGGCCAGGACACCGCCGAGGCCGTCGACGCCTGGCGCGGCGCGCTCGCCGGCTTCGACGAGCCGACCCTGGTCGCCCCGACCGGCCGCGACGCGGGCCCGGTCATCCCGGCCGACTTCGACGCGGTCCTGACGGCGGGGACGAGCGACCGGCTGCGCGCCGCCGCCCGCCGCCACGGCCTCACCCTGAACACGGTCCTCAACGCCGCCTGGGGCCTGGTCCTCTCCGCCGCCACCGGCCGCCGCGACGTCGCCTTCGGCACGGCGGTCGCCGGACGCCCGGCGGACCTGCCGAACGCCGCCGGCATCATCGGCATGTTCCTCAACACCGTCCCGGCCCGGACCGCGTTCGCCCCCGACGAGCCGCTGCTCGACCTGCTGCGCCGCCTCCAGACCGAGCGGGCCGCCGTCATGCCGTACGAGCACGTCGGCCTCGGCACCCTCCAGCGGGAGACCGGCCACCGCCGCCTCTTCGACACCCTCTTCGTGCTCCGCTCCGCCGACGGCGAGGACCGGGCCGCCGCGCTCCGGCAGCGGCACGGCATCACCGGCGTCTCCAACGTCGACGGCACCCACTTCCCGCTGACCCTGATCGTCACCCCCGAGACCCGGCTGCGGGTCACCCTGGCGGCCCGCCCCGACCTGTTCGACGCCGAGGCGGCGACCACCGTCCTCGGCCGGTTCACGGCCGTCCTGGAACGGCTCGCGGACCTCCTCGCCGGACCGGACGCCGCCACCGTCCGCACCGCCGCCCTCGACCTGCTGCTCCCCGCCGAGCGCGCCGCCCTGACCGCCGGGCACGCCGCCGGACGCGAGCCCGTGCCCCACGAGACCGTCGCCGACATGCTCGCGGCCCAGGCCGCCCGCACCCCCGACGACACCGCCCTGGTCTTCGGCGAGCGGTCCCTCACCTACGCGGAACTCGACGCGCGCGTCAACCGGACGGCCCGGCTGCTGCTCGCCGCCGGCGCCGGCCCGGAGCGCACGGTGGCCCTGGCGCTGCCCCGCTCCCTCGACATGGTCGTCGCCCTCTTCGCCGTCCTGCGCACCGGCGCCGCCTACCTGCCGCTCGACCTGGACCACCCGGCCGACCGGCTGCGCCTGATGGTCGAGGACACCGGGCCGCTGTGCCTGCTCACCACCCTCGCCGTGGCCCCGACGCTGCGCGGCGAGACGGGCCCGCTCGCCCCCGAGATCGCCTTGGACGACCCGGACGTCGCCTTCGAGCTGAGCGCCCTGTCCGGCGCCGGGATCACCGACGCCGAACGCCCCGCCTTCGCGCGCGGGACCCCCGGCCGCCTGGAGCACCCGGCGTACGTCATCTACACCTCCGGCTCCACCGGCCGCCCCAAGGGCGTCGTCACCCCCTACCGGGGCCTGACGAACATGCAGCTCAACCACCAGGAGGAGATCTTCGCCCCGGCCATCGCCTCGGCCGGCGGACGGCGCCTGCGCATCGCGCACACCGTCTCCTTCGCCTTCGACATGTCCTGGGAGGAACTGCTCTGGCTCGTCGAGGGCCACGAGGTCCACGTCTGCGACGAGGAGCTGCGCCGCGACGCCGAGGCCCTGGTCGCCTACTGCGACCGGCACCGGGTCGACGTCGTCAACGTCACCCCCACCTACGCCCAGCTCCTCGTCGAGGAGGGCCTCCTCGACCACGACGAGGCGGCCGGGAAGCACCGGCCCGCCCTGGTCCTGCTCGGCGGCGAGGCCGTCTCCGACACGGTCTGGAACCGGCTGCGGGACACCGACGGCTGCTACGGCTACAACCTGTACGGGCCGACCGAGTACACCATCAACACCCTCGGTGCCTCCACGGCCGACAGCGCGACCCCCACGGTCGGCCGGCCCATCCGCAACACCCGCGCCCACGTCCTCGACTCCATGCTGCGCCCGGTCCCGCCGGGCTGCCCCGGCGAGCTGTACATCGCGGGCACCGGCCTGGCCCGCGGCTACCACGACCGCCCCGCCCTCACCTCCGAACGCTTCGTCGCCGACCCCTTCGGAGAGCCCGGCGAACGGATGTACCGCACCGGCGACCTCGTGCGCCGGCGGCCCGACGGACTCCTCGACTTCCTCGGCCGCACCGACGACCAGGTCAAGATCCGCGGCTACCGCGTCGAACTCGGCGAGATCGCCACGGCCCTGTCCGCGCACCCCGGCGTCGCCCACGCGGCGGTCGTCGTGAACACCGGCACCGGCACCAAGCGCCTGGTCGGCTACTACGTGCCCGAGCGGGACGCCCCCGACCCCCAGGAACTCCGCGCCCACCTCAAGGCCGCCCTGCCCGACTACATGGTCCCGGCCGCGCTCGTCGCCGTGGACACCCTGCCGCTGACCGTCAACGGCAAGCTCGACGTCCGCGCCCTGCCCGCCCCCGACCCCGCCCGCTCCGGAGGAACCGGCCGCGCCCCGCGCACCCCGCGCGAGGAGACCCTCCGGAACCTCTTCGCCGACGCCCTCGGACTCCCCGGGGACGCCGTCGGCATCGACGACGACTTCTTCGACCTCGGCGGCCACTCGCTCCTCGCCACCCGCCTGGTCAGCCGCGCCCGCACGGCGCTCGCCGCCGAACTCGCCATCCGCGACCTGTTCGAGGCCCCCACGGTCGCCGAACTGATCGAACGCGTCGACCGCGCCACGGGCCCCGCCCGCCCCGCCCTCACCGCGGGCGAGCGCCCCGACGAACTGCCGCTCTCCCACGCGCAGCAGCGCCTCTGGGTCGTCCAGCGGATCGACTCCGCCTCCGCCGCCTACAACTTCCCGCTGGTCCTGCGGCTGCGCGGCCCCCTCGACACCGACGCCTGGGAGACCGCCCTGGCCGACGTCACCGCCCGGCACGAGGCCCTGCGCACCGTGTTCGCGGAGCGCGACGGCCGGGTGTTCCAGCGGGTGCTGCCCGCCGGGGAGGCGCGGCCCGCCGTCGAGCGGCTCACCGCCACCGAGGACGAGCTGCCCGGCCTGGTCGACGCGGCCGTCAACCGGCCCTTCGACCTCGCCGCCGAACTCCCGCTGCGCGCCGCGGTCGTGGAGCTCGGCCCCGAGGACCACGCCGCGATCCTGCTGCTCCACCACATCACCACCGACGAGTGGTCCGACCGCCCCTTCCTCCGCGACCTCGCCGCCGCCTACGCGGCCAGGACCGCCGGCACGGTGCCGGAGTGGGAGCCGCTGCCCGTCCAGTACGCCGACTACGCCCTGTGGCAGCAGCGCCTCCTCGGCGACCCCGCCGACCCGGACAGCAGGGCCGCCCGGCAGCTGGAGCACTGGCGCACGGTCCTGGACGGCGCCCCCGAGGAGCTGGAGCTGCCCACGGACCGGCCGCGCCCGGCCCGCCCCGCGTTCACCGGCGCCGAACTCGACGTCGTCTTCGACCCCGACGTCCACGAGGGCCTCAAGCGGCTCGCCCGGGAGACCGGCGCCAGCATGTTCATGGTGGCGCACGCCGCCGTGGCCGTCCTCCTCCACCGCCTGGGCGCCGGCACCGACATCCCCCTCGGCGCGCCCATCGCGGGCCGGAGCGACGAAGCCCTCGACGACCTCGTCGGCTTCTTCGTCAACACCCTGGTCCTCCGCACCGACCTGAGCGGCGACCCGAGCTTCACCGAACTCCTCGCCCGGGTCAGGGAGACCGACCTCGCCGCGTTCTCCCACGCGGACGTGCCCTTCGAAGCGGTGGTGGAGAAGCTCAACCCGACCCGGTCCCTCGCCCGCAACCCGCTCTTCCAGGTGATGGTCGGCCACCACGCCCGCACCGGCGACGCCCTCGCCCTGCCCGGCCTGACCGCCGCGTACCTCCCCTTCCGCATCCGCTCGGCCAAGTTCGACCTGGTCTTCTCCTTCACCGAGCACACCCCGGCCGACGGCGGCCCTGGCTCCCTCGGCTGCCGCCTGGAGTTCGCCACGGAACTCTTCGACCGGGAGACCGCCGAGCGGATCGGCGAACGCCTCCGCACCCTCGTCGCCGCCCTGGTCGCCGCACCCGAACGGCCCGTCTCCCGCGCCGAGATCCTCGACGGCGCCGAACGGCACCTGGTCCTGGAGGAGTTCAACGCCACGGCCCGCACGGTCGACGAGGAGACCTTCCCGGCCCTCTTCGCCCGGCGGCTGGCCGAGCGCCCCGACGCGGTCGCCGTCGTGGAGCGCTCCCGCTCCGTGACGTACGCCGAACTCGACGCCCGCGCCGACCGCGTCGCCGCCCTCCTGGCCGCCCGGGGCACCGGACCCGAGAGCGTCGTCGGCGTGGCCGTGCCCCGCTCGGTCGACACGGTCGCCACGGTCCTCGCCGCGATGAAGCTGGGCGCCGCGTTCCTGCCGCTCGACCCGGTCCACCCGGCCGACCGCCTCGCGTACATGATCGAGGACTCGCGCGCGGCCCTCGTGGTCGCCACCGAGCAGATCGCGGGCAAGATCCCCGACGTGCCGGGCGTTCCCATGGTGCTGCTCGACGCGCCGGAGACCGCCGCAGCCCTGCGCGACCTGCCGGACACCCGCCCCGGGAGCGGACCGGCCGTCCTGGACACGGCCGCGTACGTCATCTACACCTCCGGCTCCACCGGCCGCCCCAAGGGCGTCGTCGTCCCCCACGAGGGAATCTCCAGCCTGGTCGCCACCGCCGTCGACCGGATGGGCCTGGAACGCGACAGCCGCGTCCTGCAGTTCGCCTCCGTCGGCTTCGACGTCTTCGTCTTCGAGCTGGCCATGGCGCTCTGCCACGGCGGCCGGCTCGTCCTGATCACCGACGAGGCCCGGGTCGCGGGCCCCGCCCTCACCGACTTCCTCGCCGACCAGCGGATCACCCACATGATCCTGCCGCCGTCCCTCGTCTCCGCCCTGCCGCCCGGCTGCGCCCTGCCCGAGGGGTCGACCGTCCTCGTCGGCACCGAGACCGTGCCGCCGGACCTCTTCGAGCGCTTCGGCACCACCGCCCACCTGATCTGCGCGTACGGGCTGACCGAGGCGACCGTCAACTCCACCCTGTGGCCCGCCCGCGAGCACCCGGGCCGCCCGTCCGGCCGGATCCCCATCGGCCGGCCCGACCCCAACACCCGCTGCTACGTCCTCGACGAGCGCCTCAGGCCGGTCCCGCCGGGCGTCGCGGGCGAGCTGTACGTCTCCGGACGCGGCCTCGCGCGCGGCTACCTCGGCAAGCCCGGACTCACCTCGGAGCGCTTCGTGGCCGACCCGTACGGCCCGCCCGGCTCCCGCATGTACCGCACCGGCGACCGCGCCCGCTGGCGCGCCGACGGCAACGTCGACTTCCTCGGCCGCGTCGACACCCAGGTGAAGGTGCGCGGCTTCCGCATCGAGCTCGGCGAGATCGAGGCGGCGCTCGCCTCCCACCCGTCGGTGGCCCAGGCCGCCGTGGTGCCCGACCGCGACGGCGACATCGTGCGCCTGGTCGGCTACGCCGTCTCGGAGGCGGGGGAGGGGGAGCCCGACCCGGGGGAGCTGCGCGCCCACGTGGCCGGCGTCCTGCCGGAGTACATGGTCCCGGCGCTCGTCGTCCCGCTCGGCGGACCGCTGCCCCTCACACCCAACGGCAAGCTCGACCGGAAGGCGCTGCCCGCGCCGGACTGGGCCGCCATGACCGGCGACGCCCGCCCGGCGAACGAGACCCAGGAGAGGCTCGCCGGACTCTTCCGCGAGATCCTCCGCCTCGACCGGGTCGGCGTCCACGACAACTTCTTCGCGCTCGGCGGCCACTCCATGGCCTCGATGCGGCTCCTGGGCCGCGTCCGCGCCGAGTTCGGGGTCGAGCTGAGCATCCGCGACGTCTTCGACGCCCTCACGGTCGCCGGCCTGGAGGCCAAGCTGAAGGGGGCCGCCGCGGCCCGCCCGGCGCTCCTGCCCGCCGGGGACCCCGAGGGGCCCCGGCTCGCCGCGCCCGTCCAGCGCCTCCAGTGGGACGCGCACCGCCGCACCCCCGCCTTCGACCACGCCCTCGTGCTCCGCTCGCCCGGCGGCCTGGACGCGGAGGCCCTGGCGGCCGCGCTCGCCGACGTGGCGGCCCGCCACGAGCCGCTGCGCACCGCCTTCGCCGAACGCGACGGCGTCCTGCACCTCGTCGACGCCGCACCGCCCGTGCTGGTGCGGGAGGAGAGCGCGGACCCGGAGGCCCGGCTGCGCGAACTGGCCGGGGGAGCACCCGCGCCGGACCGCGAGGCCCCGCTGCGGGCCCACCTCCTGACCGCCCCCGACGGACGGCAGTCACTGCTCCTGGCCCTCCACTACCTGGCCGTCGACGAATGGTCGGTCGTTCCCCTCTTCCGCGACCTGACGTCCGCGTACACGGCCCGTACGGAGGGCCGGGCACCCGACTGGGAGCCGCTGCCCGTCTCGTACGCCGACTACGCCCGCTGGGCCCGCGAGGTCCTCGGCGACCCGGACGACCCGGACAGCAGGGCGGCCGGCCAGCTCGCGTACTGGCGGCAGGTCCTGAAGGACGCGCCGGCCGCCCTGGCCCTCCCGGCCGACGCCCCGCACACGTCCGTGCCCGGCGCGGGCCACGTCGGCTTCGTCCTGGACGAGGAGCTGCACGCGTCCGTCGACGCGCTGGCCCGGACGACCGGCACCAGCATGTTCATGGTCCTGCACTCCGCCCTGGCCGCCCTGCTCACCGCCCACGGCGCGGGCACGGACCTGCCGCTCGGCACGATGGCCGCGGGGCGCGGCGACGACCGGCTCGCGGACCTCGTGGGCTGCTTCTTCAACACGCTCGTCCTGCGCACCGACACGGCCGGGGACCCCACCTTCGCCGAACTGCTCTCCCGGGTCCGGGAGACCACCCTGAGCGCCCTCGACCGCCAGGAGGTCCCCTTCGAGGAGGTGGCCCGGGCGGCCGGGCTGCCCCCGGAGGGCCCGCAGGTCATGGTGATCCACCACGAACAGGCGGACCTGGACCGCCTGGAGGGCGGGGTCGGCTCCCTCGACGCCGTGCCGACCGGTTCGACCCGGGCCCGGCTGACCCTCAGCTTCTACGAGCCGCTGGGCGACGGCCCGGTCCACTGCGGCCTCATCCACGCCACCGACCTGTTCGGCGCCGCCAAGGCGCGGCGGCTCGCCGGCGAACTCCAGGGGCTGCTGCGCGCCGTGGTCGCCGACCCGGAGCAGCCGCTCTCGGAGCTGTTCACCGCCATGTCCACGAGGAGCGACGACGCATGACCACCCACCCGTTCGAGGACCCGCGGGGCCGTTTCCTGGTCCTGGCCGACGCGGAGGGCCGGCACTCGCTGTGGCCGTCCTTCGCGTCGGCGCCGGCCGGCTGGCGCACCGTCTTCGGAGAGGACACCAGGGAGGCCTGCGTCACGTACGTGGAGAACCACCGGACCGCCCCGCGCCCGGCGGGCCCGGCGGCCGGGCGCGGCTGAGCCCGCGCACGACAAGGGGAAGGGCCCCTCCCGACCGGGAGGGGCCCTTCCTCCGTTCCGTAGTACCGCCTAGTCGAGCACGGCGGCCGGCTCGCGGCGGCTGTCCGACCAGGCCGACCACAGCTCGGCGTAGTGCCCGCCCGCCGCGACCAGCTCCTCGTGGGTGCCGTTCTCGACGACCCGGCCCCCGTCGAGGACGACGATCCGGTCCGCGGCGGCGGCCTGCGGCAGCCGGTGGGCCACCATCAGACCCGTACGGCCCTCCAGGGCGCGCAGGGCGGCGGTCTCCAGGACCCGGGCGCCCGCGCTGCCCGCGTCGGCGGTCGCCTCGTCGAGGAGGGCGACGGGCGCGTCCGTGAGGACGAGCCGGGCCAGGGCCAGGTGCTGGGCCTGCGTCACGGTGAGCCGGTGGCCGCCCTCGCCCACGACCGTCGCCAGGCCCTCGGGGAGCGCGTCGGCCCACTCCAGGGCGCCGACGTGGTCCAGGGCCGCGCGCAGCTCCTCGTCCGTGGCCCCGGGCCGGGCGAGGCGCAGGTCCTCGGCGAGGGGCCCGGAGAAGACGTGCACCTCCTGGCTGATCAGGGTGACGGCCCGGCGGACCCCGGCGGGGCCCAGCTCGCGGGTGTCCACGCCGCCCAGGGAGATCGTGCCGGCCGCCGGTTCGTGGACGCCCGCGATCAGCTTGGCGAGCGTGGTCTTGCCCGCGCCGCTGGCGCCGACCAGGGCGACGCGCTCGCCGCACCGCACGTCGAGGTCGACCTCGTGGAGCACCGGGTGCCCGTCCACGTAGGAGTGGCCGAGCCCGGTCACCTTGACCGAGCCGTCCACGGGCGCGGCGGGCCGCCCCTCGGGCTCCCGCTCGGCCGGGAGGGTCGACACGCCGACCAGGCGGGCGAGGCTCGCCCCGGCCGACTGGGCGTCGTCGATGAGGAAGAGCGCGGCGTTGATCGGGTTGAACAGGCCGTGGAAGTAGAGCGCCGCGGCCGTGGCCGTACCGATGCTCACCGATCCGGCGTCGACGAGCAGGAAGCCGGTGACGAGGATCGAGGCCATGCCGAGGAACTCGGCGGCGTTCAGGCGGGAGAAGAAGCCGGAGACCAGGCGCATTCCGCTCGCGGCCAGGTCGACGGCCGCCCCCGACCGCTTCTCCAGGAGGTCCGCGTGGCGGTCGGTGAGCCGGAACGCCCGTACGGTGCGGACGCCCCCGACGCTGTCGAGCAGCTGGTGCTGGAGGGCGCCGGTCGCCACCCGGTGCTCGGCGTAGATCCGCGCGGCGCGCGGGATGTACCAGCGCACGGTGAGGACGTGCACCGGGACGGCGACGAGGACGGCGAGCAGGAAGCGCCAGTCGAGGACGGCGAGGCCCACCAGGGTCAGGACGATGGTGAGGAAGGCGTTCGCGAACTCGGGCAGGGCCTGCCGGACCGCCCGCGCGATCAGCGTGACGTCGCCCGTCACCCGGGCGGTCAGGTCGCCCGAGCCGGCCTTCTCGACCCGCTCCAGCGGCAGGCGCAGCGCCCGGTCGATGAACCGCTCGCGCAGGTCCGCGAGGATCGTCTCGCCGAGCCGGGCGACCAGCGACTTGCCGACGGCGGTCGCCACGCCCCGGGCCACGGCCACCGCGAGGAGCAGCGCCATCGGCACGGTCAGCGCGGCCGTGCCGCCGCGGTCCACGACCAGGTCCACGATCCGGCCGAGCAGGGGCGCGGTCAGCAGCCCGATGCCGGTCCCGGCGACCAGGACGGTCAGCGCGGTCACGGCGAGCAGCCGGTGGCGGCGCACCAGCCCGCGCACGACGGCGAGGGTCTGCGCGCCGGTCGCGGTGGGCAGGAGGGCGCGCCCGGGCGGGGGCGCGTCTTCGTACGGGTCGGTCGTGGTGGGCACGGGCGCGCCGTCGGGCGTGCCGGATCCGCTCATCGTCCGTCCTTCGTCCTCGTCCTTGGCGCCGGCGCCCGGCGCGGTCGCGTCGCGGCCGGCCGTCATGCCAGCACCGCCGAGCGGTACGTCTCGTGGGAGGCGACGAGCTCCGGGTGGCTGCCCTCGGCGGTCACCCTCCCCCCGTCGAGCACCACCACGACGTCGGTCCCGGCGAGCAGGGCCGGGCTGGTGGTGACCAGGAGGGTGGTGCGGCCCCGGCGCAGCTCCCGCAGCCGGACGGCGATGCGGGCCTCGGTGACCGTGTCGACGGCCGTGGTCGGGTCGTGGACGACCAGGACCGGCGGGTCGGCGGCCAGGGCGCGGGCGAGCGCGACCCGCTGGCGCTGGCCGCCGGAGAGCGACCGGCCCCGCTCGGCGAGGACGGTGTGCACGCCGTCCGGCAGGGCCTCGGCGACGTCGTCCGCCGCGGCGGCGGCGAGCGCGGGACCGACGTCCGGCGCGCCGTCGCCCGCCCCGGCCCGCACGTTGGCGAGGAGGCTGTCCTCGAACAGGTCGGCGTCGTGGTGGGCGACCAGGATCGCCCGGCGGGCGTCGCCGGGGTCGAGGTCGGCCAGCGGGACGCCGTCGAGCTCCACGGTCCCTTCGGCGGGCTCCCGTTCCCGGCCCAGGCAGAGCAGCAGGTCGTTCGCGGCGGCCGGGTCCCGGGAGACCACGCCGACGACGCTGCCGGGCGCGACGTCGAGGTCGAGGCCGCGCAGCGCTCCGTGGGTCAGGCCCCGCAGCCGCAGCCGTCCGGCGACGGGGGAGGGGAGCGGGGCCGTACCGGCGGCGACGGCCGGGGGCGAGGCGAGGACCTCGGCGATCCGGTCGGCCGAGGCGCGGGCCTGGGCGAACTCGCCGTTGACGTAGGTGAGGAGCTGGAAGGGGCCCAGGAGGTACTGGGCGAGGCCGACGGCCGCCACCAGGTCGCCCACGCTGATCGTGCCGCGCATCGCCAGATGGGCGCCGACCAGGCCGATCACCGCGATGAAGACGCCCGTCAGGGCGAGGATCGCCCCGTCGTGCCAGGCCCGGCTGTTCGCCGCCCGCAGCGCCGAGGCCAGCGAGCTCCGGCTGGTCTCCCGGTAGCGGGCGACCGCCGCCCGCTCGGCGCCGATGCCCTTCAGGACGCGCAGCCCCGCCACCAGGTCGGCGGCGACCCCGGAGGCATGGGCGGCGTGCTCCTGCTCGGCCTCGCTGCGCCGCTCCAGGGGCCGGCTGATGAGGTGGCCGATCCACAGCAGGGGCGGCACGCCGAGCAGGACGAGCAGCCCGAGCGGGACGGAGGTGCGGAGCAGGGCCACCGCGCTGACGGCGAGTCCGGTGAGCGCGGACAGCGCGTACGGCAGGGCGGAGGCGACCGAGCCGACCCGGCGGGCGTCGCCGGTCGCGACGGCGGTCAGCGCGCCCGGGAGCCGGCCGGTGTCGGCGCCGCCCCTCGGGTCGAGCACCCGGTCGGCGAGGTCCTGCCGGATCCGGTGCGCGGCGCTCTCGCCCGCGCCCTCGGCGAACCGGGCGGAGATCCGGTAGCAGGTGGAGAGGACGAGGAAGAGCCCGGCGAGGACGAGCAGCCAGCGCAGCAGCGCCCCGGAGGACCCGGTGCCCACCGCCTCGTCGATGGTGAGGCCGATGACGACCGGCACGAGGGCCTCGCACGCCTGGTGGGCCATGGCGAGGAGCGAGGCCCCGCCGACCCGCCGGCGCTGGTCGCCGAGCGCTCTCCGGAGGACGCGGCCTCCCGTTGGTCCTCCAGCGGGCATGGGAAGCCTCCACGAAGAGAGAGATAGTTAGGTAAGGCTACCTTAATGAGGGGTGCTGCCAAGGGGGCCCGCAGGGCGCCGCGGGACCCCGGGGGTGCGGGCGCGACCGCAGGTCGGGAGGGCGCGTTGACCCGTCGGTGCGATCCGGTTAGGCTCACCTAAGTTGACCTGTTCGGCACGTCAAATCACGTGCGGCGCACCCGTCTTGGGCCCACGGCCGGACGGGGGCGCGAACCGCCGTCAGGGGGAGTGGCCGTTGTCCGTCGAAATCCAGACGGCGTCCGGAGGCAGGACCGGCGGCCCCGACGGGCCCGCCGCGCCCCCCGTGCGCCCGGCCACCCTCGCCCTGCGCGGCCTGGGCCTCCTCGTGACGCTCGGAGCGCTGTTCCTCGTCTCGCTGCTCAGCGTCTGGGTGGGCACCCGGGGGATCCCCTTCGCCTCCACCTGGGAACTGCTGTGGCACCCCGACGGGTCCGAGGCCTCGGTCATCGTCCACGACTACCGCGTGCCCCGCACCCTCCTCGGCCTCCTCGTCGGCGTGGCCCTCGGCCTGTCGGGCGCGCTGATGCAGGCCCTGACGCGCAATCCGCTCGCCGACCCCGGCCTCCTCGGCGTGAACCTGGGCGCCTCCGCCGGCGTCGTCGTGGCCATCGCCTTCCTGGGCGTGGCCTCGCCCCTCGGCTACGTCTGGTTCGCCCTCGCCGGAGCCGCCGTCGCCTCGGTCGGCGTCTACCTCCTCGGCTCCTCCGGCCGCAAGCTCGCCACCCCCGACCGGCTCGTCGTCGCCGGAGCGGCCGTCACCGCCGTCCTCTACGCCTTCAACTGGGGCGTGCTGCTGTTCGACCCGGAGGCCTTCGACCAGTTCCGCTTCTGGACGGTCGGCTCCCTCGCGGGCCGCTACCACGACATCGTCCTCCTGGTCCTGCCGTTCGTCGCCACCGGCCTGGTCGTCGCCCTCCTCCTCGCCCCCTCCCTCAACGCCCTCGCCATGGGCGACCAGGTGGGGCGCGCCCTCGGCGTGAACGTCGGCCGCACCCGGCTCCTCGCCGCCCTCGCCGTGATGCTGCTGTGCGGGGCCGCGACCGCCGCCGCCGGACCGATCGGCTTCGTGGGCCTGGCCGTGCCGCACATCGCCCGCTTCGTCGTCGGCCCCGACCAGCGCTGGGTCCTCACGTACTCGACGCTCCTCGCCCCCGTCCTGCTCATCGGCTCCGACGTCCTCGGCCGCGTCCTCGGCGCCCCCGGCGAGGTGCAGGTCGGCATCGTCACCGCCTTCATCGGCGCCCCCCTGTTCATCGCGCTCTGCCGCCGACGGAAGCTGGTCATGCTGTGAGCGTCCCCGTACGAGAGGCGAAGGCCCCCGCGCCCCGCGTCGTCGGCGGCCGGGTCGTCCGCGTCGGCCGCGCCGTCTCCCTGCGCGTGCACGGGCGCACCGTCGCCGTCACCGTCCTGCTGCTCGCCGCCCTGGTGCTGGTCGTCGGCACCACCCTCACCACCGGGGACTTCCCGCTCACCGTCGGGGAGGTCCTGCGCGCCCTCACCGGGAACGACTCCGGGGCCGCCGACTTCGTCGTCAACACCCTCCGGATGCCCCGCGTCCTGAGCGCCGTGTTCGTCGGCGCGGCCCTCGCCGTGAGCGGGGCGATCCTGCAGAGCCTCACCCGCAACTCCCTCGGCAGCCCCGACATCATCGGCTTCACCAACGGCTCCGCCGTGGGCGCCCTCGTCGTCATCGTCGTCCTGCACGGCAGCATGACCCAGATCGCCCTCGGCGCCCTGGCCGGCGGCCTCGCCACCGCCCTCGCCGTCCACCTCCTCATGATCGGCCGCGGACTCCAGGGCTTCCGCCTCGTCGTCATCGGCGTCGGCGTCAGCGCCCTGCTCCTCGCCGTCAACTCGTACCTGATCACCCGGGCCACCTTCCAGGAGGCCCTGGAGGCCCAGGCGTGGCTGATCGGCAGCCTCGGCAACCGGACCTGGACGCACGCCAACGCGATCGGCCTCGCCCTCGCCGTCCTGCTGCCCCCGGCCCTCCTCCTCTCCCGCCGCCTCGCCATGGTGGAGATGGGCGACCTCACCGCCACCGCCCTCGGCGTGGACGTCCACCGCACCCGTACGGCCCTCCTCGTCATCGGCGTCGCCCTCGCCGCGTTCGCCACCGCCGTGACCGGGCCCATCTGGTTCATCGCGCTGGCCGCCCCCCAGGTGGTGCGCCGGCTCACCGGGTCCCCCGCGCCCGCCCTGCTGTCCTCCGCCCTCATGGGCGCCGTCCTGCTCGCCCTGAGCGACCTCGTCGTCCAGCGGGCCTTCGCGCCCGCCCTCCTCCCCGTCGGCACGGCGACCGGCGCCCTCGGCGGGACCTACCTCATCTGGCTGCTGATCACCGAGTCGCGAAAGAGCCGCGCATGACCGCGAAGAACACCCCCGGACCCCGGCTGCGCGCCGAGGACCTCACGCTCTCCTACGACCGGCGGACGGTGGCCACCTCCCTCAGCGTCGACATACCCGACCACTCCTTCACGGTGATCGTCGGACCCAACGCCTGCGGCAAGTCCACCCTCCTCTCGGCGCTCGCACGGATGCTCACGCCCAAGGCCGGCCAGGTCTACCTCGACGGCGCGGCCATCTCCTCGTACCGCTCCCGCGAGGTCGCCCGCCGCCTCGGCCTGCTCCCGCAGTCCTCCAGCGCGCCCGGCGGCATCACCGTCGGCGACCTCGTCGCCCGCGGCCGCTACCCGCACCAGCGGCTCCTGAAGCAGTGGTCCGCCGAGGACGAGACGGCCGTCACCGAGGCCATGCGCCAGACCGGCGTCCTCGACCTCGCCGACCGGCCCGTCGACGACCTCAGCGGCGGCCAGCGCCAGCGCGTCTGGCTCTCCATGGTCCTGGCGCAGCAGACCTCCGTCCTCCTCCTCGACGAGCCGACCACCTTCCTCGACATCGCCCACCAGGTCGAGGTCCTCGACCTGTGCGCCGAACTCCACGCCCGCAAGGGACACACCGTGGTGGCCGTCCTGCACGACCTCAACCAGGCCTGCCGCTACGCCACCCACCTCATCGTGATGCGCCCCGGCGGCATCGTCGCCGCCGAGGGCGACCCGGCCTCCGTCATGACCGCCGACCTGGTCGAGGACGTCTTCGGCCTGCCCTGCCGGATCATCGACGACCCCGAGACCGGCACCCCGCTCATGGTCCCCGCCGCACCCCGGCGGTACGAGGCGGAGGACACCGACGGCACGGCGCTCGCCAAGACCCCCTGAACCCCCCTAGGGACGGACCCGCCCATGATGCTGTGCACCAGAATCACCAACGCGCGCGTCCTCACCATGGACCCCGACCACCCGGTCGCCCACGACCTTGGCATCTGGCACGGCCGGATCGTCGGCCTCGACGAGGCCGTGAGCGGCCTGCCCGCGCGCGAGGTCGTCGACCTCCAGGGCGCCACCGTGCTCCCCGGCTTCATCGACAGCCACGTCCACCTGGCGTGGACGGGCCTGAAGGCGAGCTCCCCGAGCCTCGCCGGCGCCGAACGGATCGAGGACGCCCTCGCCGTCGTCGCGGACGCGGTCGCCCGCCGGAACGCGCCCGGCACGTGGATCCACGTCGGGGACTACGACCAGCGCGCCCTCGGCCGGCACCTGACCGCCGCCGACCTCGACCGGGTCGCCGCCGGCCACCGGATCTTCCTCATGCACACCTCCGGCCACGCCTGCGTCGTCGACAGCTCCGTCCTCGACCTGCTCCCCGCCGACGTCCCCCACGACGACGGCCTCCTGGTGGAGAGCGCGATGGGCGCCGTGCGCCGGCTCCGCCTCCCGTACGCGCAGGAGGAGCTCGCCGACGCCATCGAGCACGCCGGACGCGCCTGCCTCGCCGAGGGCGTCACCGCCTGCGCCGAGGCCGGCATCGGCGGCGGCCTCCTCGGCCACAGCCCCGCCGAGCTCGGCGCCTACCAACTCCTGCGCGACCGCGGCCGGCTGCCCCTGCGCGTCCAGCTCATGCCGGGCGCCGACACCCTCAAGCCGCTCGGCGCCCACGAACGGGACGGCATCCCCCGGGGCCTCGACCTCGGCCTGCGCACCGGCTTCGGCGACGACTGGCTGTCCGTCGGCGCGCTCAAGATCTACACCGACGGCGGGATGATGGCCCGCACGGCCGCGCTCACCGAGCCCTACGAGGGCACGGACGGCACCGGGCAGCTCCAGGCCGACCCCGAGCACCTGACCTCCCTCATCGTGGACGGACACCTCGCCGGCTGGCAGCTCGCCGTCCACGCCATCGGGGACCGCGCCGCCGACCTCGCCCTGGACGCCCTGGAACGGGCCCAGGAGCTGCGCCCCCGCCCCGACGCCCGCCACCGCGTCGAACACGCCGGCCTGATCCGCCCCGACCAGCTCCCGCGCTTCGCCCGGCTCGGCCTCAGCGCCGTCGTCCAGCCCAACTTCCTGCGGTACTTCGGCGACGACTACGCCACGGTCATGGGCCCGCACCGGGCGCCCTGGATGTACCGGGGCCGCGGCTTCCTCGACCACGGCGTCACGCTGGTCGGCAGCTCCGACCGCCCCGTCACCGACGGATCGCCGCTGCGGGCCGTCCAGTTCATGGTCGAGCGCACCTCCCTCTCCGGCCGCCCGATCGGCCCGGACGAGGCGATCACCGTCGACGAGGCCCTGCGCGCCTACACGGTCGCCGGAGCCCACGCCTGCCGCTGGGACGACACCGCGGGCACCCTCACCCCCGGCAAGCGCGCCGACCTCGTCGTCCTCGCCGACGACCCGTACGCCGTCGACCCCTCCCGGATCGGGGACATCGAGATCGTGGCGACCTTCGTGGACGGCCAGGAGGCGACACAGGGGAAGAAGCTGTGAACAAGCCCCTCGCGTGACGCCTCCTCGACGGGTCCCCCGACGTGTCGGCGGCACCGAGGCGCTCGGCAGAAATCCCCTTGCTTCAACGGGACTTCACCGGAAAAGCAGCGTGTCGCGGGAGAGTCGGCCGGGCCGGTGAGGAGCCGTGCGGTCAAAAATCCGCACGCGCGACGACCGGCCCGACGGTGCCGCTGACGACGCCCAACGGCCGTCTCCCGGACCGTTCCGCCCGACGCCCCGCAACGCATCCACAGCAGGCCTCCTCGTGAGAGCGGCTGCACAGCGGACCAAGGAGATCTCCCATGGCCATTTCTCTGTTCACTCGCAAGGCCGGAGCGGCCCTGGCCGTGGCGGCCGCGCTCACGTTCACGGCTGCCGGACCGGTGCACGGCACGCCGACCCGGACCGCCGACCAGGTGATGCAGGACGGACTCGACGCGGTGGTCGCCGCCGGATACCCCGGCGCCACGGCCCTGCTCCGCGAGGACGGAGCGCGCCGGTACCTGACGGCGGGCGTCGGCGACCGCGCCACCCGGACGCCGACCGACCCGAAGGCTCAGGTCCGCATTGGGAGCAACACCAAGCCGTTCATCGGCGCCGTCACCCTGATGCTGGCCGACCAGGGCGCGCTGTCGCTCGACGACACCGTGGACCGGTGGCTGCCGGGCGCCGTGACCGGCAACGGCAACGACGGCAGGAAGATCACGGTGCGCCAGCTGCTGAACCACACCTCGGGCGTGCCCGAATACCTCGACAGGGTCACCGTCGACGCGTACGAGAACCCGAACAAGCCCTTCCCGCCCGCCCAGCTGGTGCGGCAGGCCATGCAGCGGGCGCCGCTGTTCGCGCCGGGCACGAGCGTCAAGTACAGCAACACCAACTTCATCCTGCTCGGGATGATCATCAAGTCGGTGACGGGCAACGAACCGGCCGTCGAGGTGCGGACCCGCCTCATCGACCGGCTCGGCCTCACCGGCACGAGCTACCCCACGTCGGATCCGAAGCTGTACGGCAACCACGTCCGGGGCTACGCCGTTCCCCTCTACCACTGGGGCGAGCGCCCCTACGTCGACGTCACCACCCTGAACGTCCAGTTCTCCGGCGCGGCGGGCGCGATGGTGTCGACCCTGGACGACCTGGCGACCCTCCACGAGGCGCTGCTCGACGGCACCCTGCTCTCCCCGGCGACGCTGGAGCAGCTCAAGACCCTCGTCGCCTACCCCGGCCAGTCCAACCTGTCCTTCGGGCTCGCCCACGAGGTGGTGAACGGCCCGGGCAACTGCGGCAAGGTCTGGACGAAGGGCGGCGCCATCTACGGGTACTACACCGCCGTCCTCACCCGCGAGGACGGCGCCCAGGCCGCCGTCGCCACCAACCAGTACAACATGGCCGGCCCCGGAGGGGTCGGAGTGCAGAACCTGACCAACGCCGCCATCGACGCCCTCTGCGCCCTCTGACGGTCTCCGGGCACACCGGTACGTCACGACGGAGGGCGGGCCCGGAGCCGTAACGGCTTCCCGGCCCGCCCTCCGTCGTGCTCAGGCGTCGAGGATCCCCGGCAGCGCCTCCACCAGGGCGTCGATCTGTTCCTCCGTCACCGTCAGCGCGGGGGCGAGCCGTACGGTGGACGGGCCCGCCGCGTTGACCAGGAAGCCGGCGTCCTGGGCCGCGCGCTGGACCGGGACGGCCCGCGGTTCGGTGAGCACGACGCCCAGGAGGAGGCCGGCGCCGCGCACTTCGGCGACGGCGGGGTGCTTCAGTTCCTCGATGCCCCGGCGCAGCCGCTCGCCCGACCGCACGGTGCGGGCGAGCAGCCCCTCGGCCTCGATGGTCCGCAGGACGGCGAGGCCGGCCGCGCACGCGACCGGGTTGCCGCCGAACGTGGAGCCGTGCTGGCCGGGTCCGAGGAGCCCGGCCGCCGACCCGAAGGCCACCGCGACGCCGATCGGCAGCCCGCCGCCCAGGCCCTTGGCGAGGGTGACCACGTCGGGGTCCACGTCCCAGTCCGCCTGGTGCGCGAACCAGTGGCCGGTCCGCCCGATGCCGGTCTGCACCTCGTCCAGGACGAGCAGCGTGCCGGTCGCCCGGGTGATCTCCCGCGCGGCCCGCAGATACCCCTCGGGCGCGGGGACGACCCCGGCCTCGCCCTGGACCGGTTCGAGGACGACCGCCGCGGTCTCCTCCGTGACGGCCGCGCGCAGCGCCTCCACGTCCCCGAACGGGACGTGGGTGACCTCCCCGGGCAGCGGCAGGAACGGCTCGCGCTTCGCCGGCTGGCCGGTGAGCGCCAGGGCCCCCATGGTGCGCCCGTGGAACCCGCCCTCGGCGGCGACCACGTGCGGGCGCCCCGTCCGGCGGGCGATCTTGAAGGCCGCTTCCAGCGCCTCCGCGCCCGAGTTCGCGAAGAAGACCCTGCCCCGCCTGCCGAAGAGCCGGAGCAGCTCCTCGGCCAGGGCGACGGGCGGCCCGGCGACGAACAGGTTCGACACGTGGCCGAGCCGGGAGACCTGCTCCCGGACGGCCTCGACGACGGCCGGATGGGCGTGGCCCAGGGTGTTGACTGCGATCCCGCCGGTGAAGTCGGTGTACGTACGGCCCGCCTCGTCCTCGACGGTGCTGCCCTCGCCCCGGACCAGGGCCAGCGGGGGAGTGCCGTACGTGTCCATCATGACCGCGCGCCAGCGATCGGTGAGGGTCCTCGTGCTGTCGGCGGCGGTCACGCGTCGTCCTCCTCGGACGGGGGAGCGGGTACGGGGGCGGAGGGGGTCTCCGGGTCGGGGACCACGGTCGTGCCCGGCCCGTCGGCGGCGAAGACGCCGCCGAGGAGCGCGTGCGGCACCCGGCCGTCGACGACCCGGGCCGCGCGGACGCCCGCGCGGACCGCCCGCAGGCAGCCCTCCATCTTGGGGAGCATTCCGCTCGCCAGGTCCGGGAGCAGCGCGTCCAGTTCGCCGGCCGTCAGCCGGTCGATGATCTCGGTGCTGCGGGGCCAGTCCGCGTAGAGGCCCTCGACGTCGGTCAGGACCACGAGCCGGTCCGCGCCGAGCGCCACGGCGAGCGCGGAGGCCGCGAGGTCGGCGTTGACGTTGTAGACCTCCCCGTCCTCGCCCCGGGCGACCGGCGACACCACGGGGATGCGGCCCGCCTCCAGGAGGGCGCGCACGGCGGCGGTCTCCACGGCCACGACCTCGCCGACGAGACCGATGTCCACGGGCTCGCCGTCCACCCACGCGGGGCGCCGCACGGCGGTCATGGTGTGCGCGTCCTCGCCCGACAGGCCCACGGCGAACGGGCCGTGGGCGTTGAGGGCGCCGACCAGCTCCCGCTGCACCTGGCCGGTCAGCACCATGCGGACCACGTCCATGGTCTCGGGCGTGGTCACTCGCAGGCCCGCCTCGAAGCGGACCTCCAGGTCGAGGCGGTCGAGCATGGCGCTGATCTGCGGTCCGCCTCCGTGCACGACGACCGGCCGCAGGCCCGCGTGCCACAGCTCCACGACGTCCTGCGCGAAGGTCCGGTGCAGCGCGGGGTCCACCATGGCGTTCCCGCCGAACTTGACGACCACCGTCCGGCCCCGCAGCTCCTCGGCCCAGGGCAGGTCGGCGGCGGCGGTGACCGTGTCGGCGGCCGTGCCGGCCGTTCCGGCCGGGTTCTCGCCCGGCCGCGCGTGGGGAAGCGTCCCCGTCCGTGTCGTCCCGGGCCCGCTCATGAGCTGTACGCGCTGTTCTCGTGGACGTACTCGGCCGTCAGGTCGTTGGTCCAGAGGACCGCCGACGCGTCGCCGGCCCGCAGGTCGGCGGTGACGACGATCCTCCGGTCCGACAGGTCGACCTTGTCCCGGGACTCGCCCGCCGCGCCGTCCCGGCACACCCAGACGCCGTTGATCGCCACGTCCAGCCGGTCCGGGTCGAAGACGGCCGCCGTGGTGCCGATCGCGGAGAGCACCCGGCCCCAGTTGGGGTCCTCGCCGTGCAGGGCGCACTTGAGGAGGTTGTTGCGGGCGATGGACCGGCCCACCTCGACGGCGTCCTCCTCGGAGGCCGCGCCGACGACGTTCACCTCGATCTCCTTGGAGGCGCCCTCGGCGTCCGCCACCAGCTGCCCGGCCAGGTCCAGGCAGACCGCGTGCACGGCCTCGGCGAAGGCCTCCGGGGCGGGGACGGTCCCGGAGGCTCCCGAAGCCAGCAGCAGGACGGTGTCGTTGGTGGACATGCAGCCGTCCGAGTCCACCCGGTCGAAGGTGGTCCGCACCGCCGCGCGGAGCACCCCGTCGAGCGTCTCCGCGTCCACGTCGGCGTCGGTGGTGAGCACGACCAGCATGGTCGCGAGACCGGGGGCGAGCATCCCCGCGCCCTTGGCCATGCCGCCGACCGTCCAGCCGTCCCGGGTCACCGAGGCGGTCTTGTGGACCGAGTCCGTCGTCCTGATCGCGACGGCCGCGTCCTCGCCGCCGTCCGCCGAGAGCAGTCCGCCGGCGGCGGCGATGCCCTCGGTGACGCGGTCCATCGGCAGCCGTACGCCGATCAGACCGGTGGAGCACACCGCGACCTCGTGCGGGTCCACGTCCACCGCGCCCGCCGTCCGCTCGGCCATCAGACGCGCGTCGACGGCGCCGGCCTGTCCCGTACAGGCGTTGGCGCCGCCGGAGTTGAGGACGACGGCGGATATCCGGCCGTCGGCCAGGACACGCCGGGACCAGCGTACGGGCGCGGCCTGGACGCGGTTGGAGGTGAAGACGCCGGCGGCGGCGCGCGACGGCCCCCGGTTCACCACCAGGGCCAGATCGCGGTCACCGGACTCCTTGATGCCGGCGGCGATGCCGCAGGCGAGGAATCCCTGTGCAGCGGTCACACTCACGGAGTGACTCCATTCGTGGGCAGGCCCAGCCGTTCCGGCAGGCCGAGGGCGACGTTCATGCTCTGCACCGCGCCACCCGCGGTGCCCTTCGTCAGGTTGTCGATGGCGCTCACGCAGATCAGCCGGCCGGCGTCCGGGTCCACGGCGATCTGTGCCTGGACCGTGTTGGACCCGAGGACGGCGGCGGTCGAGGGCCACTGCCCGGGCGGCAGCAGCCGGACGAACGGCTCGTCGGCGTAGGCGGATGCGTACGCCTCGCGCACCGCCTCGGGGCCCGCCGCGAGTGCCTCGGGGCGGAGCCGTGCCGAGCAGGTGGCGAGGATGCCCCGGGGCATGGGGGCGAGCGTCGGCGTGAAGGAGACGGTGACGTGCTCGCCGGCCACCAGGGAGAGGTTCTGGACGAGTTCGGGGGTGTGCCGGTGGCCGCCACCGACTCCGTACGGGGTCATGGAGCCCATCACCTCGGCGCCGAGGAGGTGCGGCTTGAGGGCCCGTCCGGCGCCCGACGTGCCGCTGGCCGCGACGACCACGACCTCCGGCTCCACGAGCCGGGCCGCGAGCGCGGGGAACAGCGCGAGCGTGACCGCCGTGGGATAGCAGCCGGGCACGGCGATCCGGGTGGCGCCCTTCAACCCGTCCCGGGCGCCGGGGAGTTCCGGGAGGCCGTACGGCCAGGTCCCGGCGTGCTCGGAGCCGTAGAAGCGTTTCCAGGCCACCGGGTCGCGCAGGCGGAAGTCCGCCCCGCAGTCCACGATCAGCGTGTCGGGGTCCAACTCCCGCGCGTACGCGGCGGACTGCCCGTGCGGCAGGGCCAGGAAGACCACGTCGTGACCGCGCAGGGCGGCCGCCGAGGTCTCGTCGAGGACCCGGTCCGCCAGTTCCGCCAGCTGCGGTTGTACGGAGCCGAGCGTCCGGCCCGCGCTGCTGTGCGCGGTCACCGCGCCGATCTCCACGCCGGGATGCGACAGCAGCAGGCGGAGTATCTCCCCGCCCGCGTAGCCGCTCGCACCGGCCACCGCGACCCTTACGGTCATGTTCTTCCGTCTCTCTCCGTACGTGTGGGGGACGCCGCCCCGGGGAGGGGGGCGGCGCGACGCCGTTCCAGGGTGGGGGCGCGGGGTTGCCGGTACGGGCCCCCGGCCGTGCGTCCCGGCGAACGTCGCGCGGCGCCCCGTCGGACGGGGACCGCGCGACGGGGCCCGGCCCCGTGCGCCCCCGGCCCCCGTGGACGGGGCTGGTCGCGCGGACCGTTCGCCGTTCGCCGCCCCCGCCCGGATCGCCGTTCGTGTCGTCATCCGTGTCGCCGTCCGTGGAATCGTTCGCGACCTTCGGGAGGAACCCGAAAAGTGGATGTGCCCGCACCCCCTCACCCTTCGATCGGGACTTAGCTGAGCCTAACCTAAGTTGAGCTTCCATGGGGCCCGCCCCGTGCGGTCCACCGATGGGCCGGTCCCGTCGAGCGTCCCGGACGGGCCCGTCGTAGGGTCCGGATATGGGAGAGCCCGCGGGCGCGGACGCCGAGGACGTCTTCGACGCGGGACGGTGGGACGCCGTCCTCGTCGACGTGATGCGCGACACCGGAGCCTCGATCGGCCTCGTGTACCTCCGGGTGCCGGGGGAGGACATGCTGCGCCTGGCGCTGGTGTCGGGCGTCTCCCGCGAGATCGCGGCCCCCTGGGTCCGCATCCCGGCCGACGCGCCGATCCCGGTGGTCGACGCCATGCGCGACCGCGCGCTCGTGTGGCTGGGCGGCCAGGAGGAGATCGCCCGCCGCTACCCGCGCCTGGGCATCGTGCTGCCGTACGACTTCCTCCTCGCCGCCGCCCCGATCGCCGACGACACCGCCGTGTGGGGCGGCATCGTGCTGCTCTGGCCGGTCTGGCACCCGCCCCACCTCGACGACCGCGAGCGCGCGGCGCTCGACCGCTGCGGCCGCCGGGCCGCCCGGCTGCTGCGCCGGGCGGCCGAGCGGGAACCGGCCTCCTACCCCTCCGAACCGCGCGTCGTGCACCCGGCCCGGCCCCCGGAGACGGACCCCGTCCTGGCCAGGACCGCCCTCCACTTCGCCGAACGGCTGCCCGTCGGCTGCTGCGCCCTGGACCTCGACGGACGCCTCACCTTCCTCAACACCGCCGCCGCCGAACTGCTCCAGGCGGGCGCGGCGGCGCTGCTCGGCAGACGCCCGTGGGAGGCGGTGCTCTGGCTGAACGACCCCGTGTTCGAGGACTGCTACCGCGCGGCGGTGGTCACCCGGCTGCCGATGTCCTTCACCGTCATGCGACGCCCGGCGACGTGGCTGCTTTTCGAGCTGTACCCGGACGCCACCGGCATCAGCGTCCACATCACCCGGGTCGCGGGACCCTCCGCGACCGGCGAGGGGGAGGGCGCCGGGCGGGAGCCCGGGGCGGGCGCGGCGGCCCCGCCCGCCCCCTCCGCGGCCTCTGTGGCGCCCGCCCCCTCCGGGGGTCCGGCCCCGCCGCCCCGGCACGCCGAGCCCGTGGGCGCCGGGGCCGTCTACCACCTCATGCACATGGCGGCGGCCCTGGCGGAGGCGGCCGGCGTCCACGACGTCGTCGAGCTGGTCGCCGACCAGATCGTGCCCGCCTTCGGCCCGCGCGGCCTCGTCCTGATGAGCGCGGACGAGGGACGGCTGCGCATCATCGGCCACCGCGGCTACAGCCAGGAGTTCGTGGACCGGTACGACGGCACGCCCCTGACGGCAGAGGTCGCCGACGCCCAGGTCCTCGCCACCGGCGTCCCCGTCTTCTTCACCAGCCCCGAGGACCTGTACCGCGCCCACCCCCACGCCCCGCGCTACGAGGACCGCTCCGCCTGGGCGTTCCTGCCGCTGATCGCCTCCGGCCGCCCGGTGGGCTCCCTGATCCTCTCGTACGAGCGGCCGCGCTCCTTCCCGGCGGCCGAGCGGGCCCTGCTCACCTCCCTGGCGGGCCTCATCGCCCAGGCCCTCGCCCGGGCCCGGCTCTACGACGCCAAGCACTCCCTCGCGCGCAGCCTCCAGACCAGCCTGCTCCCGCACGGACTGGTCCCCTTCCCGGGGGTCGAGGTCGCCGCCCGCTATCTGCCGGCGGGTCACGGCATGGACGTCGGCGGCGACTTCTACGACCTCATCCGCGCCGCGCCCAACACCGTCATCGCGGTCATCGGCGACGTCCAGGGGCACGACCCGAACGCCGCCGCGCTCATGGGGCAGGTGCGCACCGCCGTCCACGCGCACGCGACGGCCGGCGCGTCCCCCGGCGACGTCCTCGCCCGGACGAACAAGCTCCTGAACGACCTGGAGCCGGACCGCTTCACCAGCTGTCTGATCGCCGAACTCGACCTGGTCCGCCACCGTCTGCGGCTCGCCACGGCGGGCCATCCGCCGCCGCTCCTGCGCGCGCCCGACGGCCGGACCCGCCTCCTGGAGACCCCGCCGGGCCTCCTCCTCGGGATCGCCCCGGACGTCGAGTACGCCACCACGGAGGTGCCCTGGGAGCCCGGTTCCGTCCTGGCGCTCTACACCGACGGGCTGGTCGAGACGCCCGGCGTCGACATCGGCACGGCCACGGCGGAGCTGTCGGGCCGTCTCGCGCGGTCCCGGCCGGGGGACCTGGACGCCCTCGCGGACGGACTGATCCGGCACGTCAGGAATCCCGACCACCGCACCGACGACGTCGCCCTCCTGCTCGTCCGCCGCGAGCCCTGACACCCGGCCGGATCCCTGACGGGACCGCCACCCCCTTGCCGTACCTATCGAATATCGATAGCTTGTTATCGGTTTTCGATCGAAGGGGATGTCATGGGGAAGCTGACGGTGCTCGCCCTGCGGGCCGTGCTCGTGGGGCTGCTCGCGGGTTCGGTCTTCGTGGAGGCGGTGATGGTGCCGCTCCTGGCCGCCGACCTGGACGGGCTCAGGCCGGAGTACGCCCACCTCCGCACACCGGTGCTGGTGCTCCTGGTCCTGGGCGCGCTGGCGGCGCAGACCGTACTGGTCTGCGTGTGGCGCCTCGTGACGATGGTGCGGCGCGGCACGGTCTTCTCGCACGCGGCCTTCCGGTACGTGGACGTCGTCACCGGCGCCTTCGCGGCGGGCGCCGCCCTGGTGTTCGCGTTCGCCGTCCTCCTGGCGCCCGGCGAGGCCGTCGCCCCGGGCGTCGTGCTGCTGATCTGCGGGGCGAGCCTGGCGGTCCTGGGCGTGGCCCTGATCGTGCTCGTGCTGCGGACGCTGCTCGCCCAGGCCGTCGAGCGCGAGGCCGAGGCGAAGCGGATGCGGGCCGAGCTGGCCGAGGTGATCTGATGCCGATCGTCGTGGACGTCGACGTGATGCTGGCCCGGCGCAAGATGTCGGCGGGCGAGCTGGCCGAACGCGTGGGCATCACCCCGGCCAACCTCGCCGTGCTCAAGAACGGACGCGCCAAGGCGGTGCGCTTCACCACCCTCGGCGCCCTCTGCGAGGTCCTCGACTGCCAGCCGGGCGACCTGCTGCGCTGGGAGCCGGAGCCCGGGACGGCGGAGGAGGACGCGACGGGGGACGCGGCGGGGGACTCCGTGGCGGCGGCCCGCGAGAGCGGCTGACGAGGCGCGGGCGCGGGCGCGTCCGGCGTCGAAAGGTTCCGCCCGGCGCCCGCCCCGCCGGTCAGGCCCGGTCGGGAAGCGGCGTACGGAGCGCGCTCCGGCCCTCCGTCCAGGCCGCCAGCACGTGGTCGCCGAGCCGGTCCTCCAGGAGCACGGTCGCCGCGATGCCGAGGGCGACGTCGGAGGCCAGGCCGGGCTCGTCCTCCAGGAGGCCGCCCACCGCCTCCCGGCGCACCAGCTGTTCGTGGACGGCGTCGGCCTCCACGTGCTCGTCGTAGTACCGCTCCGCCGCCGGTCCCGCCCCCGTCCGCCGCATCGCCGCGACGAGCCGGGCGGCGGCCGGCGGCGAGGTCACCTCGACGGCGGCGAAGTGCCCGACGAGCGCGCCGCGCAGCCGCCGGTGCAGGGCGAGCAGGGTCGCCAGGTTCACGGCCGCCAGCGTCTCGGCCCCCACCGCGTCCGCGTACCGCCCGTACTCCGGGTCGAGCCCCAGGTCCACCATGAGGTCGGCGTAGAGCCGCTCGTGCATCCGGTCGGCGCGCCCGCAGCCGAACTCGTCGTACTCGATCGCGACCATCGCCGCCTTGGCGCGGCCGCGCAGCCGGGGGATCACCCAGAGGTACGGGTCGGCCTCCCGGAGCTGCGACACGGAGCGGAGCGCCGCGTACTCCCGCACCTGCCACCGCTCTCCCCGCGAGGCGAGGAACGCCGAGACGCCGGTGGGCTCGGCGGGCTCCACCAGGAGGGCGCCCAGCTCCTCGTCCACGTCCCCGCGGTGCCGGCAGTCGTGGCGCAGCGCGCTCTCGAAGCGGTGCTCCAAGAGGGCCCGGGTCCTCAGCAGGTGCGGATCCCATTCGAGGGTCTCGGGGACCCCGTCGTACCCCCGGTAGTGCAGGGCGTAGCAGAGGTGCAGGGCGAGCTGGAGGTCCTCGCCGTACGGGTCGAGGCGCGCGATCTCCGGGCCGTCGGGGAGCGCCCCGGGGTCGCCGAGGAGCCGCCGCCGGACCGCCCGCGACACCTCGCCGCGCGCCTCGGGGACCCCGGGCGCGCCGGAGGTCGTACGGACGGTCCGCGGGGCGGTGGTCATGGGGTCGGGTCCTCCGGTGAGTCGGCCGCCGGGCGGTCGCGCCGCTGCCGGTGGCGGTGGCTGGTGTCGCAGAACGGGGCCCGCCTGCTCCGCCGGCACGTGCACAGGGCGACCACCGGCCGCTCGCAGTGCCGCACCGAACCGTCGGGCATGACGACGTCCACCGGCCCCTCGACGAGCATCGGCCCGTCGTCCAGGGGCCGGACCAGGGTCGGCGCGTCCCGCGCGGGCCCCTCCGTCCGCGCCGGGGGCACGGCCTCGGGCCGTACGTCCGGGGAAGGGGACATCGCACACCACCCGTCGGGTCTCTCGGCTCTTCTCCCGCGCGGCTGCCCCGCCGCACCGCTCCCATGCGCGGGCGGTACGGGCCGGGGGGCGGGGTTCACGCGCGGGACGCGCGGATCACGACGAGGTCCTCCGCGCGCGTCCCCGGCGGTACGAGACCCCGGGCGGCGAACCAGTCGCCGCGGGCGGACATGACCGGTCCGAAGGGCTGGGCGAGGCGGTCGGTCACCCGGGGGCGCAGCCCGGCCCGGCGCAGCCCGTCCAGGGTGGCGGTGACGCCGGAGAGCGACGACTGCACGACGAGCAGGGTCCCGGAGGGGGTGAGCAGCTCCGGCACCCGGGCGCAGACCCGGTCGAGGAGCAGCCGCCCGTCCGTCCCCGCGTCCCAGGCGCGCCGGGGGCCGCGCGCGGGCAGCTCCGGGTCCTCGCAGGGCACGTACGGCGGATTCACGGTGACCAGGTCGAAGCGCTCGTGCGCCACCGGGGCCTCCAGGTCGCCGCGGAGCAGCCGCACCCGGCAGCGGTGCCGGAGCGCGTTGAGCCGGGCCGTGGCGACGGCGGCGCGCGAGATGTCCACGGCGGTCGCCCGGGTCCCGCGCAGGGCGGAGGCGACGGCGACGACGCCGGTCCCGGTGCACAGGTCGAGCGACCGCGCCCCGCGCGGCAGCTCCTCGCGGGCCAGCCGCGCGAGCAGCAGCGCGGTGTCGCCCTGGGGCGCGTACACCCCGGGGAGCCGGTAGACGCGCGGCGCGTCCGCCCGTACGTCCGTGACCGGCGGGGCGGCGAGGTCCTCGCCGGGGGGACGGGTCACCTGGGTCACCGCGACCGGCCTCCCGCCCGGGATGGGAAGCCGGGGGCCGGGAACCGGCGGCCCGCCGGAGCGCACGCCCGCACGGAGTTCCTCGTCGGAATCCTCACGGTCCCGCTCCTCAGCGGCCCTGTTCCCGCTCGGACTCCTCCGGCGGCTGCCAGGAGTCCCGCCGCGCCTCCGCCGCCGGCGGCTGCGCCACGCCCGGGGCCTCCCGCCGCCGGGCCACCCGCCGGGAGCCCCACCAGAACCCGCCGAGCAGCAGGGCGGCCACCACCACGCCGATCACGATCAGCAGGAGCGAGGAGGACCCCTCGGCGGCCAGGAGGGAAGGCGGGGCGGCCGGGGGGAGAGAGGAGAGAAGCATGATCGCCCTTCCTGTCGGAGACGGGGCAGTTCGTTCGGAACGGCGGCTACCCTCGCGGAGAAGATCCATTCGCTCACGGACGGTGCCCCGCCCCCACCCGTGCTCAGAGGTCGCGCAGGGCCGGAAGCAGTTCCTTCTCCGCCCAGCGGATGAACGGTTCCTGGTGCCCGCCGCCGATCTGCACGAGGGCCAGCTCGGTGAACCCGGCCTCGGCGTACGGACGGGCGGCCTCCACGAACGCGTCGACGTCGTCGCCGCACGGGATGTTCTCCGCCACGTCCTCGGGGCGGACCGTCTCGGTGGCCTGGGCGAACCCGGAGGGCAGCGGAAGCTCGGAGTTGACGCCCCAGCCGCCCAGCGACCAGCGGAACTGGTCGTGGGCGCGGGCCACCGCCGCGTCCCGGTCGGGGTCGTAGCAGACCGGCACCTGGCCGACGCGCGGCTTGCCCGCGCCGCCGTGCTCGTCGAAGGCGTCGAGCAGCTCGCCCTTCGGCTCCGTGGCGATCACCAGGTCCGCCCGGCGCCCGGCGACCCTGCACGAGTGCGGGCCCGAGACGGCGATCCCGAGGGGCGGGGGAGTGTCGGGGACGTCCCACAGCTTGGCGTTCTCGACCTGGAAGTGGGTCCCCCGGTGGGTCACGTACTCGCCGGAGAACAGGTCGCGGATGATTCCGGCGGCCTCGTCCAGCATCTCCAGGCGGACGCCCGCCGAGGGCCAGCCCGCGCCGACGACGTGCTCGTTCAGGATCTCGCCCGAGCCGAGCCCGAGCCGGAACCGGCCCTCGGACAGCAGCTGCACGGTCGCCGCCTTCTGCGCCACGACCGCCGGGTGGTAGCGGAAGGTCGGACAGGTCACGTACGTCATCAGCGGGATGCGGGAGGTGGCCTGCGCCGCCGCCCCCAGGACGCTCCACGCGTACGGGGCGTGGCCCTGGGAGTCCAGCCACGGGAAGGAGTGGTCGGAGATCACGGAGAAGTCGAATCCGGCGCGCTCCGCCTCGGCCACGTGGCCCACCAGCTCACGGGGTCCGGCCTGCTCGGTCATCATCGTGTACCCGATCTGCATCATGCCGGGCGACTTGCCGCGAAGGCGCCCCCTGAAACGGGCATGACGGACACTTCTGCCGACGGCGGCCGGAACGGCGTGCGACCGGCGGAAATGGGTGCCGACCCCGATGCGGGCGGATGGTGCCCCGGGGGATGGTGGGGTGGAGGAGCACCCGGCGGCCCGGCCGCCGGGGCGGTGCACGAGGCGGGGCGCACGGAGTGCGGGTCCGGCCGGTGACGCCGGCGTTCCAGGCCATGGCACGAACGGAGTCCGCGCCCATGACACGTCCCCCCTGGAGACCACGGAGCCCCCTCACCGCTCCGGAGACCCCGCCCGAACCCGGCCGTCCTCCCCACCGGGCGGGTCCGCCGTGAGCGTGACCACGTGGGCGACCATCGCGGTGTTCGCGGCCGTCTACGTACTGATCGCCACGGAGTGGGTGCACCGGGTCGCCGCGGCCCTCGGCGGCGCGGTCGCGATGCTCCTCATCGGGGCGACCAGTCCGGAGAAGGCCTTCTTCTCCGAGCACACGGGCATCGACTGGAACGTCCTCTTCCTGCTCCTCGGCATGATGCTGATCGTCTCCGTCCTCAAACGCACCGGCGTGTTCGAGTACGTGGCCATCTGGGCCGCGAAACGCTCGCGGGGCCGCCCGTACCGCCTGATGGTGCTCCTGATCCTCACCACGGCCGTCCTGTCGGCCTGGCTGGACAACGTCACCACCGTCCTGCTGATCGCCCCGGTCACGATCGCGGTCTGCGGCAAGCTCGGCCTCCCCGTCGTGCCGTACCTCATCGCCGAGGTCATGGCCTGCAACATCGGGGGCGCCGCCACCCTGATCGGCGACCCGCCCAACATCATGATCGGCTCGCGGGCCGGGCTCTCCTTCAACGACTTCCTGCTCCACATGGCCCCCATCACCACCTTCCTGATCCTGGTCTTCGCGGTGATGGCCCGCTGGATGTTCCGGAAGTCGTTCTCCTACGACCCGAAACGGGCCGAGGAGGTCATGGCGATGAACGAACGGGAGGCGATCACCGACAAACGGCTCCTCGTCGTCAGCGGCGTCGTCATCGGCCTGGTGATGGTCTGCTTCGTCCTGCACACCGCCCTGCACCTGGAGCCCTCCGTCGTGGCCATCAGCGGCGGACTGATCCTGCTCGCCGTCTCCCGGCTGAAGCCCGAGAAGGTGGTGGCGGACGTCGAGTGGCAGACGCTGGCGTTCTTCGCCGGGCTCTTCGTCATGGTCGGCGCCATGGTGCAGACCGGGGTCATCACCGACATCGGGGAGGCGGCGGCCCGGGCCACCGAGGGGAAGCTGTTCGGCGCCTCGATGGCCCTGCTCTTCGGCTCGGTGGTGCCCTCCGCCGTCATCGACAACATCCCGTTCGTCGCCTCGGTCAGCCCGATCGTCTCCGAGATCGTCGAGTCCTCCGGCGGGACCGAGCGGGCCGGGATGCTCTGGTGGTCCTTCGCCCTGGGCGCGGACCTCGCCGGCAACGCCACGATCATCGCCTCCTCCGCCAACGTCGTCACCGTCGGCATCGCCGAGCGGGCGGGCCACCCGATCTCCTTCTGGCAGTTCAGCAGGTACGGCCTCGTCGTCACGGCCGTCACCACCGCCATCGCGGGCCTGTACGTCTGGCTGCGCTACTTCGTCCTGGCCTGACCGGCGTCCCGCCGGGCCGCCGGCCACCGAGAGGAGTGGAAACGTCATGGGCGACTCCGACGAGGAGAGGCTCGCCGACCTGGAGGCCGTCATGTGGCGCGACGACCCCCGCTTCGCCCGCGGCCTGGGCGAGGGCCGCCCCCGGCGCCCCCGCGAGTACCGGCGCGGCCGGGCCTGGCTGGCCATGGCCCTGGCCCTCGCGGCCGTCGTCGTCGGAGGGGTCGTCCCGCACGGGCTGCTCCTGGCGGCGGGACTCGTCATGGCGGCCCTCGCGGTGAACCTCTTCGACGGCCGGGAGCGGCGGCACCGGCACCGGCGCGGACACGGAGGGGGCTCCGGCGGCCGGTGGTGAGGCCGGGGCGAACTCCCGTGCGCGGCCCGGCCGTCGAAGCCGCCCGCGCCGCCTTCCGTACCGCCGTCCCACTCCGTGGAACGGGGGCCGGTGCGCCTTGACCCCGCCGACGGGCACCTGGTTCGATCATGCACATGAAGAGCCGCCGGACGACCCTCACGCGACGACGTCACGTCGACCTCGCGCGCACGTCCGGCGCCCTCTGTAGCGTGCGCTGACCCCGGCCGCCGTCCTCCACGGCCACCGGAACCGCGTCCGGCCGGGCCACGGCCCCGATCGCCCCGGCCGCGGCCCGCGCTCCCCGCGCTTCCCGCACGCCGCCGTCCGTCGAAGCCGGACCCCGGCCGCGTAACGCCCCGCCCGCCTTCACCGGCCCCGCCTCCTCCTGGCGATCCCGGGACCCCCGACCCGGGGACGAGCGGGGCCCGCCCCGCCGTGCCCGCCGCCCCGCCCGTACGCACCACTCCGCCCGTACGGGCTTCCCCCGCGCCCGGACACGGCCACCCCCGCCCACGGGCGCCCCACCCATTGTGTGCGCGCCCCCACCCCCGTTCCGGAAGGATCCCGTCCTCGTCATGGCCGTCCCGTCCGCACGCCCCCGTGCCCGCCGCAGGCCCCTGGTCGCCGCGCTGTTCTCCGCCCTCGCCCTCGCGGCCACCGCCGTCCCCGCCGGAGCCGCCCCCACGGCCGACCGCGTCCCCGTGCCGCCGCACAACCCGTACGCGGGCCCCGACGGGACCGCCACCATGCACGGGGACACCGGCTCCTCGGACACCACCCCGCTGGCGGGCCCCGGCGCGGGGAACCTGTCCTCGAAGCGGGTGGCGCTCGCCTCCGCCTGCCCCACGGTCCTCGTCGGCTCCGACGGCCACCCGGTCGTCCTGTGCACCCCGATCTTCGGCCAGGTCCCGACCGTCCACCTGCTGAACCCGGCCGACGGCTCCTCCCTCACCAGCCTCCCACTCACCAAGGGCTCGCTCCTCGGCGGCGTCTACGCCTACCTCGACGACGAGGACCGGCTCGTCGTGGTGGACGGCAGCCGCAGCCTCCTGCGCGTCGCCCACCGCAAGGACGCCTCGGGGAAGTGGCGCCTCTCCGTCGACCGCAGCCTCTCCCTCGCCTCCGCCGTCCCCGCCGACGACGCCGTCACCGGCCTCTCGCCGGACTGGCAGGGACGCGTCTGGTTCGCCACCGGCAACGGCGTCGTCGGCCTCGCCGACGACCGGACCGGACAGGTCTCCACCCTGCGCCTGCCCGCCGGCGAGCGCGTCGCCAACAGCATCTCCACCGCCCCCGAGGGCACCGCCGTCACCAGCACCCACGCCACCTACCTGCTCACCGCGGGCGCCGACGGCACGCCGGAGATCGCCTGGCGGCAGGCGTACGACCGGGGGCAGGCCCGCAAGCCGGGCCTGCTGAGCTGGGGCAGCGGCTCCACCCCGACCTTCCTCGGCCCGAGGACCGGCACCGACTACGTCGCGATCGTCGACAACGCCGACACCACCGTCCGCCTCAAGGTGTACCGCACCGACGGCGGCGCGGAGATCTGCTCGATCCCCGTCCTCCAGGCCTCCGGCGGCCCCGGCAGCGAGAACTCGCCCGTCGGCGCGGGCAACAGCGTCTTCGTCGCCGGCACCTACGGCTACCCGTACCCGGCGCTCCCGGACGGCGCGGGCCCCTCCGTCCCCTCCTCGGCCGACTTCGCCGGCGGCCTGACCCGGGTCGACATCCGCCCCGACGGCACCGGCTGCGCCACGGTCTGGGACAACACCCTGCGCTCGGCGGCCGTCCCGAAGCTGTCCACCGCCACGAACACCCTGCACACCGTCGTCCGCGACCCGCTCATCCCCGGCACCAGGAGAACGGGCATCCTCGACCCCTACCGCTACGTCCAGATCGACCCCGCGACCGGCCGCGTCACCCGCTCCAAGCAGGTCGGCATCGGATCCCTCTACGACACCCTCCAGATGGCCGGCACCGTCGCCCCGGACGGCGCCTACCTCCAGGGCACGGTGACGGGCGTCCTGCGGATCACCGCGGGCTGAGCCCCGCCCCGCGTCAGTACACGTCGCGCACGTACCGCCGGTCCGCCGCCATTCGTTCCACGTAGGCCGCCGCCTCCTCGTCGCCCATCCGGCCGTGGTGGGCGACGAGTTCGCGCAGGGTGTGGTCGACGTCCTTGGCCATGCGGGCGGCGTCGCCGCAGACGTGGAAGTGGGCGCCGTCCCGCAGCCAGGACCAGAGGACGGAGCCGTGTTCGCGCATCCGGTCCTGGACGTAGACCTTGTTGCGCCGGTCGCGGGAGAAGGCGGTGTCGAGCCGGTGGAGGTGGCCGGAGGCGAGATGGGCCTCCAGTTCCTCGCGGTAGTAGAAGTCGGTGGCCTCGCGCTGCTCGCCGAAGAACAGCCAGTTGCGACCGGTGTGGCCCCGGGCCAGGCGGTCCTCCAGGAAGCCGACGAAGGGGGCCACGCCCGTCCCGGGACCGACCATGATCAGGGGCGCGGCCGGGTCGGCCGGCGGCCGGAAGTGCGGGGAGCGCCGCACGAAGACCTGGACGGGGCCGTCGTCCGCGTGGTCGGCGAGATAGGCCGAGCACACCCCGGTGCGGTCCCGGCCCCGGTCGTTGGTGTAGCGCACCACGGAGACGGTGAGCCGGACCTCGCCCGGGTGGGCCAGCGGGCTGGAGGAGATCGAGTACAGGCGCGGCTGGAGGCGCTTCAGCACGCCGGTCCACTCGGCGGCGGAGGCGCGGACGGGGAAGCCCCCGATCACGTCGGCCGGCTGGAGCCCCCACCCCCACTTCGCCAACTCGTCCTTGTTGCCGGGGCGCAGCAGCCGCTTGAGGTCGTGGCTCCCGGACCGCTCGGCCACGAACCTCAGCAGGTCCGGGGTGACGTGCGTGATGTCGAGCCGGGTCCGCAGCGCCTCGGCGAGCGGCAGGGGCCCGGCGTCGCCCGCGTCGACCGGCTCGTCGGGGTCGAGCCCCGTGAGCGCGAGCCACTCGGCGACCGGTCCGCCGCCGTTCACCGGCCACACCCCCAGCGCGTCGCCCGCCTCGTACGCGAGCTCACCGTCGCGCGTGTCGAAGGCGAACCGCCGCACCTCCTTCTGCGAACCGGGCAGGCTCAGGAGCCGGTTGCCGACGAGGAGCGTGGGGAACGGCGAGGCCTTCGTGTACTCCCCGGACCGCACCGCACCCGAGGCGCCGACCCGCCCCGCGGAGGCGGAGGCGGAGGCGGGAGCGGGGGCCGGAGCCGGGGCGGCGAGCAGCGGCAGGAGCGCCGCCAGCCAGGCCGCCGAGCTCTCCTCGTGGTCGGGTTCGCAGTCGGTACGGGGATGGAGGCGGGTGGCGCCGAGTTCGGCGAGGCGCTCGTCCACCCGCCGCCCGTGCCCGCAGAAGTCGGCGTAGCCGGAGTCGCCGAAGGCCAGGACCGCGAAGCGGACGCCGTCGAGCCGGGGCGCCTCGGGGGAGGCCAGCGTCCGCCAGAAGGACGCCCCGTTGTCCGGGGCGTCGCCGTCCCCGAACGTACTGGTCACCACCAGCAGGTCCGCGTCGGGACCGATCCCCCCGAGGTCGGCGCTCTCCATCGGCAGCAGGGCCGGGGCGTGCCCGGCCTCGGCCAGCAGCCCGGCGGCACCGGCGGCGAACTCCTCGGCCGTACCGGTCTGGGAGGCCCACAGGAGCAGCAGACGGCGCGCGGGGACGGTCCCCGCCCCGTCCCGCTCCGGCGCGCCGGGCGGGAGCGGCGCCGGTGCTCCGGCCCGCGAGAACGTCCCGGCCAGGACCCCGTCGACCCAGAGGCCGTGCTCCGGCGCGAAGGGCGCGGACGCCGGGAGCACCGGCACGCGGCCGTCGGCGGGCGCTCCGGCGAGCCCGGAGAGGAAGCCCGCCAGGTAGCGGCGCTCCGGCTCGGTGAACGGGGGAGGGGTGAGGTCCCCGACGCCGAACAGGGCGGCGAGCGCGGGCACGGCCCCTCCGCCCGGGCCCTGATCAGGCTTCGGCCGCCGTCCCGGATTCGTCTCCTGCCCGGGTTCCGGCTCCCGCTCCGGGCGGGCGACGGGCACGGGAGCGGTCGTCTTCGCGAGGGTCACCGCGCACACCTTGAATTCGGGCTGGAAGGAGATCGGATCGACGGCGTCGTTGGTGACGGCGTTGATGCTCAGGTACTCGCCGAACAGGTCGTTCCAGTGGAACGGGGCGAAGCAGTTCCCGGGCCGGACCCGGTCGGTGACCACGGCGGGAAGGACGGCCCGCCCGCGCCGCGAGGCGATCTCCACGCCGTCGCCCTCGGCGACGCCGAGGGCCGCCGCGTCCTCGGGGTGGATCTCGACGAACGGGCCGGGGTTGAGCTTCCCGAGCCTGGCGACCTTGCCGGTCTTGGTCATCGTGTGCCACTGGTGCTGGAGGCGCCCGGTGTTCAGGACGAACGGATACGCGTCGTCGGGCAGTTCGGCCGCCGGGAGGTGCGGGCGCGCGAAGAACCGGGCGCGTCCGCTCGCCGTCGGGAAGACCAGCCGGGGCCGGGTGCCGTCCTCGCGCTCCAGGAGCGTCTGGCTGACGCCGTCGTTCACGTACCGGACCGGATTGCGGTCGGGCCCGTCGGGAGTCGGGGCTGGCCACTGGACGGGAGCGGCGCGCAGCCTGTCGTACGTCACGCCGCGCAGGTCCCAGCCGGTCTGCGGGTTCCACGCCCGCTTCAGCTCCTCGAAGACCTCCTCCGCCGAGTCGTACGTGAAGCCGTCGGCGAAGCCCATCGCGCAGGCGACCCGGGCGATCAGCCGCCAGTCGGGCAGGGCCTGCCCGGGCGGGTCCACGACCCCCTGGACGAGGGTGAGGTTCCGCTCGGAGTTGACCATGACGCCGTCGGACTCCGCCCACAGCGTGGCGGGCAGCACCACGTCCGCGTACGCGTTGGTCTCGGTCTCGGCGAACACGTCCTGGGTGACGACCAGTTCGGCGGCCTCCAGGGCGTCGATGACGGTCCTGCGGTTGGCGACCGAGGCGACCGGGTTGGTGCAGATGATCCAGCAGGCCTTGATGTCCCCGGCCGCCATCCGCTCGAACATCTCCACCGTGCCGCGCCCCGCCTCGGTCCGCAGCGTCCCCCCGGGGACGTTCCACAGCTCCTCGACGAAGGCCCGGTCGGCGTCCACGAGCACCGACCGCTGGCCGGGCAGCCCCGGCCCCATGTAGCCCATCTCCCGGCCGCCCATGGCGTTGGGCTGCCCCGTCAGCGAGAAGGGGCCGGCGCCCGGGCGGCAGATCGCGCCGGTGGCGAGGTGCAGGTTGACGAGCGCGTTGGTGTTCCAGGTGCCGTGCGTCGACTGGTTGAGCCCCATCGTCCAGCAGCTCGTCCAGGCGCCGGCCTCGCCGATCCACCGCGCGGCCTCCCGGAGGTCGGCCTCGGGGACGCCGGTGATCCCGGCGACCTTCGCGGGCGGGTAGTCGGCGAGGAAGGCGGGCATGTCCTCCCAGCCCTCCGTGAACTCCGCGACGAACTCGCTGTCGACGTGCCCGTTCTCCACGAGCAGGTGCAGCAGCCCGTTGAGCAGGGCGAGGTCGGTGCCCGGCCCGACCGGCAGGAAGAGGTCCGCCTTGTCGGCGGTGGCGTTGCGCCGGGGGTCCACGACGATCAGCTTCGCCCCGGCCGACTTCACCCGGTCCATCATCCGCAGGAAGAGGATCGGATGGCAGTCCGCCATGTTGGAGCCGATCACGAGGAACACATCCGCGTGGTCGAAGTCCCCGTACGAGCCGGGCGGCCCGTCCGCGCCGAGCGACAGCTTGTAGCCGGAGCCGGCCGACGCCATGCACAGCCGCGAGTTCGACTCGATCTGATGGGTGCGGACGAAGCCCTTGGCCAGTTTGTTCGCCAGGTACTGCGCCTCCAGGGACATCTGCCCGGAGACGTAGAAGGACAGCGCGTCGGGCCCGTGCTCGTCCAGGATCGCGCGCAGCCGCCCCGCGACCCCGGTGACGGCGGCGTCGACGTCCGTCTCGACCGGCTCGCCCCCGCGCTCCGCCCGCACCAGCGCCTTCCCGAGCCGGCCCGGAGCCGCCATCATGTCGGCGCTCGTGGCCCCCTTCGTGCACAGCCGCCCGGAGTTGGCCGGGTGCGCCTTGTCGCCGGACGCCTTCACGATCCGCCGCAGCCCGGTCGCCGGGTCGCGCGCGACATCGAGGACGATGCCGCAGCCGACCCCGCAGTACGAGCAGACCGTCCGCGAAGTCCCGCCCTCCGGCTCCATCGGCACCCCTCCTCATCGCCTCCCGGACGGGAGGTCTCCCACGGCCACGACCGTAGGAAGTCCCGGTTTCCGGACGATCACGCCCCTCGCGCACGGGGCGTTACACCGGACGCACCACGGGGGGCGGAGCGCCGTGAGCACCGCGCCGGTACGCCATTCTCCCCGGTCGCGGGGGCTGCCCCGGCCGCGCCCGCCCGGCCCGGTCGGCAGGACAGGCCCTAGAGTGCGGGGATGCCGTCGTACAGCATGGGGCAGGCCGCGCGGCTGCTCGGAGTGAGTTCGGAGACCGTTCGCCGGTGGGCGGACGGGGGCAGGCTGGCCGTGGAGCGCGACGGGTCCGGCCGGCGGTCGATCGGGGGCGAGGCCCTGGCCGCCTTCGCCCGGGAGCGGGGCGCCGGGCTGCACGCTGTCCCCGAGGACGGGGTGGCGACCTCCGTGCGGAACTCCTTCGTGGGCATCGTGACCGGGGTGCGGACCGACGACGTGGCCGCCCAGGTGGAGGTGCAGGCGGGACCGCACCGGCTGGTGTCCCTGGTGACCCGCGAGGCGGTCGAGGAACTGGGGCTCGACGTCGGGGCCACGGTCACCGCCCGGGTGAAGTCGACCAGTGTCCACATCGACCTGACCTGACCTGACCTGACCCGACCCGACCTGACCCGACCCCCGCCGCGAACGGTCCCGGCCGGATCCGGGTCAGCGGCAGAGGAGGGCGGCGCGCAGGTCCACCCGGTCGTCGAGCCGGGACAGGTCCCGGCCGGTGAGGGTCTCGATGCGCTCGACGCGGTAGTGCACCGTGTTGACGTGGATGTGCAGCGCCTCGGCGGTCCTCGCCCAGGAGCAGTCGTGCGCCAGGAACACCTCCAGGGTCTCCAGGAGCATGGCGCCCGACCCCCGCCCGGCGCCCAGCAGGGGGCCGAGGACCGTCGCGCGGTAGACCTCCCGTACGCCGGAGGGGACACCGGCGAGGAGCAGGGCCAGCCCGCCGAGATCGCGGAGCCCGGCGACCCGGGGCGGCGCGGCGGGGACCGCCGCGAGGGCGTAACGGGCCTGCGCCAGCGCGGTGTTCAGCGACGTGGGGTCGGTGACGGGCAGGCTCAGACCGACCCGCCAGGCGCTCTCCGGCCGGCAGTCCCGGACCAGCGGCCACGCCGCGCGCAGGCCCTCCTCCACCGCGTCCGCCGCGCTCCCCTCGTGGGCGACGACGGCCACCGTCTCGCCGTCGGCGCCCCGGGCGGCGGCGAACGCGGCGGACGGCAGGTGGCCGAGCGCCTCGGCGAGGGCGGCGACGCCGTCGGCACCGGCGTCCCCGTCCGGCTCCAGGGCCGCGGCGACCACCGTGTACGCGGCCCGGTCCGCCAGGCCGCAGGAGTCCAGCGCGCCCCGCAGTCGGTCGGTGTCGGCGCGCAGGGCGCCGACGGCCTCCACGAGCCGGGCGGCGGCGAGGTCGCGCGCCGCCCGGTGCCGGTCCCGGCCGCGCCGGTGCCGGCCGAGGAGCTCGGATATCTCCTGGAGGACCCTCGGGGGCACCCGCCCCTCCTCCGGCAGGTGCAGGTGCCAGGTGTCGAAGTCCGTGCCCTCGGCCTCGACGCGCAGCGTCGTCCCCCGCCCGTCGCGCAGCGCTTCCGCGGCCTCCCGGGCGGAGAGGCGGGCGGCGTCGCCGGTGCGGGCGACGGTCCGGCCGGTGGCGGTGAGCAGGTGGCAGACGGGCGCGCCGAGGTGGGCGAAGGCCCGGTCGAGCAGTTCGCCGGTCGTCGCGCCGCCCTCCAGGGCGCGGTCGAGGTCCCGGCGGACGTTCTCCGGCAGGGCGTGGTGGCCGCCGGGGGCGTGCCGGCCGAGCTCGCCCCACTGGCGCAGGTAGACGGCTTCGGTGACGGCCCGGAAGCTGGTGTGCGGGGGCACGGAGACGAGGGCGACGCGGTGCCTGCGGCACGCGTCGACCAGCTCGCGCGGCACGTGCCCGTGGGTCTCCTCGCCTGCGAGCAGCGCCACCGCCCCCGCCCGTCGCAGGGCGGACACGAAACGGTCGGTCTTGGCCGGTGCGTCGTCCCGGCTCCACCACACGAGCCCGCTGAGCACGACCTCGCCCGGCTGGAGGAAACGCGTCGGGTCCTCCAGATCGGTCGCGGTGACCCCGGCGATCTCCTGGCCGAGCAGCGTCTCGTCGCCCCAGACGAGGGAGAGGTCCAGACGGTCGAGTCGGAGGAGGTGGTCGACGTGCATACGAGGCTCCTTGCGCGGTCGCGGGACGGGCCCGCCCTCACATTCACGAGGCGAATGCGGGTCGCTGCATCGTAGATGCCCGGCTCCGGACGGAGAACGCCTCCTGGTGGATCATCCAGCGCGGGGGTCCGGGAGACGGACGATTTCCGGGTTCGCGTCCAGTCGTGCCGGGGGGCTCCGCCGGGCTTCACTGGCCTGAACGAACCGGCTTGAACGGAACGGCCGAAAGCCGGGCGGCGCCGTCTCGAAAACAAGGCCCTCAGGGCAAGGCCCGCAAGACAAGGCCCTCAGGGCAAGGCCCTCGGGGCGAGGCGCCCTCAAGACCAGGCGCCCTCAAGACGGCAGCCGGGACGCGGCAGCACAGGAGGCAGGGGTGGGATGGATCTGAACACGATCACGGACGTGAGGGACGCGCGCCGCGCCGAGCCCTGGCGCCCCGGCGACGCGTGGCTGGGCGGCGGGACCTATCTGTTCTCCGAGCCCCAGCCCCACCTGCGCCGCCTCGTCGACCTGGGCCGGATGGGCTGGGAGCCGCTCACCCGCCACGCGGACGGCTCGCTGGAGATCGCCGCGACCTGCACGATCACCCAGCTGTCCCGCTTCGGACGGCGCCTCCTCGACGCCCCCGCCGCCCCGCTCTTCGAGCAGTGCTGCCGGGCCTTCCTCGCCTCCTTCAAGATCTGGAACACGGCCACCGTCGGCGGGAACCTGTGCAACGCCCTCCCGGCCGGACCGATGATCTCGCTCGCCGCCGCCCTCGACGGCAGCTGCCTCCTCCGGGCGCAGGACGGCTCCACGCGCGAGGTGAAGGTGGCCGCATTCATTCGGGGCGCGGGCCTCAAGGACCTCGCGGAGGGCGAACTGCTGCGCTCGGTGACGCTGCCCGGACGCGCACTGGGGTGCCGTACGGCCTTCCGGCAGGCCTCGCTGTACGGGCTCGGCCGGTCCGGCGCGCTGGTGATCGGCGCGCTCGACCCGGTGGACGGCTCGCTGGCGGTCACGGTGACCGCCGCCACCACCCGCCCGTTCCGGTTCTGGTTCCCGCTGCCGCCCACGCGCGCGGGCCTCCGGTCCGCGATCGAGACCGCCGTACGGGACGAGGACTGGTTCGACGACATCCACGGACTGCCCGAGTGGCGCCGCCACATGGGCCTGCGCCTCGCCGAGGAGGTCCGCGACGAGCTGACCCGGGACCGCCGGAAGGACGACCGATGAGCTTCGAACTCCACGTCAACGGACGCCCGTCCGGCATCGAGCCGCGCGCCGGCCAGTGCCTGCGCACCTACCTCCGCGAGCGCGGCTGGTTCGGCGTGAAGAAGGGGTGCGACGCGGGCGACTGCGGGGCCTGCACGGTCCACGTCGACGGCGAACCCGTGCACAGTTGCCTCTACCCCGCCGTGCGGGCGGAGGGCCGCTCCGTCACCACGGTCGAGGGGCTCGCCTCCCCGGACGGCGCACTCCACCCCGTACAGGAGAGGTTCCTCGACGCGCAGGGCTACCAGTGCGGCTTCTGCACCGCCGGGTTCCTCATGACGACCGCCGCCCTGGAGGCCGAGCGGGACACCCCGCACGACGACGGCAAGCTCGACGACCTGCCCCGCGCCTTCAAGGGCAACATCTGCCGCTGCACCGGCTACCGGGCGATCGAGGACGCCGTACGGGGCGTGAAGCACACCGAACGGCCCCGCGCGGGAGAGGCGGTGGGCCGCAACGTCCGTGCCCCCGCCGGCCCCGGGGTCGTCACCGGCACCGCCCGCTACACCTTCGACGTCGAGGTCCCCGGCCTGCTGCACATGAAGCTGCTGCGCTCCCCGCACCCGCACGCGCGGATCCTCGCCGTCGACACCTCCGCCGCGCTCCGCGTCCCCGGCGTGCACGCCGTCCTCACCCACGAGGACGCCCCCGCCACCCTGTACTCCAGCGCCCGCCACGAACACCCCACCGAGGACCCCGACGACACCCGCGTCCTGGACGACGTCGTCCGGTACGTCGGCCAGCGGGTCGCCGCCGTCGTCGCCGACAGCGAGCGGGCCGCAGAGGAGGGCTGCCGCCGGATCGAGGTGACGTACGGGGAACTGCCGTACGTGATCGACCCGGAGGAGGCCATGCGCCCCGGCGCGCCCGTCGTCCACGCGGGCAAGGGGCCGCGGGAGCGCATCGCCCGGGTCGCGGACAACGTCGCGGGCGAGGTCCACGGCGAGATCGGCTCCGTCGAGGACGGCTTCGCCGAGGCGGACGTCGTGTACGAGGAGACCTTCCGGACCCAGCGGGTGCAGCACGCCAGCCTGGAGACGCACGGCTGCGTCGCCTTCTTCGAGCCGAAGGAGGACGGCACGGGCGAGCGGCTCACCGTCCGCTCCTCCACCCAGACCCCGTTCCTGACCCGGCGGGCCCTGTGCGCGCTGTACGGCCTGCCGGAGGACGGGGTGCGGGTGGTCGCGGGCCGGGTCGGCGGCGGCTTCGGCGGCAAGCAGGAGATGCTCACCGAGGACATCGTCACCCTCGCCGCCCTCAAGCTGCGGCGGCCCGTGAAGCTGGAGTACACCCGCGCCGAGCAGTTCCACGGCGCCACCACCCGCCACCCCTTCACCGTCCGGATCAAGGCCGGCGCGCGGAAGGACGGCACCCTCACCGCCGTACGGATGCGGGTGGTGGCCAACACCGGCGCGTACGGCAACCACGGCCCGGCGGTGATGTTCCACAGCGTCGGCGAGTCCTTCGCCGTCTACCGCGCCCCGCACAAGAAGGTCGACGCCTACTCGGTCTACACCAACGTCGTCCCGGCCGGCGCCTTCCGCGGCTACGGCCTCGGCCAGGTCACCTTCGCCGTCGAGTCGGTGATGGACGAACTGGCCCGCAGGCTCGGCATGGACCCGCTCGTCTTCCGCGAGAAGAACGTCATCGGCCCGGGGGAGGGGATGCACAGCCCGATCGGCGAGGAGGAGGACCTCCACATCGCCTCGTACGGACTCGACCAGTGCCTCTCCGTCGTGCGGAACGCCCTCGCCGGGGACCGCAGCGCCGAGGACGCCCCCGAGGGCTGGCTCGTGGGCCAGGGCACGGGCCTGGCGATGATCGCCACCGGACCGCCCGGCGGCCACTACGCCGACGCCCGCGTCTCCCTCCTGGAGGACGGCACGTACGACATCGCGGTCGGCACGGCCGAGTTCGGCAACGGCACCACCACCGTCCACCAGCAGATCACCGTCGGCGCCCTGAACACCACCGAGGACCGGACCGCCGTCCGCCAGTCCGACACCGACGTCGTGCGCCACGACACCGGCGCCTTCGGCTCCGCCGGCACCGTCGTCGCCGGCAAGGCCGTCCTCCTCGCCGCCACCTCGCTCGCCGAACGGCTGCGCACCCTCGCCGCCCGGCACACCGGCGTCGCCCGGCACCTGTGCGTGCTCGGCGCCGAGTCCGTCGACTGCGCGGGCCGTACGGTGACCCTGAAGGAGCTGTACGAGGCGGGGCACGCGCTCGGCGCAGCCGGGGAGCTGGCGGCGGACGGGCACTGGGGCGGCTCGCCGCGCTCGGTCGCCTTCAACGCCCAGTGGTTCCGGATCGCCGTCGACCCGGACTCCGGGGAGATCCGCGTCCTGCGCAGCGTCCACGCCGCCGACGCCGGCAAGGTCATGAACCCGATGCAGTGCCGGGGCCAGGTCGAGGGCGGGGTCGCCCAGGCCCTCGGCGCCACCCTCTTCGAGACCGTCCGCGTCGACGAACGCGGCGAGGTCACCACGGCCGCGTTCCGCCGCTACCGCCTTCCCCAGTACGCCGACGTGCCCCGCACCGAGGTCCACTTCAGCGAGACGACCGACGCCATCGGCCCGCTCGGCGCCAAGTCGATGAGCGAGAGCCCCTTCAACCCGGTCGCCCCCGCCTTCGCCAACGCCCTGCGGGACGCCACGGGCATCCGCTTCACCGAACTGCCGCTGACCCGCGACCGCGTCTGGCTCGCCCTCGACCGCCGGGCCCGGAACGTCGGCGGGAAGGACGGGCACCCATGAGGCGAAGCCTCGTAGAAAGCTCACAGATGCGGCGGTACGAGCGGGATCCGGGTGGCAATCACGGTTCCCCGCTCCGGCGGCCGGGTATCACTGCGCGCAGCCGCAGCACCGACCGCCGCGAGGGGACCGACGATGAGCCGACCGAACACCGCACCCCGCCCGACGCCCGCCGCCCCGCCCGTACCCGCCGGATCCTTCGCCCTGTGGGGGGACGTGGCCCGCCCCGTCACGCTCGCCGTCGCCGACCTGCGCCGGGGCGGTGAGCAGCACCGGGCCGAGGTCGTCTTCGACTGCGCCACCGACGGACCGCGGCGCCACACCTTCGCCGGGCCCCTCCTCCGGGAGGTCGTCGCCGCGGCGCGCCCCCGCTTCGACCCCGCCCGCCGCAAGGAGCGCTCCCGCTTCCTGCTCGCCGTCAGCGGCGGCGACGGGCACCACGCGCTCCTGTCGTGGGCGGAGATCGACGCGGACTTCGGCGACGCCCCCGTCCTGCTCGCGACCCGGATGGACGACCGGGACCTCGACGGGGACGGCCCGCAGCTCGTCGTCCCGTCCGACCGCTGCGGCGCCCGCTACGTCAGCGCCGTCACCGGCATCTGGATCGGCCCCGCCCGGCTCGCCGGAGTCCTCCCGTCCGGAACCTGAGACCGGGGACGCCGCCCCTCGTCGATTCCTACGACCAGCCTCTCATCCGCGATGGAGAGACCCACCAGTTTGTTGCAGATGAGAGGGAACGAGGCCTAACGTGTCGCACATGCAGCCCCGTACCACCGGGCGCGTCGCGCGGGAACGGGCACCGGGAACCGGCACGCGGGCCACCGCCCGCGCGCGGCCGGCCGGCGTGCGCACCGACCGCACCTGACCGCCCCTCACACGGCACCGGAACCACACGGCACCGGACACCACGCAGTACGGAACCACAGCTCCGGAACCGCACGGCACCGGAACCAGACAGCTCCGGAACCACGCAGTACCCGAACACCTCGGCCGTCGGCGCGGCCGGCCCGTCCACGCACCTTCCGTTCGTTCCCAAGGAGTCCCGATCCCCATGTCCCTCACCCCCGCCGGGCGCCGTACCGCCGCCGCCGTGCTCACCGCCGCCCTGCTCGTGCCGCTCGCCGCCTGTTCGAGCGACGGCGGCGAGAAGGACACCGGCGGCTCCACGGCCACCGCTTCCGGCTCCGCGAGCGGCGCCCCCGCGGCGAAGCTCACCGTGCTCGCCGCCGCCTCCCTCACCGACGTGTTCAAGACGGCCGGCGCCGCGTACGAGAAGTCCCACCCCGGTACGGAGCTGACCTTCTCGTTCGCCGGTTCGCAGGAACTCGTCGCCCAGGTCTCCCAGGGCGCGCCCGCCGACGTCCTGGTGACCGCCGACACCAAGAGCATGGACAAGGTGAAGGCCGACACCGGCACCCCGGCGGTCATCGCGAAGAACCGCCTCGTCATCGCCACCGGCGAGGGCAACCCGCACAAGGTCGACGACCTGAAGGACCTCGCCGACACCAAGCTCAAGGTCGTCCTCGCGGCCCCCGAGGTCCCCGCCGGCAAGTACAGCAAGCAGATCCTCGACAAGCAGAAGATCACGGTGAAGCCGGTCTCCCAGGAGCCCAACGTGCGCGCCGTGCTCAGCAAGGTCGAACTGGGCGAGGCCGATGCCGGACTCGTCTACAAGACCGACGCCGAGAGCGCGAAGGACAAGGTCGACGCCGTCGAGATCCCCGACGACCAGAACGCCGTCGCCCAGTACCCCGCGGCCATCCTGAAGGACTCCAAGAACGCCGAGGCCGCCGCCGCGTTCGTCGCCTGGCTGTCCTCGCCCGAGGGGCAGAAGATCCTCCAGGACGCCGGCTTCCAGAAGCCGTAACGTACGGGATCGTCCACGATCGGGAGGGGCTGCCCGTACGGGGGAACGGGCAGCCCCTCCGCTCCACGCCTCCACCTCTCCGGGACCGAACGATGAAACGAGCAGGCACCCGCGTCTCGGCGAGGCGCCCCGGGACCCCCCGGCCGCCCCTCGCCCTCGCGCTGCCCGCGCTGGCGGCCGTGGCCTTCCTGTCACTGCCCCTGGCCGGCATCCTCGTACGGACCGAGTGGGGCGGTCTCGCCGGCCACCTGACGGCACCGGGGACCGTCGAGGCGCTGCGGCTGTCGCTCCTCGTCTCCTTCTGGGCGCTCGGCCTCTCGCTGCTCCTCGGCGTCCCCCTGGCCTGGCTCCTCGCGCGCGTCCCCTTCCCGGGCAAGGCGCTCGTCCGCTCGCTCGTCCTGCTGCCGATGGTCCTGCCGCCGACCGTCGGCGGCGTCGCGCTGCTCCTGGCCTTCGGCCGGCGCGGACTGCTCGGGCCGTGGCTGGAGGACACCTTCGGCCTCACCCTGCCGTTCCACACCTCCGGCGCGGTGGTCGCCGCCACCTTCGTCGCGATGCCCTTCCTGGTGATCAGCCTGGAGGGCGCCCTCGGCGGGCTCCGGCCCCGGTACGAGGAGACGGCGGCCTCCCTCGGGGCCTCGCCGGTCCGCGTCTTCTTCACCGTCACGCTCCCGATGGTGGCGCCCGGGATCCTCGCCGGCGCGGCCCTCACCTGGGCGCGGGCCCTCGGCGAGTTCGGCGCCACGATCACCTTCGCCGGGAACCTGCCCGGCACCACCCAGACCCTGCCGCTCCAGGTCTACCTCCTGCTCCAGGAGGAACCCGGCGCCGCCACCTCCGTCTCCCTCCTGCTCCTCGCCATCGCGATGGCGGTCCTCATCGCCCTGCGCGGCCGCTGGACCGGCACCCCGGCGGACCGGAGGCGCCGACCCGCTCCCGTCGAGGAGCCGGCGACGGCGGGACCGGCCGTGGCGGAACCCGTCGCGGCGGAGCCGCCGGACGGAGGCGCCCCCGGCGGCCGGTGGGCGCTGCACGCCGACGTCACCGGCTTCACCCGGCTCACCCTGGACGCCGGACCCGGCACCACCATCGCCGTCGTCGGCCCCAACGGCGCCGGCAAGACCACCCTGCTCCGCGCCCTGCTCGGCCTCACCCCCCGCGCCCACGCGGACCTCCGGCTCGGCGACGAGGACGTCACCGCGCTGCCCCCGCACCGCCGCCACGTCGCGTGGGTGCCGCAGGACGGCGCGCTCTTCCCGCACCTGTCGGCCCTCGCCAACACCGCCTACGGCCTGCGCGCCCAGGGCGTCGCCCGGGCCGGGGCCCGCCGCGAGGCACAGGCCTGGCTCGACCGGCTCGGCGTCGGCCACCTGGGACACCGGAAGCCCGCGCAGCTCTCCGGCGGCCAGGCCCAGCGGGTCGCCCTCGCCCGGGCGCTCGCCGCCCGCCCCCGGCTGCTCGTCCTCGACGAACCCCTCGCCGCCCTCGACCAGACCACCCGGGCGCACGTCCGGCACACCCTGCGCACCCACCTCGCCGGCTTCGGCGGCGTCTGCCTCATCGTCACCCACGACCCGGTCGAGGCCGTCTCCCTCGCCGACCGCGTCCTCGTCCTCCAGGACGGCCGCACCCTCCAGGACGACACCCCCGCCGAGGTCACCCGCCATCCCCGGTCCCCCTGGGTCGCCCGGATGCTCGGCCGCAACGCCTGGCCCGGCACGGCCACCCCGGACGGCCTCGCGCTCGACGGCGGCGGCACCCTGGTCGCCGCCGAACCCCCGCCGCCCGGCACCCCGGCGCTCGCGATCGTCGCGCCCGAGGCGGTGTCCCTGCACCGCGAGAGGCCCGCGGGCAGCCCCCGCAACGTCTGGCCCGGCACCGTACGGGAGATCACCGCCAGCGGCAGCAGGCTCCGGGTCCTCGTCACCTCCCCGGACGCCCCCGACCTCGTCGCCGAGATCACCCCGCAGGCCGCCGCCGAACTCGGCCTGGCGGACGGGGTGCCGGTCTGGACCGGCCTCAAGGCGACCGAGACGACGATCGTGCCCCTCTGACGTCAGGCACCTTCCCCCGGAGCCGGAGCCGGAGCCGGAGCCGGAGCCGGGACCGGGACCGGCGGCGTGGCACCGGCCAGCCCGTCGCGGGCCAGGCCGTACTCGTGCGGGTGGCTGTCGGCGCCGGGCAGGGCGAGGACGGCCTCGAACTCCCGGCGGGCCTCGGCGTGCCGCCCCGCGGCCGCGTAGGTGCCGCCCAGCCGGACGCGGACCTGCATCTCCAGCCACGTGCTGGTGTGCCGGGTCAGCGCGGACAGAGCCTCGTGGTGGGTGTCGACGGCCGGGCCCAGACGGCCCCGGGCGTGCTCGGCGGCGGCGAGCCGGGAGAGCGTCGCCGCCCGCAGCGGCGGGTCCTCGGCCTCGCGGGCCAGATCGGCCGCCCGCCGCAGCAGCCCGACGGCCTCCGCCGTCCGCCCCAGGGCCAGCTGCGCCTCGGCGACGAAGCACAGACTGCTGGCGACCGGACGGGGCCGGCCGCTCTTCTCGGCGAGCGCGAGGGCCGTGCCGTAGAGCTCCAGGGCCTCCTCGTACCGCCCCCGCCGATGCTGGATCGCGCCCAGGTTGCAGTGCACGACCCCGGCCAGCCAGTCGTCGCCGAGCCCGGCCGCCCGCTCCACCGCCTCCTCCAGCAGGGCCGTGCCCTCCTCGACGCGGCCCAGCGTCCACTCCGTGACCCCCAGGCCGGCGACGGCCCGGACGCCGTCCCGGGGATCGCCGTGGCCGGAGTCGTGCCGCAGCGCGTCCGCGAACCAGGAGTGCGCCTGCCGGAACCGCCCCCGGTGCACGTCGAGGAACCCCATGCAGTTGCGCAGCGCGGCGGGCATCCGCAGATCCGACGACCGGTCCGCACAGGACAGGGCGAGCTCCAGGGCGGCCCGGCACTCGTGGTGCTGGCCCTGCCCGAGCAGGTGGTCGACCAGCGCCTCGGCGATCCAGCAGGCGTGGTCGAACTCCCCGGCGGCGACCGCGTACGCCACCACGTCGACCAGCTCCCCGCCCGCCGCGCCCAGCCACGCGGACGCCTCCCGCCAGTCGGCGAACGGAGCGTCGCCGGCGTCCTCGGGCCCGGTGGGGAAGGCGTCAGGACCCCAGTCGGCGGCGAGCCGCCCGGCGGCCGTGTAGAGCCGCAGGACCGCGTCCCGGTCCGCCGCGGCCTCCTCGGGCGCCTCCCCGGCGAGCTGCCGCGCGTGGGCCCGTACGAGATCGTGCAGCCGGTACCGGCCGGGGTGCGGCTGCTGGACCAGGCTCGCGTCGACCAGGTCCTCCAGGACCTCCTCGGCGTGCCGCCGGGAGCGGCCCAGCATGACGGCGAGCACGAGGTCGTCGAACCGGGCCGTCGGGGCCAGGCCCACCGCCCGGAAACCGCGCCGCAGCCCCGGGGCGAGCTGGTCGTACGACAGCCGGAAGGCGGCCTCCACGCTGCGGTCCTCGGCCCGCAGCTCACCGAGGCCCCGCGCGTCGTCGGACATCCGCCCGGCCAGGAAGGCCAGGGTCCACGACGGGCGGTTCTGCAGCCGGGCGCTCGCGATGCGCAGCGCCAGCGGCAGTCCGCCGCAGCGGCGGGCGAGTTCGCGGGCCGCCTCGGGCTCGCGGTCCGCCCGGTCCGTGCCGAGGAGCTCGCGGAGCAGCCCGACCGCGACCCCCGTGTCCAGGGGCTCCACGGTGAGCCGCACGTCGGCGTCGAGCCCCGGCAGGCGCTGCCGGCCCGCGACGAGGACCCGGCTCCCGGGCCCGGCGGGCAGCAGCGGACGCACCTGCTCGGCGCTGCGGGCGTCGTCCACGACGAGCAGCAGCCGCAGCCCGCTCGTGGCGGCCCGCCAGGCCGCGACCAGCTCCGTCAGGTCGTCCGGGCCGTCCCCGTCCTGGTTGTCCCGCGGCTCGTCGGGGACCCCGTGGCCCCGGTCGCGGACCGCGCGAAGCAGCCGCCGCAGGGCCCGCCGCGGGTCGACGGCCTCGTGGGCGGCGCCGTGCGCGTGCAGGTCCACGAACAGGCAGCCGTCGGGGTGGGCGTCGGCCAGCGCCCAGGCGGCGCGCACCACCAGGGCCGTCTTGCCGACCCCCGCCGTACCGTCGACGGTCATGACGGACACCGCCCCCGGGGCCACCGGAGCGGTGAGCAGGGCGAGTTCCGCCTCGCGCCCGATCAGACAGGCGGTGTCGCCCGGGAGTTCGTTGCGGTGCCGGAGGGGGCGGCGGGGCCGGTCGGGGTGACGGGGACGGCCGGGGCGCTCCTCGTTCCGGGGGCGGGGGAAACCGGAGGGGGCGGAGCCGTCGCCGAGGTGGTGCTCGACGTCCGAGCCGCCCGTACCGTCCGAGCCGCCTGTACGGTCCGTGCCGTCCGTACCGCCGAGGGGGCGGGGCGCGCCGTCGTGCCCGGACTCGCCCCCGACGGCGGGCCGTTCTCCACCACCGGAACCCGCGCCGACCCGGCCCCGCTCCCCGGACGGGCCCTCGTCCGCCCCGCCGAGCAGGAGCCGGTCGTCCCGCCGCAGGACGGCCTGGTGCACCCGGCGCAGTTCCTCGCCCGGCTCCACGCCCAGCTCGTCGAGGAGCAGGCGGCGCGTCTCCCCGTAGACGGCCAGGGCCTCGGCCTGCCGGCCGGTGCCGTACAGCGCGCGCATCCGCAGGGCGGCGAGCGGCTCGTCGTGCGGCGGGTCCGGCGGCGCCGCCATGAGCCCGTCCAGGGCCTCCGCGTGCCGCCCGAGCAGGACGAGGCACTCCGCCCGGTCCTGGAGGAGCGCGCGCCGCTGCCGGGCGAGGCGCTGCCGCTCGCTCCCGGCGAGGGGCCCCGGCAGTCCCGGCAGGGGCTCGCCGTGGAGCAGTTCCAGGGCCCGGCCGCCGTGGTCGAGCGCCGCGTCGAGGTCGCCCGCGGCCTTCGCCCGCCGGGCGTGGGCGGTCCGTTCGGCGAGTTCGGCGAGGTCGGTCCCGGCCCCCTCGGGCACGAAGCGGTAGCCGCCGCGCCCGCCGAGGATCACCGACCCGCCGGGCCCGGCGTCCGGCGCGTCGAGCGCCTTGCGCAGCGCGTAGACGTAGCTCGGCAGGACCCGGTGGCCGGTCCCGGGCGGCTCGGCGCCCCAGACGTCGTCGAGGAGCCGCTCGTACGTCACGAAGGCCGGCGCGCGCAGCACCAGGGCGGCGAGGACCGCCTGCCTGCGCACCGGTCCGAGGGCGATCCGCGTCCCGCCGCGCCGGGCCCGGACGGATCCGAGCAGGTCGATCCGCAGGCGTTCCCCCGCACCGGCAGGGGCTCCGCCCGGCCCCGTTGCCCGCTCGTCCACTTCGCGTCCCCGTGTCTTCCGTGCGCCCCGTGCCCGCGCAGTTCTTCAAGGTCCTTGCTTCAACAGGATTTCATCGCCCTTGCAACGCGGTGCCCCAGGGTTGGCCGAGTTGTGTCGGGCGCCCACGCATCGACGGGGGGCGGAGGTGCCGGGTGACGACGCACAGGGCGGGGCGGCAGTGTCGGCTGCCGCCCCGCGGCCGTCGCGGGACCGGACCGCCGTGACGGTACGGATCGCGAACGCGACCCGCTCCCGCTTCCGCCGCACCCCCCCGCAGAACCGTCCCCCGCCGCACCGCCCCACCGCCGAACTGTCGAGAGAGGCCCTCCCATGTCCCCGTCCCCGTCCCCGGACGCGTCCGGCGCACGGCCCACCCGCCGCGGCGGCCGCTGGGAGCGCTACCGCGTCGCCCACCCCTTCTCCGCCCGGGACCAGGCGGGCCTGTGGGGCGCGATCGTGGGCGTGGTCGCCCTCGCCCTGCTGCTCGGCTGGGCGCTCGACATGAAGGGCGGCGTCGTCATCGTCGCGGCGGTCCCCTTCGTCATCGCCTGGTACGAGAACCGGCGCACGGCGTTCCAGTTCGACGCGGCCGGCGCCCGGTTCGGCACCACGCTGCTTCCGTGGAGCGACGTCACCCAGTTCGTCGTGGCCGAACCGCCGGGCGGGCGGGAGACGTTGATCGGCGCGCGGCTGAGGACCGGAGCGACCCCGCCGGCGGGCGCGGACGTGCCCCCGCCACACCCGGCGATGCCCGCACCGGTCCATGTCGCCGTCCCGCGCGCCAAGTTCGATCTGGCCAAAATGGTCCGCAAGGCGCGCTCGTACGCGCCCCCGCACGTGCGGATCGTGGTCGCCGACCCGTCCGGCGAACGCGCCGCGCACTGAATCGCGTACCGCACCGCGCACCGGGTCCGGCCGGCGTGAAGTAAGGAGAAAGACCGATGGAGCGCCCGCCGTGGCCCTGGTACGCGCCATGCTTGACGCCGACCGCACCCCGTACCCCCGCGACCTCCGTCTCCGGGGGCGCCACGGAACTCGGCCTGCACGCGGGCGAGTCAGCCCGCGCGAACGGCCGGATCGTCGTCACGCCCTCCCTCGTCGGCGGCGACGGCGTGCCACGAGGCCCGCGGGATGTCCTGCGCCCCGGGGGAGGCGTGAGCGGCCCGGCCCGGGACCGTGCGGTCCGCCGGGCCGGGCGCGGTGCCGCGCGCTCAGCCCCGGAAGGCGGCGGGGCGCTCGGGGGAGGCCTCGGCGAGGGCCTTCGTCACGGCGTCCACGCCCCCGCGCAGCCCGTACACGGGGGTGTCGGGCTGCTGCCGCCAGGAGTCGTCGATGCCGCCTGCGTCGACCGTGTCGAAGCCGAGCTCGTCGATGAGGGCGCGGACGGTGTCCTTGGCGGCCTCGTCGTCACCGGCGACCGGCAGGGCGATCCGCTCGGGGTCCCCGGCCGGGCGCGGCCGGTCGAGGATGTCCTGGGCGTAGGTGCCGTTGAACGCCTTGACGACGGGATGGCCCAGGTGCTTCTCCGTCCACCGGCTCTCGGTCAGGCCCTCGTCCTCGATGGCGGCGATCCGGCCGTCGCGCTCCCGGGGGTAGTAGTTGTTGGTGTCGAGGACGACGAAGCCCTCGGCCGCGCCGGAGAGGACGTCGCCGGGCAGGTCGGGGACGTTCTTCAGGGGGATGGTCACGACGACCAGTTCCGCGTCGCGGGCGGCCTCGCCGACGGGGACCGGGGTGGCCCCGGTCTCCTCGGCGAGCGCGCCGAGCGTCTCGGGGCCGCGGGAGTTGGCCACGGACACGTCGTGGCCGAGGGCCGCGAGACGACGGGTGAGGTTGCCGCCGATGTTGCCGGCGCCGATGATGCCGATCTTCATGACACGTCCTTCGTGAGCGCGGTGGGGGCGGATCCGGAGCGGCCCGGTAGCGTGTCCCGGGTTCGTCCGGAGGGGCGCCGGTGAGCGCCGTGAACCCCCCGTCGGTGAAGAAGAACGCCACGACCCGGAGGTTTCTTCCGTGGAACAGCTGATGTCCGAGGACCCGGCCGCCATCGGCCCGTACCGCATCGTCGCCCGGCTGGGCGCGGGCGGCATGGGCCTGGTGTACCTCGGCCGGTCGGAGGCCGGGCGGACGGTCGCGGTGAAGGTGGTGCAGGCCGAGCACGCCCGGCACCCCGAGTTCCGCCGCCGGTTCGCGCGCGAGGTGGCGGCCGCCCGCCGGGTGGGAGGGGAGTGGACGGCGGCCGTGCTGGACGCCGACACCGAGGCGCCGGTGCCGTGGGTGGCGACCCAGTACATCGCGGGCCCGGACCTGACCACCGTCGTCGCCCGGGACTTCGGGCCGCTGCCCGAGCACTCGGTCCGCGTCCTGGCCCACCGGCTCGCCGTGGCCCTGGGGTCGGTGCACGGCGCCGGTCTGATCCACCGCGACCTGAAGCCGTCCAACGTCCTGGTGACGGTCGACGGGCCGCGCGTCATCGACTTCGGCATCGCGCGGGCCATGGACAGCCTCGCCGGGGACAGCCTGCACACCCGCACCGGGATGCTGATCGGCTCGCCCGGCTTCATGTCGCCGGAGCAGGTGCGCGGGCTCGAACTCACCCCCGCCAGCGACGTGTTCTGCCTCGGCGCCGTCCTCGTGTACGCGGCCACCGGGCGGCTGCTCTTCGGTGCCACGGAGACCGGGCTCAACGCGCACCTCTTCCGGATCGCGGAGGAGGAGGCGGACCTGACGGGCGTGCCGGAGTCGCTCGTCGACCTCGTCCGCGCCTGCCTGGACAAGGACCCGGCGCGGCGGCCCACACCCGCCGAGGTCGCCGCCCGCACGGTGCCGGACCGGGACGAGGAGTGGCTTCCCGGCTCCGTCCTGGCCCAACTCGGACGTCGTGCGGCCCAGTTGCTGGACTTCGCGCCGGAGATACGGGCGGTGGTGCCGGATCCGAGGATCCCGGCCGGGCCGGTCCCGGTGCCCCGCCCGGTCCCCGCCCCGCCCGCGTACGCGCCCACGACCCCGGCGGCGGCCCCCGCGCCGGGCTTCGGGCCCGCCGTCGGAGCGGTGCCGGGCGCGGTGCCGGGAGCCCGGCCGGGCGCCTGGTCGGCGGCTCCCACCGCCGCCGACGCGCCCGCGCCGTCACCCCGGCGCTGGTGGGGCCTGACGGCGGCGGTACTGGCGCAACTCCTCGTGGTCGTGGGCGCGTCGACCGTCGACTCGGCCCTGCCGGCCATCGGGCACGACCTGGGGCTCGCCGTGAACGACCTGGGGCTGATGTACCTCGCCCACGCGCTGGCGTTCGGCGGACTGCTGATCCTCGGCGGACACGTCGCGGATCTCCTGGGGCGCGGGCGGGTGCTGACCGTCGGCTCGATCGGCTTCGCCGGGGCCTGCGCGATCGGCGCCACGGCGGGCGGCTCCGTCCAGCTCGTCGTCGCCCACGCCCTGCAGGGCGTGTTCGCCGCCCTGCTCTCCGCGGCGGCCCTCGCGCTGGTCTGCGGCGGGTTCACCGACCCGAGGGAGCGCGGCCGGGCCTTCGGGATCTACGCCGTGACCGTCGGCGGCGGCCTCGCGATCGGCACGTACGCGTCCGGGCTGCTGGTCGACGCCCTGGACTGGCGGGGGAGCCTGTACGCCGCCGTGCCGCTCGCCGCGGCAGTGGCCCTCGTCGCGAGCCGCCTGTGGAACGACCGGCCGGACCGCGCCTCCGTGCGGTTCGACGCGCCGGGCGTGCTGCTCGGCACCGGCGCGCTGCTCGCCCTGGTCTACGGCCTCCACCGGGTCGAGGGGACGTACGGCTCCGACGGTCGCGGCTGGAGCGACCTGTGGACCGTCGTCCCGCTGGTGGCGGGCACGGTCCTGCTCCTGGCCTTCGCGGGGTGGCAGACCCGGACGGGCGGCCCGCTCGTCGCCCCGCGCGTCCTCGCGGACCGCCACCGCGTGGGATCCCTGCTCGTCCTGCTCTTCGCGGGGACGGGCGCGCTCACCCTGTTCCTGCTCCTGTTCCGGTACCTCCAGGGCGTCCAGTACCGCGGTCCCGGGGCCGTCGGGCTCCTCCTGCTGCCCATGGCGGGCGCGGTCCTCCTCGGCTCCACCCTGGTCGCGGGCCCCCTCCAGCACCGGCTGCCGCCCCGCCACCTGATCGCCCCGGGCCTGCTGCTCGCCGCGGTCGGCACGGCGCTCCTGACCGGTCTGGACGCGGACTCCTCGTACCTCCCGCTCCTCCTGCCCGCCACCTTCCTCGTCGGCCTCGGCCTCGGCCTCGCCCTGGGCCCGCTCCTCGCCACCGCCACCGGAACGGCCGTCCCGTCCCACGCCGGAGGCACGGCGGCCACGGTCCTCACGGCCCACAACCTCGGCGGCTGGATCGCCTTCCCGCTCCTCGGCACCGTCCTCGCCGCCCTGATCCCGGCCCGGCTCGGCCCGGAGCGGAACATCCCGCAACCCCTGGTCGAGGCGGCGAAGAACGGCTTCCCCCTCACCCAGGACAACCTGCCGGAAGCCCTCTCCGACTCCGTCGCCCAGATCAACACCGCCGTCCTCGACAGCTACTCCGTCACCTTCTGGTGCACCTCGGCCCTCCTGCTCCTGGCGAGCCTGCTCGCGGCCACGCTGATCACCACGAGGACTCCGGAGCGCTGAGCGGCGGGTCTCACCCGTATGGAGTAGTCCGCGTGCGTGGCCGTGGGGCCGAGCGGATGCTGGCCGCATGTCGAATCAGGAACCGCCACCCGGCTGGGGACAGCCGCCGCCCGGTGCGCCGGGCGGGCCGCCTCCCCGCCGCAAGGGCAGGACGGGGAAGGTCATCGGGTTCTCGTGTCTGGGCGTGGTCGTCCTGATCGTGGCGATCCTCGCCCTCACGCTCGCCTCCGGGGGCGGGGACGACGAGCCGGAGCGCACGACAACGCCGTCCCCGGTGCGGGAGTCGCGGGAGGAGGACGGACCCAGGGGGGACGTGAAGATCGAGGCCTGTGCGGTGGACCCGTCCACGAAGTGGCCCAGCGCGGAACTGCTGATCACCAACCGGTCCAGCAAGGCCAGCACCTACTTCGTGAACGTCGAGTTCGTCGACGCGTCGAACAAGCGGCTGGACGAGGCGGTCGTCTCGTCCAGCGCCGTGGCACCGGGCCAGGAGGCGAAGGTGAAGGCCCAGGGGCTGAACCAGATCGCCTCCGAGATCACGTGCCGGATCACGGACGTGACCCGGCTCGCGTCCTGAGCGCCGCCCCCGCCGGGGTCACCCGCCCCGGCGGACCTTCGCCGCTCGGCGGGCCTCGGCCGTCTGGCGGGCTTCGGCGGCGCGGCGGGACTCGTTCTTGGCGCGGCCCGGGCGGCCGGGGACCGTGCCGATGCCGCGGAAGGCGGCGCCACCGCGCTTGGCGCCCTCCTGGGTGGGTGCGCTGCCGGCGACCGGGACGCCCGAGGGCTTGCGGGCGCCGGTGATGCGGGTCAGCTCGGCCTCGCCGGAGCGGACCCGGGTGACGTGGGGGCGGATGCCCGCGTCGGCCATGACGCGGGCCACGTCCCGGCGCTCCTCGGGGGTGACCAGGGTGACGACGACGCCGGACTCGCCGGCGCGCGCGGTGCGGCCGCCCCGGTGCAGGTAGTCCTTGCCGTCGGCCGGCGGATCGACGTTGACGACGAGGTCGAGCGCGTCGACGTGGATGCCGCGCGCCGCCACGTTGGTGGCGACCAGGACCGTCACCTCGCCCGTCCTGAAGCGGTCCAGGGTGCGGGTCCGCAGCGGCTGGGACTTGCCGCCGTGCAGGGCCGCCGCCCGTACGCCGCTGCCGAGGAGGTGCTTGGTGAAGCGGTCCACGGCGTGCTTGGTGTCCAGGAACATGATCACCCGCCCGTCGCGGGCGGCGATCTCCGTGGCGGTGGCGAACTTGTCGGGGCCGTGCACGTGGAGCACGTGGTGCTCCATGGTGGAGACGGCGGCGGCCGACGGGTCGACCGAGTGCACGACCGGGTCGCTGAGGTAGCGCTCGACGAGCAGGTCGACGTTCTGGTCGAGCGTGGCGGAGAACAGCATCCGCTGCCCCTCGGCGCGCACCTGGTCCAGGAGCTCGGTGACCTGCGGCATGAAGCCCAGGTCGGCCATCTGGTCGGCCTCGTCGAGGACGGTGACCGCCACCCGTTCGAGCCGGCAGTCCTTGCGCTCCACCAGGTCCATGAGGCGGCCCGGCGTCGCGACCAGGACCTCGGCCCCGTCGCGCAGCGCGGTCGCCTGCCGGCCGATCGACATGCCGCCGACCACGGTCGCCAGGCGCAGCTTCAGCGCGGCGGCGTACGGGGCGAGCGCGTCGGTGACCTGCTGGGCCAGCTCCCGGGTGGGCACCAGGACCAGGGCGAGCGGCCTGCGCGCCTCGGCCCGGCGTCCGGCGGTCCGTACGAGCAGCGGGAGGCCGAAGGCGAGCGTCTTGCCGGACCCGGTCCGCCCGCGCCCGAGGACGTCGCGGCCCGCGAGGGCGTCGGGCAGGGTGGCGGCCTGGATCGGGAACGGCTCGTCGACACCCAGACGGCCGAGCACCCGGAGCACCTCGGCCGGCAGGCCGAGCTCGGCGAAGCCGCCGACCGGTGTCGAGGACGATGTGCTCTCGTCCTTCCGGGCGTCGTCCGTACGGGGTGTGCTGTTCATGTGACCTTCCTCGAAACGGTGCGCTCCGAGGAATTCACGACGGGTCGTGGACCCGTGAATCACCGCGACGTACCGAATGGCGTGTGCGTAGGGATCCGGACGCGCCGCGGGAGCGGCGAACGGTCTCCGGTCCGTGGGAAATCCGGAAAACGCGACGGGCCGGTGTCCTCACCACACGGGTGAGGACACCGGCCGCGTCGGACGTGTCAACGTCAGGCGGGGAGGATGTTCTCCGCCTGCGGGCCCTTCTGGCCCTGCGTGACGTCGAAGGTCACCTTCTGGCCTTCCTGGAGCTCACGGAAGCCGGAGGTGGCGATGTTGGAGTAGTGGGCGAACACGTCCGGGCCGCCACCCTCCTGCTCGATGAAGCCGAAGCCCTTTTCCGAGTTGAACCACTTCACGGTGCCATTGGCCATGTCAATATCTCCTTCGGGGCGTAGCCCTGGGAACCGCACTGTGCGGAACCCGGAGTCGCCGTGATGATTGCCCCGTCCGGAAACTGCACCGAAAACAAATCAAGTGCCTGACGATGTCGAATCGTCGAAGGCACTTGTAAGTATTTGGGAACCACAACTGCAACTGGCATCGACTGTAGCACGTCGGCGGCTCCGGCGCGGGAAATCCACAAATCTCTCACCCGGGCGCGTCGAGGACAAATTTCCGGCCACCGCCCCGCCCGCCGCCCGCCACCAGCACGAAGGTCACGCTGATCAGCAGCGCCCACGCGCCGAACTTGGAGAGGGGGACGGGCTCCCAGCCGCCCAGCTGGTGCGGATAGCTCCAGGCGCCGACGTACGTGGCCGCGTTCTCCGCGACCCACAGGAAGAAGCCGATCAGGACGAACGACAGGGCCAGCGGCATCCGGTGGTCCCGGGCCCCGACCCGGAACCGCACCCACGTGCCCGCCGTCGCGACGAGCAGCAGCGCCGCCAGCGCCCAGCGCGCGTCGGGCAGCCAGTGGTGGCTGAAGAAGTTCACGTACACGGCGCCGGCGAGGACCGCCGTCACCCGGGGCCGGTAGCCCGTGAGCCGCAGGTCGAACAGGTGCCAGGCCCGGCACACGTAACTGCCCACGGCCGCGTAGAGGAACCCGCCGTACAGGGGGACGCCGCCGAACTTGGTCAGCGCCTCCTCCGGGTAGCTCCACGAGCCCATCCGCACCTTGACCAGCTCGAAGAGCAGGCCTATGGCGTGGCAGCAGGCGATCACGACGACGTCCCGGCCGGTGTCCCAGCCGATCCGCCACGCGAGGAGCGTGAGCCCGATGCCGTACAGGAGGAGCAGGTCGTAGCGGGCGATCGGCGGTTCGGGCAGCAGCGTCGAGGCGGCGATCCCGCCGACGAGCGCGACGGCGAAGGCGCAGCAGCGCACCTCGAGCACCGCGAAGCGCAGCAGCTGGCGTGTCCCGTGGACGAACGTCTCCATGGCGGGAGGGACGCCGGTGACCGGGCCTCCGGTTCGCCGCCCCGGGAACGGGAGCGCGCCGCACCCCGGCGGGGAGTGCGGCGCGCTCGCCGGGCGTCGCGGAGGTCAGACCGCCGGCGACGGGAAGGTCGGGTACTCCACGCCGGAGACGTGCTGGACGACCCGGATGACCTGGCACGAGTAGCCGAACTCGTTGTCGTACCACAGGTACAGGATCGCGTTGTCGCCGTCGACCTTGGTCGCGCCGGCGTCGACGATCGACGCGTGGCGCGAGCCCACGAAGTCCATCGAGACGGCGTCGGGGGCCGTGGTGAAGTCGATCTGGCGCTTCAGCGGCGAGTGCAGCGAGACGTCGCGCAGGTACTCCAGGACCTCGTCGCGGGTGGTCTCGCGGCCCAGGCGCAGGCTCAGGATCGCGATCGAGACGTCCGGGACGGGGACGCGGATCGAGCTGCCGGTGATCGGGGCCTTCAGCTCCGGCAGCGCCTTGGCGACGGCCGAGGCGGCACCGGTCTCGGTGATCACCATGTTGAGCGGCGCGGAACGGCCGCGGCGGTCGGCCTTGTGGTAGTTGTCCAGGAGGTTCTGGTCGTTGGTGAACGAGTGGACGGTCTCCACGTGGCCGCGCAGCACGCCGTACTCGTCGTCCATCGCCTTCAGCGGCGGGACGATCGCGTTGGTGGTGCAGGAGGCGCAGGACAGGATCCGCTCGTCCGGCTTGACCGTGTCGTGGTTGACGCCGTGCACGATGTTCGGCACGTCGCCCTTGCCGGGCGCGGTCAGGACGACCTTGTCGATGCCGGGGCGCAGGTGCTTGGAGAGGCCCGCGCGGTCGCGCCACTTGCCGGTGTTGTCGATCAGGATGGCGTTCTCGATGCCGTACGCGGTGTAGTCGACCTCGGAGGGGTCGTTGGCGTAGATCACCTTGATGGTGTTGCCGTTGGCGACGATGGAGCTGTTCTCCTCGTCGACCGTGATCGTGCCCTGGAACTGGCCGTGGATGGAGTCGCGGCGCAGCAGCGAGGCACGCTTCACGAGATCCTGCTCGCCGTCGCCGCGCACCACGATCGCGCGCAGCCGCAGGCCGTTGCCGGAACCGGCCTTCTCGATGAGGAGGCGGGCGACGAGGCGTCCGATGCGGCCGAAGCCGTAGAGGACGACGTCGCGTCCGTCGCGGCGCTCGATCTTGTTCTCACCGGTGGCGCCGGCCACGGCCTCGGCGGTGAACTCCGCCACCGAGAGACCGCGGTCGTCGGTCCTGTAGTCGGCGGCCAACATGCCGATGTCGATCTGGGAGGGGCCGAGGTCGAGGGTGGTGAGCGCCTGGAGGAAGGGGAGCGTCTCGGTGACCGACAGCTCCTCGCCGGCTATCTGCCGGGCGAAGCGGTGGGTCTTGAGGATGCTGACCACCGACTTGTTCACCAGGGAGCGGCTGTGGAGGAGGACGGTGACGTCCTGCTCCCGGTGCAGCTTCCCGATGATCGGGATCATCGACTCCGCGATCTCCTCGCGGTTCTTCCAGCTGGTGAACGAGTCGTCATTGACAGTCACAAGTTTATCTTTCGAGCTAGGCGGCGCTCATATGGTAACCCCCGGCCCATTCGATCGATCAAGGGGTACGGGGTGTGACGAGGACCCCTCCGGGCCCCGTTGACGGGACGGGAGGCCCGTCAGGAGAGGGCCAGGGTCCGGAAGGCGTCCCTGACCCGGGCCAGCGGCCCGGGATCGCGGGTGAGGTAGAGCCGGTTGGTCAGCAGGACGGCCCAGCGTCCCCGCGCGGGCGAGACCCACAGGCCCGTGCCGGTGAAGCCGAAGTGCGCCCAGACGTCGTCCGCCGGACCCGTGCCCGGCGCCGGGTGCCAGAAGAGCCCGCGCGGCGGGTCGAGCGGCCCGGTGCGCACGCGCAGCGAGGCGGCGGTCCACGCGGCGGAGAAGGTCCCGGGCACCGGGTCGAGCAGGTGGCGCAGGAAGCGGCCGATGTCCTCGGCGGTGGTGAAGACGCCCGCGATGCCGCAGGCGCCGCCGAGGAGCCGGGTCGAGAAGTCGTGGACGGTGCCCCGGAGCCGTACGCCGCTCTCCTCGTCGTGCTCCGTCGGCGCGCACCGCTCCCGCAGGGCGTCCGGCAGCGGCCCGTACCGGGTCTCCGTCATGCCGAGGGGCGTCCAGACCCGCTCCCCGGCGAGCCGGGGGAGGGGCAGCCCGGTGAGGTGCTCGGCGAGGTAGCCGAGGACCAGGGCCGCCCGGTCGGTGTACGCGACGGCCTCCCCGGGCCGGTGCCGCAGCGGCTCGGACAGCACCCCGTCCCGTACGTCCTGCGGGTCGGAGCCGTACAGGTGCCGCAGGTTGGCGCGCAGCGGCAGGCCCGCCGTGTGGGTGAGGAGGTGGTGGGCCGTGACGTCGGCGAGCGGCCGCCCGGCGGCCTCCGGCCAGTACGAGCCGAGCGGGGCGGACGGGTCGAGCTTGCCGGCGTCGACGAGGGTGCCGGTCACGGCCCAGACGGTGAGGACCTTGGTGAGGCTCGCGACGTCGAAGAGGGTGTCGGGGCGCGTCGGCCCGGCGGGGTCCGCCGGGTCGAGGAGGCCGACGGCCCCGGCCGACAGGGTGGTGCGGGCGTCGCCCGCGGCCCACGCGGCGCCGGGCACGACGCCCGCGCGCACGGCGTCGCCGAGCAGCCGCTCGCAGGGGTCGGTGCGCTGTGCCAAGGCGGGCCTCCGGCGGATCGGCCGGCCCGCCGGGGGGTCCGGGGCCCGGCCGGAAGGCCGCGCCCGGCTCGCGGTGTCCGGGGGCGTTCCCGGCGGGCCCCTGCGGGCCGCGCTCCGAAGTCATGCCCGGGCCGGACGGGAAGACACCCTTCCGGCGGCGCGCGTCAGCGCCCGTCGGCGATCTCCTGCGGAGTCTTCGCCGGGGCCTTCTCGGGGGTTTCCCCGCCGTCCACCGTGCAGGTCACCTCGTCGCGCGGGGTGTAGTGGGTCTTGAAGGTCTCCCGCTTGACCTCGGCGCCGCCGTTCTTGAACACCCGGTCCACCGAGATGTCGAAGCCCTCCAGCGGGGGCTGCGGCACACAGGCCTTGCCGGTGCCCTCGCGCTTCGTCGGCTGCGTGAGGTTGGTGCGCGGACCGGCGACCGCCTCCACCGAGTCGTACTTCTTCGTCCCGAGGAAGCTCACGGTCACCGAGGAGTCCGTCGCGCTCGCCTTGATGTAGATCGGCTTGCCCGTGTCGTTGCGGAACTTCAGGTCCAGGCTGCCCCAGGCGACGGTCGCCTCGCGGCCGGCCGGGTAGCGCTCGATGTAGAAGGAGTGGGCGCCGTACTCGACGGGCTTCACCCCCGCGAAGAACATGGCGTTGAAGACGGTGGTGGCCATGGCGGACACGCCGCCGCCGGGCGCGGACCGGTACTGGCCGTCGAGGATCATCGTGCCGTCGACGAAGCCGTTGTCCGGGGTGCGCTCGCCCACCGTCTTGTTGAAGCTCCACACCGCGCCGGGCTGCACGAGCGAGCCGTTGATCAGCTCGGCCGCCCGGCCGATGTTCGTCGTCCGGTACGGGGCCGAGGGGAAGTTCACCGTGAACGAGGACATCTGCTCGGTGATGCCGAGGCGGGCCAGCGAGTCGGAGGTCAGGTCGGGCCGCGTGACCTTGGTGGCCACCGTGGCCGTACGGGCCGCGTCGCCGGTCCGGGTGAGCAGCGGGCGGACGGCGTCGCCGAGGGCCTTCGCGGTCACCTCGTGGCCGGGCCGGCCCTCCGACTCCACGACGACCTTGCCGTTCCGCACGCCGAGGGTGGACTGCGTCGGCGCGTTCGTCAGGGAAGAGAGCGGCCGCGCCACGTCCGGGTCGCGCAGCAGCGCGTCCGCGTCCAGGTTCCCGCTGAGGTGCCCGTCGTCGTTCTTCACGGTGAGGTGGTCGCTCAGGGTGGCCGGGGAGATCCGCAGGCGCTCGCTCCCCGCCGTGAGCGTCACGGGACCGGAGAGGGCGGGCTTCGCGTACGCGTCGAGGAAGCGGTTCACCTCGGCGGCGGGCAGCTTCGGCTGGGTCAGGGCGACGGGGAGGGCGACCGGCGCCGCGCCCGTGGCCGCCGGGTAGGCCGCGCGGAGGGACTCGACGGCCCGGCCGGTGTCCAGCTTCCGGCCGGTGACCGGCTGGGTCGCGACGGCCTTCCCGTCGCGGAAGGCGACGGAGCCCTCGCGGACCGCGCGGTCGTTGCGCTTCGCGAGGTCGGCCACGGTGGCCTTCGCCTTGGCCTCGTCGTACGCGAAGACCGGCCGGAGGTCGCGCTCGCCGGAGGAGAAGAGGCGCCGGACGACGGTGACCGGGTCGCGGGAGGGGTCGGCCGCCTGCTCGGCTGTCTTCGCCACGTCCACGGTCAGTCCGGCGGCGGCCGGGTCCACGGCCGAGGCCTCGTCGCCGACCCGCACGGGGATCGGCGCCTTCCACTCGGCCGGGGCCTCGGCGGCGAGTCTCGCCTCGGCCTGGGAGCGGCTCATGCCGCCGATGTCTATGCCGGCGACCCGGGTGCCGGCGGATATGTCGTCCCCGGTGGCGAGCAGGCCCGCACCGTACAGGCCGCCGGCGGCCACCGCGACCACGCCTGTCGCGATCGCGGCCGTCCGGAGACGCGGACGGCGCCCCTCGCGGGGCGTCGGGGCATGGTCGGTCGTGGAGCGGGGCACGCGCTCTCCCGGGGCGTCGAAGAGGAAGGGAACCCCATGACGGTACGCCGAAAGAGTGTCTTATGCACATAAGGTCGGTTTGACCTGCGGCAATACGGAGGGCGGCGGAGGGGATACGAAAAGTGGCCTCCGTGCCACCCGGCAGCCCCGGCGGCGCGGTCCGTGAAGGGGTCCGGAGCGGGTTCCGGACCGGACCCGCCCCGCGATTCGAGCCGGGCCCGGGCCGGGGGTCGGGTGGTGCTGGGGCGGGACTGAGGCGGAGATCCGGACCCGGGTTCGGGCAGGGCTGGGACAGGGTGCCGAGCCGGGCTCCGGGCGAGGCCGGGACGGGGCTGAGACGGGGATCCGGACCGGGGTTCGGGCAGGGCTGGGCCGGGGTTCGGGCGAGGCCGGGGCAGGGGCCCGGGCCGGGCTCCGGGCCCTTCCCTCAGGCCCCGGGAAGCGCCCCGCACCGCCTGATAGGTTCGCGGGCGACGCAGGCGGGGGCGACGGCCCGAGGGGGAGGAGCGGCACATGGCGGCGAGCGGACGGCAGACCGGCAGGCCCACCCTGGAGGAGGTCGCCGCGCGGGCCGGAGTCGGCCGCGGCACGGTCTCCCGGGTCATCAACGGCTCCCCGAAGGTGAGCGAACAGGCCAAGGCCGCCGTCGAACGGGCCGTCGCCGAGCTCGGCTACGTCCCCAACCGGGCCGCCCGCGCCCTCGCCGGCAGCCGCACCGACGCCGTCGCCCTGGTCATTCCCGAGACCGAGGCGCGGCTCTTCGCCGAGCCGTACTTCCTCGACATCATCCGCGGCGTCAGCGGCGAAATCGCCGACGCCGACAAGCAGTTGCTCCTCACCCTGATCCGCAGCGAGCAGGAGCGGCAGCGCTTCGAGCAGTACCTCGCCGCGCAGCGCGTCGACGGCGTCCTCCTCGTCTCCGTGCACGACGACGACCCGCTGCCCGACCGGGTCCGCGCCCTCGGCCTGCCCGCCGTCCTCAACGGCCGCCGCTCCCGGGACGAGAGCGTCGCCTTCGTCGACTCCGACAACACCGGCGCCGGCCGGACCGCCGTCGCCCACCTCGCCGCGCGCGGCCGGCGCGCCGTCGCCACCATCACCGGACCGCTCGACATGTACGTCGCCCGCTGCCGCCTCGACGGCTACCGCGAAGGCCTCGCCGAGGCGGGGCTCGCGGCCGACGGGGCCCTCGTCGCGCACGGCGACTTCACCGAGGAGGGCGGACGCCGGGCCATGCGGGAGCTCCTGGACCGCCGGCCCGGCCTGGACGCCGTCTTCGCCGCCTCCGACGTGATGGCGGCGGGCGCGCGGGCCGTCCTGCGCGAGGCGGGCCGCCGGGTCCCCGAGGACGTCGCCCTCGTCGGCGTCGACGACTCCGCCGTCGCCCGGCACATGGACCCGCCGCTCACCAGCGTGCGCCAGCCCATCGAGGAGATGGGCCGGGCCATGGCCCGCCTGCTCCTCCGGGAGATCGCCTCGCCCGGCGACCCCGGCGACCAGCCCCGCCGGATCCTCCCCACCGAACTGGTGGTCCGCGCCTCCTCCTGAGGGTCCGGTCCGTCACTCCTGTGGCATGATCGCGCCGATCCCGGCAGGGCGCCGGGGACACAGGGGGTGGACCGTGTCCTGGCAATCCGCGTACCTCGCGCTGCCCTCCGGGATCTTCGCGCTGCTGCTCGTCGCCGCCGGCACGGCGGCCCTCCGCACCGGCTGGCTGCTGCCCCCGCAGCGGCGGTACGTCCAGCGGGTCGAACTCTTCGGCCGGGCCCAGCTGGTGATGGCGGGCGCGTTCGCGGTCCTGACGGTCTCGGCGCTGCTGGACGACCCCGCCCTGAGGAGCGGCGTCGGCACCCTCGCCTTCGCCGGCATCTTCTGCGCCCTCGTCCTCATTGTCCGCGCCCAGATGCCGCGCCGGAACGGCTGAGGCCACCCGGCCCCGCCCCCCGTCAGGGGCGGGGACCCCGGTCCTCGTCGTGGATGATCCAGCGCCCGTCCCCGCCCCGGCCCGGCCGGAACCGGCGCCCGTCGGGGCGGTGGGAGCGGTGCGAGTCGCTCATCGCCTCGAAGGCCACGAACCCCGCGATCACCAGGGCGACCACGATCGCGCCCAGGACGTACCAGCCGTTCGGGGCCAGGAACCCGAACGCGATCAGGACCAGCAGCCCGATCCCGATCTTGCGCGGCATCGACATGTGAGACGTCTCCCCCCGGAGTGTGCGTACGGTCTCCGGAGCAGACGCGGGGGGCCGCCCGCCCGGTTCCCGCTCCCGGCGCACCGCCCGGCGTGTCGTTCGGACGAGCCCAGCGGGCGGGGCGGCCGGGCGTGGGTTCGAATCGGGGCATGGCTTCCTACGACAGGCCCCGCACCGGCGGCTCCCCGAGGCCGCTGAGGGCCGGTGACACCTGGTGGTACGCCGCCGTGGCGGGCGAGGCCGCCGGCTCCTTCGCCACCCGCGTCCGCACCCGCACCCGGCGCGGCTGCCTCGGGGCCGTCCTCCTGCTCACGGTGGTCTACGCGGGACTCGTCCTCACCGCGACCGGCCGCCGCTGGGGCGACGCCGCCACGACCGGCCGCCGCGCCGACACCGCCGTCGCCGCCCTGCTCCGCGACCACCCCTCCCTCGCCGGGCTCACCACCCTCTCCCTGGTCCTCGGCTGCGTCCTCCTCCTCGCCGTCGGCCTCATACGCAGGCGGTACGCGCTCACCGGCCTCGCCGCCGGCGGAGTCGTCACCGCCCTCGCCCTCACCGGACTGCTCCGGCTGTACGCGCCGCGCCCCCGCCTCGCCGACACCGCGGGCGCCCTGCTGCCCAGCGGCTTCCCCAGCGCCCAGACCGTCCTCGCCCTGGGCGTCGCCCTCGGCCTGGTCCTCGTCGTCCCCCACCGGCTGCGCGCCCCCGTCGTCGGCGCCGCCACCCTCTGGGCCGTCGCCGTCGGCGCGTACACCCTCGCCGACGGCCGGCACCGGCCCGGCGACGTCATCGCCGCCGCCCTCCTCGTCCTCGCCGTCTTCTGCGGGATCCTCGCCCTGCGCGCCCGCAAGGGCGACGTGCGCCCCGGCCCCCGGCGCCTGCCCGCCCCGGTGGCCCTCCCGGTGCTCCTCGCGCTCGTCCTCGTCGCGGCCGGCGGCCTCGCCGCCGGGATCTGGCTCCTCGGCGACACCCTCGCCCTGCCCGCCACCGCCCCCTACGACCCGGCCGAGCTCCGGCTCGCCCACCGCTGCGGACAGGCCCTCGCCGCTGGCGTGACCGCCGCCGCCGGGATCGTCCTGCTCCTGCTGCTCCGCCACGTCGACGTGGACGGCCCCCCGCCCCCGTACCGGCTCGGCGGCCCCTTCGCCGAGGCCGCCGGGGCGCCGGAGGACGAGGAGCTCGTGGGGCCCTTTACCGAGGACCTCGATCACGAGATATCTTGATGTCGAGCAATCTCGCATACGCAGACGTGGAGCGGAGCACCCTGGTGACTGACTCGACCATCATCTACACCCACACCGACGAGGCGCCTGCCCTGGCGACCTACTCGTTCCTGCCCGTGGTCCAGGCGTACGCCTCGCAGGCCGGAGTCACGGTCGAGACGCGGGACATCTCCCTCGCGGGCCGCATCATCGCCGTCTTCCCGGAGTACCTGGAGGAGGGCCAGCGCATCGCCGACGCCCTCTCCGAGCTGGGCGAGCTGGCCAAGACGCCGCAGGCCAACATCATCAAGCTGCCGAACGTCTCGGCGTCCATCCCGCAGCTCAAGGCCGCCGTCGCCGAGCTCCAGGCCCAGGGCTACGCCCTCCCGGCCTACCCGGACGACCCGAAGACCGACGAGGAGCGCGAGATCCGCGCCCGCTACGACAAGATCAAGGGCTCGGCCGTCAACCCGGTCCTGCGCGAGGGCAACTCCGACCGCCGCGCGCCGGCCTCGGTGAAGAACTACGCCAAGGCCCACCCGCACCGCATGGGCGCCTGGACCCCCGAGTCCAAGACGAACGTCGCCACCATGGGCGAGGACGACTTCGCCTCCACGGAGAAGTCCGTCGTCATCGACGCCGACGACACCCTCCGCTTCGAGTTCACCGCCGCCGACGGCACCGTCAGCGAGCTCCGCGAGCCGCTGAAGGTCGTCGCGGGCGAGGTCGTCGACGCCGCCGTCATGCGCGCCGCCGCCCTGCGCACCTTCCTCGGCGAGCAGGTCGCCCGCGCCAAGGCCGAGGGCGTGCTCTTCTCCGTGCACCTCAAGGCCACCATGATGAAGGTCTCCGACCCCATCGTCTTCGGCCACGTCGTGCGCGCCTTCTTCCCGGCGACCTTCGCCAAGTACGGCGAGGCCCTCGTCGCCGCCGGCCTCTCCCCGAACGACGGCCTCGGCTCGATCCTCAACGGCCTGGACGGCGTCCCGCACCTGGGCGCCGAGATCAAGGCCTCCTTCGAGGCCGAGCTCGCCGAGGGCCCCGCCCTCGCGATGGTCGACTCCGACAAGGGCATCACCAACCTGCACGTGCCGTCCGACGTCATCGTCGACGCCTCGATGCCGGCCATGATCCGCACCTCCGGCCACATGTGGGGCCCGGACGGCCAGGAGGCCGACACCCTCGCCGTCCTGCCGGACCACAGCTACTCCGGCGTGTACCAGGCCGTCATCGAGGACTGCCGCGCCCACGGTGCCTTCGACCCGTCGACCATGGGCTCCGTACCCAACGTCGGCCTCATGGCGCAGAAGGCCGAGGAGTACGGCTCCCACGACAAGACCTTCGAGATCGCCGAGGCCGGCACCGTCCGCCTGGTGAACTCCGCGGGCGACGTCGTCCTGGAGCAGGAGGTCGCCGAGGGCGACATCTTCCGCGCCTGCCAGACCAAGGACCTGCCCATCCAGGACTGGGTCAAGCTCGCCGTCACCCGCGCCCGCGCCACCGGCGACCCGGCCGTCTTCTGGCTGGACGCCGAGCGCGCCCACGACGCGCAGCTCATCGCCAAGGTCGAGCGGTACCTGCCGCAGCACGACACCGAGGGCCTGGACATCCGCGTCCTGTCCCCGGTCGAGGCCACGAAGTTCTCCCTGGAGCGCATCCGCCGCGGCGAGAACACCATCTCGGTCACCGGCAACGTCCTGCGCGACTACCTGACCGACCTCTTCCCCATCCTGGAGCTGGGCACCAGCGCCAAGATGCTGTCGGTCGTCCCGCTGATGGCGGGCGGCGGCCTCTTCGAGACCGGCGCCGGCGGCTCCGCCCCGAAGCACGTCCAGCAGCTCGTCAAGGAGAACTACCTCCGCTGGGACAGCCTCGGCGAGTTCTTCGCCCTGGCCGCCTCCTTCGAGCACCTGGCGACCACCACGGGCAACACCCGCGCCCAGGTCCTCGCCGACACCCTCGACCGCGCCACCGGCACCTTCCTCAACGAGGACAAGTCGCCGACCCGTCGCCTCGGCGGCATCGACAACCGCGGCAGCCACTTCTACCTGGCCCTGTACTGGGCCCAGGAGCTGGCCGCGCAGACCGAGGACGCGGAGCTCGCCAAGGCCTTCGCCCCGTTCGCCGAGAAGCTCGCGGCCGACGAGGGCAAGATCGTCGAGGAGCTGATCTCCGTCCAGGGCTCCCCGGCCGAGATCGGCGGCTACTACCAGCCCGACCCGGCCAAGGCCGCGGCCGTGATGCGCCCGTCCGCCACGCTCAACGAGGCCCTCGCGTCCCTCGCCTGATCCGGCGCGCGGCCCCGTACCGCCCCTGCCGGAGTCTCCTCCGGCCGGGGCGGTCCCGTCGGTGGCGCATACGGCATCCGGGTGTGAACCTGGATGGATGAGTTGGGCATCTTGGACGACCACCGGTGTCTACACCGGGCGAGGTGGGGTGCTGACCGACGAGGCCGGGACCGTCACGGGCGATCTGACCGTGCACACCACCTGGACCGAGCGCGAAGCACGTGTGGCCGTGCAGTACAGCGGCGCGTCCGACTGGTTCACCATGTCGGGCAGTCCCGTCCCCTGCGCATCGGAGGAGGAGAGCCGCGAACTCCACGACGCCGTCGTGGAGGCCGTCCGGGAGGGCCGCGGGGCCACGGTCCCGAGACTGCCCGGACCCCTGGTGTAGGACCCGGCACCCCGGTGCCGGGGGCACCCGGACACCGGGAGGACCCGAACACGACACGTATCCGGTACCACGAGAAGTGTTATCCCTCCCGCGCCCACGGGTCTCCGGAAGACGGGGGACACGGACCCGGGACGAGGGAGCAGATCCATGCACAGCGACGAGCGCCGCACCACCGCCCTTGTGGAGGCGGCCGGGGCCGGTGACGTCCACGCCAGGGACGAACTGGTCCGCGCCTACCTGCCGCTCGTCCACAACATCGTCGGCCGCGCCCTCGACGGCCACGCCGACACGGACGACATCGTCCAGGAGACGATGGTCCGCGCCCTCGACGGCCTGCCCGGACTCCGCGACCCCGCCAGGTTCCGGTCCTGGCTCGTCGCCATCGCGATGAACGGGATACGGCGCCGCTGGCGCGAACGCCGGCAGGCCCCCGTCCCCGGCCTCGACCGGGCCGCCGACCTCGCCGACCCGGCCGGCGACTTCACCGAACTCACCATCCTCCGCCTCGGCCTCTCCGGACAGCGCCGCGACGTGGCCCGCGCCACCCGCTGGCTCGACGGGGACGACCGGGAGCTCCTCGCCCTGTGGTGGCTGGAGGCCGCGGGCGAGCTGACCCGCGCCGAACTCGCCGAGGGCCTCGGCGTCCCCCCGCAGCACGCCGCCGTGCGGGTCCAGCGCATGAAGGAGCGCCTGGAGACCGGCCGGGCGGTGGTCCGCGCCCTCGACGCCCTGCCGCCGTGCCCGGAGCTGACGGAGATCCTCGGCCCCTGGGACGGCACCCCGGCCCCGCTCTGGCGCAAACGGATCGCCCGCCACCTGCGCGCCTGCGACGCCTGCACGGCCCGCGCGACGGGCCGCCGGGGCCTCGCCCCCGTCGAGGGCCTCCTCGTCGGCATCGGACTCGTCCCCCCGCTCGGGATCGCCGCCGTCACGGCGACCGGACCCGACCTGGAACCCGTTGGGTACGGGGACGGGGCGGGCGCGCCCCTCGACACGGCCGGTGGGCCCGCCGCCCCCGGGAGCGGCCCCGCAGCCACCGGCGACGGATCCGCCGGCCGGTGGGCGCCCGGGCGCGGGGCGGTCCTCGCCGGGGTCGCCGCCGTCGCCGTGCTCGGGGCCGTCTCCCTCCTCGTACCCTCCGAGCCGGAGGCGCGCGTACGGCCCGGGCGGCCCGTCGCCGCGCCCCCGGCGACCCCCGCGCCGACCACCACGCCCCCGGCCCCGCCGTCCACCACCCCCGCCCCCGCGCCGACGACCACCACCCCGACGCCCCGCCGCACCACCCCGCCCCCGCCGCCGCCCACCCCCGGGGAGCGGGTGACCCGCCTCGTCAACCGGCTCCGGGCGGAGGCCGGGTGCGCCCCGCTGCGCACCGACCCCCGGCTCGTCGCGGCGGCCCGCGCCTACGCCCGCGACATGGTCGCGCGGGGCTACTACGGCCACAGCAGCCCGGAGGGCGACTTCGCGGACGCGCGGATCACCGCCGAGGGGTACGACTGGAGCGCCTGGGCCGAGAACCTGGCCAGGGGCGCGGCCGATCCGGAGGCCGTCGTCGAGGACTGGCGGGACGGCTCGATGCACGAGGAGAACATGCTCGACTGCCGCTACCGGGACACCGGCGTGGCGTCGGTGCCGAGCCCCCGGGGCACGGTCTGGGTGCAGAAGCTGGCCGCGCCCGCCCCCGGCCGGGGATGACGGCCGGATTCAGCGCCGCGCGCCGAAGTTCTGCACCCACCAGGGGCCGCCGGCGTCCAGGGACACCCCGACGCCGATGTCCTCGAAGGCGCAGTTGAGGATGTTCGCCCGGTGGCCGGCGCTCTCCATCCAGTCCGCCACGGCCAGGGCCGGGCTCTTCGGGCCTCGGTGGATGTTCTCCCCCCAGGTCGACCACGCGTAGCCGGCGCTCCTCATCCGGTCGCCCCCGTCCCGGCCCTCCGGGCTGCCGTGCGCGTAGTAGTCGCGGGCGGCCATGTCGTCGGCGTGCGCCTGGGCGGCCGCCCGCAGCCGCTTCTCGGAGCGCAGCCGCCCGCAACCGGCCTCCGCCCGCTCGGCGTTGACGAGGGCGACGACGTCCCTGGCGTACCGCTCGGCCTTCCCGACGCCCGCCGTCCCGCCCCCGGGGACCTGGACGGGCCGCAGCTCCCGCACCTGCGTCCGCGCCTGTCCCGGCCGGAACTCCGGTTCCGGTTCGGCCCGTACGGGCACGGGGGCGGGGGAGGCGGTGGCCGCAGGGCCGCCGGCCGCCGTCGAGGCGAGGTACGCCCCGGCCGCCACCGTGAGCGCGAGGGCCGCCGCTCCCGCGACGGTGACGGCCGTGCGGAAACCCGGGCGGCGGCGCGGCCCGCCTCTGCCACGGTGCCGTCCGCCCGCCCGCGCGGGCCGGTCGGAGTGTCGGGGACGGACGTGGTACCGCATGGGGCTCCGCTCTCTCGCCGGGGTCGCCGGACGGCCGGCGCCGGGGCGAGCCGCCGGGGGCAACGGTGACACCTCTTTCCGGCTCCGGCCGTCCCGACACTCCTCGTCAACCCGGCGCGTCAGCTCACGCGGAAGCCTTTCAGCCCTGCGGAACGACCGCCACCGGGCAGGGAGCCAGATGGAGTGCCGCGTGCGCCACGGATCCGATCCGCGGACCGACGGCCCCCTTCTTGGCCCGCCGCCCGACGACGAGGAGCTGTGCCACCCCCGACTGGGAGAGCAGCACCTGTCCCGCGCTGCCCAGCTCCACGTGCTCCTCGACCCGGACCTCCGGGTACTTCTCCCGCCAGGGGCCGAGCGCCTCGCGCAGCGCCTTCTCCTCGTACGGGACGAGCCCGCCGGCCTCGTCGGCGAGCCGCATCGAGGCCGGGCTGTACGCGTAGAGGGACGGCAGGCTCCACGCCCGTACGGCCCGCACGGACGCCCCGCGCGCGGCGGCGGTCGCGAAGGCGAAGCCGAGGGCGGCGGCGCTGTCCTCCGGGCCGCCGAGCTGACCGACGAGCACGGGCCCGGCGGGCGGTTCGGCCTGCTCGCCGTCGCGGGAGCGGACGGCCACCACGGGGCGGGTGGCGCCGGCGATGATCTGCTGCCCGTACGAGCCGAGCAGGAACCCGGCGACGGGGCCGTGGCCGCGCGAGCCGATGACGAGCATCTCGGCCCGCTCCCCGGTGCCGAGCAGCGCGGCGACGGGGGTGTCGGGCAGCAGCTCGGCCGAGAGCTCCAGACCCGGGTGCCGGCGGGCGATCTCCGCCTCGGCCTCGCGCAGGACCGCGTGCGCGGCCCGCCCCTGGGCCTCGGGGTCCTGCACCAGGGGGAGATCGAGGGGTTCCCAGCGCCAGGCGTGCGCGAGCCGTAGCGGGAGGCCCCGGTGGAGGGCCTCGCGGGCGGCCCAGTCGGCCGCGGCGAGGCTCTCCGGGGAACCGTCCACTCCTGCGACGATCTCACGACTCATCAGACTGCCTCCGTCGGTGCGGTGCCGGGTCCGCCGGCCGGCGGACCCCTTCCCCACCAGCTTGGGCCCAACGGCCGCCCGGCGGCAGGGCCGTACGTCCCGACATGCCGTTCTCCGCCGGGACGGAGGGGTCCGGCCGGGCCCGGCTCAGGCCAGCAGGGTGAGCCGGGCGTGGGTGCCGTTGAGGTAGTGGTCCCCGATGTCCCGGAGCCGGTGGTCCGCCCGCGTCGGGGCGGTGAGGGCGCGGGCGTTGCGCCAGAAGCGGTCGAACCCCGGTCCGCCGCCCCGGGAGTCGGCGCCCGCCGTGCCGTCGACGAGTTCGAGGATGCGGGTGGTGATGTGGACGGCCGCCCGGCCGGTGACGGTCTCGGCGGCCGCGACGAGGACGGAGATGTCGGCGCGCTCCTCCAGGGTCAGCGACCACTCGGTGTGCAGACCGCGGGCGAGGGCGTCCGTCGCCCGCTCCACCACCGCGGCGGCGGCGTGCGCGGCGGTCGCCAGCTCCCCGTAGGCGAGGAGGAGGTACGGGTCGTCCCCGGACCCGACCGGGGCGGCGCCGTCCCCGGCCGCCGGGCCGCCCGCGCCGCCGGCCGGGACCGGTCCGGCCTGGTCGGCGCGGCTGATGTCCCGGGCCTCGGCCAGCGCCCCCTCGGCGATGCCGAGGCCGACCTGGGTGAGGAGCAGCCGCAGGGCGAGCGGGGCGAGGGTGGTGAACGGGGCGACGGCGTGCTCGTCGTGCGGCAGGACGCCGAGGACGTGCTCGGGCGGTACGGGGACGTGGTCGAAGGTGACGGTGCCCGCGCCGGCCAGGCGCTGCCCGACCCGGTCCGTGCCCGCGTCGGTGAACACCCCCGGGTGGGCCGGGTCCACCAGGACGACCAGGAGGTCGCCGGTGCCGCCGGGGCGCGCGCCGACGACGAGCCGGTCGGCCACCGTGACGCCGGACGCGAAGGCGCGGCGCCCGTCGAGGATCCAGCCGCCGCCGCTGCCCTCGGCGGGGGTGAGGGTGAGGCCGGGTTCGGTGGTGGCGCGCGGCGGTTCGACGCCTCCGGCGAGCAGCCAGCGCTCCTCGGCCGTACACACGTCGAGGGCGAGCGGGCGGCGGTGGGCGGCACCCGGCCGTCGTGCGCCGTCCGCTCCGGACGCGTTCTCCGTGCCGGACGGGGTCCCCGCTCCGGACGCGCTCTCCGTGCCGGGCGCGTCCTCCGGCGAGTGCGCGGCGGTCGTCGTGGGCGGGGCGTCCGCCCGGTGGGGGGTGCGCGCCTCGTGCGCCGGGCCGAAGAAGCGGCTGCTCCAGGACAGCGCGTAGTGGTGGGCGAGGAGTTCGCCCACGGAGCTGTCGGCGGCGGAGATCTCCCGTACGACCGCGCACGCGGCCCGCCAGTCGGCGCCCCGCCGGGACGGTCCGGGCGCGGTGAGGAGGGCGGGCAGTCCCGCCTCCTGGAGCCGGGCGACCTCGTCGAAGGGCGCCTTCCCGGCCCGGTCCCTGGCCAGGGCGTCGACGGCGAGGTCGTCGGCGAGCTCCCGGGTGACGCGGGGCCAGATCTCGTCGTCGGCGGGCCGGTCGACGGCGCGGCCCGCCGGTGCGGAGGCGGTGCGTACAGCTGGTCTCTTCGGCGATTTCCTCGGCGTACTCACGTCACCTCACATGATCCCTAGTATCCCCACTGGAATAGTAGGGATAGTGGCAGAGGTGACCGCCCCTCCCCAAGAGGCGTCCGCAGGCTGGACAAGGCCGTCTTGACCGATGAGACGGGGTCAAGTCCGCGCAGGTCGCGCGGGGTTGACTCGGTGGATCAGGGGTTGGTCCAGGCCTCCGGATCGTCGGCGAGCGCGACGATCCCGGCCGGCAGCTTCGCCGCCGCCACCTCCGCGAGCGAGACCCCGAGCACCTCGCGGACCCCCGCCCGGAGCGCGATCCACAGCGTCAGGAGCGACTCGGCGGGCCCCGTGTACGACAGCTCCGGCGGCCGCTCCCCGCGCACGGAGACCAGCGGGCCGTCCACGCAGCGGATGACCTCCGCGACCGAGATGGTCTCGGCGGGCCTGGCCAGCCAGTACCCGCCGTTGCCGCCGCGCTGGCTCTGCACCAGGCCGCCCTTGCGCATGTCCCCGAGGATGCCCTCCAGGAACTTGTGCGAGATGCCCTGGTCCTCCGCGATGGCCTCGGCCTTCAGCGGACCCGCGTCCCGGGCGGCGGCGAGCTGGAGGGCGGCACGCACCGCGTAGTCGGCCCTGGCTGAAATGCGCATGGGCGCATTATTCCGTACGGTCGGGACGGATCACGCGCCCGTGGGGCGTGCCGTACCGCTCGCCCGTGGGACGCCCCGTACCACGCGGTGAGACGAGCCGTACCGCACCCTTGACGCCGTCCGTGACCGGCCGGACACTCATGGACGGGAAAACCGAGCGAACGGGTAGGAAAACATGGGACGCACCGGCCGGAGGGACACCGCATCCGCCGCGCTCCTCCCGCGTTCCCTGCCCCTGACGTCCCGCCGCCACATCGATCTGCTGCGGGTCTGCAGCGCCGCGTAGTCGCCGTCGCCTCCCGGGCGGCCGTACGCGCCTCCGCCCGCCGGGCCCCCTTCGCCGCGGTCCGTCTGCCTCCTCCTGTACGCACCTCCGCCGATCCGGGCCCGCCCGGCCGGCACCGTCGTCGCGCCGCCGCGACCGACGCCGCCGCGCGCCGCCCCGCACCGGCACCGAGCACCCCCGAGGGAGAAGCATGTCCGTCGTCCCGTCCTCGCTGCTGCCCGCCTCCGCCGCGCCCGCCTTCCGCGGCCGCATCGGCCGCGACGTGCGCAGCGGCCACTACGCCGTACCGCACCGCTACCGCCTCCACGTCGCCCCGTCCAGTCCCGGCTGTCTGAGCATCGCCCTCACCCACGGCCTCCTCGGACTCGACGACACCCTCCCGCTCACCGTCCTGCCCGACACCCCGGACGCCCCCGACGGCGGATACGCCGCGCTCCGCCCGCTGTACGAGGCCAGCGCCCACCTGTACGACGGCCCCGCCTCCGCGCCCGTCCTCAGCGACGGCTGGACCGGCCGGATCGTCACCACCCACGTCCCCGACATCCTCCGCGACCTCGCCCTGCGCTTCCGCGGCGACGGCCCCGACCTGCTGCCGGAGGAGCACCGCGCCGAGACCGACGCCGTCGCCGACCTGTGCGAGCTGAGCGTCAACCGGGCCGCCCAGCGGGCCGGTGAACTCGGGCTCGACGACCGGGCCGCCCACCACGAGCCCCTCGGCGTCCTCTTCGCCGCCCTCGGTTCCCTGGAAGACCGCCTCGCCCACCGGCCGTACGTCCTCGGCGACGGGCCGACCCTCGCCGACGTCCACGTCTGGGTCACCCTCGTCCAGCTCGACACCGTCCACCGCTGGCACCTGGACGCCGCCGCCATGGAACGCGTCGCCGGCCACCCCGCCCTCTGGGCCTACGCCCAACGCCTCGCCGCGCGCCCTGAGTTCGCCCGCCACCTCGACATCGACGCCGTCCTGCGCCGCCACCGCTCGCACTGCCGGGGCCGGGAGGCGGCGGGCGCGGGGATCCGCATCGTCGACTGGTCGGCCGCCCCGCGCTGACGGCCCGGCAACGGGGTCCGGGGAGCGGGCGCCCCGGACCCCGGCGTCCCCGCGCCCTCCCGTTCCGTCACCCACCGTGTCCGCGCGGGTCGCGGGCGTGGCCGACGGCCGCCAGTATGGAGCGACGCAGGAACAGGAGGACGCCATGCTGCTGCCCGACAGGAACACGGTCGACCGGTTGCTCCGGCACTACCGCGCCCAGGAGCGGACCGTGCTCGCCCGGCCCCGCGACCTGTCGGCCCTCCGGCGCTTCGAGGACACGGCGTACACCCTCTGCGTCCTGATGGGGGAGCGCAGCGCCCGCGCGGCGGTCCGCGCCGCCGAACGGTACGTGACCGGGAACCGCGCCCCGGCCCGGCCGGCCCTGGAGGGCCTGCCCGGAGCCTGACCCCGGGCCCGGTCCCTTCCGCGCCGCCGGGGGAGACCCGTACCGGCGGAGGAGACTTGTACCGCCGGGGGAGACCCGTACCGCCGCAAGAGATCAGGAATCGAGAAGCGTCACCACCGTGCCCCCGTTAGCGTGACGGTCATGGGCATCGCGGCCCCCGCCGAGCGGGACCGGACGCGATGGACCACCCTTTCGGCCCCGCGCGACAGCTGGAGACACGATGAGCAAGGCCCCCCGGTCGGACGAGCAGACGTCCGTGCCGCACGCCGCCGACCGCCACGACCTGATCCGGGTGCACGGAGCGCGCGAGAACAACCTCAAGGACGTCAGCATCGAGATCCCGAAGCGCCGCCTCACGGTCTTCACCGGCGTCTCCGGCTCGGGCAAGAGCTCCCTCGTCTTCGACACCGTCGCCGCCGAGTCGCAGCGGCTGATCAACGAGACCTACAGCTCCTTCGTCCAGGGCTTCATGCCGACCCTCGCCCGGCCCGAGGTCGACGTCCTCGAAGGCCTGACCACCGCGATCATCGTCGACCAGCAGCGCCTCGGCGCCGACCCGCGCTCCACGGTCGGCACCGCCACCGACGCCAACGCGATGCTCCGCATCCTCTTCAGCCGCCTCGGCAAGCCCCACATCGGCCCGCCGGGCGCGTACTCCTTCAACGTCCCCTCCGTGCGGGCGAGCGGCGCGATCACCGTCGAGAAGGGCGCCAAGAAGGCTGTGAAGGCCACCTTCGAGCGCACCGGCGGCATGTGTACGCGCTGCGAGGGCCGGGGCACCGTCTCCGACATCGACCTCACCCAGCTCTACGACGACTCCAAGTCCCTGGACGAGGGCGCGCTCACCATCCCCGGCTACACCGTCGGCGGCTGGAACTACCGCCTCTACACCGAGTCCGGCCTCGTCGACCCGGCCAAGCCCATCCGCTCGTACACCAAGAAGGAGCAGGAGGCCTTCCTCCACCAGGAGCCGACCCGGATGAAGATCGCGGGCATCAACATGACCTACGAAGGTCTGATCCCCCGCATCCAGAAGTCCTTCCTGGCCAAGGACAAGGAGGGGATGCAGCCCCACATCCGGGCGTTCGTGGAGCGGGCCGTCACCTTCACCACCTGCCCCGAGTGCGACGGGACCCGGCTCGCCGAGGGCGCCCGCGCCTCGAAGATCGGGAAGATCAGCATCGCCGACGCCTGCGCGATGCAGATCAGCGACCTGGCCGCCTGGGTCCGCGGCCTCGACGAGCCCTCGGTCGCCCCGCTGCTCACCGCGCTCCAGCTGACCCTCGACTCCTTCGTGGAGATCGGCCTCGGCTACCTCTCCCTCGACCGCCCGGCGGGCACCCTCTCCGGCGGCGAGGCGCAGCGCGTCAAGATGATCCGCCACCTCGGCTCCTCGCTCACCGACGTCACCTACGTCTTCGACGAGCCGACCGTCGGTCTCCACCCCCACGACATCCAGCGGATGAACGACCTCCTGCTCCAGCTCCGCGACAAGGGCAACACGGTCCTCGTCGTCGAGCACAAGCCGGAGGCCATCGCCATCGCCGACCACGTCGTGGACCTCGGCCCCGGCGCCGGCACGGCCGGCGGCACCGTCTGCTTCGAGGGCACCGTCGAGGGCCTGCGGGCCTCCGGCACCGTCACCGGCCGCCACCTCGACGACCGCGCGTCCCTCAAGGACGCGGTGCGCGAGCCCACCGGCGCCCTGGAGATCCGCGGCGCGTCCGCGCACAACCTGCGGGACGTCGACGTCGACGTCCCCCTCGGGGTCCTCACCGTCGTCACCGGCGTCGCGGGCTCCGGCAAGAGCTCCCTCGTGCACGGCTCGCTCCCCGCCGGCGAGGAGGTGATCTCCGTCGACCAGAGCCCGATCCGCGGCTCCCGGCGCAGCAACCCCGCCACGTACACCGGGCTGCTCGAACCGATCCGCAAGGCCTTCGCCAAGGCCAACGGCGTCAAGCCGGCCCTCTTCAGCGCCAACTCCGAGGGCGCCTGCCCCACCTGCAACGGCGCCGGCGTCATCTACACCGACCTCGGCATGATGGCCGGCACCTCCTCCACCTGCGAGGACTGCGAGGGCAAGCGGTTCCAGGCCTCGGTGCTCGAATACCTCCTCGGCGGCCGGGACATCAGCGAGGTCCTCGCGATGTCCGTGACCGAGGCCGGGGAGTTCTTCGGCTCCGGCGAGGCCGCCACCCCGGCCGCGCAGCGGATCCTCGCCCGGCTCGCCGACGTCGGCCTCGGCTACCTGACCCTCGGCCAGCCGCTCACCACGCTCTCCGGCGGCGAGCGGCAGCGGCTCAAGCTGGCCACCCACATGGGCGAGAAGGGCGGGATCTACGTCCTGGACGAGCCGACCACCGGCCTCCACCTCGCCGACGTCGAGCAGCTCCTCGGCCTGCTCGACCGGCTCGTGGACTCCGGCAAGTCCGTCATCGTCGTCGAGCACCACCAGGCGGTCATGGCGCACGCCGACTGGATCATCGACCTCGGCCCCGGCGCCGGCCACGACGGCGGCCTGATCGTCTTCGAGGGCACCCCCGCCGACCTGGTCGCCGCCCGCTCCACCCTCACGGGGGAGCACCTCGCGGAGTACGTGGGGGCCTGACCGGGGGCGGGGTGCGGGGCGGGGGCGGTCGCGCGGGGCCCCGATCGGGCCGGGTCGGACCGTACGGCCCGGTGCCACCGGCGCCGCGCGACCGCCCGCCCGCGTCTGGGCACGGCCCCGCGCCTCCGCGCTCCTCACCCCGTGCCCCTCACTCCTGCCCGGAGTCGCCCGTGCCCGACCGGCGTCGCCATCCCCACAGCGCGAGCGCCGCCGCGCAGGCCGCGCCGATCAGGCCCAGCGGGAGGCCGGCCGACGCGTCCGGGGCCGTCGCCGCGGCGGCCTCGCCGGGGTCGCCCCCGGCCGGGGCGGTCCGCGCCGGTGCGCCCTGGGCGGGGTCGCCCGGTGCCGACGCGTCCTGTGCCGGAGCCTCCTTCGCGGAGGGGGCCGACGCCGGGGCGTTCCGTGCCGGGGCGCCCTGCGAGGGGGCGCCCTTCGCGGGGGCGTCCTTCGTGCCCGCGTCCCCGGCGGGCGCCGTTCCCGCCTCCGCCCCCGCCGCCACGGCCCGGGCGTCCGCCTCGGCCTTCGGGCGCTCCGGCAGCAGGGAGCCCACCGGCTGGACGCGCTCCGCCGCGTCGAAGCCCCAGTCGAGCAGGGACCGCGCCTCCTCGTACACGGCGTATCCGCCGCCCTCCTGGGGGTTCATCACCGAGACGACCAGGGTCCGGTCGCCCCGCTTGGCCGCGGAGACCAGCGTGTTGCCCGCGTTGCTCGTGTAGCCGTTCTTGATGCCGATGAGCCCGGGGTAGCGGTCCACCCCGTTCTCCCCGGTCAGGAGCCGGTTGGTGTTGGCGATGCCGTACGACCACGAGCCCGCCGGGAAGTCCGCGTACCGCGTCGAGCAGTAGCGGACGAACGCGGGATCCTGGAGACCGGCCCGGCCGAAGACCGCCAGGTCATACGCGGAGGACACCTGCCCCGGCGCGTCGTAGCCGTCCGGGGACACCACGTGGGTGTCGTTCGCCCCCAGGGAGCGGGCCTTCTCCTGCATCTTCCGGGCCATCGAGTCCCAGCCGCCGTTCATCGCGGCGAGCACGTGCACCGCGTCGTTCCCGGAGCTGAGGAAGACGCCGTTCCACAGGTCCGAGACCTTGTACGTGTACCCCTCCTTGATCCCGACCAGGCTGCTGCCCGCCCCGATGCCGGTCAGCTCGGAATCGGCCACGGTGTGCCGCTCGGAGGGGTCGTGGTGGGGGAGCGCGGTGAGGGCGAACAGCGCCTTGAGCGTGCTGGCGGGCGGCAGCTTCCGGTGCGCGTTCCGGGCGGCGAGCACCTCGCCCGTGGACGCGTCCGCGACCACCCACGACAGCGCGGAGGCCGAGGGCAGCCGGGGCGCGCCCGCCAGCGGCTGCACCTGCACGCCCGACCGGTCGAGCCGGGCCGGGTCGACGTGCCGGCGCACGGGCGGGGCGGGTTCCCCGACGGCGGAGGAGACGGACGGGACCGTGGGGGCGGGGGAGGCGACGGCCGCCGGAACGGGCAGCACGAACAGCAGGGCCGCGGAACCGGCGGCAGCGTGACGGACAGCTGACGTGACGATCATTCGGCCACCGTAGGGAGGAGGGGGCGAACCCGCAGATCGAAGTGAGCCGACCGGGGGAGCGGGCGTGGCGTACGGCGGCGCGTCGTGGGCCGACCGGGTGGTCCGGACCGGCGCCGGGCGCGCGGGGATCGCGGGTGACGCGCCCTCACACCCGTACGGGAGCACCCCCGTTCCGCACCGGAGCACCCTGCGCGCAGGCCTGTCACCGCTTCCCCCGAGCCGTCCTGCCGGGGATCCCGCCCTGCCGGACAACTCCGCACGGGAACACCGTGGTTGACCGTAGGATCTGACCCCTCGCGTGCCGTCCCGGCCCGTCTCCGCAGTCAGGAGTCCCTTCCGTGAACACCGCGAACGACACGAACACCGCGAACACCGCGAACGACGTGCATACACCGCACTCCGCCGACGGCGCCTCCGCCCGGCCGCCCCACCGCCCCGACCCGGCGGGCGGCTGCCCGCACGCGGACAACGCGCGGCTGCTCGCCGAGGGCGCCGTGGCCCGGGTGGTCCTGCCCGGCGAGGTCGAGGGCATGGCGGTACTGGGCCACGACGCGCTCCGCGAGTTCCTCTCCCACCCCGACGTAGCCAAGGACGCCCGGCACTTCACCGCCCTCGCCGAGGGCCGCATACCCGAAGGGTGGCCGCTGCGGACCTTCGCCACCGTCCCCGGCATGACCACCGCGGACGGCGCCGACCACCGCCGGCTGCGCACCCTGGTCAGCAGCGCCTTCACGGCCCGCCGGGTCGAGGAGCTCCGCCCCCGCGTCGAAGCGGTCACCGCCGGACTCCTCGACGACCTCGCCGGGGCCGCCGAAGCGGGCGGCGGCGTCGCCGACCTGCGCCGGCACTACGCGCTGCCGCTGCCGCTCGGCGTCATCTGCGAACTCTTCGGCGTCGACCCCGCCCACCAGGACCGGCTGCACCGCCTCTCCAGCCTGGTCGTCGCCACCGACACCGAGCCCGCGCGGGCCGTCGCCGCCAACCAGGAACTCGTCGCGCTCCTGGCCTCCGTCGTCACCGCCAAGTCCGCCGCCCCCGGCGACGACCTCACCAGCGCCCTCATCGCCGCCCACGGCGAGGACGGCGACCGGCTCAGCGGGCCCGAGCTCATCGGCACCCTGCTCCTGATGATCATCGCGGGCCACGAGACCACCCTGAACCTGATCACCAACGCGGTCCGGGCGCTCTGCGCCCACCGCGACCAGCTCGCCCTGGTCGTCGAGGGCCGCGCGACCTGGGCGGACGTGGTGGAGGAGACCCTCCGCTGGGACAGCCCGGTCAGCTACTTCCCGTTCCGCTACCCGACCCGCGACCTCACCGTCGACGGCACCCTCATCCCCCGGGGCACCCCCGTCCTGGCCGGGTACTCGGCGGCGGGTCGCGACACCAAGGCGCACGGCCCGGACGCCGACCGCTTCGACGTCACCCGCGCCACGACGGCGAAGCACCTTTCCCTCGGGCACGGCCCCCACTACTGCCTGGGCGCCCCGCTCGCCCGTCTGGAGGCCACGACCGCCCTGGAGGCCCTCTTCACCCGCTTCCCCGCGCTCGACCTGGCCGTCCCGGAGGACGGCCTGACCCGCCACGCCGGGTTCGTCGGCAACAGCGTCCGCACGCTCCCGGTCAGACTGTCCGTCTGACGCAGGACCGCAGCGAGGAGACGACGCGCAGCAGCCGGTCCTCGTTCCCGGCGAGGCCGGCCGCGCGGAGCGCCTCGTCGGCCTCCGCCATGGGACGGACGAGCATGGCCCCCGCGTACGGGGCGAGCCGCGGGTCCTCGAGGACGGCCCGGGTGGATTCGAGCAGCCGCAGATACGCCTGGGCCGCCGCGCGCTCGTCGGCGGTGATCGTGGTCATGTCGGGCTCCCTCTCGACAGTTCGGCTCCCACCACCTTCTCGCACGCCTCTGACAATCCGGCTCAGCCCCGCCCGCCGAGGTGCGCCGCCAGCCGTTCCAGGAAGGCCTGTTGCCCCGCGACGAGCAGCGGAGCCGCCGCCTCCGGGGCGAACCAGCCGACCCGGTCGATCTCCGGGAACTCCTCCAGGCGGCCGGAGCGCGGCGGCCACTCCAGGGTGAAGGTGCCCGGCACGACCAGGTCCGGGTCCAGGTCGCCCTCGACGGCCCAGGCGGTGACGAGCTTCCCGTTGCGCTGCCGGCTCTCCCCGAGGTCGATCCAGTCGCCCTCGGGGGCGTCGAGGCCCAGCTCCTCCCGGAACTCCCGGCGGGCCGCCGCGCCGGGCGCCTCGTTCGGCTCGTACTCCCCCTTGGGGATCGACCAGGCGCCCTCCTCGCGGGACGCCCAGAAGGGCCCGCCCATGTGACCGATGAGGACCTCGACGCCCCCGTCCGCCGTCCGGCGGAAGACCAGGAGACCCGCGCTGCGTTTGACCGGCATGGGACCCAGTGTGTCCGAAGGCCCCCGCCCGCGCAGCCCGCCGGGACGCCCCCGATGGTGTGCCCCGGCGCACGTCCGCCGGAGCCTCACGCCTCCGCGGACCCCTCCTCCGCGCGGACCGTCACGGGCCCGCCCGCCGGATCCGCTCCGCGCGTCCAGCCCGGCCCGAGCCGTACGGAACGCCACGGCACGAGCGTCCCGCGCAGCCGCTCGCTCCGGAGCCGTACGCCGTCCTGGGCGACGGTCAGGACCGGTCGTACGAGACGGCGCTCCGGCCGTACGAGCAGGGGCGCGGCCTCCGGGCCGAGGAGTCCGGGCGTCACCCACCGCAGTGGTCCCGCCGCCGTGACCGGGGCCATACCCGTGCTTCGGGGGAGGCCGTGGAGGTGGTCGAGCACCGCGTCGGCCGCCGCCCGTCCCTCGGCGGCGGCCACCGGGGCCGGTTCCCCGCCGTGCAGGAGGCCGCCGGCCGCGAAGACCCCGGGAGCGGCGGTGCGGAAGGCGCCGTCCGTCACCGGGCCCCGGGTGCCCGGCGCGAGCGGCAGCCCGCGGGCGCGGGCGAGCTCGTGGTCCGGGATCCAGTCGCCGGTGAGGACCACCGTGTCGCACCGCAGGACGGACGCGCGGCCGTCCCGCCCCCGGACCGCGACCCCGGTCGCCCGGCCGCGTCCGAGCAGCTCCGTCACGACCGTGCCCGTGAGCACCGGAACGGCCCCGAACCCGACCGACACAAAGGGGAGTTCGGTGACGACCGCCGCCACCTCCACCCCGGCCGAGCGCAGCGTCCGCACCGCACCCCGGGCCACCGGCTCGCCGCCGACGACCACCGCCCGCCGGCCCACGTGCTCGCTCCGGGCCCCGAACAGCGCCACCGTCCGCTGGAGTTCGCCCGTGGTCAGCACTCCGGCGGGCCGGGTGCCGGGAACGAGCCGGGCGCTGCGGGGCCGTTCGCGGGCCCCGGTGGCGAGGAGCACCGCGCGGGCCGCGATCCGTTCGAGTCCGGCCGGGGAGGTGACGTCCAGGGCGAGCGGCCCGGCCCAGCCCGTGGCCGAGACGCCGGTGCGGACGGCGGCCCCGGCCCGCAGGGCCTCCCGCACCGCGCGCCGCGCGTAGCCCGGCCCGTCCAGGGGCCGCCCCCGCGCGTCCGCGCCGAACCCGGGGCGGACGCAGTGGCGCGGGGCCCCGCCCGCCTCCGGCTCCCGCTCCAGGACCTCGACACGGCCCGCGCCCGCCGCCGCGAGCCGGGCGGCCGCGGCGAGCCCGGCGGGACCCGCGCCCACGACGAGCACGTCGACCGTACGGTTCACCGGCCGTCCCCCTCGTACGCCCCCGGAGGGTTCCGGGCCTCCTCGAACAAGGCCCGGACCTCCGGGCCGCAGAAGTTCCCCTGGCAGCGGCCGCCCCGCGCGCGGGTCCTGCGCCGCAGTCCGTCGAGGCCGCCCGGGGGGATCGTGGAGGCGAGCGCGGCCCGGATCTCGCCCCGGGTGACCCGCTCGCAGTGGCAGACGACCGCCCCGAAGTCGGGGTCGCGGGCGATGAGTCCGGCGTCCCGGTACGGCCGGGGGAAGGCCTCGCCCAGGTTCGGCACGCGGACCGGGGCGAGCGGCCGCTCCGGTCCCGGGTCGAGTCCGCAGTCGGCCAGGAAGCCGAGCACGTGCTCGGCGATCGCCAGGGAGGCGCTGAGCCCCGTGGACCGGATCCCGCCCACCGTCACGTACCGCAGGGCGGGATGCGCGGCGATCCGGTAGTCCTCCCGGCCGGTGGCGGCCCGCAGTCCCGCGTAGACGGCGGTGACCTCCTCGTCGAGCAGCGCGGGGAGCACCCGGCCGCCCTGTTCGAGGAGGCCGGCGATCCCCCCGGCCGTCGTGCCGGTCGCGGTCCTGTCGTCGAGGTCCTCGGCGGTGGGCCCGAGCATCACGTTCCCGTACACGGTGGGGGAGACGAGCACGCCCTTGCCGAGCGGTCCCGGCACGGGGAGCAGGATGTGCCGGACCAGGTCGCGGGCGAACTTGTCGAAGACGAGCAGCTGGCCCCGGCGCGGGGTGACCGTGAAGTCCTCGCGCCCGACCAGGGCGTCGAAGGCGTCGGCGTACAGCCCGCAGGCGTTGACGAGGTGACGGGTCCGGAGCGGGCCGCGCCGGGTGACGAGCCGGTGGTGCGGATCGCCCGGACGCACCTCCTCCACCCGGCAGTTCAGGTGCAGGTCCACCCCGGAGCGGACGGCCTGCGTGGCGTACGCGAGGACGGTCGTCCACGGGCAGACGATCGACTCGCCCGGCACGTCGAGCGCCGCGAGCGCGCCGGGCCCCAGGTGCGGCTCGCGGGCGGCCAGTTCGGTGGCGCCGATGATCCGGGTGGTGCGGTGGCCGTTGCGTCCGGCCTTCTCCGCGAGGCGGGGGAGCGCGGCGCGCTGTGCCTCGTCCCGGGCGACGAGCAGGGCGCCGAGCGGCTCCACGGGGATGCCGGTCTCCCGCGCGTACGCGGTGAGCAGCCGGTGCCCCTCGCGGACGAGCCGGGCCTCCAGGGTGCCGGGGACGGCGTCGAAACCGGTGTGCAGGATGGCCGTGTTGGCCTTCGAGGTGCCGTCGCCCACGTCGTTCGCGGCCTCCACGAGAGCGACCCGCAGCGGGTGACGGGCGAGCGCGCGGGCGATCGCGGCCCCGACGACCCCGGCCCCGACCACCACGACGTCGTACGCGGCACCCTCGCCGCCGGGGAGGGGCCCCGTCCGGGTGACCTCTCCGGCAACCCTCGCGCCGCCCTGCCGTCGACCGTCGGGGCCCCCGGTGGCCCTCACCCCGCCCCGCCGTCGCCCGCCGTCGCCCCCGGCCGCTCCAGCAGCGCCGCGACCTCCGCGCGGAACCGGGCCAGGCGCGCCTCCGCCTCGTCGGCGGAGATCCGGGGCTCGTACACCGCCGACGGCTTCCACTCCGGTACGGCCTCCCGGAGCGCGAGCCCCGGGAAGCGGCCCAGGCGGGCGACCGCGCCGACCCCCAGGGCCGTGGCGTCGGGCAGGGCGGAGACCTCGACCGGCCGTTGCAGCAGGTCGGCCTGGGTCTGCATGAGGAGCACGCTCCGGGTCAGGCCGCCGTCGGCGCGCAGCGAGGTCGGCGGCGCGCCCCGGTCCGCCGCCGCGGCCGAGGCGAGCTCCACGACCTGGGCGGCGACGCCCTCGCACAGGGCCCGCACCAGGTGCCCGGGGCCGGTGTCCAGGCCGAGGCCGGTGAGCGAGCCGCGCACGTCCCCCCGCCACCAGGGCGCGGCGAGCCCGGCGAACGCGGGGACGAACGTGACGCCCCCGGCGTCCGGGACGGCGCCGCCGACCGCGTCGAGGTCCCCGGCCCCGGAGATCACCCCGAGGTCGGTGAGCCAGCGCACGGCCGACGCCACCGTGTACACCTGGCCGTCCAGGCAGTGGGTGACCTGCCCGCCGAGCCGCCAGGCGACACAGCTCACCAGGCCCGAGGCGGCCCGCAGAGGGGCGGAGCCGGTCCGCGCGAGCAGGAAGGCCCCCGTGCCGTACGTGCACTTGACGGCGGCCGGGTCGTCGGCGCTCTGCGCGAGCAGCGCCGCCTGCTGGTCCACCAGGAGGCCGGTGAGGGGGAGCGGCGGCCCGAAGGCGGTCGTGGTGCCCACGGGCGCGTCGCAGTCCACCACCCGGGGCAGCGGCTCGCCGCCGAGTCCGTACAGGTCGAGGGCGGTCTCCGACCAGGAGACCGTGTCGAGGTCGAGGAGCCCGGTGCGCCCGGCGGTCGCCGCGTCGGTGACGAAGGCGCCGGTGAGCCGGTGGACGAGCCAGGCGTCGCTGGTGGTGACGGCGCCCGCGCCGGTGGCGTGGCGGCGGATCCAGGCCATCTTCGGCGCGGCGAAGTAGGGGTCCACCGGCAGGCCGGTCAGACGGCGCAGCTCCTCCGCGTGCGGAGCGAGTTCCGCGCAGATCCCGGCGGCCCTGCGGTCCTGCCAGACGAGCGCGTCGGTGAGCGGTTCGCCGGTGGCGGGGTCCCAGGCGAGCACGGTCTCGCCCTGGTTGGCGAGGCCGACGGCCACGACCGGGACGCCCGCGTCGGCGAGCGCCGCCCGCCCCGCGGCGACCACGGAGCCGTACAGCTCGCGCGGGTCGGCCTCGACCAGGCCGCCCGGCAGGTACCGGGGCCGGACCGGCGCCGCACCGCTGCCGAGGACGCCGCGTTCCGGACAGAGGACGAGGGCCTTCGTGCCCGACGTGCCCTGGTCGACGGCGAGTACCGGGCCGCCCGTCATCCTGTCGCTCCCGTCCGGTGGTCCCGTTCGGTGACCGTCCGGTCACCGAAAAGGGTCAGGGTGCCGTCGGCGCGGGGCTTCGTCAAGCCTCGCCGGGCGACCCCGTCAGGTCCGTGAGCGAACCTGACAGTAAGTCAAATTCGGTCGTTGGCTTGATAGTTGCCGTCGAGAAAGAAAGAGGACCGGTCGAGTCCAGAGCGCTCTATAGTGATCGCCGATCAATGGCCGGGACACCGTCCACGGGGCTGACCACCCCTCCCCATCCACCGAGGAACCATGCCGCCCACACCACGCCCCGCCCCCTGATGGCCGGCCAAGGCTTCCGGCCCGTCTACCACCCGGCGGGCCACGACCACGCCCTGCGCCACGCCCTCCAGGACTTACGCACCGGCCGCTGGGTGGCCATGGCCCGGCTGCTCGACGAGACCTCCGACTGGGGCGCCTGGACCCGGCGCACCCAGGTCCTCGCCACCGTCGCCGCCGGCACCGACGTCGTCCGCACCTGGCGCGACGAGCAGCCGGAGAGCCCCGCCATGGCGGTGATGCACAGCCGCGTCGCCGTCGAGCGGGCCGTCCGCGCCCACCGCTCGGGACACGCCCGCGCCGGACAGCTCCGGCAGGAGGCCAGGGCCGCCTGCCACGAGGCCGTCGACCGCTCGCCCGCCGACCCGGTGCCCTGGGTGGGCCTGCTCGCCCTCGCCGCCCTCGACGGCCCCCAGCACCGGGCCGAGCACCGGGTCGCCCCACCGGCCCCCATGCTGCCGCCCGGCCCCTGGGGCCTGCTCGCCGAGTCGGAGAAGCGCCACCCGCACAACCGCGAGGCGCACCACCGGATGCTCCAGTTCGTCTACGCCCGGCGCTCCGGACCGCTCTCCGAAGCCGTCAACTACTCCCACTGGGCCGCCTCTTCCGCACCCGTCGGCTCCGCCCTGCACGCCCTGCCGCTCTACGTGCGCGTCGAGCGCTACCGGCGCGAGCGCGGCCACGAGCGCGCCCTCGACCTGCACTGGGTCGCCGAGGACGCCGTGCGCGACGCCCAGCGGGCCCTGGACACCTGGTTCTTCTTCTGCGCCGTCGACGAGGCCTCCCTGCTCGACCTCAACCACCTGGCGCACGCCCTCTTCGGCGCCCTCCGCTTCGACGACGCGACCCGGGTCTTCGAGGCGCTCGGCCCGTACTACACGACACTGCCGTGGGCCCACCGGACCGCCCGTCCGGACGACCGCGCCCTCGCCGAAGAGGTCTTCCTCCGGGCCCGCGCGCGCTGTCTCGGCGACTGACGCCCGCCCGGCCCCTTCCCGTACTCCCCCCGGCCCCTTCCCCTTTCCGTCCCCCTTTTCCCGCTCACCGTTCGTCCCCCGGAGGTCCCCATGGCCCGCACCGAAGCGCCCGCCGACGCGATACGCAAGCCACCGCCCGTCCAGGACGAGGAGGAGAGGCTGAGGGAGCTCGGCTACCAGCCCGTCCTCGCCCGCCGCATGGGCGGCTTCGGCAACTTCGCGATCAGCTTCTCGGTCATCTCGGTCCTCTCCGGCTGCATGACCCTCTACGGCTTCGGCCTGGGCACCGGCGGCCCCGCCGTCATGCTGTGGGGCTGGGCCGGCGTCGGCCTCTTCGTCCTGTGCGTCGGCCTCGCCCTCGCCGAGGTCACCAGCGCCTACCCGACCTCCGGCGCCCTCTACTACATGGCCGACCGGCTCGGCGGACGCCGCTGGGGCTGGTACACCGGCTGGCTGAACCTCCTCGGCCTGCTCGGCGCCATCGCCGGCATCGACTACGGCGCCGCCCTCTTCACCGGGGCCTTCCTCAACCTCCAGTGGGGCTTCGAACCCACCGTCGGCTCCACCTTCCTCATCTTCCTGGCGATCCTGCTGCTCCACGCCGTCCTGAACCTCTTCGGCGTCCGCCTGGTCAGCGTGCTGAACTCCATCAGCGTCTGGTGGCACCTGGCCGGCGTCGCCGTCATCGTCGGCGCCCTCGCGATCATCCCGGAGCGGCACCAGTCCGCCGAGTTCGTCTTCACCGAGTTCGTCAACGACACCGGGTGGGCCAACCCCTTCTACGTGGCCGCGATCGGCCTGCTCCTGGCCCAGTACACCTTCTGCGGCTACGACGCCTCCGCCCACCTCTCCGAGGAGACCTCGAACGCCTCCGTCGCCGCCGCCAAGGGCATCGTGCGGGCCATCTGGGTCTCCTGGATCGCCGGCTTCGCCCTGCTCGCCGGACTGACCTTCGCGATCCAGGACTACGCCGCCACGCAGAACAGCGCCACCGGCGTCCCGCCCGCCCAGATCCTCCTGGACGCGCTCGGCACCGGCGGAGCCACCGCCCTGCTGCTCGTCGTGATCGTCGCCCAGCTCTTCTGCGGCAACGCCGAGGTGGCCGCCGCGAGCCGGATGGTCTTCGCCTTCAGCCGGGACAACGCCCTGCCCGGCTCGGCGCTCTGGCGGAAGGTCAGCACCCGCACCCAGACCCCCGTCCCCGCCGTCTGGCTCTCGGTCGGCGTGGCCGCGCTCATCGCCGTGCCCTCGCTGTACTCGGCCACCGCCTACGGCGCCGTGACCGCCATCAACGTCATCGGCATCACGCCCGCCTACGCCATCCCGATCTACCTGCGGCTGCGCGCCGGGAAGCGCTTCACCCCCGGCCCGTGGAGCCTGGGCCGCTGGAGCAGGCCGATCGGCTGGACCGCCGTCGTCTGGGTGGCCCTGGTGACCGTCCTCTTCTGCCTGCCGCAGAAGTCGCCGGTGACGGTCGACACCATGAACTACGCCGTCATCGCCCTCGCCGTCGTCCTCGTCCTGGCCAGCGTCTGGTGGTACGTCGCCCGCCGCTCGTACGGCACGCCGACCGCGTACGGCACGGCCCGCGAGGAGGCGGACATCGCGGAGGGGATCGTCTAGGGCCCGCCCGGTGGGCCGAGGGCCCCGCTCGGCGGCAGGTAAATGCGTCGACAGCGTCCCCGGCGCTCGGCAGAGTGGACGTCCATGACGAGCAGCGAACTGTGGACCCGTGCGACCGCCGACCGCTACGACGCCGAGGAGACCGAGATGTCCTCGGCCGCCGTCCTCGGACCGACTCTCGACTTCCTCGCCGACCTCGCCGGAGACGGCCGGGCGCTGGAGTTCGCCGTCGGGACCGGCCGCGTGGGCGTCCCGCTCCGGGAGCGCGGCGTGCCGGTGGTGGGGATCGAGCTGTCCGAGCACATGGCGGCGGTGCTGCGGCGCAAGGCCGACGAGGACACGCTCCCCGTGGCCATCGGGGACATGGCCACCACGACCGTCCCCGGCGGGTTCGCCCTGGTCTACCTCGTCTACAACACCATCTCGAACCTGCTCACGCAGGACGAGCAGGTCGAGTGCTTCCGCAACGCCGCGCGGCACCTGGAGCCCGGCGGCCGGTTCGTCGTCGAGCTGGTCGTGCCGCCGCTGCGGTCCCTGCCGCCCGGCCAGGTCGCGGTGCCGTTCGACGTCTCCGAGCGGCACCTCGGCTTCGACACCTTCGACCTGGTCGAACAGGTCCTGGTCTCGCACCACTTCACCCGCGACGGCGACGACGGCCGCTACCGCCGGGGCAACTCCCGGCACCGCTACGCCTGGCCGGCCGAACTCGACCTGATGGCGCGGATCGCCGGGCTCGAACTCGAACGCCGCGTCGCGGACTGGGACGGGTCGCCGTTCGTCCAGGACTCCGCGAAGCACGTCTCCGTGTGGCGCAAGCCCGTCTGAGGCCGGGGGCCGGGAGTCCGGCTGAGGCCGAGCCCGGCGGCGCCGAAAACGGAGTGCCGGAGAACAGGCGCGTCGCGATACTGACCCGATGAGCAACCTGCCTGCCGCCGTACGGGATTCGCTGCACGGACTCGCGTTCGGCGACGCCTTCGGCGACCGCTGGTTCGGCATCCTGCGCAGGGACGGCACGGCGGCCCTGGAGGCGCGGACCCCGCCCCCGGAGCCGCTGTGGCGGTGGAGCGACGACACCGCCCAGGCGCTGGTCCTCGTCCGGGAGCTGATCGAGGGCGGGGGCACCGTCGACCGGGACCGTCTGGCCCTGCGCCTCGCGGCGGCCTACGCCGAGGACACGCACCGGGGCTACGGGGCCTCCATGCACGACGTGCTGCGCCGGATCGCCGCGGGCGAGCCCTGGCGGGACGTGGTGGCCGGACAGTTCGGCGGGCAGGGCTCCTGGGGCAACGGCGCGGCCATGCGGGCCGCCCCGCTCGGTGCCTGGCACGCCGCCGACCTCGACGCGGCGGCCGAGCAGGCCGCCCGCCAGGCCGAGGTCTCGCACCACCACCCGGAGGCCGTCGCCGGAGCGGTGGCGGTCGCCCTCGCCGCGGCGCTGGCGACCCGAGGCCGGGGCGGACCCGCCCCGGCCGGACCGGACTTCCTCCGGGCGGTCGCCGAACGGCTCCCCGACAGCGACGTCCGGTCGGGGGTCCGGATCGCGGCCCGGATGCCGGAGCGCACCTCGGTCCGGCACGCCGCGGAGGTCCTGGGCTCCGGCTACCGGATGTCGGGGCCCGACACCGTCCCGTACGCCCTGTGGTGTGCGGCGGGGCACCTCGACGACCTGCACGAGGGCCTGTGGGTCACGGTCGCCGGGCGCGGCGACATCGACACCACCTGCGCCATCGCGGGCGGGGTCGTCGCCGCCCGCACCGGCGTCGCCGCCCTGCCTCCCGCCTGGCACGCGGCCCTTGAACCGCTGCCCCCCGTGGCGTGACGCGGTGAGCGACGGACGCCCGGGCCGCATCGACGCGGCCCGGACGTCCGTCGCGTCGTGCGGTCAGGCGCTGAACTCGTAGGTCCAGGCCGCCGACCGGGCCGCGACATCGATGTCCGAGATCTCCAGGGCGCGTCCGTGCTGATCGCTGACCACCCGGTGGACGAGCAGCCGGGCCGCGCCGCCGGCCGTCGTCCCGGGGTCGGCCGGCACGCCCACCGACTCCCGGTGGACGACCCGCAGCCCCGCCTGGTGCATCCAGTGGTAGAGCAGGCGCAGATCGGGCTGCTGGCGGCAGTCCCGGCCCCGCCGGTAGCGGGCCAGCTGGGGGATCTCGGTGAGCGCGGGCCGGGAGAACCACGACACCGCCCGCTGGAGCGCCGATCCCCGGGGATCGAGCACCGCGTGCCGGTGGACGAGCGTCGGTTCGCCGGGGGCGAGCAGCAGGCGCGGGGCGAGCGGGACGGGCGGCGGCTCCCAGGCGAGCGAGGCCCGCACCAGCGTCCCCGCCGCGCGGGGCCCGCCGGGGAAGGACGGCCGGTGGACCCTGGGGCCGGGATCCTCGGCGCGGGCCTCGGCCCCGGGACCCGCGGCGAAGGTGCCGCGCCGGTCGGTGACGACGAGTCCCTCGTCGCGGAGGAGCTGGAGCGCGCTCCGTACGGTCTGCCGGTTGACGTGGTAGCGCTGGGACAGCGAACGTTCCGAAGGGAGTCTGCTGCCGGGGGAGATGCGCCGCTGGGCGAGATCCTCACGCAGGGCGGCGGCGACCCGGAGGTAGAGCGGCACTTCCGCCGCCGCCCCGGAATCGGGCTCGGCCATGATCAACCCTCTCTTTGCTCAGCGTGACCGCATGGGCCGTATGGGTGATCAATTCCTATCATTGGTCTAAACCATTTTGCCAGTCCCGGCGGAAAGAGTGGCCGAAACGCGCGTTGCGCCTTGTAATGAGGTTCCAGGTGACGGGGCCGAGTCCGCCCCGGCGGGAGAGGCGGGTGAGGCCGGATGACGACGCCGTCGGAGCGCGCCGCACGGGGCAGGGAGGCCCGCAAGCGCGTCTCCCGATCCTCCCACGGCCGCTGGATACCCAGCTCCCAGCGGCCCGACCCGCTGGGCGTCCTGGAGCGCCAGTCCCGGGACCGGCTGCCCGACCTCGTCCCCCTCCGGTACGGCAGGATGGCGTCCTCCCCCTTCGCGTTCCTGCGCGGCGCCGCCGCCGTCATGGCCGCCGACCTCGGCGCCCAGCCCGACACCGGGCTCACCGTCCAGCTGTGCGGCGACGCCCACCTCCTCAACTTCGGCGTCTACGCCTCACCCGAACGGACGCTCCTCTTCGACGTGAACGACTTCGACGAGACCCTCCCCGGCCCCTTCGAATGGGACGTGAAACGGCTCGCCGCCAGCGTCACCGTCGCGGCCCTCCAGAACGGCGCCACCAGGACCAAGGCCCGCCGCGCCGCCCTCGTCGCCGTCGAGTCGTACCGCACGTCCATGCGCCGCCTGGCCGGCCTCGGGGAACTCGCCGTCTGGTACGAGCGGATCGCCGCCGACGACCTCCCGGCCCTGGTCCGCCGGAGCGACCGCGGCCGCCTGGAGAACCGGCTCGCCCGCGCCCGCCGCCGCACCAGCCTCCAGGCCTTCGACAAGCTCACCGAGGCGGACGCGACCGGACACCGGCACATCGCCGACGACCCGCCGCTCCTCGAACGCACCACGGACATTGACCGGGTCACCCTCGGCAAGGTCTTCAGCGACTACCGCAGTTCCCTCGCCGAGGAACGGCGGCTGCTCCTCGACCGCTACCGCTTCCTCGACGCCGCCCGCAAGGTCGTCGGGGTCGGCAGCGTCGGCACCCGCTGCTTCGTCCTCCTCCTCGAAGGCCGCAACGAGGCCGACCCGCTCATCCTCCAGATCAAGGAGGCCGGCCACTCCGTCCTGGAGGAGTACCTGGCCCCCACCGCCTACCCCCACCAGGGGCAGCGGGTCGTCTGCGGCCAGCGCCTCATCCAGGCCGCCAGCGACATCTTCCTCGGCTGGATGACCGGCCCCGAACAGCGCCACTTCTACTGGCGTCAACTGCGCGACATGAAGGGCTCGGCCGAGGTGGAGACCATGTCCCCGGCCATGCTGCGGGACTACGCCCGGCTCTGCGGCCGGGCCCTGGCCCGCGCCCACGCCCGCTCCGGCGACCGCGTCGCCATCGCCGCCTACCTCGGCGGCTCGGACGTCTTCGACCACGCCCTCGCCGACTTCGCGCTCGCCTACGCCCACCAGAACGCCGACGACTACGCGGCGCTCGGCGCGGCCATCGCCGCCGGCATGATCACGGCGGCCCCGGGAGTCTGAACCGGACGCCGGCTTCCGCCGGCCGCCCCCGTCCCGGCCCCGGGGCCTCACCCGGACGGCCTACGCGTCGCGCCGCAGCGGCGGCCCGGACGGCGTCTCGACGGGCGGCCCGAAGAGCACCGCCCGGGCCACCGACGGCGCGAACAGGGCCGTCAGCGGCGCGGTCAGACTGAACACCGAGCGGAACGCCGCCCCGACGGCCGGATCGCCCGCCGCCCGCTGCTGCACCCGGCCCAGGTACCAGCCGACCGCGCGGTCCAGCGGACCGGGGCTCGCCGCGTCCCCCGTGGCCCCGGGCATCTTCTTGTCGGCGCCCGCCGAGATGTCCCAGGCCTGCTTCGAGGCGTCCAGGAGCGCCCGCTGCACCACCCGCGTCGTCGGCGTCCGCCCCGGATCGGCGAGCGCCCGGCGCAGCGCGACCGCGCTGAGCGCGGCGACCGCCATGCCCTGCCCGTAGATCGGGTTGAAGGCGCACAGCGCGTCGCCCGTGGCGAGGAAACCGGCCGGGCGGCGCCCCGGACGGTCGTACCGGCGCCGGACGTTGGCGGTCTTCCGGAAGCCGTACACCGGCGACTCCGGCTCCGCCCGGGCCAGCCAGTCGCTGATCACCGGATGCGGCAGCCGCTTGGCGTACTCCTCGAACGCGCCCTCCTCGGCGGGCGGTTCGTCGCCGCGCAGCCCCGAGAGGGTCACCAGGTGCCGCCCGTCGCCGAGCGGCAGCACCACGCCGCCGTACACCTGCCCGGGGTTCGGCACGATGTAGTGGCCGAGCGCGTCGGTGTCCGGGCCGCCGGACGGCGTCCCGTAGACCCGGGTCGCGTACGCCAGGCCCGTGTCGAGGGTCTCCTCGTGCGGCGCCTCCGCGCCGATGCCCGCCAGCCAGTCCGCGGCCTTCGTGGACCGCCCGGAGGCGTCCACCACCAGATCGGCCGCCAGCGTACGGGTCTCCCCGCCGGCCCCCGCGCCGCGCTCCCGCAGCCGTACGCCCCGCACGCGCGAAGAGTCCCCCGTCAGGCCCACGGTCTCGGTGCCCTCGACCAGCTCGATCCGCGGATCCGCGAACACCCGCCGCCGCACCAGCCACTCCAGCTGCGGGCGCGGACCGGTGAAGAAGTGCGCGGTCGCGGGAGACCGGCGGAACCAGCTGCCGTTCTGCCACTGGATCATGTCCTGCGGGATGCCCACCTTCGGCGCGCCCAGCTCCCCCAGCTCCCGGGTGAAACCGGGGAGCAGCTCGTCGAACGCCTCCTGCCCGCCCGCGATCAGGACGTGGAGGTGCCGGCCCTGCGGAACGCCGGGCCTCGCCTCCGGTCCCTCGGGGAAGCGGTCGCGCTCGACGACCGTCACCTTCTCCGCGTGCTCGGCGAGGACCCGTGCGGCAAGCAGTCCAGCGAGACTTCCCCCGATGACCACCGCGTGACGTGTCGCGCGGCGCCCCAAGTCGTCGGTCATACCCGCCCTTTCGTGTCGTGGAACCGGCAGGCACCCAGTATCGCCCGGCACCGGGCCGTACCCGCCGGGGCTACTCCTCCCGATCCAGTTCCGCAAGGGCGCCGGTCAGCCATTCCACCCAGAAGCGCTCCAGGTCGATCCCGCCCCGCAGGACGAGGTGGCGCAGCCGGTCCGGCTCGGTGCTCCGCCGCTCCGCCGGGAAGTCCTTGGCCTCGATCGCCAGATACTCCGCCAACTGCTCGCGGTGCAGCGCGAGATGGCGCTCCAACTCGGGCCTCAGCCCCGTCGCGCCGACCATCGCGGCCGCCCGCATCCGCAGCAGCAGGGCGGACCGCATCGGCTTCGGGTCCTCGGACCTGGCGACCCAGTCGCCCAGCTCGGCGCGGCCCGCGGGCAGCACCTCGTACTCCTTCCGCTGTCCCCGGACGGGCACCGGGGCGGGCAGGGCGCGGATGTGCCCCGCCTGCTCCAGCCTGCCCAGCTCGCGGTAGATCTGCTGGTGCGTGGCCGACCAGAAGTAGCCGATCGACTTGTCGAAGCGGCGCGTCAGTTCGAGGCCGGAGGACGGCTTCTCGAGCAGCGCGGTGAGGATCGCGTGCGGCAGGGACATGCTCGCATCCTAGGTTCGGGGCCCGCGGCGACCACCGCGACCACGACAGTCGTGGTGGTCACCGCACACGGATCACCGGGCGGCGGTCACAGGGCGGCGGCGAGGCGGGTGCCCTGGTCGATGGCCCGCTTGGCGTCCAGCTCGGCGGCGACGTCCGCGCCGCCGATGAGGTGCGCCGTGCGGCCCGCCGCCACCAGCTCCTCGTACAGGTCCCGCCGCGGCTCCTGGCCCGCGCAGAGGACGACCGTGTCGACCGGGAGCACCCGGGACTCGCCGCCGATCGTGACGTGCAGGCCCTCGTCGTCGATCCGGTCGTACGTCACGCCCGCCACCATGGCCACGCCGCGGTGCTTGAGCTCGGTGCGGTGGATCCACCCGGTGGTCTTGCCGAGGCCCGCGCCGACCTTGCTGTCCTTGCGCTGGAGCAGGTGCACCTGGCGCGGGGGAGCGGTCCGCTCGGGCGTCCGCAGCCCGCCCCGGTTCTCGTACGAGGTGTCCACGCCCCACTGGCGGAAGTACGTCTCGGGGTCCCGGCTCGCGCCCTCCCCGCCGTCCGTGAGGAACTCCGCGACGTCGAAGCCGATGCCCCCGGCGCCGATGACCGCGACCCGCTCGCCGACCGGCGCGCCGTCCCGCAGCACGTCCAGGTAGCTGACGACGCTCGGGTGGTCCACGCCCTCGATGGCGGGGGTGCGCGGGGAGACGCCGGTGGCGACCACGACCTCGTCGTAGCCGTCCAGGTCGGCCGCCGCGACCGGGGTGTTCAGGCGCACCTCGACGCCGTGCTCGGCGAGCTGGACGCGGAAGTAGCGCAGGGTCTCGTCGAACTCGTCCTTGCCCGGCACCCGCTTGGCGACGTTGAGCTGGCCGCCGATCTCGGCGGCGGCGTCGAAGAGGGTGACGGCGTGGCCGCGCTCGGCCGCCGACACCGCGCAGGAGAGCCCGGCCGGGCCCGCGCCGACCACCGCGATCCGCTTGGCGCGGCGGGTGGGGGAGAGGACCAGCTCGGTCTCGTGGCAGGCGCGCGGGTTGACCAGGCAGGAGGTGATCTTCAGGCTGAAGGTGTGGTCCAGGCAGGCCTGGTTGCAGCCGATGCAGGTGTTGATGGTGTCGGCGCGGCCGGCCGTGGCCTTGGCGACGAAGTCGGGATCGGCCAGGAAGGGCCGGGCCAGGGAGACCAGGTCGGCGCGGCCGTCGGCGAGGATCTCCTCGGCGACCTCGGGGGTGTTGATGCGGTTGCTGGTGACGAGCGGGACGGACACCTCGCCCATCAGCCTCTTCGTCACCCAGGTGTAGGCGCCGCGCGGCACGGAGGTCGCGATGGTGGGGATGCGCGCCTCGTGCCAGCCGATGCCGGTGTTGATGATCGTGGCGCCCGCCGCCTCGATCTCCTTGGCGAGCCGGACGACCTCCTCCAGGGTGGAGCCGCCGGGGACGAGGTCCAGCATCGAGAGGCGGTAGACCAGGATGAAGTCCTCGCCGACCCGCTCGCGGATCCGGCGGACGATCTCCAGCGGGAAGCGGACGCGGTTCTCGTACGAGCCGCCCCAGCGGTCGGTGCGGTGGTTGGTCGCGGCGGCGATGAACTCGTTGATGAGGTAGCCCTCGGAGCCCATCACCTCGACGCCGTCGTACCCGGCCTCCTTCGCCAGTTCGGCGCAGCGGACGTAGTCCTCGACGGTCTGCTCGACCTCGGCGTCGGTCAGCTCGTTCGGCGCGAAGGGGCTGATGGGGGCCTTGAGGGGGCTGGGCGCGACCAGGGCGGGGTGGTACGCGTACCGGCCGAAGTGCAGGATCTGCATCGCGATCCGGCCGCCCTCCCGGTGCACGGCGTCGGTGATGAGCCGGTGCTCGGCGACCTCCTCGGCGGTGGTGAGCTTGGCCCCGCCGTCCCAGGGGCGGCCGGCCTCGTTGGGCGCGATGCCGCCGGTGACGATCAGGCCCACGCCGCCGCGGGCGCGCTCGGCGTAGAAGGCGGCCATCCGCGCGAACCCGTGCTCGGCCTCCTCCAGGCCGACGTGCATCGAGCCCATGATCACCCGGTTGGGCAGGGTGGTGAACCCGAGGTCGAGCGGGCTGAGCAGATGCGGGTACGGGGTCATGGGGGCGCCTCCTCGCGCAGGATCGTCACCCCCTGTTGTAGGGGACCCCCGCAGGTTATGCAACTAGTTGCAGAAGAATCGGGGCGTGATGTCTACTACTCGGTAACCACGCGCGGTGCCGGAGGGCCCGGGTCCGGTGCGTTCACACCTTCCGGTAGGAGTACGCCTCCGAGGCCGCGGCCTCCACCGCGTCGAGGTCCCCGCCCGCGCTCGCCGTCACCACCGCCGCGACCGCGCCCTCGACGAAGGGCGCGTCCACCAGGCGGGAGTTCCCGGGCAGCTCGTCGCCCTCGGCGAGGAGCGCCTTCACGGTGAGCACGGCGCTGCCCAGGTCGACCAGGAGCGCCACCCCGGCGCCCCGGTCGACGGCCTTGGCCGCCGCGGTGATCAGCTCGGAGCTCGTTCCCAGGCCGCCGTCCGGGGTCCCGCCCGCGGGCAGCACCAGGGGCGGCCCGTCGCCGCCGCCGGCGAGCCCCAGGGCCAGCCGGGCCACCGCCGCCGCGACCGTGGCGCTGTGCGAGACGAGCACGACGCCGACGGGCCCCGTACTCCCCGCCCCCGCTGCCCTCTCTGCCCCCTCCACTTCCTCTGCTCCCTCCACTTCCTCCGCTCCCTTCACTTCCTCTGCTTCCTCCGCCTTCGACGGGCTCACCCTTCCTCCCCTTCCGGGGCCGCCGTGGCGGCGAGCGCCGCGAACAGCAGGGCCGACGAGGTCGCCCCCGGGTCCTGGTGCCCGACCGACCGCTCGCCCAGATAGCTCGCCCTGCCCTTGCGGGCGCGCAGGGGCACGGTCGCGAGGGCGCCCTCCTCGGCGGCGGCGCGGGCCGCCGCGAACGACTCCGGCAGCGCCTCCACGGCCGGTACGAGCGCGTCCAGCATGGTCTTGTCGCCCACCCGGGCCCCGCCGAGCTGCGACACGGCGGCCACGCCGGCGCCGAGCGCCTCCGCGAGCCGCTCCCGCCCGACCCGGCCGTCGTCGCCCAGCGCCTTCCCCGCGCGCCGGAGGAGCGTCCCGTACAGCGGTCCGGACGCGCCGCCCACCGTGGAGATCAGCTGCCGTCCGGCGGTGGTGAGCACCGCGCCGGGCGTCCCGGGCGGCTCCTTCGCCAGGGTCTCGGCCACGGCGGCGAACCCCCGCTTCAGATTGGCGCCGTGGTCGGCGTCGCCGATGGCCGAGTCCAGCTCGGTGAGCCGGTCCGCCTCGCGGCCGACGTCCTCGGCCACCGCCGTCAGCCAGCGCACCAGGAACTCCGCGCCGAAGGTCTCCGTCATGCCGTCTCCCACTTCCGTACCGTCATCCACCGGTCCCTCCCGTCCCGTTCACAGTCCCCAGCGCAGGGCGGGGGTCCGGACGGGCGCGTCCCACAGGCGCAGCAGCTCCTCGTCGGCCTCGCAGAGGGTGACCGAGCAGCCCGCCATGTCGAGCGAGGTCACGTAGTTCCCCACCAGTGTCCGGGCCACCGGCACCCCGCGCTCGGCGAGGACCCGCTGCACCTCGGCGTTGAATCCGTACAGCTCCAGGAGCGGGGTCGCGCCCATCCCGTTCACCAGGGCGAGGACCGGCCCGGAGGGGCGCAGGTCCTCCAGGACGGCGTCGACGGCGAAGTCCGCGATCTCCCGGGAGGTCATCATGGCCCGCCGCTCGCGGCCCGGCTCGCCGTGGATGCCGACGCCCAACTCCAGCTCCCCGGCGGGAAGGTCGAAGGTGGGACCGCCCTTGGCGGGGGTGGTGCAGGCGCTCAGGGCCACCCCGAAGGAGCGGGACCGCGCGTTGACCCGGCGGGCGATCGACTCCACGCGCTCCAGCGGGGCGCCCTCCTCGGCGGCGGCCCCGGCGATCTTCTCCACGAACAGCGTGGCCCCGGTGCCGCGCCGCCCCGCCGTGTAGAGGCTGTCGGTCACGGCCACGTCGTCGTCGACGAGCACCTTGGCGACCTGGATCCCCTCGTCCTCGGCCAGCTCGGCCGCCATCTCGAAGTTCAGCACGTCCCCGGTGTAGTTCTTGACGACGAACAGCACCCCGGCCCCGCTGTCGACCGCGGCGGCGGCCCGCACCATCTGATCCGGAACCGGGGACGTGAAGATCTCACCCGGGCAGGCAGCGGCGAGCATCCCGGGCCCCACGAACCCCCCGTGCAACGGCTCGTGCCCGGACCCGCCGCCGGACACCAGCGCCACCTTCCCCGCCACGGGCGCGTCCCGCCGCACCACGACCCGCCGCTCCACGTCCACGGTCAACTCGGGATGCGCGGCGGCCATCCCGCGCAGCGCGTCGGCGACGACGCTCTCGGGGACGTTGATCAGCATCCTCATGAGTACCTCCTGGTGAGACCTGACGCTACGTCAGGGCGGGGTCGACGGGATGCGCCTCGCGTGCGCACGGCATGGCGAAATTATCGGCGCTCGGCCGTGCGCGCGCACGGGTGCGACGCTCGGCCACGTACGCGCACGGGGGCGGCCCGGAGCCTCGCCCGTAGGTCGCGCCCGGAGGCCGAAGCGGTCGGGACGACCGGCGCACCCGGGCGGCGAGAGCCCGTTGGCCGCGCTACGGGTCGGTCGTACAGTGTGCGCATGACGTCGCGGACGATCATGCGCAGCCGCGTTCCCGCCGCTCCGGGCGGGCGGGACGGGCCCGGGCCGGAGGACGTCCTGCGTCTGCTCCGTACGGAGCGGCGCGTGGTGGTCCGCGGTCCGTGGGGGACGGGCAAGTCCACGCTCCTCGCCGCCGTGAACGAGCGCCTGCGCGCGGGAGCCCCGGCCGGCGCGGTGTTCCTGTCGGCGGCGCGGGAGGACGACCGTGCCTCCCCGTACGCGGTCCTGCGGAAGCTCCTCGCCTTCGGCTGCCCGCCCGGACACCTCCGTGCGCTGCCGGCCGCGTACGCGGACCGTCTGCTCGCCCTCGCCACGTCGTCCCCCGCGCAGGCCGTTCCCGAGCCCGACCACGGGCTCCTGCGGATCGCGGTGACGGCGCTGTTCGCCGCGCACCCGGGAGCCGTCCTGGTCGTCGACGGAGCTCAGTGGACCGACGAGCGCAGCGCCGACGTCCTGGCGTACGCGGTCCACGCGCTCGCGGGCCCGGTCGGGACGGGCGGACCGCCGCTGTCGGTCCTCGCCGCCGAACGCGCCGCCGCCCGGCCCGGCGACACCCCTGCCGCCGAACGCCTCCTCGGCTCCTACGCGGCGGTCCTCCCGCTGCGGCCCCTCGACACCGCCTGGACGGCGGACCGGCTGACCGGGGCCGGACTGCCGAGCCGCTGGGCACCGGCGGTGCACCGGCACTGCGGCGGCCATCCCCTGCTCACCCGCGAGGCGTGCGCCGCGCTCGCCGGGACACCGGCGGGGAGCGGTCGCCTCGAACTCGCCGGCGCCGCACGTGACGCGGCACGCACCTGGCTGCGGACCCTGCCGAGGGACGTCCGTACGACCCTGACCGCGGCCGCGCTGGCCCGGCACCCGACCACCGGTCTCCTCGTACGGGCCGGCCACCCGGACGCGGAGGCCCGGGTGGCCGTGGCGGAACGGGCCGGACTGGTCGGCACCGACGCCTCGGGCACGGTGCGGTTCGCGTGCGGAGCGCTGCGCGAGGCGGCGGCCGACGACGCGGGAGCCCGGGGCGGGCGCCGCGTCCACCGGTCCCTGGCAGCGGCCACCCGGGACCCGGTGCACCGCGTCCGGCACCTCGCCCTCGCGCAGGAGACCCCCGACGGCGGGCTCGCACGACGGGTGGAGCGGGCCGCCGGGAAGGCCCGCGCCGCGGCCGAACCCGCCCTGGCCGCGGAGCTGCTCGTCCTGTCCGCCCGGCTCACGCCCGTCGACGCCCGGGACGACGGCCTGCGCCGCCTGGCCCGGGCCGCCCGCGACGCCGCGGCCTCCTCGTCCGTCGGCGTCGCGGCGGAGGTCCGCGCGGAACTCGACCGGATGCGGGCCCCGCGCCGGGACCGGCTCGCGGCCGCGCTGGCCCTCGTCGACGCGCACGGCCAGGCCCTGGTCGAAGCCGAACCGCTCCTCGGGGCCGCCCAAGCGCTCGCCGGCCGCGACCCCGGGCTCCTGGCCCAGGTGGAGCTGCGCCGCGCCATCCAGACCAACGTCTGCCGGGGCGAACCCGAACGGGCCCTCCGGGCCGCGACCCGCTCCTCCGAACTGGCGCGCCGGGCGGGCGACACGACGCTCGAAGCGGCCGCGCTGACCATGCGGGCCCGGATGGAGCGCATCACCGGACGCCCGTCACCCGCACGGCACACCCTGGACCGGGCGCTCGGGCTCCACGCCTCCGCCGCGGCCATGGGAATCCGCAACAGCCCGGAGTACCTGGCCGCCCGGCACGCGGTCTTCGACGACCGGCTCACCGACGCGCGCGACCGTCTCCTCACCCTGCTTCCGCAGGCCGAGGCCGTCGGCAACGTCGAGGACCTCGTCGACGTCCTGCGCAGCCTCGCCGAGGCCGAAGCCCGGTCCGGACACTGCGCGGAGGCCCTGGAACGGAGCGCCCGGGCCGTCGGCCTGACGGCGCGGCACGGACTGTCCCCCGGGCCCGCCTGGTACACGGCCGCGCTCGCCCAGCAGGCCGGCGGCAGCTTCGGCGAAGCCGTACGGCTGGCCGGTCTGGCCGTGCGCGCGAGCCGGGAGGAGCACGACGTCATCCACCTTTCGCGCAGCCTGTGGGTGCGGGCGGCCTGCCGGCTGGCCATGGGGGAGGCGGCGGTGGCCGCGACGGCCCTGGCCGAGGTCGAGGCCGTCGAACGCGACCAGCGGGTGGCGGATCCGACGATGCTGCGCTGGCAGCCCGATGCCGTCGAGAGCCTCGCCGCCTCGCCGGGCACCCTCGACAGGGCGGAGGAACTGCTGGAGCGCACGCGTTCCGGTCTCGCGGCCGGAGGCTTCTCCGTCGGCACCTTCACCGCCGGCCTGTACCGGGCCGAGGCCGCCTGCCTGCTGCGCCGGGGCGACGCCGGAGCGGCCGAGGCCCGTCTCCGGACCGCCCACGCACTCTTCGAGGACGCCGGGCTGCCGCTGGAGGCGGGCCGGACCCTCCTCGCGTGGGGGCGTCTCGAACGCTCCCGCCGCCGCCAGGCCGCCGCCCGGACGGCGTGGCGACGGGCCGAGGAGGTCTTCACCGCCTGCGCCGCCGAGCCCTGGCGGGAGCAGGCGGCCGATCTGCTGGGCAGACTCGCCGGACGGGCCGCCCCCGCCCGGACGGAGACGGCCGGGGCCGAAGCGCCCGAGTCGCTCCTCACCGCGTCCGAGCACCGCCTCGCCGTGCTCGTGTGCCGGGGCGCCACCAACCAGGAGGCGGCACAGCACCTGTTCGTGTCGGTCAAGACCGTGGAGGCGTCGTTGAGCCGCGTCTATCGGAAACTCGGCGTCCGCTCGCGCGGCGCCCTGGCCGCCTCCTTCGCGCCGCGCCTCGTCCCCGGGGACGCCGGAGAGCACGAGGACGGGGCCGGCGGCCCCCCGTGCCCGCCGGCCCCGCGTGCGTGGACGCCGCCCGACGAGCGGCGGCACCGTCAGTAGAAGACGCTCCAGCCGAAGGAGACCGAGGCGGAGCGCCCGGCGGCGTCGGTGACGGTGACGCGGGAGGTGGTCATGCCCCAGGTCGTGGGCGTTCCCGACACGGTGCCCGTCGTGGCGCCGATGGACAGTCCGGCGGGGAGGCCGGTCGCGCTCCAGGTGTACGGGGCGGTGCCGCCGGTCACGGGGAGCGGGAGGACGACGGCCCGGCCCACCCGGACGGTCTGGTTTCCGGGGTGGGCGAGGGCCGGCGGGGTCCCCGAGGCGTCGGTGACGGCCCAGGTGAAGGAGACGGAACCGGACGCGCCGGCGCTGTCCGTGGCGGTGAGGGTCACCGAGGACGATCCGGCGGCCGTGGGCGTTCCCGACACCGTCCCCGTCGTGGCGCCGATCGACAGTCCGGCGGGGAGCCCGGTCGCGCTCCAGGTGTACGGGGCGGTGCCGCCGGAGGCACTGTTGGGCAGGGAGACGCTCCGGCCGAGCACGGAGCTCTGACCGGCGACGGCGGCCACCGTGACGGTGCCCGGCTGCGGAGCCGAGGTCACCAGGCTCAGCCCCCACTTCGCGAGGGCCTCGTTGACCGGCTGGAAGATGGTGAACCTCTCGCCGCTGCCGCCCGAGCAGGTGGCCGAGCCGCCGCCGGAGTGCAGCCCGACCGCCTTGCCGCCCGTCGCCGTGACGTACGAGCCGCCGGAGTCGCCGCCGGCGGAGCAGGCGTCGGTGTACGACAGGCCGCCGATGACCACGTTGCCGTAGTCCACGGTCTGGTTCACCTTGGTGATCTTTCCGCACCGCCAGCCGCTGGTCTGGCCCGAACGGCACACCGAGGTGCCGACCACGCCGTCCTGCGCGCCGGTCACCGTCACGTCTCCGCCGCCGTGACCGGAAACCTTCGGCGACAGGGCCCAGCCGGCCTGGTCGACCCCGACGAGACCGAAGTCCCCTTCGGAGGCGTTGACGCTGTGGGAGCCGCCCTGGTTGGACGTGCCGAGCCGCGTTCCGTCCTTGCCGTAGGCGGGCTGGTTCGCGTCGTTGGTGCAGTGCCCCGCGGTCAGGAAGCCCTTTGTGCCGCCCGACCCGGAGACCGAGAAGCCGATCGAGCACGGGCTCTCGCTGCCCGGCACCCACTTCTCCCCGCCGACGACGTCCCCCTGCTGCTGACGGGGACGCTCCGCCGCCACGACGCGCACCGAGGAGCCCAGGACCCGCAGCGCGGCGCGGACCCCGGCGACCCGTCCGGCCTCCACCCGTACCTCGACGTCGGCCGACGCCTCGTCCGCGCCCCAGCCCACCACGCCGGGGGCACGCCCCGCGCCGACGATCCGGCCGACACGGTCGACGGCGGCGTCCAGCGCGGCACGGTCACGGCCCACGACGCGCGCGTCGGCCCCGGCCGCACGGGCGGTGCGCGCGTCGGCCTCCGACGCCACCGCCACGTTCAAGCGGTCCGTGGCCGCGTCGAACCACATGCCGGTCACCTTCCCGCCCGGCAGGACGGCACGGACCGCTCCGGCCGTGCGGTACGCCCGCTTCTCGGCGGCGAGGTGGTCGACCGCCTCTTGCGGCGTCAGCCCCAGATCACGCCGCACCGCGGCGAGCAGACCTGCCGGGACCGGCCCGTCACCGGCCACCGGGACGGGAGCGCCGGCCGGCACCCCCGCCCCGGCCGGCGAGACGCCGAGCCCGGCGACGACGAGCGCCGCGCCCGCACCGGCCAGTACCGCTTTCCGCCAACGTTCCTGATGCGCAAGGGACTTCACGTGACGTCCTCTCAGAGGGGGAAACTCCGTGAGCCGGAGAGAGCGCCACCCTGCTCCCACGAGCGGGACGTAGGCATCGGGGAAAACCCTTGTCGTCGGCGACACCCCGCCGGGGCCGGGGCGCGGAAATCTCCGCACGGCCACCGCTCCGGCGGCCGCCGACGGGCCGTCCGAAGCGGCGACGAACCCGGCACGCCACTCGGTGGCGCGCACGACCCGCCTCGGGCCGCCGCCGACCGGGCCGTTCGCGCTTCGGTGGGAGCAGGAGGAGGGAGACGGGGATTTCCCGTGACAGGGTCCGGCCGTGACGTGTGGGGTGTGGGGACACGAGATGCGGCAGGCGCCGGTGGCGGAACCGCGAGAGGCTTACGTCTGTCGGTGGGACGGTCTGCGTCTCGTTCGCCGTCTGGATCCGGGACGTCGACGCGTCGGGCTACTTCGACGACCTGGAAGCCGTCTACGAGGAGGGGGAGCGGGTCCTCGCCGGTCTCCTCCCCGGGATCGAGCGCTCCTCCTTCGCCGGTCGCCTCGTCGAGGCCGAACGGACGGCGGAGGACGAGGACGAGTTCATCGCGCTGGGGAAGTGGATCCTCGACGGCCGGACCCTGACCGCCGGTGTGGTCCAGCACGACACGGACCTCCCGGTGATGGTCGTGGTGGCCCTGGAGGCCGCTCCCGGCGCCGCGTGATCTGAAAGCCCGCCTTCCCGGCGGACACGGCCGCTGCCGCGGGTCCGTGCTCGGGCGGCGGCGCCAGTCCCCTTCCGGATGCCGGTCCAGCAAGGCGAGGCGGTACGAGTACCCGTTCCAGTGGAGCCGCTCGTCCCCGTCGCGGGGGCCGGTACGGGACCGGGGGAACGGATCAGTCCTTCGGGCGGCGGGCGTCGCCCCACGGGGGCGAAATCATTTGACGGCGTCGGGAGGATGCCTGGCATGGGCACAGACATGGACGGCTTCGTCGAGTACCGGGTGCGGCGAGGCGATCGGGAACCGACCTGGTACAGCGCGCATGACCTCAACTCCCTCAACGATGTCCGTAACTACGACGCGTTCGGTTGTCTCTTCGGGGTCCGCAACTACGCGAACTTCCTGCCCTTGGCCGCGGGCAGGGGGTTCCCCGCCGACGCCTCGGCCGCCGTGAGCGCGCGGCTCGCCCAGGTGACCGAGTGGTACGGCGAGGACGGTCTTCACGGCACCACGTGGATCACATGGGCCGAGGTGAAGGCCGTCGACTGGGACGAGCCGGCGGAGAAGCCCGACAGTCGGCTGCACGAATACCGCAGGACGCCGAGCGGGCTCAGGATGACGAGCAAGGCCTCCTGGAACGCCGAGTTCGCCGAGGCTGTCGGCCTTGAATTCGGCGAGGTGCGGGAGTGGCCCGAAGGGAGCGAGTGGCTCGTCGAGGACACGCTCTACAGATCGGTCACCATTCGCCGCAGGGATGCCGTCACCGAAACCGGCGAGTGGCAACCCGTCTGGGAAGCCATGAGAGAACTCGCGGAACAGCATGGTGACGACAACGTGCGCCTCGTCGTGTGGTTCGACGACTGAACGGGACGCTGCCACCGCGTATGTGGTGAGCAAGGTGCTTTCGAGGAGATCGGCGGGCCTGCGAAGCGTCAGGAGGGAGATCGTTGTGGTTCCACGACTTCGAGCAGGCGCTCGCGGTCGTCCACGCTGATCAGTCCGTCCGGGAGGGACTCATCCTCCAGCAAGGCGCGCACGGCGGAAGCGTGTGCGGCGAAGACGGCCCTGCACCACTCGCGTTCCGGGTGATCGTCGTCCTTCCCGAACAGCAGCACCTGGTGCTCGTCGTCGGCGTCGACGGGGAGGGACAGCTCAGCGGCGACGACCAGGATTTCCACCAGGTCGGAGCGCACCGCGATGTCGGGGACGGCTGCCAGGCGGATCAAGAAGGGCAGGGCGGCCGGCATCGCGGCACTCATGTGGAAGACGCCGTTCATCAGGACGTTCTCCAGCACGGGCAGAGCCGCGGGGCCGGCTTCCTCATCCAGGAGGCTGCGGAGCAGAGCCGGGATTCCGGCAGGGCACCCGGGAATTCGCGACCAGTCGACGTCGGCGCAGCCCAGCAGCGCGGGGTGGTCGCACGCGGCCTGCACCATCTGCGGATACCCGTGGAGGAACTGGGCAACGGCAGCTTCTTTGACAGCCGTATCCACGACACACATCTCTCTGCCCTGCCCTGCCCTGCCTCTGCTCCTGCGACTTCGCTCTGAACGTTATCCCTGAAGTTCTCCTGAGACCGCCTGGCGCATTGTTCCTGACCGGTAGAGGTCATAGGGGACGCTTCTCCCCATTTTCGTAGGTGGGTGATGGGCGACACGTTCGAGCGGCCCCGATCTTGATCGTGTCATCAGGTCGACGTCGGCCAGAAGCGGCTCGGCAGCATCATCGTCATCTCGGTGTGTTCCGGAGCGATGAGGAGAGGGACGACCGACTCGCTCGGCGTCCGGCCCGGGAGATGCCTGCGGGCGACGACGATGTCGGTGCAGTAGACGGCGGCACTGCCGGTGAGCCGCCGGGGGACCTCCAGTCGCATCTCCCGGTCCATCTCGCTGGCGAGCATCCCTGAGAACGTGGCGAGTTCCGGATCCTGCTGCCGAGTCCCCTTCAATCGGTACAGCTTCCGCGCGATGTCGAGGAGCAGGTCAGGGCTGCCGTTCGAACGCGGCCACCTAGTCGAACGTCCCGAAGCCCGCGCGGCATGAGCGATCGCAACCGATCCGCGGAACGCCACCCGTGGATCCGGGTCACGGGCGCGGGAAGCGGGCGCGCGGGGCGTCGATGCAGGTGTCCCGGGACGTGGGTCCGCCGAACCGAAGACGGTCGTAGGCCGTGAACGCCGGTTCCAGCGTGTCGAGTTCGTCGACCAGTGCGTGCAGCCGCTCGGACCACCGTGCTGAACCGGCATCCGGCTCGTTCGCCGCGGCGCTGATCGCGGTCGTCAGGTGATCTTTGCGCTGAATGGCTGCCGGGGTCACCGAGTGCAGGCACACGTACTGTCCGCTGAGATACGCATTCCACTCCGCCTTCCCGGTGACCGGGTCAGCCCAGTGAGCGGTGAACCACGCTTCGAGCAGCTCTATGCCGCCGGCTTCGTCGGCGAGAGCGAACAGGTCGGCCGGCACCATCTCGGCACCGTCGGAGCGCAGATATCCCGGAAGCGGCAGACGCTGCCCCAGCATCAGCCGACGGACCGCATCGGCATCGCGGCCATGAATCGCGCACAGTTCCTCCAGGACAACGAACTGCGCGCTGACGTATGCGTCATCGGTACCGGTCATCGGATGGTCTCCGTTGACTTCGCGGAATCGCTCGGCGAGCTGCTGCTTCAGATCTGTCTCCGACATCGGGTCGCCTCCGGCGTTCACCAGCGCGGGCATCTCCCGCACAGGACTCGGACGCTACCGGCCGGACGGTTCGGCACTCACCGAACCATCGACGGAACCACGACAGCACGAGAGCACCTCACCCTCGCCCCGCCCACCGATCCACAGCTCTTGACAATCACTCTTCTACGACCGCAAACGGGCCGAGGAACAGAGTCATAAGCAGGCGATCCTCGCCCTTGCTCGGCGACGCCTCGACGTCCTGTGGTCCTCATACGCGATCAGCGCACCTTCGAGGCTCGGCCTCCCCAGCGGGGTCTCGCCGCGGCCTGAGCCTCAGGCCGTGAAGAGCGGCTCATAGGGGTGACCCTCCGGCGTGTAGATCAAAACGAAGTCTTCTCCCAGCCGAGTGGCCACCTCCCTCAAGCGAGCCAGGACCTCGGCCCGACCCGGAAGATCGAGTCCAAGGGCTGCGGCAGCACGGTCCCTCCTGGCCGCGAGGTCCGGCATGTCCTCCAGATACTCAGCCTCAAGCGCGCGACTCTCCTCGTCCGTGAACGTCTGGCAGCCTTGCCACCACGGGACAACCAGCAGCAGCCGCACCAGCTCGTGCAGGCCGATGGCAACCAGAGCCGCACCTCCTTCGGAGTCGGCGTAGAGGACCGGACGCTCCTCTCCGCCTTCACCGCAGAAGAAGAACGTGCCGCCAGCACCATCGCCGGCAAACCCCTCGAGCGCGGCACCCGAGGCGAGATGCACTTCCTCGACATGATCGCCTCGGTGAAGGTCGAAGTCACCCGGCCAAACGAGAAAACGGGCAGCTTCTTCCTGCTCACGGACGGCAGCGATCAACGATTCCATGAGTCGCAGCCTACGTCCCGCTGCTTGACAAGCAGCATGGGGAATCAGTCACACCCGCAACCGTAGTTACGGGACGGCCTTTAGGCCCCGTGTTCTCGACCGTCCACGGGCTGGAGCATTTGCGGGTGTTCTCTGAGGGTGCCGTCAGGGTGTCGTCCGAAGGCGGCCTCCAGGACGTCGGGGAGGTCTGCCTCGCGGACCGTGAGGCGTACGTCCGCCAGAACCCGGGGAAAGGAGTCATCGTCGATGACGCCCATGTACTCCTGGCGGAGTTGGCGGATGATCTCGACCAACTCCGGTCTCAGCCGCATCCAGGCGCGGGAGGTACGGATCTCTTCGTCGACCTGGTGCATGAACCAGCGCATGACGTCGTACGGAATGTCGGTGTGCTCTGCGTGCGGGTTGAAGCACACCGTGGGTTCCCGCGCCGGATCCTCGTCGGGGACGATTGCGGTGATGAGATTCCGTTGCACGGCCACGAGATCCAGTTCCAGGTACCAGGCGTCATCGGGTACGGAGTACATCGTGGTGATCGCGTAGTCGCCGTCGGGGTGTCGAAGGGGCATTGCCGCATGTTGCCACGTTGGACTGGGGAATTCGTCTCCGAATTATGCGACCCAACGCCTTTGTGCCCGAGCCCAGATGAGTAGGGCCCCCGGTGGCGGCGGAGTGCGCGTCGGCCGCTGTGTCGATGCCTGCGTATTCGTAGATCCAGCCCGCAGCGGTGTCGGGGACTCGAACTGGCAGGTAGATGTGTTTGGCGGCAGAGTTCCAGGGTTCTGATGCTCGACCAGGGCGAACTCGGAAGCCTGCGGGCGGTAGTCCTGACTGGTCGAGCTCGACAATCTTGCTCCGTCCGTTGAAGGGGCCGCTGACGACCTTGATGCCGACGGTGTTGTTGACGGTTTCGCCCGCGAGCCGGCAACGGATGAGTGCTAGACGCTCGGAATGCTCGTCCCCCCAGGGCCGTAGCTGACCATGGGCATGGGCGGTGGGCAAGCCGATCTCAAGTCGCCCTGACGGGTTGGAGTTCGTAGAAGGTTCCACCCGGGAGCATCGCGAAGAGGACATCGGCCCGTCGTCGGGCGAGACAGAGCAGAGCCTGGGTGTGATGCTTGCCCTGGGGGATCTTCTGGTCGTAGTAGACGCGCGATGCCGGGGCGCCGAGGGGTGCGTGGCACGGGCCGCAGGCATCGAGTGAGGGCCCTTCCATGAGACCCCTCCACGAGACCCCTGCGCAGCATCCCCGCGCGGCTCTCCGCGAAGCCCCGCGCGGCCCTCACGAGGCCTTCCGCGAGGCGCGGGTACCGCGTCCCTCAGGGGCACGGCACCCGGCCCGCGTCGGACCGGACGGAGGGTTACGCGGTGGGGGCCTTCTCCCCGGTCCCGGCCGCCGCCAGGGCGGCCGGCGTCCCCTCCGGGGCCTCGACGCCGCGCGTCGTCACGACGCGGGCGTTGCCCTCGGAGAGCGCGTAGCCCAGGCCGACGACGGCGACCTCGCCGGCCGCGACCTGCTCGGAGAGGAGACGGGAACGGTCGAGCAGCAGGTCGGCGGTGTGACGGATGTGCTCGTCGACCACGTCGCTGTCCGAGGTGAGACCGGCGGCACGCGCGGCCAGGATGCTCGGCGTGACGCGCTCCACCACGTCGCGGACGAAGCCGCTCGCCGCGAAGCCGTCCTCGACCGCCGCACGGGCGGCGGCGACGGCACCGCACGAGTCGTGCCCGAGCACGACGACGAGACGGGCCCCGAGGACGCTGGTGGCGTACTCGACGCTCCCCAGCACCTCGGAGCCGATCACGTGCCCCGCGGTCCGCACCATGAACAGGTCCCCCAGGCCCTGGTCGAAGATGATCTCGGCGGCGAGCCGCGAATCGGAGCAGCCGAGGACGACGGCGAACGGGTCCTGTCCAGGGGCCAGCTCCGCTCGGCGGGCCGCGTCCTGGTTCGGGTGTTCGGGCGAGCCCGAGACGAAGCGCTTGTTGCCCGCGAGGAGGGCGTCGAGGGCGACGGAAGGAGAAGTTCTAGGCATGGCATCACCTTACGGCCCGGCGTCCACGGGCCGCGGCATACGGCGGGTGACGTGCGCCAACCCCGGCTCCGGGAGAAAACGGCCCAGATCCGCCGCAGCCGCGCGTGTCGGCCGGTGCGCGGGCGTGCCGGTAGGACTTTTGTGGGCCGTCCGGGGGGTTGTGGAATCCGGCACCCATCCCCGGCGGACAGCGGCGCCGAAGGGTCTGCGGATCCGCGCCGACGAGGGCGCGGACCGCCGACCGATCGGAGTCCTCCCATGCGTACCCGAGTCGTCCCCACCGCCGTGGCCGCCGCCGCGGTGGCCGCCTCCCTGATCTCCCCCGCACTGGCCTCGGCGAAGGCGGAGGGCCCCGGGGCCTCCGCGTCGCGGGACCGCGCCCACCGTCTGACGAGCGTGGGTCTGACCTCGGACCAGCGGCTCGTGGAGTTCGCCGTCACCGACCCGTCCGGCGCCCGGTCCCTGGGCAAGGTCAGCGGGCTCAAGGGCGACGGCAAGCTGGTCGGGATCGACTTCCGCGTCCAGAACGGCAAGCTGTACGGCGTCGGCGACAAGGGCGGCGTCTACACCCTCGACCACAAGGCCGCCGCGGTGAAGGTCTCGCAGCTGACCGTCGCCCTCCGGGGCAAGCACTTCGGCGTCGACTTCAACCCCGCCGCCAACCGCCTGCGGGTCATCGGCGACACCGGCCAGAACCTGCGCCACAACATCGACGACCCGGCCGCCCCGAGGACCACCACCGCCGACGGCACCCTCACCAACCCCACCACACTGCCGTCCACGGCACTCGGCGTCACCGGCGCCGCGTACACCAACAACGACCTCGACGCGGCCACCGCGACCACGCTGTTCGACGTCGACACCGTCAACGACCGCGTCTCCCTGCAGTCCCCGGCCAACGCCGGCACCCTCGCCCCCACCGGCGGCCTCGGCGCCGACGCCGGTCCCTCGGCCGGGTTCGACATCTACTACAAGGCCTCCGACGGGACGAACCACGGCTTCGCGGCCCTGAACACCGGCGGAAAGCAGCGCTTCTACCGGGTCGACCTCCTCACCGGCCGCGCCGCCCTCGTCGGCGCCTTCCCCGCGTCCCGCCAGGTCGTCGACATCGCCCTCCCGCTGAACCAGCGCTGACCCCGGTACGGACGCCGTCGGCTCACGCTCCGAGGGGGACGAGGCCCAGGGGCTCGGTGGTGGGCTGCTCGGAACCCCCGGCGGGTTCGACGGTGATGCCGACGGCGACGGCGTCGCCGAGGGGGCCCTCGAGCAGGCGGGTCGCCGCCCCGCCGGTGCCGGGGAGCAGGCCGGCGGGCCGCAGGCCGCCCGCCTCGGCGGCGTACCAGAGTTCGTAGACCCGGTCGTCGGTCAGGGCCGGCAGGCCGCCGGCGGTGAACGCCGCCCGGTCCTGGCCCCGGGAGACGACGACGGCGACGGCCGTCCCGTCGGCCAGCCGCTCCGTGTGGAGGGTGGCGTCGGAGGCGGTGAGGACGTCGGCGAAGGCCGAACCGTAGCCGCGCGCCCGCTCCTCGGCCAGGGCGGCCCCGGCGCGGGCGTCCTCGGCCCGCGAGTGCTGCCACAGGGCGATGCCGCCGAGGGCGACGGCCGCGGCCAGGGACGCCGCCAGGACCACGTCCAGCACGCGCCTGCGGGGCCGGGGCGGGCGGGGCGCGTGCTCCTGGCGGACGGTTCCGACGCGTTCGAGGGTCCGCCGCCGCAGCTCGGGGGGAGGGGTGACGCTTTCGGCGGACGCGAGCAGGGTCGTCGCCCGCCGGAACTCCGCGACCTCGGCGCGGCAGGCGTCGCAGCCCGCGAGGTGGTTCTCGAAGGCGGCCTCCTCGGCGGGGGAGAGGGCGTGGAGGACGTACGCCCCGGCGTCGTCGTGCGGGCTCCCGGCAGGCTTCATGATCCGCCCTCCAGACAGGCGCGGAGCTTCCGCAGGCCCGCGCGCATCCTCGACTTCACCGTTCCCGCCGGGGTCGACAGGGAATCGGCCACTTCGAGGCAGGTGAGCCCCTCGTAGTAGGCGAGCACGAGCGGGACCCGCTGGACGGGGTCGAGCCCGCCGAGACAGCGGTACACCCGCCGGTACTCGTCCCTGCCCTCGACGGTCTCGGCGACCTCGTCGAAGGAGCGCGCGGAGGACAGCATCGCGGCGCGCCGCTCCCGGTCCGCGCTCGCCCGCACGGCGCGCACCCGGTCGACGGCCCGGCGGTGGGCGAGGGTGAGGACCCACGTCCTGGCCGTGCCGCGTTCGAGCCGGTAGCGGTCGGCGGTGCGCCAGACCTCGATCATGACGTCCTGCGCCACCTCCTCGGCCTGCGCCGGGTCGCGCAGGATCCGGTGGGCCAGACCCAGGACCGGGCCGACGAGGGCGTCGTACACGCCGGTGAACGCCTCCCGGTCCCCGCCGGCCGAACGGCTCAGCAGCTCCTCCAGCCCCGCGTCGTGCTCGGGTCCCTGCGGCACGCGCTGCTCACCGTCCTCTGCGTCGGTCGGCCGCCGCGCTCGCGCCACGGCTTCGGTGCACGGGGGTCGCCCTTGCCCGACTCTGCCCGCCGTCCCGCGCGGACGCCGCACGGCGCGGGCAATCGGGTGAGCACTCCTGCGCCGCGCGGGGGGCGTCGCGCCGGGCGGCGGCATCGTGGTGATCATGACTGCCCCCTGGAGGGGTCGGGCCGGTGGGGACGGACCGGCGGCCGTGGAGCCGTACTGAGGATTCGAAGCCGCGCCGCCGCCGGATGACGCACCGGGGTGACGGATCACCGCCGGTACGGACCGGGAACGACCGGAACCCGGCTGCCGGGCCCGCTCGGTCGGCCGGAACCCGCCTCCGGACCCGTCCGGCCGATCGGAACCCGCCTCCGGACCTGCCCGGCCGACCGGAACCTACCTCCGAGCCCGTCCGGCCACCGGCCACCGGCATCCGGATTCCGGGCCCGCCCGGTCGTCCCGAGGTCCGTTCCCTCCCTCCCGTCCCGGCTACGCCAGCGGCCCGTCCGACGCCGTGATCGGGGCGGGGAGGTCGCTGGAGCCCCTCAGGTAGCGGTCCGCGGCCGCCGCGGCGGAGCGGCCCTCCGCGAGGGCCCAGACGACGAGGGACTGTCCGCGTCCGGCGTCGCCCGCCACGAAGACCCCGTCCGGGACCGGCCGGCCCGCCGGGTCCCCCGGTCGTGCCGCGAAGTCGGCGGCGCGGGCGAAGTTGCCCCGGTGGTCGGGGACGAGCCCGAGCGCCGCCGTGAGGGGCGTGCCGTGCCGGGGGCCCCGGAACCCCAGGGCGAGCAGCACCAGTTGCGCGGGCAGCGTCCGCTCGGTTCCCGGGCGCGGAGCCCTGTCCGAGGGGTCCACCTCCGTGAGGCACACCGCCTCGACGCGGCCGGCCGCGTCGTGCTCGAACCACAGGGCGGCCGTACCGAAGACCCGCGGATCGTCGCCGTCCCGGTCGCGGGCCTCCTCGTGGGCGTGGGAGACGCGGTGGATCCGGGGGTGGACCAGCGGCCACGGCTCGCTCTCCCGCCGGGACGGTCCCGCCATCGGGTTGATGTCCACGTGCACGACGGACGCGGCGCCCTGGCGCAGGGCGGTGCCGAGACAGTCCGTCCCGGTGTCACCGCCCCCGATGATCACCACATCCCTCCCCTCGGCCGTCACGGCCGGCCGGGAGCGGTCGCCCCCGGCCGCCCGGTTCGCCGCCGTCAGGTACTCCATGGCCTGGTGGACGCCCTCCGACGTCCTTCCGCGTACGGTCAGTTCACGCGGCTCCGTCGCCCCGACGGCCACGATCACCGCGTCGTGCGCGTCCCGCATCGCGGTCGCGTCCAGATCGGTGCCGACGTCGACGCCGGTGCGGAACCGCGTGCCCTCCTCCCGCATCTGCGCGACGCGCCGGTCCAGCCACCGCTTCTCCAGCTTGAAGTCGGGGATGCCGTAGCGCAGCAGCCCGCCGACCCGGTCGGACCGTTCGAAGACCGTGACGCCGTGGCCCGCCCGGGTGAGCTGCTGCGCCGCCGCGAGGCCGGCGGGGCCCGAGCCCACCACCGCGACCGACCGGCCCGTCAGCCGCTCCGGCGGGTGGGCGCGGACGTGGCCCCGCGCCCAGGCCTCGTCGGCGATGGCCTGCTCGACGTTCCTGATGGTCACCGGCTCCCCGGTGAGCGACAGGACGCAGGCGTCCTCGCAGGGCGCCGGACAGACCCGCCCGGTGAACTCGGGGAAGTTGTCGGTCGCGTGCAGCCGTTCCGAGGCGGTGCGCCAGTCGTCGTGGGCCGCGTACACGTTCCACTCGGGAATGAGGTTGCCCAGCGGACAGCCCCCGTGGCAGAAGGGGACGCCGCAGTCCATGCAGCGACGGGCCTGCAGGGCGACGAGCGGCAGCAGGGCCTGGCCCGCGTACACCTCGTCCCAGTCGCCCCGGCGCTCCGGGGAAGGCCGCGCGGGAACGGGCCGGCGGGGTGTGGTGAGGAAGCCGAAGGGGTCGGTCATGCCGCCCTCCGCGATGCTGCTCGGGGGTCCGACGGGAGTCCTCCCAGCGTACGTCCGCGACACGGCGGCGCGCCGGGCCGGCGAGGACCGGGAGACCGCCGGCACGAGGACACGAGGAGGGGGGGAGGAGCGCGGAGGACGAGGGAGGACGAGAAGTTCGCGGGGATCTTCGTCGCTCCGGGGGACGGCAACGAATCACCTGTACGACATCCGTCGAAGACCGTCCCGCCGCACGGGCCGGTCGCCCCGAACCTCCGTCGCACGGCAGCCGCCCCCCGGGGAGTCCCCTCATGACGCAGAAGTCGCTCGACGCCGAGAACCGCGCGGCCACCGGAACGCAGCGGGAGCTGGCCCGGCTGCTCGCGGACGTCGCCCACCTGGACGACGTGCCCCCCGACAGCCACTTCTTCGACGAACTGGGCACGGACTCCCTGGTCATGGCGCACTTCTGCGCACGGGTGAGGAAGCAGGACGGCCTTCCCGACGTGTCGATGCGGGACGTCTACCGGCATCCGACGATCAGAAGCCTGAGCACCGCCCTCGAAGGCGACCGGCCGGCCCCCGCCGCCGCGGTCCCCGCCCCCGGGGCCCGCCCGCCCGGCCCCGCGCCCCCGCCGGAACACCGGCGCCAGGTGCTGTGCGGCGCGCTGCAACTGCTGTGCTTCGCCGGTTACGCCTTCCTCCTCGCCCTCGTCACCGCCCGCGGCTACGACTGGATCTCCGCCGGCACCGGCCTCTGGGACGACTACCTGAGGTCGGTCGTCTTCGGCGCCGCCGCCCTGCTGGTCCTGTGCACCCTGCCGGTCGTCGCGAAATGGGTCCTCGTCGGCCGCTGGAAGCCCTGCCGCATCCCGGTCTGGAGCCTCGCGTACGTCCGGTTCTGGCTGGTCAAGACGCTGATACGGACGAATCCGATGGCTCTGTCCGTCGGCTCCCCGCTCTACGTCCTCTACCTCAGGGCCCTCGGCGCGCACATCGGACGGGGCGTGACCGTCCTCGCCCGGAGCGTGCCCGTCTGCACCGACCTGCTGACGGTCGGCGACCGCACGGTCATCCGCAAGGACGCCCTGCTCGGCTGCTACCGCGCCCACGACGCCGCGATCGAGACGGGCCCGGTCGTCCTCGGGCGCGACGTGGTCGTCAGCGAGGCCACGGTCCTCGACATCCGCACCTCGATGGGCGACGGGGCGCAGCTCGGGCACGCGTCCTCGCTGCACCCGGGCCAGCACGTGCCCGACGGCGAGCACTGGCACGGCTCCCCGGGACAGCCGACGGACGCCGACTTCCTGGCCGTGGCCCCGGCCCGCTGCGGCACGGCACGGCGCGCGGCCCACGGCGCCGCCCAGATCGTCATGGCGCTGCTGGTGTTCGCACCGATCGCCGTGGGATGCCTGGACGTGCTGCTCGCGAAGGCCCCGCAGCTGACGACGCTGCTCGAACCGGGGCCCGCCGCGCTCGCCGACTGGGTCTTCTACGCCGACCTGCTCCTCGTGACGGGCGTCGTCTTCTTCGGGGCCGTTCCGGTCGCCCTGCTCGCGCTGGCCGTCGTCCCCCGCGTCCTCGGCCGGCTCGTGACCCCCGGCCGGGTCTACCCCCTGTACGGCGTCCACCACGCGGCCCACCGGACGGTCGCCCTGCTGACCAACAGGAGGTTCATGACGCGCCTGTTCGGCGACAGCTCCGCCGTGGTCCCCTACCTGCGCTGGATCGGCTACGACCTGTCCACCGCCGAGCAGACCGGCTCGAACTTCGGCACCGCGGTCAAGCACGAGAGCCCCCTGCTGAGCTCCGTGGGCCGGGGGACCATGGTCGCGGACGGCCTGTCGCTCATGAACGCCGACTATTCGAGCACGTCCTTCCGCGTGACCCGCACCGTCATCGGCGCGCACAACTTCCTCGGCAACAGGATCGCCTACCCCTCCGGGGGCAGGACCGGCGACAACTGCCTCCTGGCGACCAAGGTCATGGTCCCCGTCCACGGCCCGCTCCGGCACGACGTGGGCCTCCTCGGATCGCCGAGCTTCGAGATCCCCCGCTCGGTGGCGCGGGACGGCACCTTCGACGACCTCGCCCGGGGCGACGGCCTGCGCCGCGGCCTGCGCGCCAAGAACCGGCACAACGCCGCCACCATGGCCTGGTTCCTGCTCACCGGCTGGCTCTACTTCTTCGGGGTCACGCTCCTCTACGCGGCGGCGGCCGACCTGTACGCCCAGTGGGGCGTCACGGCCGTCGCCCTCGCCAACGTCGCGCTGCTGCCGTTCACCGTCCTGTACTCCGTGCTGGTCGAGCGCCTGGTCACGGCGGTCCACCCGCTCGGGCCGCTCTTCTGCTCGATCTACGACGTCCGCTTCTGGCGGCGCGAGCGGTACTGGAAGGTCCCGGCGGAGACGTACCTGCAGGCCCTGAACGGCACTCCGTTCAAGCCCCTCGTGTGGCGGCTGCTCGGCGTCCGGATCGGCGCGGCGGTGTTCGACGACGGCTGCGGCCTGACCGAACGGTCCATGGTCACCATCGGGGACGGCTGCACCCTGAACGCGGGCAGCGTCGTCCAGTGCCACTCGCAGGAGGACGGCACCTTCAAGTCCGACGCCAGCCGGATCGGTTCCGGCTGCACGCTCGGGGTGGGCGCCCTCGTCCACTACGGCGCCACGGTCGGCGACGGCGCCCACCTGGCGGCGGACTGCTTCCTGATGAAGGGCGAGACGGTCCCCGCGCACGACCGCTGGTCGGGGAACCCCGCGCGACCGGCGGCCCCCGAGCACGACGCCCACGGCCACGGAGGCGAACGACGATGACGGACACGACGACCACGGACACGGCGACGACGGACACCGCGATGACGGCCACGGCGATGAGGGACGCGACCGTCGCGGGCGCGCCGCGCGCGGAAACCTCCGGCCTCCCCGCGTACACGACCCTGCCCCGGTGGGCCCCCGACCCGGTGCCCGGCATCGCGGAGCACACCGGGACCGTCCTGCCCGCCCGGCTGGCCGCCGCGCTGCGGGCCCGGGCCGGCGAGTTCGGGGTGCCGGTCGCGGCGGTCCTCCTGGCCGCCCACGCGAAGGTGCTCGCCGTCCTGTCCGCCGACCCCGAGGTCACGACCGGGTGCCTGCTCCCGGGAGCCTCCCGCCCGACGGCCTGCCGACTGGTCGTCCGGCCCGGCACCTGGCACCGCCTGGTGACGGACGCCCACCACGCGCTCCGCCTCCTGTCCCGCCCGGAGCGCCCGCGAGCCGACGCGCTCCCCGCGACCCCGCCCGAGGTCGTGTTCGACCCGTACGGGAACGGGGACGGAGCCGGGTCCGTTCCCGACGGCACCGTCCTGTACGTGAGCCTCTCCGGGGACGACCCGCCCGCCCTGCGCCTGCGCCACCGCACCGACGTCCTCGACGGCGGCGCGGCCGCCCGCATCGGCGGCTACCACCTCCGCGCCCTCGAACGGATCGCCGCCGCCCCCGAGGAGCACCACGAGCGCGGCACCCTGCTGTCCGCCGAGGAGATCCGGTTCCAGACCGAGGAACTCGCCGGCCCCGTCCGGCCGCTGCCGGACCGCCGCTTCCACGAACTGTTCGAGGAGCGGGCGCGCGAGCGGCCCGACGCCGTCGCCGTCGAGTACCGGGGCACGCGCTGGACCTACCGCGAGCTGAACGAACGGGCCAACCGGCTGGCGCGCGCCCTGCTCTCCGAAGGACTGGAGCCCGAGGACGTCGTCGCCGTGGTCACCGAACGCACGCCGCACTGGATGGCGGCGGTGATCGGCGTCCTCAAGGCAGGCGGCGCCTATCTGCCCGTCGACCCCCACCACCCGCCCGGACGCATCGCCGCGATGCTCGCCCGCGCGGACTGCGACCTCGTCCTCGCCCAGCCGGACGCCTCCCGGAACCTCGACCGCGCCCTCGGCACCCGCCCCGGCACGCGCACGCTCCCCGTCCCCGACGTCGCCGAGGGCACCGCCCGCGCCGACGACCCCGCCGTCCCGGTGGCGGCGGACCGACTGGCCTACGTCTACTTCACCTCCGGATCCACCGGCGAGCCGAAGGGCGTCATGTGCGAGCACGCCGGGATGCTCAACCACCTCCTGGCGAAGATCGAGGACCTCGGCATCGGCGAGGACGACGTCGTGGCGCAGACCGCGTCCCAGTGCTTCGACATCTCGCTCTGGCAGCTCCTCGCCGGACCGCTGGCCGGGGGACGGACGCTCCTCGTCGCGCAGGAGGCCGTCCTCGACGCCGCCGCGTTCCTCGACACCGTCACCGAGGGCCGCGTCACGGTGCTCCAGGTCGTCCCGTCGTACCTCGACGTCCTGCTCTCCGCGCTGGAGCGCGCGCCCCGCCGGCCGCCCGACCTGCGTCGCGTGTCGGTCACCGGGGAGGCGCTGCGCAAGGGGCTCGTCCGGCGCTGGTTCGCCGCGCTGCCCGGGATCCCGCTGGTCAACGCGTACGGCCTGACGGAGACGTCGGACGACACCAACCACGAGGTGCTGACGGGCGTGCCGGACGGCGACCGGATACCGCTGGGCCGGCCCGTGGCCAACGTGCGGATCCAGGTGGTCGACGACAACCTGACGCCGGTGCCGCTCGGCGCCCCCGGAGCCGTCGTCTTCTCCGGGGTCTGCGTGAGCCGCGGCTATGTGAACGACCCGGAGCGCACCCGGGAGGCGTACCTCCCCGATCCGCGCCACCCCGGCCGGCGCCTCTACCGGGGAGGCGACTTCGGCCGCTGGCTGCCGGGAGGGAAGCTGGAGTTCCTCGGCCGCCGCGACGCCCAGGTGAAGATCCGAGGGTTCCGCGTCGAGACCGGCGAGGTCGAGAGCGCCCTGCTGCGCCTTCCCGGCGTCCGCGACGGCGCCGTCGTCGTCACCGGCGAGGAGGCCCACGCACGGCAGCTGGTGGCGTTCTGCACCGGACCGCGCCCCGTGGCCGAGGACGTACTGCTCCGGGGGCTCGGCGAGCTGCTGCCCGCGTACATGGTCCCGTCCGCCGCGCACTGGCGGCGGTCCCTGCCGCGCACGGCCAACGGCAAGACCGACCGCGCGGCCCTCGGCGCCCTCGCCCGGGACCCCGGCCGGTCCGGCGGCGGCGGGCACCGCCCGGCCCGTACGCCGACCGAGCGGCGGCTCGCCGCGGCCTGGGCGCGCGTCCTGGGCGTACCGGCCGACGGCATCGGCCGCCGGGACGACTTCTTCGACCTCGGCGGCACCTCCCTGTCCGCCGTCCGCCTGGCCGTCGCCCTGGACCGGGCCGTCTCCCCGCGCGACCTGACGGCCCGTCCCGTCCTGGCCGACCTGGCCGCCCTGATCGACGAACGCACCCCCCGCCCCCCGGCGGCCCCCGCGCCGCCCGCGACCCCGTGACCACGTACCGAGGGAGAGGAACGACATGTTGTCCGCACTGTTCCGCAAGCAGGAGACACCGGAACCCACGACGATCCGCGAAAGCCAGGCGCCCCCGGACCCGGCCGCCTGGACCGACGCCCACCGGAAGGAGCTGCGCGACCTGGTCGCCGCGCACGGCGCGGTCCTCGTCGGCGGACTGGACCTGCGCGGCCCGGCCGACGTCGAGGCGGCCGTCCGGAAGGTGGCCGGCCGCCCCATGAAGGAGACGGAGGGCTTCGCCGCCCGCGAGACGCGCGGCGAAGGCGTCTACTCGTCGGCCGTCTGGCCCGCCAACCAGCCGATGTGTATGCACCACGAGCTGAGCTACGCGCGCCGCTGCCCCGGGCTGTTGTTCTTCGCCTGCCTGGAGCCGCCGGCCGACGGCGGGGCCACCGCCCTCGCCGACGCCGCCGACGTCCTCGACGCCCTTCCCGCGTCCCTGGTCGAGCGCTTCGAGGAGGAGGGCTGGCTGCTCGAACGCTCCTACAACGGCGAGATCGGCGCCACCCTGTCCCAGGCGTTCGGCACCGAGGACCGGGGAGCCGTCGACGCGTACTGCGCGGCCCACGACATCGAGACCGCGTGGCAGCCCGACGGAACGCTGCGCACGCGCCAGCGGCGCGGCGCGGTGGTGCGGCATCCGGCCGACGGCCGGCGCTGCTGGTTCAACCAGATCGCCTTCCTGAGCGAATGGACCATGGCCCCCGAGGTGCGGGAGTTCCTGATCGAGGAGTACGGCTCCGGGGGCCTGCCCTTCACCACGCGCTACGGCGGCGGCGATCCGGTGCCGCGCGACGTGGTCGAGCGGATCAACGAGGCCTACGCCGGGGCGACGGTCCGCAGGCCGTGGCGGGCCGGCGACCTGATGGTCGTCGACAACCTGCGCACCGCCCACAGCCGGGAGGCCTACACCGGGCCGCGCGACGTCCTGGTGGCCATGGCCGACCCGATCGACCCGGTCGACCCGCCGTCCCCGGGCCGGCCGCCGAGGAGGGCCGGGGCATGACCGCCACCGTCGCCGCACCCGCCGTACCGCCGTTCGCCGTCGTCCCCGGACGGCAGGTCAAGGAAGTGCTCCACGGCCGGGAGGACGAGGTGACGAAGGTCGTCGAAGCGACCTACCGGCTGCACGCCGCCGGGCGGACCGTCAATCCGCCCTCCTCGTTCCTGCGGTTCACCGACCGGCCCGCCTCGCGCATCATCGCCCTCGCCGCCTCCCTGGGAGGGGACGGGACCCGGGTGGACGGGCTCAAGTGGATCGCGAGCTTCCCCGCGAACGTGCGCTCGGGCCTCCCCAGGGCCTCGGCCGTCCTCATCCTCAACGACCCCGCCACCGGCTACCCCTTCGCCTGCATGGAGAGCTCGGTGATCAGCGCCGCCAGGACCGCCGCGTCCGCCGCGGCGGCGGCCGACCGGCTCAGCCGGGGCCGGCCGAGGCCCACCCGCGTCGGCTTCGTCGGCACCGGACTGATCGCCCGTTACGTCCACACCTATCTCGCCGGCACCGGCTGGACGTTCGAGCACACCGGCGTCCACGACCTGTCGGCGGAGAGCGCGGCCGGCTTCCGGCTCTACCTGGAGCAGACGGGGAACACCGGTCCCGTCACCGTGCACGACGACGCCGAGACGCTCGTCCGCACCAGCGACCTGGTGGTCTTCGCGACCGTCGCCGCCCGGCCGCACGTCACCGAGGCCTCGTGGTTCGACCACAACCCGCTCGTGCTGCACATCTCGCTGCGCGACCTCGCCCCCCAGGTCCTGCTGGCCGCGACCAACATCGTCGACGACGTCGAGCACGTCCTCCGGGAGTCGACCTCGCCCCACCTCACCGAACGGCTCACCGGCGGCCGGGACTTCCTCCACGGCACGCTCGACGACGTCATGGCCGGACGCGTGACGCCACCGCCCGACCGGCCGGTGATCTTCTCGCCCTTCGGCCTGGGAGTCCTCGACCTCGCGGTCGGCAAGTACGTGTACGACGAGGTGGCCCGGTCCGGCGGGCTGCTGCTCGTCGACCGCTTCTTCGACGAACTGAACCGCTACGGATGAGGCGGCCCCGTCCCGCCGGGCCCCGGCCGGACGGTCCGACCACGAGAAGGAGATCACCGTGACCGTCATATCCGTCCCGCAGGCCTTCAACGAGGAGGACCTGTACGTCGACCTCGGGCCGACGACCGGGCACCCGCTGTTCCTCAAGTGCGAGGGCTTCAACTTCGCCGGTTCCATCAAGCTGAAGGCGGCGACCGAGATGGTGGAGGCCGCCGAACGGAGCGGGCTCCTCACCGAGGACTCGATCCTCGTCGAGTCGTCCTCGGGCAACCTCGGCGTCGCGCTGAGCATGATCGCGGCCGGCAAGGGCTACCGCTTCCTCTGCGTCACCGACTCCCACTGCAACCTGACCACCCGCCTGATGATGGAGGCCATGGGAAGCGACGTGCACGTCGTCTCCGACGAGGCGGGCGGCGGCGGCCTCCTCGGCGCACGGCTCGCCCTCGTCCGCGCCCTGTGCGCCTCCGACGACCGGTGCGTGTGGCTCAGCCAGTACACCAACGCGAACAACTGGAAGGCCCACTACCGCAGGACGGCGCCCGCCATCGCCCGCGCGTTCCCGCGGCTCGACACCCTCTTCGTCGGGGTCGGCACCACGGGGACCCTGATGGGCTGCGCGCGGTTCTTCCGCGCCTGGAACCCGTCCGTGCGCATCGTCGCCGTGGACAGCGTCGGCTCCGCCGTCTTCGGCGGCGTCCCGGGACGCCGGATGATCCCCGGCCTCGGCATGAGCATGAAGCCGCCGCTGCTCGACGAGGCGTACGTGGACGAGGCGGTGTCCGTCGAGGAGGCGGACACCGTCCGCACCTGCCGGATGCTCGCCCGGCGCGGATTCCTCTTCGGAGGGTCCACCGGCACGGTCGTCAGCGGCGCGACCGGCTGGCTCGCCCGCCACGGCACCCGGGGCACCACCGCCGTCGCCATCGCCCCGGACCTCGGCGAGCGCTACCTCGACACGATCTACCAGGCCAACTGGGCCCGGGCACTGTACGGCGACGACGTCCTCGTACCGGACGGGAGGACGCCCGGGTCGCCCCGCCGTTCACGCACCACGTGGCGTCCGGTGGCCCCTTAGGTGGTCATTTGCCAGATATTTCCACCACGTTCGATCACAATCAATCAAAAATAACCAAGCGGACTGTTCACTTCCTGTCGCTTCGTGCGTAGGTTCGCGCCTGTTCCTTTCGGGCGACGAAGTGAGTACCCCATGCACCTGGCCGCGGAGCTGCGGCTCCCCACCAACTGGCTCGACTACTCGATCCTGGCGATCTACTTCGTCGTGGTCCTGGGCATCGGCTTCGCCGCCCGGGCGAGCGTGAGAACCAGTCTCGACTTCTTCCTCTCGGGCCGGTCGCTCCCGGCCTGGGTCACCGGGCTCGCGTTCGTCGCCGCCAACCTGGGAGCCACCGAGATCCTCGGCATGGCGGCGACCGGAGCCCAGTACGGCGTCGCCGTCGTCCACTGGTACTGGATCGGCGCCATCCCCGCCATGGTCTTCCTCGGCCTGGTGATGATGCCCTTCTACTACGGCTCCAAGGTCCGCTCGGTCCCCGAGTTCCTGCTCCAGCGCTTCGACCGGCCCGCGCACCTGCTCAGCTCGGTCCTCTTCGCCTTCGCCGCCATCCTCATCGCGGGCGTCAACCTCTACGCCCTGTCGATCGTCGTGGAGGCGCTCCTCGGCTGGCCGCAGTGGGTCTCCATCGTCGTCGCCGGGTTCTTCGTCCTGGCGTACATCACCGTCGGCGGCCTGTCCTCGGCGATCTACAACGAGGTCCTGCAGTTCTTCGTGATCCTCGCCGCGCTCATTCCGCTCACGATCCTCGGCCTCAAGCGGGTCGGCGGCTGGGACGGACTGACCTCCTCCCTGGAGGAGAGCCACGGCGCCGACTTCCTGTCCGCCTGGGGCGGCACCGGCATCGGCGACGCCAACCCGCTCGGCGCCAACTGGCTGACCATCGTCCTCGGCCTCGGCTTCGTCCTCTCCTTCGGCTACTGGACCACCAACTTCGCCGAGGTGCAGCGGGCCCTGTCCGCCAAGAACCTGTCGGCCGCCAAGCGCACCCCGCTCATCGCCGCGTTCCCCAAGATCTTCATCGTCTTCGTGGTGATGATCCCCGGCCTGGTCGCCGCCGTCCTGGTACCGGAGATCGGCACCGGGGGATCCGGCCTCACCTACAACGACGCCGTCCCGCTGCTCATGCAGGAGCTGCTGCCCAACGGCGTGCTCGGCATCGCCGTCACCGGCCTCCTCGCCGCCTTCATGGCGGGCATGGCCGCGAACGTGTCCTCGTTCAACACCGTGTTCACCGCCGACATCTGGGCCAAGTACGTGGTGAAGGGCCGCGAGGACGGCTACTACCTGCGCTTCGGACGCCTGGTCACCGCCCTCGGCGTCCTCGCCTCCATCGGCACCGCGTTCCTCGCCGCCGGCTTCTCCAACATCATGGGGTACCTCCAGACCCTGTTCTCCTTCTTCAACGTGCCGATGTTCGTCGTCTTCGTCATCGGCATGTTCTGGAAGCGCGCCTCGGTCAAGTCCGGCTTCTGGGGCCTGATCGCGGGCACGGTGGCCGCGATGGTCAACTACTTCGTCATCTACGAGCAGGGCGTCGTCGACATCCCCACCGACCAGGGCGCCAACTTCGTCTCGGCCATCGTCGGCTTCGTCGCCGGCGCGGTGGTCATGGTCGTCGTCACCCTCTTCACCGCCCCCAAGCCCGAGGCCGAACTGGCTGGCCTCGTGTACGGGACGAGGTCGCCTGGCATGGACGAGGCGCCGTCCGACGGCGACGACGCCTGGTACCGGCGCCCCGCCCTCCTCGGCTGGGGAGCCGTCGTCCTGGCCGCCCTCTGCTACCTGCCGTACTCCTTCTGAACGCCCGGAGGCACCCACCATGTCCGAACTGCACCACGAAGTCTCCGAGCTGGAACGGAAGTCCGCCACGGCCGCCCGGCTCTTCGACATCCGGCGCATCATCGGCGGCCTGTTCACCCTCTACGGAGTGATCGTGACCCTCGCGGGCGTCACCGCCGACGACGCCGACATCGAGAAGGCCGTCGGCGTCAACATCAACCTCTGGACGGGCCTGGCCATGCTCGCCCTCGGCCTCTTCTTCCTCGTCTGGCTCAAGCTCCGGCCGGCGGCGCCGCCCGTCCCCGCCACCGGCGACCCCGCCGACACCCCCGGCGGACCGCGCGACTGAGCACGGACCGCGCCGCCGCCCGCTCCCGGGCCGCTCAGCCCTCCGCCGCGGCCGCGTACCGCTCGTGCTCCTCGGCCGAGACGCGCAGGCCGGAGGACGGCAGCAGCTGCGGAATGCCGTCCACGATCGGGTAACGCAGGCGCAGCCGGGGGTTATAGAGCGCGTCCCGGCCCGCGGGCAGGGTGAGCGGCCCCTTGTCGAGGGGGCAGGCCAGGATGCGCAGCAGGGTCTCGTCGGTGTCCATGGGGATCCTCGCTCTTCGATGGTGGACGGGTCCGGCCCCGGCGCCGCGCCGCGGGCGCCGGGGGATCGTGACGGGGCATGGCGAGCAGCACCGACAGGGCCAGTGCCGTCCCCGCCACGCGGAGGAACAGCGGCAGCGGATCGTCCGGGAGCCTCTCTCCGAAGACCGGCGTCCCCACCACCGCCGTGAACAGGGCCGTCACCGTCGTGCAGACGGGCACGATCAGGGACGCGCGGCACCGCTGGAGCGCCGTCTGCGACATGACGAGCCCGGCACCGGCGGTGAACAGCAGCAGGTACGGGTAGGGCGAGCCGAGCAGCGCGCGCGCCACCTCGCCCGCCCCGCCGCCCGTGAGCCTGCCCGCCGCGCCCTTGACGGCGAGCGAGCTGACGCCGTACAGCAGGCCCACGGCCACGCCGTACCCGATGCCGTTCGTCGGCACCCGGTGGCGGCGGCCCGCCCGCCGTTCGACCTGCGCGTAGAGCGCCACCCCCGCCGCGAGCGTCGGGACGGACACCGCGAGGACCAGGCCCCACGGCGCCTCCCCGCCCACGACCTCGTCCCCCTCGCGCACCGACGCCACGACCATCAGGAGCGCCACGAGCACCGCACCGAGCGCGTGGCGCTCCCGGCCCGTGGGCCGCTCGCCGAGGACGGCGGACGAGAGCAGCAGGAGCAGGACGAGACCGGAGACGAAGATGCCCTGCGCGGCGGCGATCGGCAGCGTCCGGTAGACGACCAGCTGGGCGGCGAAACCGGCGGCCAGCGCCAGCGCGCCGGCCAGCCACAGCGGACTGGTCACCAGCGTGACGACCACGCGCACCGGCCGCCCGGCGGAGAGCGCGGGCAGCCCGCCGAGCGCCCGCTTCTCCAGGACGAAGCCGACGCTGTAGAGGAGGTTGGCGATCAGCGCCGCGCCCACGCCCCACCACACGGGCGCTACCTCCGCCGGGCGTGCGCCAGGAGGATGGACGCCGCCGAGGGCACCGCGCACGCGGCGCGGTCGATCAGGCGCAGTCCGCGCGGCACGCCGTGGAACGGCGCGGCGGAGACGCGTACGTCCTCGAAACCGGCCGACCGCAGGAACGAGCGCAGTGCCCGCGCCGTGAACAGCCGCAGGTGCCCCACCACTTCCGTACCGGGACGCCCGTGGATGCCCCGGAGGCTCACCTCGGAGAACACCGGCTGCCGCCCGGCGAGCAGCAGCGCGCGGTTGTACCAGGCCGCGAGGTTGGGGGTGGAGAGCATCAGGTGGCCGCCCGGCCGCAGGACGCGCCGCAGCTCGTCCATGGCCCGGTCCGGGTCGACGAGGTGCTCGATGACCTCGCTGAACAGCACGGCGTCCGCGCACCCGTCGGCGAACGGCAGCCCGCCGCCGTCCAGTTCGCCGCGCACGACGTGGGAGAGGCGCGGCCGGGCGCGGCGCAGCGCGTCGTGGGACCAGTCGACCCCCACGATCCGGTGCCCGGCGAGGATCGGCCCCGCGACGGCGGCAGCGGTGCCGTCGCCGCAGCCGACGTCGAGGACGAGCGCGCCGGGCCGGTCGAGCGCCCCGGCCAGCAGCCGGGCCTGCCGGCGGCTCCGGGCGTCCCCGGAGGCCACCGGGACGGCGGGGTTCTCGTAGAAGTCCCGCAACCCCGGCGGCCCGCCGGGGCCGGTGGGGTCCATGTCCTCCCGGCCGCTCGGGAAGTCGGTCGGCACGCCGTCCGGGCCGCTCACAGTGCCTCCGCGTCGGTCGCCGCCAGCCGGTCGGTGAACATCTCGCACAGCAGTGCCCCGTCCTCGTCGCCCAGCAGGGTCCGCGACCAGCGCAGCGCCAGATGGAGCCGGCCGCCGGTCGACGCCGTGGTGAACGTCAGGCCGCGCGGCATGGCGGCCGGGGCCGACATCCAGACCGCCCGCGCCCGGCCCGCCCCGCCGAAGTCGAACGGGTAGGGGATCCGGCCGAGGTTGCTGAGCAGCGTCGTCGAGATCCACGGGGCCGCGAGGCGGCGCACGCCCCGGGTCAGCGCCGCCCGGGCGGCGACCGGGAGGACCGGCGAGGCGAGCAGCGCGGCCCCGCGCCCCAGGGGCGGCCGGGCGACCGCCTTGAGGGCGCGGGTGCGCCCGGCCGTGATCCGCAGCAGGGCGCCGATGTCCGCCTCCGGCTCCAACTCGGAGGGAGCGAAGCCGACTTCGACGAGCCGGGTGCCGTTGCCGATCGGCATCGCGGGCCCCCGGGTCCGGTCGTCGACCGGCATGGTGACGCGCAGCGGCCGCTCGGCCGCCCCCCGGCGGCGGTTCCAGTCGGCGACCGTCAGGGCCGTGGCGACCATCAGCTGGTCGTTGACGGTGTGCGGGGCGCCGGGGGCGCGCCGGGGCACCGGCAGTTCGGTGACCAGCAGCGCGTTCCCCGGAGCGCCCTGCGGGCTCCCCGGCGCGACCCGCGCCACCGCCGCCCGCGAACCCGCGGGCCGGGGCGCGGGCCCCGCCGGCGGACGGACCGGCGGGGCGACCGGCTGCGCGGCGGAGCCGCCGTAGATCTCCGCGGCGGTCGCGACGATCCGCAGACAGGCGGGCCCGTCGAGCGCCGTGTGGTGCACGGCGAGGAGCAGGACGCAGCCGTCGGCACCGGGCTCCTCGACCACTTCGAGACGCAGCGGCGGCGCGGCGAGCAGCGACGGGGCCACGGCGAGGGCCCGCTCCCGGGCGCGCGCGAGGGCTCCGGGCGCGCACGGCGGGAAGAGCACCACGTCCGCCCGGGGACGGTCCGTCAGCTCCCACTCGTAGCGCCGTGCGAACGGTCCGCGCCGCCGCTCCCGCATCAGCGCCCGCGGGTGCAGGGACAGCGCCCGGCCGAACGCCTCGCGCAGCCGGTCCGGCTCGATCCGGCCCGGCAGGTGGATCTCGAGGTGCACGGTGTTCGGCTCGCGCGGGTCGGCGCAGTGCCGGGCGATCTCGTCCGCGACCGGGAACGGCACGCGCGGCGGCTCGCGGTCCGGGGCCGGTCCGAAGACCTCCGTCCGCTGTTCGGTGGCCATCAGCGCTTCCCTTCCCCGGCGCGTCCCGGCCGGTCGGGCGGCCACGGGCCGCCGGCGTCCCGGCCCGCGGGTCCGGACGTCTCCCGTCCGCCGTGCCCGCCGGGCGCCTCCCGTCCCTCGGCCGGGGGCCGGGTCGCCGTCCCGGCGCGGTGGGTGCCGCCCCGGGGGACGCGCTCGCCGCGCACGGTGACGAGCGCCGCGAACAGCGCGATCAGGGCGAGGAGTTGGGCGATCGGCCCGTACGCCCCCCGGCCCAGGGCGGTCGGTTCGCCGCTGCCCGTCAGGGCGGCGATCCCGGCCCCGGCCATCGCCACGAGGGCGAGGGGGCCGAGCAGGGCCGGACGCAGCCGGGCGACCACGGCGAGCACGGGCACGAGCAGCGCCCACGGCCCCGCGATCACCACGCCCACCAGGGTCAGCACGACCGTGCCGAGCAGCAGGCCGGGCGCGGGCGGCTCCTCCTCCACCGTGTTCTCCGCCGGTACGGAGCGTCCCCGGCGGCCGGCGAGCGCGAGCCCGGTGAGCACCAGGAGCAGCACCCCGGCGACGGCCAGCCCCGCCTCGTACAGGCGGGAGGGCTCGTACACCAGCGTCACCGAGCCGCCCGCGCCGGCGGGGACGAGCCAGGCCTGCTGCCAGCCGTCGACGCGCAGCGGCCGCAGCTCCCGCCCGTCGAGCTCGGCCTTCCAGCCCGCGTTGTGGTTCTCGTGGAGCTGGAGGTACGCGGCCTCGCCCGCGCCCACCCGCAGGACGCGCCGGTCGCCGCCGCCCGACACGACCTCCACCGTCCGGGGCGTCGCGGAGGCGGCCGGCGGTTCGCCGTTCGTCAGGTCGACGCGGGTGACCGCGAGGGGACCGGTGTCACCGGCCTCGACGGTGCGGGTGCCGCGCTCCAGGGCCACCCGGCCGCCCTCGGTGCACAGGGAGACGGCGATCGGGCGGCGCTGCGTCAGGTCCCCGATCCGGCCCTCGGCCCGGGTCTCCAGGAACCGCCCGTCGACCGAGAGGACCGGGCCCTTCCCGCACGGCAGCGTGAACCTCTTCTCCGGGTCCGGCTGCGGCGCCCGGTACGCGGCGAGCGCCGGGACGTACAGCTCGCTCAGGCCCACCGGCAGCTGCAACTGCGCGTCCGCCACCGGGTTGTGCAGGGTCAGCGGCGCGACGCGGGAGATCGTGACGTCCATCCGGTCGGTGACGACGGGGGAGAACCGCGCGATCCCGTTCTCGTCGACGGACGCGATGGCGGCGCCGTCGGGCGAGCTGATCCGGATCTGCTCCGGCCGGCTGGCCAGGCCGCCGGCCGCGGCGAGGACGATCTCGCCGACGGAGGTCTTCTTCGGCCAGGACAGCCGGAGCACGGGCCGGTCGCCGGCCACCCACGCGGTGGTCAGGTCGCCGTCCGTCAGGTTGCGCGGGCTCAGGTTCGTGCCGAGCCGGGCGGTCGAGTCGGCGCTCACCAGGAGCTTGTCCCGCTTGCCGGTGAGGGCGAACAGCAGGTCGTCGAGCTCCTTGCCCGGTACGGGCAGGGCGGAGGCCCGCACGGTGTACTCGCCGGTCCTGGCCGCCGTGAACTGCCGGTGCAGCCCCACCTCGGCGGGCGCGACGGACAGCCCGCCGGGATCGCTGCCGCGGTTCAGCGAGTACGCCACCGCGCCGGTGACCTCGCGCGGCGCGTCGGCCGGAAGCCGCAGCATCCGTGTCACCTGAACGCCGGGCACGGAGACCTCGGAGAACCCGGCGCCGGTCAGCCCCGGGCGGCCCTGCTGGGACGCGAGGACCGTCACCTTCAGCCAGGTCGCCTCGCCCTCCGGCGCGGCGACCCGCTGGGTGCTGCCGTCGGGGCGGAGCGGGCTGACCCGGCTGCCCCGGTCGGTCTCGATCCGCACCGACGTGGGCGCGGCCCGCACCTCGCTCCCGGGCAGCGGGGTGAGGTCGAGGCTCCCGGGGACCGGGGTCGGGCCGGTGAAGGCGATCCGCAGCCACTCGCCCCGGGGCGATCCGGGGGAGCCCTCGGCCCAGGCGGTGTCCGGGTTGCCGTCGAAGGCGTTGACGGGGTCGTACTGGGGGAGGTGGAACAGCCAGTTGCCCACCGACGAGGCCGTCACCGACTCCGCGCCCCGCAGGACGGCGGTGGTCTGGTGGCGCGTGCCGGAGACGGGCAGGATCTGGCGCGGCTCCGCTCCCGGGTCCTGCACCGCCCCCTCGGCGTTGCGCTCCCCCTCGGCGTACGTGTGGGACGTGCCGGAGTTGACCAGGCCGAACCGGGTGTCGGCGCGGCGCAGCCCGTCACTGGCCGCGTAGAGCGCCGGGGCGTCCGCGCCGGGATGGGCGTCGCCGGCCAGGACCGTCGCCCGGCCGGTCACGGCGCCCGACGCCGACAGGGGCAGCAGGGACTCCGGCCCGCCGCTGACCACCGCCAGGTCCGCCACCGGTGTCGTCCGGGCCGGGCCGGGACGCGGGGTGCCCTCCGGGGGCGCGTAGATCTCGACCGCGCGCTGGCGCGGATAGAGCCCCTCGACCTGCAGGGGCGTGTCGTCGGGGATGCGGCCGTCGGTCAGGAGCGGGCCGAAGCCGGTGATCCGGCGGTACCCGGAGGCCTCCAGGGTCCGCTTCACCGTCGCCGTGGGCACGTGCCCGAGCTGGTCCGGGTCGAGGTCGTTGCGCACGACGACGTGGTACAGACCCGCCCGGGTCAGGTACGCGGCGAGCCCGGGGACCTCGCCGCCGGAGGCCAGGGCCTGCTCGACGGCGTCCAGGGCGCGCCGGTTGCCGGGGGTGCCGAACGGCACGTAGTCGCGCTGCGCCCAGGGGGAGCGGGCGAGGACGTCCAGGGGCTGGTCGATCGTCGAGCCCCAGATGTGGATGCCGTGCGCGGTCGCCGGGACGACGAGGGCGCGGTCCTCGGGGGCGTGCTCGGCCAGCCAGTCGGCGGTCGCCTCCCAGTGCGAGGGCAGCTTGCGGAACGCCCCCGGCTGCAGGATCGTGCCGTTGAGGTACGGCCAGGCGAGGCCGGGCAGGACGAGGACGGCGACCACGACGGGCCCGAGGCGGCGGGCCCGGACCGGCAGCGGCCGGGGGAGGCCCCGGGAGGCGAGGTGCACGAGGCCGAGGACCAGCGCGAGGGCGAGGCCCGTCTGGAACTTGTAGACGTTCCGGAACGGCACCAGCGGCCCGTCCAGCCAGTCCCGCACCGTCCCGTGGAAGGGGCCGCCGAGCGCGCCGCCGTACCCGGCGAGCGTGATCAGAGCGGTGACGGTGACGGTCAGCACCAGCCAGCGCCGCTCCGGCAGGTCGCGGCGGGCCAGGCCCGCGAGGCCGAGCGCCGCGGCGAGCGCCGAGCAGAGCACCGCGAGGGCCGACGAGACGACGGTCCAGCCGGCGGGCAGCCACGGCTCGCCGAAGTTCAGGTAGCCCACCCAGTTCCCCGCGCCGCGCAGCACCTCGGTCGCCGACATCGTCCCCGTGGTCGTCCAGGAGGTCTCCACGTACGGCATGAAGTTCTCGCCGTACACGCCCAGGAGCAGCAGCGGGACGATCCACCAGGACGTCGCGAGGATCACGCACGGCGTCCACCAGGCGATCAGGGCCCGCTTGCGGGGGCCCCCGGGGCGGGACAGCAGGTACAGGCCGACGGGCAGCAGCGAGGCCAGCGTGGACGCGGCGTTCACCCCGCCCATCAGCGGGATCAGCAGCGCGGAGCGCGCCGCGGCCACCCGTGGGCCGGTCTCCGCGCGGGTGAGCGGCAGCAGCACCCAGGGCAGCATCGCGCCGGGCAGGGCGGCGGCGGACGTGGAGCCGACGACGATGGTGAACGTCGGCCACAGCGCGTAGGCGGCCGCGCCGACCAGCCGAGGGCCGTGCGTGCCGACGCCGAGCCGTTCGGCCAGGCGCAGGGCGCCCCAGAAGGCGGTGGTGACCACGATCGAGAGCCAGAGCCGCTCGGCCAGCCAGACCGGCAGCCGCACCAGGTCGGCGGCGGCGTGGAAGGGCAGCATCGGGATCAGGTAGCCGACGTACTGGTCGGCGATGCCGCCGAAGCCGGCCCGGTCGTGCCACAACTGGCCCAGGTCGCCGAGGAACTTCCACGGGTCGGTGACGACGCCCAGTTTGGTGTCGAACGTCATCCGGCCCGGTGAGACCGCCAGGAAGGCGAGGAGGACCGCCGCCCAGAAGCCGAGGAGCCAGCGCCGGGACGCCCTCGGCGGCGGCGACGGCGCCGTGCCGGTCTCGGGGCCGGGCGGGGCCGGCGGACGGGCGTGGAGCGTGGTGGTCATGGGCACCGCCGAAGTAGGAGGAGGAGGTTCCACGTCGCGAACTCGCGGAGCACCGGCACCCGGGTGACGGCCCCGGGGAGCACCGGCCAGTAGCGCGAGCGCGCGGAGACGATCTCGACGTCGTCCCGGTTCCTGACGCGGCGCAGGGTCGGGCCGACGCCGATCGCGAAGAGGTTCTCGCCCAGCCGGTGCTTGGCCGGCCGGCCGGTGCGCCGCTCGTAGCGGGCCCGTGCGCGCTCGGCGCCCAGGTAGTGCCAGGGCGCCCACTCGTGGCCGCCCCACGGCGAGAGCCAGTTGGTGAACGAGACGTAGATCAGGCCGCCGGGCCGGGTGACCCGGACCAGCTCGCTGAGGAACGTGCCGGGGTCGCGCACGTGTTCCAGGACGTTGGAGGAGAAGCAGACGTCGGCCGTGCCGTCGGCCAGCGGCAGCAGATAGCCGTCCGCGACGACGGCCCCCGCCCTCCGGTCGGACGCCAGTCCGGCGAGGTCGGGTTCGAACAGGTAGCCGTGGGCGCCCCGGCGGCGGAACTCCCTCGTGAAGTAGCCCGGGCCGCCGCCGACGTCCAGGACGATCCTGCCGTCCAGCCGGACGTGGCGTTCGATCTGGTCGGCGGCGTCCCTGGCCAGGAGCTCGTACGCGGTGTGCGGGTCGTCCTGCTCGCGCAGGAAGGCCCGGAAGAGCGTCAGCGAACGGCGGAACGACGGATCCCTCACGTGCGCGCGCCTTCCGCGGGCCCGCCCCGGCCGCGCGGCCGGGCGCGTTCCACCGCCTCCGAGGCGATGGCGCGGAAGCGGCGCACCGTACCGCTCCACCGGAACGCGGCGGCGTGCCGGGCGGCGGCCTCGCCCATGCCCTCCCGGCCCTCGGTGTCGAGGGCGAGGGTGCACCAGGCGGCGGCGAAGGAGGACTCCCCGCGCGCCAGGACGCCGGTGACGCCGTCCCGGACGGAGTCGCGCAGCCCCGGCACGTCGAACCCGAGGGTCGGTGTGCCGCGCGCGCCCGCCTCGGTCACGACGAGCCCCCAGCCCTCGACGGCGGCGGGGTGCAGGAGCAGCCACGCCTCGCACAGCAGACGGTGCTTCTCCTCCTCGGACACCTGGCCGGTGAACTCGACGCCGGGGCCCGCCAGTCGTTCGAGGCGGCCGCGTTCCGGCCCGTCGCCGACGACGACGAGCCGTCCGCCGGTCACCGGCCGGACCCGTTCCCACAGGCGCAGCAGGAGGTCGATGCGCTTGTAGTCGACGAGTCGGCCGAGGGCGACGAACACCGGCGTCGCCGACCGGGGGGTCCGGGGCGCGGGCTCGTGGACGCCGTTGTGCACGACGCGGATCCGCTCCGGCGGCACCCCGATCGCGCGCAGCGCCTCCTCGGTCGAGGGGGACACGGCGACCAGGAGGTTGCCCCGGTGGGCCCGGGCGAGCGCCCAGTGTTCGAGCAGCCGGCCGGTACGGGCGACGGGCCGGGGGAAGCGCATTCCCCACAGGTCGGTGTGCACGTGGTTGACCAGGCACACCGTCGGGCCGTCGTGCCACAGCGGCGACAGGTAGGGCATCCCGTTGCACACCTCGACGAGCAGGTCGCACGAACCGACGTGCCGGGCGAAGGCGGACCGGGCGCCGGCGAAGTGCCCGAAGGGGCCTCCGGCCGACACGACGCGGTAGGGACGGGGCGCCGCGGTGCCGCCGCACAGCAGCGTCACGTCGTGGCCGGACTCGGTCAGTCCGGAGGCGATCCGGTCGATCAGGACTTCCGAACCGCCCGCGGCGGGGTTGCCCAGGCCCCGGTGGGCGAGGAAGGCGATGCGCCGGGGCGGTTCGCTCCGGCGGGCGCGGGTCTGCACGGTCCCGACCAGGGGCTGGTGGGGAGGCGGCGGAACCGGCGCGAGCGGTGGGGAAGGGACGTGCTGGGGCATGTGCGCTCCAACTCGTTCGGCGGGGAAGGAGACGGGGCCGGGGATACCGGTGGAGGGGAAGGAGGACCGTGGGGGCGGGGCGGGAGCGGAACGGGGGTGGGCAGGGGAGACCGGGGTGAGGTCGTGCTTGGTTGGGGACGACAGTCTTCGGCAGGTGATCCACGCAGGGCTACTCACCGGTATGACAACTTGGCCGCCGCTCAGACGGGGCGATGTGTTGCCAAGTGAGCGTCAGTCGCGCGCGGTTGGGACATTTCGCCCCCGCGCCACCAGAATTCCGCCGATCAGCGCGAGTACCGCTCCGAGCACGCCCGCTCCCAGGGGAAGGGTGTCGCCGAGCAGCCGCAGCTTGCCGCCGTCCGCCGCCGCGAGGCTCACCTGCTGCCGCTGGGTGGCCTCGGTGAACGCGAGCTTCCCGCTGGACAGCAGCACGACGGCGTCCTTGTCGGACTCGGGCGCGCGCAGGGTCTTCCGGGGTCCGATCGCCGCGTAGAGGATCCGCCCGGTGGGCCGGTCCACGATCAGCTCGATGCCGCCGTTGGCGTACCACTCCTCGGCGAGCACCTGCGGCCGGTCCGGGAGGCCCACCAGCCTGCCCGGCACCTGGCGCACGCCGGTCCGGGTGGGCGGGACGCTGCCGGTGAAGCGCAGCCCCTCGTGGCCCCGCACCGTGCCGGGGCCCGTGTAGCGGAGCGGTACGACGGCGCCGAGCGTGCCGTCCCACCAGCGGTAGTCGCGCCTCTCGACGTCGAAGGGGAACTTCAGGTAGGCCTCGCCGTCGAAGACGGGCGACTCGCCGCAGCAGTGCGCCGGCTCGTTGGTGCGCCGGTCCGTCACCCACCGCTCCACGGTCCACTGGAGGGAGTCCCGGGTGTCGGAGGCCGGCAGGGTGGCGTCGATGTCGACCGACGTGGACACGTCCCAGACGGCGTTGCCGCTCCTCACGCCCTCGGCGACGTCGCCGCGGACCTGCCGCGTGACGGTGAGCGGCCGGTCGTGCAGCGTTTTCAGCGCTTTGGTGTCGAAGTAGCTGCCGCTGCCCGTGAAGACGGTCGTCGTGTCGACGTCGAGCGGGGTGCGCTTGGCCTCCGGCAGGACGTGGGACACCAGCAGGGGGGCCAGGACCAGCAGGAACACCCCCGCTCCGAGCAGGAACAGGGACAAGGGTGAAGCGGTACGGCGCATCCGGGACTCCTGGTGGGACAACTCGCACGGAGACGCACGGACCTCAGGGCCCGGTCAAGCCCTTGTGGCCGACGACGCTAGGCAGCACTTGACGCGATGTCAATGTCCTGTCAACACTGTCCGTCGGCTGTGGGGGCCGGGGTGGGGACGCCTCCGACGAGGAGCTGACCCGACACAATGAGCAGACTGATCGCCGCAACAGGAACCGTCGTGATCGCCGCGGTGCTCGCCGTGGGCGCCGCCTTCGGGATCGTGGCCGTGCTCGACGCCGTGCCCGAGCAGCCCAACGTGCCGCTGGTCACCTATGACACGGCCCCGGCGAGCCGATGACCCGAATCGTCTGGGGGGACGTGCCCCCGCCCAAGGTCGACCGCTTCGCCGCCATCGTGCTGTCGGAGTCGGCGGAGCTCGCGGGGGAGATCCTCCGCGCGATCCGCCACGAGTTCCCCCGGCTGCGCCCCGCGGAGGAGGTGCCGGGCGAGCCGAAGTCCCTCGTCGGGATCCGGCGCGCCATCGAAGGCTTTGTCCAGCAGCTGCTGTCCGGGGAGGCCGATCCGCGCGTGGCCGACGAGGTCTTCCAGGAGTTCGGCCGGGCGGAGGGGCTCAGGGGACGCAGCCACGATTCGCTCCAGGCCGTCTACCGCCTCGGCGTCCGGCTCGCCTGGCGGCGGTTCGCCGAGATCGGCCAGCAGGTCGACATCGCCGCACCCGCCATGTACGAACTCGCCGAGGCCGGCTTCAAGTACCTGGACGGCCTGGTCGAGCAGTCGGTACGCGGCTACGCCGAGGCCATGGCCCGGCAGGAGGGGGAGCGCCTGCGCCTGCAGCGGAGGCTGATCGACCGGCTCCTTTCGAGCCGGCACCCCGATCCCGCCCAGACCCTCGGGGAGCGCGCCGCGCGCATCGGCTGGGAACTGCCGGCCACCGTCGCGGTGGGCGTCCTGATCCGGCCCGCGCGCGAGGCCGTCGCCCCCGCCCTCGGCCGGGGCGTCCTCCTCGACATGGAGAGCGAGCAGCCCCGCGTGGTCGTCCCGGACCCGGACGTCGCGGGCCGCGCCGATCACGTCCGGCGGGCCACGGCCGGATGGTCCGGCGCGATCGGGCCGACGGTGCCGCTCGCCGCCGCGGTGGAGTCCCTGCGCTGGGCGGAGACCGCCGTCCGGCTGGTCGAGGACGGCCTCCTGCCCCACGACGGGCTGCACCACTGCACGGACCGCGTCGAGGAACTGCTTCTGCTTCCCTCCCGGGAGCTCGTCGACGCGGCGGCCGCGCGCTGTCTGACCCCCCTGAACGACGTCGCCCCCGCCCAGGCGCGGCGTCTCGCCGACACGCTGCTCGCCTGGATCGAGACCTCCGGCGGGGCCCCGGAGGTCGCCCACCGCCTCGGCGTGCACCCCCAGACGGCCCGCTACCGCCTGCGGCAGATCCGCGAACTGTGGGGCGACGTGCTCGACGACCCCGACCGCCGGTTCGAGATGCTCCTGGTCCTGCGCTCCCGGCGGCTGCGCGACGAGTCCCCCGGCGGCGGCGAACAGGGATAGCCGCGCCGCGAGCCGGAGTGTGCAGCGTCAAGCCGCGAGCCGGAGTGTGCAGCGTCAACATGAGTGCCCGCAAACCCTTGTCGAGCATTGCTCAGCAGCCTAGGGTGAGTGACCGTGACCGCGAAGACCGCGCCCACCCGCGTGCGGCTGAAGCCGGAAGAGCGCCGGACGCAGCTGATCCACATCGGCCTGCGCCTGCTCACCACCCGTCCCATCCACGAGATGTCCATCGACGAGGTGGCCGCCGAGGCGGGCATCTCGCGCGGGCTGCTCTTCCACTACTTCCCGACCAAGCGGGACTACTACGTCGCGGTCGTGCGGGCCGCCGGAGACCGTCTGCTGCTGCACGCCGAGGCGCCGGAGGAGGGCACTCCGGCGCAGCGGGTGCGCGGGATCGTCGAAGGCTTCGTGTCGTTCGTCCGGCGGCGCAAGGACAACTACGTGGCCGTGGTGCGGGCCGCGGCCGGCGGCGACGAACGGGTCCTGGAGGTCTTCGAGGACAACCGGCGCGTCCTGACCGACCGGGTCCTGGACGCCGCCGGGGTCCACGACCCCACGCCGCTGCACCGGCTGGCCGTCCGCGGCTGGCTGGCCATGGCGGAGGAGATGGCCCTCGGCGCCACCGACGAGGTCGTCACCCCCGCCGACCTGGTCGACCTGCTCGTGAACGGCCTGGAGCGGATCATGGACCGCTTCACCGCCGAGCACCCCTGACGTCCCCGGGCCCGTCCCGTCCGGCACGTCTCCGGCCCTGTTACCGAGCATTGCTCGAAAGAAGGAGGGAAGGCACCGCCATGCCGCTCATCTGCCTCGTCCGCCACGGACAGGCCTCCGCCGGGGCGGAGGACTACGACGTCCTGTCCGGCCCCGGCCGCGCCCAGGCCGCCGCCGTCGGCCGGGAACTCGCCCGCCGGGGCCTGCGCGACCCGCATCTCGTCTCGGGCACCCTGGTCCGCCAGCGCGACACGGCCCGTCTCCTCGCGGACGCGGCCGGATTCGGGGGACCGCTCCACCAGGACCCGCGCTGGAACGAGTACGACCACCTCGGCCTGCTCGCCCGTTACGCCCCCGCGTCCGGGCGGACCGCCTCGGAGCAGGACCGGCTCGACCACGCCCTGCTGGCATGGACGCGGGGCCCCGGTACGACCGGCGGCGAGACGTGGGCCGCGTTCTCCGGGCGCGTCGCGGCCGGCCTCGCCGAGCTGCCCGCCGCGCTCGGCCGGGGGCGCGACGCGGTCGTCGTCACCTCGGGCGGCGTGCTCGCCGCACTGTGCGGTGCGCTGCTCTCCCTGCCCGGGGAGGGGATCGCCGCCCTCCACCGCGTGACCGTCAACGCCTCCGTCACCACCCTCGCGGTGGGGGCGTCCGGAACCACTCTGCTGACCTTCAACGAGCACGCCCATTTCGCCGGCGACGGGCGCCGCCTGCTCACCTACCGCTGAGCACGGCCCCGGGACCGGTCCTGTGCCGTCGGCTCAGACCGCCGCCGGTGCGACGGCCGCCGTCTCGGAGGACATCGCGGGGGAGGCCTGGAACAGCGCGTGGACGGCGGCGGTGACCTGGGCGGCGACCACCTCGGGGGTGGAGGTGTCGAGCTTGCCGTCGAGGTGCAGGAAGGCCAGGCCGTGGACCAGGGCCCACACCGTGGTCGACAGGGCTTCCGCGTCCACGTCCGGGAAGGTGGCCCGGACGATGCCCCGGACGTACTCGGAGATCGCGGCGGTCGCGGCGACCCGCTCCGCGCTGGTCGGGTCGCAGGGCTCGGCGAACATCGCCCGGAACAGGGCCGGGTGCTCCAGCGCGAACCGCACGTAGGCGACGGCCACCGCGGCGAGTTCGTCGGGCGTCGAGGGCGAGGGGTGGGCCCCGGCCAGGTGCTCGGCGAGCTCGCGGTACCCCTCGGCGGCCACGGCGGAGACGAGCGCGTCGCGGTCGGCGTAGTGGCGGTAGGGGGCGGTGGCCGACACCCCGGCGCGGCGGGCGACCGCGCGCAGCGACAGGCCCGCGCTGCCGTCCTCCTCCAGGAGTTCGCGCGCGGCGCGCAGGCAGGCGGCGCGCAGGTCGCCGTGATGGTACGTGCCGGTCTGTGCCATGGGTCACACATCCTTAATGTTCACACTGTTCACATTTCCTCTCTAATGTGAACGTCGTATACATCGTAAGTGATCGAAAAGGAAGAGGAAACCGGGATGACCACCGAGCTGTTCTCACCCCTGCTTCTCCGCTCCGGTCAGGTACTGCGCAACCGGATCGCCAAAGCGGCCATGGAGGAGAACATGGCCGGGGCCGGCCAGCTTCCCGACGAACGGACGCTCACGCTGTACCGGCGCTGGGCCGCCGGCGGCGCCGGGCTGCTGATCACCGGCAACGTCATGGTCCACGCCGAGGCGCTCACCGCCCCCTCCGGCGTCGTGCTCGACGAGCACTCGCCCCTGAAGCCCTTCGCCGCGTGGGCGGAGGCCGGCAAGTCCGGCGGCGCCGTGATGTGGATGCAGCTCAACCATCCGGGCCGCCAGGTCGCCTCCGGAATGCCCGGCGTGGTGTGGGGCCCGTCCGACGTCGGCGTCAGCCTGGGCCGGCACAGCGGCCGCTTCGGCCGCCCCACCGCCATGACCCCCCGGCAGATCGAGGAGACCGTGACGCGGTTCGCCGTCACGGCCCATCGCGCGGAGAGGGCGGGCTTCGACGGCGTGGAGATCCACGCCGCCCACGGGTACCTGCTCTCGCAGTTCCTCTCCCCGCTGGTCAACAAGCGCACCGACCAATGGGGCGGGTCCCTGGAGAACCGGGCCCGGATGCTCCTTCACGTCGTCCACGCCGTCCGCAGTGCCGTCCCGCCGTCCTTCGCGGTGGCCGTCAAGCTGAACTCCGCCGACTTCCAGCGCGGCGGCTTCGACACGGACGACGCCCGCCAGGTCATCGGAATGCTCGAACCCCTCGGCGTCGACCTGGTCGAGCTCTCCGGCGGCAGCTACGAGAGCCCCGCCATGACCGGCCGCCCCGCCGACGACAGCACCCGGGCCCGGGAGGCGTACTTCCTCGACCTCGCCAAGGACCTCGTCGGAACCAGCCCGCTGCCCCTCATGCTCACCGGCGGCATCACCCGCCGCGTCACCGCCGAACGGGTCCTCTACAACGGCGTGGCGGTCGTCGGCATGGGCACCGCCCTCACCCTCACCCCCGACCTGCCCGAACGGTGGCGGAACCACCGCGAGGCCGACCGCCTGATGGAGCCGGTGACCTGGTCCGACAAGGCCCTCGCCGCCGTCGCGAGCATGGCCAGGGTGCGCCACCAGATGCGCCGCCTGGCCCGGGGCCGCGACACCAGGCCGGGCACCAGCCCGCTGCTCGCCCTGCTCTCCGAACGGCGCAAGCAGCGCAGGGCCCTGCGCCGCTACCGCGCCTGGCTGGCCGGGACGCGGAACACCACGAACCCGTGAACCCGGCTCCGGGGGACCGGGCGGAGGGGGCGAGCCTGTGCCGTGCACGGGCCGCCCTCCCTTCGCGGTGCGGCCCGACCGGGGCCGCCGCCGCACGCCGCCCGCCGTTCAGCGGACGCCGGCCGCCTTGAGGACCTTGAGCGCTCCGGTCAGGAGGGCGGCCCAGGTCTCGGGGCTGACGCGGGCCGGCGGGGTGAAGCCCTGGACGCGCTGGTGGGCGACGGTCTGGGGTTCGGTGTACTTGAGGATGCCGTCGGCGCCGTGGCGGCGGCCGAGCCCGGAGTCGCCCATGCCGCCCATCGGGGCGTCGACGCTTCCCCAGGCGGCGGCGAAGGCCTCGTTGACGTTGACGGTCCCGGCGTGGACGCGGGCGGCGACGGCCCGGCCCCGGGCGCCGTTCCGCGACCAGACGCTGGCGTTGAGCCCGTAGGCCGTGGCGTTCGCCTGCGCGACCGCGTCGTCGACGTCCCGGTAGGTGTAGACGGAGACCACGGGCCCGAAGGTCTCGTGCGAGTGCAGCGTCATGTCGGGCGTGACGCCGGTGAGGATCGTCGGCTCGTAGAAGAGCGGGCCGAGGTCGGGCCGCGCCTTCCCGCCGGCCAGGACGGTGGCGCCCTTGGCCACGGCGTCGTCGACGTGCTCGGTGACCGTCTTGAGCTGGGCCGGGGTGGTCAGGCTGCCGACGTCGACGCTGTAGTCGTACGCCGCGCCGATCCTGAGCTTCTCGGTGCGGGCGGTGAACGCGGCGACGAACTCGTCCCGGACGGACTCGGCCACGTACAGGCGCTCGATGGAGACGCACAGCTGCCCGGCGGAGGGGAAGCAGGCGGCCACCGCGCCGTCGGCGGCCTTCTCGATGTCGGCGTCGTCCAGGACGATCATGGCGTTCTTGCCGCCGAGTTCGAGGGAGGCGCCGATCAGGCGCCGGCCGGCGTCGCTCGCGATCTGGCGTCCGGTGGCGGTGGAGCCGGTGAACATCATGTAGTCGGCGTTGTCCATCAGCGCGCCGCCGATGGAGCTGCCCCGGCCGATCACCATCTGCCACACGCCCTCGGGCAGGCCCGCCTCGTACATCAGGTCCATCGACCACAGGGCGGTGAGCGCGGTCTGGGTGTCGGGCTTCTGCACGACGGCGTTGCCGGCCAGCAGGGCGGCGATGGTGTCGCTGGCGGCCATGCTCAGCGGGTAGTTCCACGGCGAGATGACGGTGACCACGCCCTTGGGGTGGCGCAGCTCGGTGGTGTGGGTGAGCAGCGGGATCGCGCCCTTGCGCCGCTTGGGGCTCAGGTACTTGGCGGCGTTGCGCGCGTAGTAGCGGGAGACGATGCCGATGTCGACCACTTCGAGGAACGCGTCGCGCCGGGTCTTGCCGTTCTCGGCCTGCATCAGGTCCAGCGCCTCGTCCTGACGGGCGAGGACCAGGTCGTGGTAGCGCAGCAGGATCCGCTTGCGCTCCGTGATCGGCGTGGCGGCCCAGGACTTCTGCGCGGCGCGGGCGCGGACGAACGCGGCCTCGACGTCTCCGGGGGTGGAGACCGGGAGGTCGGCCAGGGGCACGCCGGTGTAGGGGGCGCTGGTGGTGACCCGGGCGGCGTTCGGCGCGGCCGAGACCCGGGTGGTCAGCCGCTGGAGGAAGTCGGGGGTGAGGGACAGGGGGAGGCTCGGGCCGCGGACGGTCGTCGGGGCGGCGTGGGTGGTGGCCATGGCGGGGCTCCTCTGCTGTTACTTGCTGCGGCTGTGGACCGAGGTGGGCACCGGCATGTGCAGGGCGGCCTGGCCCTCGGTCATCACGTCGAACTGGATGGTCCGCTTCGGCTTGAGCGAGCGCAGGTCGTCGGACATGCGGCCCTCGCCGAGCTGGAGGGTGATGCCGCCGGTGCTGCGGGTCGTCCCGGCGTTCAGCACGTTGGTCTGGTTCAGGGTGGAGTGCCAGGCGCCGTCGATCGTCGTGTACGAGGTGAGCGACCCGACCCGCTCGCCGCTCGGGTGGGCGGTCTGCTTCGGCGTGTTCGCCAGGAGCGCCAGGTCGACCCCGCCGGAGCCGTTGGCGACCCGCGCGGTCGTCCGGTGGTGGTCGATGGCGACGTCGAGGTCGGTGACCCACTTGGGGAAGCCGTAGCCGTCGTGGCCGCGGACCTGCGCGATCTCCGAGTTCACCGGCAGGGACAGGACGTAGGAGTGCAGGTGCTCGTTCTTCAGGCCCGAGACGAGGTCGAAGAAGCCGAGCCCGCCGTGCCGGGCGGGCTTGACGGCGATGCCGACGGCGGCCTCGGTGTAGAAGTCGATGTCGGCCACGTCGTAGCGGAAGAACATGACCGAGATCAGGCCGAGCCCGGGCGCGACCTCCAGCGGGGAGAGCTCCTCGGGAAGCCGGGCGCGGATCGCGCGGGACGGCGCGATCATCGTGAGCCGGGCGGTCGAGATGGCGTAGTAGAAGTTCGGGGTGAGCGTGGGGCCGATCGGGGAGTCGACCTTGATCTTCGGCATCTTCCGGAAGAAGTCCACGCCGCTGACGCGGGGGTCGCGGGCGATCGCGTCCAGGTCGGGGGCCATCCGGTAGCGGTCGTACAGGCCGCCCTTGGGGACGGTGACCTCGCGGCCTCCGAGGTCGACCTTGACGGTGTCCTTCGGGCCGGAGGACAGGGGCTGGTCCGAGGACAGGGGCTGGTTCGAAGACATGGGGGTTCCTCACTCTGATGTAAGCGGCATATACATGACGGTAAGAGGCCATGTTTACGGTGTCAACCGCGGGGGCGGGGTCGTTCAGGCGGCCTTCCGGGGCCCGGCCAGCCAGGCGCGGTAACCGCGCAGGGCCTTGCGCTGCTTGCGCTGTTCGGAGACCAGGGCGATCGCCGGGTGGGTGCCGGGCCGGGGGCTGCTCCCCCGGGCGAGGCGGCGCATCTGGTGGCGCACCTGGGCCATGCTCGCGGCGGAGGCGAGGGCCTTGTCGGACCAGGTCACCCGCCGTATCTGCCGGTCGGCCTCGCGGCCCTTGCGCCAGCGGTCGGGCAGGTCGGGGGTGACGGCGAGGGCGGTGCCCATGCCGATGACGGCCACGCCGCTGTCGAGCACCTTCTCGGCGGTGACGCGGCGGGTGATGCCGCCGGTGAGCATGAGCGGCAGCGGGCTGGTTCCGACGAGGTCCTTGGCGAGGTCGAGGAAGTACGCCTCGCGCGCCTGGGTCCGGCTGTCGGCGGAGCGACCGGTCATGGCGGGGCTCTCGTAACTGCCGCCGGAGAGCTCGACCAGGTCGACGCCGAGGGGTTCGAGCATCTCGATGACCTGGCGGGCGTCGTCCGCGTCGAAGCCGCCGCGCTGGAAGTCGGCGGAGTTCAGCTTGACCGCGACGGCGAAGGAGGGGGAGACGGCGGCGCGGACCGCGCGGACGATGTCGAGAAGCATCCGGGCCCGGTTCTCCAGGGACCCGCCCCACTGGTCGGTGCGCTTGTTGACCAGCGGGGAGAGGAACTGCGAGAGCAGGTAGCCGTGGGCGGCGTGGACCTCGACACCGTCGAAGCCGGCCTCCTCGGCGCGGCGCGCGGTCACCGCGTACCGCGTCACGGTCTCCTCGATCTGCCGGGGGGTCATGGCGGTGGGGCGGCCGAAGCGGCCGCTGTGCTTGCCCAGGCTGACGCCGATGTCGGTCGGGCCCCACACCACGCCGGGCATGTCGGAGGCGACCTGGCGGCCGGGGTGGTTGATCTGCATCCATATCGCGCCGCCGCCGGACTTGGCGGCCTTCGCCCAGGCGATGAACGGCTCCAGGGGGGCGTTCTCGTCGAGGACGACGCCTCCGGGGCCGGTCAGGGCCTCGGCGTGGACCATGACGTTGCCGGTGATCAGCAGTCCGGTGCCGCCGGCGGCCCAGCGCCGGTACAGCGTGAACAGCTGCTCGTCGGGGAGCTGGCCGGCCCCGGCCATGTTCTCCTCCATGGCCGCCTTCGCGATCCGGTTCCTCAGCTTCTGACCCGAGCGCAGGGGCAGGGGCGAGAACAGCTCGCTGGTCATACGGATTCTCTCTTCCATCTTGATCGCCTACGATGTGTGCACCACTCACATTAGCGCATCAATGTAATCAACGTAAACATTGAGGGGTGTGGGCTGCGTCGCAGACGGGCGCTCCCGCGTCCGGCCGCCGGGGCTTCCCCTCCCGCGTCCGGCCACCGGGGCGCCCCGGGCGCGCCGACAGCCATTCGGGCGTCTCCCGCCTGCGCGGACACCCGGCGTCCCGGACCGTGGAGGCCATGAAACAGAGCACCCTGTCCGAGGTGAAGGACGCCGTCACGCCCAGGGCGACGATGCTGGTGATCGGAGTGATCGCCCTCCAGCTGCTCTTCGTCGCCTCCTACGTGGGCGCGCTGCACGAGCCCCGGCTCAAGGACGTGGCCCTCGGCGTGGTGGCGCCGCAGACCGTGGCCGGGCAGACGGTGGCCCGCCTGGACGGGCTGCCCGGCTCGCCGCTGGACCCGCGCGCGCTGCCCGACGAGCGCACGGCGCGCGACCAGATCGTCAACCGGGACATCTACGGCGCGCTGGTGGTGAACCCGGCCGGAACCACCGACACGCTGCTGGTGGCCTCGGGCGGCGGCAGGGCCCTCTCCCTCGCGCTGGGCACCCTGATCGCCACCGTGGACAAGAGCCAGGGGCGCACCGTGCGCACGGTGGACGTGGCTCCGGCCTCCCCGCACGACTTCAACGGCCTGTCCTCGTTCTACCTGGTCATCGGCTGGTGCGTCGGCGCCTATCTGTGCGCGTCGATCCTGGCGATCAGCGCCGGAGCCCGCCCGGCCAACCCGACCCGCGCGGCGACCCGTCTGGGCACGATGACCCTGGTCGCGCTCGCCGGGGGCCTCGGCGGCGCGGTCATCGTCGGACCGATCCTGGGGGCCCTGCCGGGCAGCGTGTGGGCGCTGTGGGGGCTGGGCGCGCTGCTGATCTTCGCCGTGGGCGCCGCCACGCTCGCCCTCCAGGGGCTCTTCGGCGTCATCGGGATCGGCCTGGCGATCCTGCTCGTCGTCATCGCGGGCAATCCGAGCGCGGGCGGCGCCTTCCCCGCGCCGATGCTGCCGCCGTTCTGGGAGGCGATCGGCCCCGCCCTGCCACCGGGCGCGGGCACCTGGGCGGCCCGCTCCATCTCGTACTTCCACGGCAACGGCATGACCTCCGCCCTGCTGGTCCTCTCGGCCTGGGCGGTCGTCGGCGTCCTGGTCACCATGCTCGCGGCGGTACTGCGGCAGCGCCGCGCGGCGGAGGCGGGCGGTGACGCGGAGCGGACGGGGGCGGCGGCGGGGGCGTAGGGGCCGGGCGGCCCGCCCGGTCAGGCGCGGGGGATCCGCCGGGGGCGTCGGGGTCGATCCGGGACGCGACCCCGGGCACGAGGACACCGGTCCGGGCCAGGTGCTTTTCGAGGTGGCGCGCCCGCAGGCCTGGCGTGCCGCAGATGACGCGGGCCATGCGCTTCCAGCGCCCCGCGTCGGTGTCCATGCGGTGGGCGGGACGCGGTCGCCGAAGACGACGTCCTCCTCGCTGCTGAAGTAGCGGAAAAGCTGCGCTGGGAGATGCCCGCCGCCGCCACGATGTCGGCCACGGTGACCTGAGGGACCGACCGCGACCGGTCGCCCGTGCCCGGTCCGGGGCGGATGATGGTGTGAGCCCTTTGTGCGCGTATCGGTGGATGCGCCCATCGGAACGTCGATGAATCCGTTTCGGCCAGAGGAGGGTCCGTGGTGACCAGGGTGTTGTTCGTCGTGTCGGCGGCTGACCGGTGGACGTTGCGGGACGGGGAGGTGCATCCGTCGGGTTTCTGGGGTGAGGAGTTGGCGGTGCCCCACAAGGTCTTCTCGGCGGCGGGGTGGGAGATCACTCTGGCGACGCCGGGTGGGAAGGTTCCGACGTTGGACCGGTTGAGCATGTCGAGGACGGCCGGGTGGCCGTGGAGGCTGCGTGAGGTGGCCGCGTATCTGGAGTCGATCCGGGACCGGCTGGACAGTCCCGGGGTGCTGGCGGAGATGGATCCGGACGATTTCGACGTGGTGTTCTATCCGGGTGGGCACGGTCCGATGGAGGATCTGGCGGTGGATCCGGTCTCCGGTGCGCTGTTGACCCGGTTCCTGGCGTCGGGCAGGCCGCTGGCGCTGCTGTGTCACGCGCCGGCGGCGGCGTTCGCGGCGAGGAACGGGGACGGGTCCTGGCCGTTCACCGGTTACCGGATGACGGGTCTTTCGAATCTGGAGGAGAAGTTCAACAGCTTCGGCCGCAAGGCCGTCTGGCTGTTGGAGGACCGGTTGCGGGAGAGCGGCGCGGAGTACTCCAAGGCCCGGCTGCCCCTGCGGCCGTACGTGGTCGTCGACCGCAACCTCTACACCGGGCAGAACCCGCCGTCCTCTCAATCCCTCGCCGAACGCCTCGTCGCCGACGTCACCGCGACGACGGGACGCTAACCGCCCCAGCACGCGCCCCGTACGAGAAACGCCCCCTTGACCGCCGTACGAGAAACAGCCCCCGCCCGGAAGGCCCCGCACCCATGACCGGCACCGCCGCAACCGTGACACCGCAGGACCAGGACATACCCGAGACCGTCGCACGGCTCCGGGCCGCCTTCGACTCCGGCGTCACCCGGCCCGCCGCCTGGCGCCGACGCCAACTCCACGCCCTGCGCCGCCTCCTCAGGGACCACGTCCCGGCCATCGAGGAAGCCCTCTACGACGACCTGCGCAAGGGGCGCACCGAGTCCCACCTCACCGAGATCGGCGGCGTCCTGGCCGAGATCGAGCACGCCCTGCGCCACCTCGACCGCTGGATGAGGCCCCGGCGGGTCGCCGTACCCCTGAACATCAAACCGGCGACGGCCCGCGTCCACCCCGAACCCCTCGGCGTCTGCCTGATCATCGCGCCCTGGAACTATCCGGTGACCCTCACCCTGAACCCGCTGGTCGGCGCCCTGGCCGCCGGCAACGCGGCCGTCGTCAAACCCAGCGAACTCGCCCCCGCCACCAGCGCCCTGCTCGCCGACCTCCTGCCCCGGTACCTGGACGCCGTCGCCGTCGTCGAAGGAGCGGTCGAGGAGACCACCCTGCTGCTCGCGCAGCGCTTCGACCACATCTTCTACACCGGCAACGGCACGGTCGGCCGCATCGTCGCCACCGCCGCGGCCAAGCACCTGACCCCCGTCACGCTCGAACTCGGCGGCAAGTCACCCGTCTTCGTCGACGAGACCGCCGACATGGCCGTCACCGCCCAGCGGCTGGCCTGGGGCAAGTTCACCAACGCCGGCCAGACCTGCGTCGCCCCCGACTACGTCCTCATCACCCGCGCCGCCCGCGACTCCCTGCTGGCCGAGCTGCCGAAGGCCGTCCACCGGATGTTCGGCCCCGACCCCCGCACCAGCGCCGACTACGGGCGCATCGTCAGCGACCGCCACTTCCAACGCCTGAGCGGGCTCACGGCGGAGGGCGACCTCCTCGTCGGAGGCGCCCGCGACGCGGGGGAGCGCTACCTCGCCCCCACCGTCCTCATCGACGTGCCGCCCGGGGCCCCCGCCATGACCGAGGAGATCTTCGGCCCGATCCTCCCGGTCCTGACCGTCCGCGACGTCCACGAGGCCGTCGACTTCGTCAACGCCCGCGACAAGCCCCTCTCCCTGTACGCGTTCACCCGCGACAAGGAGGCCCGGCGGGCCCTCCTGGAGAAGACCTCCTCCGGCGGCCTCGTCTTCAACGCGCCGATGATCCACCTCGGCGTCCCGAACCTGCCGTTCGGCGGCGTCGGGGAATCCGGCACGGGCGCCTACCACGGCAAGGCGTCCTTCGACACCTTCAGCCACCGCAAGCCCGTCCTCTCCAAGCCCACCAGGCCCGACACCCTGCGCCTGATCTACGCCCCGCACACCTCCCGCTCCTTCGCCCTCGTCGCCAAGGCCGTGTCCCGCACCCACCCGCTCCTGGGAAGGAAGCGATGACCGGCCGCGTCGTCCTGCTCGGCGCCACCGGCTACACCGGCGGCCTCGTCCTCGACGCCCTGCTCCGCAGGGGCGCCGGGCCGACGCTCGCCGGACGCGACCCCGCCGCACTGGCGGCCCTGGCCGAACGCTCCGGCGGACTCGACCACCTGGTCGTCGACGCCGCCACCCCCGACGACCTGAGGAAACACCTGCGGCGCGGCGACGTGCTGATCACCACCGTCGGCCCCTTCGAACGCTTCGGCTTTCCCGTGGCACGGGCCGCCGCCGACGCGGGCGCCCACTACCTCGACTCCAGCGGCGAAGTCGGCTTCGTCCGCACCCTGCACGCCCGGCACCACCGGCGCGCCCGGGAGACCGGCGCGGTGATGCTGCCCGCCTTCGGGTACGACTACGTCCCCGGCGCCCTCGCCGCCGCCCTCGCCCTCCGGCAGGCGGGACCGACCGCGCGGGCCGTCGACATCGGCTACTTCGCCACCGGCCCCATCTGGCGCGGGATCAGCCGGGGGACGCGCACCACCATGCGCGACGGCATGACCCTGCCCTCGCCCCGCCGGCACCGGCAGCGGCTCGTCGACGAGCGCACCGCCTCCCGCGTCCGCCGCTTCACCGTGCGGGGCCGCCGCAAGTCCGCGTTCCTCGTCTCCGGCACCGAAGTGCTGTTCCTGCCGGAGGAGTTCCCCTCCCTCGACGACGTCACCGTCTACAACGGCTGGTTCCCCCCGCTCAGCCGCCCCATCTCCCTCTACTCGGGCCTGGTCGACGCCGCCACCCGTCTGCCGGCGGGCGGCAGGATCGCCGACGCGCTGACCCGGCCGCTCCTCGCCGGCCCGCCCGGCGGCCCCGACGCGGCCCTGCGCGCACGGATCCCCTCCCACGTCGTCGCCGTCGCCTCCTCGGGCGTCCCGGGAGAGGCCCCGCTGGCGGAGGTCCACCTGGAGGGCCCCAACCCCTACGGCCTCACCGGCGAACTCCTCGCCTGGGCCGCCGACCGCCTCGCCACCCGCCCCGGCGCCACCCCCGGCGTCGTGGGACCCGTCACCGCCTTCGGACCCGACGCGCTCCGCCGGGGCTGCGCCGAACTCGGACTCGTCACGGTCTGACCGGCGGGCGCCCCGGACCCGGGACGCCGGGTTGCACCCGTACGGCGGGCGGGGACCATGGGAAGGAGAACGAAGGAGCGGTACGCACGGGGACGGCCGCCCCGCGGTCCGCCACCGGCGGACGGGCGGACGGCCCCGGCCCACCGGGAGGCCCCCATGAACGACCCCGGCGACCCCCTCGACCCCTGGACGGACCGGCTGCTCCGGCTCGGCCCCGGCATCCCTCCCGAGGACGCCCGCGGGTTCGTGCGCGAGCTGTACGCCCGGGCCCAGGCCGACCGCGACGAAGAACGGGCGGAAGCCGACTTCGAGCGAGAGGAGTGACCCCATGGGCGAGCTGTCACCGGGGTTCCGCGGCAAGGCCCGCGACCTCGTGTCCCGGCTGCCGCCGGGGCAGTACCCGACGGAGTCGTTCCCCGTTCTGTCCGCGGGACCCACCCCGCACGTCCCCACCGACCGGTGGTCGTTCACCGTGACCGGCGAGACCGGCGAGAGCCGCACGTGGACGTGGGAGGAGATGATGGCGCTCCCGCAGGAGGAGCCCACCGTCGACATCCACTGCGTGACCCGCTGGTCGAAGTTCGACACCCGCTGGCGCGGCGTCCCCCTCGACGCCTTCCTCGACGAGGTCGAGACCGCCGCCGACTTCGTCGTCGCCGAGTCCTTCGACGGCTACACCACCAACCTCCCGCTGGAGGACGTCACCGACGGCAAGGCCTGGCTGGCGCACTCCTTCGACGGCTACGCGCTCTCCCCCGACCACGGCGGACCGGCCCGGCTCGTCATCCCCCACCTGTACTTCTGGAAGTCGGCCAAGTGGGTCAAGGGCCTCGTTCTCACCCTGGACGACGAACCGGGCTTCTGGGAGTCCGCCGGCTACCACTCCTACGGCGACCCCTGGCGCGAACAGCGCTACTGGAGCGACTGATGCACGGCTGGCGCCGGGCCCGCCTCACGGAGCGGACGCGGCAGACCGCGACCGGCCGCACCCTGGAGTTCGAGGTCCCCCGGTGGCCCGGACACCTGCCGGGCCAGCACGTCGACGTACGGCTCACCGCCGACAACGGCTACCAGGCCGTACGGAGTTACTCGCTCGCCGCCCCCGCCGACACCGACAGGATCGAACTGGGGGTCCAGGCGGCGCCCGGCGGCGAGGTCTCCCCGTACCTGGCCGACGACCTCCCCGTGGGCGCCGAGGTCGAGGTCAAGGGGCCCCTCGGAGGCTGGTTCGTGTGGACGCCGGAGGAATCCGGCCCGCTCCTGCTGGTCGCCGGGGGCTCCGGCATCGTGCCCCTGATGGCGATGCTGCGCGCCCGGCTCGCGTCCGCCTCCGGCGACCCCTGCGCCCTCGTCCACTCCGTACGCGCCCCGGACGAGGTCTGGTACGCCGCGGAACTCGACGCCGCCGGCGCCGTCGTGGACGTCCGCCTCCTCTACACCCGCACCGCGCCGGACGGCTCCGCACGCCCCCCGGGACGCATGACGGAGCCCGACCTGCCGGTCCTGCCGTCCCCGAAGGACGCCCGCTGCTACGTCTGCGGCCCGACCGGATTCGTCGAACACGCCGCTGCCCTGCTCCTGGCCGCCGGACACGCGCCCGACCGGATCCGTACCGAACGCTTCGGCTGACCCATCCGCGCCGCACGGTGAGGAACCCCGCCATGAACGAGCACCCCCTGTACCTCGACGGCAACGCCCTGGCCGGCCCGCTCGGAGAGGTCTTCGCCGTCGACCCGACCACCGCCTGGCGGCTGTGCCCCTCCTGCCGCCGTCCCGCGACCGTGGCCCAACTGCACGTCTACGGCCCCGAACCCGGCCTGACCGCCCGCTGCCCCGGCTGCGCCGCCCTCGCCCTGCGCGTCGTCACCCAGCCCGAGTACCTCTGGCTCCAGCTCGGCGGCGGGGCGGGCGCCTTCCGCTTCGCCCTGCCCCCCACCGCGCCGTGAACCGCGTCAGGCGTCCTTCAGGTGGATGCCCCTGGTCTCCCGCATGAGGAAGCACGCGACGCCCGTGAACGCGCACAGCAGCATGATGTAGAGACCGGAGAGCCGGGCCACGCCCAGCTCGACGAAGAGCTGGTTCAGATACGGGGCGGTGCCGCCGAAGACGGCGACCGAGACGGAGTACGCGAACCCGATGCCCTGGGTGCGCACCCGCGTCGGGAAGCTCTCCGCCATCGTGGCCGACAGGAGCGCCCCGGGGATGGCCACGACGGCCAGCGCCACCGACGACGCCACCAGGAGCGTCCAGCCCTCCGGGCCGATCAGACCGGTGAGCGGCAGCTGCAAGGCGATCATCAGGACCGCGAACGCGATCATCATCGGACGGCGGCCGACCCTGTCGGAGAGGAGCCCCCACAGCGGCAGGGTGGTCAGGGCGACGCACTGCGCCGCCACCGAACACCAGTAGGCGACACCGGCGTCCATCCCCATCCGGGTGATGGCGTACGTGGACACGTACGAGGTCCAGGTGTAGTGGGCGGCGGTGATCCCCGAGGTCATCGTGATGACGAGCAGGACGGCACGGACCACCTGCCTCCGGGGCAGCGGCCGGGCTTCCCCGTCCGACGCGCCCTCCGAGAACACCTCGCTCTCGTCCATGCCGCGCCGCAGGTACAGGGCGGCCAGGGCGAGGAAGGCACCGAAGAGGAAGGGGACGCGCCAGCCCCACTCGGCGACGGCCCCGTCGGACAGCACGGACGTCACCGCCCCGCCCACCGAGTAGGCGAGCGCCGACCCGCCGAAGATCGCCACGAACACGACGCTTCCCCACAGGCCGCGCCTCTCGCTGGGCGCGATCTCCGCGACGTAGGTGTTGGCCGTCGCGGACTCCCCGCCGTGGGCGAACCCCTGGACCGTACGGGCGAGCAGCAGGACCAGCGAGGCCCACGCCCCGATCGAGGAGTACGTCGGCATCAGGCCGATGACCAGGCTGCCGCCGGCCATCATCAGCATGGTGGTGACCAGCACGAACTTGCGGCCGCGCCGGTCGGCGATCCGCCCGAAGACGATGCCGCCCAGCGGACGCATGAGGAAGCCGACGGCGAAGACGGCCAGCGTGGACAGCAGCGCCGACACCGGATCGGACGGGTTGAACATGACGGTGGCGATGAAGGGCGCGAACACCGCGTAGGCGCTCCACTCGTACCACTCCAGGACGTTGCCGACCGTGCTGGCGAAGAGGGACCTGCGCCGCGACCGCAGGGTGGGGGCGGGCCGGGCCCTCTCCCCGGTCGCCGCTCCGGGGTCCGTCTGCGCGTTGCTCATGACTGCTCCTTCACTGTTCTCGGGCAGGGCGGAATGACGTTCGGTACCGCGGGGGAGCGCCGTCGGGCGTCAGGTGCGGGGAGTCGCGATCAGACCGGCGTACTGGGCGGCCGTGCCCAGCAGCCGGGGGACGCCCGCCTCCAGGGACGGCCCGAAGTCCGTGTCGCCCGGACGCTCGCCGCGCCGCCAGCGGGTGTAGATCGCCTCGCAGAAGATCGCCGCCTTCCACAGCGCGAGGGCCTGGTACCAGGGGAGCGCGGTGAGGTCGAGGCCCGTGCGGGACCGGTAGCGCTCCGCCAGCTGGAGCCTGGTGGGATACCCGGGCGCCCGGGTCACCGTCGTCAGTTCCAGGGGAGTGGTGGGCGCGCCCGCCTCGGAGTACGTGGCGGTCAGATAGCCCAGGTCGGCCAGCGGATCGCCGAGCGTGGCCATCTCCCAGTCCAGGATCGCGAGGACCCTGGCCGGGGCCCGCGGGGCGAACATGAGGTTGCCCATGCGGTAGTCGCCGTGCACCACCGAGGCCGCCTGGCTCGCCGGCAGGTTGCGGCCGAGCCAGTCCGCGATCCGCTCCACCGCCGGGAGCGCGCGCGAGGCGTTGACCTCCCACAGTCCGCCGAAACGGTCGACCTGGCGGCGGAGGTATCCCTCGGGGGACCCCAGGGAGGCGGGTTCCCCCTCGGTCACGTCGATGCGGTGCAGGGCGACCAGGGCGTCGACGACCGCCTCGCCGGTGGCGCCGCGCTGTTCGCGGGAGGAGAGGTGGGCCGGGATCGCGTCGGTGACGACCGTCCCGTCCAGGTGGGACATGAGGTAGAAGGGCACGCCCAGGAGCGACGTGTCCTCGCAGACGGCGAGGATCTCCGGGACCGGCACCCCGTGCCCGTGGAGGATCCGCTGGACGCGGGCCTCGCGCAGCATGTCGTGCGTCGACCTCGGCAGCGGCGGGCGCGGACCCCGGCGGAGGACGACCCGGTGGCTGCCGCGCTCGATCAGATAGGTGACGTTGGAGTGGCCGTCGCCGATGCGCTGCCACGCGATCGGTCCGCCGCCGATGCCGTGCGCGTCGAGGAAGCCGGTGACCGCGTCGAGGACCAGGAGCGGAGGGCTGTCGAGGTGACGGGCCTGGTCCTGGCTCGCGACGACCTCGACCCCGTCCGGGACGGTGTGCATCACGCGCCCCCGTCCCGGCTGACGACGGCGTCGCCCTGGTACGACTCGCCGGCCCGGACCGCGGCGCGCCGGGCGGCCGAGGCCCGGCGGGCGATGGCCCACCGGTGGGTCTCGTTGGGGCCGTCGTAGATGCGGAACGGGCGCACCTCGTTGAGGTACTGCGCCAGCGGGAGCCCGTCGGAGACCCCGTCCCCGCCGCAGATCTGGACGGCGCGGTCGATCACCCGGTGGATGGCCTCCGAGCAGTGGACCTTCGCGACCGAGGACATCGCGGAGCCCGCCTTCGGGTCGCTGTGCAGCAGCGCGGCGGTCTTCGTGATGATCGCGTCGGAGGTCTCGATGTCGATGACGGACTCGGCGATCAGGTGCTGTGCCAGGCCGAGCGAGTCGAGCGGGCCGCCGAACAGCTCCCTCTTCCCGGCGCGGTCGAGGGCGATGTCGTGCGCCCGGCGCGCGAGCCCCAGCCACCTCATGCAGTGGGTGAGCCGCGCGGGGCCGAGCCGTACCTGCGCGTACCGGAAGCCGAGCCCGACCTCGCCGAGCACGGCGTGGTCGGGGACGAAGCAGTCCTCGACGTACAGGTGGGGGTGGCCGCCGTCGATGGCGCGGTCGACGGTGTGGATCGGCTCGCCGACCCGGATGCCGGGGTTGTCCATGTCGACCAGGAACATGGTGGCTCCCTCGGGGGAGCCGTCGACGGCCGGGGTGCGGGCCATGACGATGCAGAATCCGGCACCGACGGCGCCGCTGGTGAAGCGTTTGTGCCCGTCGAGGATCCAGCCGCCGTCGGCGCGCACGGCCCGGGTCCGCAGCGCGTCCGGGTCGGAGCCCGCCCCCGGGTGGGGCTCGGTCATCCCGAAGCAGGACCGGACGTCCCCCGAGGCCAGCGGCGCGAGGTAGCGCTTCTTCTGCTCCTCGGTCGCGATGAGGTTGAGCATGTGCATGTTCCCCTCGTCGGGGGCCATGCAGTTGAGCGCGGAGGGGCCGATCGGCGAGTAGCCGGCCTCCTGGAGGACCGGGGACCAGTGCTGGACGGGCAGGCCCTGCCCGCCGTACTCCTTCGGCACGTGCGGCGCGAAGACACCGGCCTCCTTCGCCGCCGCCTGCAGGCGGTCGCGCGTGACCTGGTCGAGACGACCGCCCGGCGCGGGCTCCTCGTCGACGACGATCTCGCGTACGAACCGGCGCGTGCGCTGCCGCAGTTCCTCCACCTCGGGAGGGAGATCGCTGAAGGGCATGACGGTCCTTTCGGGTGCGGGTGCGGGTGCGGGTGCTGGTGCTGGTTCGGGTGCGCGTGCGGGCGCGGGCTCGGGCGCGGTTTTCACGCGGTGCCGCCGGCGACCGTCAGGCCGCCGTCGACGGTGAGGACCTGGCCGGTGACCCAGGAGGCCTGGTCCGAGGCCAGATAGGCCACGGCGGAGGCGATGTCGGCGGGCAGGCCGAGGCGTTTCATGGGGTAACCCCCGGCGACCTCGTCCTCCCTGCCCTCGTACAGGGCTTCGGCGAACCGGGTCTTCACCACGGCCGGCGCCACGGCGTTGACGCGGATCTCCGGGCCGAGCTCGACGGCCAGCGTCCTGGTCAGGTGCGACACGGCGGCCTTGCTCACCCCGTAGAGCCCGATCCCGGGCGCCGGGGTCTCCCCGGTCACCGAGGAGAGGTTGACGACGGCCCCGCCGCGTTCGGCGAAGCCCAGGTCCCGGCGCGCCACCGCGTCCTGGACCCAGGCGAGGGTGGCGAGGACGTTGACTTCGAGGACCTTGCGGGCGACGTCGAGGTCCAGCTCGGTGAGGGGGCCGTAGGCCGGGTTGATCCCGGCGTTGTTCACCAGGACGTCGAGTCCGCCGAACGCGCGGGCGACGGTGTCGAAGACCTCGCGGCGGTGCTCGGGGTCGTCCGCCCGGCCGGCGACGGTGACGACGCTGCCCGGCGGGAGGGCCGCGGCGGCCTCTTCCAGGGGTCCGGCCTTGCGGGCGGTGAGACAGACCCGTGCCCCCTCGGAGACGAGCAGTTCGGCGACGGCCAGTCCGATGCCCCGGCTGGCGCCGGTCACGACGGCGACGCGGCCCGAGAAACGGCCTTGGCCGGTGTGGTTCCCGCTCACTGGATCAGTCCTTCGCAGGGGAGGCGGGACCGGTCCCGCGCAGTTCGGCGCGGCGGATCTTGCCGCTCTGGGTCTTGGGCAGCTCGGCGACGAAGTGGATCCGCCGGGGGCACTTGTAGGCGGCCAGGCGGTCGCGGGAGAACGCGATCAGCTCGTCCCGGGTGGCGTCCGCGCCCGTCTTGAGGGACACGTAGGCGACGACGACCTCGCCGCGGTACTCGTCCGGCTCCCCGACGACGGCGGCCTCCAGGACCGAGGGGTGCTCGTACAGCGCGTCCTCGACCTCGCGCGGCCACACCTTGTAGCCGGACACGTTGATCTGGTCCTTGAGCCGGTCCACCAGGTAGACCCAGCCCTCCTCGTCGATCACGGCGACGTCACCGGTACGGAGCCGGCCGCCGGGCATCGCCTGCCCGGTGGCCTCGGGCTTGCCCCAGTACCCGGGCACCACTTGCGGCCCGCTCAGCTCCAGCTCGCCCTGCTCCCCGCTCGGCACCGGCCGGCCGTGGAGGTCCACCACCCGCGCGGTGAGGCCCGGCAGGGGCCTGCCGATGGACAGCGTCCCGCTCGGCAGGTGGATCGGCGCCCTTTCCCCCGGGGGCACGGCGATGACGGCGGACGTCGTCTCGGTCATCCCGTAGCCGTTGTGGAGGTAGACGCCGAACCGCTCCCGGAACCGCTCGACGGTCGCGGGCGGGATCGGCGCGCCCCCGGAGTACAGGGCCTTCACCGACGCGAAGTGCCCGGGACCGGCCTGCGGCAGCTCGTGGATCGCGTGGAACGCCGTGATGGAGCCGATCGTGAAGGTCACCCCGTGCTCGGCGAAGGCCTCCAGGACGACCTCGGGGCGGAACCGGCCCGTCAGGACGAGCGTGGTGTCGGTGAGCAGGGAGAGCACCGCGTTGACCACCGCGCCGGTGATGTGGAACAGCGGGGCGACGGCGAGCACGACGTCCCCGTCGTCCACGCCCGTCCAGGACGCGCAGGTCTCCACCACGCTCAGGACATTGCCGTGGGTGTTCATGGCGCCCTTCGGCGGCCCCGTCGTACCGGAGGTGTACGTCAGGAACGCGACGTCGTCGCGGGTCGGCTCCACGGGCGAGGGGCCGCGGCCGGCGAACTCCCCGATCAGCGCCGTCAGATCGCCGTCCGGGGCCGGAGCGTGGCGCTCCGCCGTCGCGAAGACCCGGGGGTCGTTCCTCGACTGGTAGTCCAGGGGCGAGGTGCTGATCAGCCACCGGACCGTGCTCCCCGCCAGCGTCCCGAGCGTCTCGTGGACGTCCGCGTCCGCGCAGACGACGCCGACCGCCCCGGAATCGTCGATGATCCGGCGGAGTTCCTGGCGCCGGTACATCGGGTTGAGCCCCAGGGCGGTGGCCCCCAGCTTCCACAGGGCCAGCAGCACCAGCGCGTACTGCGGGACGTTCTGCAGGTACACGCCGACGCGGTCGCCCGGCCGGGTGCCGCGCGCCTCGAACGCGGCGGCCAGGGCGTCCGACGCGGAGTCCGCCTCCCGCGCGGTCAGGGCGCCGTCGAAGTAGCGCAGCGCCACGCCCTCCGGATTCCTCGCCACGCGGTCCCGCCACGCGGCCACGAGGGAGTCGTGGCCGGGCGTCGTCCCGGCCGCGGCGCCGGTGGGGGGCAAGGAACCCGCAAGGGGGTTTCCGGGAACCGTCATCTCTCGTCCCTCCCGCCCGCGCCGTGCGCGGGCCCTTGGCGACCGAGCGCTCGCTCGGTCCATGGCGCGCTCGGTCCACGCGGTGCGAGAATGGGGGTTACCGAGCGATCGCTCGGTGAAGGATCGGCGCAGCGGGAGCGCCGTGTCAAGGGGTCTGCCGTCGTCGCGGACCGGACGACGCTGCATACTGGCGTGCCGACGCGACGAAGATCCGGGGCGAGGGGAGTGCCGTGACCGAGACCGATGCCGGGGTGGCGTGGAGGGCGTACTCGGGCAGCCGACTGCCGCCCATCCTGGAGACCGCGCTCGCCTGCTTCGTGGAGCACGGCTACCACGGGACGACGATCCGGACCGTGGCCTCCCGGGCGGAGCTGTCCGTGCCGGGCCTGTACTACCACTACGCCTCGAAGCAGGCGCTGCTCGTCGCGCTCGTCTCCCACGCCATGGAGGACCTGTGGCGGCGCAGCACCGCGGCCCTGGAGGAGGCAGGCGACGACGTCCCGCGACGGCTCGACCTGCTCGTGGAGTGCCTCGTCCTGTTCCACGCCCACCGGCGCGACCTCGCGTTCATCGCCTCCAGCGAGATCCGCAGCCTCACCGGGGAGGCCCGCACCACGTACATCGCCGCCCGCGACCGCCAGCAGCGCCTGATGGACCGCGTCATCGAGGACGGCGTCGCGCGGGGGGTCTTCACGACCCCGTACCCGCGCGAGGCGGGCCGGGCGATCGTCACCATGTGCACGGGCGTCTCGCAGTGGTACCGCGCCGGGGGCGAGCACTCCCCGCGGGAGCTCGCGGAGCGGTACCGCGCCATGACGCGCATGACGGTGGGCGCGCCGGCGGCCCCCCGGCCCTGACGGCGACCCCTACCGCTCCTTCGGGGTGCGTACGCCGGCGGGGGAGGGCGCGGTGCCCGGGTCCCCGACGGGGCCGAGCACACGGCGCAGATGGGCGTTGGTGAAGGTGCCCCGGGGATCGAGCCGCGCGCGGACCGCCTGGAACCGGTCCCACGCGGGGTAGCGGGCGGCGAGCCCTTCCGCCTCCATCAGGTGCCGCTTGCCCCAGTGCGGCCGGCCCCCGAAGGCCAGGGCGATGTCCTGGACGGCGCGGAAGTACGGCTCCCAGGGCATCCCCCGGTACATGTGGACGGCGAGGTACGCGGTCTCGCGCCCGTAGGCCGGACTGAGGTGGGACAGCTCGTCCCCGGCCACGAACCGCACCTCGATCGGGAACCCCACGGCCAGGCGGTCGCGGTCGATCGTCCGCCGGATCTCCTGGAGGACCTCGGCGCAGGCGGCGCGCGGCACGGCCCACTCCATCTCGGTGAACCGGACCGAACGCCTGCTGGCGAAGACCCGGTGGCTCCGGTCGACGTGCTCCGTGGGAGCCATGAGCCGGGTGACGGCCCGGTTCAGGAACGGGATCCGGGACGGGAAGCGGCGGCCCGCCCGGCACGCCGCTTCGAAGACGCCGTTCTCGGCGAACTCGGCGATCCTCCTGGCCGTTTCGCGGGGCGGCCGGACGGGCTCGTCGGTGCGGTTGTTCAGCTTCACCAGGGCGGCTTCGGCGTGCGGGAACAGGAAGAACTCGAAGTGGTCGTTGCCGTCGACGAGTTCGTCCAGGCGGTCGAGCGTCCGGTCGAGCGGCATCGTGCCGGTCTCGGCGCGCAGCGCGAAGGCCGGGACGACGCGCAGGGTGTAGCCGGTGACGACGCCGAGCGCCCCGAGGCTCACGCGGGCCGCCCGCAGGACCTCGGGATCGTCCTCGGTGCAGGTCAGCGTGGTGCCGTCGGCCAGGACGAGGTCCAGGGCCTCGATCTGGGTGGCGAGGTTGCCCAGCTTCCGGCCCGTCCCGTGGGTGCCGGTGGACAGGGCGCCCGCGACGCTCTGCCGGTCGATGTCCCCGAGGTTGGGCAGGGCGAGGCCGTGGAGCGCGAGCTGGAGGTTCAGATCGGCCAGGCGGGTGCCCGCGCCGACCGTGACGAGCCCCGCCCCGGCGTCCACGTGCCGCAGACCGCTGATCCGGTCCAGGTTCAGCAGCAGGCCGTCGGTACAGACCTGGTCGTTGAAGGAGTGACCGGCTCCGACGACCCGGACGGTCCGGCCCTCGGCGGCCGCCCGCCCGGTCACGGCGGCGACCTCCTCCACCGAGCCCGGCCGCAGGACCTGGCGGGGCGTACAGGATTCGTCGCCGGCCCAGTTGGTCCAGGTGCCCGCCGGAACGGTTTCCCTCTTCATCTCTCGTCCTCCTGAATCTCGGGCCACCGGAGAGCGGACCGCTCCCGCTGCCCGGACCCGGCCCCGTGACACCCGCGGATGGCTCATGGTGGCGGCGGACCGGGTGTGAGGTGAAACACTCATCTCGGCGCGATCTACAATCCGGGGATTGTGGATATGAACCTGCGCCGACTGCGTTCTTACGTCGTGTTGGCCGAGGAGCTGCACTTCACCCGTGCCGCCGCGAAGCTCTTCGTCGCCCAGCAGTCGCTGAGCAAGCAGATCGCCGAGCTGGAGGCCGAGCTCGGGACGCCGTTGCTGCGGCGCACCTCCCGCAGGGTGGAGCTCACTCCGGCCGGGGAGGTGTTCCTGGCCGCCGCCCGCGAGGTGCTCGCCCGCTTCGACCGGGGCGTGGCCGAGGCGCGGCGGGTGGGGCAGGGGGAGCGGGCCACGCTGAGGGTGGGCTTCGTCGTCGGTGCCGCGCTCGAACTGACCACGCACATCCTGGGCGAGTTCACCGGCCGCCATCCCGAAGTCCGGGTCGAACTGCACGAGTTCGGCTTCGCCGACCCCTCGGCGGGTCTGGCCGGCGCCACCACCGACGTCGCGTTCATCCGGCTTCCCAGCTCCACCCACGGCCTGGTGGTCGCGCCGCTGTTCACCGAGCCCTGTGTCGTCGGGGTGAGCACGGCGCACCGGCTGGGCTCCCGCGACCGGGTCCGCGTGGCGGACCTCCTCGACGAACCGATCGCCATCGGCCGCACGGACGACGGCGTCTGGCGCGACTTCTGGACCCTGGCGGCCCATCGCGGCGGCAAGCGCGCGCGGAACCTCGTCGAGACGCACTCCCAGAGCGAGGAGGTGGAGGTCGTCGCCGCCGGGATGGCCTGCTGCATCACCCCCGCGGCGGCCCGCCGTTACTCGCCCCGTCCCGGGGTGCGGTTCCTCACGATCGAGGACCATCCGGGGTCGGTCGTCGCCGTGGCCCACCGCGCGGACCGGCCGAATCCGCTCGTCGCCTCCTTCGTGGACGCCGCGAAGGCGGTCCGCGACCGCGAGCCGGGGATCCTGCTGACGATCCAGGGCGCCCCCGGGACCGGCTGACCGTGCTCCGCGCGGCGGCGGGGCCCGGACGTCCGGTCAGTCGCCGGTCCGCAGGGTGGCGGCCGCGGCGCGGATGAAGGTCATCGCGGTCTCCAGGTCGCCCGGCTCGGACCGGTGCGTCAGCTCGCTGATCACGCTGGCCACCGTGGCCGCCAGGATGCGCGGGGCGAAGGCGTCGGGACGCCACCCCCGCTCCTCGGCGAGGAGCCGGGCGCCGTCCTGCACGACGTCGGTGAGGCGCCCCCGGCAGAGTCCCTTGAGCTGGGGGTTGGACTCCAGCATCCGGTCGTAGAGGTCGTCGAACTCGCTCTGGGAATCCGCCTGTTCGCGCAGCCACCGCTCCACGGTGTCGAGGATGCCCTGCCCCTCGGGCCGGGCGTGCAGGGCGGCGGCCAGCTGTGCGACGAAGGCGTTGAAGTGCTCCATCGCCAGTTCGAGCTTGGTCGGGAAGTACAGCGTGACCGTGCGCGGCGAGACCTCGGCCGCCTCGGCGATGTCGGCGATGCTCGTGGCGTCGAAGCCCCGCTCGGCGAACAGCTCGTAGGCCGCGGTGAGGATCGCTTCCCTGCGCCGCGCCTTGCCGCGTTCCCTGAGGCTGTCACCCGTCATGCGAGAACCTTACCATCGGTAGCTAATTTACAGTCGACTGCAAAAATGCGTTACTTTGTAGTGCGTGGTGGAGGTGACCGCTCTGACCCCTCCACCACGCCTCTCTCCCTTGTGATCTCTCTGGTCAGGGTTTCTACCGGTTAGGAATGCACCGATGGCCTCACGCCTGTACGCCTGGGCGCGCTGGATGGTCCGCCGCCGCCGCTGGGTGATCGCGACCTGGATACTCCTGCTCGCCGTCGTCGGTGGTCTGGGAGCGACCCTGCACGGAAAGACGTCCACGGAGTTCACCGTCCCCGGCGTCGAGGCGCAGGAGGCGCAGGACCTCCTCAAGGAGAAGTTCCCTCCCGCCGCGGGCGGGGTCGTACGCATCGTGGTCGCCGTCCCCGAGGGGGAGCGGGTCACGGACCCGGCGCGGCAGAAGGCGCTCGACGGCGTCCTGCGCGAGGCGGAGCGGGTGGAGGGCGTCGTCAACGTCTCCCGGCCCGCCGAGGTCGGCGCGGTGTCGTCCGACCGGAGCATCGCCTACTCCGACGTCCGGTTCACCGAAGAGGCCCCCGAGGTGCCCGAGGAGGCCAAGGAGGAGCTGGCCGCCGCGGTGCAGCCCCTCCGCGACGCCGGGATGCAGGTCGAGCTGGGCGGCTCCGCGATGCTTCCGCAGGCCGAGGCCGGAGGCCCGGCCGAACTGGTCGGCGTCGTCGTCGCCTTCGTGATCCTCGCCGTCGCGCTCGGCTCCGTCGTCGCCGCCGGACTGCCGCTGATCACCGCGCTCCTGGGCGTCGCCGTCGGCGTGCTCGGCACGATGTTCGTCTCCCGCTTCGTGGAGATGACGGGCACCGCGACCGTCCTGGCCCTGATGATCGGCCTGGCGGTCGGCATCGACTACGCGCTGTTCGTCATCTCCCGGCACCGCGAGCAGTTCGCCGACCCCGACGCCGACTGGGAGGAGTCGATCGCCCGGGCCACCGCCACGGCCGGCAGCGCGGTCGTCTTCGCCGGCGCCACGGTCGTCATCGCGCTCGCCGCCCTGGCCATCACCGGCATCCCGTTCCTCACGATCATGGGCCTGGCCGGCGCCGTGACCGTCCTGATCGCCGTCCTGGTCGCCATCAGCCTGCTCCCGGCCGTGCTCGGCGTGTTCGGCGAGCGGATGCGCCCGCGCCGGCCCAGGCGCGAGAGCGGTCGCAAGGACCGGGCCCCCGGCTCCTGGGGCCTGGCCTGGGCCCGCGGCGTCACCCGTACCCCGGCCGTCGTCCTGGTCGCCGGAGTCCTGGGCCTGCTGGCCCTCGCCCTGCCCGCCAAGGACCTGCGCCTCGGCCTGCCCAGCTACGCCTCCCAGCCCGAGGCCAGCACCCAGCACAAGAGCTACGACCTGCTCACCGAGGGCTTCGGCCCCGGCTTCAACGCCACCCTCATCACCGTGGTGGACACCGAACGCATCCCGCGGGACCAGCGGCAGGACACCGTGACCCGACTGCGCGGCGCGCTGGCCGCCGACGCCAACGTGGCCGCCGTCTCGCCCCCGGTGGCCGCGCCCTCCGGCGGCGTCGTGGTCATGTCCGTGGCGCCGAAGTCGAGCCCCGACGCCCAGGCCACCACCGACCTGGTCCACCGGATGCGCGACAAGGCGCCCGAGGTCGCCGCCGCGGGCGGCACCCTCTACGTCACCGGACAGACGGCCATGGCCATCGACGTCGCCGCCAAGCTGGGCGACGCGCTGCCCCTGTTCATCGGTGTCATCGTCCTCCTCGCCCTCGTCCTCCTCGCCCTCGCCTTCCGCTCGGTCCTGGTGCCGCTCAAGGCGGCGCTCGGCTTCCTGTTCTCGGTCGGCGCGAGCCTGGGCGCCTCGGTCTGGGTCTTCCAGGAGGGCCACCTGAACGGCCTGCTCGACGTGGCGGCGGTCGGACCGGTCACCAGCTTCCTGCCGATCCTGCTCACCGGCGTGCTCTTCGGCCTCGCCATGGACTACGAGGTGTTCCTCGTCAGCCGGATGCGCGAACACCACGAGCACAGCAAGGATCCGGCCGAGGCCATCGCCCGGGGCGTCTCCAGCAGCGCGCGGGTCGTGGTGGCCGCCGCGCTGATCATGATCGCGGTCTTCGGTGGATTCGTCTTCAACGAGGACCCGATCATCAAGTCCATCGGCTTCGCGCTCGCCTTCGGCGTGTTCATCGACGCCTTCGTGGTCCGGATGACGCTCGTGCCCGCCGCCATGGCCCTGCTCGGGCGGCGCGCCTGGACTATGCCCCGTTGGCTCGACCGGCTGCTCCCGGACGTCGACATCGAGGGCGCGCGCCTGCCCGCCCCGGCGCGGACCGCCCCCGCCGCCCGGCCGGATGCCGAGCAGGAGCCCCCGCGCCGCGAGCCGGCCGCCCGGGCCTGAACGGCCTCGCCGCCGAGCCGGGAACCCGAAGGGCTCCCGCCACCGAGCCCGGGACCCGCAGGGCTCCCGCCGAGCTCCGGGGCCGCCGGTGTCCGTGGGGGACGCCGACGGCCCCGGGTCCCACCCCGCACCTCCCGCACGTCAGGAGGTGCGGGGTGTTTTCGCGCTCCGGGGCCACGTTCGGGTGACGTTCCGGCTCTTTCCCTCCCACACGCCTCAAATGTTGACACCGCACACTCCGGGGCGTAATGTATGCAACGTAAACATTCTGGCTTTCCCGTGGTGGAAACCCGTGAGGGAAAAGGAGTCGTCATGAAGGCCGTATCGATCAGGGAGCACGGTGGTCCCGAGGTGCTGGAGTGGACCGAGGTCGAGGACCCGACCCCCGCTCCCGGCGAGGTCGTCGTCGACGTGGTCGCCAGCGCGCTGAACCGGGCGGACGTCATGCAGCGCTGGGGGCTCTACCCCCTGCAGCCCGGCTGGTCGCCGTACCCGGGCCTCGAAGTCTCCGGTCGCATCAGCGAGATCGGGGAGGGCGTCACGGATTGGAAGGTGGGCGACGAGGTCTGCGCCCTGCTGACCGGCGGCGGTTACGCGCAGAAGGTCGCCGTCCCCGCAGGGCAGCTGCTGCCCGTGCCGAAGGGGATCGGCCTGGTCGAGGCGGCTGGCCTGCCCGAGGTGACGGCCACGGTCTGGTCCAACCTCGTCATGACCGCCGGTCTGAAGGCGGGGGAGACCCTTCTCGTGCACGGCGGCGCCGGTGGCGTCGGCACGATGGCGATCCAGGTCGCCAAGGCCCTGGGCGCCCGCGTCGTCACCACCGTGGGCGGCCGGGAGAAGGCCGTGCAGGCCCGGGAGCTGGGCGCCGACGTGGCGATCGACTACCGCACCGAGGACTTCACCGAGCACGGCCCCTACGACGTGATCCTCGACGTCGTCGGCGGCGACTACCTGGAGCGCAACGTCCGGTCGCTCGCCGCGGACGGGCGCCTGGTCGTCATCGGCCTGCAGAAGGGCCTCGAAGGGCAGCTGAACCTCGCGGAGATCGTGTTCAAGCGGGCTTCGGTGCACGGGACGACGCTCCGGACACGTACGAAGGAGTACAAGGCCGAGGTCGTGGCCGCGGTGCGCGAGAACGTCTGGCCCATGATCGAGGACGGCGCCGTGAAGCTGGTGATCGAGCGGACCGTCCCGATGGCCGACGCCGCCGAGGGTCATCGCCTCCTGGAGGCCGGCGGTCACCTCGGCAAGATCCTGCTCGTGAACGACGGAAGCGCGTGACCCCGGGCGGCTGAACGCCATCGCCGCGCGCCTCGTCGCCGGGCGCGCGCCCGGACCCGTCGGGTCCGTCCGTCCCCGTCCCCGGCGGGCCGGCCCCGGACCCGCACCCCGGCCCCGGTCCCCGGAACCGGACCTGAAACCGGATCCGCACCCCGACCCGGATCAGCCGGTGTCCGTCGGCCGTTCCGCGAGGTCCGTCCCCCGGTCCCGTACCGCCAGGAGGGCCGCGCCGACGGCCGCCGCCGCGCGGGGATCGGAGAGCGACCGGCCCGTCAGCTCCTCGACGCGCCGGAGGCGGTAGCGGACGGTGTTGGGGTGGACGAAGAGGCTCCGGGCCGTGGTGTCGGCCGAACCGCCGGAGGCGAACCAGTGCTCCAGGGTGCGCAGCAGGCGGGACCGCTCCGCGGTCGGCAGGTCGAGCACCGGCCGCAGCGTCACCTCCACCAGGCGGGCCGCCTCGGCGGGCGCCGCGGCGACGACCATCGCCAGCGGGTCGTCGTCGAACCGGGCCACGCCGGGACCGGTGCCCGACAGCCCGGACAGGGCCAGGCGCGCGAAGCGCAGGTTCTGCGGGGCGCCCCGCAGCGAGGGGAAGGACGGGCTGACCCCCACCCGGGCGCGGCTCCGCCGCAGGACGCGGAGGCAGGTGCTCTCCGCCGAGGCGGTGGGCAGCGCGATCAGGGCGAGCCGCTGGTCCGGCAGCGACCTCCAGGCGGAAGGCAGCTCCGCCCGGAGCAGCGTCGCCTCCACGCCCGCGAGGGGATCCTCGCCCGGGGCGCCGGCCTCCGCGACGGCGACGGCGTACGGCCCCTGCTCGGGCAGCCCCAGCTCCCGGGCGGCCTCCCACAGGGTGCGGTCGGTGATGACGCCCGTGAACAGCGCCTCCACCAGGGCGGAGCGCCGCGCCCGTCCCCGCGAGGTCAGCTCGGCGGCCGTCTCCCGGTAGGCGCCCGCCACCGCCTCCGCGTACAGGCCGAACAACGCCCAGAAGTCCGCGGACTCCGACACCAGCAGGTCGTCCGAGACCTCCGGACGCGTGCGCGCCTCCGCGACGATCTCCGTCCACAGCAGCTCCGAGCCGATGCGGTACGCGCGCAGGGTGTCGGCCAGCGGGACGCCCTGCTCCGCCCTGGCCCGCCCGGTCTCGCGGGCCGCCTCCGGGTCCGGGGCGGCCTCGCGGCGGAGGTGCGTCAGCACGAAGTCCGCGTTGGCGGCGCAGGAGGTCCGCAGCGAGTCCAGGGGGATCAGCGACTCGTCCTGGTAGGCGTCGACCTCCGCGCGGATGCGCAGCGCCATCCTCCCGGCCAGTTCGGGAAGCCTCGAACGAAGCGCCGCGACCACGCCCGAAAGGTCCATGCCCGCAGCTTAGCCGCCCTCTTTTGTCGCGGCGAACAATCCGGGGGTCCGACTGCTGTCGCGCAGGCCATAGGACATGCCGCCGGACGGCGACAAGATGTCGGCGATGTAAACATCTGGTGATCTCGTGTAACGGAGGCGGGTCATGGCCAATCTGGCAGGGTTCCTCGTGGAGACGGCCGGGCGGCAGCCCGAGCGCCCCGCGCTGCGGCTGGGGGAGCGGGTCCTCACCTACGCGGAGCTGGACGAGCACAGCGCCCGCGCCGCCGCCCTGCTCAGGGCCGAGGGCGTACGGCCGGGCGACCGGGTCGCCCTGATGCTGCCCAACGTCCCCGAGTTCGTCGTCCTGTACTACGGAGTGCTGCGCGCCGGGGCGGTCGTCGTCCCGATGAACCCGCTCCTGAAGACCAGGGAGACCGAGTACCACCTCGCCGACTCCGGCGCCGTGCGCCTCTTCGAATGGCACCAGGCGCCGGGCGAGGGCGCGAAGGGGGCCGCCGCCGCGGGGGTGCGGCACACCGCCGTCGAACCCGCCGCGTTCGCCGCGGCCCTCGCCGGGCACGAGCCGCTGCCCGGCGTCGCCGACGCGGACGGCGAGGACACGGCCGTCCTGCTGTACACCTCCGGCACCACCGGCCGCCCCAAGGGCGCCGTCCTCACCCACGCGGGCCTGCGGCACAACACCGAGGTCAACGGCGTCGAGATCCAGCGGATGACGCCCGAGGACGTGGTCGTGGGCTGCCTGCCCCTGTTCCACATCTTCGGCCAGATCTGCACCATGAGTGCGGCCGTCCGCAGCGGCGCCTCCCTCGTCCTGATCCCCCGGTTCGAGCCGGGGGCCGTCCTGGAGGCCGTCGCCCGCGAGCGGGCCACCGTCTTCGAGGGCGTCCCGACCATGTACGCGGCGCTGCTCCAGCACCCGTCCGAGGCCGACGTCTCGACGCTGCGGATGTGCATCTCCGGCGGCGCCTCGCTGCCGGTGGAGATCCTCCACGGCTTCGAGCGGCGGTTCGGCTGTCCGGTCCTGGAGGGCTTCGGCATGTCCGAGACCAGCCCGGTGGTCACGTTCAACCACCCCGACCGCCCGCGCAAGGCCGGCTCCATCGGCACCCCCATCCGGGACGTCGAGGTGCGGCTCGTGGACGACGGCGGCCGGGACGTGGCCCCGGGCGAGATCGGCGAACTGGCCGTCCGGGGGCCGAACGTGATGAAGGGGTACTGGAACCGTCCCGAGGAGACCGAGGCCGCCGTCCCCGACGGCTGGCTGCGCACCGGCGACCTCGCCCGGGCGGACGAGGACGGCTACCTGTACATCGTCGACCGCAAGAAGGACATGATCATCCGCGGCGGCTACAACGTCTACCCGCGCGAGGTCGAAGAGGTCCTGCACGAGCACCCCGCCGTCGCCCTGGCCGCCGTCGTGGGCGTCCCGCACGCCGAGCTGGGCGAGGAGGTCGCGGCCGCGGTCGTGCTCCGCCCCGGCGCGCGGGCCACCCCCGAGGAGCTGCGGGAGTACGTCAAGGAGCGCGTGGCGGCCTACAAGTACCCGCGCGGGGTGTGGCTCGTGGACAAGCTCCCGCTGGGCCCGAGCGGCAAGATCCTCAAGAGGGAGATCACCCTGCCGGAGGCGTGAGGGCCGCGCCCGGCCCTCCGGGCGGACGGCACCGGTACGAGGCGCGGGGGAGACGCGGAGGAGGAGATGGCCCTTCGGGACGGCCCGGCGCCCGGCGCGCCGGCGCCCGTACGGCGCCGGCGCCAGGCGCGGGGAGAGCACCGGATCGACCGGATCGTGGACGCGGCGGAGGAACTCGTCGCGGACGCGGGGGTACGGGCCCTCGGCATGAACGCCCTCGCCCGGCACGCCGGCATCTCCCCCGGAAGCCTGTACCAGTACTTTCCGGGAAGGGGCGCCGTCCTGGAGGAGCTGGGCCGACGCCTCGCGGACCGGTTCCGGCAGGTGGCGGAGCGGGAGCCTTACGCCCCCTCCCGCCCCGACTACCCGGCGCCCGGGGCGCTCCTCGACCGGCTGCTCGAAGCGGCGGTGGTCGTGGCGCGCGAGCGCCCGGCCCTCCTGCCCCTGCTCGCGGCGGCGGAGGAACGCGCGACGGCGGAGGAAGGGGAGCCGAACGCGCTGTTCGAGGCCTTCTCCCGGAGCCTGCCCGGCGCCGGGGCGCTCCACGACGAGGACGCGGTCCGCGCCCTGGCCACCCGCGTCTTCTGCGCGGGCGTCGGCCTGGCCGTGCGGCAGCCCGACCCCACCGCACTGCTCCTGCGCACCCGGCAGGCGGTCCTGGGCGTGCTCCGGGCGCCCGGGAGCCCCTGAAAAGTCCGCCGTCCCGGCCGGTGCCGGACGCGCGGCGACGCGTACGCCGGGCGGGCCGCGCGACGGGCCGCCCGGCCGGGTTGCGGCGGGCAAAAGGGACCTAAAGGATGGAAACAGGCAGTGCCGCGCCTGGGTTAGGCGTGTGCGACGGTCGCGGCCGTCGGGGCCGCGCGAACAGGGCACCCGTGTGCCCGCGACAGGGAGCGGACATGACCGACCTTCCTCCTCCGATCACCCCTTATCTCGAACCGGCCGCGAAGGAGTTGTGCGAGGCGACGGATCCGCATCCGCGGATCTACGAGGTCCCGCCCGAGAAGGGCCGTGACATCCTGCTCGGCCTGCAGAGTGATGCGAGTGTGCCGCGTCCGGAGGTCGACGAGGAGTGGGTGGAGGTGGACGCGGGGGAGTGGGGCACGGTCCGTACCCGCATCATCCGCCCCAAGGGGGTGGGCGGAGCGCTGCCGGTGGTCTTCTACATCCACGGCGCGGGCTGGGTCTTCGGCGACGACAAGACCCACGACCGGCTCTTCCGTGAACTGGCGGTCGGTGCGGGTGCGGCGGGGGTCTTCCCGGTCTACGACCGGGCACCGGAGGCGAAGTACCCCACCCAGGTCGAACAGAACTACGCGGTGGGCCGGTGGGTCCTGGAACACGGCGCCGAACACGGCCTGGACACCACCCGCATCGCGGTCACCGGCGAATCCGTCGGCGGCTGCATGTCGGCGGTCTTCGCCCTGATGAACAAGGAACGCGGCGGCATCGACCTCAAGGCCCAGTGCCTGCTCTACCCGGTCACCGACGCCGACTTCGACACCCCCTCCTACCACCAGTTCGCCGAGGGCTACTACCTCACCCGCGACGGCATGAAATGGTTCTGGGACGCCTACACCACCGACCCCACCCAGCGCACCCAACACCACGCCTCCCCCCTCCGGGCCACCCTGGACCAGCTCAAGGGCCTGCCCACCACCCTGGTCATCACCGACGAGGCCGACGTCCTGCGCGACGAGGGCGAGAAGTACGCCAACAAACTCCGCGAAGCCGGCGTCGACGTCACCTCCGTCCGCGTCGCCGGCATGGTCCACGACTTCCTCCTCCTCGACAGCCTCCGCGACACCCGCGCCGCCAACATCGCCCGCAAACTCGCCATCGACTTCCTCACCACCGCACTCCACAACGACTGACCCCACCCACACCCGGCCCGGCACCCCTCGTGGTGCCGGGCAGTTGCTGCCCGTGCCGAAGGGGGTCGGCCTGGTCGAGGCAGCCGGTCTGCCGGAGGTGACGGCCACGGTCTGGCCCAACCTCGTGATGACCGCCGGTCTGAAGGCGGGGGAGACCCTCCTCGTGCACGGCGGACTCGGCGGCGTGGGCTCCGTCGCGATCCAGGTCGCCCAGGCCCCTGGGTGCCCGCGTCGTCAGCACCGTGGGCGGTCCGGAGAAGGCCGCGCGGGTGCGGGAGCTGCGCACCCGGACGAAGGAGCAGAAGGCCGCGGTCGTCGCGGAGGTCCGCGACAAGGTCTGGCCGATGATCGAGGACGGATCCGTACGCCTGCTCGTCGAGGACCGGCCGCCCATGGACGGGGCCGTCGAGGCGCACCGCAGGAGGGAGGTCGGCGGACACACCGGCAAGGTCCTCCTGCCCACCGACGGCGTCACCGACGGCTGACCGACGGGCCCCGACCGGACCGCTCCCGCTCGCGCACCGGAGGAGGGCACCCCTCGGAAGGACCGTTCCCGCTCGCGCCCCCCGGGTCCCCGCCGCCTTCGGCGTGAGCCCACGGCACCCTCCGGAACGGCCTCACCGGCGATCCGCGCGCCGCGTGTTAAACACCGGAGGTGCCCTCCGCCGTCACCCTCCTCCTGATCATGTCCGTCGCGGTCCTCGCGCCCCTGCTCGCGGACGGCGTCTCCCGCCGGGTCCGCGTCCCCCTGGTCGTCTTCGAGATCGTCCTGGGCATCGTCATCGGCCCGGACGTCCTCGGATGGGCGCGCTCGGACGAGGTGATCGACGTCCTGTCCGAGCTCGGTCTGTCGATGCTCATCTTCCTCGCCGGGTACGAGATCGAGTTCGCGAACGTACGGGGCGGACTCCTGCGCCGCTCGCTGGGGGCGTGGCTGGTCTCCCTGGCCGCCGGGCTGGGCATCGCCCTGCTGCTGAGCGGCGGGGACGTCTCGGCGGGCCTCGTCGTCGGCACGGCGCTGACCAGCACCGCGCTGGGCACCGTGCTTCCCGTCCTCAAGGACGCCGGGGAGCTGAAGGGCCGCTTCGGGGACGTGACGATGGCGTTCGGCGCGGTGGGCGAGTTCGGGCCCGTGATCGCCATGGCGCTGCTCCTGAGCGGCCGCAGACCGGCGGAGTCCGCGGCCGTCCTCGTCGCGTTCGGGCTGATCACCGCCGGGGCGGTGGTCCTGGCGATGCGGCCCCCGGCCCCGTGGCTGTCGCGCCTGATGGTCAAGACGCTCCACAGCAGCGGCCAGTTCGCCGTCCGTTTCGTCATGCTGCTGCTCGCGGCAATGCTGGGGCTGTCGGAGGCGTTCGGCCTCGACGTGCTCCTCGGCGCCTTCGCGGCGGGCGTGCTCACCCGGCTCGTGCTCGACGCCGCGGCACCCGAGAGCAGCGCCGAGATCCTCGGCAAGGTGGAGGCGATCGGCTTCGGTTTCCTCGTGCCCCTGTTCTTCGTGGTCACCGGCATCGAGTTCCGGCTCGACGAACTCCTGGGGAGCCCCGGGACGCTCGCGCTCGTCCCGCTCTTCCTGCTGCTGTTCCTCGTCGTGCGGGGCCTGCCCGTGTACTTCCTCGCGCCCCGGGACCTCGGCCGGTCCGACCGGTCGGCGCTGGCCTTCTACGCCGCCACGTGCCTGCCGCTCGTCGTCGCGGTCACCACCATCGGGGTGGACCAGGAACTCATCGACGGCGAGGAGGCGGCCGCGCTGGTCGGCGCGGCGATGCTCTCCGTACTCGTCCTGCCCCTCGTGGCGGCCCGGCTGCGCACGTCCGGCGGCGCGAAACCGGCGGAGCGCGCCTCGGCGGACACCGAGGCGTGGTGACCGTCGGCCCACGAGCGGCGCGCCTCAGTCGTCGGCGTGCCTCACTCGTCGGCGTGCCGCTCGATCCAAGCCACGGCCGCCGCCCGTTCGGCCCCGGTCGGCGCGGGTCTCAGCTGGTCCGGGTGGCGGACCAGGGAGTGCGCGCGGGCGGTCCGCAGACCGATCGCGCGGGCCCCGGGGGAGAGGCCGGGGTGCTCGGCGACCTCCAGGGCGCGCTGCCACCAGCTCCGGCTGCGGCCGTCGACGGCGTAGTGCCACAGCGGCTGTTCGGGGTCGGCCACGCCGATCAGCACGCGGTCCAGCGTGTGGGAGCGGATCCCGGGAACGCCGAGCAGCCGGTCGGCGACGAGCAGCGGGTGCTCCCCGTCGAGCCGGGCCCGGACCAGGACCCAGGTCATCAGCTGCCCCACGTCGTGGGCGGGCGAGGTGACGGCGTCCCACAACTCGGCGGCCTTGGCCTCGTCGGGGGCGCCGAGGTGGGTCAGGAGCCGCAGCTCGTCCTTCCAGACCGGCCGGGCCCCGTTCCACCAGGAGACCAGCTTTCCCGCCGCCGGATGGTCCAGGTCGAGGGCGAGGCACGTCAGGGTGACGAGCGGATGGCGCCATTCGGTGTACGTGGTCCGGTACTTCTTGGTGAGGTCCTTCAGGCGGCGCGGCAGCAGCGCCTCGACCTCGGCTGCCCCGGCCAGGCCGTGGGCGAGGAGGAGTTCTAGGCAGAAGCCGAGCCCCTGGAGATCGGTCCCCGGGTCGGCCACCCGCTCCCGCAGCCAGCGGACGTCGGCGTCGGTGAGCGTCCGGTACCGGTGCCACAGGTCGCCCAGCGTCCCCTCGGAGGCGGTGAGATCGGGTCCTGTGCCGGACAGGAGCCCGTCCCGGGCGGCCTCGTAGCGGTCCACGGCGGCCAGCACGTCGTCGGCGCCGATGCCGGAGAACGCGCCGTGACCGGGCCGGAGCGCCTCCTCCCGTACGAGCTCCACCCGGTCGCGGGCCGCGTCCGCGGCGAGGACGCGCAGGGCGCGCGGCAGCCGCTCGTCGGTGCTGAGGCGGACCGCCGTCAGGGCGGACCAGGACAGGCCGGCCCGGTGGTCCGCGCCCGTCTCCCGGCGCCAGTCGGCCGTGACGGCCCCGACCAGCGCCTGGTGCAGGCCGCGCGAGGAGGCCTCCGGCGCGCCGTGCGCCTCCAGTTCGGCCGCGAGGGCGGCCGCGGCCCGTACCGCGTCGGGCTCGCGGAGCGCGCGGTGCAGCGTCAGCCAGGCGTGGACCGCGGCCCGGTCACCGGCGAGCGCGGTCTCCCGCACGACGGCCAGGCCCCGCTCGGACGGCACCCGGGCCAGGACGGGGGCGGCCCGGGGCCCGAGCTCGGCGACGGCCTGCCACGCCTCCTCGGAGCCGTGGCGCAGCAGCGCGTGGAGCAGCTCCCGCCAGGCGCTCCACTCCGCGGGCCGCCCCGCGTACTCCTCCCGCCAGGCCCGCAGCAGCCGTTCCGTCTCGTCGGGCGTGAGCCCGTCCCGCCGCTCCAGGGAGACCGCGAACCGGGTCGCGGCGGAGAGGACCAGGGGGCCGCGCAGCCGCTCGTGGAGCCACGCGGCCTCGGCGGGGGACAGCGGCCGGTAACGGAGGAAGGGGGCGCTGCGGTCCATCGGCTCGTCGAGCGCGCCGAGGAACTGGCGCACGCCGTCGGGGTCCGCCGGATCGGGCAGGCCCGTCTCGTCCCGGGCGGTGACCCGGTCCAGGCCGAAGGCGCCCCCGGGCCCGTTGTCGACGATCCGGAAACCGGCGGGCCCCTCGCCGAGCCCGGCGGCGACGGTGCCGTGGTCGCCGCCCCAGTGCAGCAGCAGTTCGCCCGTCAGGGCGCCGGAGCGGTCGAAGGCCCGCCGGTGGGACTGCCAGTGCCAGTACGCGAAGGAGAGCGGCGTCGGCAGGCCCCGCGACGCGGCGAGTTCGGCGGCGTCCTCGTGGCCGTCGGACTGGGTGTACCGGCTCCGGGTCGGCGGCGGGAGCGCGAGGAAACCGTCGCCGCCGAGCCCCCGCCACCAGGCCGTGAGCACGGCGAGGTCCGAGCGCCCGCGCTCCGCGCTGCGGCGGTCCGTGCCGGTGGCGGCGTCGTCCACGTGCTGCTCCCTGCGTTCTCCGGGGTCGGTCGAGGACGGTTCCCCCGCCCGCGATCCACCCTGCCACAGGGGTCCGACATCCCCTCCGGCCCGATCGGCAGGAGGCTCCCTACCGCCCGCGCGTCTCCGTCCCGCCGTCTCCCCACCACGCAGGCGCGATGTCGGTCCTGGACGAGGCGTTCAGCTTCCGCATGATGCGCGCCACGTGGTGCTCCACGGTCCGGGTGGAGAGGACCAGGCTCTCGGCGATGTCCCGGTTGGCGCGGCCCTGGACGACCAGCCGGGCCACCTCCTGCTCGCGCGGGGACAGCTGGTCGCCGTAGCCGAGGCGGCCGCGGCGGTGGGTGGTGACGATGGCGTGGCGGCGCAGCAGCCGTCGGCAACGGGCCACGTCCCAGCGGGCGTCGAGCCGTCCGTACACCTCGACCACCTCCTGGACCCCGTCGGCCGCCGCCTCCCCGCGCAGGCCGAGGAGACAGCGCCCGCGGGCCTCCGCCGCCCGGGCCGCGTCGAAGGGGCGGCCGAGCAGCCGCCACCGTTCCTCCGCGTCGGCCAGCAGGCCGACGGCCTCGTCCGGCCGCCCCCCGGCCTCGGCGAGCAGCGCCCGGCACACGGTCAGGGCGGCCCGGGCGGCGGGCGCGTCGCTGCCGGCGGTCCCGGCGGCGAAGTCGGCGACGAGCCGGCGGGCCCGCGCGGTCTGCCCGCTGCCGTGCAGGGCCTCCACGGCTACGGGCAGCACCTCCCCGGCCCACACCCAGCCGCCGGTCCGCTCCAGGCGGTGCAGCACCTCCTCCACCGCGTCGCACGCCCGCCCGGGCCGCCCCGCCTCCAGATGGACGCGGGCCGTGGCGGCGGCGGAGGCGGTGAGGATGAGCCCGGTGTCGTAACGGGTCGTACGGGCGGCCTCCGCCAGGTCGTGGCGGGCCCGGGGGACGTCGCCGAGCACGTGCAGCGCGGTCAGCCCCCGGACCAGCATGGCCTCGGAGGTCAGGTCCGGTATCTCCCGGTAGAGCCGAGCGGTGCGGTCGGCGGCCGCGTGCAGGCCCTGCCAGCGGCCCTCGTGCCAGGCGAGCACCAGACGGGCGGTCTGGATCAGCCCCTCCAGATAGGGGCTGCTGGTGTCGGCGAGCCCGTCGGTGGCCCGGTCCAGGAACTCCCGGGCCCGGGCTCCGTATCCGAGGGCGCTGGCCGCGTGCGCCAGGTTGGTCCAGCCCCGGGCGTGGTGCGCGGCCTCCATCGCGGACCCGGCCGGGCCGCGCAGCGCCTCGGCGGCGGTCCAGGCCCGGGGGTCGCCGAGCAGCATCAGGGCGGTGGCGCGGTTGGCGGCGACGGCGGCCCGCGCGACCGGGTCGGTGACCCGGTCGGCGAGCGCCTCGCCGCGCTCCAGCCACTCCCGGTGGCGGTCGACGGGCCAGCCCTTGATGGAGGGGATGGCGGCGACCGCCATGGCGCGGGCGGCGGTCTGCGGGTCGGACGCCTCCAGGTCGGGAACGGCGCGGGCGACCTCGTTGAGGCTGTCGAGCGCGCCTCCGCTCTGGTTGCGCAGGACGACGCTCAGGTGCAGCCGGATCTCGCCGCGCAGCCGGGGCGGCGGGTCGTCCTCGTCGAGGACCCGCCGCACGGCGGCCACCACCGGCTCGCCCGCGCGGGCCAGTTGCGCGGTGCGGGCCAGTTTCGCGGCGGTGCGGATCCGGCCCTCCGCGCGCGGGTCCTCGGCGACGGCCCGGGTGTAGAGGCGGGTGGCGGTGGCGTAGTCGCCCGTGGCGGCCGCCCGGTCGGCGGCCGTGACGAGACAGCGCAGGGCCTCGCGGACCCGCCCGGCCGCCGCGTACAGCCGGGCGAGTTCGGCCAGCGGCGGCGGCCCCTCGCCGCCCCGGCGCAGGGCCCGGGCGGCGCGCAGGCTCAGCCGGGCGCGCCGGGGCCCGGACAGGCGTGCCAGCGCGGCCCGGCGGTCCAGCGGGTGCCGGAAGCCGGGACACGGCCCGTCGGCCCGCAGCACGGACCGGCGTACGCACGCGTCCACGGCCGCCTCGGCCCGCTCGGGCGCGAGGTCCGCCACCTCGGCGAGCACGCCGACGGACACCGGGAGGCCGAGGACGGCCGCCGCCTCGACGATCCGCCGCGCGTCCCCGTCGAGCGGCCCGCACCGCCGGGCCAGCTCCCGCCCCACCCGCACGGGCACCCCGACCTCGCACACGGCCCCGAACACGCCCCCCGCCACCCGCTCGCCCGACCCTGCCCAGGACTCCGCCGCCGGGCCGCCCTCGCCCGCCCGGGGACCCGCCGTTCCCTCGCCCCGGCCCGTCCAGGGTTCCGCCACCCGGCCGCCCTCGCCCGCCCGGGAGTTCGCCGCCTGTTCGGCCCGGCCTGTCCCTGCCCGGTCGGCCATGCCCGCCCAGGGACTCGTCGCCCCATCGGCCCCGTCCGCCCGGAGCCCCGCCACCCGCTCGCCCCGGCCCGCCCGGGCCCCGGCCCCCTCGTCGGCCTCGCCCGCCCGGGGGCTCGCGACCCCGTCGCCCCGCGCTCCCCGGGGCTCCGCCGCCCCGCCCCTCCAGCGGAGGCCGTCCTCCCCGTCGTGTCCTCGCAGGAGTTCCCCCGCGTCCCGCAGCAACTCCACGGCGGCCGAGGGGAGTCCGCCGGTCAGGTCGTGGACGAGGGCGGTGAGGTCCTCCCGCTCGTCCGCCCGGTCCGGCCGGTGCGCGTCGAGCCAGTGGCGGACGAACTCGCCCGTCTCCCCGGGCGTCCAGGGCCGGACGGCGATCTCCGCGACCCGTGCCCCCGCCGGGGCGCGGACGCCGAGGAGGGGCAGCCCGGCCGCCGCGTCCTCGGTGACGACGAGCCGCAGCCCGGCCGGCACCGCCCCCGTCAGGTGCCGGAGCAGGGCGAGGGTCGCGGGATCCGCGTGGTGGACGTCCTCCACGACCAGCACGGTGTCCCCGGCCGCCGCGAGGAGCGCCCCGACCGCACGCGGCAGCAGCCCGCGCCGCACCTCCGGATCGGCCGCCGCAGCGGGCGGGCGCGGCAGCCGGTCGGCCAGTTCCGGTACGAGGAGGCCGACCGCCCCGGTCACCGCGGGCAGCGGCCGGCCGGCGGGGGCGGGCCGGTACGGCAGCCCGGCCAGCGCGTCGGCGACGGGCCCGAGCGGCACCGGGTCCGCCGTGTCGGGGCACGTCCCGCGCAGCTGCGTCCACTCCGCGAACTCCGCCCGGCCGAGCACCTCGTCCACCAGCCGGGACGTCCCCGCGCCCGCCTCCCCCCGGACGACGGTGAGGCCCGGCCCCGCCCGCAGCGCCTCCCGCAGCCGCCGCGCCTCCTCGGCCCGCCCGACGAACCCGCCCCCGCGGGACGCCCCTTCGCCGCGCCCCGCACCCGGGGACCCCGTACCGGAGGAACGTCTCTCCACGGCTCCGCCTCTCGCCGACCGGCCACCCGGAAGGCCGCCGTCCGCCGCGGCCCCGTTGGGCAGGTGGTCTACCCTCCGGACGGCCGGGGCCGCAATAGGGGTCCACCACCTACGGAATGCGGGCGGCCCGCTCCCACTCTTTGGGTAGCGCTACGGATTGCTGGGTTCCTCCCGTCTGACCGAAGCTCTGGGCGGTCCGGCGACGCCGTCCCGTACACCGCGGTCCCCAGCCGGCGGAGGTACGGGGACGGCCGCACCCCACGCGGTCGTCCGGCGTGGCCGGGCCCGTGTCGCACGGAGCCGACTCCGTGCGACGCGCCACCCCACACCCCACCGCCGTGGGCGCCGGCATCCGAAGGCGCCCGCACGGCCGCCACGACCAGGCGATTGTCATGATCCCAACAGGATCGCGTCCCGGTGGACCGGCGGCCGACCTCCGGACACGCGCCTCCCCACCACCGAAGGGCGTGTCCGGAGCCCACCGGGGCGACGGGTGCAGCCCTCCGGGCCCGAGCCGGGCCCGGACACCTCTCAAGGGAGAAACCATGGAGTTCGACGCTCGCGCCCTCCGGCGCCTGCTCGCCGTCGGCGCCAGTGCCGCCCTGCTCGCCGGAGCCGCCTCGACCGCCGGGGCCACCGCCGCCCCCGTACCGCCGGGCGGCGGAGAGGGCCGCATCGTCGGCGCGGACCGCCCCGGCGCGGTCGAAGGCTCCTACATCGTCACCTTCAAGGACTCGGTCGCCCGCGCCGACGTGCCCGCCTCCGCGAAGGCCCTGACCAAGCGCCACGCCGGCAGCCTGCGCTACACCTACACCGCCGCCCTGCGCGGCTTCGCGGTGAAGCTGAGCGAGAGCGAGGCCGAGGAACTGGCCGCCGACCCGTCGGTGGCCCGGGTGGAGGCCGACGCGGTCGCGTACGCCGTCGGCACCCAGCCCAACCCGCCCTCCTGGGGCCTGGACCGCGTCGACCAGCGCGACCTGCCGGTCGACAAGAGCTACACCTACGGCACCACCGCCTCCAACGTGAACGCGTACATCGTGGACACCGGCATCCGCATGAGCCACCGCGACTTCGGCGGACGCGCGGTCAGCGGCTACGACTTCATCGACAACGACTCCAACGCCTCCGACTGCCAGGGCCACGGCACCCACGTCGCCGGCACCGTCGGCGGCGGCTCGTACGGCGTCGCCAAGGGCGTCAAGCTGATCGGCGTCCGGGTCCTCAACTGCCAGGGCACCTCGGGCGACACCTGGGCCCCCGTCCTCGCCGGCATCGACTGGGTCACCAAGAACGCGGCGAAGCCGGCCGTGGCCAACATGAGCATCGGCGGCGGCAAGACCCAGTCCGTGAACGACGCCGTGGCGGCCTCCATCGCCTCCGGCGTCACCTGGGTCGTGGCGGCCGGCAACAACAACGCCGACTCGTGTTCCTACTCCCCGTCCTCCACCCCGGCCGCCATCACCGTCGGCGCCACCAACAGCCGGGACGCCCGCGCCACCGGCTGGTCCAACGGCCAGGGCTCCAACTACGGCTCCTGCCTGGACATCTTCGCCCCGGGCGACGGCATCGTCTCCACGTCCAACTCCGGCGACACCGCCTCCCAGTCCATGAGCGGCACCTCCATGGCCGCCCCGCACGTCGCCGGCGCGGCCGCCCTGCTGCTCGCCGCCAACCCGACCTGGACCCCGGCCCAGGTCCGCGACAAGCTGGTCGCCGACGCCACCTCCGGCAAGGTCACCGACCCGCGCACCGGCTCCCCGAACAAGCTCCTGTACACCGGCACCGGCAGCACCACCCCGCCGCCCACCGGCAACAAGTTCGAGAACACCGACGACGTCCAGATCCGCGACAACGCCACCGTGGAGTCGCCGATCACCGTCACCGGCGTCACCGGCAACGCCCCCGCGAACCTGGCCGTCACCGTCGACATCCGCCACACCTTCCGCGGCGACCTGAAGGTCGAGCTGGTCGCCCCCGACGGCGGTGCGTTCGTCCTGAAGAACTACAACTCCTCCGACGGCGCCGACCACGTCCAGGGCACGTTCACGGTCGACGCCTCCGCCAAGGCCGCCAACGGCACCTGGAAGCTCCGCGTCACCGACAACTGGGTCAACGACACCGGCTACGTCAACGCCTGGTCGCTCCAGTTCTGATCCGCACCGCCCGCACCACCCGCACCGCCCCCGCACCCCCGGAGCAGAGCCGCTCCGGGGGTGCGGCCCGTGCGCCGCCGGGCCCGGGGCGGCTGGCGCGGCGGCGTCCGCCGATGTGAGGATGACGCCATGTATGCGGCGCCCCAGGGAAAAGTGCACCTCACCCGGCACGAGCAGGTCTTCGTCATCGCCATGCGCGGCGAGATGGACCACGACGACGTGGAGGAGGTCGAGGCCGCTTGGGCGGCGGCCGACGAGGCGGCCTCCCCGATGACGGCGGTCGACCTCTCCCGGGTCACGTTCGCCGACAGTATGCTCCTCAACGCGCTGCTCGACATCCGGCGCCGCCACGCGGCGGACGGGCGCGAGCTGGTGCTGATCGGCCCCCTGCACTCCGCGGTGCGACGGGTCCTGGACATCAGCGGCACCCTCGAACACTTCCGGATCGTCAGTACGGGCCCCTCCCCGGCCAGCTGAGGTCCGCGCCCCCGTCGGGCCCCCTCCCGGTCGCGGGACCGGTGAGGTGGTCCAGGACGTTGGTGATGTGCAGCAGGCGCTCCAGGAAGTCCGGACGGTTCTCCAGGTACAGGACGGCGCCCAGGGCACTGGCCCGGCGGTGGACGAGCAGCAGGGCGGACAGGCCCGAGGAGTCGATGTGCGTCAGACCGTCGAAGTCGAGGCGCACGCCCCGCGGCGGCGCCCCGCCGCCCCTCAGGTTCTCGGTCACCGCGTCGACCAGCTCGTCGCAGCTGTCGTAGTCGAGGTCCCCGCTCACGCGCACGTACAGCGAGACGGGCTCGCGGACGACGTCGAGGGTGAACTCCGTGGAGGGGAAACCGTTCACGGGCGGGGACCGGGGACGGTACGGACGGCGTGCGCGCCCAGGGCCGCCGCGCCCCGTTCGAGCGCGTGCGTCGCGCGGGGGAAGTCGCGCAACCGGTCGGCCAGGACCTCCAGACCGGCCACCAGGGAACGGGTGGGGACGCGGCGGGCCCGCAGGACGTCGGCCGTCCAGGTGAGGAACGTGGTGAACAGGTCGGGGTCGTCCACGTAGAGCGCGGTGGCCAGGAAGTCGACGATGTGGGCGATGTCCTCCGCCGTGCGCTCGCGCTGGAGGGCGTCGTAGGCGCGCATCGGCGGGAACCGGTCCTCCAGGTCGGCCAGCGCCTGCCCGACCAGTCGGTGCCGGGACCGGACGACCAGCGTGTACTCCTGGTCGGCCAGGTGCGGCAGGTCGTCCACGGTCTGCCGCCCGGCCGACGCGTCCGGCCGGGCCACGCCCTCCTCCAGGACCGCGAGCGCGCCGCGCGCGTCGGGTGCCCACCGGTCGGCGCGCAGCGTGCGCGCGTACCGCCCGTCGGGACCGAAGGCGCGCCCGCCCGCCAGGACCGGGACGCCCACGGCCTGACAGGCCGTGATGGCGGCGTGGGCGGCCGGCAGATGGGTCGGGATCGACCCGGACAGCAGGACGGCGTCGGGATAGCTCCGGTGCAGATGGGCGACCAGGTGCGGGGTCGGGGTCTGCGCCCCGAGGTAGTCGACCCGCCAGCCGTGCAGGGAGAGGAACTCCGCGACGAGACGGGCGGGAAAGGCGTGCCACTCGCCGTCGACGCAGCCGACCGTGACGCGGCCCCGGGGCGGCACGGCCCGGCCGGCGGCACGGCGGTGCGCCATGGAGGCGACGATCCGCTCGTTGATGGCGGTGACGGCGTGCTCCTGGGCCACGGTGAGGCGGTCGGCCGCCCATTCGGCGCCGACCCTCGCCTGGACCGGCGCGAGCACCTCCAGGAGCAGCGTCTCCTCCGGCACGCCCGTGGCCAGGGCCTCGTGGACGGCCGAGGCGGCAGCGGGCTCGTCGCCCTCCACCGCCGCCCGCCACAGCCGTTCCACCACCGTGTCCGTCGCGGTGGGACCGCTCACGTGTTCCTCCCGCCGTACCGGCCGTGTCCGTCGCCCGTGGAGAGCGAGGAGGCCCTGGGCGCGGTCACCGCCACGACGGCCATGTCGTCGTGCCGGCCGTCGTGCAGCCACTGGGCGGCCAGCATCTGTATCCGCTCCACGACCGCCTCCGCCTGCATCCCCGCGCACTCGGCCAGGGCCCTCTTCAGACGCTCCGTGCCCAGGAACTCGTCCCCGAGCGGCCCGCCCCGGGCCTCGACGATGCCGTCCGTGTAGAGCAGACAGGTCTCCCCGGGCGCGAGCACGGTCTCCACCGTGCGGGCCTCGACGGCCGGCAGCGCGCCGACCAGGGTGCCGCGGGTGGCGACCTCCTCCACCGTGCCGTCGGCGCGGACGAGGAGGGGCGGCAGGTGCCCGGCGCTGGTCAGCCGCAGCCGCGTCCGGCCGTCCCGGCGGCGCACGGAGCCGAGCACGAGGGTGGCGAAGCGGGTGTGGTGCGAGGAGAGCAGCGCGCCGTTGAGCAGGTTCAGGACCCGCTGGTGGTCGTCGGCCAGCGGCAGCAGGGCGTGCAGCGTGTTGCGAATCTTGCCGGTCAGGACCGCCGCGTCCAGGCCCTTGCCCGCGACGTCGCCCAGGACGACGAGGGTCTCCCCGGAGGGGTCGGCGCTCGGGTGGACGTCGTAGAAGTCCCCGCCGATCCGTTCGTGGTCCTTCGACGCGCGGTAGCCGCCGGCGTACTCGACGCCGTGGACGTGGCGCAGCACCGGCGGCAGCAGCTCGCTCATCAGCGTGGCGGTGATGGCGGCCTGCTCGGTGTAGAGGCGGGCGGCCGACAGCGCGGCCCCGGCGCGCGCCGCGAACAGCCGGGCGAAGACCTCCTCGCTCTCGGTGAAGGCCCGTTCGGTGCCGGAGCGCAGCAGGATGAGCGCCCCGGCGGGCACCCCGTGGCCGGGGAGCGGTGTGACGATGACGGAACCGACCGGCGAGGTGAAGCCCTCGGGGACCACCCAGTCGGGGATGTCGGCGGGATCGATCCAGCGGGCCGGTACGGGCGGGAAGCCCTGGAGGGCCTCGTCGAGGCCGGGCACGCCGGAGACGTCGACCTGCCGGACGGCCCGCGTGACGGGGCCGCCCCGGCGGGCGAAGGTCAGCGGATGGCGCCGGCCCTGGGGCGGGGCCACCAGGACGGCGCCCTCGGCCAGGTGCTCGGCGGCCATCGCGGCGCCCATCTCCATGCAGCGCTGCACGTTCAGCGTGGACAGCAGCGCGCCGGAGACCTCGGCGAGGATCTCGGAGCGCGCCCGGACGTCGACCAGGGCCGTCTCGGCGAAGCGGCGGTCGGTCTCGTCGACCAGCCACCACACCACGTCGCCGTCGTCGCCCGTCGTGGGGTGCGCCTCCAGGAGGCGGTCGCGGATGCGCCCGGAAGGCGGCCCGGGTCCGGCGTCCGGCGGCCCGTCGCAGAGGCGCCGGTGGGCGTCCGACAGCCAGGACGGCACCCGCTCGTCCAGCCGGTCGCCGCTCGCGGCGTCGGGCAGGAGGAGCCGGGCGGCCTCGTTGATCCGCACGAGACCGCCGTGCCGGTCCACGACCAGTACGGGGTAGGGGGCCTCGATCCACGCCGTACCGGTCCGGAGGCCGGTGCGGGAGGAACGGGCGGGAAAACCGCGGGAAACAGCCACGAACGGAGGCACGCGCGATGCGCGCCCCACCACCTTCCTACCAGGGACGACAGTTGTCCTGGGGCAACCGTCTCGTACCCACCCCCGCGCTCGCAACCCGTACCCCACATGCACATACAAGCCTCACAATGTGAGGGACCGGCCATTGCCGGTCATACGCACCGCCATCAGCGCGATGTCGTCCTCCCCGTTGGGCGGGAACGCCTCCAGGAGGCCGTCGCAGATCCCCTCCACGTCCGACGGAAGGCCTTCGAGGGCGGATTCGAGGCGTTCCAGGGAGAGCCCCAGGTGCTCGTGGCGGCGTTCGATCAGACCGTCGGTGGTCATGACGAGGACGGAGCCGGGCGGCGCCTCCACCACGGTGCTCGCCGGGTGCGGGATGCCTATGCCCAGGAGCGGCCCGTGCTCCTCGACGGAGCGGACGCGCCCGTCGGGGGTGCGCAGCAGCGGCGGCAGGTGACCGGCGTTCGCGATGTGCAGGAGACCGGTGGCCTCGTCGATGAAGACGATGCACAGCGTGAGGGTCAGCCGTGACCCGACGGCCGTCAGCAGGTGGTCGAGGCGCCCGAGGATGTCGTGCGGCGGATGCCCCTCGATGGCGTAGGCGCGCAGGGCGTGGCGGATCTGCCCCATGAGCATGGCCGCGTCCAGGGAGTGGCCCGCGACGTCGCCGACGGCGAGCAGGAGGCCCTCCCGGGTGGGGAGCGCCTCGTAGAAGTCGCCGCCGATCTCCGCGTGGTCGCTGGCGGGCAGATAGCGCACCGCGAGGTCGGCGAGGTGCGAGTCGGGCAGCGTCTCGGGCAGGAAGCTCCGCTGGAGCGTCAGCGCCAGGTCGTGCTCCTCGGTGTAGCTCCGCAGGGCCTCCAGGGCGAGGGCGCACGCCTGGGCCAGCTGGGCCAGGAGCTGCTCGTCGTCGGGCGTCGCGACCGACTCCGCGGGGACCGCCAGGCACACCGGCTGCCGGCCGGGCTTGGCGCGCGCCACGGCCACGGTGAGCCTCCCGTGCGGCACGAGGCCGTGCGGGAGACCGGGCCACTCGCGCGCGTGGACCGTGAGCAGCCGCGTCCCGGTGCGGTCGCCGAGCTCGTGGTACGGAGGCAGGTCGCGGGCGTCCAGCCGCACGTCCACGACCGTGTCGGAGGAGGCCTTCCCGCCCGTGGCGGTGCCGGCCGCCGAGGCGGGCTCCCCGTGCGGGGAGATGATCGACGCCACGGCGGGCGCCCCCAGGACGATGGCCGCGCCCCTGGCCGCCGCCCGGGCGACCCCGGCCGCGCTGTCCGCGCTGTAGAGGAGCAGGGTCGCCTCGTTCAGGTGCAGCAGGCGGTCCGCGAGGCGCTCGGCCCGGCGGCGCGCCCGCGCGTAGCGCAGGGTGGCCGTGACGGTGGCGAGGAGCTCGTCCGGGGCGATGGGCTCCGTGAGGTAGGCGTCCGCCCCCCGGTTGAGCCCCTGGGTGCGGTCGTCGACGGTGATGGCGGACGCCGAGACGTGGAGGACGGGAAGGGCCGCCGTCGCGGGATCGGCCTTGATGCGCTCGCAGACCTCGAAACCGGTCATGTCGGGCAGCCGCACGTCGACGACGGCCACCTCCGGCAGGGCGTCGGCGTCCTTGAGCAGCGCGAGCGCCCCGGTGCCGTCCTCCGCCTCCACGACGGTGTGGCCCGCCCGGGACAGCGTGGTCCTCAGGACGTAGCGGTTGGTCGGGTTGTCGTCCACGATCAGGATGCGCGCGGGCGAGTGGTCGGACGGGGGCTGGCCTGGGATCACGACGTGGCCTCTCCGGGCGTGTGCTGCTCACCGGCCTCCGCCGGAGGGGTGCGGTCGGGCCCGGCCGGGGCGAGGGCCAGGGCCAGGGCGATGCGTTCGGGCGTCAGGTGCGTCTTGCCCAGGACGGCCCGCGCGTGGGTGAGCCGGGAGCGGTCCACGTCCCCGGGGTCGGTCGAGGTCAGGACCACGACCGGGATGTGCGCGGTCTCCGGGTCGCGGGACAGGACCTGGAGGAGCACGTACCCATCGGGGGCCGGCATCGCCAGGTCGATCAGGACCGCGTCGGGCCGCTCCGCGCGGATGACGTCGACGGCCCGCGAACTGACCGACACCTCCGTCACCTTCCGCGCCACCCGGCCCAGCACCGGCCGGAGCAGCTCCACGAACGTCGGGTCGTCGTCCACGACGACCAGCGACCCCGTCCGGACGCCGTCGGCGCTCCCGGGCGGCGGCGCGTCCGGGGAGGCGGGGTCGGGACGGGCCGGGATCTCGACCCGCACCCTGGTCCCGGCGCCCGGTTCGCTGGTCAGCGTGAGGACGCCGCCGAGCAGACCGGCCAGCCTGCGCGCATAGGGCAGGCCCAGGCCGGTGCCCGGCTGCCCCCGCTGGTGGGTGCCCAGGACCTGGTAGAACTCCTCGAAGACGCGGTCCTGCTGGTCCGCGGCGATCCCGATGCCCGTGTCGGTGGTGGTGAAGACGAACCAGGGACGTCCGGCCCGGTCCTCGGTCCCGACCGTGAGGCGGACCTCGCCGTCCGTGGTGAACTTCAGGCCGTTCGACAGCACGTTGCGCAGGACGCGCGTGAGCATGACCTCGTCGGTGACGAGCTCCGGCACGTCCCGTACGTCGGGGATGTCGAGCCGCACCCCGTCGCGGGCCATGCCGCGCAGCGTCCCGCGCAGCTGGTGCAGCAGGGTCCGCAGGTCGGTGGGGACCAGATGGGGTTCGAGCCGGCCCGATTCGGCCTTGGCCACGTCCAGGAGCTCCTCGACCAGGGCGAGGAGCGTGCTCCCGGAGCCGGCGATGAGGGACATCTGCTGGCGCTGTTCCTCGGTCAGCGGATCGGCGTCGGAGGCGAGCAGCAGACGGGCGAGGGCGATGACCGAGTTGACCGGGGCCCGCAGCTCGTGGCTCACGTTGGCCCAGAACCGGGTCTTGGCCTCGCTCGCGAGACGCAGCTGCCGGGTCTTGTCCTCCAGCTCGGCGTAGAGGGCCACCACGCCCGTGTTGGTCTCCTCCAGCTCCGCCGACAGCTCGCTGTAGAGGGCGACCACCCCCTTGTTGGTCTCCTCCAGTTCGGCGTTCAGCCGCTGCAGCTCCTCCTGCTGCGCCCTGGACTCCTCCAGGGCCTGGAGGAGCTGCCGGTTCTGGATCCGCAGCTCCTCGCCCATGCTGAGGTCCCCCGAGTCGCGGAGCGCCGCGCGGGCGCGCTCCGCCCGCTGCCCGGAACGCCCCTGGGAGGCGGGCAGTCGCTGACCCACCGTCAACGCGTGTTCCCCGGACGACGCGTCGTACCGGCAGTGGTCCAGGAGGCGTCCGGCGGCGTCGAGCGCGTCACGGCCGGGGACGCGGGGCCCGTTCCAGGTGAAGCGGGCGCGGAAGAGCTCGGGCTCCCCGACGGGGCTCGCCACGTCCAGCTCCACGCGAAGTCCCGGAGCTCCCAGGAGGTCACGTCCCACCTCACTCAGTACCGTCACCACTCGAACCAGTTCGTGCCCTTCGAGGCCCAGGGCCCGGCACACCAACTGTCCGCGCCTGCGCAGTTCAAACCCGTCCCGTTCGACGGCCAGCGGAAGGACGCAGAGACCGTCGACGTGCGGCTGCCTCACCGCCGGTCCGCCCGGGCGACGACGATGCCGGCGTCGTCGCGGCGCACTCCGGCCTGCCCGAGGAGCTGGGCCGCCACGACCGCGGGCCGCCGGGTGAACAGACCGGGGAGGCCGGCCGGCGACCAGCGGTCGCTCAGCCCGTCCGAGTGCAGGACGAGGACCGCGCCGGGATCCAGGGCGGTCCGGAAGGACCGGAGCGCGGGCAGCTGGTGGCCCACGATCCCCGGAAGGGAGAGGAGGGTGCCGCGCTTGTCGCCGCTGACGACGAACGCGCTGATGTTGCCCACCCCGCAGTGCTCGACGGTCCCCCGGGAGAAGTCGGCCCGGGCGACCGTGATCGCCGCGCCCCGGCTGCCCCGCAGCTCCGTGTGGAGGGTCCGGACGACGTCCTGGGGGCTCCGGTGCGAGCCGGTCCGGAAGGCGGCCCGGGCGCGCTCGCCGGCGAGCGCCGCCATCGGGCCGTGCCCCAGCCCGTCGCACATCATGACCGTGACCGTCGGCGCGCCGTCCGGACCGTGCTCGGTGCGCGCGGCCCAGGTGTCGCCGCAGACCTCCTCGCCGCTGATCGGGCGGGTCAGACCGGCGACCTCGGGCTCGTCCGCCCCGGGGAACGGGCCGGGGGCGTCCCCCGACCAGAACCGCGCGAGCAGGGCCGTACCGCGGCCGGGCAGGGAGTGGACGTCGAAGACGTCGGCGAACCGGGCGATCGCCCCCATGCCCACGCCCAGGGTGCCGCTGCCGGACACCCCGTCCGTGAGCGCGCTGCCCACGTCGGCCATGCCCGGACCGCTGTCCACGGAGAGCAGTTCGAGGGCGGCCCGGTCCCGGAGGGTGATCACCCGCAGGGCCAGGGAGCCGTCCCGGGCGTGCTTCTGCAGATTGGTGGCCGCCTCGGTCGCGGCGAGCTCGATCTCCGCCACCCGGGCCGGGGCCATGCCGACGCGCCGGGCGAGGCGCGCCGCCTCCCGCCGGGCGGCCGCGGCGACGGCGACGTCCAGCCGCAGCCACACGACGTCCTCGGCCTCGGTCTCGTCACCGGCCACCGGGTTCACCGCGCCCACTTCAGCACCGTCACCCTGGTTCCGGCGCCCGGCGCCGAGTCCAGCTCGAACTCGTCGACCAGGCGCCGCGCGCCGCTGAGGCCCAGGCCCATGCCGCTGCCCGACGTCCAGCCGTCGGTCAGGGCCTGCTCGATGTCCGGGATGCCCGGACCGGTGTCCGAGAAGCTCACCCACACGCCGACGCGCGCCACGTCGCGGACGATGACCGCGTGCGCCGTGCCGCCCCCGCCGTAGATGAGGGTGTTGCGGCCCAGCTCGCTGGCGGCCGTGACCAGTTTGGTCTGGTTGACCAGGGACAGGCCGGCCCGCTGGGCGAGGACGCGCACCGCCTGGCGGGCCTTGACGACGTCGCCGCTGGACCGGATCTCCACTTCCTCCCGGGAGGCCTCGTCGGCCGGATACTCCTTCACCGGCGTGCCGGAGGAGTGTCCTGCGCCCGGCGCAGGTAGCCGAGGCCGAGTTCGAGGTTGAGCGCCGTGCGGACGCCGCCCAGCGAGAGGCCGAGCTCCACCAGCGTCATCGCGACGGCCGGGCGCATCCCGACGACGACCGTTTCCGCGCCCAGGACGCGGGAGATGGCGGCCGTGGTGGCCAACATGCGTCCGACGAAGGAGTCGACGATCTCCAGCGCCGAGATGTCGATGACCACCCCGCGGGCGCCGGTCGCGACGATCTGCTGGGAGAGGTCGTCCTGGAGGTCGAGGACCATCTGGTCCTCCAGGTCCACCTGGATCGAGACCAGGAGGATGTCGCCGATCTTCAGGACCGGTACGCGGTCGCTCACAGCAGGCCCGCCGGACGGGCCGCGGCGGCCTTGTCGATCTCCACGAGCGCGTGGCGCAGGGCGTCGGCCAGGGTCGCCTTCGTGGGGATGTCCCCGAACTCGATGCCCAGGGCCACGATGGTCTGCGCGATCTGCGGCCGGATGCCCGAGATGGTGCACTCCGCGCCCATCATCCGCGCGGCGACCACGGTCTTCAGGAGGTGCTGCGCGACCTGGGTGTCGACGGCCGGCACACCGGTGATGTCGATGATCGCGTGCGTCGAGTTGGAGTCCACGAGCGCCTGGAGCAGCTTCTCCATGACCACCTGGGTGCGCGCGGAGTCGAGCGTCCCGACGAGCGGCACGCCCACCACCCCGTCCCACAGCTTCACCACCGGGGTGGACAGTTCGAGCAGCTGCTGGGACTGCGTGGAGATGATCTCCTCGCGGGTCCGGGCGTACTCCTCCACCGTGAACAGGCCGAGGTCGTCGAGGAGCCGGGAGAACTGCAGGTAGGCGCGCACGTCCTCGACGGATCCGCCGAGGAAGGGCTCCAGGACCTCCTTGAGCGCGAAGACGCTCACGGCGGTCTCGGTCGGGGTGAACCCCTGCCGGGCCCGGGTGCGCGACAGCTCGACGAGGAGGCTGCGCACGACGGCGAACCGGTCGCCCCGGCCCGCCAGGCCTCCCTTCGCGACGGCCTCGGTGATCGCGTCGTAGAGCTCGCGCAGTTCCCGGCCGAGTTCCGCGCTGCTCACGCGTCCGCGCAGCGAAGCTCCGACGGTCTGCTCCCACTGCGCCACCAGTTCGGACTGCCGCGTGGTCAGTAGTTCCAGCAACCGCTTCGAGTCTTCGCTGTCCATGCGTTTTCCCCTCACTTTGTCCTGCTCGTCCTGCCGTCCGAAATCCGTCCCGACGATACGTCACCGCCGACCGGCGCCGATCATGCCCCCGCTGCCCCTCCCCACCGCCCCGGGCGTGCTCCCGGTCCTCCCGCCGTCCGTCGCCGGGGCGTCCGCCCACAGCTCAGAACGCACCTGTCCCCGATCCCGGGTTTCACACCTGCCCGGAGGGTTTTCGTCGTCCCGCGCCCGTACGGGCCGATGCGGCAATCGGCGCAGCCGGGACGGCGGACCGCCGGACCCGGTGGTGCCATGGGAGGAGCCCCGCGGCCGGTGGGGGAAGGAACCGGGACGCCCGGTGCGACCCTTTGGAGAGGCATGTCCCACGGCAACCCCCTGCGGGGGCGGACGGCGGTCGTGACGGGCGCGGCGCGCGGCCTGGGAGCCGGGCTCGCCGGGGAGCTGGCCCGCCGCGGCATGAGGATCGCCCTGCTCGGGCGGGAGGCCGAGACGCTGGAGCGGGTGGCGCGGGACCTGCCCGTGGAGAGCCGGTGCTACGAGGTCGACGTGACGGACGACGACCTGATGGAGCGGACGGCCCGCCGGGTGACCCGCGACCTGGGGGAGCCCTCCGTGGTGATCGCCAACGCGGGCGTCGCCGAGGGCGGCCCGTTCGCCGCCTCCGACCCGGAGACGTGGCGCCGCGTGATCGAGGTCAACCTCGTGGGCAGCGCGATCACGGCCAGGTCGTTCCTGCCCGGCCTGCTGGCCTCGCGCGGCTACTTCCTCCAGGTCGCCTCCACCGCGGCCTTCGGCTCGGCCCCCATGATGAGCGCCTATTGCGCGTCGAAGGCGGGGGCCGAGTCGTTCGCCCAGTCGCTGCGCGCCGAGTGCGCCCACCGGGGCGTCGGCGTCGGCATCGCGTACCTGCACTGGACGGACACCGACATGGTGCGGGACGTGGACGCCCACGACGTCCTGAGGGAGCTCCGCGCCCACATGCCGCGCCCCGCGCGCAAGGTGTATCCGGTGGAGAAGGTGGCGTCGTGGCTGGCCGAGGCGGTCCGCCGCCGCTCCGCCACCGTCTACGCGCCCCCGTGGCTGCGCCTCGTCCAGCCCGTCCGCCCCCTCCTGCCCGCGCTCGTCGCCTGGTCCTCGGCGCGGACCCTGCCCCGCATCGAGGAGCGGGCGCCCCTGCGGGCCACGGGCCTGCTCGGACCCGGCGGCCTCGCCGCCCGGGAGGGCGGAAACCGTGCCGGACGCCGCTGATCCGCGTCCGCCCGGCCCGTTGCCCCGGTCGGACCACGCGCGGTCGGGCCGGGTGTACTCCCGGGGGCCCGGGGGCAGGCAGTCGGGCATGAACCACGAGGAAGACCGGCACCGCGTACGGCCCGACAACGTCAGCGACCTCACGGTGGAGGCGCTGGGCTCGCTCTCCAAGGCCCTGGAGACCACCGAACGGGCCCGCGGCCACCTGTACTCCTTCCACCAGCTGACCGGCACCGCCGACCTGGAGCTGGACCGGGCGGTGGCACTCCTGCGGAGGGCCGGCCACGAGGAGTGGGCCGGTCTCGTCGAGCGGGAGATCCTCGGCCGCAACGTCATCCCGGGCCACTGGACGTACCAGGTCGTCGAGTCCTACGACCGCACGTACTACGAGCCGTTCAAGGAACTCGAACGCGACGCCGTCGACGCCCTCGCCGAGGGCCGCGACCACCTCTACGAGGCCGAGATGAAGGAGCGGCGCCGCACCCACGGCCACCGCGACCACACCTCCGCCCCCGGGGAGCGGCGCTGACCGGCCGGTTCCTCCGGACGGACCGCCGTCTGTCCGTACGGGGAGTTTCGGGGCACACGTACGGGAACGGCCGATGGGCGGCCGGACAGGAGGAGCAGCCATGGCACAGGCATCCCGACCCGTTCCGCCGGCCGACGAGGCCCGGGCGGCCCTGGAGGACGTGTCCGACCCCGCCGCGAAGGCCGTGGTCCTGGCCCTGCTGGCGGTCCGTGACGAGCTGAGGGCCGTGTCCGAGCGGACGAACGGCGTGGAAGCGCGGCTGGAGCAGACGAACCAGTACCTCGGGGCCCTCGCCAACAAGCCCTGACGCACGGCGCACAGGGGATCGGGTGGCCCGCGCCTCGCACGCGGGCCACCCGATCCCCTGCCGCTCGTCCCTCGTCCGCTGGTCGTCTAGCGGTCGTCGTCCGGCGCGAGGGCGGGGCGGAAGCACGCCGTGACCGTCTTGCCGTGCCGCTGGCAGCGCATGGTCCACTCGTCGGCCAGGGCCCGCACGATGTTCACGCCCCGCCCCGAGACCGCGCCCTCGGCCGCCTCGCGGGGGCGGGGCAGCGCCGGGTCCTCGTCGTGGACGCTGATGTGGAGGCAGTCGCCGTCCCAGGTGAGCACGAGCTGCGCGTCGCTGTGCGCGTGGATGTGCGCGTTGGTGAGCAGTTCGGAGACGGCCAGGACCACGGAGTCCACCGTCTCGGGCTCCCGCTCGGTCCACGGCAGGGAGGCGAGGTGCCGCCGGGTCCACTGCCGGCCGGCCCGCACGCCCCCGGACACGGGAAACGAGTGCGCCCACCCCATCGCCTTGACCGTCACGCTCTTCACTCCTTCGAGGGCCGCCCACGTCGTCCGTACGGGATCCGGATACCCGGCAATCGCTCCGGCAGACACCGGGAATCCCGACGGCCCCGACCCGGCCGCCCCGGCCGGCCGCCGGAAGGCCGGCCGGGGGGCGGCGGGATCAGGCGAGGTCGAACCGGTCGAGGTTCATCACCTTGTCCCACGCCGCCACGAAGTCCCGCACGAACTTCTCGCCCGCGTCCTCGGAGGCGTACACCTCCGCGAGGGCGCGGAGCTGGGAGTGCGCGCCGAAGACCAGGTCGACGGGGGTGGCGGTCCACTTGAGCTCGCCCGTGACGCGGTCGCGGCCCTCGAAGACGTTCTCCTCCGCGGCCGAGGTCTTCCACTCCGTGCCCATGTCGAGCAGGTTGACGAAGAAGTCGGTGGTCAGCGCCTCGGGACGGTGGGTGAAGCGACCGTGGGGCGACCCCGCGAAACCGGTGTCCAGGACCCGCATCCCGCCGACGAGGACCGTCGCCTCGGGAGCGGTCAGTGTCAGCAGGTTGGCGCGGTCGAGGAGGTGGGTCTCCGGCGACAGCTTCTCGCCGCCCCGGAGGTAGTTGCGGAAGCCGTCCGCCGCCGGTTCGAGCACGGCGAACGTCTCCACGTCCGTCTGCTCCTGCGAGGCGTCCGTGCGCCCCGGCGCGAACGGGACGGTGACGTCGTGCCCGGCGTTCCGCGCGGCCTGCTCGACGGCCGCGCACCCGCCCAGGACGATCAGGTCGGCGAGCGAGATCCGCTTCCCGCCGTCCTGCTCGCCGTCGAAGTCCCGCCGGATCCGCTCCAGGGCCTCCACGGTCCCGGTCACCTCGGGCAGGGCGTTGACCTCCCAGTCCTTCTGCGGCGCGAGCCGGATCCGCGCCCCGTTGGCCCCGCCGCGCCTGTCGGTGCCGCGGAAGCTCGCCGCCGACGCCCACGCGGTGGTGACCAGCTGGGGGAGGGAGAGGCCCGAGTCGAGGATCCGGCGCTTGAGGGAGGCGACGTCCTCGTCCGAGACCAGCTCGTGGTCGACCGCGGGAACGGGGTCCTGCCACAGCTGCGGCTCGGGGACCCAGGGCCCCAGGTAGCGCGAGAGGGGGCCCATGTCACGGTGCAGCAGCTTGTACCAGGCCTTGGCGAACGCCTCCGCGAGCTCGTCCGGGTGCTCGTGGAAGCGCTTCGTGATCGGCCCGTAGACCGGGTCCAGCCTCAGCGCGAGGTCCGTCGTCAGCATGATCGGGGCGTGCTTCCTCGACGCGTCGTGGGCGTCGGGCACGGTGTCCTTCGCCGACGGGTCCGTGGGCGTCCACTGCTTCGCGCCGGCCGGGCTGGTCGTCAGCTCCCACTCGTACCCGTACAGGTTGTCCAGGAAGCCGTTGTCCCACTTCGTCGGCCGGGAGGTCCACGCGCCCTCCAGACCGCTGGTCAGCGCGTCGGCGCCCTTGCCCGTGCCGTACGTGTTCCGCCAGCCGAGGGCCTGCTGCTCGAAGGGGGCGGCCTCGGGCTCCGGACCGATGTACGAGGGGTCGACCGCGCCGTGGCACTTGCCGAACGTGTGGCCGCCGACGATGAGCGCCGCCGTCTCCTCGTCGTTCATCGCCATGCGGCCGAACGTCTCCCGGATGTCACGGGCGGCGGCCAGCGGGTCCGGATTGCCGTTGGGACCCTCGGGATTGACGTAGATCAGGCCCATCTGCACGGCGCCGAAGGGACCGGTCAGCTCCCGGTCGCCGCTGTAGCGCTCGTCCCCGAGCCAGGTGTCCTCGGGGCCCCAGAAGATCTCCTCCGGCTCCCAGATGTCCTCCCGGCCGAAGCCGAAGCCGAACGTCTTGAACCCCATGGACTCCATGGCGCAGTTGCCGGTGAAGACGAGGAGGTCGGCCCAGGAGATCTTCCGGCCGTACTTCTGCTTGACCGGCCACAGCAGACGGCGCGCCTTGTCGAGGCTCGCGTTGTCCGGCCAGCTGTTGAGGGGCGCGAAGCGCTGCGCGCCGGAGCCGCCGCCGCCCCGGCCGTCGGCGATCCGGTACGTCCCGGCGGCGTGCCAGCTCATCCGGATGAAGAGCGGCCCGTAGTGGCCGTAGTCGGCGGGCCACCAGTCCTGCGAGGCCGTCATTACCTCGAAGACGTCCCGCTTGAGGGCGTCGAGGTCCAGGGTCGCGAACTCCGCCGCGTAGTCGAAGTCCTCGCCCAGCGGGTTGGAGAGGGACGAGTGCTGGTGGAGGACCTGGAGGTCCAGTTGGTTGGGCCACCAGTCCCGGTTGGTCCGGGGCCGGGTCGGCGCCGGAGTGGGGGCGGGGATCGCCGGGTTCTCGCTTTCGCTGCCGGACACGTCCGTCCTTCTTCCTGTGTCGGTGTTCTTGCGTCGAGCACTGCGACCCGCGCCCGTCACGCGCCGTGGCGCCCGCGGGCCGGAATCGCCCGGCCGGACCCACGGGGTGAGGGGGGCTCGTGTCGGCGTCCGTATGCTCGCGCACCGCGACCGCGCGGCCCGGGGAACACGCGGGGGGCTCGCGCTTTACACGTCATCACACCGGTTGCGCGTCATCACACCGGAACCGGCGCCGTCCCCGTGGCCCGGCCGGTCCCGTCCCAGGTGATCTCCAGGACCCGTGCGACGGCGTCGCGGTCGAGCGGTCCGTACACGTGCGGGAAGAGGGTCCCGTCCGGGACGCCCGGCGGCGGGGTGGGAACGGCGGCCTCCCACTCCGTCCTGGAGGACAGTCGGTCCTCGTCGAGGACGAGCGCCAGGAGGGGCCTGGGGGAGTCGCGGTAGAAGGCGTTGACGACGGCGAGCGCGGTCGGCTCGTCGGGCGCGCAGTGGACGAAACCCTCCTCGGCCAGGGACGCGGGCGCGTACGGCCGCTCCGGGCGGGCGGACCATGCGGCGAGCGGGACGACGTGGTAGATCATGCCCCGGTTATACCGCCCGGGGCGGGCGGGACCGCCCCGGAGCCGGTCGCGCCGGGCTCACCACGAACGCCCCGCCCCGGTCAGCCGGTCGTGCACGCGCGCGACGTCGGGGTTGTCGGCCCGACCCGGGCGCCGCACGAGGTAGCCGGTGTTGAGGGGCGGGTCCTCCGGCTCGTGGAGGAGCACGAGCGCCCCGGAGGCCAGTTCGGCCGCGCAGAGGTAGCGCGGCAGCACGCCGAAACCGGCCCCGGCGGCCACCGCCGCGACGACGCCCCGCAGATCGGGGACGGTGACGGCGGCCGGGCGGGACAGCCGCGCGCCGAAGACGTGGCGCCAGTAGCGGCGGGCGATGGGCAGGTCCTCGGCGTAGGCGACGAGGGGCACCGCGTGCAGGGCCGCCGGGCCTTCCGCGGCCAGCCGCGCCTTCACCCGCCCGGCCCACCCGGGCGCGGCGACCAGGACGAACTCCTCGTCCATCAGGGGGGTGGCGACCAGGGACCGCCCGCGCGGCCGGAAGGTGGCGATCACCAGGTCGTGCCGGCCCGCCCGCAGCTCGTCGAGGAGCCGGTCGGTCAGGCCCGGCGTGATCCGCAGCCGTACGCCGTCCTCCACCAGCGGGGCCAGGGCGGGCAGGGCGCGGACGCACAGCAGCTCGGCGGGGCCCGCCAGATGGACGGGCGCGGCCCGCTCGTGGGGCGCCGCCTCGTGCCCGGTCGCGGCGGCGAGCGCGTCGAGCGGGGCCGCGACCCGGGCCGCGAGGTCGTCGGCGACGGCGGTCGGGGCGACGCCGCGCGGCAGCCGTTCGAAGAGCTCGCGGCCCGTGTGCCGCTCCAGGGCGCGGATCCGGTCGGTCACCGTGGGCTGCGAGAGGCCCAGGAGCCCGGCGGCGGCGGTGAACGAGCCGGAGCGGTACACCGCGAGGAACGTGCGCAGTAGGTTCAGGTCCGGCGCGCCCGGCCGTGCCGCGCCGGCGCCGCCGTCGGGATCCCCGTGCCTCATGCGAAAAGGCTGTCCGTGTTCCTGTGGAGGGTGCGGTCAGGCGAGGCGCCCGACGACCTCGGCCGCGAGCGGGGCCGACGAGGCGGGGTTCTGGCCGGTGATCAGGTTCCGGTCCACGACGACCTTCGGCGCCCACGGCTCGCCCGCCAGGACGTTCACGCCGGCCTCGGTCAGCCGGGTCTCCAGGAGCCACTTCGCCTTGTCGGCGAGCCCGCCCTGGGTCTCCTCGGCGTTGGTGAAGGCGGCGGCCTCGTACCCGGCGAAGGCGTTCGTGCCGTCGGGGCGGGTGGCGGCGAGGAGCGCGGCGGGCCCGTGGCAGACGACGGCGACGGGCTTGCCGGAGTCGAGGGCGGCCACGAGCAGCCGGCCGGAGACGGGATCGACGGCGAGGTCCTCCATGGGGCCGTGGCCGCCGGGGTAGAAGACGGCGTCGTACGCGTCGAGGTCCACGTCGTCCAGGGCGATCGGGTGCTTGATCGCCTCGATCGAGGCGAGCGCGGCGGCGGTCCTCTCGGCGCCCTCCCGCCCGCCGTTGTACTCGGGCGCCAGGCTGCCCTCGTCGACGGTGGGGACGACGCCGCCGGGGGTGGCGACGACGACCTCGTGGCCCGCCTCCTCGAACGCCTCGTAGGGGGCGACGACCTCCTCCGCCCAGAAGCCGGTGGGGTGCTTGCTGCCGTCGGCGAGGGTCCAGTGGTCGGCGCCGGTCATCACGAAGAGGATCTTGGACACGGGATTCTCCGGGGGAGTGCGGGGAAGCGGGGGACGTCTCCGACCGTAGTCCGGAGCCCGGAGGGCCACCAATGGGGAAACCCATGGGTGCCATCGGAACGCCGATGGCACCCCGGGCCCGGGGCCGTCCCCGCGCGCCGGGGCCCCCACCGGTGGGATCCTGGAGGCAACGGAAGGGGCCGTGCGCCGTCTCCGCGCGGCCGACGGTGCGAGGAGGCACACCATGACCCGCACTCTGGAGTGGAAGGTCGGCCTGGAGCTGGTCGAGGACGGCGGTACGACCCGGGCCGAGGCCCGGCTGAGCACCGGGACCTCGACGCTCACGGGCCACGGCTCCGCCCGCTGCAACCCGACGGACACGGACGTGCCGGCGATCGGCGACGAGCTGGCCGCGAGCCGGGCGATGAAGGACCTGGCGGGCAAGCTGATGCGGGAGGCCAACCGCGAGATGGAGGCGGCGGGCGCCGGGACCGTGCCCCAGCACACGGGGCCCGGGTACGGCTGGCCGGAGGCGGTCACCTGACGGAGGGCGCCGCCGAAGCCGAAAGGGGGACGGCTCCAGGAGCCGGGCCCGTCCCCGGGAGAGCGGCGGCCCGGCGAGCGGAGCCCGCCCGCCCCGGGAAGGGCCTCCCGCGCGAGACCCCCTCAGGCCCCGACGTTCTTCCCGTCCCGCCCGGCCTCTCCGTCTTGCCCGTTCTCCCCGTACGTCAACCGGTCCACGACCTCCACGACCCCGTCCACCGTCTCGCACAGCCGGACCAGGATCGGGCCGATGCCCGGCCGCTCCAGCGCGCCGCTCAGCGTCACCCGGCCCTCGTCGACGTCGATGTGCACGGCGGACGGGGAGAGGCGCAGGATCCGGACGACCACGTCCTCGCGGATCTCCTCCTGGATGGAACGGTCCCTGCGCAGGAACAGCTGGAGCAGGTCGCTCCGGCTCAGCACCCCGATCAGCCGCCCCTCCGCGTCCACGACCGGCAGCCGCTTCACCCGGTGCCGCTCCATCCGCCGGGCCGCCTCGACCGCCGTCCACGACGGCCGGGCCGTGACGACCGGGCTGGTCATCATCGCCTCCGCCGTGCTCGGCCCGTCCTTCGCCGTGTGCCGCCGCAGCAGGTCCGCCTCGGAGACGACGCCCACCGGCCGGTTCTCGTCGTCGACCACCGGGACCGCGGTGATGCCGTACTCGTCGAGGAGCCGCGCGATCTCCTTGAACGGCGTCCCGCGCTGCACCGCGACCGCGGTGGGCGTCATCAGGTCCGCGACACTGCGGTGCCTCATCGTCCGTTCCGTCCCTTCTGCGTTCCGGATTCCATGATCCCGCACCGGGGACCTTCTCGGAACGAGGGGGTGGGAAGGCGGAGGGCCGGCCGGACCGTCCTCCGGTCCGCCCGGCCCCCCGCCGCACGGTCGCTCAGGCCCGGTGGACCGCCACCTCGTGGAGCGAGTACCCCCACTTCGTCGCCCGCCGTTCGGCGTGGACCCGTACGTAACGGGCCGACTGCGACGGGAACTCGGCCGTGTCGTACCCGCCGTCCCCGGCGGTCGTGGACCACACCGTCCGCCAGTCCGTGCCGTTGTCGGACAGCTCGATCCGGTACCGGCTCGCGTACGCCCGCTCCCAGTCGAGGGTGACCTTCCCGACCGGGCGGACCGACCCGAGGTCCACCCGCAGCCACTGGTCGTCCGACCAGTCACTGGCCCAGCGGGTGCCCGTGTCGCCGTCGAAGGCCCGGCCCGGCGCGTAGCTCGTGAACGGGTTCCACTCCGAGGAACTGGCCGACGCGGGCGCGCCCGCCGCCAGGTTCACCCCCGGCTCGTGGTCCTCGGTCGCCTTCCACGTCGTCAGGTACGACTCCGCGCCCGAGGCCAGCTCGTCCACGACGCCCGGACCGCCGGGGGTGAGCCGGATCTGCTCGATCCAGTCGGGGACCATGCCGTGGTGCGCGGCGCCGTCGGTGTTGAGGTCCCAGACGCGCTGCCCGGTGACCTGACGGTCGAGCACCGATCCGCCGTCGGCGCTGCGGAAGGGGTACTTCACGGCGTTCGGCGCGCCGGTGCCGACCGGGCCCGGCCAGCCGCCGACGCCGTTCATGTCGGTGCCGTAGCCGAGGCCGACCCCGTACTTCGCGCGGAGCGCGGCCTTCTGCCCCGCCTCCCCGATGAAGCCCTCCGCGCCGTGCATGTACTGGGCGACGAAACCGCCCAGGCGGTAGAGCCGTTCGGTCCAGTCCAGGTCCATCCAGCTGTGGCTGGACAGGACGCCCGGGTACTCCTCGGACTCCAGGATGTCCAGCGCCCGGCCCGCCGCCTTGACGCTCATGTGGTCGAGCTCCAGCATCATCCCCCGGTCGATCATGCCCCGCAGGGCGTGCTCGCCGAGCCGGGTCAGACCCCGGGTGTTGCACTTGGCGTCGGAGGCGTACGAGGGGACGCTCACCCCCGGCGGCAGCTTCGACGCCATCACCGGGGCCGCCGCCAGGCCGATCGGGTTGTCGTGCTGCGGGCCCGCGCACTTCTCCGTGGTCCAGAAGGTGCCGGTCGACAGGAACTGGCCGATGTTGACCGCCGTGCCGATGGCGCCCTCGTCGAAGCGGACGCCGCACAGCGCGTTGTCGAACTTGTGGCACAGGAACATGCTGCGCACCCCGAGCCCGTACAGCTCGTCCAGGCCCCGGTCGATGTCGGCCTTGTCGCACTGCGCGACGTCGAGGATCTGCTTGCAGCCGAACGGCTCCGAGGTCTCCACGCCCAGGACGACCGCGAGCTTGCCCTGCTCGACCACCGAGCGGGCCTGCGCCGCGTCGGTGACGATCCGGAACCAGCCCTTGCCCGGACCGCCGTACATCCGGTCGACGTGGTCCTGGAGTTCGTACGTCTTGCGGGCCTGGAGCCGGATCGAGTCCATCTCGTCGCAGCTCCGGTCGCGGGGCAGGATCGAGCAGATCAGGCCGTTGGTCACCAGGTCGTTGACCAGGACGCGCTGTCCGCCGCGCCAGGCGCGCTCGACCCAGGCGTAGTAGTTCTGCTGGTGGGTGAGGGAGTCGTGCGCCGGCCAGTCCTTGAACGTGGGCCAGCCGACCGGGTCGTGGTGGCCGTCGGCGCCGCCCGTGATGTTCTCGAACAGCGCGCCGGAGCCGTCGGGGTAGTGCTCGGGGCAGTCCTTGAGCGCGTCGGCCGCGCCCGCGTCGGAGAACGTCCGGCCGCAGATGAGCCGGCCGCCGAAGCCCTCGTTGGACATCAGGTGGTTGTGCGCGTCGACGAACCCGCGCACCTCGCCCCGGGCGTCCGTTCCGGTGAACGGCGCGCCCGTGACGTTGATCTGCGAGTCGGCGGCGGGACGGGACACGGGCTCCCACCACGAACCGCCGGGGGCGGCGGGGACCGGGGCGGAGCCGAAGAGGACGGCGGCCAGGGCGAGGACGAGCGCCAGGAGGGCGGGTCCGCCGCGCCTCCCGCGCGAGAGGGGTCGAGTCATGGGCAGCGAGCCTCCGGTCGGTGGAGGAGTACCGGGCGTGCCGAGGATCGCGGTGCCGGACGACCGAGTCAAGGGTCCGGGACAAATGACCTACTCACGGGCGAGGGAGGCTCCGTACTCCTCAACCCTCCATCAGGGCCACGAGTTGATCGGCCATCAGGTCCAGGTGGCCGTCCGCCGCGTGCTTGTCGCCGAGGACGAGGAACTGGAGCGTCAGGCCGTCGATCGCCGCCGCCAGGTACCGCGCGACCACCTCCACCGGCACCTTCGACCCGATCCCCCGCACCGCGCCCACCCGCTCCACCAGATCGGCCGCCGACGCCACGTACTGCTCGTACTGGGCCCGCGCCAGGTGCTCGAACCCCGGCTCGCGCAGCGCGTACTGGGTCAGGTCGTACGTCAGCATGTGCTCGCCGGGGTGGGCGGTGACGTGGTCCCAGTACGTCCGGAGCGCGCCCCGGACAGTCTCGCGCAGGGTGGCGCCCGGCTCCACCGCCGACATCACGCGCGCCACGTAGTTGTCGGTGATCGTCTCGATCGCCGCTTCCAGGAGCGCCTGCTTGGACTCGAAGCAGTAGTGGAAGACGCTCAGCGACACCCCCGCCTCGGCGCAGATCGACCGGGTGGTGGTCCGGGCGACCCCGTCCCTGGTCATCGCCCTGATCGCCGCCTCGACCAGCTGCCGGCGCCGTTCGGCCGAAGACATCCGCGCCATGGTTCCTCCTCGCGTCCGGCGCCAGGGTAACCGCAGCCCCCCGGCGCCGTGATCGCCCCGGCCCGTCCTCCGGTCCCCTGGGCCCGTCCTCCGGTCCCCCGGGCCCGTCCTCCGGTCCTCGGGCCCCGTTGCTCAGGCCGCCGGAGCTCGCGTCGCCGCCGCGAGCTCCGACCGCAGGGCGGCGAAGCCGGGGTCGCCGCGCAGGGCGGCCACGTCCGTGCCCGGATCGCGGGGCAGGGGGACGGCGACCTCGGCGACCACCCGGCCGGGGCCCGCCGCCATCACCAGGACCCGGGAGCCGAGCAGGACCGCCTCCTCCGCCGAGTGCGTGACGAAGAGGACGGTCGCGCCGGTGGCCGACGCCAGGGCCCGCACCTCCTCCTGGAGGCGCTCGCGGGTGAGCGCGTCCAGGGCCGCGAACGGCTCGTCCATCAGCAGGACCTGCGGCTCCGTCGCGAGCGCCCGCGCGATCGCGACGCGCTGCTGCTGCCCGCCCGACAGCTCCCAGGTGCGCCGCCCGGCCATGCCGGACAGGCCCACCAGGGACAGCAGCTCCTCGATCCGCCCGGCCCGCGCGGACCGCTCCACCCCGTGCCGGGCCAGGGCGAAGGCGAGGTTGCCGCCGACCGTGCGCCAGGGGAAGAGCCGGGGCTGCTGGAAGACCACGCCGACCTTCCGGCGCACCTCCACGCTCCCGGTGACGGGCCGCTCGAAGCCCGCCACGAGCCGCAGCAGCGTCGTCTTGCCGCAGCCCGACGGGCCGACCAGGACCACGAACTCGCCGGGCGCCACGGTCAGGGACACGTCGGAGACCGCGACGACGGGAGCCCTGGCCGTGCCGTAGCGGACCCCGACGCCCGACAGCTCGACGTCGGCGGTGCCCGGCGCCGCTTCCGTACCGGCCCCGGACGGCGACACGCGCTCAGCCGCCGACACGGGCCAGCTCCTTCAGCGCGAGGCCCTTCTCGAAGACCGACCGGTCCGGCACGGCGTCGATGGCCTTCTGGCCCTTCAGGAAGACGGCGGCGTCGTGCAGGTTCGCCGCGAGCGCGCCCGGGGCGCCGGGCCTGCCCAGGTACGGGGTTCCCTGCTGCTCCTTCGCGGTGAGCAGGACCAGCTCGGCGAGCTGCTTCCGGGCCTCCTCGGGGCTCAGGTTGAGCTCGGCGCCGATCGCGGTGGCCGCCTTCGCGGGGTCGCTCTTGGCCAGCTTCACCGCCTGGTCCTCGGCCTTCAGCCAGGCGTCCACGATCTCGGGGTGCTTCGCCGCGAACGCGTCGGTGACCACGCCCAGGTCGGCGGTCGGCTTGCCCTTCGCCGCGATCTCCCGGCTGGAGACGAGTACCTTCCCGTCCTTCTTCAGCTCGGTCAGGCTCGGCGTCCACACGTAGGCGGCGTCGATGTCGCCCCGCTGCCAGGCCGCGAGCGCGTCCTGCGGCTGGAGGTCGACGAGCGTCACGTCGGAGGCCCGGAGCCCGGCCGACTCCAGTGCCACGAGCAGCGAGTAGTGGGCGGTCGAGCCGAACGGGGTGGCGATCTTCCGCCCCTTGAGGGCGGCGACGGACGCGATGTCCTTCTTGGCGACGAGCGCCTCGTTGTCCCCGATCAGATCGTGGATCCACAGCACCTTGTACGGGATGTTCAGCGGCGCCGAGAGCCCCTTGGTGACCGGGCTCGAACCGAGGAGCCCGAGGTCCACGGACCCGGCGATCACGGCGGTGTTGACGTCGCCGCCCGAGTCGAACTTCACCCACGAAACCTCGGCGTCCGGCAGCGCCTTCTCCAGGAGCTTCTGGTTCTTCACCACCAGGTCGGCGTTGGGGATGGCCTGGTACGCGATGCGCACCCGGACCTTTCCGCCCTTGCCCCCGTCCCCGGAGTCGGCTCCGCCGCAGGCGGTCGTGGTGAGGGCGAGCAGCAGGGCGGTGGCGGAGGCGACGAGCACGGCGCCGCGACGGGAGGAGGGCATGACGGTTCCTTCGGGGAAGAGAGACGGAGAGAAGAAGGGGAAGAGAAGAGAGGGGTGTCAGGCGCGGCCGCGCCAGGGGACCGCCGCCCGCTCCAGGCCCCGGAACAGCGCGTCGAGGAGGATTCCGGAGAGGCCGATGGCGATGATCCCGGCGATGACGACGTCGGTCTGGTTGTAGCGCTGGGCGTCGCGGATCATGCCGCCGATGCCGGGGACGCCGTTGATGGTCTCGGCGGCGACGACCGAGGTGTACGCGATGCCGACGGCGATCCGCACCCCCGTGAGGATCTCCGGCAGCGCCGACGGCAGCCGGATGGCGAACAGCAGCGCCACCGGCCCCGCGCCCAGGGCCCGCCCCGCCTCCACCAGATCGGTGGGAACGCCCCGGACGGCCGCGGCGGTGGCCGCCGCGATCGGCGGGAGGGCGGCCACGAGCAGCAGCCAGATCTTCGGGGACTCGTCGATGCCGAACCAGATGACGAGCAGCGAGAGGTACGCCAGCGGGGGCAGCGTGCGCAGGAAGGTGACGGCCGGCTCCAGGACCACGGCGAGCGGCTTCACCACCCCGATGAGGAGCCCCAGCGGGATCCCGACGAGCGCCGCGTAACCGGTGCCGATCGCGATCCGGCGCAGCGAGACCGCCAGGTGCTCGACGAGTAGGTGGCCGCTGATGCCGCGCACCCCGTCGTGGACGGTGGACGCCTTCACGAAGGCCTGCCACACGTCGCCCGGGGACGGGACGAGCACGCGCGGCCAGACGCCCGCCGCGACCACGGCCTGCCAGGCGGCGAGGAGGACCGCGAGCGCGAGCAGCCGCAGCGCGGTCCAGCGCAGGGCCGCCACCCCGGCCGGTATCCGGCGGGCGGGCCGCCCGGGAGCGGGGGCGGCCCCCGAGGAGCCGGTTCCGGACTCCTTCACGGTGTCGAGGAGGGTCACGCCGCCACCTCCCCGGCCGCCCGGGCGTCGGCCGCCTGCGTGCCGGTCGCCTGCGGACTGCCTGCCTGTGCGCCGTCCGCCTCCGTGCCGATCGCCTCGGTGCCGGCCGCCTCCGCGCCAGCCGCTTCCGTGAGCGCCCGCAGCCGCGGCGCGACCTCCTCGCCGACCCGGTAGGCCTCTTCGAGGTGCGGATAGCCGGACAGGACGAACTCGTCGATGCCGGCCCGCCCGTACTCGAAGAGCCGCCGCGCGACCTCGTCGTGCGAGCCGACCAGGGCCGTGCCCGCGCCCTCGCGGACGAGCCCGATGCCCGCCCACAGGTTGGGGGAGACGGTCAGGCGCTCGGCGGAGCCGCCGTGCAGCGCGGTCATCCGGGCCTGCCCGGTCGAGTCCATCCGGGCGAACCGCTCCTGCGAGGCGCGGACCGCCTCCGGATCGAACCCGGCCAGGATCCGGTCGGCCTCCCGCCAGGCCTCGGCGGAGGTGTCGCGGGTGATGACGTGGAGGCGGATCCCGAAGCGCGGGACGCGCCCAACCCGCGCGGCCTTCTCCCGCACCCGGGCGACGCGCTCGGCGACGGCGGCCGGGGGCTCGCCCCACAGCAGCTGCACCTCGGCGTGGCGGGCGGCGACCTCCTCGGCCTCCGGCGACGCCCCGCCGAAGTAGAGGGGGACCGGATGCCGCACGGAAGGATCGTGCAACCGGGCGTTCTCCACCCGGACGTGACGGCCCTTCAGGTCGGCCGTGCCGCCGTCGAGCAGCGCCCGCACCACCTCCATGAGCTCGCCGGTCCTGACGTACCGCTCGTCCTTCGGCAGGTGGTCGCCGTACGCCCGCTGCTCGACCGGGTCGCCGCCGGTGACCACGTTCAGCGCGATCCGGTCGCCGAACAGGCGCCGGAACGTGTCGGCCTGCTGGGCGATCAGCGTCGGCTGGGCGAGCCCGGCCCGGAACGCCACCAGGAAGCCGATCCGCTCGGTCACCGCCGCGACGGCCGACGTCAGCACCCAGGGGTCCACGCAGCCGAGCCCCACGGGCGTCAACAGCTTGGCGAAACCGGCCTGTTCGGCCGCGCGGGCCACCTGGGCCAGATAGCCGAGGTCGGCGCCGCGCCGGGTCGCGGCGGCGGTGCGGCCCTGGACGGCGGTGACCCCGCCGGGGTCGCGGCCGTCACCACCGGTGGGCAGGAACCAGTGCAGTACGGGGGCGGCGGAAGAGGACATGCGGGCGTACCTCGGGAGAAGTGCGGGACGCGGACGGGCGTACGGAACGCCGTCCCGCGCGGGAAACGTGACCGGGGGCCCGGGAGTTCAGGGCCCGGAGCGCCGGACGCGGCGGAGACGGCCGGCGGAGGAGAACCGCCGGCGGCGCGAAGGAAGGAGGAGAGCCGGGAAGGGGCTCAGCAACAGGCCGCGCGACAACAGGACTCGAACCGACACAGCATCCCCGCGACACGCAGAAGATCCACGTGGCGGCGGGAGACGAGGGCGGGAGTCATGGCCGCATCCTTGCCGCGCGGACGCTCCGCCCACAAGTCTCGTCCGTCATGTGGACCACAAAGTCTCAGCTGTTGGGATCCGGGTCCTCCGGCCAGGCACCCCGCCCGGCGATCCGCAGCACCAGGGCGGCGATGTTCCACGCGTCGTCCTCGCCCCGGTGGTGACGCCCCTCCAGGGGCAGCCCCGCCACCTCCAGGGCCTGCGCCATGCCGGGGCGCCGGGCGAGCCCGTATGCCTCGGTGAAGACCGTCTTCGCGTTGGTGTGGCGCCGCCCGAAGGGGTACGGGGCGCCGGTGGCCCGGCACTGCTGGGCGAACTGCTTGCGGTCGTACTCGCCCCAGCTCGCCCAGGGCCGCCTCCCCGCCCCGTACGTGGTGGCGAGCAGCCGGCAGGCGGCGGCGAAGTCCAGGCCGGTGTCGACCTCCGCCTGGGTGAGGCCGGTCAGTTCGGTGCAGAACGCGCTGACCCGCGACCGGACCGGCCGGACCAGGATCCCGTGCCGCGAGAGCCGCTCCCGCGCGCCCAGGTCGACCACGGTCAGCCCGATCTCGATGATCTCGCTCACCTGCCCGGCCGGGCGCTCCCCCTCCCAGCAGGTCGCCTCGACGTCGACGACGTTGACCAAGCCCCCGTGTTCCATGCGGACGAGCCTAGGGGGCGCCCTCGCGGACGGCACTCGGTTTTCCACGGGGGAGGGGTCCGCCGGTTCCGCGCGGGAGGCGGGGTCAGTCGGCGTCCCGTTCCAGGACCGTGCGCAGGGCCACCACCGCGTGGGCCCGGTGTTCGTCCAGCCAGCGGACGGCGGCCGCCTCGTCGCCGTGCCGGAGCGCGGAGATCACGGCCCGGTGCTCCCGCACGGCCAGTCTCCGGTGCGGGGCGTCCGCGTAGTACAGCGAGCGGTACGCGTCGGTGGAGTCCCACAGGGTCGCGATGAGGCGGACGAGGCGCGGCATCCCCGACGCCTCGATCAGGGTGAAGTGGAAGAGCCGGTTCGCCGCCGCCATCGCGGGCACGTCCCCGGCGTCGGCGGCCCGCTCCACCTCGCGCTGGATCCGTTCGAGCGCGCCGACCGTGCCCTCCGGCATCCGCCCCACGGCCAGCCGGACCGCCTCCGTCTCCAGGAGCTCCCGGATCCGGTAGATCTCCTCCAGGTCGTCGAGCGAGAGCTCCGCGACGAAGTAGCCCCGGTGTATGTGATGGACCACCAGACCCTCGGCCTCCAGGGCCTTGAGGGCCTCGCGCAGCGGCACCCGGCTCACCTCGAACCGCGCCGCGAGGGCGTCCTGGCGGATCTGGTCGCCCGGCCTGAGCTCCCCGGTGGTGATGGCGCGCCGCAGTTCCTCCAGGACGAACTGCTGGGCGGTCTGCGGCCGCCGCTTCTGCACCGCGCTGCTCATCGCCTGTGACCTTCCGTTCCTCGTGCCGCCGCCGGCGGATCGCTCCTCCGGTGGACCGCGCCTCCGGCGTGACCATCTTCCTACGGATCCTTCGGACCTTCCCCCGGGTCAGGACGCGCCCGGGGCCCGTCCCTCCTCGGCGAGCACGGCGTCCGTGTGCTCGCCGAGGCGCGGGGGAGCGGCCCGGTAGGAGGCCGGAGTGGCGCCCAGCCGGATCGGATGGGCCACCTGACCGGGCCCGGCCGCCGACTCGGGGACGCGCGGGGCGAGCCCCAGCCGGTCGGCCAGACCGAAGGCGTCCGCCAGGTCGTTGATCGGCCCGCAGGGCACCCCGGCCGCCGTCAGCTCCTCGAACCAGCCGTCGGCGGTACGGCCGCCGAGCGGCCCGGCGAGCGCCGCCGCCAGCTCCTCCCGGTGGGCCACCCGGGCCGAGTTGGTCGCGAAGCGGGCGTCCCCGGCCAGCTCCGGCAGGCCGAGCCGCTCGCACAGCGCCCCGAACTGCCGGTCGTTGCCCACGGCCAGGACCAGCGGCCGGTCCTCCGCCTCGAAGACCTCGTACGGGGCGATGCTCGGGTGCCGGTTGCCCATCGCGCGCGGCACGACCCCCGCCCCCAGGTGCGCGGCGGCCTGGTTGGTGAGCGCGGAGAGCAGGGAGCCGAGCAGCGAGACCTCGACGCGCTGGCCCTCTCCGGTGCGTTCCCGGTGCCGGAGCGCGGCGAGCACGCCCATGCCCGCGTGCAGACCGGTGACGACGTCGACCAGGGCGACCCCCGTCTTCGTCCCCGGGCCCTCCGGCTCGCCCGTCACGCTCATCAGACCGCCCATCGCCTGGACGAGCAGGTCGTACCCCGGGAGCCGGGCGCCCTCCGCCGTGCCGAAACCGGTCACCGAGCAGTAGACGAGCCCCGGGTTCGTCGCCCGCACGTCCTCGTAGCCGAGGCCCAGCCTCTCCATCGTGCCCGGCCGGAAGTTCTCCACCAGGACGTCCGCCCGGTCCACGATCGCGCGCGCCGCCGCCAGGCCGCCGGGATCCGTCAGATCGAGCGACACGGAACGCTTGTTCCGGTTCACCCCGAGGAAGTACGTCGCCTCCCCGCCCGCGAACGGCGGCCCCCACGCGCGCGTGTCGTCCCCCGACCCCGGCCGCTCGATCTTGATCACGTCCGCGCCCAGGTCGGCGAGGAGCATCGTCATGTACGGCCCGGCGAGCACCCGGCCGAAGTCCGCGACGACGATCCCGGACAGGGCGCCGGGCGCGGTGCGGGGCGCGTCGGGGGACGGGTCCGGCTGGTCTGCGGGCATTCCGCTCTCCTCGGGATCGGCGACCGGATGTCGGATCCAATGCATCGGATCCAATACATCGGATTCGGATATTGGATCCAGTCCACCGGACCGTAGGGCCGACCCGGCGGATTTTCAATACTGGATCCAATATCCGATGTACGGCTACGCTTCGGCACGCCGAGTCGTCGCAGGCGCCCGTCACCACCCGTCACAGGCGCCCGTCGCCCACCGCCAGGAGGCCGTCCGTGAAGTCGCCGTCCACCCCCGTCCACCCCTTCGACCTGCTCGCCGTCGACGGGCTGCTGACCGACGAGGAGCGCGAGATCCGGCGCACCGTCCGGGCCGTCGCCGACCGCGAGCTGCGGCCGCACGTCGCCGGCTGGTTCGAGAAGGGCGAGATCCCCGCCCGCGAGCTCGCCCGCACCCTCGGCGGCACCGGCGTGCTCGGTATGCACCTGGAGGGGTACGGCTGCGCGGGCACCAACTCCGTCGCGTACGGCCTGGCCTGTCTGGAGCTGGAGGCCGTCGACTCCGGGCTGCGCTCCCTGGTCTCCGTGCAGGGCTCCCTCGCCATGTACGCGATCTGGAAGTACGGCTCCGAGGAGCAGAAGCTGAGGTGGCTGCCGAAGATGGCGGCGGGCGAGTACATCGGCTGCTTCGGCCTCACCGAGCCGGACGCCGGTTCGGACCCCGGCGCCATGCGGACCAACGCCAAGCGGGACGGCTCCGACTGGGTGCTCAACGGCACCAAGATGTGGATCACCAACGGCTCCGTCGCGGACGTGGCCGTCGTCTGGGCCCGCACCGAGGAGGGCGTCCGGGGCTTCCTCGTCCCGGCCGGCACCCCCGGCTTCAGCGCCCCCGAGATCAGGATGAAGCTGTCGCTGCGGGCGAGCGTCACCAGCGAACTGGTCCTGGAGGACGTACGGCTGCCGGCCGACGCGATGCTGCCGGAGGCCCGAGGCCTCTCGGGCCCGCTCGGCTGCCTGAACGAGGCCCGCTTCGGCATCGTCTTCGGCGCGCTCGGCGCCGCCCGCGACTGCCTGGAGACGGCGATCTCCTACGCCCGGGACCGTACGGTCTTCGCCCGCTCCCTCGCCTCGTACCAGCTGACCCAGCAGAAGCTCGCGGACATGTCCGTCGAGCTCGGCAAGGGCATCCTCCTCGCGCTCCACCTGGGCCGCCTGAAGGACGCGGGCGCGCTCACCCCCGAGCAGGTCAGCGTCGGCAAACTGAACAACGTGCGCGAGGCGATCGCGATCGCCCGCGAGTGCCGCACGATCCTGGGCGCCAACGGCATCACCCTGGAGTACCCGGTGCTGCGCCACGCCAACAACCTGGAGTCGGTGCTCACCTACGAGGGCACGAGCGAGGTCCACTCCCTGGTCATCGGCAAGGCGCTCACCGGCGAGCAGGCCTTCCGCTGAGCCGTCCCGGCCGCGGGGGCGCGGCGGGCCGTCAGCCCGCCGTGACCCGCCGGACGAAGGCGTCGAGGTTGGCCGTCGTACGGGCGATCTGCTCGTCGACGGTGAGGGACTCCTCCTGGCGCCGGCCGCGCAGCTTCGGCTGCCGCTTGCCCCGGACGTAGAGGGAGCAGGCGAGGTCGGCGCAGAGGTAGATCCCGACCGTGTTCCCCTCGCGGCCGCGGCTCCCGGCGAGCGGCGCCACGAGGAGCGTCACGCCCGAGGAGGCGTGCCCGGTCAGGCAGACCTGGCACATGCTCGACTTCATGGCGCTGGTCCGGCCGGCGGCCGGGACCCGCAGGGACACGCCGAGCGGCCCGTCCTCGCGGGGCACGACCAGGTGTGCGCGCAGCGGTGCGCCCGGGTCGACCCAGCCGAGGAAGTCCAGGTCGTCCCAGGGAAGCTCGGCGAAGTCGAGCGGCAGCTTGAGCCGCGCCGCCTCGCCCTTGGTGCAGTTCACGAAGGACGAGCGGATCTGTTTCTCGGTCAGTGATTCCACTCGGTGGACCGTACACGCGTCCTCCCGGACGGGCACCCGAATAAGGCGCCGCCCCGTGGAAGGCGCCCTGTTCGGCGCGGGCCGGTCCGGATCAGGCCCGGGCGGCCGCCGGCCCGCCCGTGTTCGGGTCCGCCGGGGTGTCCCCCGAGGTCTCCGGGGCCGGACCCGAGTTCGGGGTGGAGGAGTCCGGCTGAGGCTCGGGCGGGGGCGGGGAATCGGGCTGCGGTTCGGGCGGCGGGGGCGAGGAGTCGGGTTGCGGCTCGGGCGGGGGCGGTGACGAGTCGGGCTGCGGCGCCGGCGGGGACGAGTCCGGCCGCGGTTCCGGCGGGGGCGGCGAGGAGTCGGGTCGCGGCTCCGGCGAGGACGTCGACGGGCCGGGAGAGGTGCTGTCACCGGGGCACGGCGACGAGCCCGGCGGGCACGGCGCCGGAGAAGTCGACGTCGGCGGCGAGGTCGGCTCGTCACCGCCGCCGGTGTCGCCGTGCTTCCGCGCGAACCAGTCGCCGTCCTCGGGGTCGTACACCACGAAGACGTTCACGACCGTCGTGGCGGGCGCGACCGCGACCACTTGGTCGGCCTGGTAGCCCGGCCAGGGGGTGCCCGTCGTCCGGGGGTTCTTCTGCGCCACCGGTTCGGTCAGCGGGTTGCCGCAGGCGCAGCGCACCCGGGGCACCCCCCGGTCGTCGACCAGGACCGCGGTGCCGGCCTGGAGGACCGCCTGGTACGCGGTGGCGGAGCCGTCCTTGAAGCCGTGGTTCGTCACCCGGGTGTCGGCCCGGAGCTGGAGCGGGGTGAGGGAGCGCAGATAGCCGGGCACCTCGTTCGCGGAGACGCGCGCGACCGAGGCGAAGGCCGCGTTCTTCGCGGGCTCGCCGGAGAGGTAGCGCACCTGCTGCTCCACGTCGCAGCTCGCCACCGACTTCGTCCCGCCGTAGAGGCCCGGCGTGCCGCCCGAGACCCGGGGCGTGCCGGTCTCCGCCGAGCCGCTGCGGGGCGGCAGCGAGGGCGGCGGGGCGGAACCCGTGGAGCTGACCGTCGTCCGGGTGAACGGGTCCGGGCCGGACGAGGAGGCGCTCTGGAGGAAGACCTCCCCGCCGGCCTTCGTCGTACCGCCGCCGTCGTCGCCGGAGCGGCTGGTGAGCACGACGATCAGGGCGACGGCCGCCACGAGCACGGCGGTGATCGAGGCGACCTTCGGGACGGAACGCCACCAGGGCCCGCCGCCCTTGCCGCCGTCACCCGGATAGCGGGACGAACCCCCGTCGTCCGGGCCGCCGCCGGAACCACCGGAACCGCCGCCCCCGGAACCGCCCGAGCTGCCGGAACCGCCGGAACCGCCGGAACCGCCGGTGGGCGGTCCGGACGACGGTGGGGGGCCGGAGGCGCCCGGGCGTGTGCTCGGGCCCGAGAGGGGACCCGAAGGGGGACCTGTGGGGGGAACCGACGGCGGACCGGACGGAGGCCCGGACGGCGGGTGGGAAGTCACGTTTTTCCCTTTCTTCCGTTCCGGGCCCATTGTGTGCGCCGACGGGTGCCCGCCCGCAAGCGGAGACGCTCCGCGCCCCCGGCTCCGTTCGGCGCCGCGGGCGCCCCGTCCGCAAGCGCGCGGCCGTACCCGGTACTAGCGTGGTCACCGTGAGCAGCAGGCCCCCCACCTCCACGCGGCCCGCCGCGACCCCGGCCGGGCTCTTCGCCCGGATCGCCCTCCAGGCCCTGGCGGCCGTGGTCGCCGGGTACCTCGCGATGGGCGTCGTCGCCGGGCTCGGCCTCTGGGCCGCGGGCGCCGCCGACCTGCCCGGCGGCTTCACCGCCGTCCTCGCCGCCGTCGTCGTCATGGCGACGGGCGGCAAGGTCGAACTCTCCGGCGACGCCGGAGCCCTCGCCGGAACCCAGGCCCAACTGACCGCCATGCCCCTCACCGTCACCCTGGTGGGCGCACTGGTCACCGGCTACTGCTTCCTGCGCCCCCTGCGCCACCACGCGGTGACCGGCGCCCGCGAACTCCTGCTCCGCGCCGGATCCGTCGTCGTCCTCTGGCTGCTCGCCCTCGCGGGCCTCTCCGCCCTCGCCCGCCACGACTTCCGGATCACCCTCGGCGGCCGGGAGACCGAGGACCCGCTCATGGACCTCTTCGGCGACCTCCTCGACTCGGTGAACCCGACGGTCGGCTTCCGCACCGACCTCGGACCCACGCTCTTCTACGGCCTCCTGTGGATCCTCGGCGTGCTCCTCGTCGCCCTCCTCGTCTCGCGCGCGACCCCCCTGCCGTCCCGGCTCGTCCGCTACCAGGAACCCGTCCGGCCCGTCGCCCGCGCGATGCTCCTGCTGCTGCTCGCGTACGTGCTCGTGGGCCTGATCGTCGGGCTCGTCGTCGCCGCGACCAGGGGCCGTCCCGCCGAGACCTTCGCGGTCCTCCTGCTCGGCCTGCCCAACATCACCTGGCTCGCGCTCGGCGTGGGCATCGGCGGCTCCTGGGAGGGCAGGGCGGAGGGACCCTTCGGGCTGCCCGTGCCGCAGGTCCTCGACGCCGTCCTGCGCGGCGGGAGCGGCGGCGCCCCGGACCTCTCGACCATCGACCTGTCCTCGCTCGCCGCGCAGGACGGGCGGGCCTGGTGGCTGCTCCCGGTCGCCGCCGTCCTGGTGCTCGGCGCCGCCTTCGCCGCCGCCGTCCGCTCCCCGGCCCGCACCAGGCTCCGGCAGCACTCCCTGCGCACGGGCGTCGCCTTCGCGCTCACCATGCTGGTCGCCGCCCCGGTCACCCACGTCGAGGCCCGCTTCGGCCTCTCGGTCCTCGGCATCGGCGAACTCGACTCGCTCGGCGGACAGGTGCTGCTGCGCCCGCACGTCTGGACCATCGCCGGCTTCGCGCTCCTGTGGGGCCTGGTCCTCGGCCTCCTCGCCGGCCTCCTCGCCTCCCGGTTCCGCCGGAAGGGCGAGGTCGAGCGGCCGGGGCCGTCCGGCGCGCGCTGACTCCCCGGCCCTACAGCTTACGGGCCCCGCGACTCCAGGACCCCGCAACCCCCGGGGCCCTCCGGCCCTACAGCTCCCGGAACACCGGGCGCGCCCACGCGGGCGGGGCGGGCGGCGGACCGAGCGGCCGGGGCGCTCCGGCCACCACCGGGCCCGCCGTCCCCGGAGCGCCCGACGCCAGGGCGGCGCGCAGCTGGGTGACGAACTCCAGGCACGTCCCGTACCGCTCCTCCGGCGTCTTCGCCAGCGCCTTCGCGAAGACCGCGTCCGCCGCCCCCGGGAGTTCCGGCCGCGCCTCGGAGAGCGGGGGCGGAGGATCGTACTGCTGCGCCCACAGCACGGCCCAGTCGGTGTCCCGGCGGAACGGCGGCGCGCCCACCAGGGTCTCGAACACCACGCACGCCAGGCCGTACACGTCGCACCGGCCGTCGACCGGCTTCCCCGAGATCTGCTCGGGCGCCACGTAGTCGAGGGTCCCCACGAACTCGCCCACCGTCGTGAAGCCCGTCAGGGACAGCGACTTCTTCGTCAGGCCGAAGTCGGTCAGGTACACGTGCTCCGGATGGTCGCGGTCGGTGCCCTCGGCCACCAGGATGTTGCCGGGCTTCACGTCCCGGTGCACCAGGTCGTGCGCGTGCGCCGCGTCCAGGGCCGAGGCCACCTGCACGGCGATCCTGCCCGCCTTCGCGGGCGGCAGCGGCCCCTCGCGGTGCAGCAGGGCCACCAGGTCCTGCCCCGCGACGTACCGCATGGCGATGTAGAGCACGCCCTCCGTCTCGCCCGCCTCGAAGACCGGCACGATGTGCGGGTGGTCGATCGAGGCGGCCACCCGCGACTCGTGCGCGAAGCGCTTGCGGAAGGTGTCGTTGCGGGCCAGCTCGGGTGCGAGCAGCTTCAGCGCCACCGTACGGTCGAGCCGCAGGTCCCGGGCCCGGTACACCACGGCCATGCCGCCGCGCCCGATCTCGCCCTCCAGGCGGTAGCCGGCGATCTCCTTGCCGACGAGCCCCGAGGGCCGGCCCGCCGGAAGGTCCGGGTCGGCGTGCGCCCCGCCGGCCATCAGCCCTCACCCGTCGGCGGCCGCTCCACGACCCGCGTCGGCGGAGGCGGCTCCACCTCCTCGGACGGCTGTTCCACGACCTGCGTCGGCGGCCTTTCCACCGCCCCGGCCGGCGGCTGCTCCACCACCTGCGTCGGCGGGGGCGGTTCGGGCGGCCCGGATGCCTCGGACGCCTCGGGCGGCCCGGACGCCGCCGGTTCGGCCAGGGGCACCACCTGTGTCGGGTCGTGTCCGACGGGCACCACCCGAGTGGGCTCGTGACCGCCCGCCGCCGGAGCACCGCCCGCTACCGGAGTACCGCCGTTCACCGGAGTACCGCCGTTCACCGGAGTACCGCCGTTCACCGGAACGTCGTCGCCCACCGGAACGTCGTCGCCCACCGGAACACCGGCCTCCTCGGCGACGTGCGGCGCCGGAGCGGTGACCGAGGGCGCGGCCCCGGACGCGTACGTACTGAGTCCCGCGCCGTCGCAGTACACCCAGCGCTCGTGCTCCGCGTCGTACAGCCACACCGACTCGCCGTCGACGACCATGCCCACCCGCAGGCCGCGGGTCCGCAGCCGGAAGGCCTCGCCGTCGAGGCGGCCCGCGCCCAGCTCCTCGGCGGCCCGCCGGTAGCGGCCGAGGGCGTCCTCGGCGCGGGCGATCAGCGGACGGGGATCGGCGGTCCTGGTGAGGGGCCGGCCCGCCGCCGGAGGGTCGTCGGGGACGCTGACGAGCAGCCGCGCGTCGACCCAGGCCGTCCAGCCGTTGGAGCACTGGATCCGCCCCCAGTCCCCGCTCCGTTCCTCCAGGCGCACCGGCAGGAAGGCGTCCAGGGGCGCCGTGGGCAGCTCGGGATCGGGCGCCTCCCAGGCGGGCAGGCCGTCGCGCGGCACGACGTGGGTGGGCCGGAAGTCCGGCACGTACTCGGACACGGGGACGGTCACGGGCCTACCTCCGCATGACGACCGGCTCGTGGCGGCGCAGCAGCCGGGCCACGACCAGGCCGAGGACCAGACAGAGCACCACCATCATGCCCATGTCGAACAGCCAGGCCTCCGCCGTGTGCCGCATCAGCGGATCGGTGGTCTTGTCGCTCGGCGCCACCTTCCCGATGTCGATCGTCGCGCCCATCGCCGCGAACGCCCACCGCGAGGGCACCAGCCAGGCCAGCTGCTCCAGGACGGGCGTGCCCCGTACGGTCAGGAGCGCCCCGCAGAACACCACCTGCACGATGGCGAGCAGGACCAGCAGCGGCATCGTCACCTCCTCCTTGCGGACGAGGGCGGAGACGAACAGGCCGAGCATCATCGCGGTGAAGGACAGCAGCGCGACAGCGAGGGTGATCTCCACCAGCGGGGGCATCAGGACCCCCTTGCCGCCGGGCACGTTCAGCGGCACGCCGATCAGGGCCACCAGGGTCAGGACGACCGACTGCACGACCGTGATCAGGCCGAGGACCACCACCTTGGAGGCGAGGTAGGCCGAGCGGGACAGACCGACGGCTCTCTCGCGCCGGTAGATCGTGCGTTCCTTGACGAGTTCGCGCACGGCGTTCGCCGCGCCTGTGAGGACGCCGCCCACGCAGAGGATGAGCAGGACGTTCAGCGAGGACTCGGGGTTGAGGCTGCCCTCCGACAGGGCGCGGGCCATCGCCCCCATGACGAACGGCAGCGCCACCATGATGACGATGAAGGTGCGGTCGGCGGAGAGCGCCGCCGCGTAGCGGCGCACCAGGGTCCGCAGCTGGGAGCCCCAGCTCTGCGCCTTCGGCGGCGGGGCCCGCACCTCGTCCGCGGGGACGCCGCCGCCCAGGGGCAGGTCCGGGCTCGCCGTGGCGTCGGTGATGTACCGGCGCTGGAAGCGGGAGGAGCGGTAGCCGCCCGCCCAGTCGCGGTCCCGTTCCCTCTCGAAGGCCTCGAAGGCCTCCGGCCACTCCTCGAAGCCGAAGAACTCGAGGGCTTCGGAGGGCGGGCCGTAGTAGGCGACCCGGCCGCCGGGCGCGAGGACGAGCAGCCGGTCGCAGACGTCCAGGCTGAGCACGCTGTGCGTGACCACGACGACCGTGCGTCCGTCGTCGGCGAGCCCGCGCAGCATGTGCATCACGGACCGGTCCATGCCGGGGTCGAGGCCCGAGGTGGGCTCGTCCAGGAAGAGGAGGGAGGGCTTGGTGAGCAGCTCCAGGGCCACGCTCACCCGCTTGCGCTGGCCGCCGGAGAGGCTGTGGATCGGCTGGTCCGCGCGCTCCACGAGCCCGAGTTCCCGGATCACCTCGTCCACCCGGGCCTGCCGTTCCGCGCGCTCGGTGTCCTCGGGGAACCGCAGCTCGGCGGCGTACCCCAGGGCCCGGCGGACGGTCAGCTGGAGGTGCAGGATGTCGTCCTGGGGGACGAGCCCGATGCGCTGGCGCAGCTCGGCGTAGTCCCGGTACAGGTCGCGGCCGTCGTAGAGCACCGTGCCCCGGTCGGCGGGCCGCTGGCCGGTGAGGGCGTTCAGGAGGGTGGACTTCCCGGCGCCGGACGGTCCGACGACCGCGAGCAGGCACTTCTCGCCCACCGGGAACGACACCTCGTCCAGGAGGGTCTTGTGCCCGTGGTCGACGGTGACGGCGAGCGACCGCACGTCGAGGGAGACCTCGCCGGTGTCGGTGAACTCGACCAGCTGCCCGCCGATCAGACAGAACGCGCACCGCCCGATGCCGACGATGTCCTCCGGCGTCACCCGGGCGTCGGTGACGGGCCGGCCGTTGAGGAAGGTGCCGTTGTGGCTGCCCAGGTCGTGGATCCAGTAGGTGCCGTCGGGATGGGCGCGCAGTTCGGCGTGGCGCCGGGAGACGACGAGGTCGGAGATGACGACGTCATTGTCGGGGGCACGGCCGATGCGGATGCTGTGGGTGGGCAGCGGCCGGACGGACGTCGGCTGCCGGAAGGTGCCGGTGGCGGCGGGATGCGACACGGAAGGAGGCCGGGGAGGCCCGGACTCCCGCTCCCGTACGGGGTCGGGGGAGGGGGCGGGCCCCGGCCCGGGGAAGGGCTCCGGCTCGGGGGCCGGCGTCGGCTCCCGTACGGGTTCGGGTCCCGGCTCCCGTACGGGTTCGGGCGCGGGCTCCGGCTCCCGTACGTGCTCCTCCCGCACACGCCCTTCCGGTACGTGCTCCTCCGGTCCGCGCTCTTCCGGCGCGTGCTCCGGCTCCGGGACGCGTTCCGGCTCCGGGACGCGTTCCGGCTCCGGGGCCGGCTCCCGTTCCCGTACCGCGTCCGGTCCCGGCTCCCGCTCCCGTACGTGCTCGGGCTCGGGTTCCGGTACGGGCGGGGGCAGAGGCGGTGACACGGCTCCGGGCGCGGGTCCCGGATCCGCCGGGCGGGCCCGGGCACCGGTCGAGAGGACGGCGCGCGGGCCGTCCTCCGGGTGGCCGAACCGTACGACGGTCCCGGCGCCGACCTCCCGCGCCCCGGCCACCTTCCGGCCGTCCGCGAAGGTGCCGTTCGTACTGTCCTCGTCGGTCAGGGTCCACCGGCCGGCGGAGGCCCTGAGCACCGCGTGGTGCCAGGACGCCCGGGCGTCCGAGAGGACGATGTCGCTGGTGGGGTCCCGTCCGACGCGGTAGACGCGGCTCGGGTCCATGAGCGTCGCGTCCCCGTCGATCTCGAGGACCAGGTCGGGCGCCGCAGGCGCGGCTGGCCGCTCTCCCATGTCTGGAATTTTATCCGCCGGAGCTGATCCCCGCCCGGCCGGGAGGCGCCGGTATGGTGGGCGTCCGCCGCGGGAGCGGCCCGGACGAACTGGAGGAACCACCCGTGCCGAAAGGTGTCACCAAGCGGCGGCCCCGCACCCGTGCGGCGCTCCTGAGGGCCGCCCTGGAGACCTTCGCCGAGCACGGCTTCCACGCGACGACGATCGAGCAGATCTGCGAGCGCGCCGGCTACACGCGGGGCGCGTACTACTCGAACTTCGCGAGCAAGGAGGAACTCTTCCTCGCCCTCTTCGACGAGCACAGCGACCGGACGGTGCGGCGGCTCGCCGAGTCGATCGACGCGCTGACGGCCGAGGAGTACACCCTGGCCCGGCTCGCGGAGCTGGCCTCCCGCGTGGAGCCGGACGAGCGGGACTGGTACCTGGTGACCACCGAGTTCACCCTGCACGCCATCCGGGACCCGCAGGCCGCCTGGGTGCTCGCGCGCCACGACGAGCGGCTGCGGGCGGAGATCGCCCGCGGCCTCACCCTCGTCCTGCGCCGGGCCGGGCGCGAACTCACCGTGGACGCCGACCGGTTCGCGCGCCTGCTCATCGCCCTGCGCGAGGGCGGTCTCGCGCAGAGCTACGTGGAGCCGGACGAACTGCCGCCGGGCAGCCTGGAACGCCAGTTCCTCCCGGGGTTCCTGGAGGCCTCGACGCGCGAACTCCCCGGCCCGGCAGATCAGTCGAAGAGGTCCGGGTCGGACGCGGTGATCTGATCCCACAGCGGGCGCGCCTGGAACCAGCCGGCCAGGTGCCCGCCGACCTGCCCGCGCGTGAGCAGCGCGGTCTCCCGGTCGATGAGCTGCGGGGTGCCCGCGGCCATCGCGAGGAGCTGGGCCTGGCAGGAGCGCTCCATGGTGACGAACCACCACACGGCCTCGGCGACGGACTGCCCGACCGTGAGCAGCCCGTGGTTCTTCAGGATCACGGCCTTGTACGCGCCGAGGGCCTTGGCGACCCGCTCGCCCTCCTCGGTCTCGTTCACCACGCCCCGGTAGTCGTCGTAGATCCCGTGGTCCTCGAAGAACGCGCAGGCGTCCTGGGTGATCGGGTCGAGCGGGATCCCGAGGCTGGAGAAGGCCTTGCCGTGCAGGGAGTGCGAGTGCGCGGCGGCGATCGCGTCCGGCCGGGCGGCGTGGACCCGCGAGTGGATGACGAAGGCGGCCCGGTTCACGGGGCGGCGCCCTTCGAGGACGACTCCCTCGTGGTCGACCAGGATCAGGTCGGAGGCCTTGATCTGGGTGAAGCTCATCCCGAACGGGTTGACCCAGAAGGCGTTCGGGTCGCCGGGATCGCGGACGGTGATGTGTCCGGCGACCCCCTCGGAGAAGCCGAACCGGCCGAAGATCCGGAATCCGGCGGCCAGTTGCTCCTTGCGGTACCGCCGCTCCTCCTCGACGCTCTCGAAGGAGGGTGGCAGCGGCAGGACGACCCCTTCGGGCAGCGGCCCGACGGCGGCGGCGAGCGCGGGCGGCACGGTGCTCATGGCGGCTCCTCCATGGAACGGGTGGCGGGGGCGGGCGGGAACGGCGCGCCAAAAGATACAGAGATGCATCCGATACGACAACGGATCGATCCGTGCCTTGCGGGGCGCGGTGCCGGGTGACTACGGTCGGAGCGCACGGAGAAAGCGCTTTCTCCCCTTCTTTTCCTCCTCTCCTCCGCCTTTTCCTCCCCTCCTCCGCCTCTGGAGCCCGCCCCGTGTCCACCGCAGACGTCCTGATCTACACCCGCACCGCCGGGTACCGCCACGACTCGATCCCCGACGGCGCCGCCGCCCTCGTGGAGCTGGCGGAGGAAGCGGGCCGGACGGCCGAGGTCACCGAGGACCCGGGCGCCTTCACGCCCGAACGGCTCGCCCGGTGCGCCGTCGTCGTCCTGCTCTCCACGACCGGAAACATCCTGACGCCCGAAGGGCGGACCGCCTTCGAGGCCTACCTGCGGGGCGGCGGCGCCCTCCTCGCCGTCCACGCGGCCGCCAACGCCGAACCCGACTGGCCCTTCTACGGGGACCTGCTCGGCACCCGCTTCGACGGCCACCCCGAGGTCCAGCCCGGCACCGTCCTCGCGGCCCCCGGCGACCACCCGGCGACCGCCCCGCTCCCGGCCCGCTGGGCGTGGACGGACGAGTGGTACAACTTCACCTCCGCCCCCCGGGGGGTGCGGGTCCTGGCCCGGGCCGACGAGTCCTCGTACCGGGGCGGCACCCACGGCGACGACCACCCGCTCGTCTGGTGCCGGGAGGCGGACCGGGGACGCGTCCTCTTCACCGCCCTCGGCCACGCCCCGGAGGCGTACCGCGACCCGCTCTTCCGGGCCCACCTCGCCGGCGCCCTGACCTGGCTCACCGCCTGACCGCCCGGGACGCCCGCACGGTGCCGAGCGGGGTCACCCCGCCGTCCCGCCCCTGTTGCGCCGCGCCGCTCTTCACGGAAGGTTGGTGTCGGACGGGGGCCGACGCAGGAGGAGACAGGCCATGGGCATCGCCACCGTGAACCCCGCGACCGGCGAGACGCTGCGCACCTACGAGGCCCACGGGCCCGAGGAGGTCGAGCGCCGCGTCGCCGCCGCGCACGAGACGTTCCGCCGGTACCGCACCACCTCCTTCGCCGAACGCGCCCGCCTCCTGCGCGCCGCCGCGAGCCTCCTCGACGAGGACACCGAGGACATCGCGCGCACCATGACCGTCGAGATGGGCAAGCCGATCGCCGCCTCCCGCGCCGAGGCCGCCAAGTGCGCCAAGGCCATGCGCTGGTACGCCCGCCACGCCGAGGAACTGCTCGCCGACGAGCACCCGGCGGAGAGCGACGTCCAGGACTCCGGCGCCGACACCGCCCGCGTCCACTACCGGCCCCTCGGCCCCGTCCTCGCCGTCATGCCGTGGAACTTCCCGCTCTGGCAGGTGATCCGCTTCGCCGCGCCCGCCCTCATGGCGGGCAACACCGGCCTCCTCAAGCACGCCTCCAACGTGCCGCAGACCGCCCTCTACCTGGGCGACCTCTTCCGCCGGGCCGGATTCCCCGAGGGCTGCTTCCAGACCCTCCTCATCGGCTCCCGCGAGGTCGAGGGCGTCCTGCGCGACCCCCGCGTGGTGGCCGCCACCCTCACCGGCAGCGAACCGGCCGGCCGGGCCGTCGCCTCCGTCGCGGGCGACGAGATCAAGAAGACCGTCCTGGAGCTCGGCGGCAGCGACCCGTACATCGTGATGCCCTCCGCCGACGTCGTCGCGGCCGTGAAGACCGCCGTCACCGCCCGCGTCCAGAACAACGGCCAGTCCTGCATCGCCGCCAAGCGGTTCATCGTCCACCGGAACGTGTACGACGACTTCTCCGAGCGCTTCACCGCCGCCATGAACGCCCTCACCGTAGGCGACCCCCTCGACGAGTCCACCGACGTCGGCCCCCTCGCCACCGAGCAGGGCCGCGCCGACCTGGAGGAACTCGTCGACGACGCCGTGGAGAAGGGCGCCACCGCCCTCTGCGGCGGCCACCGCCCCGAGGGCGAGGAACTGCGGAACGGCTGGTACTACCGGCCCACCGTCCTCACCGGCGTCACCCCGGAGATGCGGATCCACCGCGAGGAGGCCTTCGGGCCGGTCGCCACCGTCTACGCGGTCGGCGACGCCGAGGAGGCCGTGGCCGTCGCCAACGACTCCCCGTTCGGCCTCAGTTCCAACGTCTGGACCCGCTCCCAGGAGGAGGTCGCCCTCTTCGTCCGCGACCTGGAGGCCGGCGGCGTCTTCGTCAACGGCATGACCGCCTCCCACCCGGCGCTCCCCTTCGGCGGGATCAAGCGCTCCGGGTACGGCCGCGAGCTCGCCGGCCACGGCATCCGCGAGTTCTGCAACGCCACCACGGTGTGGCAGCGCGCCTGACCCCGCCCGGACCCCCTCCTCCCGGCGGCGGGCTCACCCGCCGCCGGGAGCGGCGTCGGCCGGCACCTGCACCGGACCGATCTCGCACCACACCGCCTTGCCCTCGCCGCGCGGCTCGACCCCCCACCGGGAGGCCAGCGCGTCGAGCAGCAGCAGCCCGCGCCCCGACGTCGCCGCCTCGCCCGGAGTACGGCGCCGGGGCCAGGCGCTCGACCGGTCCTGCACCGAGAGGCGCACCCGCCGCACCGGCTCGGGCAGCACCTCCAGGGTCAGCACCGCGCCCCCCTCCGTGTGCAGCAGCACGTTGACGAGCAGCTCGCCCGTCAGCAGCTCCGCGTCGTCGGCGAGCTCCCGCATCCCCCAGTCGCGCAGCGCCTGCCCCACCGCCGCCCGCGCGTCCGAGAGGCCCTGCGGATCGGCCTGGTGGATGTACTGGTGGATGCGCGGCGCCTTCGGCGTGCCCGGGTCCGGGCTGCGCCGCAGCACCAGGAGCGCCACGTCGTCGCCCGAACCCCACCGCTCCCACAGCCGGTCGGAGAGGTGGTCGGCCAGCGCCTCGGCCTGCGGCGGACCGCTGGCGATCGCCCCGGCGAGCGCGGCGAGACCGGACGAGATGTCCGAGTCGGGCTGCTCGACGAGCCCGTCCGTGCAGAGCACCAGGGTCTCCCCGGGCACCAGGTCGAGCCGCGTCTCCGGGAACTCCTCGTCCCCGAACACGGTCGCCAGGCCCAGCGGGAGCCCGCCCCGCAGCTTGGGCTGCCCCACCCGCCCGTCGTTGTGCCGGATCAGCGGATCCAGGTGCCCGGCCCGCACCGCGCGCAGGGTGCCGCTCGCCAGGTCCACCTGCGCGTACGTACAGGTCGCGAAGCGGTTCGTGTCCAGCTCGGCCAGGAACCGGGAGGCCCGCGCCAGCACCGTCGAAGGGGCGTGCCCCTCGCCCGCGTAGGCCCGCAGCGCGATCCGCAGCTGGCCCATGATGGCCGCCGCGTGCGTGTCGTGGCCCTGGACGTCGCCGACGACGATCCCGACCCGGCTGCGCGGCAGCGGGATCACGTCGTACCAGTCGCCGCCGACCTGCCGCCCGCTCCACGCCGCGTGGTAGCGGACGGCGATCTGCCCGCCGGTGATCTCCGGGATCCGGCGCGGCAGCATCGCCGCCTGGAGCCCGGTCGCCAGCTCCCGCTCCTCGTCGAAGAGCATCGCCCGCTGGAGCGACTGGGCGACGATCGCCGCGAGCCCCAGCGCCAGGTTCCGCTCGTCGGGGTTGAACGAGGTGCGGCCCCGGTAGAACAGCGCCATCCCGCCCAGCGAGCGCGCCTGCGCCACCAGCGGCAGGTAGCAGGCGGCCCGGAAGTCGAGCCGGGGCAGATAGGGGGCCAGCTCCGGGAACTCCCGCCCGAGCGACGGGAAGGACGACGCGAACCGGGGCCGGCCGCTCAGCACCGCCTCCGCCAGCGGCAGCCGCCGGTCGAGACGCCGGTTGCGGAAGCCGTCGAGCACGTCGAGGGACTCCCCGCTCAGCGCGATGATGTTCAGCGAGCCGTTCTCCACGAGCCCGAGCGCGAGACCGTCCGCCCCCAGCCGCGCCAGGCCGCCGGGCCCGGTCAGGGCCGCCGTCACGTCGTCCACGGTCACCGCGCGCGACAGCGCGTTCGTCGTCCGCTCGACGATGTTCGTCTGGACCTCGCGCCGCTTCTCCAGGTCCCGCACGAAGGCGAAGTGCATCACCTCGGCGGTCGTGTCCCGCACCACGCCGACGATCCGCCGGGCCCGCCCGTCCGGCGAGCGCAGGATCCGCGCCTGCACGTGCGTCCAGTGGGGTGGTCCGTCGTCCTGCGGGATGGGGAAGTGCGCGGTGTACGAGGCCGCGCCGCTCTTGACGGCCTCGCGCACGACGCCCCGGAGCTTGACCCGCTCCTCGGGGTCGAGGCGCGCGACGAGCGTCTCCGGACACCCGTCGAAGGCGTCCGGGGACACACCGAAGACCAGCAGCCCGGACTCGTCGGCATCGATGCTGCCCGTGTCGAGATCCCAGTCGAAGCTGCCGGTCCGGTTCATGGCGAGCCACTCGGCGGGCCCGATCTCGCCACTGCGCGTACGCGGGTCGTCATCGGTCATCCCCCCCATTGTCGAACCCGCACCCCGGCGACGCCATGGCGGTGACACGGCGTGGCGCGAGTTCGCCGCGAAGGACCGGGGCGGACGGAGGGGGCGCACCGGCGCCGGGCGCGGCCCCGGATATCGGTGGGGCCCGGGGCACGGGCGGGGCAGAATGGGCCGGTGCAGCCGTCCTACCGTGTCCTCGGTCCGTGTCAGGCCCTCCGTACCGACGACGGGACGGAGGCCGTCCTGGGCGGCGGCCGGCTCCGCGCCCTGCTCGCCGCGCTCGCGGCGGCCGGCGGGCGCGCGGTCGACCCGGGCGCGCTGATCGAACGGGTCTGGGCGGACGCGGACCCGGCCGACGGCCAGGACCGCACGGCCGCGCTCCAGGCCCTCGTCGGCCGGCTGCGCCGGGCCCTGGGCCGGGAGGCCGTCGCCTCCGGACCCGGCGGCTACCGCCTCGCCGCCGACCGGGACGACGTCGATCTGTACCGCTTCGAACGGCTCGCCGCCGAGGGGTCCGCCGTCCTCGCGGCCGGGGATGCGGGGCGGGCTGCCGTCCTGCTGGACGAGGCCCTCGGGCTCTGGCGCGGCCCGGCCCTCGCCGACCTCCCGGACCGGGACGCGGACCCCCTGGTCGTACGGGTCGAGCAGCGGCACGCGCAGGCGCGCCGCGACCGGTTCGCCGCCGACCTGGCCCTGGGGCGGGCAGCCGGGATCCTCGCGCCGCTCGCCGCCCTCGCCGCGGAGCAGCCCCTCGACGAACCCCTCCAGGCCCTGCGGATCCGCGCCCTGCTGGCGGCCGGACGGCCCGCCGAGGCCCTGGCCGCGTACGAGGAGGTGCGCACCGCCCTCGCCGAACGCCTCGGCACGGACCCCGGGCCCGCACTGCGCGCCCTGCACGCCGACCTCCTCGCGGAGGAGCGACCCGCAGGCCGGGAGGGCCCGACGGGCGCCCTGCCCGCCCGCCTGACCTCCTTCATCGGCCGCGACGACGAACTGGGAGACCTCGCCGCCGCCTGGGGCGACCGGCGGCTCGTCACCCTCACCGGGCCCGGCGGCGTCGGCAAGACCCGCCTCGCCCTGGAGGCCGCCGAGACGTACGACGGCCCGGTCCACCTCGCCGAACTCGCCTCCGTACGGGACGGGTCCACGGTCGGCGCCGCCGTCCTCACCGCCCTCGGGGCCCGTGAGACGCAGCTCTGGCAGCGCCCGCCCGTCCCCGACGCCGCGCCGAAGGACCCCTTCGCCGACCTCGTGGAGCACTGCGGCACCCGCCGGATGCTGCTGGTCCTCGACAACTGCGAGCACGTCGTCGGCACGGCGGCGCAGCTCGCGCAGTCGCTGCTGACGCGCTGCCCCGGAGTGACCGTGCTCGCGACGAGTCGGGAGCCGTTGGGGGTGCCGGGGGAGGTGGTGCGGCCGTTGGGTCCGTTGCCGGTGGGGGTGGCGTTGCGGTTGTTGGGGGAGCGGGGTGCGGCGGCGCGGCCGGGGTTTTCGGTGGGGGAGGATCCGGTGGCGGCGGAGGAGGTGTGCCGTCGGTTGGACGGGTTGCCGTTGGCGATCGAGTTGGCGGCGGCGCGGTTGCGGATGTTGTCGGTGCGGCAGGTGGCGGAGCGGCTGGATGATCGTTTTCGGTTGTTGACGGCGGGGGCGCGGACGGTGTTGCCGCGTCAGCAGACGTTGCGGGCGGTGGTGGACTGGTCGTGGGAGCTGCTCGATGGGCCGGAGCGGGTGGTGTTGCGGCGGCTTGCGGTGTTCGCGGGTGGGTGTGATCTGGCGGCGGCGGAGGCGGTGTGTGCGGACGGGGCGGGTCCGGATGTGCTGGACGTCCTTGGGGCGTTGGTGGACAAGTCGTTGGTGGTGGCGGGTCCGGTGGACGGGGGGATGCGGTACCGGCTTCTCGAGACGGTGGCGGAGTATGCGCGGGAGCGGCTTGCGGAGGCGGGGGAGCGGGCGGAGGTGGAGCGCCGGCACCTGGTGTACTACCGGGAACTGGCCCGGCGTACGGATCCGGAGCTGCGCGGGTCCGGGCAGGTGGCCGCCATCGCCCGCTTCGAACGGGAGCACGACAACCTGCGCGGCGCCCTGAGGACCGCCCTGGCCCTCGGCGACGAGCAGGAGGTGCTCTGCCTCGTCCACTGCCTCAGCTGGTTCTGGCAGCTGCGCAACCACCAGGTCGACGCCCGCACCTGGGCCGCCGAGGCCGCGCGCCTCGGCCCCGACCCCTTCGAGGAGCCCGTCCGGCGCGCGCTGCCGTTCGACGGGCGGTGCACCGACGTGCCGCCGCCGTGGACCGGCGAACGCCTCTGGGAGGCCCGGCGCGGCGGCCGGCTGTACGCGCTCGCCACCGAGGGCGGCGCGGGCGCCACCGTCCTCGAACGCCCCGGGACCCGTGACCGGCTCGCCGCCCTCGTCTCCGCGTACCGTCCCGGCCTGCCGCAGACCTGCCGGCAGCCGGGCACCATGTGGTACTTCGCCCGCCTGATGACCGGAGAGCTCACCGGCCTCGACGAGACCCTCACGGAGATCGTCGGCGCCTGCCGCGACCAGGCACCCGGCTGGGACCTGGGCTTCGCCCTCCTCATGCGCGCCAAGCTCGCCGGCCGCGAAGCCGACGCCGAGGAGGCGCTCGCCCTCTTCGAGGCCGCCGGGGACGCCTGGGGGATCGCGGAGTCCCTCGCCGCCCGGGGAGAGGCCTACGAGCAGACCGGCAGGCTCGCCGAGGCCGCCGCCGACTTCGAGCGGGCCACCGAGGCCGCCGCCCGCGTCGGCGCGCGCTCCCAGGTGCCCGTCTTCACCGCGCGCCTGGCCGCCGTGCGGCTCAGACTCCGGCCGGAGGGCGACCCGGCGGCCGAACGGCTCCTGGTCGAGGCGGCGAACGAGGCGGGGGAGTGGGGCGCCGAGGCCGCCGGCGCCGGCCGGATGCTGCTCGTCCAGCACTACGGCCACACCGGACGCACCGGGCTCGCCCGCGACCAGCTCACCCGACTGGAGGGCGAGTTCGGCGAGGTCACCCCGTCGCTCTTCTGGGGCCTGGCCGGCGGGACGTGGGCCTGGCTCGACTGCCTGGACGGCGCCTACGGCGAGGCCCTCGAACGGCTGGCCCGCGCCGTCGTCGACGTGGAGACCCTCGCCCACCTGGTCGCCCCGCACCTCCTCGTCGCCCAGTTCGGGACCGCCGCGTGGGCCCGGGGCGGGCGGGGCCGGCCGGGTGACGCCGAGACCGGGGCCCGGCTCCTCGGCGCGTACGACGCCCACGCGGGTCCCGGTACGGGCGGCTTCCGTCCCTTCACCTCGGAGACGGAGACCCTGATCCGCACCCGCGCGGAGCGGGCCCTGCGCGCGGCCCTCGCCCCGGAGGCGTACGCCCGCCACCACGAGGAGGGCGCCGCCCTGTCCCCGAGGGCCGCCGCCGACCTCGTACGACGGCCCGGCGCCGGGGCCCCTCCGGCCCCGGATGCGTTCTCGCCGACCGGACACCACAATGGCGAGTGCCGGACGAACACGTAGGAGGCGGCATGAACGCTGAGCCCGACAAGACGTCCCCGGGGGACTTCCCGACGCCCGACCGGCTGCTGCACGCCGGATCGGAGGGGGAGTTCACGGCGGAGGACCTGGTCCTCGCCTCCGGCCGCGACGTGACCCCGAAGAACCTCGCCTGGGCGGAACGCCGGATGGCGGAGAAGGGGCGCGCTTCCATGGACGAGCTCCTGCCCTAGGTCCCGTCACCCCGGCCCCGGCCCGGACGCGTCCCGCTCCGGCCCGGGGCCGGGGTGCGTCCGAGGCGTCCAGCGCGTCCGGGGCATTTGGTGCGTCCGAGGCGTCCAGGGCGTCCAGGGCGTCCGGGGCGTCCCGCCCTTCAGCCGCCCGCCTCGATCCGGTGCCGGACCAGGCTCGTCAGGACCGACAGCCGGGTCGTGGCCGTGGGCACGGGCGGCACCGGGCGCTTGATCCGCCGGGCCTCCTCCGGCAGGGCGGCGAGGTCCTTCCCGAAGCGCTCCCGGGCGGCCGCCGGGGTGTCGGGCGGCTCCGTCCGCAGCCCTCCGCGCATCACGGTCCGCAGCAGCGGCTCGGTGCCCCCGGGCGGCTCCTCGTGCGCCAGGCCGACGACGTCGCGGAAACCGGGGCCGCGGAAGACCTGCTTCGGGCCCGGCGCCGTCGCCTTCGCCGGCGACAGCTTCATGACCGGCCGCCCGTCGTACTCGACCAGCTTGTACGCCGCGTCCAGATACGGCGCGTCGGCGGCCGTGCCGACCTTCGTCCCCACGGCGTACGCGTCGATCGGCGCCCCCTCCCGTACGAGCGCGTCGACGCCGTACTCGTCCAGCCCGCCGCTCGCGACGATCCGCACGTCCGCCAGGCCCGCGCCGTCGAGCACGGCACGGGCCCGGCGGGCCAGCGCGCCCAGGTCGCCGCTGTCGAGCCGGATCCCGCACCCGGGGCCGAGCCGCAGGTCCGCGAGCACGCGCGCGGCCGTCGCGACGCCGCGCTCGGTGTCGTACGTGTCGACGAGGAGGGTCACCGGACCGGGGTGGGTGCGGGCGAACGCCCGGAACGCCCGCTCCTCGGAGCCGAAGGCCTCCACGTACGAGTGGGCCATCGTGCCCGCGGCCGCGATGCCGTACCGGCGGGCGGCGGCGACGTTGCTGGTGCCGGCGAAGCCCACCAGGGCACACAGCCGGGCCGCCTGGACACCCGCCTCGGGCCCGTGGGCCCGGCGCGCCGAGAAGTCCACCAGGGGACGCCCGGCGGCGGCCAGCACGCACCGCGCCGCCTTGGAGGCGACCGCCGTCTGGTGACAGAGGAGGGACAGCAGGTACGTCTCCACCAGCTGGGCCTGCGGCAGCGGCGCGGTGACCTCCAGGAGGGGCTCGCCCGCGAGGACGATCCGCCCCTCCGGCACGGCGCGCACCTCCCCGTCGAAGGACAGGCCGTGGAGCGGTTCGAGGTCCTCGACGGGCCGCCGCAGCGTCTCGGCGAAGTCCCGGACGTCGGAGCGGCCCACGCGGAACCGGGAGAGGTGGTCGAGGGCCGGTTCGAGTCCGGCGGCCACGAGGAAGCCGCGTCCCGGCGGCAGATCGCGCACGAAGAGGCTGAAGGTGGCCCGTGCCCGCATGTCCTCCCGCAGGTAGGAGAGGGCCGTCGTGACCTCGTACAGATCCGTGGTCGTCACCTGGGACATGCTTCGATCATGCGCGGCCGGCCGGCGCCGCGCACGGGGAGCCCCGTGGCGTCAGCGGGCGCGCAGGGCGGCGAGGGCCGCTTCGAGGTCGGCGGGGCGGGGACGGTTGTGGGGCAGCCTGCCGAGCACGACGGCCATGCCGCACGTGTTGGTCACGGCCGAGAAGACGAGACCGGCGGCTATGCCTGCGGAGAGCAGCTGGAAGGCCGGGTGGACGAGCAGGCCGAGGAGCAGCCCGAGGAGGACGACGGAGCCTGCGGTGAGGCGGACCTGCCGCTCCATGGCCCAGGAGGCGCGCGGGCCGCCCTCGGGGCGGTGCAGGTCGTGGCCGCCGTCGGCCCAGGCGCCGGTGCCGCCGGCGAGCGTGGCGGTGGAGATGCCGTGCTCGGCGAGGGTCCGGCAGGCGCTCTCCGAGCGGGCGCCGGAGGCGCAGACCACCAGGACCTCCCCGCGGTCGGCGGCCCCGCGGATCTCGGGCAGGGCGTCCCCGATCCGGTCCAGGGGGATGCTGAGCGCGCCGGGCAGGTGGCCGCTCGCGAACTCGCCCGGGGTGCGCACGTCGATCACGGTCAGCTCGTGCAGGCGGGTGCGTGCCTCGTCGGTGCCGAGGGCGGTGGGCGTGGTCATGGCGCAGGTGGTCCTTGTCTGTCGTCGGGGCCCGCCGTCTGTCGTCGGGGCCCGCCGTCTGTCGTCGGGGCCCGCCGTCTGTCGTCGGGGCCCGCCGTCCGTCGTCGGGCCCGCGCGGGGCGGGGTCATTTTACCCCGGGGGGTATTGCGGGAGTGTTGCCGGAGTGTGTGGCGGTGGCGGGGCCGGTGCCGGTCGGGCCCCGTTCCGGTTGCGGCCGCGCGGCTTCGCGGAACCCTGGAAGAGGACCTCGGTCGAGGAGCAGCCCCGCTTCCGGCGCCGGGCGGGACGAGGGGTCCGAGCGGTCCTCTTCCGGGACCGACCGGCCCATGCGCCGGCATCCCGCGAGGGCCGAACCTGAGGGAGAAGGACACCCGAACGCCGTACGGGAAGTGGGTGGGCAGCATGAAGGCCGCCGTCTTTCAGGGGCCGGGCCGCATCGCCTGGCAGGACGTCCCCGACCCGGGCGTCGAGGACCCCGCGGACGCGATCGTGCGGGTCGACGTCGTCACCCTCTGCGGCACGGACCTGCACATCCTCAAGGGCGACGTGCCGGAGGTGACACCGGGCCGGGTGCTCGGCCACGAAGCGGTCGGCACGGTGGTCGAGACCGGCCGGGACGTCCGTACCGTACGGCCCGGGGACCGGGTCCTGATCTCCTGCGTCACCGCCTGCGGCCGCTGCCGCTTCTGCCGCGAGGGCCGCTACGGCCAGTGCCGGGGCGGAGGCGGCTGGATCCTCGGGCACACCGTCGACGGCACGCAGGCGGAGTACGTCAGGGTGCCGTTCGCCGACCTGTCCGTACACCCGCTCCCGAGCGCGGTCGACGGCTTCGGCGCCGTCCTGCTCGCCGACATCTTCCCCACCGCCTACGAGGTGGGCGTCCTCAACGGCCTCGTCCGGCCGGCCGACACGGTCGTCGTGGTCGGCGCCGGACCCGTCGGCCTCGCCGCGATCGTCACCGCACGCCTCTACAGCCCCGGCCGGATCGTCGCCGTCGACCCCGACGCGACCCGTCTGGAAGCCGCGCGCAAGCTCGGCGCCGACGCCACCGTGGCCGCCGGCGAAGGACCGGAACAGCTCGTCGCCGACCTGACGGACGGCCTGGGCGCCGACGTCGTCATGGAGGCCGTGGGACTCCCAGAGACCTTCGAGACGTGCACCCGGATGGTCCGGCCCGGCGGCCGCGTCGCCAACATCGGCGTCCACGGCAGGCCCGCGACCCTCCACCTCGAAGACCTGTGGATCAAGGACGTCACGATCACCACCGGCCTCGTCGACACCACGTCCACCCCCATGCTGCTGCACATGCTGGCGGCCGGCCGGCTCCCGGCGAAGGACCTGGTCACCCACCGCTTCGAACTCGGACGGATGGAGGAGGCGTACGAGGTGTTCGGCCGCGCGGCCGACACCGGGGCCCTCAAGGTCGCGCTCGGCGGCCCGCAGCACACGGCCGTCCAGGTCCCCGGCCCTCCGGCCGCCGCGTGAACGGGCGCCACGAGGACCCTCCGCCGCCCCGGGCCGTCGTCCTCGACACCGACGGCGTCCTCCTCGACTCCGCCACCGCGCACGCGGCGGCGTGGAAGACCGCGTTCGACGCCTGCCTCGCCGGACGGGCGGCCGACGGCGCCGTCGACCCGGCGCCGTTCGACGCGGACGCCGAGTACCGCCGCCACGTCGACGGCCGGTCCCGCTACGACGGGGCGGAGGCGTTCCTGACCTCCCGCGGCATCCGCCTCCCGCCCGGAAGCCCCGGCGACCCGCCCGGCCGCGACACCGTGTGGGCGGTCGCGGCCCGCAAGGAGGCGGCCTTCCTGGACGCCCTGGCCGCCGGGGCCGTCACCGCCTTCCCGGACGCGGCGGAGGCCCTCACGGCCCTGCGCGCCCTCCGCGTCCCGTGCGTCGCCGTCTCCGCGTCCCGCCACGCCCGGACGCTCCTCGCGGACACCGGCCTCGACCGGCTCCTCGCGGACGTCGTGGACGGCGGGGACGCCGCCCGGCTCGCCCTCCCCGGAAAACCGGACCCGGCGCTCTTCCTCCACGCGGCCGCCCTCCTGGACACCCGCCCCGGCGACACCGCCGTGGTCGAGGACGCGCTCGCCGGAGTACGGGCGGCCCGCCGGGGCGGCTTCGGCCTCGTCGTCGGCCTCGACCGCGCCCCGGACGGACGCGGCACGGCCCCCCTGCGCGAGGAGGGCGCCGACCTGGTCGTCCCCGACCTCACCACGCTGGTCCGGGAGACGTGGGACGGACGGCGATGACCCCACCGGCACGGAGCACACGGGACGGGCGGCGATGACCGAGGACTGGACGTGGACCTACGACCGGTACGACCCGGCGCGCGAGCGGCTCGTCGAGTCGCTCTGCACGCTCGGCAACGGGCGGTTCGCCACCCGGGGCTCCGCGCCCGAGTGCCCCGCGGGGCCCGTCCACTACCCGGGCACCTACCTGGCCGGCTGCTACGACCGGCGCACCTCGGCCGTCGCCGGCCGGCGGGTCGAGAACGAGGACATGGTCAACCTCCCCGACTGGACCCGCCTGCGCTACCGCTGCCTCCCGGACGGCGGACCGCCCGGCCCCTGGCTGACCCCCGACTCCCCGGAGCTGCGCCACTACGGCGTACGGCTCGACCTGCGGGCGGGCACGCTCGTCCGCAACCTGTTCTTCCGCGACGCGGACGGACGTGCGTTGCGCGTCGGCCACACCCGGATCGTGCACATGGGCGACCCGCGCCTCGCGGCCCAGCGCAGCACGTTCCGTGCCTACGGATGGACCGGCGCCGTCGAGGTGGAGTCCGTCCTCGACGGCGCGGTCGTCAACGCCGGGGTGGAGCGGTACCGGAGCCTGGAGGGGAGCCACCTCACGGACCACCGCAGCGGATTCGGGCCCGGCGGGACCGCCTGGCTCTCCTGCCGCACCACCGACCCGGTCCTCCACCTCGCCCTGGCCGTCCGCACGGACACCCGCCCCGGGGCGTCCGCCGGGGGGACGGCCACGCCGACCGGCACCGTCCGGACGTACCGCCTGCCGGTCGGCCCCCGCCGCCCGGCGACGCTCGTGAAGACCCTGGCCCTGCGCACCTCGGCGGACCGGCCCGACGGCGACCCGCGCACGGAGGCCTGCGACGACGTCGCCCGGGCGCCCGCCTTCCCCCGGCTCCTGGCCACCCACGAGGCGTCCTGGCGGCGCCTCTGGGAGGAGGGCGAGCTGTCCGTCCCCGGGGAGGTGGGCCGCATCCTGCGCCTCCACCTGTTCCACCTGCTCCAGACGCTCTCCCCGCACACGGCTGAGCTCGACGTCGGCGTCCCCGCCCGGGGACTGCACGGCGAGGCCTACCGGGGACACGTCTTCTGGGACGAGCTGTTCGTCCTGCCCCATCTCAACCTCCACTTCCCCGAAGTGGCCCGGGCCCTGCTCCTGTACCGCCACCGACGGCTCCCGGCCGCCCGCGAGGAGGCCCGCAGGGCCGGTGCCGCGGGCGCCGTGTACCCGTGGCAGAGCGCGAGCTCGGGCCGGGAGGAGACCCAGCAACTGCACCTCAACCCCCGCTCCGGGCGCTGGCTCCCCGACCACTCGCACCTCCAGCGCCACGTGGGCTCGGCCGTCGCGTACAACGTGTGGCAGTACGCGCAGGCCACCGGCGACCGGGGGTTCCTGCACGCCGAGGGGGCCGAGATCCTGCTGGAGGTCGCCCGCCACTGGGCCGGCGCCGCCGCCTTCGACCCCGGCCCGGGGCGCTACCGGATCCGCGGGGTCATGGGCCCCGACGAGTACCACGACGCCTACCCCGACGCCACGGCCCCGGGCATCGACGACAACGCCTACACCAACGCGACCGCCGCCTGGGTCCTGGCCCGGGGCCTCGACCTCCTGGCCGAACTCCCCGGCGCCCGGCGGGCGGAGCTGACGGAGGAGCTGTCGCTCGACGACGAGGAGCTGTCCCGCTGGGACGACGTCTCCCGGCGCCTCCACATCCCGTTCCACCGGGGCGTGATCAGCCAGTTCGAGGGCTACGGCGACCTGGCCGAACTCGACTGGGAGGGATACCGGGAGCGGTACGGCGACATTCGCAGGCTCGACCGGATCCTGGAGGCGGAGGGCGACACGGTCAACCGCTACCAGGCCTCCAAACAGGCCGACACGCTCATGCTCGGTTACCTCTTCCGGCCCGCCGAGCTGTACGGACTCTTCGCCCGGCTCGGCCACCGGCTCGACGACGACGTCTGGCGTGCCACCGTCGCGTACCACCTGCGGCGCACCAGCCACGGCTCGACGCTCAGCAGCCTCGTCCACGGCTGGGTGATCGCCCGGCAGAAGGGCGCCGACGCCTGGCGGTACTGCGAGGAGGCCCTGCTCGGCGACGTCGCCGACGTGCAGGGCGGGACGACGGGGGAGGGCATCCACCTCGGGGCGATGGCGGGCACGGTCGACCTCGTGGAGCGCGGGATCACCGGCCTGGAGGCAGGCCCGGAGGGGCTCCGCGTGGAACCGGTGGCCCTGGCGCAGATCCCCCGGTTCGCCTTCACGATCTGCTTCCACGGCCACCGGGGCGTACGCGTGCGCGTACTCCCCGGACGGCTGTCCGTCCGCGTGCCCGCCTCGTCCGGGAGCCCGCTCACCGTCGTCCTCCCGGGCGACCGCCGGCACGACGTCGGGGCGGGGGAGGAGCGCTGGTTCCGGCTGTGAACTCCGGGCCCGGAGCGGGCCGGGGCTCAGGCGAACGCGAGCACCTCGGAGACCGGCCGGCGGGGAGTCGCCCGCCCCCGGGGCCCGTACCCGACACGGATCACCATCTGGACGAAGCCCGTCGTGGAGAGGGGGTCCCGGGCGAGCGGACGGAGTTCGGGCCACTCCAGCGGCTGGGACGTCAGGGAGGTGGCGAGCCCGTCGAGCGTGGCCCGCAGCAGGACCCGCTGGAGGGCCTGCCCCGCCGCCAGCCACTCCCGAGGGGTGTCCTTCGCCGTGCCGAGCAGGGCGATCTGCGGATCCCTCTCGAAGCGCGCCGCACCGCGCTCCGCGACCCGGCGCGGAGGGTCGAAGTCCCGCACCGGGGAGGTGACGTCGTACTGCCTCGGCCCGAGGGCGTACGAGGGGATCCCCTCCGTCCGGGCGTCCTCCCCGGCCGCGCCGGTGCGGGTCCAGGAGGCGATCTCCGCCCGGACCCGGGCGTCCGCGGCCTCGAACATCTCGGAGGCGTGCACCAGGCCCATGACGGCCTCGGTGTGCCAGTCCCCGGGGACGACCAGCCGGCACCCCTCCAGGAGGGCGGCGGCCCGGAGCCCGTCGAGGATCTCGGCGGGGACCCGCTCCTCCGTGAACGGGAAGCGGCTGGTGTGCCGCTCGGCGAGCGCGGGCCGGAGCGCCGACAGCTCCCCGCCCTCCTCTCCGTCCGCCTCGGCGGCCTCCTCCAGGCGCACGTCGGCGAGGTGCCAGGGGTCCCCGGGGTCGGGCAGCGGCCGCACCACGGCGCGCAGACCGTGGTGCGCGGCGGCGACCCGCAGCCCGAACAGGGCCGCTCCGCAGCCGAGGTGGAGGGCGCGGCGGTCGGGGTCCGCGCGCGGCATCTCGCGCGACGGGTCGCCGTACAGCTCGACGGTGTCGGTGGCCGCCCGGTGGACGAACCTCCACGGCTGCGCGTTGTGCATCGACGGCGCGGTGACGGCGTCCTCGACCAGCGACGCCACGAGTGTGCGGGTGAGAGCGGTGGTGATCACGGTTCGTCCTGACTGTGCGTGCGGTGGGGGCGGACGGATGGACGAGTGGGGCCCGGGGCCCGTGGGGACGGCCCCGTACCTCCCACCGTCCGTCGCCCGCCGGGAGACCGGGAGGGCCGAACGGCCCCCTCTTCGGACCCACCGGCCCCACCCGCGCGGGCGGGACCTTCGGCCCCCTCGCCCCGGCGGCCCCCGGCGGACGCGTCCGGCAGGAGCGGACCGGACCCGGGGGCTACGGTGGGACCGGGCGCGGCTGGCGTCGCACGGGCGCCCGACGCGACCGGAGGTTTCGATGGGCCGGGAGAACACGGGGTCGGCGGACGCGCGGCTGCCGCGGCTGCGCCTCGACGAACTGCTCGACGAGCTCCAGACGCGCGTCGACGAGGTCCGGGGGACCCGGGACCGGCTCCACGGACTCCTCGAAGCCGTCATGTCCGTCGGCCGGGAGCTCGACCTGCCCCAGGTGCTGCGCGGCATCGTGGAGTCCGCCGTGACCCTGGTGGACGCCGAGTACGGGGCGCTCGGCGTCATCGGCGACGACCGGAAGCTCTCCGCCTTCCTCCCCGTCGGCATCGGCGACGAACTCCGCGAACGGATCGGCGCGCTGCCCTCCGGGCACGGCATCCTCGGCGAGCTGATCCGCCACCCCGAACCGCTGCGCCTGTCCGAACTGGCCGACCACCCCGCCTCGTACGGCTTCCCGCCCCACCACCCGCCGATGCACTCCTTCCTCGGCGTCCCGATCCGGGTCCGCGACGAGGTGTTCGGCAACCTCTACCTGACCGAGAAGCGGGGCCGGGCGGACTTCGACGCGGAGGACGAGGCCGTCGTGACGACCCTGGCCGTCGCGGCCGGCATCGCCATCGAGAACGCCCGCCTCTACGAGGAGGGCCGCCTGCGCCAGCGCTGGCTGGCCGCCAGCTCCGACTTCACCAGCGCCCTCCTGTCCGGCGCGGCGGAGACCGAGGTCCTCGACGGAATGCTGGAGCGGGCCGTGGACATCGCGGGCGCCGACACGGGCGTCTTCCACCCGGTCGGGCCGGGCGGCGAACCGCTGGGGGCGCTGGCCCGGGGCGAGCGCGCCGACGCGCACCGGGGCGCGGTGCTGCCCGGCGGCGGGGGCACCCTGGCGGCGGTCGCCCTCGCCGAGGACGGTCTCGTGACCGTCGCGGACGTCGGGACCGACGAGCGGATCACGGTCCGGCCCGAGCGGTGGGAGGGCTTCGGGCCCGCCGTGGCCGTCAGGGTCGGCACGAAGGAGCGGCCGAGCGGCGTGCTGGTGCTCGCCCGGCGCGCCGGGCGGCCGCCCTTCACGGGCGCCGAGATCACCGCGCTGCCGGTCTTCACCGGGCAGGCGGCCCTCGCCCTCGAACTGGCCGACCGGCGGCGCGACGCCGAGCAGGTGAGCCTCCTGGAGGACCGCGACCGCATCGCCCGGGACCTGCACGACCTCGCGATCCAGCGCCTGTTCGCCACCGGCATGACGCTGCAGAGCGCCCGGCGGTTCGTGGAGCACCCGGAGGCGGCGTCCCGGCTGACCCGGGCCATCGACGATCTGGACGCCACCATCAAGATCATCCGCTCGACCGTCTTCGGCCTCCGGGAGCACGAGGCCCCCGGGACGGCCCCGAAGCTCAGGAGCCGCGTCGTCGAGACGGTCGACTCGGCCGCCTCCGCGCTCGGCTTCGCCCCCGCGCTGCGGATGGAGGGCCTGCTCGACACGGACGTGCCGGCCGGGGCGGCCGACGAGGTGGTCGCGGTGATCGGCGAGGCCCTCACCAACGTGGCCCGGCACGCGAAGGCCCGCCGGGCGGAGGTGGCGGTCGTCGTCGGGGACGGCGTCCTCGCGGTCACGGTGGCCGACGACGGCGTGGGCGTCCGGGAGGGCGGGCGCCGGGGCGGCCTGCGGAACCTGACCGAGCGGGCCGAACGCCTGGGCGGCACCCTGTCCGTCCTCGCCCGTCCGGACCCGCCGGGCGGCACGGTCCTCACATGGCGCGTACCCCTGGAGACCGCCCGGGGGTGAGCCGTGGTGGGCCTTCCGGGAGACGGCCGCCCGGAGACGAGCCGTCCGGGGCCGGCCGCCCGGAATAGAGTCACCCGGAGACGAACCGTCCGGAAGCGAGCCGTCCGGAGACGAAGGTCACCCGTCCCCGGCCCCGTGTCCGTGTTCGCGCCCATGTTCGCGCCCGCGCCCGTGTTCGTGGGCCTGCGCGGCGATCACCGCCGCCTGGACGCGGCGCTCCACGCCCAGCTTTCCCAGGAGCCGCGAGATGTGGTTCTTGACCGTCTTCTCCGACAGGAAGAGCCGCTCGGCGATCCCCCGGTTGGTGAGCCCCTCCCCGACGAGCTCCAGGACGGCCCGCTCCCGCTCGGAGAGCGCCGCGAGCCGCTCGTCCTCCGGCGGCCCCGCCGTCTCCGGTTCCCGCAGCGAGCGCATCAGCCGGGCCGTGGTGGCCGGATCGAGCATCGACTGCCCGGTGGCCACCGTCCGTACCGCCGACACCAGGTCAGAGCCCTTGATCCGCTTGAGCACGTACCCCGCCGCCCCCGCCATGACGGCGTCGATCAGGGCGTCCTCGTCGTCGAACGAGGTCAGCATCAGACACGCCAGGCCGGGCATCGCCGAGCGCAGCTCCCGGCACACCGCGATCCCGTCGCCGTCGGGCAGCCGCACGTCGAGGACGGCCACGTCCGGCCGCAGGGCGGGGCCCCGGGCCAGCGCCTGGTCCGCGGTCGCCGCCTCCCCGACCACCTCCATGTCGGGCTCGTCGTCGATCAGGTCGCGCAGCCCCCGCCGTACCACCTCGTGGTCGTCCACGAGGAAGACCCGCGTCGGCGCGCCGGCCGCCGGCGGATCGGACACGGCGCCCCCGGGACCGTCCGTCACGGGGTGTCCTCGCGCCGGGCGCCGGACCCGGTCCAGGTCCAGTCGGCGACCTCGGGCATGTCGGTGCCGTGCTCCCGGATCCAGGAGTGGTGGCGGGTACGGGCGTCCGCCATGGCCTGCCGCACCCCCACGGCCCGTACGCCCAGACCGGGCACGCGGTCGATCACGTCCATCACCAGGCGGTAGCGGTCCAGGTCGTTGCGCACCACCATGTCGAACGGGGTCGTGGTGGTGCCCATCTCCTTGTAGCCCCGCACGTGCAGGTGCGCGTGCCCGGCCCGGCGGTAGGCCAGCCGGTGCACCAGCCAGGGGTAGCCGTGATAGCCGAAGATCACCGGCCGGTCCGTGGTGAACAGCGCGTCGTACTCCCCGTCGGTCATGCCGTGCGGGTGCTCCTCGTGGGGCATGAGCCGCGTCATGTCGACCACGTTCACCACCCGGACCGCCAGGTCGGGCAGGTGGAGCCGCAGCAGGCTCGCCGCCGCCAGCACCTCCTGGGTGGGCACGTCGCCCGCGCAGGCGAGGACCACGTCCGGCTCGCGGGTGCCGTCCTCGGTGCCCGCCCACTCCCACACCCCGGCGCCCCGGGCGCAGTGGGCGCGGGCCTCGTCCAGGGAGAGCCAGTCGAAGCAGGGCTGCTTTCCGGCGACGATCACGTTGACGTAGTCGCGGCTGCGCAGCGCGTGGTCGGCGACGGACAGCAGGGTGTTGGCGTCCGGCGGCAGGTAGACGCGGACGACCTCGGGACTCTTGTTGAGCACGTGGTCCACGAAGCCCGGGTCCTGGTGCGAGAAGCCGTTGTGGTCCTGCCGCCACACGTGCGAGGTCAGCAGGTAGTTCAGCGAGGCGATCGGCGCCCGCCAGGGCAGGGTGCGCGAGGTCCGCAGCCACTTGATGTGCTGGTTGACCATGGAGTCGACGATGTGGACGAACGCCTCGTAGCAGGAGAACAGCCCGTGGCGGCCGGTGAGCAGGTACCCCTCCAGCCAGCCCTGGCAGATGTGCTCGGAGAGGATCTCCATCACGCGCCCGTGCCGGTCGAGGTGCTCGTCGGTCTTCAGGAGCGGTTCCTGCCAGGCCTTGCCGCTGGCCCCGTACACCGCCTGGAGGCGGTTCGACGCGGTCTCGTCGGGGCCGACGAGCCGGAAGTCGCGCCGGTCGGCGGTGGCGGCCATGACGGCCTCCAGGAGGTCCCCGAGGACCCCGGTCGGCTCGTGCCGGGTGGCGCCCGGCTCCTCCACCGCCACGGCGAAGCGCTCCAGGGGCGGTACGGGCAGGTCCCGCCGCAGCAGGCCGCCGTTGGCGTGCGGGGTGGCGCCGAGCCGGCGCTCGCCGTCCGGCACGCAGGCCAGCACCCGCGCGGACGGCGCGCCGTCGTCGCCGAACAGCTCCTCGGGGCGGTACGAGCGCAGCCACGCCTCCAGTTGCGCGCGGTGCTCCGCGTTCTCCCGTACGCCCGGCAGGGGCACCTGGTGGGAGCGCCAGGTGCCCTCGACGGGCAGTCCGTCGACCTCCGCCGGGCCGGTCCAGCCCTTCGGGGTGCGCAGCACGATCACCGGCCACCTCGGCCGCTCGGACGAGCCGCCGTCGCGGGCCTCGCGCTGGATGTCCCGGATGCGGTCGAGCGCCGTGTCCATCGCCGCCGCCATCGCGCGGTGCACCCGGCGCGGGTCGTCGCCGGTCACGTGCAGGGGCTCGTGGCCGTAGCCGCGCAGCAGCTCGTCGAGCTCCGCCTCGGGGAGCCGGGCGAGCACGGTGGGGTTCGCGATCTTGTAGCCGTTGAGGTGGAGGACCGGCAGGACGGCTCCGTCGTGGACCGGGTCGAGGAACTTGTTCGCGTGCCAGGACGCGGCGAGCGGTCCCGTCTCCGCCTCGCCGTCGCCGATGACGCACGCCACCAGGAGGCCGGGGTTGTCGAGGGCGGCGCCGTACGCGTGCGCCAGGGAGTAGCCCAGCTCGCCGCCCTCGTGGATCGAGCCCGGGGTCTCGGGCGCCACGTGGCTCGGCACCCCGCCGGGGAAGGAGAACTGCCGGAACAGCCGGGCCATGCCCTCCTCGTCCCGGCTCACGTCCGGGTAGACCTCGCTGTAGCTGCCCTCCAGCCAGGAGTTCGCGAGCACGGCCGGGCCGCCGTGCCCCGGCCCCCAGACGCACAGGGCGTCCAGGCCGCGGTTCCGGATCACCCGGTTGAGGTGGGTGTGCACGAGGTTGAGGCCGGGGGAGGTGCCCCAGTGCCCGAGCAGCCGGGGCTTGATGTGCTCCGGCTCCAGGGGTTCGCGCAGCAGCGGGTTGTCCATCAGGTAGATCTGTCCGACGGCGAGGTAGTTGGCCGCCCGCCAGTGGGCGTCGAGCGCGTCGATCTCCTCGTCGGTCGGGGACGCGCCGTCCGAGCGCCTGTTCTTGCGCATGTCTCCTCCGTCGTGTGAACGGGCGCGATCGCCCGGCCGACCCGCCCTGGTGTACTCCGGGGGGCGTCTGCCCCGCGCGCCGCGCCGGACACGCCCCCGCCACGGCCCGGGCGCGCACACCCCCCATGGTGGTGCGCGATCCGCCCGGAGGGGGCGTGACACAGGGCGGCGTGCCCGCAAGAGGGGCCGGATGGGCCAGGGGCACCCGGAGGGGACGGGCCTCCGGGCGGCTCAGCGCGCGTGGAAGGCCCGCAGGGCGGACGGGGTGACGTTCCTGAGGAACGGGACCGGGGTCACCGCGACGGCCAGCGCGAAGACGCCGAAGGCGAGCCGCATCCCGCCCCACTCGGCCAGGAGGCCGACCAGGGCCGCGCCCAGCGGCATGGCGCCGAAGCTGAAGAGCCGGGCCGCCGCGCTGTAGCGGCCGAGCATCTCGTCGGGGACCACGCGCTGGGTCAGGGTGCGGGCGTTGACCGTCCAGAGGGTGCCGCCCATGCCGCCGAGGAAGGCCCCGGCCGCCACCGCCCGGATGTCGGTGGTCAGGGCCGGCAGGGCCACCATCAGGGCGGTGCCGACCAGGTCGGCGAACATCGCCCAGCGCGCGCCGAGCAGCCGGTTCACCCGGGTGACGGTCATCGCGCCGACGAGCCCGCCGACGCCGAGGGCGCTGAGCACGATGCCGTACTCGCGGGGACCGAGCTCCATGGCCTGCCGGGCGTAGAGCGGCATGAGCGCCAGCCAGGCGCCCCAGACGGCGGCGAGCACGGCGACGATCAGCGACAGCGTGCGCAGCACCCGGTCGTGCCACAGGAAGCGCATCCCCTCGGCGATCCGGGCGTTCACCGGGACGGCCACCGCGTCCGGGGCGGGGGCGGGGGCCCGGAAACGGCCCACCAGGAGGAGCAGGGCGAGGGCGGCCAGGGCGTACGCGACGCTCGTCGCCCCCAGGGCGATCCCCGTCCCGGCGGCCAGCAGCAGCCCGCCGACGAAGGGTCCGGCGAACTCCTGGCCGACGGTCTCGGCCCCCACCATCCAGGCGTTGGCGCCCTCGCGCCGCTCCTCCGGCACCGCGGCCGGGACCAGGGCGGAGGCGGAGGTCGAGGCCAGGACGTCGGCGACGCCGAGGACCGCCCCGGCGGCGAGGAGCGTCCCGAGGGCGAGGCCGCCGCCCGCCGCGGAGGCGGTGAGCCAGACCGTCGCCGCCAGCCGGGCCCCGTTCGCGCCCCAGAGCAGCAGCCGCCGGTCGAAGCGGTCGACGAGCACACCGATGTGCAGGGCGACGAGCAGCCAGGGCAGCGTGAGGGTCAGCGAGACGGCGGTGACCTCGGCGGGGGAGCCGGTGAGCCGGGCGGCGAGCACCGGGAGGGCCATCTTCACCACTCCGTCGGCGAGGTTGGTGACGGCGGTGAAGCCGACCAGGACCGGGGTGTTGCGGCGGCGGGGGTCCGGCGGACCGGACTCCTCGCCGGTCTTCGCCCCTCCGGACAGCACGGTGACCATGATCCTCCCCTAACCGTCAAACGCTTTAGCCGGTGAGACCACTCTGGCGCACGACCGGCCGCCTCCGCAACCGTCTAAACGCTTAGCCGGTAGAGTGGGTGGTGCCAGGTACGGACGAAAGGAGCCCGCCGTGCTGGAACAGCCCGCCCCGGCCGTCCTCGTGGAGGCCTTCGCCAACACGGTCGACGTGGAGGAGGGGAGCGACGAGATCGCCACCCCGGCCGGACTCGCCGGCTGGCTGGAGGACCGGGGCCTGCTCGACGCGCCCGGCACGGTCCCCGACGAAGTCCACCGGAGCTACCTGGCCCTGCGCGCCGGCCTCCGCGAGGAGCTGGGGGCCCACGTCGGCGACGTCCCCGACCCCGGCCTGCTCGCCGGGGCGGACCGGGTCCTCGCCGCGCACCCGGTGCGCGTCACCGCGCACGGCACCCTGGTCCCCTCGGCGGAACTGCCCCCGGAGCGCGAACCGCTGGCGCTGCTCGCCATCGCGTGGAGCGAACTGGTCGCGGCCGGGGACGCGGCCCGGCTCAAGCGCTGCGCGGAGCACACCTGCGGATGGGCCTTCTGGGACGTCTCGAAGAACCGCAGCCGCCGCTGGTGCTCCATGCGGGTCTGCGGAAACCGCAACAAGTCCCGCGCCTACGCCTCCCGCCAACGCGGAACGCCCTGAGACCCGCCCCTTCCGGGGCGCGACCCACCCGGACCCTCACCCCGTCCCCGGCGCGAAGCGCGGCGACCCCGCCCGGAAAGGCCCGCACGGCGGGCTCCCGCCTCCCCGTTCCGGCGTAGCCTGAACGCCATGAGGCAGGACGCCGATCCCGGGCTCTTCGGGCCCCGCTCCGTGACCTGGCAGCTGCACAGCGACCCGGTGATGTGGATCGCCGGAGTCAGGGCCCTGTGGCTCCAGGCGCTGCACCCCGTCGCCGTTCGCGGCGTCATGATCAACAGCAGTTTCCGGCAGGACCCCTGGGGCCGCCTGCTGCGGACCGCGGACTTCGTCGGGACCCTCAGCTACGGGACCACCGAGGCCGCGGAGGCGGCCGGCGCCCGCGTCCGCCGGATCCACCGGCGGCTCGGCGTGGACGACCCCGAGCTGCTGCTCTGGGTCCACTGCGCCGAGACCGACTCGTACCTCTCCGTCGCCCGCCGCTCCGGGATCCCGCTCACCGACGCCCAGGCGGACCGCTACGTCGCCGAACACCGCGCCTCGGCCCGGCTCGTCGGCCTCGACCCGGACGCCGTCCCGGCGTCCACCGCGCAACTCGCCGCCTACTTCGAGGCGGTGCGCCCCCGGCTCGCCGCGGGGCCCGACGCCCGCACCGTCGAGGACTTCTTGCGCCGCCCGCCCGTCAAACCCGTCCTGGTACCGGCGCGCGAAGTGATCTGGCGGCGCGTCACGGTACTCGCGTACGACACCCTGCCCCTGTACGCCCACGCCCTCTACGGGCGGCCCGCCCCGCCCCCGGAGACCGTCACCCGCCGGCTCGCCGCCACCGCCCGCCTCCTGCGCCGCATCCCCTCCGGCCTGCGCTGGAGGCTGCCGCCCCGGCACGTCCTGCGCGCCGTGGAACGGCTCGGACCGGAGACGCGGCCCGATCCGTACGCGTACCCCACCCCGTATCCACTGTCCGACCCGGCGGCCATACTGGACACACCGGAAAGGGCGCACGGAATCGACGGGGGCGGCGGCACGCGATGGGGGACTCCAGACTGATCCAGGGCCGGTACCGCCTGCACGAGGTCATCGGCCGCGGGGGCATGGGCGAGGTGTGGCGCGCCACCGACGAGGCGCTCGGCCGCCGCGTCGCCGTGAAGTGCCTCAAACCCCTCGGCCCGCAGCAGGACCCCCACGCCCGCGACGTCGTGCGCGAGCGCTTCCGGCGCGAGGCCCGGGTGGCCGCCGCGCTCCAGCACCGCGGCATCACCGTCGTGCACGACTTCGGCGAGTACGAGGGCGTGCTCTTCCTCGTCATGGAGCTCCTGGAGGGCCGCAACCTCAGCCAGCTCCTCGCGGCCAACGCCCAGAACCCGCTGCCCGTCCAGGACCTCGTCGAGATCGCCGACCAGGTCGCCGACGCCCTCGCCTACACGCACCGCCAGGGCATCGTGCACCGCGACCTGAAGCCCGCGAACATCATGCGGCTGCGGGACGGCACGGTGAAGATCTGCGACTTCGGAATAGCGCGCCTCGGCGCCGACATGGGCTTCACCTCCAAGCTCACCGGAACCGGCATCGCCATGGGGACGCCCCACTACATGTCCCCGGAGCAGATCGGCGGCGGCGAGATTGACCACCGCAGCGACCTCTACTCGCTGGGCTGCGTCCTCTACGAACTCGCCACCGGCGCCCCGCCCTTCGACCTCGGCGACTCCTGGGCGATCCTCATCGGCCACCGCGACACGGTGCCGAGCCCGCCGCGCACCCACCGCGCCGAGCTGCCCGACTACTTCGACCGCCTCGTCGTCGACCTGCTCGCCAAGGTCCCCGAGGAGCGGCCGGCCGACGCGGGGGACCTGCGCCGCCGGATCGTCTCGGGCCGCGCCGGCCCCTCCCCGTTCGCCCCGCCGCCCGGCGTGCCCGCGCAGCCGCCCCTGCCGCCGACCCGGCCTGTGCCGGTGGACCCCGGGCCCGCCCCCGCGCCCGTCCCCGTCGCGCCCGCGTGGGCCCGCGGCATGAGCGCCGGACACCGTCCGGCCGGGACCGCCGCCGGTCCGCGCCCGGCCGTCCACGACCCCGCCGCGGCCGTCCTCACCACCGAATGGACCACCGCCGCACCCGCCACCGCCACGACCCCTCCTGCCCCGGCCGCGCCCCCCGCCGAGCTGGTCGCGGTCCTCGCCGGGCGCCACCGGGCCGGCATGGGCCTCGGCAGGCTCGGCCGCTGGGACGAGGCCGAGGCGGTGCACCGGTCCGTCGCCGAGGACCGCGCGCGGGTCCTCGGCGCCGACCACCCCGACACCCTCGCCAGCCACTACGAGGTCGGCTTCGCCCTCGCCCGCCTCGACCGCCCCGCCGACGCCCTGGACGTCTTCGGCCGGGTCGCCCTGGCCCGCGCCCGCGTCCTCGGCGCCGACCACCCCGACACGCTCGCGGCGCGCCAGGAGCGGGCGTACGCGCTCGGGCGCCTCGGACGGCACCCCGAGGCGTACGAGCTCTACGTCGAGGTGATCGCCGCCCGCGAGCGCACCGTCGGCCCCGACCACCCCGACACCCTGCGCTGCCGCCACAACCTGGCCTTCACCCTCGGCCGCCTCGGGCGCCTGGAGGAGTCGTACCGCACGGCGCACGAGGTCGCGGAGGCGCGGGCCCGGCTGCTCGGCGCCGCCCACCCCGACACCCTGGCGACCCGCCACGAGGTCGCCCACGTCCTCGGGCGCCTGGGACGCGGGGAGGAGGCGCTCGCCCAGTACCGCGCGGTCGCCGAGGCACGCGCCTCGGCCCTCGGCGCCGACCACCCCGAGACCCTCGCCGCCCGCTACGAGACCGGCGTCTTCCTCGGACGGCTCGGCCAGGCCGCCGACGCCCTGGACGTCTGCCGCGACCTGATCGCCGCCCGCACCCGCGCCCAGGGCCCCGACGGGCCCGAGACCCTGCGCGCCCGCCACGCCCTCGCCGTCAACCTCGGCCGGCTCGGACGCTGGGAGGAGGCGCTCGCGGAGTCCCGGGACGTCCACGCCGCCCGCGAACGGGCCCTGGGCGCCGACCACCCGGACACCCTCCTCAGCCGCCGCGAGACCGCCGTCGCCCTCGGCCGCCTCGACCGCTGGGAGGAGGCCCTGGAGACCCACCGGGCCGTCGCCGCCGCCCGCACCCGGCTCCTGGGCCCCGCGCACCCCGACACCGTCGCCGCCCTGGAGGACGAGGCCCACTGCCTGGAGCGCCTCGGCCGCCCCACCGAGGCCGCCGCCCTCCTCCTCGGCGCGGCCACGCCCCCACGGGGAGCCGCCTCCGCCTGACCGCCCCCACGGAGGGCCACGGGTCCCGGCCCCGTCCCCTTCCCCGGCCCCCGCCCGCGTGTGAGCATGAGCCATGACCGCCTCCGCCCCGCTCCCCGGCACCCCCGCGCCCGCCGCCCCGTACGACGCCGTCGTCGTCGGGGGCGGGCACAACGGACTCGTCGCCGCCGCCTACCTGGCCCGCGCCGGGCGCACCGTCCTCGTCCTGGAACGGCTCGGCTCCACGGGCGGGGCGGCCGTCTCCACCCGCCCGTTCGCCGGGGTGGACGCCCGCCTCTCCCGCTACTCGTACCTCGTCTCGCTCCTCCCGGAGAAGATCGTCCGGGAGCTCGGGCTGACGTTCCGGGTGCGCAAGCGGTCCGTCTCCTCGTACACCCCCAAGGGCGACGGCGGCCTCCTCGTCGGCGGCGGCCCCGAGCGCACCCGCGCCTCCTTCGCCGCGCTGACCGGCTCCGACCGGGAGTACGAGGCCTGGCAGGCGTTCTACGCCCGCACCGGACGGGCCGCCCGCCGGATCTTCCCCACCCTCACCGAACCGCTCCCCACCCGGGCCGCCCTGCGCGCCCGCGTCGACGACGCCGACACCTGGCGGACGCTCTTCGAGGAGCCCCTCGGCGTCGCCGTCGAGGAGAACTTCGCCGACGACCTGGTCCGCGGCGTCGTCCTCACCGACGCCCTCATCGGCACCTTCGCCGACGCCCACGACCCCGGCCTCCTCCAGAACCGCTGCTTCCTCTACCACGTCATCGGCGGCGGCACCGGCGACTGGGACGTGCCCGTGGGCGGCATGGGCGCCCTCACCGACGCCCTCGCGGACGCGGCCCGCGCCGCCGGGGCCCACCTCCGCACCGGCCACGAGGTCACCCGGATCGAGACCGACGGGCGCCGCGCCGAGGTCACATACCGCACCGCCGACGGCGAGGGCACCGTCGAGGCGGGCCACGTCCTCGTCAACGCCTCCCCGCAGGAGCTCGCCGCCCTGCTCGGCGACCCGCCCCCGCCCGCCCCGGAAGGCGCCCAGCTCAAGGTCAACATGCTGCTCACCCGGCTGCCGAAACTCCGGGACCGCTCCGTCGACCCCCACGAGGCCTTCGCCGGCACCTTCCACATCGCCGAGGGGTACGGACAGCTGGCCGCCGCCCACGCCGAGGCCGCCGCGGGCCGCCTCCCCGGCGCCCCGCCCTCCGAGATCTACTGCCACTCCCTCACCGACCCGACGATCCTCGGACCGGAGCTCGCCGCCCGGGGGTACCAGACCCTCACCCTCTTCGGACTGCACACCCCCGCCCGGCTGTTCGCCGCCGACAACGACCGCGCCCGCGCCGCACTCCTCGACGCCACCCTCGCCCAGCTCGACGCCCACCTGGACGAGCCGATCACCGACTGCCTCGCCCTCGACGCCGACGGGCGGCCCTGCATCGAGGCGAAGACCCCGCTCGACCTCGAACGCGACCTGCGGCTGCCCGGCGGCCACATCTTCCACCGCGACCTCTCCTTCCCGTACGCGGACGGGTCCCCCGACGGGGAGGGGGAGGGCCGCTGGGGCGTGGAGACCCGCCACCCCAACGTGCTCCTGTGCGGCGCGGGCGCGATCCGGGGCGGGGGAGTGAGCGGCATCCCCGGCCACAACGCGGCGATGAGCGTCCTGGGCCAATGACCTCCCCGGCCCGGCGCCTCCCCGGAAGGGTGACCTCCCCCTCCGCGTGTTGACGTCGGGCCGCCCCCGCCCGGGGTGTGAAGCTGATCTGCGAGCGCGCTTAAGAAATCCTCGATGGACCCGGAGCCGCGCGTACGGAAGATTCTCTTCCAGGGATCTTGGGCGCACAGCCCTGCCCTCACCCCCACATCACAGGACACGCACGTCGGGAGCCGTTGCATTGAAGGCACTGGTCAAGCTGAAGGCGGAGCCGGGACTCTGGCTCACGGACGTGCCCGAGCCGGAGACCGGCCCCGGAGACGTCCTCATCAAGGTCAAGCGGACCGGCATCTGCGGCACCGACCTGCACATCCGCTCCTGGGACGGCTGGGCGCAGAAGACGATCGACACCCCGCTGACGCTCGGCCACGAGTTCGTCGGCGAGGTCGTCCACACCGGCCGTGACGTCGCCGACATCGCCGTCGGCGACCTGGTCAGCGGCGAGGGCCACCTCGTCTGCGGCAAGTGCCGCAACTGCCTGGCCGGCCGCCGCCACCTCTGCCGCGCCACCATCGGCCTCGGCGTCGGCCGCGACGGCGCCTTCGCCGAGTACGTGGTCCTGCCCGCCTCCAACGTGTGGGTGCACCGCGTCCCCGTCGACCTCGACGTCGCCGCGATCTTCGACCCCTTCGGCAACGCCGTGCACACCGCGCTCTCCTTCCCGCTCGTCGGCGAGGACGTCCTGGTCACCGGCGCCGGCCCGATCGGCATCATGGCCGCCGCCGTCGCCAAGCACGCCGGCGCCCGCAACGTCGTCATCACCGACGTCAGCGAGGAGCGCCTCGAACTCGCCCGCAAGACGGGCGTCACCCTCGCCCTGAACGTGGCCGAGCGGACCATCGCGGACGGCCAGCGCACCCTCGGGCTCAAGGAGGGCTTCGACGTCGGCCTGGAGATGTCCGGCAACCCGCACGCGATGCGCGACATGGTCGCCAACATGACCCACGGCGGCAAGATCGCCATGCTGGGCCTGCCCAGCGAGGACTTCGCCGTCGACTGGGCGAAGATCGTCACCTCCATGATCACGGTGAAGGGCATCTACGGCCGCGAGATGTTCGAGACCTGGTACGCCATGTCGGTGCTCCTGGAGGGCGGCCTCGACCTCGCCCCCGTGATCACCGGGCGCTACGCGTACACCGACTTCGAGGCCGCCTTCGACGACGCGGCCTCCGGCAAGAGCGGCAAGATCATCCTCGACTGGACTGCGGGAGCCTGACCCATGTTCGATTCCGTACGCGACGACATCCGAGCCACCCTCGAAGAGATCGAGCGGGCCGGACTCCACAAGCCCGAGCGCGTCATCGGCACCCCCCAGTCGGCCACCGTCGAGGTGACCGCCGGCGGCCGCCCCGGCGAGGTGCTCAACTTCTGCGCCAACAACTACCTGGGCCTCGCCGACCACCCCGACGTGGTCGCCGCCGCCCACGAGGCCCTGGACCGCTGGGGCTACGGCATGGCGTCCGTCCGCTTCATCTGCGGCACGCAGGAGGTCCACAAGGAGCTGGAGGCGCGCCTCTCCTCCTTCCTCGGCCAGGAGGACACGATCCTCTACTCCTCCTGCTTCGACGCCAACGGCGGCGTCTTCGAGACGCTCCTCGGCGCCGAGGACGCCGTCATCTCCGACGCCCTCAACCACGCCTCGATCATCGACGGCATCCGCCTCTCCAAGGCCCGCCGCTTCCGCTACGCCAACCGCGACATGGCCGACCTGGAGCGACAGCTGAAGGAGGCCGTCGAGGGCGGCGCCCGGCGCAGGCTGATCGTCACCGACGGCGTCTTCTCGATGGACGGCTACGTCGCCCCGCTCGACGAGATCTGCGACCTGGCCGAGCGCTACGACGCCATGGTCATGGTCGACGACTCGCACGCCGTCGGCTTCGTCGGCCCCGGCGGCCGCGGCACCCCCGAGCTGCACGGCGTCATGGACCGCGTCGACATCATCACCGGCACCCTCGGCAAGGCCCTCGGCGGCGCCTCCGGCGGCTACGTCGCCGCCCGCGCCGAGATCGTCGCCCTGCTGCGCCAGCGCTCCCGCCCGTACCTCTTCTCGAACACCCTCGCCCCGGTCATCGCCGCCGCCTCCCTCAAGGTCCTCGACCTCCTGGAGTCCGCCGGCGACCTGCGCGAGCGCCTCAGGGCCAACACGGCGCTCTTCCGCTCCCGGATGACCGAGGAGGGCTTCGACGTCCTCCCCGGCGACCACGCCATCGCCCCCGTCATGATCGGCGACGCCTCCGAGGCCGGACGCATGGCCGAGCTGCTCCTGGAGCGCGGCGTGTACGTGATCGGCTTCTCGTACCCGGTCGTGCCGCAGGGCCGGGCCCGCATCCGCGTCCAGCTCTCGGCCGCCCACTCCACGGAGGACGTGAACCGGGCCGTGGACGCGTTCGTCGCGGCCCGCGCCGCCCTGGCCGGCTAGGGCGCGGAGCGGACCCCGGTCCGCGGGCCGGAGCAGCCCCTCCGGCCTGCGAGACTGGGAGCATGATCGAAGCGCGGCGGTTGCACATCCTCCGTGCGGTGGCCGACCACCGCACGGTCACGGCGGCGGCCGCCGCGCTCTACCTCACCCCCTCCGCCGTCTCCCAGCAGCTCGCCGCCCTGGAGCAGGAGACCGGCCACCGCCTGGTGGAGCGCAGCGCCCGGGGCGCCCGCCTCACCCCGGCCGGCGAGATCCTGCTGAGCCACGCCAACGCCGTCCTGGCCCAGCTGGAGCGGGCCGAGGCCGAGCTCGCCGCCTACGGCTCCGGCGAGGCCGGTACGGTCACGGTCGCCGCCTTCGCCACCGGCATCGGCCTCGTCGTGGCCCCCGCCCTCACGGCGCTCGCCCGCACCGCGCCCGGCATCCGGGTCCGGGTGCGGGACGCCGAGGGCGACGAGAGCCTGCTCATGGTCCTGGACCGGCAGGTGGACGTGGCCGTCGCCGTCGAGTACCGGGGCGCCCCCGGCGAGGACGACGACCGCCTCACCCGCGTGCCGCTCTACGCGGAGCCCTTCGACGCGGTCCTGCCGCCCGGCCACCCGCTGGCGGCCGGCGAGCGGGTCGCGCTCGCCGCCCTCGCCAAGGACGACTGGATCGGGCAGTCCACCGGCAACCCCTGCCACGACGTCACCGTCCTGGCCTGCGAGTACGCCGGTTTCGCGCCCCGCTTCGCGCACGTCTCCGACGACTTCCGCGCCGTCGTCGCCCTCGCCTCCGCCTCCGCCGGGGTCGCCCTCGTGCCGCGCTCCGCGCTGCGCGGGATGGACCTCACGGGCGTCGGGATCCGCCCCGTGGACGGGGTCGCCCCCACCCGCCGGGTCTTCGCTGCGGTACGGCGCGGAGCCGAGGAACACCCCCTGATCAGCCCGCTCCTGACGGAACTGCGCACGGCGGCCGGCTGAGGAGCTTTTTGACCCGGACCGGACCCGGACCGGACCCGGGCCGGACCCGGGCCGCACCCGGGCCGGAGCGGCGGGTCAGTCCCGGGACGCCGTCCACCCCACCGCCTCGATCCGCGCGCCGTCCGCGGGCCGGGCCTCGTCGAAGAGCGGGCGTCCCGCGGCGTCGAGGACCCGGACCCCGTCCACGTACACGCCCCGTCCGACGTACCGCGCGTCCGTCGTGTACCGCCACCGCAGCCGTACGGGGACGGCGCCCCGGGCCGTTCCCGGCACCCCGGCCGCGAGCCGGTGCCAGACGCGCCCGGACCAGCCGCCCACCGCCCCCGCCGGGTGCGCCACCGGCTCCCCTCCCGGGCGTGCGGTGACGAACGGCAGCGGCTCCCAGGTCGCCCCGCCGTCGCGGGAGGCCTCCAGGAAGGCGGCGTCCGCGTCCGGTTCGGTGTCCCACCACAGCGCGCACTCCAGGCGCGCGGCGCCGGGCACCGGCGGCAGGGCGAGGGTGGCGGTCGTGCCGCTCTCCATGCCGGAGAACCAGGCCGTCCGCCCCCGGGCGGGCCGTACGGGCACGGCCCTGGCCAGCCGGTTCGCGGCGGCGACGCGCGGCGCGGAGCCGGAGCGCCAGGAGCGCACCGGGTGCACGGAGTTGCCGAGGACGATCAGGAAGGCGTCGGTCGTCGGGTCCAGGACGAGGCCGGTGCCGGTAAAACCGGTGTGCCCGGCCGTGCGGGGCGTGGCCATCGCGCCCATGTACCAGTGCTGGTGGAGTTCGAAGCCGAGCCCGTGCGCGTCGCCGGGGAAGGCCGTGTTGAAGTCGGTGAACATCAGCTCCACGGACGCGGAGGAGAGGATGCGGGCCGGGCCGTACGCCCCGCCGTTGAGCAGGGCGCGGGCGAGGACCGCCAGGTCCCAGGCGCACGAGAAGACCCCGGCGTGCCCGGCGACCCCGCCGAGCGCGTACGCGTTCTCGTCGTGGACCTCGCCCCACACCATCCCCCGGTCCAGGCCCGACCAGGGCGGCCGGGCGTCCTCGGTGGCGGCGATGTCCGGCCGCCAGGAGGGCGGCGGGTTGAAGCGCGTGCGGCGCATCCCGAGCGGAGCGGTGATCTCGTCGTGGAGCAGGACGTCCAGACCGCGACCGGTGATCTCCTCCAGGACCAACTGGAGCGAGATCAGGTTGAGATCGGAGTAGAGGTACGCGGACCCCGGCGGGTTCGCGGGCCTCTCCTCCCAGAGCAGCCGCAGCTTCCCCTCCCGCGTCGGCTCCCGGTAGAGCGGGATCCAGGAGCGGAACCCGGAGGTGTGGGTCAGCAGCTGACGCACCGTGACATCCCCCTTCCCGCCGCCGCCGAACTCCGGCAGGTACACCGTGACCCTCGCCTCCAGATCGAGCGCCCCGCGCTCGATCTGCTGCACCGCCAGGATCGAGGTGAACAGCTTGGAGACCGAGGCCAGGTCGAAGACGGTGTCCCCGGTCATCGGCCGCCGCCGCTCCGGCGGCAGTTCGATTCCGGTGCCGGTCTTCTCGTCGTAGCCCGCGTAGCGCACGGCCGAGCCGATCGCCCGGTGCAGGGCCACGGTCCCGCCGCGCCCGGCGAGCAGGACGGCGCCCGCGTACCAGGGGTGTACGGGGGAGGGGCCGAGGAAGGCCTCGGCCTCCGTCACCAGCCGGTCCAGCTGCGGTGCGAGCAGTCCGGCCCGCGCGGCCGAACCGCGCCGCAGCGTGGTCCGCCGCGCGGGGATCCCGGTCCCGGGACCGCCTCCCGACCCGCTTTCGGCCCCCGCCGCGGGACCGGCACCCGGCACCGCACCGATCATCACCGCTCCTCCGAGGGCCAGGAGCCCGCCGCCGAACGCGCGCCGGGTCGAACGTCCTTGTCTCGCCGCATCCTCCGTCGTGCCCACTGTCTCCCACCGGTCACAGCGGCCAAACGGCTCCCCTCGAACATCCCTTCAGGTAGCATCATCCGTAAAGATCTCTTTGCTTTCAAAGCAAAATAAAGAGTTTGAAACCGAAATGAAGGGGAAGGGTGCGCGTGCAGAACGCCCATGAGGAGGACGAGGACCCCGGACCGGATCTGGACGAGGCCGTGCGCACGCTGCTGCTGCTGATGCCTCGGACGGTCGCACGGGTCAAGCGCGTCAGGATCCCCGAGGACCTGCAGTCGCTCACCCTCGCCCCCCGCCACCTCTCCCTGCTCGCCCACCTCCTCTTCGACGGACCGCTGAGCGTCAACGAGCTCGCCGCCCATCTGGAGGTCGCCCCCACCACCGTCAGCCTGATGGCGGGGGACCTGGCGAAGAAGGGCGTTCTGGAGCGGGTCGAGGACCCCACCGACCGGAGGCGCAAGATCGTCTCCATCTCCGAGCGGTACCGGGCCGCCATCGACGGCTGGCTCGGACGCAGCGCGGACGCCTGGCGTGCGGCCCTGGCTCCGCTCGACGCGAGGGAGCGGCGGATGTTCATCGAGACCCTCGCCGCGTACGAGCGCGGCCTCACCGAACCCCTGGAATGACCGAAATCGGGCGAAAGCCCCCTTTGTGGCAGGATGCGGATCATGAGTTCGAGCACGGCGGCATTGACACGTCAGTGGACCACCTGGGGACCAGTGGTGGCGGCGATCGCCCTGGGCGCGGCCTGGGGGCGTGACCTCCCCGGCTTCGTCGTGGGGCTCATCGCGCTCTGCCTCCTCGCGGCGGTCCTCGCGGCGGTCCACCACGCCGAGGTGATCGCCCACCGCGTCGGCGAACCCTTCGGCTCGCTCGTCCTCGCCGTGGCCGTCACCGTCATCGAAGTCGGACTCATCGTCACCCTGATGGTCGGAGGCGGCGAGGGCACTTCGACCTACGCCCGCGACACCGTCTTCGCCGCCGTCATGATCACCTGCAACGGCATCGTCGGCATCTCCCTCCTCGTCGGCGCGCTCCGCAACCGCGTCGCCGTCTTCAACGCCGAGGGCTCCGGCGGCGCGCTCGCCATCGTCTGCACCCTCGCCACGATGACGCTGGTCCTGCCGACCTTCACCACCAGCCACCCCGGCCCCGAGTTCTCCGGCATCCAGCTCGTCTTCGCCGCCGTCGCCTCCCTCTTCCTGTACGGCGTGTTCGTCGGCGTCCAGACGATCCGGCACCGCGACTACTTCCTCCCCGTCCCGCGTCCCGGCCACGAGTCGGAGGACGAGCACGCCGCCCCGCCGGGCAACCGCGAGGCCTGGACCAGCCTCGGCCTGCTCCTCCTCGCCCTCGTCGCCGTCGTCGGCAACGCCAAGCTGATCTCGCCCACCATCGAGGACGGCGTCGAGTCGGCCGGTCTGCCCAAGGCGGTCGTCGGCGTCGTCATCGCCCTGATGGTGCTGCTCCCCGAGACCCTCGCCGCCGTCCGCGCGGCCCGCCGGGACAGGATGCAGACCAGCCTCAACCTCGCCTACGGCTCCGCGATCGCCAGCATCGGTCTGACCGTCCCGGCGATCGCGCTCGCCTCGATCTGGCTGTCCGGGCCCCTGGTGCTCGGCCTGGGCCCCCTCCACCTGGTCCTGCTCGCCCTCACCGGTGTGGTGAGCGCCCTGACCGTGGTGCCCGGACGGGCCACGCTCCTCCAGGGCGGCGTCCACCTCTCCATCTTCGCCGCCTTCGTGTTCATGTCGTTCAGTCCCTGACGACCACCACCCGCAGCGCCGGCGAGCGCAGGATGTCCTTCTCGCAGAACCGGGAGGTCACCCAGCGCTCGCCGGCGTACAGCCGCGTCTGGTCGGCGTGGTGCGGCGACGCCGGGTTCGACGACTGGGAGTACGACAGCAGGGTCCGGGCCACCGGGCAGCGGCTCCCGTCCCAGCCGACCGCCTGCACGTGGCTGGTCCCGTGCGCGACCTCCGTGTAGCCGCCGCCCGCCGCGTTCCACACCGGCTCGATCTTGTTCCAGACGCCCAGCGACTCGGTCCCGCCGCCCAGCGGGATCCGCTGTCCGTTCCGCACCGCGAACTGGTGCGCGCCGAGCGGCGCGTCCAGCGGGATCCGGGCCGCCCGCAGCTCCGCCACCGCGTCCGCGAGCGCCTTCGCGAAGCCCGGCGCGGCCGTGTTCACGGCGCGCGGGGTGCGGACCGGGTCGGCCGCCGAGAACGGCACGAGCCACTGCTGCGCCGCCGGCACGGTCCCGGTGAACTTCCGCCAGAACCGGTCGAAGAGCAGCGCGCCCCGGCTGCCCGTGTCCACCGTCCGGTCCCAGGCCGCCAGCACCCGGCAGGCCTCCGGATCGCCCGGCAGCGCCGCCGGGCAGGCCCCCGCCACGTCGGCCGCCGCCAGGTCACCGGCCGGAACCCGGTTCGCGAACTGCTGCCGCTGGAGGTCGGACACCGTCAGCCGGCCCCGCTCCGCCATCGCCGCCACGTCCTCGATCCCGCCCCGGGTGCGCAGCGAACGCTGCGTCGCGACCGTCCCGAAGATCCGCTCGTAGCCGGTCAGCGGCCGGTCGGCGTTGGTCAGCCAGGCGCTGTCGTTGGAGTTCTCCGCGTACGGCGCGTCCCGCAGCACCGGCATCCGCGCCGGCCCGAAGACGCCGGGCTGCACCGCGTCCGGGTCCGAGCCGAGCGCGCAGTCGGACCGCGAGCCGTCCAGGACGGCGACGCCCGACGCCGGGTAGACGGCCCGGCCGAGCGGGGTGGAGCAGCGCTGCGCCAGCTCGTCGGTGATCCGGGGGAGCAGCTGGGCCTGGGCGAAGAAGGAGCGCCCGCCCGCGTCCGCCGCGACCGTGTTCACCCAGGGCAGCCCCTGCGTGCGCCTCAGGACGTCCGCGACGTCCCGCGTGGAGCGGGCCTTCCCGAAGCCGAGCGCGGTGTCGGAGGCGCGCAGGTTGGCCGCGTTGGGGTCGTTGAGCGCGTACGCCGCGGCCGTCGTCCAGGGCAGCGGGAGCTGTGCGCCGAGCCGGTCGACGACCGGCCCGTACCGGGTCCACCACTGGGTACGGGTGACGGGGGCGCCGCCCCCGACCGCCACCGTCACCGTGCGCGGCGTCATCCGCTCCGGCTTCCCGTCCACCAGGTAGGAGGTCGGGTCGCCCGGGACGAGGGCCAGCTGGTGCAGGTTGAGGGGCACTCCGGTGGCGACGGTGTGGCTCCAGGCGACCTTGTCGTTGAAGCCGATGTTGACGACGGTCGTGCCGAGGAGCGAGGCGCCCGAGACGTTCAGCTCGCCCGGGATGGTCTGCTGCGACTGCCAGAAGCGGCGGCCGCCCTGCCAGGGGTAGTGCGGGTTGCCCAGGAGCAGCCCGCGTCCGTCGGCCGTCACGGCCCCCGAGAAGGCCACCGCGTTGGAGCCCATGGCGGCGTCCGAGGCGTCGAACAGCTTCCGGGCTGCCCCGGCGGTCCGGCCGGGGTCGGGCGCGCCGGGGGAGGAGCCGTCCGCCGGGGAGGAGGCGGGCGGCCGGGCGGCGGTGATGCCGTCGACCGCCCGGCCCTGGCCGCCGAGCACCGAGACGGCGAACCCGCGCCGGGCCACGTCGAGGGCGGTCACCGGACGGACCCACCCGGCCCGCGCGCAGGCCGGGTCCGTGATCCGGTTCTTCCGCAGCCAGGCGTTGTACCCGGCCGCCCAGCCGCGCATGAGCTCCCGGACGTCACGGCTCGGACCGGCCGGCGCGGGGGTGCGCAGGAGCCGCTCGACGGTCCCGGCGTCCCTCACCCCGCGGAAGTACAGGTCGCTGGAGAGGTTCGTGGTCGCGGAGGAGAGCGAGCCGTCCGGGGCGGCGTCCGGACCGAAGTGCCGGGAGCGCTCGCCGGCCACGGTCACGAAGCCGTCCGCGAGCGTGCAGACCTGGTCGGCGGCCTGCGCCCAGCCCGTGCCGAAGCCGAGGTCCGCGTAGTCCTTCGCCACGATGTGCGGGATCCCGTACTCGGTGTACCGGACGACGGCCGACAGGCCCCGGTCCGACGGGCGGTGGTCCCGGCCCCCGGAGCCGGGACCGGCGGCGTCCGCGGGCATCGAGGCGGTGACGAGGGCCAGGACCGCCCCGGCGAGCGCCAGGCGCTTCAGTCGGGCACGGAGGTGCGGGCGGAGGTGCAAGGTGCCTCCCGGTGACGGTGGAGCACTGCGGATCGGACCATGCACCCAGCCGGGCGTCCCCTTGTCAACATCCCGGACGGCATCCGGGGCCGGACCATGTCCGCCGCGCCGCACGGTACTTGACCGGCCGTACGGCACGCGCCGAGGATCGCGCCATGAGCCGACTCCCCAGCCGCACCGTCGACGGCGTCCTGCGCGCGAGCGCCCGGCGCGTCCCCGACCGGACCGCCCTGCGGTACGCCGACCGGAGCTGGACCTACGCGGAGCTGGACGCGGCCGTGTCCACCGCCGCCGCCGTCCTGCGGGAGGCCCGCCACGGCATCGGGCTGCCCGAGTACGCCCGGGTCGCCACCTACGGCCACAACTCCGACGCCTACCTCATCGCGTTCCTGGCGTGCGCCCGGGCCGGCCTCGTCCACGTGCCGGTCAACCACCACCTGACCGGCGACGACCTCGCGTACGTCCTGGAGCAGTCGGACAGCTCGCTCGTCCTCGCCGACCCCGCCCTCGCGGACCGGATCCCGGCCGGATTCCCCGTCAGGCCGCTGCGGGACGCGCCCGGTTCGCTGCTCGACGCGCTCGCCGAACCGGAGGCGTACGACACCGACCGCGACGCCCGCGACCTCGTCCAGCTGCTCTACACCTCGGGCACGACCGCCCTGCCCAAGGGCGCGATGATGACCCACCTCGCCCTGGCCCATGAGTACGCGAGCGCCGTCGAGGCCCTCGACCTGCACGAGGACGACCGGCCCGTGCACGCCCTGCCGCTCTACCACTCGGCCCAGACACACGTCTTCCTGCTGCCCTACCTCGCCGTCGGCGCCGAGAACACCCTCGTCGACGGCCCCGACCCGGCCGTCCTGTTCGACCTGGTCGAAGCGGGCCGCGCCGACAGCCTGTTCGCCCCGCCGACGGTCTGGATCGGCCTCGCCCACCACCCGGAGTTCGCCACCCGCGACCTCTCCGCGCTCCGCAAGGCCTACTACGGGGCCTCGATCATGCCCGTGCCCGTCCTGGAGGGCCTGCGCGCCCGGCTGCCGGAGCTGCGCTTCTACAACTGCTTCGGCCAGTCCGAGATCGGCCCGCTCGCCACCGTCCTCGGCCCCGACGAGCACGAGGGCCGGATGGACTCGTGCGGCCGCCCGGTCCGCCACGTCGAGGCCCGGGTCGTCGACGAGAACGGCGACGACGTCCCCGACGGCACCCCCGGCGAGATCGTCTACCGATCGCCGCAGCTCTGCGAGGGCTACTGGAACAAGCCCGAGGAGACCCGGGCGGCCTTCAGGAACGGCTGGTTCCACTCGGGCGACCTCGCGGTCCGCGACGCCGAGGGCTACTACACGATCGTCGACCGGGTGAAGGACGTCATCAACTCCGGCGGCGTCCTGGTCGCCTCCCGCCAGGTCGAGGACGTCCTCTACACCCACCCCGGAGTCGCCGAGGCGGCCGTGATCGGCCTCCCCAACGAGCGCTGGATCGAGGCGGTCACCGCCGTGGTCGTGCCGCGCGGCGAGGTCACCGAGGCCGAACTCCTCGCCCACGCGCGTGAGGAGCTCCCCCACTTCAAGGCCCCCAAGCACGTCCACTTCGTGCCCGAACTGCCCCGCAACGCGAGCGGCAAGATCCTCAAGCGCGAACTGAGGGACCGGTTCACGAAGGCCTGAGACGCCCTCCCGGCCGGGAAGCGCCCCCACCGCGGCCGGTCACGGGCTCAGGTCGGTCCTCGCCTCGCCCGTGCGGGCGTCGTAGGGATACGAGACGTGCTGGTGGACCATGGTCCACTCGCCGTCGCGGCGCCGGAGCACCCGGGTGCCCCGGGACCAGGACTCCGAGGCCGTGCCGTCGGCCTCCCGGGCGGTCATGCGGTTGAGGCCCCAGACGACGGCGAGGTCGTCGCGGACCAGCACGCGCATGTCGGGGACCTCCCAGGTGACGGTCCCCGGCGCCGACTCCAGGCCCTGCCGGCACACCTCCCGCACCCGGTCGCGCCCCACGTACTGCAAGGGGGCGTCGTGCTCGTAGGAGACGACGTCGTCCGCGATGTGCCGCATCAACCCCTCCAGGTCCTTCGCCGCGGTGCGTTCGAACCAGTGCTCGTGCACGGCGCGGATCCGGGCCTCGGCCTCTTCCTCTTGAGGGTCGGGGCCGCTCAGGTCGGGGAAGGAGTGGTGCTCGTGCGCGACCACCCAGCGGCCCGCCTCCTTGCGCAGGCCGAGGGTGAGCCGCAGCCGGAAGCCGGGACGGGCCGCGAGCTCCTCCTCGGTGCCGCACCGCACGAGCGCGTGGGCGAAGGCGACGTCCTGCCCCGCCGTCACCTCCAGCTCCTCGATGTCGAAGACGGCCCCCTGCTCCTGCCACGCGAAGAACGCCGGCCAGACCTCCCGATAGGCGTCGACGCCCCGCACCCCCTCGTAGGGCGGCGGAACGTCGAACATCACGACGTCCTCGGCCCGGTCCTCCACCACCGCGTCGATCCGCCCCTCGTGCACCGCCCGCGCCCACCGCACGATCAGTTCCCGGATCCGCTCGCCGTCGTTCCCCATGGTCCCTCGGCCCTTCCGCTCGGGGCACCGCACTCCGGCGACGCCGCTCCGTACGCGGTCCATGGTGCCGCCGACCCGGAGCCACGAGCGCGTCCCGCGCCGGGGACCCCGCGGGCCCTCACTCCGGGCGCGTCCTCCCGGTGGAGTCGAGGACCGAGGCCAGGAAGCGGCGCACGGTCTCCAGTTCGTCCGGCTCGAACGCCTCCGCGACCGTCACCACCTCGCCGATGACCGGCCCGAAGAAGGCCCGCCCCAGCTCCACGGCCTTCTCCTCCACCCGGAGGAGGACGCGCCGCCGGTCCTCCGCGTCCCGCTCCCGCCGGACGAGTTCCAGCCGCTCCAGCCGGTCCACCAGGGCGGTGGTCCCGGCGGAGTTCAGCCGCAGCCGCTCGCCGAGCCGGCCGGGCGTGGCCCGGGTGCCGTCCCGGGCCGCGTCCAGCAGGTGGACCAGCGCCCGCACGTCGGTGGGGTGCAGTCCCTCGCGCGCGGCGAACTCGGCGCCGAGCAGGTCGAATTCGACGGTGACCGCCCGCAGCAGGTGCACCAGCCGCATCGCCGGACTTCCGTCGTCCATTCGTACTCCCCACGTCCTCGAACCCTCGCGTAATATCTCGCCGAACGAGACTATCGCTCAGCGAGAGGAACGCGTATGCCCGCGTCCGCCTTCGACCTCGCCTACGACGAACTCCGCGCCCGCTGGCCCGAGTCCACCGAGGAACGGGACGTCGACACCCCGTACGGACCGACCCGCGTCCACGTCCACGGCCCGGCGGACGGCCCCCCGCTGGTGCTGCTGCCCGGCGGCTCCGCCACCGGACTGGTCTGGTTCGCCAACGCGCCGGCCCTCGGCGCGCGGTACCGGATCCACGCGGTCGACCTCCTCGGCGACGCGGGCCGGACCGAACGCCGGGGCAGGCCCCTGAGGAACGCCGACGACCTGACGGCCTGGCTGGACGCGCTCCTGGACGGCCTCGCCCTCACCCGCACGCACCTGTGCGGCCACTCGTACGGCGCCTGGCTGGCCACCCGGTACGCCCTGCACGCGCCGGAGCGGGTCGACCGCCTCGCCCTGGTCGACCCCACCCAGGTCTTCGCCGGGTTCCGCCCCGGCTACCTGCTGCGCGCGCTGCCCCTCCTGATCCGCCCGAGTGAGGCCCGCGCCCGTGCCTTCCTGGCCCGGGAGACGGCGGGCACCCGCCCGGACGCGGCCTGGCAGCGCCTCTACGCCCTCGCCGCCACCGCCCCCGGACGCAAGCTCGTCACCGGCCGCCGGCCCCGGGCCGCCGACCTGCGCGCACCGCTCCTGGTCCTGCTCGCGGAGCGTGGTCGCGCCCACCGCGCCGCCGAGGTCGCGGAGCGGGTCCGGCGCACGCTCCCCGAAGCCGAAGTGGTCCTGCTCCCGGGCGCCACCCACCACTCCCTGCCGCTCACCGAACCGGAGCGGCTCGACGCCCGGCTGCTCGCCTTCCTGGGCTGACGACCCCTTCCGCGGACGGCCCTACACGGACTCCCGCAGGTCCACGATCCGCCGGATCTTCCCCACCGAGCGCTCCAGGGTCTCCGGGTCGACCACCTCGACCCCGACCGAGACACCGATCCCGTCCTTGACCGCCGCCGCGATCGCCCGGGCCGCCTCCGCCCGCTCCCCGGCCGTCGCGTCCGGCCGGGCCTCGGCCCGTACGGTCAGGGCGTCGAGCCTGCCCTCCCGGGTCAGGCGCAGCTGGAAGTGCGGGGCCACGGCCGGGGTGCGCAGGACGATCTCCTCGATCTGGGTGGGGAAGAGGTTCACCCCGCGCAGGATGATCATGTCGTCGCTGCGCCCGGTGACCTTCTCCATCCGCCGGAAGACCCGCGCGGTCCCCGGCAGCAGCCGGGTCAGGTCCCGGGTCCGGTAGCGGACCACCGGCACGGCCTCCTTGGTGAGCGAGGTGAAGACCAGCTCCCCCTCCTCCCCGTCCGGCAGCACCTCGCCCGTGAACGGGTCCACGACCTCCGGATAGAAGTGGTCCTCCCAGATGTGCAGGCCGTCCTTGGTCTCCACGCACTCCTGCGCCACGCCCGGCCCCATGACCTCCGACAGGCCGTATATGTCGACCGCGTCGATCGCGAACCGCTCCTCGATCTCCTTGCGCATCTCCTCCGTCCACGGCTCGGCCCCGAAGACGCCCACCTTCAGGGAGGTCGACCGCGGGTCCACGCCCTGCCGCTCGAACTCGTCGAGCAGGGTCAGCATGTACGAGGGGGTCACCATGATCACCTCGGGCCGGAAGTCCTGGATCAGCCGCACCTGCCGGGCCGTCATGCCGCCCGAGGCGGGGATCACCGTGCAGCCCAGGCGCTCCGCCCCGTAGTGGGCGCCGAGTCCGCCGGTGAACAGGCCGTAGCCGTACGCCACGTGGACCTTGTGCCCGGGGCGCACCCCGGCGGCGTGCAGGGAGCGGGCCACCACGTCCGCCCAGACGTCCAGGTCGCCCTCGGTGTAGCCGACGACGGTGGGCCGGCCGGTGGTGCCGCTGGAGGCGTGGATCCGCCGGATCCGCGACGGGTCGACGGCGAACATCCCGAAGGGGTAGTGGTCGCGCAGGTCCGCCTTGGTGGTGAAGGGGAAGCGGGCCAGGTCCGCGAGCGTGCGGCAGTCGTCCGGGGCGACCCCGGCCGCGTCGAAGGAGCGGCGGTGGAAGTCCACGTTCTCGTACGCGTGCCGCAGCGTCGCGCGCAGCCGCTCCAGCTGGAGCGCCGCCAGCTCCTCCCGCCCGAGCCGCTCGCCGTCGTCCAGCAGTTCTTCCGTCATGCGCCGCTCCTCCACGCGCTCCCGCACACTCTCCAAGCAACCTACCGATCATTCGGTAGCTCCGCTCGGGTCAGTAAAACCGGAGGTACGGGGGGCTTGGCAAGGGGTCGGACCCGGGGAACCGGGAGACGGGGCGCCGATCACCCGGAGGGGCCACGTGCCCCGCACCGCCCCCGCCCGCCAAAACCCGTTGCCCGGCCCCGGCCCGGCTGCTGGAGTGACCGCCATGGAACCCCGGCACCCGCGCACACCGCCCGAGCCCCGCGACCCGTATGACCCGCGCGCACCGCACGCCCCCCGCGACCCGTACGAGCTGCGCGACCTGTACGACCGCCAGATGCGCCGTGAGGTCCGCCCCGACGGCCCCGGCAGCCGCGTCGAGCGCGTCGGGGACGTCGTCCGCGCCACCGGCCCCGCGCACGCCTGGAACGGCGTCCTCTGGTCGGGACTCGACGCCCACGACCCGGCGGGCGCCGACGCCGCCGTCGCCGCGCAGATCGCCCACTACCGGGCCGCCGGCCTGTCCTTCGAATGGAAGCTGTACGGGCACGACGCCCCCGCCGACCTCGGCGAACGCCTCCGCGCCGCGGGCTTCACCGCCGGGGAGCCCGAGACCCTGATGGCCGCCGAGGCCGCCGCCCTGCCCCGGGACGTCCCGCTGCCCGAGGGCGTCGAACTCCGCGCCGTCACCGACGAGACGGGCGTACGCCAGGTGGTCGAGGTCCACGCCCGCGCCTTCGGCACCGACAGCGCCCCCATCGGCCGCCGCCTCCTGGACCAGTTGGCGGCCGACCCCGGCGCCTTCGCCGCCGTCGTCGCCCTCGCCGACGGCCAGCCCGTCAGCGCGGCCCGCCTCGAACTCCACCCCGGCACCGACTTCGCGGGCCTCTGGGGCGGCGGCACCGTCGAGGGCTGGCGCGGCCGCGGCCTCTACCGCGCCCTCGTCTCCCACCGCGCCCGCGTCGCCGCCGACCGGGGCCACCGCCACGTCCAGGTCGACGCGGCGCCCACGAGCCGCCCGATCCTCCGCCGCCTGGGCTTCCTGGAACTGACCACCACGACCCCGTACACGTACGAGGTCTGAGACCCGCCCCCTCAGACCGCCCAGTGCGCGGGGCGCTCGAAGCCCTCCGGGAGGCGGGTGGCGGCGTTCCCCCGGGCCGCGTTCAGCTGGGGCTGCGTGAGGAAGAGGGCGTCCGTCAGGTCCGCGCCCGACAGGTCGGCGTCCCGCAGGTCGGCGCCGATCAGATCGGCGAGCGACAGGTCCGCGCCCGTCAGGTCGGCGGCGATGAGCAGCGCCCCGCGCAGGTCCGCGCCCCGCAGCTTCGCCCCGCGCAGCCGCTTGCCGATCAGGTCCGCCCCGCGCCGGCTCTTCGGCCGTCCGCCCGCCGTGGCGCGGACCAGCTCGCTCGTCCGCAGCAGCAGCGGGTTCACCTCGGCCCGCACCGCGTTCACGTCCAGCTCCTCCAGCGCGTCCGGCGTCCCCGCCGCGAGCGCCTCCACGCGGGCGAGCGCCGCCCGCACCCCGGCGCGGACGGGACGGGCGGCGGGCCGCGCCAGGGCCTCGGTGAGGTACCGCAGCAGCTCGTGGAGCCCGCGCACCACCGGGAACACCTCGTACATCCGACCCGCCGTCTCCGGCGCCTCGCGCCACGACACGCCGCCGAAGGTCACCTGGGAGACCCGCTGCCCCGCGCCGAAGCAGTCGTACACCGTGCAGCCCTGGAAACCGCTCGGCCGCAGCCGCGTGTGGATGCCGCAGCGGAAGTCCTCCCGCAGATTGCGGCAGGGCTCGCCGGAGGACTTGTCCACGGCGAAGTCCGCCGACCTGGCGAAGGGCAGGGCCACACAGCACAGACCGAAACAGCTGGCGCAGTCGCCGCGCAGGGCGGATTCCCGGGTGTCGGGCACGGTGGGACGATTCCTCAAGGGGTCGGGGGAAGGTGCCGGGGGAGCGGCCCGTCCACCGTATCGCGCGCCCGGCCCCGCGCTCTCGGCGAAATCCGTTGCCAAGATCACCACGGGCCGGTGAGGATCGGCGGATGCCGACGTTCACGACGTATGACGGGACCGAGCTCGCCTACCGGACACGGGGGGAGGGCGAGCCGCTGGTGTGCCTGGCGGGCGGCCCGATGCGCGACGCCGGCTACCTCGGGGACCTCGGCGGGCTCACCGCCCACCGCACGCTCGTCCTCCTCGACGCCCGCGGCACCGGAGCGAGCGCCGAGCCCGCCGACCCCGGCACGTACCGCTGCGACCGGCAGGTCGGCGACGTCGAGGCGCTCCGCGCCCACCTCGGCCTGGACCGGATCGACCTCCTCGGCCACTCGGCCGGCGGCAACCTCGCGACCCTCTACGCCGCCGCCCGTCCCGAGCGGATCCGCTCCCTCGTCCTCGTCACCTCCGCCGCCCGCGCGCTCGGCGTCACCAGCACCGACGAGGAGTGGGACGCGGCCGCCGAGGTCTTCGCCGACCGGCCCTGGTACCCGGAGGCCAGGGCCGCGCTCGACGCGACCGGCCCCGACACCCCGCTGTCCCGCGAGTGCGAGATCGCCGCCCCCTTCTCCTACGGCCGCTGGGACGAGGCGGCCCGGGAACACGCGGCCGCCTCCCACCGGCAGACCCGCTGGGAGGCCGCCGGCGCCTACCACGGCGAGGGCGCCTACGACCCGGCGGCGACCCGCCGCGCCCTCGCCGCCCTCACCGCGCCGGTCCTGGTCCTGGCGGGCGAGCACGACCCCGGACCGACCCCCGCGAAGGCCGCCGAGGCGGCCGCCCTCTTCCCGTCGGCCGAGCTCGCCGTCCAGCCGGGCGCCGGGCACCACCCCTGGGTGGACGACCCGGACGCCTTCGCCCGCACGGTCGCCGCCTTCCTCGACCCCGCCGTCCGCACGGTCACCGTGGACGGCGTCCGCCTCGCCCACCGGGTCACGGGACCGGAGGACGCCCCGCCCGTCGTCCTGGTCCACGGACGCGGCGAGAACGGCGCCACCTGGGCGGAGGTGGCCGCCGACCTCGCCGCCGACCACCGGGTGTACGCGCTCGACCTGCGCGGCCACGGGCTCAGCGACCGGCGGCCCGGCGGCTACGGCTTCGACGCCTTCCGCGACGAGCTCGGCGGCTTCCTCAAGGCCCTCGGCCTCACCGGCGCCACCGTCGTCGCCCACTCCATGGGGGCCGCCGCCGCGTACCTCCTCGCCCGGGACGAACCCGGACTCGTCGGCCGCCTCGTCCTGGAGGAGCCCCCGGTCTTCTTCCCGCTCGACCCGCCGCGCCCCGTCGCCGAGCGCCCCGAGGGTCCCCTCGGTTTCGACTGGGAGATCGTCCCGGCCACCGACGCCCAGCTGAACGCGCCCGACCCCGACTGGCGCGACCGGCTCGGGTCGATCACCGCCCCCACCCTCGTCCTGGCCGGCGGCCCGACCAGCCACGTGCCCCAGGAACGGCTGTCCTGGCTGGCCGACCGGATCCCCGGCGCCCGCCTCGTCACCCTCGACGCCGGACACCTCGTCCACGCGGACCGCCCCACCGAATTCCTGTCGCTCATAAGGGAGTTCGGCCTGTAAGGGGATCGTCCCTCACCCTCCGTGGCGCTCCTGCGCGGCCATCACCTCGTCGCCGTGCTCGAAGGCCCACGCCCCGAACGCGTCGATCGGACCGAGCAGGGTCCGCCCCAGGGGGGTGAGTTCGTACGTGACCCGGGCCGCCGTCCCCGCGCGGACGCGCCGCTCCACCAGGCCGTTGAACTCCAGCCGCCGCAGCGTCTCGGTGAGGACCTTGGAACTGATGCCGCCGACGCGCCCGCGCAGTTCGACGTGACGGCTCGGACCGTCGCGCAGGGCCCAGAGCACCACCGAGTTCCAGGTGTTGGCGAGCAGGTCGAAGGCCAGGCGGGCCCGGCAGTCGGCGAGGTATCCGTCGGAAGTCACGTACCGGATGGTGCCCGACCGGCTCCCTAATGTCGTTCCCGAAGTGCCGGAGGACAGGAAGACCGGAAGGACGGGAACGATGCGGATCGGTGTGCTCGGAACGGGCAACATGGCGGACGCCCTCGCCACCCACTGGGTACGGGCGGGCCACGAGGTGCTCGTCGGCGGCCGCGACGGGCGGCGGGCGGAACGGCTCGCCACCCGGCTGGGCGGCGGGACGCGGCACGGGAGCTTGGAGGAAGCGGCCGGGTTCGGTGCCGTCGTCCTTGCCGCACTGCCGTACGGGGCGGGGGCGGAGGTCGTCGCGGACCTGCGGTCCTCCCTGGCCGGGCGGGTCCTGCTGGACTGCTCCAATCCGGTGGGCCCCGGCTTCCGGCTGCTCACGGACGGCGGCCCCTCCGCCGCCCGCCGACTGGCCGACGCGGCGCCCGGGGCGCGGGTCGTCAAGGCCTTCAACCTGTGCCACGAGGACGTCTGGCGGATGACCCCGCCCGTCTTCGACGGCCGGCCCCTCGCCGTCCCGGTCTGCGCCGACGACGAGGAGGCGCTCGCACTCACCGCGGACCTGGTCCGGGACACGGGCTGCACCCCACTCGCCGCCGGCGGCCTCGACCGCGCCGCCCTCCTGGAGGCCACCGCCGCCCTCTTCATCGGCCTGTGGGTCGGCGAGGGCGCGGACGCCCAGGCGATCGCCCCGCCCCTGGCGTTCGCGGCGGGCCCGGCGCACGCGTGACCGGATCCGCCTACCCTGGCGCGCATGAACGCGGAACGTGATCTGACCCGGCTCCTCGCCGGCCTGCGACCGGAACTCGACCCCGGCCGGTACGTCTTCACCACGGTGGACGGCCCCGCCCCGGCCGGGCTCGCCCCGGTGGTCACCGTCGCCGAGACCGAAGGCCTCACCCTCGTCGTACGGCAGGAGGAGGCGGACGCGACCTCCCTCGCGTACGACTACGTGGCGGGCCGGATCACGCTGCGGGTGCACTCCGCGCTCGACGCCGTCGGGCTCACGGCCGCCGTCGCGGGCGAACTCGCCGGCGCCGGCATGAGCTGCAACGTGGTGGCCGGCTTCCACCACGACCACCTCTTCGTCGAACACGCCCGCGCCGAGGAGGCGTTGGTCGTCCTGAACCGGCTCGCGGAGCGGTCCGGCGGCCGGACCGGGTGACCCGCGCGGCCCCGTCGGCCCGGAGGTCCGGGCCCCGGCCGCGCGGGCCGCCCGGAGCCGTGGACGCACCGGGGACCCGGCCGTCCGTACGGTGCACCCAAAGCGACCATTCATGCGCCTGGGGTCACCACGGGTCCCGCCGAAGGGCCTCCGGAGCACGGAGTGCGAGCGGTGCCGCCCCCGTGCGGGCGGGGCCGCGGTGTGGAGGCGCCCGGCGCGTCGCGTCCCCCCGTGGGGCACGTACCATGGCCGTATGTCCTTCCTCCGCCGCCGCAGCGCCGCCACACCCGCGGGTCCGGACTTCGACGTCCTGGCCATGGACCCGGGGGACTGGCCCGGCAATCTCGGCGCCGGCCTGCTGCCCGCGCCCGACGGCTCCTGTCAGGGAGTGTTCCTCCGGTACGACCTGTTCGGCGGCCGCGGCCCCGCGATGATCATCGGCAACCTGCCGGAGGGCTCCCCGGCCCGCGAGCTCGCGGACGGCCAGATCCCCTTCGAGGTGGCGCAGCTCCTCGCCGCCCTGGAGAACGACGAGCCGGTCGAGGTGCTCGACACCGAGGACGTCCCCGTGATGCAGGGCGACAACCTCCTCATCGTCCGCCGCCTCAAGCTCTCCGAGAGCCGCATCTCCTGCGTCCAGTTCGACCGCAGCGACAACGTCCTCGTGACGATCGCCAGTTGGGACCGGCCGATCACCGACGACCTGTACGCGCTGCTCAAGCCGCTGCCCGCCGAGCTGTTCCAGCAGGGCTGACGGGGGAGCGGGGGCCGCATGAGCGCGCGCGTCGACAGCTGGATCTGGGCGGTCCGCCTGACCAAGACCCGCTCCCAGGCCGCGGCGGCCTGCCGGGCCGGGCACGTCAAGGTCAACGGCGAGCGGGCCAAGCCCGCCCAGCCCGTGAAGCCCGGCGACGAGGTCCGGGTCTTCCACGGCGGCCGGGAGCGGATCGTCGAGGTCAAGGTGCTGCACGCCAAGCGGATCGGCCCGCCGGTCGCCGCCGAGGCGTACGTGGACAACAGCCCGCCCCCGCCGCCGCGCGAGCACGTCGCGGTCGCCGCCGTCCGCGACCGGGGCGCAGGGCGTCCCACCAAGCGCGAGCGCCGGGAGATCGACGAGCTGCGCGGCCGCCGCTCCTGAGACCCGCGGGCCCCCGGGACTCTCCCGGGGGCCCGCGTGCACGGCCGCGCGTCTCAGCGCGGCGCGGACCCGAGCAGGTCCACCACCCGCGCCGCCGAGGTGCCGAGCCCCTTCGGGCCGTGCCCCAGCAGCGGGGTCCCCGCGCCCGAGCGCACGTCCTCGGCCCGGTAACGCCGCACGCCCCGGTGCCAGTTGAGGATTCCGGCGAGCCAGTCCTCCAGCTCCCGCAGATACGCCCCGAAGGCCGCCCTGCCCTCCTCGTCGAGACCGAAGTCCTCGTACAGCAGCGGCACTTCATGCTTCTTCACGTGCTCGTACTGGCGCAGCCGGCCCCGCATCAGGTCACTGACCATCGCGACCGCCGTCGGATAGTCGCAGTCGAAGAACTTCTGGAGCACGAGCACGCCGTTGTGCACCTCGCCCTCGACCTCGATCTCCTTCTGGTACGAGAAGAGGTCGTTGAGGAGCGTCGCGTAGTCCATGACCGACCGCTCCAGGGCGCGCACCGTGCCCGTGCGGTAGAGCGCGGGCGGCAGCGCGTCGGCGTGCCGCAGCCGGCACAGCAGGGTGGTCAGCTCCGAGCCGAAGGTGGAGCGGCGCATCTCGATGTAGTCGACCGGGTCGGGCACCCGGTGCTGCGCCTGGTTGTGCAGCTCCCACAGCCAGCTGTCCAGCATGGCGTCGAGCGCGTGCCGCAGCTGCCCGCGCGCCTCCGGCGACATCGGACCCGCCGTCCGCGCCCAGAGATCGGCGAGCGAGCGCTCCATCGGGTTCACGGCGAGCGCCGCCCCCAGGGCCGGGTCCTCCAGCGGCATACAGGCCTTGAACCGGTCGGTCTGCTCCTTCGCGCCGGGCAGGTCGCGCGGCCGGCCGAAGACCAACGGGTAGTAGTCGTCCCCGTACGTCCCCCAGGTCAGCCACTCGGAGCTGAGCTCCAGCTCCTCCGGAGTGGCGTCCGGGTCGAGCCCCGCCGCGCACAGCGCCAGGTCGAAGCCCTCCATCATCGGCCGGTCCCAGATGTCGTCCAGGAGTCCCATCCGCTCGGCCCAGTCCTCCGAGCGCCGCTTCGCCTCCGCGTGGTGCGGGCTGAGCGCCAGCGGGTACGGCAGGTCGAACTCGGGCAGCAGCGAGGGCCCCACGTACTGGTGCGGCACGTGGGTGAGCGCCCGCAACCGCGAGGCCGCGGGCCGCCCGAAGAGGTTCCGGACGTCCAGCGCCGAGGTGCCGATGATCCCGTCCAGGTGCGAGGGGCCGCCGACCATGCCCTCGTTCATGTACCGGCTGGAGCGCATGTGCCACTCGTGGCCGCCGGACTGCCAGTCCTGGAGCCCCTTCGCGTACGCCGCGACGGCCGCGCACTCCTGCGGCGTGAGCCCCTTCTCGGCGGCGAGCAGCGGCACCTCGGTCAGGGCCGTGTTCTCGAACTGGTGCAGGCGCGAGGTCAGCAGGTCGTTGACGGCGTTCGCCGCCTCCTGCGTCGTACAGCCGAGGAACCGCTCCAGGACGAGCACGCCGTTGCTGTTCTCGCCCTCGTCCTCCACCTCCCGCTGGTACGAGAAGAGGTCGTTGCGCAGGTGCACCGCGTCCGAGAAGGTGTCCCGCAGCACGCACAGCGGCCGGGAGTGCGCCACCCGGTCGGGGACCTCCGCCCCCGCCGCGTACTCGACGAGCCCCGCCGACCAGGGCGCCCCGCCCACCTTGCGGCGCATCTCGATGTACTCGACGGGGTTGGCGACGCGCCCCTCGTTGATGTTGTCGAGCTCCCAGAGCGACTCGTACAACAGGTGCTCCGTGGCCTCGGAGAAGCGCTTCCGCCAGCCCTCGGACATCGCGGGGACGGTCCGCCGCCAGAGGTCCGCGAGGCCCGCCTCGACCGGGTTGGAGGGCTCGGGCATGTCCGCCGGGTCCGCCGGCATGAACAGCGGCAGCCGGTCCAGATAGGCCTTGCTCCCGGCCCGGTCCTGGGTGCGCTTGAAGACCTCCAGGAAGTGGTCGTCGAAGAAGAAGACCCAGGTGTACCAGTCGGTGACGAGGTTCAGGGCCTCCTCGCCGCAGTCGGGGTGCGTGTAGGCGCAGAGCAGCGCGTAGTCGTGGGAGTCGAGGTCGTGCTCCTCCCAGACCCCCGAGCCCTCCAGCATCCCGTGCTCCCGCGCCCAGTCACGCGTGTGCGTGCGGGCGGCTTCCACGTGGGGGTTGAGACGCGCCGGATACGGGACGTAGAAATCCGGCATGACGAAGGGCTGTGGCATGTGCTGGGGGGCCTTCCGGTGTGCGAGGGGCGTCTGACCGGCCCAGCCTTACCCCTCGCCCGTACGGCGCACACGATCTCCCGAATAGTCATATGAACGCCGACGGGGTGGTGCCGGACCGCGCGTCCGGCACCACCCCGCGCCTTTCGGCCGCCCTCTCGCTAGATCCGGGAAACCCGCACGTCGGAGGCCTTCACGAAGGCCACCCGGTGGCCGAACTGGATCTCGTAGTACTCCTCCTGGCCCCGGACGACCGTGTGCCCGGACGTGTCGAACGTCGGTGCGAAGAAGTACTCGCCCGGGGTGCGGTCGCCCACCACGTACCGCTGCCCGGCGAGCAGCCTGTACGGCAGCGGCGACACCGCCTGCACCGGCACGCCCGCCGGATAGGCCGAGGCCTCCGGATAGGCCCGCCCGTACACCGGCACCTCCGCCAGGCCCTCGCGCGGCGTCAGGACGAGCCCCCGTCCGTCCACCGCCGTCGGCTGCCTGCGCGGGTTGTGGAACCAGGCCTTCTGCCCGAGGTACCAGACCGCCGTCCAGTCGCCCCGGCGCTCCGCCACCGCGAAGCTCTGCCCCGTCGAGACACGCGCGCCCGTGTCGTTGACGCCCGTGGTGGAGTCCTCCCCGCCCGGCCGCAGCCCGACGTCCTTCACCAGGGGCGCGTCGGTGCTCGGCGCGGTGTGCAGGCGCACCGCCCCGCTGCCGTGCGGCGCGCACGCCGTCCCGGCCGTCTCGCACCCCGTGTAGACCGGCTTGTGGGTGTCGTAGTCCGGCCGGATCGTCACCACGCCCGCGTGCGGACCGGCGCTCGGGACGATCGGACGGCCGAGCAGCCGGAAGTAGTGCGCCCAGTCCCAGTACGGACCCGGGTCCGTGTGCATCCCCCGGATCGAGGACGTCACCGTGCCCGGCACGGTGTCGTGCCCCAGGACGTGCTGCCGGTCCAGCGGGATGTCGTACCGGGCGGCGAGGTAGCGCACCAGGCGCGCCGACGACCGGTACATCGCCTCCGTGTACCAGGAGTCCGGCGCGGTCAGGAAGCCCTCGTGCTCCAGGCCCACCGACTTGGCGTTCACGAACCAGTTGCCCGCGTGCCAGCCGACGTCCTTCAGTGGCAGGTGCTGCGCCACGTGCCCGTCGGAGGAGCGCAGCGAGTACTGCCACGACACGTACTCCGGGTCCTGCACCAGGCCCAGGGTGACGTCCCACGTGGCCTCGGTGTCGTGGATCACGATGTAGTCGATCGACTGGGAGACGGGCCTGTTCGCCTTGTCGTGGTTGCCGTAGTCGCCGTCCCCGAACTCCTCGTACGGCGCGGGGATCCACTCGCAGGCCACCGTCCGGGGACACTCCACGGGACCGGCGGCCGGCGCCCGCAGACCGAGCGCCGCCACCTGCCCCGTGGCGGGCGCGACCGACGGGTCGGCCCGGAGCGTCACCACCTGCCCGCTGTCCGTCGTCCGGGTCTCCCCGGACCGGATCACGTCGAACACGTCGTTCGCGTACGCGGCCGCCGTCGCCGAGTCGTCCGCGCCGGAGTACCGCGCCACCGCCCCGTACCAGTCGGCCGGGTCCGCGCTCGCGGGCAGCCCGGCCTCCCGCTGCGCGGCGGCGAGCAGGGCCGCGCCGCCCTCGATGTTGGCACCCGTCCGGGTCCGCAGCTCCTCGGCCGGGATCCCGGACAGCGCGGACGCCCGCTCCAGGGTCCGCAGCCGCTCCGGCAGCCGCCCGGCGGGCGGCACCGCCGCCGGCGCCTCCGTGCGCGCCGGGCGCGAGGAGTCGCCGCGCGGGTCCTCCTCGCCGTCCGAGTGGTGCGGGGCGGCCCGCGTCAGGGCCGTCACCGCGTCCGTCAGGTGCATCGGCCCGTATCCGCCGGTCACGCTCGGCGCACCGCGATGGCCGTCCCACCGCGACTGGAGGTACGAGACGGCGAGCAGCACGCTCTCCGGCACGCCGTGGCGCGCGGCCGCCCGGGCGAACTGCCCCTGGAGGGACCCCGCCCCGGGCGCGTCGGCACCGGCCGGCGGCGCGGCGGACAGCAGGGGGAACAGCAGGGCGGCGGACGCCAGGGCGCCCACCGCCCTCGGCGTACGTCTGCGGGACCCGGAACGGAGCAAGGCGGCCTCCAAGGCGTGGGGGTGACACGGGGGGGCGTGCGGGGCCGAACCCGTACAGGGGTATCGGCTCCCGAACGATCCGTCAATCACACCTACACCGGGGGAAGTTCCCACGTCAGAGCGGGAATGGAGGCCGGATGGCGGAGTTTCGCGACGACGGGCCCCGGGCCTGGGACGCGTCACTGGAGTGGACCACTGGAGGGGTCTCCGGAGGGAGAGGACACGGCCGGAAAAGCCGGTGCGCCGCGTCCCGGTGTGTCGGCACCGGGCGCACGGCGCACCACCCCCGTGGTCGGCAGGACCCGCCTCTCAGCGCGTCCCGACCGCCGCGCGCACGGCCCGCCGTGCCATGGCGCAGTCGTCGTGCAGCCGCCTGAGCAGCAGCCGCTGTTCCTCACCGGGCGCGAGCGTCCCCGAGGGCACCGGTACGGAACCGGCCGGCGGGGCCTCCTTCATGGTCCGCTGCACCGCCGTCTCGTAGGTGCGGATCTCCCGCGTCAGCACGATCATCAGGTTCACCAGGAAGGCGTCCCGGGAGGCCGGGCCCGCCTGCTGGGCGAGCTGACTGATCTGGCGCCGCGCCAGCGGCGCGTCGCCCAGCACCGCCCACAGGGTCGCCAGGTCGTAGCCGGGCAGGTACCAGCCCGCGTGCTCCCAGTCCACGAGGACCGGTCCCGCCGGGGAGAGCAGGATGTTGGAGAGCAGCGCGTCGCCGTGGCAGAACTGGCCCATCCCCTGGCGGCCGCCCGCGTGCGCCAGACCGTGCATCAGCTTCTGCAGGTCGTCCCGGTCCCGGTCGGTGAAGAGCCCGAGCTCGTGGTAGCGGGCGATCCGGGAGCCGTAGTCCAGCGGGGCGTCGAAGGTCCCGGCCGGCGGCCGCCAGGCGTTGAGCCGGGCGATCGCGCCGAGCGCGGCCCGCACGTCGGCGCGCGGCGGGGCCTCGACGGGGTGGCGCGAGAGCGCCGCCGCCCGTCCCGGCATCCGCTCGATCACCAGCGTGCAGTTCTCCGGGTCCGCCGCGATCAGCCGGGGCGCCCGCACCGGCGGACGGTGCCGGACGAAGGCGCGGTAGGAAGCTATTTCGTGCCGGAACCGCTCGACCCAGGCCGGGGAGTGGTCCAGTAAACACTTCGCGACCGCCGTGGCCCGCCCGGTCGTCCCGACGATCAGTACGGAACGACCGCTGCGCCGCAGTACCTGCACCGGCTTGAACTCCGGGCAGATGCGGTGGACCGAGGCGATCGCCATCTTCAGCTGCGCGCCCTGGGGGCCGGACAGATCGATTCTGCCGCTGACCGGCTGGGTGCCCGTGCCGCCCGCCCAGCGCCTCGGCCGGACGGCCTGGGGAGCGGGGGCGAGGTACGGGCCGGTGCCGGCGGGGACGATGCGGTGCTGCGGCCGGGGCGGGGCGGACACGGAGGACGATGCTGTGTACATGGAGGTGACAGATCCCTTCGTGCGCCGACGAGTTGCGTGCGTCGCCCCGCCCGCCCCCGGTCCGCACCCTGGGGAATGAGGGCCGGTCGACGGGGCGGGGTGGCGCGTTCCTACCTGACACCCGTGCGCGGGTGGCGGAACATCGGGCGCACCCTGGCGAACCCTGGCGAATAGTCGCCAGCCCCATGACAGGGGGTTACTGTCAACTCAGCCGAGAACCTGGGGGCTTAGACGTGACCGGAGAAACCAACACCCGTCTCGCGGACCTGTTCGGCCTGGCCGGCTGGTCCAAGGGCGAACTCGCGAGGCTCGTCAACCGGCAGGCGGCGGCCATGGGCCACCCCCAGCTGGCGACCGACACCTCGCGGGTGCGGCGGTGGATCGACCGGGGCGAGACCCCGCGCGATCCCGTCCCCCGGGTGCTGGCAGCACTGTTCACCGAGCGACTCGGCCGTGTCGTGACCATCGAGGACCTCGGGTTCGTACGACACGGGCGTGTGGGGAAACGGCAGGACGTCGGCACGACGGAGAACCCTGACCAACTGCCCTGGGCACCCGATCGTACGGCGGCGGTCCTCACCGAATTCACGGGAATGGACCTCATGCTCAACCGACGCGGCCTGGTGGGCGCGGGTGCCGCGCTTGCCGCCGGCTCCGTACTCAGCAACGCCATGCACGACTGGCTGCAGACCGACCCCGCCCGCCCGGGCGCCGCTCCGCGTGCCACCGATCCCCTCCACGCCGACCCCGCCGGGTTCGACCGCTACGAGGCCGCCCCCATCGGGTCGGAGGAGATCGACGCCCTGGAGCGTTCCGTGGAGGTGTTCCGCGCCTGGGACGCCTCCCGGGGCGGCGGTCTCCAGCGCAAGGCCGTGGTGGGCCAGCTCAACGAGGTGGGCGGGATGCTCGCCTACCGCCACCCCGACCACCTCCAGCGGCGCCTGTGGGGCGTCGCCGCCAACCTGGCCGTCCTCGCGGGCTGGATGTCCCACGACGTCGGCCTCGAACCCACGGCGCAGAGGTACTTCGTCATCGCCGCCCACGCGGCCCGCGAGAGCGGCGACCGGCCCCGGGCCGGCGAGGCGCTGTCCCGGGCCGCCCGCCAGATGGTGCACCTGGGCCGCCCGGACGACGCCCTCGACCTGATGAAGCTCGCCAAGACGGGCTCGGGCGAGCGGCTGCTGCCCCGCACCCGGGCCATGTTCCACACCATCGAGGCCTGGGCGCAGGCGTCGATGGGCCGGGGACAGGCGATGCGCCGCACCCTCGGCGAGGCCGAGGAGCTGTTCGTGTCGGACCGGGGGGAAGAGAAGACGCCGAGCTGGATGCAGAACTTCGACGAGGCCGACATGCACGGCATGGAGGCCCTCGCCTACCGCACCCTCGCCGACCACGACCCGAGCGCCGCGATCCCCGCGCAGCGGCACGCCAAGCTGGCCCTCGACCTGCGGAGCAAGGGGCACGAGCGGTCGAAGCTCTTCGACCACATCTCCCTCGCCTCGGCCTGCTTCCTCGCCGACGACCCGGAGCAGGCCGACCGGTACGCCCGGCTCGCCCTCATCTCCATGGGGGACACCTCGTCCCACCGGACCTGGGACCGGCTGCGGGAGATGTACCGGCTCACCGGCCAGTACGCCGACCACGCCAGGACCGACGTCCTGCGCGAGGAGATCCAGCTGGCCCTGACCCGGTCGCCCGTGAACCGTCCGAGGCCGGGACAGGCGTGATCCCCGGCCCTTCCAGGGGCCGGGGACCGGGACCGCCGTTCACGGGTCGGGCTCAGTGGCCGACCCGGACCACCATCACGCAGGCGTCGTCCTCGCGCGACTCCTCGCCGAACTCCTCGATCACCACCCGCACGCCCTCCTGCGCGTCCCGCGCTCCGGCGAGCCGGGGGCCGAGGGCGAGCAGCCGCCGTGTGCCCGTGTCGTCGTCCGCACCGCCGTGGCGGGTCAGCCCGTCGGTGTGCAGGACGAGCAGGTCGCCCGGGAGCAGTCGGGTCTCGGCCTCGTCGTACGCGGCGCCGGTCGTCGCCCCGAGGAGGACGCCCTCGGGCCGGGGGAGGGCGCGTCCCGTCCCGTCGCGGAAGAGCAGCGGGGCGGGGTGGCCGGCCTGCGCCCAGGTCAGGGTCTGGGCGACGGGGTCGTACCGGCAGCACATCGCGCTGCCGAGCGCGGGCTGGACGGAGGTCTCCAGGAGCTGGTTGAGGTGGCCCATCAGGGCGGCGGGGCGGATCCCGGCGACGGCCATGCCGCGCAGCGCGCCGAGGAGCATCGCCATGGAGGAGGTCGCGGCGACCCCGTGGCCGGTCAGGTCGCCGACGGTCAGCAGGGCGTCCCCGCCCGGCAGCGCGAGCGCGTCGTACCAGTCGCCGCCGATCAGTCCGGTGCTGACGGCCGGGAGGTAGTGCGCGGCCACGTCGAGCGGGGCCGGTCCGTCGTGGGCGAAGTGCAGCGAGCCGCGCCACGGCGGCAGGACCGCCTCCTGGAGCTCGACGGCGACCCGGCGCTCGGTGCGCTCGATGTCCCGGCTGCGCTCCAGGCCGGCCCGGCTCTCCCTGACCGCCCGCTCGCTGCGCCGCAGTTCGCTGACGTCGCGCAGGACGGCCCACATGGAGGCGGTGCAGCCGTCGGGGTCGAGGACGGGCTCGCCGGTCATGTGGACGGTGCGCACCCGCCCGTCGGCCCGTACGATCCGGAACTCGCCGTCGATCGGCTTCCCGTCGATCAGACAGTCCGTCACCATCCCCTGGAGGAGGGGCTGGTCCTCGGCGAAGACCAGCGTGGGCATCTCGTCGAGCGACAGCGGGCCGCTCTCCCGGGTGCGGCCGAAGATCTGGTACAGCTCCTCGGACCAGCTGACCTCGTCGGTGAGCAGGTTCCACTCGGCGCTGCCGACCCGGGAGAGCAGCGCGCCGGTGCGTGCCGGGGCACTCGTGCCGTACGCGGTGCCGGGCTCGGGGTCGGCCGCGAACCCCGGAGCGGGGCCGGTCTCCTCCCCGGGCGGGACCTCCACCGGGACGCCGGCCCGCAGCTGACCCAACTGGACTCCCAGATCGTCGAGTTGGTGCACGGCGAGGTCGCACAGGGCGCGCTGCCAGCGCTGCTGGGGGTCGTCTTCGTCCGCCACGGCGTCCCGGCGGACGGCGTCGACCTCGCCGCGCAGGCGGCGGGTCTGCGAGATCAGCGCGTCCACCGCGCCCGGCTCCGGCGGCTGGGCGGGGCGGTCCGCGAACAGAGGGGACGGCATGTCGTACTCCGATACAGGCGCGGCGCGGCCGAGTGTGAAGAGGCGGCCCGCATACGACTGTTGCACAGCCCGGGACGGCTCGTAAGAGGTTTGGCAACACTCGATCCGGTGGTGCTCCTGGCATATGTCAAAGGCCCGGCGGCTATCGGCCACGACGGGGCGCTCCGTGGCGGAAGACGGTGGGTCGGCGCGGAAACCCGCTGGTGGGGCGGGGGTGAGGGAGGAGCGGGGCGGATGGGGCAAAGGTTCGAAGGCGACGGAAGCGTGTACGAGGCCGGTCGGGGAGGGAACAGCCGTCCCCACCAAGGCTTTTCGGCCCCCGGTCGCACACCGCCTCCCGGCCGTCCGGATGATGACTCCCATGACTCACACCTCCCACGGCGGTGGCACCTCCCGGCGCACCCTGCTGACCGCGCTGACCGCCACCGCGGCCTCCGTTCCCCTCGTCCCGCTGACCGCGGCCCCGGCCCGCGCCGCGCAGGCGGCCGCCCCCGACGCCGCCCCGGCGGGCGCCGCGCTCCCGACCGGCCTCGGCGGTCCCCGTTCCGCCGTGACCGTCGGCCCCCTCGGCGCGGACTGGTTCACCTCCGTGACCCTCGGCGCGCTCGACACCGCCGTACTGCCCGGCACCCCGGCCCGCACCGAGGTCACCTCCGGCGGCAGACGCGTCGCGCTCCTGACGCTCGGCGCCCGCACGGTGGTCCTGCCCGGCCCCGAGCGCACCTTCACCGAGGACAAGAGACCCTTCGCCGACGACTTCCGGCGCACCCTGCCGGACCCGGCGCTCCCCGAGGCCGACCGCGTGTACTGGGGCACCGCGCCCGGCGGTGGCGGCTGGACCACCCTCGGCGGCCCGGCCGGCGACTACGCGGTCACCCCCGGCGCCGGCGTCATCAGCCTCACCACGGACTACGCGAGCCGCCACGCCAGCGTCCGCGACGGCGAGATCACCGACGTCGACGTGCGCGCGACGGCCTCGTTAGACAAGGTGCCCACCGGCCAGGCGTGTTCGTACGCCCTGTCCTTCGGCTACCAGGACACCCACAACAACTACCGGGCCAGGCTGTCGTTCACGACCTCGGGCGCGGTCGAGCTCCGCGTCGAGAAGGAGGTCGCCGACACCGTCACGCAGCTGGCGCCGGTCGTCCCCCTGGCCACCGGAGTCGCCGCCGGAACCGCGTGGACCATACGGGTCCGCCGCGAGGGCACCGGGATCAGGGCCAAGGCCTGGCGCGCGGCCGGCGCCGAACCCGCCGCCTGGACCGTCGAGGCCGCCGACGCCACCTTCGGCAAGGGGCGGGTGGGACTGCGCGCCCTCGCCAACGACGGCTGCACCAACCTGCCGGTCAAGCTGACCGTGAGCCGCTTCGAGGTGACCGACGCGACCTGGGAGGCGCCGCCGACCGTCACCCACAACGACTGGGTGCGCGTCCTGGACCGGCCGTTCGACGGCACGTGGACCCCGGAGCTGGAGGCCCGCGTCCGGGCCTGGGCCGGCTCGACCGCACCCGACGTGCTCGCCTGCGCGGCGATGTTCCTGCCGGGCGGCCCGGCCGTGACCGCGGGTGCCGGTCCCGCGGCGGGCCGCCAGGTCCTCGGCCGGGCCGGCTACGGCCACCTCGACCCGCGGGGCAACCGCTACGAGGGCGCCGACTTCCACGAGTACATGAACCTCGGCTGGACCTTCCCGGACGGCACGTACACCGGTCCGTCGAGCGCGCAGGTCGGCAACCTGGACTGCTCCGGCTACACCCGGATGGTCTTCGGCCACCACCACGGCGTCCCCCTGGCGGCCGGGGCGGACACCTCAGGGACCCGGCTGCCCCGCAAGTCCCGCGACATGGCGGAGTACGCGCCGGGCGTCCGCGTGGACCGGACGGCCGGCGGCGCCCCGCCGGCCGCGGCCCGGCTCCAGCCGGGCGACCTGGTCCTCTTCAACGCCGACTCGGGCGACGACGGCCAGACCGCCACGGTCGACCACGTCGGCATCTACCTGGGCAGGGACACGAACGGGAAGCGCCGCTTCCTCTCCAGCCGCAAGACCTGCGACGGACCGACCATGGCCGACCTGGGAGGATCCTCCACCCTGGACGGCACGGGCACGTACGCCGTCAAGCTCCACACCGTGCACCGCCTCTGACGCGGCGGCCCGGGGCCCGGGGCCCGCTCCGCGACGGGCGGAAGGGCTGAGAGGATGGACCGGTGTCCCCCTCAGAGAGCCCGGCCCGGGCCCCGGTCCCGGCGGCGCGGCCGCTCCGCACCGAGCGGCTGCTGCTGCGGCCCGTCCGCAGGGGCGACCTGCCGGCCGTGACGCGGCTGTGGACCGATCCCGAGGTACGGCGCCACCTCGGCGGTCCCGTCACCGGGCCCGTCATCCGCATCCGGCAGCGGCGGATCGTCGGGGCGCCCGGCTTCCACGCGGTGGTCCGCGCCGAGGACGGCGTCCTCCTCGGGCTCGTCACGGTGGAGGACGGCGGGCGGGGCGGGGAGACGGAGGTCTCGTACCAGTTCCTGCCCGAGCACTGGGGGCACGGGTACGCGCGCGAGGCGGTCGGCGCGGCCGTCGCGCGGGCCCTGGAGAGCGGGCCGAGCGTGGTCGCGGTCACCCAGGAGGCCAACCACCGTTCCCGCCGGCTCCTGGAGGCCGTCGGCCTGGAGCACGCCGAGTCCTTCGTGGAGTGGGACGCCCACCAGGTGCTGTACCGGCGGCGCCGCGGGTGACACGATACGGTCGGCGGCCGGGACGTCCGCTCCCGCTCCGAGGAGTTCCGACCATGTCCTTCCTGGTGATCGGCGAGTGCGTCGCCGACATCGTCCGCGCGCCGGAGGGCTCCGGCGCCGCCGACCGGGTCCACCCCGGCGGCAGCCCCGCCAACGTCGCGTACGGACTCGCCCGTCTGGGCCGGGACGTCACCCTGCTCACCCAGCTCGCCGACGACCCCGCCGGGCGTCTGATCGGTGCCCATCTGAAGGACGCGGGCGTACGGGTGGAGAGCCGCGGCCGTCCCGAGCGCACCCCGTCGGCGGTCGTGGGCCTAGACGCGCAGGGCCGGGCCACGTACGCCTTCGACATCGCCTGGACGCTGGAGGCCGGGGAACCGCCCGCCGGGGCGCCCGCCCACGTGCACATCGGCTCGATCGCGGCCGTCACCGCCCCCGGCGCGGCCGCCGTCCTGGCCGGGGCCGAGCGGCTGCGCGACCGGGCCACCGTCAGCTACGACCCCAACGTGCGGCCCGAACTGATGGGGGAGCACGGCCCGGCCGTCGCCCGGGTCGAACGCTGCGTCGCCCTCGCCGACCTGGTCAAGGCGAGCGACGAGGACCTGGCCTGGCTGTATCCGGGGGAGGAGCCGGAGGCCGTCGCCGCCCGCTGGCTGGACCTCGGCCCGGCCGTCGTCCTGGTCACCCGGGGCGCGGCCGGCTCCTTCGCCGTCACCCGGCACCACACGGTCGCGGCCGGGGCGCCCCCGGTCGACGTCGTCGACACCGTCGGCGCGGGCGACTCGTTCATGTCGGCCGTCCTGGACGCGCTGGCCGGGCGGGACCGGGCGGCCCTCGGCGCCCTCGCCGCCGGGGAGCTGGCCGAACTCCTCGCGCGGGCCGGGGCGGCGGCGGCCGTGACCGTCTCCCGGGCCGGGGCCCGGCCGCCCGACCGGGCCGAACTGGACGCGGCCCGCCGGGCCCACGCCCGGACGTGACACGGCCGTGGCCCCCGGAGGAATCCTCCGGGGGCCACGGACAGGTGTGGTGCTTCGGCGCGGGGACCGTCAGTAGGCCGGGGCCAGCTTCGGGTTCGGGCCGTAGGCGTTCTGCTGCTGCTCGCCCTCGAGGCAGTTGAAGACCAGCAGGACGATGAAGCCGACGAGCGGGACCAGGGCGATCAGGATCCACCAGCCGGAACGGCCGGTGTCGTGCAGACGCCGGACGGACACGCCGAGGGCCGGCAGGAAGACGGCCAGCGTGTAGATGAGGCTCAGGATCTGTATGCCCAGGATGTTGTCCAGGATGGAGAGGATGACCGCTGCGATGAAGTTGAACAGCGTGAACATCCAGAATTCCTTGCGGCGCGCTCGGCCGCTGAACACCGCGTACTTCTTGAGAACGTCGAGGTACCAGTTCACTTTGTCCCCCCAAGGACTGGGTATGCGAGCGGGAGAGCCTGTCCCTGTGGAGCAAGCTTTACGCAGAACTTAGGTGGCCGAAACGGTGTGGGTCAATTCGTTACCGTCCGGATGCGGTTCGTCCATGGGGGACAGTGAACGGCGGCACCTCCTGGTAGTTGGGGTGCCGCCGTTCCGAAGGGGGTCAGTGGGGGGACGGAGAGGTCCCGGACGTCACGTCCTCCTCTTGCTCATGAGCAGTCCGCCGGCCGTGAGCGCGAACAGGCAGACGCACGCGCCGGTGATGACGTTGTTGAGGATCATGCCCGTGTCCGGGCCCCGCGTGACCACCCACGGCGAGACGATCAGCCACGCGCCGAGGAGCAGGACCACGAAGTTCAGGTCCTGCGACCGCTCCGGCACCATCGACATGCACAGGCCGAGCAGCGCGATGCCGATGCCGACGACCAGGTTGCTGAGGGCGAGCTCCGGCCGGGCCGCGGCGAAGTGGACCGTCCAGGCCGAGATCGCCGCGTAGACGCCGGCGAGGATCACGAGTTCCTCGACCGCCGCCACACCTCGGGTCTGGAGCATACGGGCGTATCGGTCCCGCATTTCCGGTGCGTCGGGGTGCCCCGAGATATCACCGGGTCGATGAGAGACGTCGGCCATGTGACTCGCCTCCTTCTGCGTCCTGCAAGTCGGGCCGCGCTTGCGGCGCAATGCGCCGCTGTTTCATTGTGCTCTTATCTGGCCTTTATGTGTAGTTCTGTCCCTTGAGGGATGTGTACAGAATTCGGGCTCCGGATGTGCTGGGTTCCGCCAAAGGGCGCCGCCCGTTCGGCAAAGGACCGGCGTAGCCTGGAAGGGAACTCGGGGAATCGGCCTTCCAGCGCCGGGAGCGGATGATGACCGGCATCGTGCGGAGAAGCTTCGACGCGGCGGACGAGACCCGCCCCTTCGAGGACGGCAAGGGCAGGCTGGACCTGCTGACCGACGCGGGCGGCCCGGTCGGCCGCGCCGTGTTCGAGCCCGGCTGGCAGTGGACCAAGCACGTCAAACCGATCGCGGGCACCGACAGCTGCCGGGCCGCGCACGTCGGATACGTCGTCGGCGGCCGATTGAAGGTCGTCATGGACGGCGGCGAGACCGAGGAGTTCGGACCGGGCGACTTCATGCGGGTCGAACCCGGTCACGACGCGTGGGTCCTCGGCGACGAGCCGTGCGTGGTCCTCGACTGGGCCGGCTTCGGCGACTACGCCAAGCCCGCCTGACCCGCCCGATCCGTGGTCGTGTACCTCAGTGGTGTCCGAACCTCACCCCCTCCCACGGCACCCGGTCGTGCGGGAAGGAGTCCGGGTGCCGCTGGGGGAGCGTGCGCGGCTCGGCCGGTTCGAGCACCGGTTCCGCCCCCTCCACCCGCAGCAGCCATCCGGCCAGCGCCTCCCGCAGCCCGTCGGCCACCTCCCGGTGCGAGACGAGCCCCACCAGGTTCTCCAGCTCGTACGGGTCGGAGGCCAGGTCGTACAGCTCCGTCTCCCGGTAGCGGTCGGCCGCCGGCTCGCGCCAGGCGTCGGTCCCGGGCGGTGCCGACACCACGTACTTCCACCGCTCGGTCCGCACCGCGCGGCCCACGTGGTCCTCGCTGATCTGGACGAAGACCGACTCCGGCCGGTCCGGGTCCGTCCCGCCGCCGACCAGCGGCAGCAGCGACCTGCCCTGCACCCCCTCGGGCACGTCGAGCCCCACCGCCTCGACCAGCGTCGGCATCAGGTCGGCCGTGGACACCGGCCGCCGGACCAGGCCGCCGCCCCGGAAGCCGGGGCCGGTCAGCGCCCACGGCACCCGCACCGAGGAGTCGTGCGCCGACCGCTTGTACTCGGAGTTGCGCGTACGGAAGTGGGAGCCGTGGTCGGCGGTCCAGGCGAGGACCGTGTCGTCCTCGATGCCCAGGGAGCGCAGCGCGTCCCGGAGCCGGCCCACCCCCTCGTCCACCCGCTTGACCTGCCCCAGGTAGCCGCCGAGGTGCCGGTGCGCGCCGCCGTGCGGGGCGCCGGGGCTCAGCGCGGCGAGGTCCGGCGGCAGCCAGCGGCCCTCGTACCGCTCCCGGTACCCGGCGGGGGCCGGGTAGTCGTCCGTCGGGTTCTGGTGGTGCGGTTCGAGCAGCGAGAGGAAGAGCAGGAACGGCCGGTCGTGGTGGTCGGCGACGAACCGGATCGCCGCGTCGACCAGGGCGTCCGAGCGGTAGCCCGGCAGCCGGACCGGCTCGCCCTCCTCGTCGTGCACCACCGTGCGGTACGCGTCCGAGGTGAACTCCAGCCGGTCCGAGGCCAGCCAGTGCGCGTAGCCGCCCCGGCGCGCGGGCGGCACGGGGCCGTCCGGGTTCTCCTCGCCGGCCAGGTGCCACTTGCCGATGTATCCGGTCGCGTACCCCGCCGCGCCGAGCACCGAGGCGAGGGTGGGCGTGTCCTCCGGCAGCGGGAGCCCGTTGCGGAAGACCCCGGTGGAGGTCGGCCAGCGGCCGGTCTGCAGCGCCGAGCGGGCCGGCGCGCAGACCGGGTTGGGGGTGATCGCCCGCTCGACCAGCGTGCCCTCGCGGGCCAGCCGGTCGAACTCGGGGGTCACCCCCGCCGGATTGCCGTGGACGCCCGTGGTGTCCCACCGCTGCTGGTCGGTGAGGACCACGATCACCCGGGGCGGGACTCCCGTCATGCGGCGGGGGTCTCCGCCGCGCCGGCCGCCGTGTCCGCCGTCGCGTCCGTCGCGGTGTCCGCCGTCGAGGCGCCGGAGGCGATGCCGAACGCCGGGTCCGGCACGGACTCGGGCGAGAGCAGCACCGAGGAGCGCCCGTCCACGCCGACCGGCACGTCGCCGTCGATGGTCACCCGGCGCAGCTTGCGGTCGTGCTCGTCGGAGTCGTCCACGCCGTAGTGCTGGGTGGCGCGGTTGTCCCAGATGGCGACGTCGCCGACCTGCCACTGCCAGCGGACGGTGTTCTCCGGACGCTCGACGTGCCGCTGGAAGAGGGAGAACAGGTCCCGGGAGTCGGCGCCCGTCAGACCGCTGATCCGCTGCACGAAGTTGCCGAGCAGCAGGGTCCGCTCGCCGGTCTCCGGGTGGACCCGCACGACCGGGTGCTCGGTCAGGAACTTCGTCGAGGCGAAGATCTCGCGGAAGCGCACGAGCTGCTCGGGCAGCACGCCGGGGCGCAGGGCCGCGTAGTCGTAGTCGTTGGAGTGCACCGCGCGCAGGCCGTCGGCCAGCGCCCGCAGCGACTCGGGGAGGTTCTCGTACGCGGTCGCCGTGTTCGCCCACAGGGTGTTGCCGCCGTACGGCGGGATGACGACCGCGCGGAGGATCGAGAAGGCGGGGTAGGCCGGCACGAAGGTCACGTCGGAGTGCCACTGGTTGGCCCGGCCGCCGTAGTCCGAGTCGATCGGGAAGGAGTAACGGCCGTCGGCGGAGGGGACGGTGGGGTGGGCGACGGGCGTGCCGAGGAGCCGCCCGAAGGCCTCCTGGGCCTCTTCGTCCAGGTGGTCCTGGCCCCGGAAGAAGACGACCTTGTGGGCCAGGAGCGCGGCGCGGATCTCGGCGACGGTCTCGGCGGACAGGTCGCCGCCGAGGCGGACGCCGGAGATGACGGCGCCGAGGCGGCCGCCGACCTTCTGGACGGTGATCCCCTGGGCGGCGGCCTTCCGGGCGGTGTCCTTCCGGACGTCGGGGGAGGTGGTTGCGGTCGACATGACGGGGTCCTTTCGGAGGTCCGGGAAGCAAGCCCGGAGGAATTAATCTCGGAGCGGAAGTAATCGATCGGCGCGTGGGTCCCTATGGACGGGGGCGCCGGTGCCGGGAGCGGGGTGAGGGTCCCGGTGCGGTACGAGGGCGGGTCCGGCGGCGGCCGGGTCACGGGAGCGGGGCCGGCGGACCGGTCACGCGAAGGGTCGCGAGGGTCAGACGCCGGAGACGGCGGGACAGGAGGAGGTCGCGAACATGTCCCGGAGCCTCGCAGCGGCCGCCGCCGCGCGTCAAGCGCCGGTCCGCTCCCCGAACCGCCGCCCCCGGTGGTTGAATCGGCGCCTGCCCGGTGCCGCCGCCCCGGCCCTGCGTACCCTGCCGAACCCGCCTTGACCAGCGGTGATTCCCTCCGCTCCGTGGAACGCGGCCGGTTCCGCACGGCGGACGGCGGCCGTACCGGCGGCCGTACGGGATTTCACACCCCCGCAACAGTGACCGGACCACCGCGGCGACAACCGGACCCGCACCACCGGCCGGACCGCCGCACCGGCGACCGAGAGAGGCTCTCCCAATGACCACGATCACCCCGCACGGCCCCCGGATGGCGGGCGACGGCAGGCGCGAGGCGAACGCCGCCACCGTCCTGCGGACCGTCCTCGACCACGGACCCGTCGCCCGCGGCGCCGTCGCCCGGCTCTCCGGCCTCAGCCCCGCCGCCGTCTCGCGCCAGGCCACCGACCTCACCCGGCTCGGCCTCCTGCGCGAACTGCCCGAACTCGCCGGGGGCGGGGGAGTGGGACGGCCCCAGATCCCCGTCGACCTGCACATCGGCGCCACCGGAGGGCCCGTCGTCGGCGGCGTCCACCTCGGCGTCCCCGGCTCGACCTTCGCCCTGGTCGACCTGCGGGGCCGGGTCCTGGCCCGGCACACCCACGCGCACGAGGGCATCGCGCCGGACACCCTGCCCGGGGAGCTCGCCCGCGAGCTGCGCGGCTTCCTCGACGCGCACACCCGGGGCCGCCCCCTCCTCGGGGTCGGCGCCGCGATCGGCGGCTGGGTGGACCCCGCCGAAGGGGTGGTGGTCCGTCACGACGCCCTCGGCTGGCGCCGCCGGCCGCTCGCCGCCGAACTCGCCCGGGGCCTCGGCGGACGCACCGTGCGCCTGGACAACCACGCCCGCTCCATCGCCCAGTCGGAGATCCTCTTCGGCCGGCCCGCCGCCCGCCGCAGCCTCGTGCACCTCTTCGTCGGCAACGTCGTCGACGCGGCCGTCGGACTCGCCGGGGTCGTGCACCAGGGGCCCGGGGCGGCGGCCGGCGACGTGGCGCACCTGCCCGTCCCCGACTCCACGGCCCCCTGCCCGTGCGGGCGTTCGGGCTGCCTGGAGGCGACCGCGTCCAACACCGCCCTCGGGCGCACCGCCGTGCGCCGCGGCATCGTGCCCGAGCCCGACACCTCCCTCGTGGTGGACGCGGCGGCGGCCGGGGACCGGCGCGCCGACCGGCTGCTGCGCGAACGGGCCCGCGCGGTCGGCCGCGCGGTGGCGCTCCTGCTCGACGTCCTCAACCCCGACCTGGTCGTCGTGACCGAGCAGGCCAGCGTCATCGAACCGGACTACCTGGAGGAGATCCGGGGCGCCGCGATCGACCTCTCGCACGTCTGTGGCGACCCCGAACGCATCGTCAGTCCACATGCCGGACCGGCCACGCTGCCCGTCGCGGCGGGCACGGTTCTCCTCAATCCCCTGTTCAGAAGGCCTCTTGAGACCCTCGAAGAGTTCCTGCCCGCAGAGGGGAAAGGGTGAGGTCGTCTCAGAATGCGGTCAACGCCGGTTGACCGCTCCGCGAAGCCGCTGTCATATTGCTCCCGTGAATCCGGACATGCGCCTCATCTCCCGCAGGCACGTCGACCTCTGTCGACAGGCCAGCGCGGTCTGTGCCGTCCGCGCCTGATCCCGGCGCCGGTCGTCGCACCGGCCGTGCCGCTCCCGTACCGGCCCCGTAGGACCCGGTCCGCCCGCCGCACCCCCGTCACCGACGGCCGGCGAGCGCCCCGGCGTTCCGGCCGCGCCGTGACGCGAAGGACCCGACGCTCCCGGCGGGTCCGCGGCTCCCGGGCTCCCCGCCGCACCTCTCCGCGATCCCCCGAATCCCCCGACCGGTTCCGCGTACCTCCGTACCCGGCCCCGGGCGCCCTCCCCACCCCTTCTCGTGGCTCCTTCCTTCCGCAGCGGAAAGAATTCCGCGCGCCCTGCGGACCTCCACCCCTTTCACAGGCAGGCATCGATGACCGAGCTGTTCTCCACCACGCCCACCGCCCTCTCCCGGCGCACCACCCTGCGCGCCGCGGGCGGCGGCACCCTGCTGCTCGGACTCGGCCTGGCGGGCTGCCGCTCGGCGGTCGCCGAGGGCGAGTCCCCGGCGCCCGGCGCCAAGGCGTCCACGGAGCCCCGGCGCGGCGGCACCCTCACCGTCGCCATCAACTCGGACTTCACGCCCAGCCTGCTCTTCGCCCAGAGCGGCCAGTCGCTCCAGCAGCGGCTGATCTACAACACCCTCGTCCGCTACGACGACCGGCTGAAGCCGCAGCCGGAGCTCGCCACCTCCTGGGCGTACGCCGAGGACGGCCGCTCCATCACCCTCAAGCTGCGCACCGGCGTCACCTACCACGACGGCCGGCCCTTCACCGCCGACGACGTGATCTTCGCCGTGAAGAACCTCCAGAACCCGCTGCGCGCCGCCCAGCTGAGGGCCACCGCCGCCGCGATCACCGGTTTCGAGAAGCGCGGCGACCACGAACTCGTCCTCAAGCTCGCCCACCCGGTCAACAACCTGTTCGACCTCTTCGAGTTCATGATCATCACCGACCGGAACAGCGTCGAGGACGCCGTCGCCGGCAAGAAGCTCAACGGCACCGGCCCCTTCAAGCTCACCAAGTGGAGCCCCGGCACCGGCCTGAGCTTCACCCGCAACGAGAAGTACTGGCAGCCCGACCGCCCCTACCTGGACGCCGTCGAGTTCCGCGTCGTCGCCCAGGCCGACGCCCTCCTCTCCTCCCTGCGCACCGGCCAGACCCAGCTCTCCTACGGCGTCCCCGGCCGGAACCTCGCCGTCCTCGCCGCCAACCCCGAACTCGTCATCAGCGAGTACGCCACCGGCGGCGGCGCCCACTACCTCGGCGTCAACACCACCGTCGCCCCGCTGAACGACAAGACCGTCCGGCAGGCCCTCGCCTGGGGCATCGACCGCGAGCGGATCCTCAAGCAGGTCCTCGGCGGCTACGGACTCGCCTCCGCCACCCCCTGGCCCAAGTCCTCGCCCGCCTTCAGCGAGGCCGGCCGCACCCACTACACCTACGACCCGGGCAAGGCCCGCGAACTCCTCAAGTCCGCCGGCCACACCACGCTCGACCTGCCGCTCCTCCACATCAACCTGCCCGGCGACACCGCGGTGGCCGAGGCCATCCAGTACGACCTCAAGCAGATCGGCGTGCGGGTCACCCTCGAACCCACCGACCCGGCCACCGCCCAGAAGAACCTCATCTCCCAGTCCATGCCGGGCCTCTGGACCATGAGCCACGGCTTCGCCCAGGTCCAGCCGTCCACCCTCGCCGTCAGCGCCTATCCCTTCAACGAGGCCAAGAACACCTCCAAGTTCCGCTCCGCCCACTACACCAAGGTCGTCCGCGAGGCCTGGACCACCCCCGAAACCGGCGCCCGCGCCAACGCCCTGCGGCAGCAGATCACCGACACCCTCCTCGACGAGGCGTTCATCATCGACCTCGTCATCCGGGGCTCCGTCCAGGTCGCCGCCAAGAAGCTGCACGGCGTCACCCTCAACAAGTTCGCCTACCTCAACCTCGACGACGCCTACCTGGCGGGCTGAGATGCGCGGCTATCTGCTGCGGAGGCTCCCCTCCGCGCTCCTCGTCCTCCTCGTCGCCTCCTTCGTCGTCTTCGCCGTCCTCCGGCTCGTCCCCGGAGACCCGGCGGCCGTCCTCGCCGGACCCGACGCGAGCGCCGAGACCGAGGCCGCCATCCGGGCGCGCCTCGGCCTCGACGAACCCCTGCCCGCCCAGTACCTCCACTGGCTCGGCGACCTCTTCACCGGCGACCTCGGACCGTCCTACGCGATCGGCGGACAGACCGCCGACCTCATCGCCGACGGACTCGGCGCCACCGTCGAACTCACCCTCGGCGCCCTGCTGTTCGTCGTCGTCCTCGGCGCCGCCTTCGGCATCCTCGGCGCCACCTCCCGCAGCCCCTGGGTGCGCACCGCCGTACGGGTCGTCACCACCGGAGCCCTCGCCGTACCGCCCTTCGTCACCGGCGTCCTCCTCGTCCTGCTCTTCTCCGTCCTCCTCGGCGCGCTGCCCCCGGGCGGCCGCGTCCCCCTCCTCACCGCACCCGACCTGGGCGTCCAGTACCTGCTGCTGCCCGCCCTCTGCCTCGCCCTGCCCAGCGCCGCCGTCCTCGGCCGCTACCTCAAGGACGGCATCGAACGCGCCCTCGACGAGGACTACGTCCGCACCGCCACCGCCGCCGGCGTCGCCCCCCGCCGCCTGCTCTGGCGCCACGCCCTGCCGAACGCGCTCCCGCCCGTCGTCACCCTCCTCGGGATGCAGACCGGCAACCTCCTCGGCGGCGCCGTCCTGGTCGAGGCGATCTTCGCCTGGCCCGGCCTCGGCCAGCTCGCCGAACAGGCCCTGGTCCGCCGGGACTACCCCGTCGTCCAGGACCTGCTGCTCCTCCTCGTCACCGTCTTCGTCCTCGTCCAACTGCTCACCGACCTCGTCCACGCCTGGCTCGACCCCCGGATCAGGTGGGAGTGACCGCCATGACCACCCTCACGAAGGCCGCACCGCCCCTCGCGCGCCGGCCCCGCCACCCCTACCGGGCCGCCCTCGCCACCGCCCGCGGCCGCACCGGACTCGCCCTCGTCGGCCTGGTCGTCCTCGCCGGACTCCTCGCCCCGCTGCTCTCCGGCCACGCCCCCACCGACCAGAGCGCCCTGACGCTCGCCGGACCCGGCACCCCCGGACATCCGCTCGGCACCGACGACCTCGGCCGCGACCTGCTGTCCCGGCTGCTCCACGGCATCCGCGCGGACCTCGGCATCATCGCGGTCGCCGTGCCGCTCGGCGCGGCCCTCGGCTGCCTCTTCGCCCTGGCCGCCGCCGCCCACCCGGTCGCCGACACCGTCGTCCAGCGCGCCTTCGACCTGATCCTGGCCTTCCCCGGACTGATCCTGGCGCTCGCCATCACGGCGATCCTCGGCCCCGGCCGGCTGCCCGTGATCCTGGTGATCGCCCTGGCCGAGATCCCCGTCTTCGGACGGCTGCTGCGCACGGGGATCCTCGTCCAGCGCGGCCGGGAGTACGTGACGGCCGCCCGCGTCGGCGGCACCTCCGGCGGCCGGATCCTGACCCGGCACATCCTGCCCAACGCCGCCGACCCGCTCGTCGTCCAGATCGCCGTCTCCCTCACCGTCGCCGTCTTCATCGAAGGCGCCATGAGCTTCCTCGGCGTCGGCGTCCGGCCGCCCGAACCCACCCTCGGCGCCGTCCTCAGCCAGTCCATGCCCTATCTGGCCCAGGCCCCGCACTTCGCCGCCGGACCGCTCGTGACCGTGACCGCGCTCGTCCTCGGCCTCTCCCTGGTCGCCGAGGCACTGAACCGGGAGATACGCCGATGACCACCCCTCCGCTCCTCGACGTCCGGGGCCTGGACGTGGGGTTCACCACCCCCGACGGCCGGCCCCTGCACGCCGTCCGGGACGTCTCCTTCACGCTCCGCAGGGGCGAGACCCTCGCCGTCGTCGGCGAGTCCGGCTCGGGGAAGTCCACCACCGCCCTGGCCCTGCTCCGGATGCTCCCCGGCACCGGCCGGATCACCGGCGGCTCCGTCCTCCTCGACGGGGAGGACCTCGCCGCCGCCACCGAGGACCGGCTGCGGGAGGTGCGCGGCGCGCGGATCGGCATGATCTTCCAGGACCCGATGACGGCCCTGAACCCCGTCCTCAGCATCGGCCGCCACCTCGACGAGGTGCTCAGGGCGCACGGCGACCGGGCCCGCGGGTCCACGGCCGCCACAGACACAGGTACCGGTACCAGCACCGGAATCAGTACGGAGACCGAGACCAGCACCAGCACCACCAGCCCCCGCAAGCCGTCCCGCAGCCCCAAGGGCGCCCGTCGCGACAAGGCCGCCCGCCGCGCCCGCGCCGTCGAACTCCTGCGCCTCGTCGGCATCCCCGACCCCGAGCGCCGCCTCGACGACCACCCGCACCAGTTCTCCGGCGGCCAGCGCCAGCGCATCCTCATCGCCATGGCCCTGGCCGGCGAACCCGACATCCTCCTCGCGGACGAGCCCACCACCGCCCTCGACGCCACCGTCCAGGACCAGATCCTCACCCTCCTCGGCGAGCTCACCCGCACCACCGGCACCGCCCTCGTCCTCATCACCCACAACATGGGCGTGGTCGCCCGCGCCTGCGAACGGGTGCTCGTCATGTACGGCGGCACCGTCGTCGAGGACGGCCCCACCGCCGAGGTCCTCACCCGGCCCCGGCACCCCTACACCGCCGGCCTGCTCGCCGCCGTGCCCCGGCTCTCCGCGCCCTCCGGCACCCGCCTCACCGGTATCCCCGGCACCCCGCCCGACCTCTCCCTCCCCCTGGCCGGCTGCGCGTTCGCCGCCCGCTGCGCCCTCGCCGAGGACCACTGCCGCACGACCGCGCCCCCGCTCGTCGCCCTCACCGACACCGTCCGCGCGGCCTGCCTGCCCGCCGCCGAACGGGCCGAGCCGCTGCCGCCGCCCCCGCCGCCCGTCCGGATCGAACGGCCCGCGCCCGGCGCCGTCGTCCTGGCCGCCGAAGGGCTCCGCAAGACGTACCGGGGGCGGGGCCGCCGCACCTTCACCGCCCTCGACGACGTCTCCCTCACCCTCGCGGCGGGGGAGACCCTCGGCATCGTCGGCGAGTCCGGCTCCGGCAAGTCCACCCTCGCCCGGGTCCTCGCCCACGCCCACCCCTCCGACGGCGGCCGGATCCTCCTCGGAGGAAGGGACGTCACCCGCCCCGGCCGCGCCGAACTGCACGCCGTGCGCCGCCGCGTCCAGATGGTCTTCCAGGACCCGTACGCCTCCCTCAACCCGCGCATGACCGTGGGGGAGATCGTCGCCGAGCCGCTGCGGGCCTTCGGGCTCGGCACCCCGGCCGAGCGGCCCGGCCGCGTCGCGGAGCTCCTCCGTCTCGTCGGCCTGGACCCGGCCGCCGCCGACCGGCACCCGCGGTCCTTCTCCGGCGGCCAGCGCCAGCGCGTCGGCATCGCCCGCGCGCTCGCCCCCGAGCCGTCCGTCCTCATCTGCGACGAACCCGTCTCGGCGCTCGACGTCTCCGTCCAGGCGCAGATCGTCGGCCTCCTCACCGACCTCCAGCGCGACCTGGGCCTCGCCCTCGTCTTCATCGCCCACGACCTGGCCGTGGTCCGCCAGGTCAGCCACCGCATCGCCGTGATGCACGAGGGGAGGATCGTGGAGACCGGCGCCGCCGACGAGCTGTGCGAGCGGCCCCGCGACCCCTACACCCGCGCGCTGCTCGCCGCAGCGCCCGAACCCGTACCGGTCACGGCCGTGCCCCTGCCCGTCACGGCGGAGGCGGTGTCCGCGTGAGCGCCTGCTGCACCCCCGGCCGCACCTGCGCGGGCGGCGACGGCCACCCGGCCGCCGTCGAGCTGCTCCCGCTGCCGACCGTACGCACCGCCCCGCCGGACCAGGCCCTGCTCGAACTGGCCGGCGGCACCTTCCGCATGGGCGACGCCTTCGGCGAGGGTTACCCCGCCGACCACGAGGGGCCCGTGCGGGAGGTGACCGTCGCGCCCTTCGCGATCGGCGCCACCGCCGTCACCAACGCGCGGTACGCGCGGTTCGTCGAGGCCACCGGACACCGCACCGACGCCGAACGCTTCGGCTCCTCCTTCGTCTTCCACCTGCTGCTCCACCCCGCCGCCGGGCGCCACGTCCTCGGCCGGGTCCCGCAGGCCCCCTGGTGGCTCGGTGTCGAAGGAGCCTCCTGGCAAGCGCCGGAAGGACCCGGCTCCGACCTCGAAGGCCGCGCCGACCACCCGGTCACGCACGTCTCGTACGCCGACGCCCTCGCCTACTGCGCCTGGGCGGACGTCCGGCTGCCCACCGAGGCCGAGTGGGAGTACGCGGCGCGCGGCGGCCTCGACGGCGCCCGCTACCCGTGGGGCGACGACCTCACCCCGGACGGCCGGGAGCGGTGCAACACCTGGCTCGGGGACTTCCCGCACCGCTCCGACCGCCCCGGCGGACGGATCGGCACCGTCCCCGTCACCGCGTACGAGCCCAACGGCCACGGCCTGTACAACACCTCCGGCAACGTCTGGGAGTGGTGCGCCGACGCCTTCGCCCCCGCCGATGCCTTCGACCCCGCCGACGCCTTCGCCCCCGCCGATGCCTTCGCCCCGACCGCACCCGCCGAGACGGCCGAGCGCGTCATCCGCGGCGGCTCGTACCTCTGCCACGCCTCCTACTGCAACCGCTACCGGGTCGCCGCCCGCTCCCACAACACGCCCGACTCCTCGACCGGCCACGGCGGCTTCCGCGTCGCCCGCTCGCTCACCCCGGAAGGACCCGCCCCCGCATGACCACCGGAACCCCCGGCGAAGCCGCACCGACCCCTCCCCGCCGCGACCCCTACGAGGGCTTCGCCGGACGCGTCGGCCGCACCTTCGCCGAGTCCGAGCCCGCCTGGCCCGCCCGTACCGCCCCGCCCGCCAAGGCCCCGAACATCGTCGTCGTCCTCGTCGACGACATGGGATTCAGCGACATCGGCCCCTTCGGCTCCGAGATCCCCACCCCGGTCCTGGACGCCCTCGCCGACGACGGCGTGCGGCTCACCAACTACCACACCATGCCGCTCTGCTCGCCGGCCCGCGCCGCCCTGCTCACCGGCCTCAACCCGCACCGCGTCGGCTACGCCATGGTCGCCAACTCCGACCCCGGCTTCCCCGGCTACGGCATGGAGATCGCCGACGACATCCCCACCCTCGCCGAACTCCTCCACGACGCCGGCTACGCCACCTACGCCGTCGGCAAGTGGCACCTGGTCCGCGACTCCGCCTCCAACGCCGCCGACCACCGGGGCAACTGGCCGCTCCAGAAGGGCTTCGACCAGTACTACGGCGTCCTGGAGGGCCTCACCAGCCTCTTCCACCCGCACCAGCTCGTCCGGGACAACAGCCCGCTCGACATCGACGAGTTCCCCGACGACTACTACTACACCGACGACATCACCGACCAGGCGATCTCCATGGTGAAGTCGCTGCGCGCCCACGACCCCGACAAGCCCTTCTTCCTCTACCTCGCCCACAACGCCGTCCACGGCCCCCTCCAGGCCAGGGCCGAGGACATCGCCCGCCACCGGGGCCGCTACGACGAGGGCTGGGACGTCCTGCGCGAGCGCCGCTTCGCCGCCCAGCTCGCCGCCGGACTCTTCCCGCCCGGCACCGAACTCCCCGCCCGCAACAGCGAGGCCGGACTCGACGTGCCCGCCTGGGACTCCCTCACCGAGGAGCAACGGAAGCTCTACGCCCGCTACATGGAGGTGTACGCGGCCCTCGTCGACAACATCGACCAGAACCTCGGCCGGCTCACCGCCACCCTCGACGCGCTCGGCGAACTCGACAACACCATCGTCGTCTTCACCTCCGACAACGGCGGCACCGGCGAGGGCGGCGCCGAGGGCACCCGCTCCTACTTCAGCCGCTTCGTCCACCACCCCCGCCTCCCCGGCGACTGGGACCCCGACGTCGACCGCGACCCCGAGCTGATCGGCGGCCCCCGCAGCCTCGTCCACTACCCGCGCGGCTGGGGCATGGCCTCCAACACCCCCTTCCGCCTCTACAAGGGCCACACCTACGCCGGCGGCGTCCGCGTCCCCTTCGTGCTGTCCTGGCCGGACGGCGTCCGCGACGGCCGGCTCGCCGCCGGACTCCGCCCCCAGTACCAGTACGTCACCGACATCGCCCCCACCCTCCTCGAACTCGCCGGTCTCGCCCGGCCGGAGAGCCGCCGGGGCGTCCCCCTCCAGGAGCCGGACGGCGTCAGCTTCACCCCCGTCCTCGCCGACCCCGCCCACGACTCCACCCACCCCGAGCAGTACTGCGAGATGACCGGCAACCGCAGCCACTACCGCGACGGCCGCAAACTCGTCACCCTGCACCGCCCCGGCGCGCCCTACGACGACTCCGAGTGGGCCCTGTACGACATCAGGACCGACCCCACCGAGATCCACGACCTCGCCGCCGAACAACCCGAACTCGTCAAGGAGCTGTCGGCCGCCTGGGAGGACGCGGCCTGGCGCAACGGCGTCTTCCCGCTGCCCGACCACAGCGGCGCCCTCGCCCGCCGCAACCCCGCCGAACAGCGCCTGACCCGCCCCCTCACGCTGCTGCCCGGCACCCCCGAACTGGAGCGCTACCGCTCCTCCCGGCTCGTCTCCCTGCGCTCCTTCGAGATCGCCGTCGCCGTCGAGGAGACCGGCGACGGGGTCCTCGTCTCCCACGGCGACCAGGGCGGCGGCTACAGCCTGTACGTGGAGGACGGGCGCCTGGTCCTCGCGTACAACGAGTACGGCACCCTCCACGAGACCGACGCCGGGCCCCTCGGCCCCGGCCCGCACGACGTCCTCCTCACCGCCACCGCCGAGGAGGGCCTGCGCTGGCGGTTCGCCGTCACCGTCGACGGCGAGCACCGGGCCGCGCCCGACAGCGTCCACCAGCTGATCGGCATGGCGCCCTTCCAGGGCATCAGCGTCGGCGTCGACCGCAAGTCCCCGGTCTCCTGGCCGCTCTACGAACGCCACCGCTCCTTCCGCTTCACCGGCCGCCTCCGCTCCGTCACCTACCGGCCCGGCGCCCCCGGCCCCGACGCGCCCGAGGCCGTCGCCGCCGCCCTGAAGGAGGCCGCCGCGGCCTTCGAGTAAGGAGCCCGCCCGCGTACCGTCCGGCCCGGGAGACCCCGGGCCGGACGGCACGGCGGGGCGGCACAATGTCCGTATGGAAGAAGACGAGCGAACCAGGGCCCCCCGGCACGCCGACTCCGACGTCCGCGAGGCCGTCGAGGGCGAACTGCGCCTCCTCGACCCCGGCGTGCGCGCCTCCCGCGCGCTCGCCGTCGAACTCCTCGACCCCGAGTTCACCGAGGTCGGCGCCTCGGGCCGCCGCTGGACGTACGAGGAGATGCTCGACGCCCTCCCCGGCATGGCCGGCGACACCGAGGCCGGGACGCACTACGAGCCCGCCGCCTTCACCGGGACGCTGCTCGCGCCCGGCGTCGTCCACCTCACCTACGAGACGGTCCGCGACGGCCACCACGCCCGGCGCAGCTCGCTCTGGCGCCGCGCGCCCGAGGCGGACGGCGGACACCTGCGCATGTACTACCACCAGGGAACGCCCGTGCCCGGCAAGGACGTTCAGCCGTAGGCGTCCGTGACGCAGTCGGCGGCGCACCGCCCGTGCTCGTACCGGCGCCGCAGCGCCGCCGCCGCGTGCCGCCGCTCCACCCCGTCGTAGCCGTAGCGCTCCTCGGTCATCCGCACCACGGCCTGCACGGTGACGATCGCCGGCTCGCCCTCGCCCGCGGCCCGGCGGGCCGCCGCGATCACCAGGTCGGCCGCCCGCTGGAGGTCCCGGGCGTACTCCCGCCGGGCGACGGACCGCGCCCGCGAGGCGGCGAACGGCCGTACGGCCCGCCCCTTCCAGACCACACCGGCCGTCATGAGCCCCACACCGGTCAGGACGACGAGCACCCCCACCAGGGCATCGGCGCTCCACCTCACCACCGGCCCCCTTCCGCACGGCCCCGCCGCTCCGCGCGGGCCCCTCGATTTTAGGGCCCACGGGCGGGGCGGGGGCGGTCGTCCGGCCGGGACGTCCGGGTCCGGGCCCGGCGGCCGGCGCCGTGTCACACGTTCTTCATGTCCTGTGCATGGTCCGCCGGAGCGGGCACGTCCATGATCGGCGACGGGCCGTGCCCCGCCCCGCCTTCCTCCCCCTCCGCCCAAGGAGCCCCGCCATGTCCAGCCGCCGCCGTTTCCTCGCCGGGTCCGCCGCCACGCTCGGCCTCGGCGCCCTGCCGGCGACCGGCACCGCCGAGGCGCTGACGGCCGGGACGGCACCGGCGGCGCCCGGGGCCGCCGTCGACACCCCGGCGGCCGCCACCCGGCCGCCGAACCTGGTCGTCGTCCTCGCCGACGACCTCGGACACGGCGAACTCGGCGCGTACGGACAGAAACTCATCTCCACCCCGCGCGTCGACGCGCTCGCCGCCGCCGGACTGCGCTTCACCGACGCCTACGCGACGGCCGCCGTCTGCGCCCCCTCCCGCTGCTCGCTCCTCACCGGGCTGCACACCGGGCACGCGACGGTACGCGCCAACCCGTCCGGCGCCCAGGGCGCCCTCACGGCCGCCGACACCACCTTCGCCCAGGTGCTCGGGGCGCGCGGCTACCGCACCGGCCTCATCGGCAAGTGGGGCTTCGGACCGGAGAGCGCGGGCCAGGACAGCCACCCCAACGCCCGGGGCTTCGAGGAGTTCTACGGCTACATCGACCACGGCCACGCCCACCAGTACTACCCGGCGTACCTCTGGCACAACGGCGCCAAGGAGACGATCCCCGCCAACGCGAACGGCGCCAAGGGCGCCTACGCGCCGGACCTGCTGCGCCGGAAGGCCCTCGACTTCGTCGACCGGCACGCGGCCGAACCGTTCCTCCTCTTCCTGACCCCGACCGTGCCGCACGCCCCCAGCGACGTCCCCGACACCGGCGCGTACGCCTCCCGGAACTGGAGCGAGGCCAACAAGGGGCACGCCGCGCAGGTGAGCCTCTTCGACGCCCTCGTCGGCGACGTCGTCGACCGGCTGCGCGCCCACGGCCTGGAGGACGACACCGTTCTCCTCGTCACCAGCGACAACGGCCCCCACGAGGAAGGCGGGGTCAACCCCGACCTGTTCGACTCCAACGGACCGCTGCGCGGCTACAAGCGCAACCTGTACGAGGGCGGGATCCGGGTCCCCCTCGTCGCCTGGGGCCCCGGCCGGGTCCGGCCCGGCACCAGCGACCGCCCGACCCCGCTCACCGACCTCCTCCCCACCCTCGCGGAACTCGGCGGCGCCCCCGCCCCCACCGACGTGGACGGCCTGTCCGCCGCGCCCCTCCTCACCGGCGGCACGGACCCGGCCCGCCACGACCACCTCTACTGGTACCGCGACGAGAGGGGCGTCACCTCCCGCGCCAACGCCCAGGACGGGCAGCGCGCCGGCTGGCTCGCCGAGGCGCTCCGCAAGGACCGCTGGAAGGCGGTCCGCTTCGCCCCCGTCCGCGACCGCGCGCTCCCCGACGACCAGTGGCAGGTCGAGCTGTACGACCTGGCCACCGACCCCGGCGAGACCTCCGACCTCGCGGCCCGCCACCCGGCCCGGGTCACGGAACTGGTCGCCCTGATGCGTTCCTCCTGGCGCGACCAGTACCCGCGCACCCCCTTCGGGGCGTCCCTGACGGTGCCGTCCCTCGCCGTGCCGGGGAAGCCCTTCACCGCCACCGCCGTCCTCGCCAACGGCTCGGCGCGCCCCTGGACCTCGGCCGCCCTCGCCCTGGAGGTCCCGGCCGGCTGGAGCGCGCGCCACCACGGCCACCACGGCGGCGCGGCTCGCCCCCGGCGCGCGGCTCACCGCCGCCTGGCAGGTCACCCCGCCCGCCGGCGCCCCGGCGGGCGCCCCCCGGACGCTGACCGCCGAGGGCACCGCCACCGCCCCGGGCGGCCCGGTGCGGTACGCCGCCACCGGCACCGCCACCACCCCGCCCCCGGCGCCCACCCGGGACGGCTACCTCTCCGACCTGCCCTGGATCAGCGCCGTCAACGGCTGGGGCCCGGTCGAGCGCGACGCCTCCAACGGCAAGAACGCCGCGGGCGACGGCACCCCGATCTCCTTCGGCGGCACCCCGTATCCCAAGGGCCTCGGCGTCCACGCGTACAGCGACGTCGCCTTCCACCTGGGCGGCGCAGCCGACCGCTTCACCGCCCTGGTCGGCATCGACGACTTCTCGGCCCGCCAGAGCTCCGTCGGCGCCACCCGCGCCACCGTGTACGGCGACGACCGGATCCTGCACACCACCGGCGTCCTGACCGCCGCCACCGGCCCCGTCCCCCTCGACCTCGACGTCCGGGGCGTCCGGGTCCTCCGCCTGGAGGTCACCGACGCCAACGACAGGACCTCCTTCGACCACACCTCCTGGGCCCTGGCCCGCGTCACGGTCGTCCAGTGACCCCGCCGCCCCCTCCGGAAGCCCTCACTCCTCCGGCGGCACGCAGAGCACCGGCACCGTCGACATGTGGAGCAGCTTGTGCGGGGTGGAGCCGAGGAGGGCGCCGCGGATCGGGCTCTCGCTCCAGCTGCCGACCACGATGACCCGGGCCGCGTGGCGGGTCGCCGCGTCGATGAGGGCCTGGGCCGGTTTCTCGTCGATGACCTCGACGACGGTCGGCACGCCCGCCCGGTCGGCCTCCGCGACCGCGTGCTCCAGACCGGTGCGGCCGGCCTGCAGGACGGCGTCGTGGTGGGAGCGGTACTCCTCCCCGGTGGGACCGGGGGCCGCCGCGCCGTAGACCAGGACGAGCGTCTCGTCGAAGGCGGCCGCCACCTCGACCGCGATCCGCAGCGCGCGGGCGGCCCCCGGCGACTCGTCGTACCCGAGCACGATCGCCATCTCAGTCCCTCCCCTCGCGGATGCCCCGGACCACGTCCGGATCGGCCACCCCCGGACGTTCGTCCCAGAAGGCGGGCGCCCGCAGCCGCCACACGATCATGATGAGCACCCCGACGGCGGCGATGCCGAGGCCGATGACGAGCGGCGGACCGAGACCGAGCCACGAGCTGCCGCTGTACGAGTTCGCCGGGTCGGACATGTCGGCGACCGACCGCACGAGCAGCCACGTCAGCAGCCCCGCGCCCACCAGCGGGCCGAGCCCGATCAGCAGGAAGTTGTGCAGGCTCTCGAAGAGGTGACGGCGGTAGTAGACCGCGCAGGCCACCCCGGTGAGCGCGTAGTAGAAGGCGATGAGCAGCGACAGGGCGGTGAGCGAGTCCAGGAGCGCGTTCTCGCTGATCTGGTTCACCGTCAGGTACCAGACGATGGCGATCCCGGCGACCCACCACGTGCTGACGTCGGGGGTGCGGAAACGCGTGCTGATGTGCCCGTAGTACGCGGGCAGCGCCCGGCGGCGGGCCATCGACAGGGCGGTCCGGGAGGCCGGGATGATGGTGGTCTGCGTGGAGGCGATCGCCGACGTGGACACGGCGAGGAGCAGCACCCAGTCCCAGCCGCCCAGGACGTCCCCGGCGAGCTGGGCGAAGATGAACTCCTCCTCGTCGGCGTTCTCCGCGAGGAAGCCGGGACCGGCGTAGGCCACCACCGCGAACCCCACCGACACGTAGGTCACGAGCAGGATCACCGTCGACCACAGGCCCGCCTTGCCCGGGGCGGTCGCCGAGTCCTCCACCTCCTCCGTGAGGTTGACCGCCGACTCCCAGCCCCAGTAGATGAAGACGCCGAGCAGCAGCCCCCCGGTGAGGGCCGCGCCGCCGGCGCCGAACGGATTCAGCCAGTCGAACGACGGCTCCACCGCGTCGTACGCGCTGGTCCCCGCGTACACCTTGGCGAGCGCCACGCACACGAAGACCAGCAGGAACACGACCTGGGCCAGGATCAGCACGTTCTGCACCCTGGCCGACAGCTCGGTGCCGATGACGCACACGGCCGTCATCACGAGGATGAGGAGCACGGTGAGCAGCTGGCGCACGAAGGAGTTCTCCACCCAGCCGTCGAGGCCGACGGCGAGCAGCCCGAAGCTTACGGCCACGTCGGCGAGCGAGCCGACGACCAGGACGCCGGTCATCGCGATGGCCCAGCCGCCCAGCCAGCCCGCCCAGGGCCCCATCGCGCGCGTGACCCACGAGAAGGTCGTCCCGCAGTCCTGGTCGACCTTGTTCAGGTAGTAGAACGCCGACGCGATCAGCAGCATCGGGACGAAGGACGCGACCATCACCCCGGGCGCGTAGATCCCCGCGAGCGCGACGATCGGGCCGATCACGGCGGCGATGGAGTACGCGGGGGAGGTGGAGTTGAGCCCGATGACGAGGGCGTCGACGAAGCCGATCGCGTTGTGCTTCAGATCCGCCGGCCGGTCCTCGGGTGCGGCGTCCTCGGTTGCCATGTTCCCTCGCTCCCGTTCCGCTCGGACAGAGCAGAGAGACGTGTCCCTCCACCGATCGTAGGAAGGCACGGTTCCGCCCGCACGCCGGGCGGCCGGAACTGTCCTCCGTCCGGGCGCACCCCCTAGCATCACGAAAACCCGCCCGCCTCACGGAACGGAACGCCCGATGCCGAAGGACCTCGCCGGTTTCGCCGAGCTCTCCACGCCCCTGGTCGCCGACGCCTGCGTACGGCTCGGGGAACCGCTGCGCGCCGCGCCCGCCGGGGTGCTGCCCGTCGTCGACGGGCAGCGGCTCGCCGGGCGGGCGCTCCCCGTCCGGCACTACGGAAGCGTCGACGTCTTCCTGGAGGCCTTCACGCGCGCGGAGCCCGGGGACGTCCTCGTCATCGACAACGCCGGCCGCCGCGACGAGGCCTGCGTCGGGGACCTCGCCGTCCTGGAGGCCCGGGCGGCGGGCGTCGCCGGGATCGCCGTCTGGGGACTGCACCGCGACACCCCGGACCTCGTCCGGATCGGACTGCCCGTCTTCTCGTACGGCCGCCACGCCCCCGGCCCCGTGCGCCTCGACCCGCGGGAGCCGGACGCGCTGCGCTCCGCGCGGTTCGGGGAGCACGAGGTCACCTCGGACGACGTGGTGTTCGCCGACGACGACGGGGTGCTGTTCGTGGCCGCCGACCGGGCCGGAGCCGTCCTGGAGACCGCGCTGTCCCTCTTCCGCACCGAACGGGAGCAGGCCCGCCGCATCGAGGAGGGGCGGACCCTGCGCGAGCAGACCCGCTTCGACGCCTATCTGGCGGGCCGGGCCGAGGACCCCTCGTACACCTTCCGGCGGCATCTGCGCCGGATCGGCGGCGCGATCGAGGAGTGAAGGACCCGGCCCGGCGGAACGTCAGCCCTCGAAGCCGACCGTGCCGTCCGGCAGGACCGCCTCGACCCGCGCGCCGTGCTCCACGGTCCGGCTCACCGTGCAGAACTTCTCATGGGTCAGGCGCACCCCGCGCGCGAACACCTCCGCCGCCTTCGGGTTGCTGTCCGGCAGGTCGAACTCGTAGCTGACCCGGATCCGGCCCACCCGGCCGTCGTCCTCCGGACCCGAGACCGACTCCACCACGATCCGCAGGTCGTCGTGGTCCACCGCCCGCGCGGTCCGGTCGATCACGAGCCCGCCGCAGCCGCCCATCGCGGCGAGCAGCAGCTCGACCGGCGTGAACGAGGGCTGCGCGTCGGCGTCGTCCGCCGCGGCCATCCGCACCTCCGCGCCCCGGTCGTTGCGGGCGGTCCAGTTCCGGTATCCGGTGCGGACGGTCTCGATCCGGTAGTCGGCCATGGCGGCGGGGCTCCTTCGTGCTCGTACGGTCGGCCCGCCCACGGTACGCCGGGGCGGGCCGGCGGGCCCGCACGGACCGAACCTGAGTAGCGCGGTGCGGGCACCTGAGTACGCCGACCGATACGGCGGCCCCCGCCCGCCGCTTGACTGGGCGCATGACCTCCGAAGCCCGGCGCAGCCGCCCCCTCCAGCACGTCACCGCCACCGGTGCCGCCCTCGCGGTGGCCCTCGGACCGGTGCTCGTCGGCGCCCTGCTCGCCCGGTCGGTCGGCGCGGACCCGATGGCCTCCGTCAACGCCCTGATCGCGGGCGGCGGCCAGCGCGCCCGGATCTCCCGCGCCCAGCTCAGGAGCGGCACGGGGCTCCGGAAGGGCGCCGTGCTCCGAGGCGGGGCCGTGCTCCGAGGCGGGGCCCGGTTCCGGAAGGGCGCCGGACCCCGGAGCGGCGCGGAGGTCCGGTGCGGCGCGCGCCCCCGGTTCGGCTCGGTCGCGCGGCTTGCGCGCCAGGAGGAAGCCCTGCGGCGTCTTCTCCCCGGCCTCCGGCTTCCGCACCAGACGGGCCGACTCGACGAGACCGGCCGAGGCCAGGAGGTCCGCGAGACGGTCGGGTGACCGGCGGTACACGTCGAGGGCGACCTCGTGCCCGTACGCCCGCTCCAGCCGTACCCGCTCGTCGCCCGCCTTGAAGGCGAGCAGAAGCTGCCCGCCCAGTGCGAGGACCCGGTGGAACTCCGCGAAGGAGGCGACGAGTTCGTCCTCCGGCATGTGCACCGTCGCGTACCAGGAGAGGACCCCGCCCAGCGAGGCGTCCGACAGGTCGAGCGCCGTCGTCGACCCCACCTCGAAGTGCAGTCCCGGGTGGGTCGCGCGGGCGACCGCGATCATGCCCGGCGACAGGTCCACTCCGAAGACCTCGGCGCCGAGGCTCCGTAGATGGGACGTCACCCGCCCCGTCCCGCAGCCGAGGTCCCCGATCGTACGGGGCCGGCCGGCCCGCTCCACCTCCTCCGCGAACCCGGCGAGCACCGCCCGGTCCAGCGGGACCGCGTCCAGCTGGTCGGCGAGCAGCCGCCCGTAGTCGGCGGCGACGGTGTCGTACGAGCGGCGGACGGCGGTGACGCGTGCGGTCTCGGTCATGGCGGCACCCTACGGCCGTCTCTCCCGAAGGGGCCCCGCGGGCCGCCCACATGAGCGATGATCACCGCATTCGAGGTGACCCGGCGGTAGGGGCCGGGGCCGTGGCGAAAGGGCAACCGGATGACGAGGCGCCGCCCGGGGCGGGACGAGCACCACACGAGCGGCGCCGACGGGCCGCACACCGGCGACGCACCCGGCACAGGCGCATCCGGCACCGGCGGACACGGCACAGGCGGTCCCGGTCCCGGCGACGCGCCCGGCATCGGCCGCCGCCGTTTCCTCGGGTACGTCCTCGCCGCCCCCACCCTCACCGTCGCCGCCCAGCTCGGCGCCGAGGCCCTCGCGCCCCGCGCGGCCGCTGCGGCCCCGGCGCTGGTCCCCTCGCCCCCGGGCCCGGCCGAACTCCTCGACCTCAACGACCTGCTCACCCTCGCCGCCCTGCCCACCAGCCACCTCCTCACGATCCGCCTCGACCCCGACGGCACGGCCCACCTCGCCCTGCCCCGCGCCGAGGTGGGGCAGGGCGTCACCACCTCCAGCGCCATGCTCGTCGCCGAGGAGCTGGACCTCCCCCTGGACAAGGTGCGGGTCACGCTCGCCGACGCCCGGCCCGAACTGCTCTTCAACCAGCTCACCGGCGGCTCCAACACCACCGTCTCCACCTACACCCCGCTCCGGGTCGCCGCCGCCGTCGCCCGGGGCCGGCTCCTGCACGCCGCCTCCCTCGTCCTCGGCCAGGCCGTCGGCACCCTCACCACGAAGGCCGGCGCCGTCCTCTCCCCGACCGGCGCACTCCTCGGCTACGGCGAACTCGCCGCGAAGGCGGCCGCCGTCTCCGACTCCGCCGTCGCGGTCACCCTCAAGGACCGCTCCCGCTTCCGCGTCGTCGGCACCGGCCGGAACAGGATCGACGCCCTCGCCGCGGTCACCGGGCGCAAGAAGTTCGCGATGGACCTCCGGGTCCCGGACGCGCTGCCCACCATGATCTGCCGCCCGCCCACCATCAACGGCACGGTCCGCTCCGTCGCCAACCTCGCCGAGGTCCGGGCCATGCCCGGCGTCACCGACGTCGTCACCGTCTCCACCGGCGTCGCCGTCCGCGGCCGCACCTTCGGCCAGTGCGTCGACGCCGTCCGCGCCCTCCGGGTCGACTGGGGCCCCGGCACCGCCGAGGGCGCCTCCGACGCCACCGTCCTGGCCAAGCTCCGCCGGGCCGAACTCCCGCTGGTCGTCCCGCCGCTGCCGCTCCTCACCAAGGCCGTCGACGCCCGCTTCACCTTCCACTTCGCCAGCAACGCCGCCCTGGAGACCAACTGCGCGATCGCGGACGTCCGTACCGACTCCGCCGAGATCTGGGCCTCGCTCAAGGCGCCGATCGTCGCCCAGGAACAGATCGCCCTCGCGCTGGGCCTGCCGCCCTCGGCCGTCCGCGTCCACGTCACCGAGGGCGGCGGCTCCTTCGGCCGCAAGCTCTTCCACGACGCCGCCCACGAGGCCGCCGAGGTCTCCAAGGCCCTCGGCAAGCCCGTCAAACTGATGTGGCACCGCACCGACGACTTCCGCCAGGGCCGTACGCACCCGATGTCCACCTCACGGGTGCGGGCCACCTACGCGCTCGGCGAGATCCTCACGTACGAGCAGCGCCACACCTCGATCGCCACCGACTTCGGGCACGGCATCGGCGAACTCCTCACGGCGGAGGCGGCCCGACTGCCCGTCGCCGACCTGGCGTTCTCCGAGACGATGTTCCAGCTCACCCAGATCAGCCCCTACCACCTCGGCGTCACCACCCAGCTGCTCGCCGAGACCGACAAGGGCTTCAACACCGGCTCCATGCGGAACATCTACTCGCCCAACGTCCGCTGCGCCCAGGAACTCGTCCTGGACGAGGTGGCGAAGCGCACCGGCCAGGACGGGTACGCGCTGCGCCGCCGCCTGGTGAAGGACCCGAGGGCCCGCGCCGTCCTCGACGAGGTGGCGCGGGCGGGGGAGTGGGGCCGGACCATGCCCGCCGGCACCGCCCAGGGCATCGCCGTCCACACCGAGTACCACTCGGCGGTGGCGGTCCTCGCGGAGATCGACTGCCGCCCGGAGACCACCGGCCGGAAGGTCCCGAACGCGTACACCGGGCCGCGCGTGACCAAGGTGGTCTGCGCCGTCGACGTCGGCCTCGCCGTCAACCCGCGCGGCCTGGAGGCCCAGATGATGGGCGGCATCGCGGACGGCATCGCGATCACCCTGTCCTCCGGGCTCCACCTGGAGGACGGGCACTTCCTCGAAGGCAGCTGGGACCAGTACTTCTACACCCGGCAGTGGAACACCCCGCCGGAACTGGAGATCATCGTGATGCCCCCGACCGGCGACGAGCCGGGCGGCGCGGGGGAGCTGGCGGTCGCCGGGGCCATGGCCGCCGTCGCCTGCGCCTACGGCCGGGCCACCGGCACGATGCCGACGGTCTTCCCCCTCAACCACGCCGCACCGCTCGCCTTCACCCCCCTGCCGACCGTCCCGCCCGTCCCCGCCTCGCCCGTCGACGGCCGCGCCCGCGCCCTCTGAGACCTGGAGCCCCCGTGCCGCAGCACACCTTCATCCTGAACGGCGAGGCCGTCACCGCCGACGTCGAGGGCGACGTCCGGCTCCTGTGGGTCCTCCGGGACGTCCTCGGCGTCACCGGGCCCAAGTACGGCTGCGGGGTCGGCGTCTGCCGGGCCTGTACGAGCCACCTCAACGGCAGGGAGTTCACGCCCTGCGCCGTCCCCGTCGACGACCTCGCGCCGACCGACGAGGTCACCACCATCGAAGGCCTCCCGGACACCGTCGGGAGTGAACTCCACCCCATGCAGGAGGCCTGGCTGGACCTCGACGTCGCCCAGTGCGGCTACTGCCAGCCGGGGCAGATCATGACGGCGGTGGCGACGGTCCGGCGGGCCCGGGAGGCCGGCCGCGAGGTCACCGAGGCCGACCTCGACGCGATCCGCAACATCTGCCGCTGCGGCACCTACCACCGCATCCGGCAGGCCGTCCTGGAGGGCGCCCGCCGCATGGCGTGACGGACGGACCCCGGCCGCGACGGGCCGGTGGCCCGCCCCCGGAAGGGGCGGGCCACCGGTGCGGCGCGACTTCGCCTTCGCGCCCAGGAGCGCGAGCTCCCGTATCAGGGGGTGCCGCCCCGGCTCGCGGGGCGGCACCGGCCGGTCGTCCGGCGGTCAGTACTTCCGGCCGCGGGCGTCGGGGTCGTCCGGGTTCTCGAGGCCCTCGACCTCGATCTCCTCCTTGCGGACCTCGCCCGAGACGGTCTGCTCCTCCACGACCTCGTCGGCCTTGAGGCTCACCCGCTCGACCGGAACGGTCCGGGTCTCCACGACGGGGCGCTCCTCGTGGAGGATGACCTCGTGCTCGGCCTCGGTGATCTCCGCGCCGGACAGGGCCTCGTCACGGTTGGCGTCGGTGATCGGCTCCCGCTCGATCCGCACCTCTTCGTGGCTCACGGGCACGGTCTGCTGGACCTCTTCCGTCACCACGTACTTGCGCAGCCTGACGCGTCCGGCCTCCGTGCGCTCGACGCCGACGTGCATCTGCTCCTCGGAGCGGGTCATCGCGTCGTCGTCCGTGTGCGCGGCGCGTCCGGCGGCGCCGCCCGCCGCGAACCCCTCGGCGGTGCCCATGGGGCCGGTCGCGGTCCCGGTCTCCGTGCCGGCCGTGGTGCCCGTGCCGGTGCCGCCGTGGGCCCAGCCGCCCTCACCGGGCTGGTTGGCCTGCTGCCAGGCGTCGTCCCACGCGATGCCGTAGTGGTCGAAGAGACGGTGCTCCTCGCTCTCGGAGAGGTGTCCGCCGGCGTCGACGTCCACGTTGGGCGCGTCCTTGATGGTGGACTTGGGGTACGGGACCTCCAGGTGGTCGTCGACCAGAGCCGCGTCCTTGATCGGGACGAAGGATTCACTGGTGCCGAACATGCCGGTCTTCACCGTCACCCACTCCGGCAGGCCGGTCGCGTCGTCGACGAAGATGTGCTTCGCGTCGCCGACCTTCTTGCCCTCGGCGTCGTAGACGGGGTGGTCCAGCACGGCGTGGATCTGCTCTCGGGCGATCATGTCGACCCTCCTGCTCTCTCTCGTCTCGCTTATCCACGCCTCTTACCAGAGGAATCGGTCGGAAACGGGGCAAATCCATCTAATTATATTGAATGGTCAACTGCTGGAGGGGGTGGCCAGCGGGACGGGGAGGGCCCCCACCGCATGGAAGCGGTGGGGGCCCTCGACGGGTCCGGGCGGGGTCAGGCGGCCGGCGGAACCCGTGACGGGCGGCCCGCGCCGCGCGTCAGGACGTAGCCGCCGATGCCCGCGAGCGCCGCGAGGACGCCGCCCGCCAGCGTCCAGAGCCAGCGGTCGGACCACCAGCCGGAGGACCAGCCGTCCTCCGGGGCCGCCGCCTCCACGGCGGACGGACGGCCCGCGTCGGCGTCCGCCCGGTCGGCGGTCGTCGCGCCCGGCACGAGCGGCGCGGCGAGCGCCCCGTCCGTGGCGTGGGCGCCGCCCTCGTCCTTGACGTCCACCCCGAGCCGGGCGCCGAACGGCTGGCCGAGGTCCTCGTCCGGCAGGCCCGTGACGGTCAGCCGGACGTAGTAGCTGCCCGGCAGCGGGTCGTTCGCCCAGGCGTCGGCCGAGGCGCGCACCGGACGCAGCACGCAGGCGAGTTCCACCTTCGCGGCGTCCTTCGCCGCCGTGCGGGACTGCATCCCGTACATGCACGGCTGACGGCGCCGCAGCCCGTCGTACACGTCGATCCGCCAGGTGGAGGGCCCGTGCCGGAGGGCCGCGTCCGGCAGGGTGACCGAGGCGTTCACCGTCGGGCGCTGCCCGGTGTCCGCGGGGAACACCCAGTACAGGTAGTCGCCCGTGGCGGCCTGCGCGGTCGCCTGCTGCCCCGGCAGGAACCGCGCGGCGGTGCGGAAGGTGGTGCCCGCCTCCGTGGGCCCTTGGGTGGAGCGGGTGTCCGGAGTCGCCGTGGCGGAGGGCGAGTCGGCGACGGCGGCCGGAGCCGCGAGCCCGAGCAGGGCGGCGCCCGCGAGCGCGGCCGCGGCGAGCGTGCGTACGGTGCGCATCAGCGGGTCCTCCAGACGGCGAGACGCCAGCGGGACAGCCAGCCCCAGATCAGACCGGCCAGGAAGCCGGTGAGCACCAGTGCCCCGAGCAGCCACCAGCCCCGGCCGAGGCCGAACGAGGCCACGTCGGACGCGGTCGCGGGACCGTCGACGACGTCCACGGTCAGCTCGATCGGCATCCCGGGCGTGGTCTTGACCGACGGGGGAGCGGAGAAGGAGTTGCTGACCTGGAGGCAGACCGTCTCGGCGGCCGGCTTGAGGTCGTCGGAGTCGGTGCCGTCCAACTCCGGCTTCGGGTAGCGGAGTCCGGTGGATATGACGTCCGTGCGGCCGTCGCCGGCCTCGGAGCCGCGCGTGATCTCCCGGCCGTGGCGGGTGACGGCGCGCAGCAGCACCCCGTAGTCGTCGTTGACGGCGCGGTCGGCCGACACGCTGACGGAGGCGCGCAGTTCCTGGCCGGGCAGCAGGTCCACCCGGTACCAGCGGTGCTCGCCGAAGGACTCGCGGTCCGTGTACAGACCGGGCTTCAGCTCCGGCGCGTCGGCGCACCGCGCGGCGCCCCGGGCGGCGACGGGCGTGACGACCGGGTCGGCCGCGCGGTCGACCAGCTGCCGGACGCGGCGGGAGAGTTCATCGGTGCGGTGGACCGAGGTGTACGTGCCTCCGGTCGCCTCCGCGATGCAGGTGAGCTGCTGCCGGGTCTTGGCGTCCGGCACCAGGCCCAGGGTGTCGATGACGAGGTGGATGCCCTTCGCCGCGATCTCCCGGGCCACCTGGCAGGGGTCGAGCGGGGCGCAGGTGTCCTCGCCGTCCGTGATGAGCACGATCCGGCGGGTGGCGTCACCGCCCTCCAGGTCCTTCGCCGCGCCGAGCAGCGCGGGACCGATCGGGGTCCAGCCGGTGGGGGCCAGGGTGGCCACCGCCGTCTTGGCCTCGGTCCGGTCGAGCGGACCCACCGGATAGAGCTGGCGGGTGTCCTTGCAGCCCTGCTTGCGGTCCTGTCCCGGATAGTCGGCGCCCAGGGTCCGGATGCCGAGCCGCACCTCCTCGGGCACCGCGTCGAGGACCTCGTTGAAGGCCTGCTTCGCCGCGGCCATGCGGGACTTGCCGTCGATGTCCTTGGCCCGCATCGAGCCGCTGACGTCGAGGACCAGCTCGACCTTGGGGGATTCCTTCGCCGCCGGCGCGTCGGCGACCGCGTGGGTCGGCAGGAGCGCGGCGCCCAGAGCGGCGAGCAGCGCGCAGGCCCCGGTCGCCAGCCGTTTTCTCGTGATCATCGCCGGATCGTATTGACGATCGTCCGACAAACCAAAACGGGGGGTGGCGACCGGGGCCCGGGGCGTGCGGCCTCAGGGGGAATCAGGGGGCAGGGGAGGCGGGATCCTCGGCGTCGTCCTCGGGCAGGGCCCGGGCCCGTACGGCGTGGGCGGGGTCCTGGTGCCCTCCGGAGGGCATGACGCGCACCTCGCCCCGGTCGCTGATCTCCGCGCGGATGATGCCGGTCGGGTCGGTGTAGACGGGGTGCCCCCCGGAGCCCTTGTAGAGGGTGCGCTCCACGACCACGACGTCCTGGGTGGCGCCCGTGACGTCGGTGAACACCAGCTCGTATCGGGATATGCTCATTTGCCCCATTTTACGCCGGTATGGAGAGGGTACTGTCCGGGCCCGTGCGGGACGGGCCTCAGACCGTGCGGGACACGGCGTCCACCAGGTGCGCCAGGGCCGCTCCGAGGGCCGCCGCCCCCGGGCCCGCCGCCCCGCCCGGCTCGCTCATGTAGAGGTCCCGGCGCATCTCGACCATCAGCGCGTGGACCCGGGGCTCCCGGCCGTAGTACCGCAGCGGCACGTACGTCCCGGCGAAGGGGCTGTCCGTCCCCACCCCGCCGAACCCGCCGAACGCCTCCCGCGCCGCGTCGAGCAGCGCGGGAGGCGTGTGGAAGGCGTCGGTGCCGAGGCAGACCGGGGGCCGGGGACCGTCGCCGTGCAGCTCGTACGGCAGCGGTTCGCCCGGGTACGAGTGGACGTCGATCACCACCGCCCGGCCCGTCGCCGCCAGCCTGTCGGCCACGGCCCCGGTCATGCCCCGCGCGTACGGCGCGAAGTACCGGTCGAGCAGCGGCGCCGGGTCGAACCCGTCCGGCCGCAGCCCGGCCCGGTGCGTGGTGCGCGTGTACACCGCGCCCATCCCGACGGCCGCCATCTCCTCCCGCTCGTCCGGGAAGCGCTCGGGGTCGACGACCAGACGGGAGAGCCGGTTGACGAACCGCCAGGGGGCCGTGCCCGCCGTCGCGGCGGCCGAGGCGGCGATCTCCGCCGTGTGCGCGTCGGTGATGTGGTCCAGCTCCCGCGCCAGTTCGTCGTCGCCGAGCAGGATCCCGGCCCGCACGTCCGGGGGCACCGCGCGGGAGGAGTGCGGCACGTGGAGGAGGACGGGGGAGTCCGGGGCGCCGGGGAGGAGGGCGAAGGAGGCGGTGCCGGGTGCGCCGGTCGTGCCCGCCGTGCCTGCCGTGCCCGTTGTGTCGGCGCGTGGAGTCTCGTTCATGCCGGGATCCTCTCCCGACCCCGCCCGCGACGCCACGAAACCGCTGGTTAGAGTGGGGGGAGGTTGCGCCGCCGCACCAGGACCGGGCGCGAGACCGGGCCGACTGTCGACCACAGGGACCCGTACGACCACCCGTCCCCGCTTCGCCCGGCCCCGGCCGCCTGCCCCGGAAACACCGCATCGCATGAGCACCGACACCGCCCCCGCCGTTCCCGCCGTTCCCGCCGCTCCTGACGCCCCTGCCGTCCCCGGTGCGGCCCCCGGCCTCGACGCCGCCGCCCGTCCCGGCACCGCTCCCGGTCGCGACACCGCCCCCGCCCCCGGCTCCGCTTCGGAAGGTCCCCGGCGGACGAGGATGGCCGGGCGGGCCCCGGCCCGGCCCGCGCCCGGGGCCGCCGTCCACAGCGTCAGCGCCGCCACGGCCGCCCTCCTCGGGCTCGTCGGCCTCGGCGCCCTCCTCCACGAGCCCGTCCTGATACCCCCGCTGGCCGCCAGCGCCGCCCTGGTGCACTGCGCTCCCGCGCTTCCCCTGGCCCAGCCCCGGAGCGTGGTCGTCGGCCATCTGCTCGGCGCCGGCGCCGGATACGCGGTGGCCGCCGCCGCGAGCGGCAGCGCCTGGGCCGCCGCGCTCGCCGCCGGCGTCACCCTCGCGCTCACCACCCTGGCCCGGACCCCGCACTCGCCGGCCTGCGCGACCGCCGTCGTCGTCGTGCTCCAGGCGCCCGCCCCCGGCCGGTTCGTCCCCCTCCTGTTCGGCTCCACGGTCCTGCTCGTCCTGACCGCGTTCGCCGCCTCCCGCGTCCGGCGCGCGGCACCGAAGTACCCCGCCTACTGGTGGTGAACCCGGGCCCGGCGCCCGTGTGAGCCCCGCCGGGCGACCGTACGCCCTCCCGCCGTGCGCGTGTGCGGGCGCCTGTGACCCGATGCGCTCCGGCGTTCCGCGCCCCCGCGCGCCCTCCGTAGGGGTGATCGCGTCAACTTCCGTCCGGTTCCGGTCGGAAACCCCTGCCCGGGGCCGGGTTGTTCACGGTCCGGCCCACCAGTGCGTATTACCCTTCGTTGGTCTTCGCTTGACCTCTTCTTGGTGAAGCGTGATGCCGGTGGGACTGCCGGGGAGGGACGTGCCGTGCCCGGCCACGGGCCGTTCCGCCCCGCCCCGTTCGTCCGTGCGACCACCGGCCCGCCCCCCGCTCTCGAACCCCATGAGGGGAGATCCTCATGTCACCCTCCTCGCTCCGCCTCCGGCAGTTTCCCCATCTCCGCCAGGACTTCGCGGCCTCGCTCGTCGTCTTCCTCGTCGCGCTGCCGCTCTGCATCGGCGTGGCCGTCGCCTCCGGCGTGCCCGCCGAACTCGGCCTGATCACCGGCATCGTCGGTGGGATCGTCACCGGCCTGATGCGCGGCAGCAGCCTCCAGGTCTCCGGACCCGCCGCAGGCCTCACCGTCCTCGTGTTCGAGGCGGTCCGCACCTTCGGGCTCGCCGCGCTCGGAGTCATCGTGCTCCTCGCCGGACTGCTCCAGATCCTCATGGGCCTGCTGAGATGGGGCCGCTGGTTCCGGGCCATCTCCCTCTCGGTCGTCGAGGGGATGCTCGCGGGCATCGGCCTCGTCATCGTGGCCGGCCAGCTCTACGCGGCGGCCGGCCTCGACGCCCCCGACTCCGGCCTCGCCCGGCTCGCCGGACTTCCGGCCGCCCTGGTGGGCGCGCTGACCGCCCCCGCCAACCTGGTGCCGCTCGCCGTCGCGGCCGGCACGATCCTCGTGGTCGTGGGCTGGAAGCACCTGCCGTCGAAGGCACGGGCCGTGCCCGGCGCGCTCGTCGCGGTCCTCCTCGCGGCCCTCGCCACCGCCCTCCTCGACCTCCCGGTCGCCACCGTGCGGGTGAGCGGCGTCCTGGACGCCGTGCGCGTGCCCGGCGCGGACGCCTTCGCCGGCCTGGCCGACCTCGCCCTGCTCGGCACCGTCCTCGCCTTCGCGCTGATCGCCTCGGCGGAATCGCTGTTCAGCGCGGCGGCCGTGGACCGGCTGCACGACGGACCGCGCACCGAGTACGACCGGGAACTGCTCGCCCAGGGCGTCGGCAACACGCTCTGCGGCGCGCTCGGCGCGCTGCCCATGACCGCCGTGATCGTACGGAGCTCGGCCAACGTCCAGGCGGGAGCCAGGACCAAGGCCTCCCGGGTGCTCCACGGCGTGTGGCTGCTGCTCTTCGCCGCCCTGCTGCCCGCCACCCTGGAGTACGTGCCGCTCGCCGCGCTCGCCGGGATCCTGGTCCACGCGGGCTGGAAGCTGATCCCCTTCAAGGGGCTCGTCACGCTGTGGCGCGGCCACCGGGGCGAGGCGCTCGTCCTCGTCGTGACGGCCGTCGCGATCGTCACCGTCAACATGTTCGAGGGGGTCCTGATCGGACTCGCCCTCTCCGTCGCCAAGGCGGCCTGGGACGCCTCCCACCTCCGCGTCGAGCGCGTCGACGACGGCCACGGACCGGTGCGCGTCAGCCTGTCGGGGAACGTCACCTTCCTGCGGCTGCCGAAGATACTCGACACGCTCGAAGCCCTGCCCGGGGACCGCCCGGTCGAACTGGACCTCTCCGGACTCCAGCACCTCGACCACGCCTGCCGCGCCGCCCTGGAGACCTGGGCCGAACGCCACTCCGCCGGCCCCGAATCCGTACGGCTGCACGGTCCGCCGGCGGACGCCCCCGACCGGCCGAAGGAGGGCGAGCCCGCGCGGACGGGCTCCTGACTCCCGGTCACCGAACGGCCCGTGCGGGGAGATCGGGGATGAGGACGCCGGTCCTGGGTACCCGATGACCGTCCAACCCACTAGGGAGGAATCATGGGTCTGGGAGCTTTCATCATTCTGATCGCGGTGGGGGCCATTCTCACGTTCGCGTCGGACTGGCAGATGGAGGGGGTCAATCTCGATCTGGTCGGGCTGATCCTCATGGCGGTCGGCATCATCGGAACGGCGGCCTACGTCAGCGTGCTGCGCCGGCGCCGGATGATCGTCCCCCCGGTCGCACCGACGGTCACCGAGGACGACCGTCGGGACCTGCTCTGAACAAACGTTGCGGCACCGTCCCCCGGAAAAGGGGGACGCCTTCCCCGGAAGGGGAACGCGAGAGGGGTGACCACGCTTCGGGCGTGGTCACCCCTCTCGTCCTTCCGTCCGCCGTCCCGCGCGTTCCGGCGCGGCCGCCGCTCACCGGTCCACCGTCACCGCCGCGTGGATGGTCTTGCCGTCCGGCCGGGTGTCCACGGTGACCTCCCGGCACAGGCGCAGCACGATCGGCCAGCCGAAGCCGCCGGGGCGCAGCTCCTCGCGGCGCTCGTGGCGCGGCGCCTCCCCGCTGGCGTCCGCCACGGACACGGTCACGCGGTCGGGACCGACGGCGATGCCGAAGTCGGTGACCCCGCCCCCGTGCCGGTGCGCGTTGGTGACCAGCTCCGACGTGACGAGCAGCAGGTCGTCGACCTGGCCCGGCGGCAGGGGGCCGAGGGCCGCGAGCGTGTGGCAGACCAGCTGCCGCGCCTGCGCGGGCGTACCGACCGGCGACGGCCCGTACGCTCCGGCGCCGGGGCGGGCCGTCGGGGCCGCCGGCGTACGGGACCGGGTGTCGCTCCGAGTGTTCATCACGAGGTCCCTTTCTTCCTGATTCCTCAACAGGTGACGGAATTCGCCTGCCCGTTCGTACGGAAGTGATGCGCGCCACTCCGACCGGAGGGGACGTCCCGTTTCGGGGAATGCGTTCGGAAAGTGGGGGTACGAGAACCGGAACTGCTGAACGGACCGTGAGAAAGAGGAGGTTGTCGCGTGCGCATCGAGACGGCCGAGGCGATGGCGACGTACGTGACGAGCGGTACGTGTGAGGACCTGCCCGTCCTCGACGCTCCCCACGAGGTCGCGCCGCAGGACGCCCGTACCCTGACCAAGGTGTTCCTCCGCGAGCTGGCGGAGCGGGAGGAGGGCACCGAGGCGTACCAGTACGTCCGGAACACCCTGATCGAGATGAACATGTCGCTCGTGCGGTACGCGGCGGGCCGGTTCCGCGCGCGGGCCGACGAGATGGAGGACATCGTCCAGGTCGGCATGATCGGCCTGATCAAGGCGATCGACCGCTTCGACCTCTCGCGCGAGGTGGAGTTCGCCACCTTCGCGGTGCCGTACATCGTGGGCGAGATCAAGCGCTTCTTCCGCGACACCACCTGGGCGGTGCACGTGCCCCGCCGGCTCCAGGAGGCGCGCGTGGAGCTGGCGAAGGCGACCGACGAGCTGAGTTCGCGGCTCGGCCGGGCGCCCCGGGTCGCGGAGCTGGCGATGCTGATGGGTCTTCCCGAGGAGGAGGTGGTCGAGGCGCAGATCGCCTCGAACGGCTACAACTCGACCTCGCTGGACGCCGCGATCAACGGCGGCGACGAGGAGGACGAGGCGGCCCTGGCCGACTTCATCGGCGAGGAGGACCCGGCGCTCGCGCTCTTCGAGGACTTCCACACCCTCGCCCCGCTGGTGGGGGCCCTCGACGAGCGCGACCGGCTGCTGCTCCACCTCCGCTTCGTCGAGGAGCTGACGCAGTCGCAGATCGGCGAGCGGCTCGGCGTCTCCCAGATGCACGTCTCGCGGCTCCTGGCCCGCAGCCTCAACCGTCTGCGCGAGGGCATGTTCGAGCAGCCGCGCGCCACCGGGTGAGCGACCGGCGGCACGTACGCGAAGGGCTCGCGCCCCGGGAGACCGGGACGCGAGCCCTTTGCGCGGACGCGTACCGGGGTTACGGGCGCGCGGCGATGAAGGAGGGACGCCGGACCGGGGCGGCGAAGGGCGCCTCCGGGAGGTTCTCCACGCTGTTGAAGACCAGGAACACGTTGCTCCGGGGGTACGGGGTGATGTTGTCGCCCGACCCGTGCAGGGCGTTGCAGTCGAACCAGGTGGCCGAACCGGCGGGGCCCGTGAAGTGCCGGATGCCGCAGGCCTCGGCGAAGGTGGTGAGCGCCTCGTTCGAGGGCGTCCCCGCGTCCTGCATCTGGAGCGACCTCTTGTAGTTGTCCCGGGGGGTCTCCCCGGCACAGCCCAGGAAGGTGCGGTGCGAACCGGGCATGATCATCAGGCTGCCGTTGGTGGTGTGGTTCGGCGTGAGCGCGATCGACACCGAGACCGTCCGCATCTGCGGCAGGCCGTCCTCGGCGTGCCAGGTCTCGAAGTCGGAGTGCCAGTAGAAGCCGCTGGCGCCGAAGCCCGGCTTCACGTTGACCCGCGACTGGTGGACGTAGACGTCCGAGCCGAGGATCTGGCGGGCGCGGCCCACGACCCGGGGGTCCTCGGCGAGCCGGCCGAAGACCTCGCTGATCCGGTGCACCTCGAAGACGGAGCGGATCTCCTGCGACCGGGACTCGACGATCGCCCGCTCGTCGGCCCGGACGGCGGGGTCGGTGACGAGCCGGTCCAGCTCCGCCCGGAGCGCGTCGACCTCGTCCGGGGTGACGAGTTCGTCCACCGTGACGAACCCGTCGCGGTCGTAGTCCTCCAGTTCGCGCGCCCAGAAGGGGCCGGGCGTGCCGGGCTCGGACCACACGACGGGGTCCTTCCGGCCGATCAGCTCCTCCCGGGGGCCGCGGGTGGGGTAGAGGTCGACGGGGCGGGTGGGTGCGGAGGCCATGGGGCGGTGTGCCTTCCTTTCGTGCGTCTCGTACGGGTGCGTGCGGGGGTGCGGCGCGGTGCGGGTCCGCCGGGTCAGGCGGCGTCGTCCGCGGCGCCCGCGTCGGTCGGCTCGGGCTCGGTGAGCAGGGGGTAGACGCCGTTCTCGTCGTGGTCCTCGCGCCCGGTGACGGGCGGGTTGAAGACGCACAGGCAGCGGAAGTCCCGCTTGACCTTCAGGGTGTGGCGCTCGTGCCCGTCGAGCAGGTACATCGTGCCGGGCACGATCGTGTGCGTGAGGCCCGTCTCGTGGTCGGTGAGCTCGGCCTCGCCGGCCGTGCAGACGACGGCCTCGACGTGGTGCGCGTACCACATGGAGGTCTCGGTCCCGGCGTACAGCACCGTCTCGTGGAGGGAGAAGCCGACCCGTTCGCGGGCCAGGACGATGCGCTTGCTCTCCCAGGTGCCCGAGGCGGCCCTCACGTGCCGCTCGGTGTTCTCCAGCTCGTCGAAGGAACGGACGATCACGGGGATCTCCTTTCGCGGGGTTCGCGGAGTTCGCGGGGGTGGTGGCGGATCAGGCGGTGTGGCGGACCGAGCGGGCCAGGATGCCGAGGCCCTCGTCGAGCTCGTCGTCCGTCGCGGTCAGCGGCGGGAGCAGCTTGACGACCTCGCCGTGCGGTCCGGACGTCTCCAGGAGCAGACCGATCTCGAAGGCCCGCCGGCACACGGCCTCGGCGCGCTCCCCGTCGGCGAACTCCAGGCCCCACACGAGGCCGCGGCCGCGCACCGAGACGCCGGACCGCTCGTCGTCCCCGCACAGGTCGAGCAGGGCGCGCTCCACCCGGTCGGCCCGGCCCAGGGTGCGCTCGCGCAGGGCGCCGTCGCGCCAGTACGCGTCGAGGGCGGCGGTGGCGGTGACGAAGGCGGGGTTGTTGCCCCGGAAGGTGCCGTTGTGCTCGCCGGGCTCCCACAGGTCGAGCTCCGGGCGGAACAGGCAGAGGGCCATGGGGAGGCCGTAGCCGCTGATGGACTTGGACAGGGTGACGATGTCGGGCGTGATGCCCGCCTCCTCGAAGGAGAAGAAGTCACCGGTGCGTCCGCAGCCCATCTGGATGTCGTCGACGATCAGGAGCATGTCGTGGCGGCGGCAGAGGTCCGCGAGGGCGCGCAGCCACTCGGCGCGGGCCACGTTGATCCCGCCCTCGCCCTGGACGGTCTCGACGATGACGGCCGCCGGGTGGTCGAGGCCGGAGCCGGGGTCCTCCAGGAGCCGCTCGAACCACAGGAAGTCGGGGACCTGCCCGTCGAAGTAGTTGTCGAAGGGCATCCGGGTGGCGTGCGGCAGCGTCACGCCCGCCCCGGCGCGCTTGGCGGAGTTGCCGGTGACGGCGAGCGAGCCGAGCGACATCCCGTGGAAGGCGTTGGTGAAGGAGACGACGGTCTCGCGGCCGGTGACCTTGCGGGCCAGCTTCAGGGCCGCCTCCACCGCGTTGGTGCCGGTGGGGCCGGGGAACATCACCTTGTAGGGCAGGGCGCGGGGCTCCAGGACCGCCGAGCGGAAGGCCTCCAGGAAGCCGCGTTTGGCGGTCGTCGACATGTCGAGGCCGTGGGTGATGCCGTCGTCGGCGAGGTAGTCGAGGAGGGCGCGCTTGAGGACCGGGTTGTTGTGCCCGTAGTTCAGCGAGCCGGCTCCGGCGAAGAAGTCGAGGTACGGCCGCCCCTGCTCGTCGTACAGCCGGCTGCCGGAGGCGCGCTCGAAGACGACGGGCCAGGCGCGGCAGTAGCTGCGGACCTCCGATTCGACGGTCTCGAAGACGGAGGAAGGGGCGAGGTCGGTCAGGGTCACGGAGTCTCTTCTCCCAGTGTGGTGCGGGTGCGGGTGCGGGTGCGAGTGAGGGCGGGCAGGAGCCGCCGGACGGCTCAGAAGGCCGCGGAGTCCAGGGGGCCGATGCGGTACAGCACCTCGGCCTCGTGTCCCGCCGTGGGGAAGGAGGCGGCCGGGAAGAGGACCTCCCGCGTCACCTCCGCGCCGTGACGGCGCGCGTAGGACCGGAACATCCGGTCGGACGCCAGGTTCCCCGGCGTGACGGTCGCCTCCACGCGGTCGAGTCCGTGCTCGGCCGCCACCCGGGCGGACAGAGCGTCGAGCAGGGTCCCGGCTACCCCGCTCCCGCGGTGCGAATCCTGTACGGCGACCTGCCAGACGAAGAGGGTGCCCGGCGCCTCGGGCCGCAGGTATCCGGTGACGAAGCCCACCGGGCGCCCGGAGGCGTCACGGGCGACGGCGGTCGTGTCGGCGAAGTCGCGGCACCACAGCAGATAGCTGTACGGCGAGTTGAGGTCCAGCTCTCCCGAGCCGCGGGCGATCCGCCAGAGGTCGGCGCCGTCCTCGATCTCGGCCGGGCCGACGGAGACGTCGCCGGTCCGGGATGTCGTAGGGGCAGTGGTCTGGGCAGTGGTCATGGGCGCCGAAGGTACCCACAAGATCCCGGAACTTCCTGGGGCTGAGGGGTTGTTCGAGGTGCCGGAACATGATAGGTGCACCTTTCGCCCCTGTGAGGAGAATCCTCACTTCCTCCTGCGGCGAATCATTTCAAAGCCGGACAAAATGACCGTTTATAACGGATAGGTAACGGCTCCAAGGTGTGGGATTCGCTCACTCAAAAAGCGTGAGAACATTCCGGGTTTCGCGTTTGAAGCCGCGAAGAACGGTCAGGTGTATGGGTCACCCCGTGCCGCGCCCCGGAGGTGACGCGGCACGGGGTGACCGATCGGCCTACCAGATCGCCTCGACCCACTCCGGGTGGTCGATGAACGGGTTCCGGTTGCCCTGGTAGGTGCCGAAGATGATGTCGTTGCGGCGCTTCTCGAAGGTGCTCGGCGGGTCCTGCTCGTTCCACTGCTTCAGGACCGAGAGGCGGCCGTGGTACGGGACGCTGCCGTTGGAGGTCGACTCGTTGGGCTCCAGGTCCGCCCAGGAGTCGCCGCCCTCGTAGCGGACGGCCATGTAGAGGAGCATCCGCGCCACGTCGCCCTTGTCCGCGTCGCGCGGCTCGAAGGAGTTGCTGTCCGTGTAGCTGCCGGGCGCGCCGCTGACCGGGCTGCCGCCGAGGTCGAAGTCCTTGTTGCCGCGGGTGCTGTTCACCTGGACGTCCGCCGCGCGCAGGTGGTGCAGGTCGGTGCCGGGACCGGCCGAGGTGCCGAAGTTGCCGTGCGACTGGGCCCAGGTGTGTTCGCGGTTCCAGTTGCCCACCGCGCCGCCGTTGAGGGACTTGGCGCGCGAGACCCCGCTGTAGAGCAGGACCACGTTGTTGGGGTTGTTCGGGTCCTGGTCGATGGTCTTCAGCGCGTTCCAGACCGCGTCGTACGAGATCTTGCTCTGGCTGCTGATGATGGTGTGTAGCGAGGACTTGAGGGCCGGACCGGTCTTGCCGACCGCGTCCTTGTAGTACGTGCTGTCGTACGGGGAGGTCGTGGCGCTCGCGGGGGTCGCGGCGACCGCGGGGAGGGTGAGGGTGACGAGGACGGCCGCTATGGAAGCCGCCCAGACCTTCCGACGTCGGGGCTGTGCAACGGACATGGGGGGTGCCCTTTCCCGGTGGGGGCACGCGGCGGAGCACGGCGGTCGGCTCAAGGGCACCGCGCTCTACGCGTGTTGACTTCTTGTCAGCCGGGAGCGTGGCACGGGGGAGCGGCCCGCCGTGTAACCGGGAGGAGGCGTTTCCGTGACGTTCTCGCATACGCGGGAACCCGGGGCCCCGCGCCCGTCCGGAACGGGGTCAGACGCCCCGGACGCCCACCGGCATCCCCTTCGGCTCCTTGATCCGCTTCATGATGATCTGAGAGTTGACCTCGGTGACCCCGGCCAGCGTCGTCAGCCGCTCGATCCACAGCCGCTCGTACGCCGCCAGGTCCGCCACCGCGATCCGCAGCAGACAGCCGGGACTCCCGAAGAGCCGGTACGCCTCGATCACGTCCGGCACGTCCTGGAGCGCCTCCTCGAAGGCCTCCACCGTCTCCCGGTCCCGCCGCACCTCCACCGAGACGAGCACCTCGAAGCCCCGCCCCACCGCCTCCGGATCGATGATCGCCCGATAGCCCCGGATCACCCCGTCCTGCTCCAGCTGGCGCACCCGCCGCAGACAGGGGGAGGGGCTGAGCCCCACCCGCTGGGCCAGCTCCTGGTTGCTCAGTCGGCCGTCGTTCTGGAGCTCGCGCAAGATATGGAGATCGATTCGGTCCATGGCGCAATCTTCTCCCAAGAAGAAACATTTCGGCGGCTCATTCGGCAATCGTCTTGCGCGCCGTTTGTCCTATCCTTGCGGGCTCAGGGACCTCCGACGAGGTCTTCGGCAGGCCCTTTCGCCACGGGGGCGGAGCCCCTTTTCGGTACGGAGTCGAGGACGGCAGCCATGAAGCGGACGCACGACGGGGAAGCGCGCAGGATCGTCGTCATCAGCACCGGCGGCACGATCGCCAGCCGCTGGCAGGGCACCGGCTACGCGGCCGACGCCTCGGGCAGCGACGTCCTGGCCACCGCCCCCCTCCCCGAGGACGTCACCGTCGAGGTCGTCGACCTCTTCAACGTCAACAGCTCGCGCATGACCGCGGCCCACCAGCTCGCCCTCCTGCGCACCGTCCACGAGACCTTCGCCGACCCCGGCGTCGACGGCATCGTCATCACCCACGGCACCGACACCCTGGAGGAGACGGCCTTCCTCCTGGACCTGCACCACACCGACGCCCGCCCGGTCGTCCTCACCGGCGCCCAGCGCCCCTTCGGCACCGGCGACGGCGACGGCCCCGGCAACCTGTACGACGCGCTCCAGGTCGCCTCCACCGTCCGCGACCTCGGCGTCCTCGTCGTCTTCGACGGGCGCGTCCACGCGGCGCGCGGCACCGTGAAGTACCGGACCCTCGCCGCCGACGCCTTCGCCGACCCCTCGGCCGAGCGCCTCGGCCGCGTCGGGTTCTCCCGCGTCGACGTCGAGCGGCAGCCCGAGCGCCCCGCCCCGCTGCCCCTCCCCGCCGCCGCGCGCACGGCCGGGCCCGGCGCCACCGGTGCCGCCCCGCTGCCCCGCGTCGACATCGTGACGCACCACTCCGACGGCGACCCGGTCCTCCTGAACGCGGCCGTCGCCGCCGGCGCCCGGGGCATCGTCCTCGTCGCCACCGGCGCGGGCAACGCCACCCCCGAGGTCGCCGCCGCCGTCGCGGACGCGGTCGCCCGGGGCGTCCTCGTCGTCGTCACCACCCGCGTCCCCTCGGGCCCGCTCGCCGAGATCTACACCGGCGGCGGCGCGGTCGACCTGGTCGCCGCCGGAGCCCTCCTCACCGGCACCCTCCGGGCCGCCCAGGCCCGGATCGCCGTCCTCGCCACCCTCCTCGCGGAAGAGGGCGGCGCGGGCGACCCGGCCCGCGCCACCGCGCTCCTGCGCCGCCTCCTCGACGGCCCGGTCCGCGCCGAACCGGCCCTCGCCACCGGCGGCTCCCGCTCGGCCGTCGCCGCCCGCGCCTGACCGGCGGGCAACCCCCGAACCCCGGCTCGCGGACGGAGCCCCCCAGCCCGTCCGCGAGCCGGAATCAACCCGGCGCCGCGCCCGTCACCCCAACCGCAGGGTCACGAACGGGACGGTGTCGCCCGGCAGGACGTACCGCTCCACCTCCGTGAAGCCCCGCGCCAGGGCGAACCGCAGCCCCTCCTCGTTGGAGGCCAGCACCACCGTCTCCACGCCCCCGCCGCCCAGCGACCGGGCGTGCGCGAGCCCCCGCTCGTACAGTGCCGTCCCGAAGCCCCGCCCCCGGAAGCCGGGCAGCGTCCGGGCGATGACGGTTGCCGCCGCCGTCTCTCCGTCCGGCGGGCGCACCGTCGAGCAGCCCACCGGCACGTCCCCGAGGTAGGCCACGTCCAGCCGGTTGCGCCCCGCGCGCTCCCGTACTTCCTCGGGCGAGAGGACGGCCGTGGGGATGATCGTGTTGTGGACGGCGCGCCAGTCCGCGAGCGGCTTCCCGCTCAGCGCCCGCTCGATGTGAAGATCGTTCATCCGGGCAGCCAACCGCTTCCCCGCCCGGCCGGTCAACCGCTTTCGGAGCCCGCCCGCGACCCCCGGGAGGCCGCGTCCGTACGGGTGAGGGGGCGAGGCCGGCGGCAGCCCCGCCCGGCGAACGGGTACGGATCGCTGCACCGTCCCCCCGGTCAGGAGGAATGCCGTCCCATGCCCGTCCGCAAGGGCGCCCCCGCACTGCTGAGCGCCGGCACGTTGTGTGCCGCCCTGCTGCTCACCGCCTGCGGGAGTCCCGCCACCCCGCCCGCCCCCGCCCCCACGCCCACGACCGTGCCCGCCGACGGCGCCCACCCCGCCCCGGGTCCGCCGGGCCGGGCCGCCGGGAGCATCACCTCCGCCCCGGTCCCCGAGCCGGGACTCCCCGGCGTCGGCCCCGTCACCCACGCCGCCGTCCCCGACGGCACCTCCCAGGCCCTCGTGGTCACCGGCGCCTCCGCCGACTCCCCCCGGTCCACCGCGACGCTCTACTCCCGCGACCCGGCCGGCGGCTGGAAGGTCCGGGGCGGCCCCTGGCGCACCCACAACGCGCTCCGGGGCTGGACCGCCGACCACACGGCGGGCGACCTGCGCACCCCCATCGGGGTCTTCCGGCTCGGCGACGCGGGCGGCCGGCTGCCCGATCCCGGCACCCTCCTGCCGTACGACCGGGACGACCAGTTCGCGATCAGCGGCACCGGCTTCGCGGGCGAACCCCTCGAAGGCTCCTTCGACCACGTCGTCGCCATCGACTACAACCGGGTGCCCGGCCGCAGCCCGCTCGACAAGGAGCGCCCCCTCGGCGCCGAGAAGGGCGGCGGCGTCTGGATCCACGTCGACCACGGCGGCCCCACCCAGGCCTGCGTGACCCTGGAGCGGGAGGAACTGCGCGACCTGCTCCGCGCCCTCGACCCGGCCCGGGAACCCGTCGTGGTCATGGGCCCGGCCACCGAACTGGCCCGCTGACACCGCCCGTCCGCGCGACGACGCCACGGGGCGCCCGGCCCTCCGCCGGGCGCCCCGTGGCGTCGTCTCCGTCCCTCAGCTCCCGCCGGACGCCACCGCCCCGCGGAACGACGCGGTGTGGCTGCGGACCTGATCCGGCGACAGATAGGCGTCGGTGTACTCGAAGTCCTTCAGCGTCCCCGCCTTCGACGCCAGGAACCCGGTCCGCACGTAGTCGTCCCCGGCCAGGGCGTTGAGCAGCCAGTTCGTCATCACCCGGGTCTTGGCCACGTTGGTCCGCAGCGCGCCCCAGTGGTAGGCGCGGGCCACGGCCTGCGCCGGCATCCCGTGCAGCTCCACGCCGAGCGGCTTCGACACCCCGTCCATCCCGCCGAGGTCCACCACGAGCCCCAGGTCCTTGTGCCGGTACGGGTGGAGCGGCTCGCCGCGCAGGGTCGAGACCAGGTTGTCGGCGACCGCCTTGCCCTGCCGCATCGCGTGCTGGGCCGTCGGCGGGCAGACCGCCCCCTCCTCGCCCTTGGCGAGGTCGGGCACCGCCGCCGCGTCCCCGAGCGCCCACACCCCGTCGAGCCCCGGCACGGCCATCTCGGGCGTGACCACGGCCCGCCCCTTGAGGGTCTCCGTGCCGAGCGTGCCGATCAGGGGGCTCGCCGCCACCCCGGCCGTCCAGATGAGGGTCCGGCTCGGCAGCACGCGCCCGTCGGTGAGCGTCACCGTCTTCTCGTCCACCGAGGCCACCGACACGCCGAGCGACACCTCGATGCCGCGCCGGGTCAGGATGTCCGTCGCGGCCTTCCCCAGCTTCTCGCCCAGCTCGGGCATGAGCCGGGGCGCGATGTCCACCAGGTGCCACTTGATGAGGTCGGGGTCGAGCCGGGGGTAGCGCTTGACCGCGTTGTGGGTGAGCAGTTGGAGGCAGGCCGCCGTCTCCGTCCCGGCGTAGCCGCCGCCGACCACCACGAACTGCAGCCGCGCGGCCCGCTCCGCGTCGTCGTTGCTCGCGTCCGCCAGGTCCAGCTGGGCGATGACGTGGTCGCGGACGTACACGGCCTCCGCCAGCGTCTTCATCCCGCGCGCGTGCTCGGTGAGCCCCGGGATGTCGAAGGTCCGGGTCACGCTGCCGGGCGCGAGCACGAGATGGTCGTACGGCTCGTTCACGTACTCCCCGGAGATCGTCCGCACCACGCAGACCTTCGCGGCCGTGTCGATGCCGACCACCCCGCCGGGGACGATCCGGGTCCGGTGCCGTTCGCTGCGCCGCAGCGACAGGGCGACCGACTGCGGGGTCAGCACCCCCGCCGCGACCTGGGGGAGCAGCGGCAGATAGAGCTGGTACGAGAACGGTGAAAGGAGCGTGATGACCGCCTCCCGCTCCGCCAGCCGCCGTTCGAGCCTCCGTACGCAGGCCACTCCGGCGAAGCCGGCGCCCACCACGAGAATCCTCGGTCGCGTCACGCTGTCCGCCCTTCCGTAGGAGCGTGCAAGGAGCCATGGGCCGTGGCCGGGGACGACCACAGGGCAAGTTTTTGCCGACTACCCCTTGTTCACCCTTTTTATCGCCATTGCCGATGAATCGCTCTTCGACGGGGTCCACCCCGGCTCCGCCGATCGTGCTCTCGGCTACCCCCTCCAGCCGTTCTCACCGCCCCTTTCCGCCGTCCGGCCCCGACCTCCCGTCAGAGGACCACGATCCCCAGCGGCCGCGACCCCGCCGCCAGCCGGTGGGAGTCGCCCGAGGCGAGGTCCACGACCGTCAGGCCGTCCCAGTACCCGTCCCGGGTGAACCCGCCGGTCACATAGGCCGTGCGCCCGTCCCGGGACACGGTCACGCTCTCGTGCGGCCCCTCCAGCGGATGCACCCGCTCCGTCCCGTCCGGCGCGCGCACCGTCAGGGACGGACCCCGGTCCGCGTCCGGGTCGATCGGCCCCGTGCCCACGGCGAGCAGCGTCCCGTCGGCCGTCACGGCCACCCCGTGCTGATGGGTGTTCGCGGTCATCGGCTCGATCTCCGTCCGGCCCGTCCGGGGATCGACCACGGCGAGCCGCTCGCCCTCGAACGGCAGCAGCAGTTTCCCGTCCGAGGGCCGCACCGCCGCGTAGTGCGGCTTGAGCCAGGAGCCGAGCCCGCCCTCCGTGCCGTACGGGGCGACCTCCACCCGCCGGGGCTCCAGCGTCCCCGCCGCGACGACCGTGACGTCGAAGGAGTCGTGGTTCGTCGCGTACACCTCGGCGCCGTCCCGCGACACGTCCACGTCGAACGGGCGCCGGCCGACCGGCACCGCGTCCGTCACCCGCAGCGCCGCCGTGTCGACCACCTCCAGGGCGCCGTTCCCGCCGGGCACGTTGACCCCCACGTACGCCCGGCGCCCGTCCGGCGCGAGCGCGATGCCCATGCCGCCGCCCCGGTACTCGCCGGTGGTCACGGGCCCGGTGTCCGTCCGGTACGGGATCAGGGCGAGCCGCTTCCGGGCCGCGGTGTCCACCACCGCCACCCCCTCGGCGGTCGCCACCCACGCGCGCCCGTCGGCGCCGAGCGCCAGACCGTACGGCGCGGTGCCCACCTCCACGGACCCGGTGGCCCCGCGCGCGGGATCGACGAAGGTGACCGTGTCGGAGCCGAAGTCGGTGACGAGCAGGGTGCTCGGGGCGGGCCCGCCGCCGGGGGAGAGAGTCACGGCCGCCGAGGAAGGGGCCGCTTTGCCGGACGCCGCTTTCCCGGGCGTCGATTTGCCGGACGCCGCCGGGGCCGCCCCGGCCGCGCCCCCGGAGCCCTGGGCGCACCCGGCGAGCAGGGCGGCGGCCAGCGCGCCGGGCAGCAGCACCCGGGCGGTACGGGACGGACGGCGGGACTTCGTCATGACGGACTCCTCGGTACGGCGACCGCGCGGACACCCCCGGCGGAGCCGGCGGGTCCGCGCCCTGTACCGATCCTCCGCCCGGCCCCGCCCCCGTACGGTCCGCCGGGCGGCCCCCGCCCGGTGGCGGGACGGACGACACCGGGGTCGGCCGAACGGATGATCCCGTTCCCCCGGCGGGAGGGGCGCCCGGGCGGTTACGGTGGCGCGATGACCGAGTTGTGGACCGAGACCGCCCCGGGCGTCCTGAGGCTGCCCTCCGGGCGCCTGGTGCGCGGCCGGGGCCTGCGCCACCCGCTGCCCGGGGGCCCCGCCCCGACGTACGCCGTCCACCTCCTCGGCCGGACGCCCCCCGAGGTGCCCTGGGAGTCCGTCTGGCTGCGCTGGCCGGACTTCCGGCTCCCCGCCGACCGGGACGCCGCCCGTACCGTCCTCACCCGGGCGTGGGAACGCGCCGCCGGGGAGCGCGTCGAGGTCGCCTGCGGCGGCGGCCGGGGCCGTACGGGCACGGCCCTCGCCGTCCTCGCCGTCCTCGACGGGGTCCCGGCCGGGGAGGCGGTCGCGTACGTGCGCCGCCACTACGACCGGCACGCCGTGGAGACGCCCTGGCAGCGCCGCTATGTGAGCCGGTTCACGGTGTGAGTGGGGTCCCGGGGCGAATCGGTTCACGATGTGAGACGGGCCCCTGGCCCGTTCACGCCCCGATGTCCTCCAGGAAGGACAGCGCCCGCTCGGCGCACAGCGCCGTCGCGTCCGGCGCGTAGGACGGCGTGCCGCGCTCCGTGAACAGGTGCGCGGTCCCCGGGTACAGGAAGAGCTCCCGGTCCGCCGCTCCCGCCACCAGCTCGCGCGCCGCCGCCAGGTCCCCCTCGCCGGCGAAGTAGGGGTCCGCGTCCATCCCGTGCACCTGCACGGGCACGCCCTCCGGCCACTTCTCCGCGAAGACGTCCACCGGCAGGCAGGCACTGATCAGAAGGGCGCCGAGCGCCCCGGGGCGGGTCTGCGCCAGTCGCTGGGCGGGCATCACGCCGAGCGAGAACCCGGCGTACACCAGGGCTTCCGGCAGCTCCGCGGCGATCCGGTCGGCGCGCTCCGCGAAGCCGGTCTCCGAGGCGTGGGCGACCCCGGTCTCCAGGTCGCCGAAGGTGCGCCCGTCGTACAGGTCGGGCGCGTGCACCGTGTGCCCGGCGCGCCGCAGCCCGTCCGCGAAGGCGCGGACGCCCTCCGTCAGCCCGAGCGCGTGGTGGAAGAGCAGAATCTCGGCCATGTCGTCGTCCCCTGGTCGCCGTGCGCGGCCCGCGCCCTCGTGGCGCGAGCCTCCCGGGAGGCAGCATGGCGCACGGCACCGACAACGCCCCGGCACGGGGCGAGGGGGACGGTTACCGCTGCGGCCGGTGCGCGACGACGGCGCCCGCCGCCTGGCCCACGACGCCCATGGGGCCGGTGACGCCCATCGGACCGCCCTGACCGCCCGGACCGCCCTGGCCCATCGGGCCACCCTGACCCACCGGACCCCGGGCACCCATCGGACCGCCCTGCCCCATCGGACCGCCCTGGCCCATCGGGGCACCGGCCCCGGCGTGCGGCGCGCCCGCGTGCGGGACGCCGGCCTGGGGCGCGGGGGCGCCCTGCGGAGGAACCCGGATGACCCGGCTCAGGTCCCGCAGGACCTCCTCCGCGGTCTGGCGGACGTCACCGGGAACATCCCCCCGTTCCCGTATGAGCTCGGCGTAGATCGGTGCCGTGCCGTCCGCGTGGTTCATGGGGCTCGCTTCCTTCGTCTGCGCCGGCGTCCGTCGCCGACAGGGCGACGGCGAGTCTACGGGGCACCACCGACACGACCGGGCCCGGGAGCCCGCTCGTCACCCCGACGGACGCCTCCCGGTCCGATAATCACTGTTCTTTGTGTCCCTTCCGTCCGAGAATGGATCATCGAACACCACGGGAGGGGAACCCCATGAGCCAGGACACCCTGACTCTGCACGACCTGATGCCGTCCGACGAGCTCGCCGCCGCCCTCGCCGACGGGCACGTGACGCGGAAACCGCACCCCGAGCTGCCGCTGTCGATCTACACGTACACGCGCGCGTGCCAGTACGCCCAGCACTGGAACCGGGCCACCCTGCGCTGCCGCGGCCTCGTCGCCGACGACACCACCGGGCGGATCGTCGGACTGCCCCTCCCCAAGTTCTTCAACCTCGCCGAGCACGCCACCGGCAGCCCCTACGCGCCCCCGCTGCCCGACGAGCCCTTCGAGGTGTACGACAAGGTCGACGGCAGCCTCGCCGTGGTCTTCCACTACGCGGGCCGCTGGCACGCCGCCTCCAAGGGCTCCTTCACCAGCTCCCAGGCCGTCTGGGCGCAGCGCCGCCTCGACGCCGCCGACACCACGGGCCTGGTGCCCGGCACCACGTACCTCGCCGAGATGCTCTACCCGGGCAACCGGATCGTCGTGAACTACGGCGAGCGCCGCGACCTCGTCCTGCTCGCCGCCTTCGGCCCGGACGGCACCGAGGTGCCCCTCGCCGGGGCCGCCGCCTCCTGGGCGCCCCTCGGCAGCGTCGTCCGCACCTGGTCCGTCGCGACCCTCGACGAACTCGTCGCCCTCACCGAGTCCAACACCCTGCCGGGCGGCCGCCCCGCCACCGGCACCGACGCCGAGGGCTTCGTGCTGCGCTTCGCCTCCGGCCTGCGCGCCAAGGCCAAGCTCAGCGAGTACGTCCGCCTCCACAAGGTGCTCACCGGCGTCACCGAGCGGGACATCTGGCGCGGCCACGGCATCCAGCGCTTCGCCGGCCTGCCCGCCGGGCAGGTCGCCAAGGGCCTCGGCTGCTCCGTCGCCGACGTCGAGGCCTCCGGCGGAAAGCCCCTCGACGCCCTCCTGGAACAGGTCCCCGACGAGTTCGACCAGTGGGTGCGCGGGGTGATCGCCGGCCTGGAGACGGCCGCCGCCGCGCGCGAGCGGGCCGTCGACGAGGCCTACGCCCGGCTGGCCCACCTCACCGGCGACCGGGCCGCCTTCGCCCGCGCCGCCGCCGTGCTGCCCGACAAGGGCCTGCGCGCCGCCCTCTTCCAGCGCCTCGACGGGCGCCCCACCGACCTCCTCCTCTGGCGGCAGGTCCGCCCCGAGGCCACCGACCCCTTCGCCCACGACCAGGAGAACTGACCGTGCCCGTCGTCCACGTCATGACCGGACTTCCCGCCTCGGGGAAGACAACGGCCGCCCGCGCCCTGCAGGCCGACGCCGAGGGACGCGTGCGCCGCGTCAACCTCGACGACCTGCGCACCATGCTCGACCTGCCCGACCCCGAGCGCGGCCGCTCGCACACCCGGGAGCAGACCGTCCTCGCCGTCCAGGACGCCACCGTCCGCGCGGCCGTCGACGGCGGCTTCGACGTCGTCGTCGACAACACCCACCTGACCCCGCACATCCCCAAGCGGCTCAAGGCCGCCGTCGCGGGCCTGGACGTCACCTTCGCCGTCCACGACTTCACCGGCGTGCCCGTCGAGGAGTGCGTCCGCCGCGACGCCGCCCGCGAGCGGCCCGTCGGCGAGGAGATCATCCGGATCCTCGCCGACAAGCACGCCAAGGCCTCCCGGAACGGCTGGCGCCTGACCGCCGACTGGCTGAACGACCGGCCCGCCACCGAGCCCTACGTCGCCGACCCGGCGCTCCCCACCGCCGTCATGTGCGACATCGACGGCACCCTCGCCCTGCGCGTCGACCGGGGCCCGTACGACTTCACCCGCTGCGACCGCGACGTCCTCAACGTCTCCGTGCGCGACGCCCTGCGGGCCTTCCGGAGCGCCGAGCGCGACCGGATCGTCCTGCTCTCCGGACGCAGCGAGGACCACCGCGCCCTCACCGAGGAGTGGCTCGCCCGCCACGAGGTGCCGTACGACGAGCTGTGGATGCGGGCCTCCGGCGACGGCCGGGGCGACGACCTCGTCAAGGCGGAGCTCTTCGACGCCCACGTCCGCCACCGCTACGCCGTCCGCGTCTCCCTCGACGACCGCGACCGCGTCGTGGCCCTCTGGCGCCGCATGGGCCTCCCCACCTGGCAGGTCAACTACGGCGCCTTCTGACCGGCGGCCCGGGGGCGGCACCGGCCGCCCCCGGCGCCGTGTCAGGATCGTGGGATGGTGGAAAAGATCATCGCGGCGTGCGACGGCGCGTCGAAGGGAAACCCCGGCCCCGCGGCCTGGGCATGGGTCATCGGCCGGTCCGACGGATCGGTCGACCGCTGGGAGGCGGGCCCGCTCGGCCGGGCGACCAACAACGTGGCCGAACTCACGGCCCTGGAAAGACTCCTGGAGGTCCTCGACCCCGGCGTGCCCGTCGAGGTCCGCATGGACTCGCAGTACGCCATGAAGGCCGTCACGACCTGGCTGCCCGGCTGGCGCCGCAAGGGCTGGAAGACCGCCTCCGGCAGCCCCGTCGCCAACAAGGAGCTCGTGGTCCGCATCGACGCGCTCCTCACCGGCCGCGACGTCGACTTCGTCTACACCCCGGCCCATCAGGTCGACGGCGACCCCCTCAACGACGCCGCCGACCGCGCGGCCAGCCACAGCGCCCGCACGCAGGAGGCCGCGAGCTCCGACTCCGGATCCCCGCTGCCCCCGCCGGAGGCGCCCGCCAGGGCCTCCGCGCCCCGCCCGCGCTCCTCCGCGCCGTCCGGCTCCCGGACCGGCTCCGCGAACGCCTCCGCCACCCGCCGGACACGCCCGTCCGGCGGCACCCTCAAGGCGAGATTCGCGGGCCGCTGCCGCTGCGGCAAGGCCTACGACAAGGGCGAGACCATCAGCAAGAACCCCGACGGCTGGGGCCATCCCACCTGCGTCTGAACCACGGGGCCGTCCGACTGGCGGGCGGCCCCGTCCGTTGCGTGAGACCGGCGCGTCCGGGGCGCGCGCGAGGCTTCACCCACCCGTGTACGCGGGTTCGTCCGGGGTTCTGTTCTCCGAGCGGCCGGGGCTGCATACTGTCCTCCTCGCACCGGTGACGAACCGCTCTCACCTGCTCATTCGTCGTTCTCACGACATGGTCGGCACCGGCGAGAACCTCCCTCCAGCTACCGCCGCGGACCCTCCGCGACGGGAGCCTTCCCTGCCCGTGAAAGACCCGAGGTTCCGTGCCAGTACCTGTTCTCCTGACCGGGCGCTCCGTGCGCCTGGAGCCGCTGGCGATGCGGCACGCCGAAGCCCTCGCCCGGGCCGGCGGGGCGGACCGATCGGCCTACGCCTTCACCCCCGTGCCCGACGGCCTCGAATCGGCCCTCGACTACATCGCCCGCGCCCTCGCGGACCAGGCGGCGGGCCGGTGCCTGCCCTTCGCCGTGGTCAGTACGGCCGACGAACGGGTCGTCGGCTCGACCCGCTTCCTCGAACTCGACTACTGGCGGGGCCCGCTGGTCTGGCCCCCCGTCCCCGGGATGCCCCACGGCGATCCGCTGACCGCCGTCCCGGACGCCGCCGAGATCGGCAACACCTGGATCGCGGGCGCGGCCCGGGGCACCGGAATCAACACCGAGGCCAAGTACCTCATGTTCCGGCACGCCTTCGAGGTCTGGGGGGCCCGGCGCATCACCCTGCGCGCCGACGCCCGCAACACCCGCTCCAGGATCGCCATCGAACGCCTCGGCGCGACCTGCGAGGGCGTCCGCCGCGCCCACTCCCGCGGCCTCGACGGCGCCGTCCGCGACACGGCCTTCTACTCGGTCCTCGACGACGAGTGGCCCGCCGTCCGCGACATCGTCGAACTCCGCATGTCCGCCCCGCGCCGGGTCCGCGTCCCCCAGGACCTGCTCCCGGCCTGAGGCCACGACGCCCGAGGCCCACGACCGCCGCCCCGGCTCCCCGGGGCGGCGGTCGCACGCGCCCCGGTACGGTGGCCGGGACAGCGAGCCGTACCGCCCGAAGGGACCGAGTGACCGTGCCGACCGCGACCACCGACGTACTCCTGCGGACGGAGGGCCGCGCCGGGTTCGTCACCCTGAACCGGCCCCGCGCCATCAACGCGCTCACCCACGCCATGGTCCTCGCCGTCGACGCGGCCCTCACCGCCTGGGAACACGACCCGGCCGTGGAGACGGTCGTGATCGAGGGGGCGGGCGAGCGCGGTCTGTGCGCGGGCGGCGACATCCGCGCCATCCACGACGACGCCCGCGCCGGGGGCTCCGCCTCGGCGGACTTCTGGCGGGACGAGTACCGGCTCAACGCCCGGATCGTCCGCTACCCCAAGCCGTACGTGGCGCTCATGGACGGGATCGTCATGGGCGGCGGCGTCGGCCTCTCCGCCCACGGCTCCCACCGCGTCGTCACCGAACGCTCCAGGGTCGCCATGCCCGAGACCGGCATCGGCTTCGTGCCCGACGTCGGCGGCACCCACCTCCTCGGACGCGCCCCCGGCGAACTCGGCACCCACCTCGCCCTCACCGGCGGCCCCGTCGGCGCCGCCGACGCGATCCTCACCGGCCTCGCCGACCGGTACGTCCCCGCCGCCGAACTCCCCGCCCTGGCCGGGGACCTGACCCGCCTCCCGGCCGACGAGGCCGTCGCCCGCCACTCCGCCACGCCCCCGCCCGGCGTCCTGGAAGGACAGCGGGAGTGGATCGACGCCTGCTACGCCGCCCCGACCGCCGAGGAGATCGTCGAGCGCCTCCTCGACACCGGCGTGCCCGCCGCCAAGGAGACGGCCGCCACCCTCCTCACCAGGTCCCCGGCCGCCCTCAAGGCGACCCTGGCCGTCCTCCGCCGCTCCCGCGCCCTCGCCACCCTGGAGGAGGTCCTGGACCTGGAGTACCGCGTCTCCCGCGCCGCCCTCGCCACCCCCGACCTCGTCGAGGGCATCCGCGCCCAGGTGATCGACAAGGACCGCGACCCGCGCTGGACCCCCGCCACCCTCGGCGAGGTCACGGACGAGGACGTCGCCCGCTACTTCGCGCGGCCGGCCGACGGAGACCTGGGCCTCGCCGCCGAGGGGGCGACCGGCCCGGCCCCCGGGGCCCGCGCATGACCACGACCACCTCCTTCCAGCCCGTACTGGACCGCATCGCCGAGGAGGTCGCGGAGCTCGCCGACCGGGGCACCCCCGCCGACTACATCCCCGCCCTCGCCGCCGGCGACCCCGCCGACTTCGGCATGGCCGTCGCCGAACTCGACGGCACCGTCTACGGGGTGGGGGACTGGCGCCGCCCCTTCTCCACCCAGTCCGTCACCAAGGTCTTCACCCTCGCGCTCGCCCTCGCCGGAGAGGGCGACACGCTCTGGACCCACGTCGGCCGGGAACCCTCCGGGGACCCCTTCAACTCCCTCGTCCAGCTGGAGTACGAGAACGGCATCCCGCGCAACCCGTTCATCAACGCGGGCGCCCTCGTCGTCACCGACCGGCTGCACCGCCTCACCGGCGACGCCTCCGGAAGCCTCCTCGCCTTCCTGCGCGCCGAGAGCGGCAACCCGGACCTCGCCTTCGACGCCGGAGTGGCCGCGTCCGAAGCCGCCCACGGCGACCGGAACGCGGCCCTCGCCCACTTCATGGCCTCCTACGGCAACATCACGGGCCCCGTCCCCGACCTGCTGCGCGAGTACTTCCGCCAGTGCTCCCTGGAGGCCTCCTGCGCCGACCTGGCGCTCGCCACCGGCTTCCTCGCCCGGCACGGCCTGCGCGCCGACGGCACCCGCCTGCTCACCCGCAGCCAGGCCAAGCAGGTCAACGCGGTCATGCTCACCTGCGGCACCTACGACGCGGCCGGGGAGTTCGCCTACCGCGTCGGGCTCCCCGGCAAGAGCGGCGTCGGCGGAGCCGTCGTCGCCGTCGTCCCGGGCCGCTGCACCCTGTGCGTCTGGAGCCCCGGCCTGGACAGCCGGGGCAACTCGGTGGCGGGCGTCGCCGCCCTCGACCGGTTCACCACCATCACCGGCCTGTCCGTCTTCTGACCCCGGACCGGACCGCGGGCGGGCGCCTCAGCCCCGGCGCCGGCGCGCCCGCGGCGCCTCGACGGGCCTCCCGCAGGCACCCAGGGCGGCCGGCTCGCCCAGGGCCCCGGCGGCCGTCCGCCAGGCCTCGGTGACGGCCCCGTGCGCGAGCGCCGTCGCCTCGGCCACGTCGGCGGGCAGCGTCAGCGGCGCCCCGATGTGGACGTGCAGGCCGGGCCTGCGGACGGGCGCCGTGAGCACCCCGGCGAGCTGCTTCGCCCGCCCGCCGGAGGTGATCCGCCGGGCCCCCGCCTGACCGATCGGCACCACCTGCGCCCCGGTGGCCAGGGCGAGCCGGGCGAGCCCGGTCCGGAACGCCTCCGGCGGGTTCTCGGCGGAGTCCCGGCGCGGCGGGATGCGCCCCTCCGCGTACAGCATCACGTGCCGCCCCGACGCGAGCGCGACCGCCGCCCGGTCGAGGGCCGCCGCCGCGTGGGCCGTGCCCCGGTGCACGGGCACGTGGCCCTCGCGGGTCAGCGCCCGGCCGAGGACCGGGATCCGCCAGAGCCCCGAGGTGGCCATCAGGACGGGCTCGACCGCGAGCCGCCGGCGGAGCGCGGCCAGCACGAGCGCCGGGTCCGCGAGCGAGGTGTGGTTCACGACCAGGATGCTGCCGGGCGCGAGGGACGCACCCGGGTCGGCGGTGACGGTCAGTCGCCCGAAGAACGGGACGACGCGGGCGGCGATGCGGCTGAGCACGGACGGGCCCCCTGGAGCCGAGGACGATGCGCTGACCCCGTCATCGTCGCGGGACCGGGGCGGCCCCGGCATGGGCGGACGTACTCAGCCGTCGCGCCCCGTCGTACTCAGGACGGGAGCCGGTGACCGGGCGCGTTCCCCGCCGGTCTACGCTGAGCCGCGGACGGCCCGGCGCGACGGACCGTCACGGACGAGGGGAGGTGCCGGACGGTGGAACGCTCCGCGCGACGCCTCGCGACCCTCGTCCCCGCGCTCCTCTGCGCGATCTGGTCCCTCCTCCTGACCCCGCCGGCGACCGCCGACCCGGCCACGACCCGTACGACCCGGGCCTCCTCGCCCGGGGCCGTGACTCCGGCCTCCCCGGACCGGACCTCCGGGGACCGTACGGCCCCGGTGCAGGCCCGTACGGTCCCGGCCGTGAGCCCGGCGTCCGTCCCCGTCCACCGGTTCGCCCCGCCGGAGCCGCACCTCGCGCCCGCCGCCGTCGTGGGGCTTCCGGCCGTCGTCGAGCACTCCGTACGGTTCCCGGCGGCGCCCGCCGCCCCCGCGGCCGTGTCCGTCGACCTCTCCCTCCCGCCGCGCGGCCTCCTCGCCGGCGACCCCCGCCGCGAGCGGGCGCCGCCCGGCGGGCCGCACGTCCCGAGGGACCCGCGGGGCCCTCCCTCCACCCGGCACAGCTGACGTTCCCCCGCGTCGCCGTCCGGGACCCCGGCATGTCCACGGACCGGTCGCCGACGCGCTTCCGACCGTACGCCCCGGCACGGGAACGGCCCCCGCGCGCCCCCAGGGACCGCGTCCGCCGACCCGTGCGCCGCCCGTGGAGACACCCATGTCCTCTCGTGCCACCCTCTGGCGCGCGCTCCTCGCGCTCGCCGTCGTCGCGCTCTCCCTCTGGATCGCCCTGACCACCCCGCCCCGCCTCGGACTCGACCTGCGCGGCGGCACCCGCATCGTCCTGCAGACCGAGGACGGACCCACCACCCGCGCCGACGCCGCGGCCACCGACCGCGCCCTGGAGGTGCTCCGCAAGCGCGTCGACGGCCTCGGCGTCGCGGAGCCCTCCCTCGCCCGCTCCGGCGAGCGCCGCATCGTCGTCGAACTCCCCGGTCTGCGCGACCCGCGCAAGGCCGCCGAGACCATCGGCCGCACGGCCCAGCTCACCTTCCACGCCGTCACCGGCGGGACGGAGGGACCGGCCGCCGCCGACGGCACCCGCGTCCTCGCCGACCCCGACGCGCCCGGCCGCTTCCTGACCCTGGCCGCCCCCGCCCTCACCGGCGACGGCGTCGAGAGCGCGGAGGCCGTCCTCGACGCCACGAGCGGCCGGGGCTGGACCGTCGACCTCTCCTTCCGCGACCGGGCCGCGGGCGACTGGGCGCGGATCACCGGCGCCGCCGCCTGCGCGTCCCCCGGCGACCCGGCCCGCAGGGTCGCCATCGTCCTCGACGACCGGATCGTCTCCGCGCCCGCGATGCAGACGGGCGTCCCCTGCGGGGCGGGCATCGGCGGCGGCTCCGCGCAGATCACCGGCGGCTTCTCCGGCCAGGAGGCCCGCGACCTCGCCGCGCTCGTCCAGGGCGGCGCGCTGCCCGTCCCCGTGACGACGGTCGAGCAGAGCACCGTGGGCCCGACGCTCGGCGCGGAGGCGATCCGGGCCAGCGCCCTGGCGGCGCTGATCGGCCTCGCCTGCACCGGCCTCTTCGTCATCGCCGTCTACCGGCTCCTCGGCCTCCTCGCCACCGTCGCCCTGCTCCTGTACGGCCTGATCTCGTACGCCGCCGTGGTCGCCCTGGGCGCCACCCTCACCCTGCCGGGCCTGGCCGGCTTCGTCCTGGCCGTCGGCATCGCCGTCGACGCCAACGTCCTGGTCTTCGAACGGGCCAGGGAGGAGTACGCGGCCCTGGGCAGGACCGCCGGACGCGATCTGCGGCGGCCGGTGACGACGGCGTTCGGCAAGGTGTGGAGCGCGGTCGCGGACTCCCACGTCACCACCCTGCTCGCCGCCGGACTGCTGTTCGTCTTCGCCACGGGTCCGGTCAAGGGCTTCGGCGTGACGCTCGCCGTCGGCGTCGTGACCTCGCTCCTCACCGCCATGGTGATCACCCGGCTGCTCGCCGACGCGACGCTCCGGCTGCCCGCCGTGCGCAGGCGGCCGGCGGTGACCGGCATCGCCGGACTCGGCCGGCTGCGGACCTGCCTCACCCGGCGCGTCCCGCGCCTGACGGCCCACCGCCGCCGCTGGCTGACCGGCTGCGCCGGGCTCCTCCTGGTGGCCCTCGCCGGAATCGGCGTCCGGGGCGTGGAGTTCGGCGTCGAGTTCACCGGCGGCCGGGTCGTCCAGTACGCGGCCGACCGGCCGGTGGACGCCGACGCGGCCCGCGCGGCGGTCGCGGACGCCGGCTTCCCCGACGCCGTCGTGCAGACCACCGGCGACGGGGACGTGTCGGTACGGGTGAAGGAGACCGGCGACGGCGAGCAGCGGGAGATCGGGGAGGCGCTCACCGGGGTCGCCGGACCGGTCACGGTCGAGCGCGACGACCTGATCGGCCCGAGCCTGGGCAGCGAGCTGCGCACCCACGCCCTGCTCGCGCTCGGCCTGGCGGTCGCGGCCCAGCTCCTCTATCTGACCGTGCGGTTCCGCTGGACGTACGCGACGGCCGCCGTCGCCGCCATGACCCAGGACGTCCTGCTGGTGATCGGCCTGTTCGCCTGGCTGGGCAAGCCGGCGGACAGCGTGTTCCTGGCCGCCCTGCTGACCGTCGTCGGCTACTCGGTGAACGACTCCGTCGTGGTCCTCGACCGGCTGCGGGAACTGCGGCGGCGCGGCGGCGGCGTACCGCTGACCGACCTGGCCGACCGGGCGGTCGCCCAGACCCTGCCGCGCACGGTCAACACGGGCATGGGCGCGCTCTTCGTCCTGGTGGCGCTCGCCGTCCTGGGCGGGGACTCGCTGACGGACTTCTCGGTCGCGCTGCTCGCCGGCGTCGTCCTGGGCATGGCGTCCACCGTCTTCACCGCGATCCCGCTGGCCGTGACCCTGGAGACCCGCCGGCCGGCCCCCGCCCCGAGGGCTCCCGCGCCGCGCCGCCGTACGGGCGCCGTCGTCTGACCCCCGTCCCCGTCACCCCGGCCCGTACGGCGGGGTGACGGGGGAGGCGTCAGAGCTTCGCGAGCTCCTCCGCGACCAGCCTGAGCTTCTCGGCGGGCACCGTGCCGCCCGCCATGGCGGCGACGTCGATCAGCGGGGTCGGCCCCAGGAACTGCAGGAGCTCCGAGTCCGCGATCCCGGGCAGGTGCCGTTCGAGGACCTCCGCCGCCACCGGGTCGCCGAGCAGCGCCGCCACCGGGGTCCGCAGGGACAGGCGCCCCTCCGGGTAGTCCTCGGCGCGCGGCAGCGGCAGCGCGGCCCGCCGGGCCTGCTCGCGCTGGGCCCGTACGAGCAGGTGGTCCCCGGTCACCGGCCCCTCGGCGGGCAGCCCGAGCCGCGCGTACTGGCTCGGCGGCGCCTCGTTCGCGCGCATCAGCTCCACGAGCAGCGTCGCGAGCCGCAGTTCGGCCTCGTCGTCGACGACCGGGTCCAGCTGCTCGGGATCCGTCTCCAGGTCGAAGAGCAGGGTGCCGTGCCGGTACGGGTCGACGAAGGTCCGTCCCGCCATTCGCAGGGTGCGGACGCCCTTGGTGAAGCCGAACGGCTCGGCCAGCTCCAGGTCGGCCAGTTCGGCGGGCGTGAAGCGGCCCCGCATGTGCGTCGGCATCAGCGTGTGCTCCTCCAGCGGGGTGTTGGAGGCGGCGACGGGCGCCCGCATGTAGACGTACCGGCCGTCGGTGACGTTCACGTGCCCGCCGTGGATGCCGAAGAGGCCCGCCTCCCGCACGGCGGGGGACCCGGCGGCGAGGGGCAGCGGGGAGCCCTGCACGTCGGCCGGGCGCTCGACGCCGAAGAACTCCAGGAGCGTGGGGGCCAGGTCGACGGTCTGCACCAGGGCGTCGCGCCGCTCGCCCGCGCCGCCCGTGCGCGGGTCCCAGACGAACAGCGGCAGGTGGACCAGCTCGTTGTACCAGGGCTGCACGGACTTCCCCCACCAGCCCTTCTCGCCGAGCAGCAGTCCGTGGTCGGTGTTGACGACCAGGAGCGTGTCGTCCCACAGTCCGTGCTCGTCCATGGCGTCCAGGACCCGGCCCAGCGAGTGGTCGCACATGGAGAGCAGGGCGGCGTACTCGTACCCGGCGTGGGCGACCTGCTCGTCGCTCTCCACGACCCGCTTGTAGTCGGGCCAGTCGAAGTGCGGCCCGTCGTAGGCGTGCGGGTAGAGGTCCTTGTACCGCTGGTGGCTGAAGAACGGCTCGTGCGGGTCGAAGGTCTCGATCTGCACGAACCAGCGGTCCTCGGCGCGGTTGGTGCGGATGAACTCCAGGCCCGCGTCGAAGGTGAGGGTCTGCGGGTGCCGGTCCTCGGTCGCCATGTGGGGCCGGTTCACCCAGTCCTGCCGGTAGACGGCCGGGCGGAAGCGCTTCAGGTCCTCGGGGATCTCCGGCTCCGCGACCTGCCCCTTCCACGGGTCGCCCTCCTGTCCCCGGAAGAACTCCCAGGTGCTGTAGCGGCCGTGGTAGGTGGCGCCGCCGTCCTCCCAGTAGTGCGGGTGGTCGCTGGCGAGGTGGGTGTGGACGCCGTTCCGCTTGAGCAGCTCGGGCATCGAGTCGTCGAACGGCTCCAGCGGCCCCCAGCTGCGGTGCAGGAAGTTGTACCGCCCCGTGTGCAGTTCGCGGCGGGCCGGCATACACGGCATCGATCCGGCGTAGGCCCGGTCGAAGGTCACCGTACGGGCGGCGAGCCGCGTGAAGTTCGGGGCGTGCGTCCGGTCGCCGCCGTACGGCGGCAGCATCCGCCGGTTGAGACTGTCGAACATGACCATGATCGCCCTCATCGGACGGACTTCCCTTCTGCCGGGCCCGCGAGGAGCGCGCGCACGTGCTCCAGCCACTCCACCCACCGGTCCACCGAGGCGGCCCCGTGCCGGTGCATCTCCTCGAAGACCCGCCGGGCGAGCCCCTGGTCCACCTCGGGCAGCGGGTCCTCGAAGACGAGGGTGCGGTCCCGGTCGCGGTTGCGGGCGATCTGCGCGCGCCGGTGGGCGAGTTCGGTGTCGATCAGCCGCAGGGCCGCCTCCCGGTCCAGGGAGGCGGCGAAGGCGAACCGGGTGAGGAAGTCCGGGTCCTGGAAGCGGCTGACCGGCTCGTACGGGGAGCGCACCCAGGCGAGGAGGGCCTCGCGGCCCACCTCCGTCAGCCGGTACACCTTGGCGTCCGGCCGTCCCTCGCGCGGATCGACCCGGTAGTCCACCAGGCCGTCGGCGACCATCCGGCCGAGGAGCCGGTAGATCTGGCTGTGGTGGATCCGCGAGCGGATGAACTGCCCCTCCGTCTCGACCCACTTGAGCAGGTCGTATCCGGAGAGCGGACGGAACGACAGCAGGGCGAGCAGCCCGTACTCCAGGGCCACGGCTCCTCCTCACCGGCTATGTGCGGAATCACGTATGTGCGGTGATTCCTATCGGCACGGGGACGGTGGGGGCAACGGGTCCGGGTGCCCCTTATCGCGCTGTTCACAATCGCGGCGACGGCGGGGGAGCGGAGGATCAGCCCAGTTCGGCCTCGATCAGGTCGGCCGCGTGCCGGGCGCCGCCCTCGCGGGCCATCGACTCCTGGATCTCGCGCGCGCGGCGGGCCACCCCGGGATCGCCGGCGAGCGCGAGGACGGACTCCCGCAGCCGCTCGGGGGTCACCTCCTCCAGCGGCAGGTGGCGCGCCACGCCCAGGGACCGGAGCATGTCGGCGTTCCCGAACTGGTCGGTGGCCAGCGGCACGGCCACCATGGGGGTGGCGGTGGCCAGGCCCTCCTGGCTGCCGCCCGCGCCCGCGTGGGTGACGAAGGCGTCGGCCTGCCGCAGGATCGACAACTGGGGCACCCAGGAGTGCACTTCCACGTTGTCCGGCAGGGCGCCGAGCTCGGACGGGTCGACGAACTTCCCGATCTGCAGGACGACGTGCCAGCCCGGCAGGTCGCCGAACGCCTCGACGCAGGCCCGGTAGAAGCCGGGCTGCTTGGTGAAGGCGGAGCCCAGCGAGACCAGGAGCACCTTCTCCGCACCGGCCGGCCGCTCCCACTCGCCCTGGTCGGCGCGCTCGCCCTGGCAGGCGCCGACGAAGGTGTAGACGGACTCGTCGACCCGGTCGGCCAGCGGCTGGAGGGCGCGCGGGATGAGGACGATCGCGCGGCGCGGCCGGGCGACGAACCGGTCGGGGTGGGTGTCGATGCCGTGCCCGGCGAGCCACTCCTCGAACCGGGCGTAGTACGCCTTGCCGCGCGGCGAGGCCTTGAGCTCGGCGTACATCGGCTCGGCGACCTCCTCCTCGTACCCCTCCCACGGCACGAGGTTCGGCCAGAGGGAGACGGCGGGGACGCCCCACGTGTGGGCGAGGACGGGGGCCGGGTACGAGGTGATGTCGTGGAGCACCAGGTCCGGCCGGTCCCCGTCGAAGGCCTCGGCGAGCTGGGGGAGCGCCTGCACGGCGTCGGCCAGGAACGGCTCGATGTTGTCGATGAGTTCGGTGCCCCAGGCCTCCGGGTCCGCGTCGGTCGGCAGCGTCGAGGTGTAGACGACGGGGGTGGCCCCGGTCTCCGCGACCTTGGCGGCGAAGGAGGCGGGGACGGCGTAGCTGACGCGGTGGCCCCGGGCGACGAGCTCGCGGATGACTTCCAGGCTGGGGTTCACGTGGCCGTGGGCGGCGATGGAGAACATGGCGATGTGGGCGGGGGAAGCGGTGGTCATGACGACCACCTTAGGCGAGACGATACGTATCGTCTAGCTGTTTTCGCGAAAGGCCGGGTCCGGTGGTCCGGCGCCCGGCGGGTTTCTTCCGGCGGGTGCCGCCGGACGGTCGGCGTTCACCGTTCGGAGTGGTCGGCGTCTCCCTTTATTGACGAGGTCATGCCACGATGGCGCGTGCCGTGCGGCACCCCGCGCCGCCGTACGCCCCCGCAAGACCCCGCCCGACGCCGTCCGACCCAAGGGGGCGCAGTTGAAGACACCCGCGTACGCCGCCCGGGGCGCCCTCGCCCTCGCCGGTGCCCTCGCGCTGATCGTCGCCCTCCCGAGCAGCGCGCTCGCCGCACCGCCCCCCGCCCTGCCCGGCAACGCCGACGCACTGGAACGGGCCTTCCAGCCGGCCTTCGACTACGACACGGACGGCTGCTACCCCACCGCCGCCATCGGCCCCGACGGCACGCTCAACGGCGGCCTCAAGCCGTCCGGCGCCCTCAACGGCCAGTGCCGCGACGCCTCCGACCTCGCCTCCACCAACGGATACTCCCGCGCGAAGTGCGACAACGGCTGGTGCGCGATCCTCTACGGCCTCTACTTCGAGAAGGACCAGGCGGTGGCCGGCAGCGGCCTCGGCGGACACCGCCACGACTGGGAGCACGTCGTGGTGTGGGTGCGCGACGGCCGGGCGGAGTACGTCTCCACCTCCGCCCACGGCAAGTTCAACACCTACGCCCGCGACCGGATCCGCTGGGACGGCGACCACCCCAAGGTCGTCTACCACAAGGACGGCATCGGCACCCACTGCTTCCGCCCCGCCAACACCAACGACGAACCGCCCGAGAACCACCGGCACACCTGGCAGTTCCCGACCCTGGTCGGCTGGAACGGCTACCCCGCAGGCATCCGCGAGAAGCTCGTCTCCGCCGACTTCGGCAGCGCCCACTTCGGCCTCAAGGACGGAAGCTTCGCCGACCACCTCGCCAAGGCCAAACCCGCCGGGATCACCTTCGACCCGAACGGCTGACCCACCCCCCTCCGGACGATCACGAAGGGATGAATCCACGGCGATGGCGCCCCGCCGGACACGACGGGGCGCCACGCTGCCGACGTGCGCAAAGAAGGCAACAGGGTCGTTCCCGGACAGCGGAACGCCGCACGGGGCCCAGGAACGGACCGGGCCGCGAACACCGCGAACGCCCGGCCCCGGCCGCCGTACCCCGCCCCCTCCGCGGAGGCGCGCCTCCGCTACTGGTTCGACACCACCCTCGCCCGCGGCATACCGGCGCTCTGCGGCTGGCTCGCCCTCGGCTGCCTGGCGCTCGTCGTCCCCGTCAGCGCCCTCCTCGTCTGGACCGACCAGCGTGCCCCCGCCACCCTCGGATCGAGGATCGCGGCGGTCTGGCGCAGCACCGGACAGACCATGCGCCTGGGCGGCGAGGTCGGACCGCCCCTGCGCGTCGCCCTGTCCGTCCTCCTCGCCCTCATCGCCCTCCTCTACGTCTCCACCCTGGTCAGCCTGATCACCACCGGCCTCACCGACCGCCTGATGGCCCTCGATCGGGGCCGGGCCGCGATCCTGGAGCGCGGCCACACCGTCGTCCTCGGCTGGTCCGAGCAGATCCCGACCGTCGTCTCCGAACTGGTCGCCGCCCGCACCGGCCGCCACCGCCGCGTGATCGCGGTCCTCGCCGACCGGGAGAAGGCCGCCATGGAGGAGGACCTGCACACCACCGCCCGCGCCGCGGGCCGCACCCGCGTCCTGTGCCGCACCGGCCGCCCCGCCGACCCCGTGGCCCTCGCCCGGGTGAGCCCGGCCACCGCGGACTGCGTCCTCGTCCTGCCGCGCGACGACCCCCGGGACGACGCCGAGACCGTCAAGACCCTGCTCTCCCTCTCGGCCGCCCTGGGGGAGGACCGGCGGGTCCGCGTCGTCGCCGCCGTCCGCGACGACCGCCACCTCACCGCCGCCCGGCTGGCCGGCGGCCCCCGGACCACCGTCCTGGACGTGGACGACATCTCGGCCCGGCTCGTCGTCGACTGCGCCCGGCAGCCGGGGCTCTCCCTCGTCCACCAGGAACTCCTCGACTTCGCCGGACACGAGTTCCACACCCTGCGCGACCCCCGCCTGTCCGGCCTGACCTTCGAGGAGGCCGCCGGGTCCTGCCCGGAGTCCATCGCCGTCGGCATCGCCCACGACGACGGCACCGTGACGCTCAACCCGCCCCTCCCCGCCCGGTTCCGGGACGGCGACGACCTCCTCGTGATCGCCCGGGACGCGTACTCCACCCGGCTGACCGACCTCCCCGTGCCCCACGACCCGAGGGCCCTCACCCACGCCCCGCCCCCGGCCCCCGCCCCGGCCGAACGGGTCCTCCTCCTCGGCTGGAACCGCAGGGCGCCCCGGATCGTCGACCAGCTGTCACGGCGCACACCGCCCGGCTCGACCCTCGACGTGGTGGCCGCGCCGCGCGCCGCGACGGCCGCCGCCGTCCGGTCCGTCGCCGAGGCCCTCGCCTCCCGGATGCCGGTCCGCCACCATCCCGGGGACCCCGCGCTGCGGTCGACGACCGACGCCCTCGACCTCACCGGCTACGACGTCGTCATCGTGCTCGGCCCCGACCCCCGCCCCGGCCGCGGCGACCCGGACGACCGGACGCTCGTCACCCTCCTCCACCTGCGGGCCAGGGAGGAGGAGAGCGGCCGCCGCATGCCCGTCGTCACCGAGATGACCGACGACCGCAACCGGCTGATCGCGCCCCGGTCCTCCGCGGCCGACTTCGTCGTCAGCGGCAGGCTCGTCGGACTCCTCATGACCCAGATCTCCCAGAACCCGCACCTGACCGCTGTGTTCGAGGAACTCCTCTCCCCGGCCGGCAACACCCTCCACCTCCGCCCGGCCGCCCACTACGTCACCACCGGCCGGACGACCTCCTTCGCCGCCGTCGCCGCGTCGGCCGCCCGCCGCGGCGAATGCGCCATCGGCTACCGCTCCGCGACCGCGACCGACCACGGGATGCGCCTCAACCCGCCCAAGACCCGCGTACGGTACTGGCACGCGGAGGACCAGGTCGTCCTCATCGCGCCGGGCGACTGACACCCGGACCGGCTCCCTCGGCCGCATCCGGGAACACCTATGGTGGACGACGACGTCATGGCGGGTGGACGCGCGCGTGAACACGGGGGGAAACGATGACGACGAAGGCCGGCGACGGCGACGACTGTGCCGTGCCCGAGGGCGGTCTCATGCAGGTCGGATACGCGTGGGACGAGGGCGAGGGGCTCATGGCCGAGGCCCGCGACCGCGCCACCGCCTTCCTGGAGAAGGCCCGCACGGTCTGGGGCGTGCCCGTCTCCCCGCGCGCGACGGAGCTGACCCAGCTGGTCGTCAGCGAACTGGTCACGAACGCCCGCAGGCACGCCCCGGGCCCGGTCCTGCTGCAACTGCGCATCGGCGCCGGGACCGTGGACGTCGTGGTGTGGGACAGCGAGCCCACGGTCCCGGAGGCCCACGGCGCCGATCCGGACCGGGTCGGTCAGCACGGCCTGGAGATCGTCAAGGCCGTCGCCCTCGACCTCCGGGTCCGCCGGGAGCCGGTCGGCAAGCGCATCACGGCCCGCATCGACCTGTCCTGAACCCACCCGCTCCCGGACGTCGGGAGCGGGCCCGGCGTCCGGGCGCGGGCGTCAGGGGCGCGGGCGGGCGGCGGTGTCGAGGTAGAAGGCGTCGATGCTCTGGACGGCCTGCTCGAACTCCTCCAGGTTGACCGGCTTGGTCACATAGGCGTTGGCGTGGCTGCTGTACGCCCCGGTGACGTCGTCGGGCGCCGTCGAGGTGGTCAGGACGACCACGGGAATGGTCTGGAAGCTCTCGTCGGACTTCAGGACCTTCAGCAGCTCCCGGCCGTTCATCCGGGGCATGTTCAGGTCGAGGACGATCAGGTCGGGCCGCGCGGTGTCCGGGGCGCGCAGGTGCTCGAGGGCGGCGACCCCGTCGGTGACCTGGACCAGATTGCGGGCCCCGCGCTCGGAGAGTGCCTCCTCGATGAGCATGGCGTCGGCGACGTCGTCCTCGACGAGCAGGACGTCGAAGGGGCGGGCGGGGGTGGTCATGATCGGTCGCTCCGTGGGTTTGTCGTGTGAGTGGTCGAAGAGCCCCGGCCAGCGGCGGCGGGCACCCTGGCGGGTCATGCCGCAGGCCGCGCCGAGCTGCGGATAGCCGGCTCCCGCGCGGGCGCCGGCCTCGACCGCTTCCTGCTGGAGCCGTTCGGCGGCCTTCTGGACGTGGTCCAGGACGTGGAGCAGGGCCAGGGCCTGCGCACGGTCGTCCGGTGCCGGGCGCGAGTGATCGTTCAGGAGACGCTGGACGAGGCGCTGCGCGAGCTCGCCGACCGCCGCCTCCGCTGCGGCGGCCGTTTCCTGCGGAGTGGTCCGCAACACGAAGTTCTTGCCTGGCACACCCGGCACTCTAGGTCCCCGGGCCGCCCGGCGACAACAACCGTTGTCGCCCATTACAGTGATCGCGCCGCACCTTCGGCGGCTGTCGCAGTGAAGGAGTCCACACCATGACCGGCGAGGGGAAGCGACCGCGCGAGCGGGGACTGTCCGCATGGACGACCCGGCGGTGGCTTCGCGTGGGCGCGGCCATATCCCTGGTGGTCCTGACCCTGCTCGGGGTGACCGGAGGCTGGATCCTTCTGCGCACCGAGTCGCTCAGCAAGGAACTCGTGGACGTGCGGTCCCCCGCGCTCACCACGGCCATCCGCCTGGAATCGGCGGTCCTCAACCAGGAGACCGGGATCCGCGGCTACGGCCTGACCGGCACCCCCGACTTCCTCACCCCCTACCGGGAGGGACTCGCCGAACAGGAGTCGCGCACCGCGCAGCTCTCCGGGCTCCTCGCCGGCGACCGGGCGGCCCTGGCCGACCTCGGGACCGTGCGCGAGGCCGTGACCACGTGGCAGGAGCGGATCGCGCGGCCGATCGCCGCCGCCCCGCCCGGCTCGTCCTCCCCGCTGGCCGTCGAGCGGGCGGCGGAGGGCAAGAAGACCTTCGACGCCGTACGCGCCGCCCTCGGCGCGCAGCAGGAGCGCCTGCGGGCGGACCGCGCCCGCACCAGGGACGACCTGATGACCATGATGGGCGTCCGGAACTGGGTGTTCGGTGCCATCGCGGTGCTCATCGCCGTCCTGACGGCCCTGATCTTCGAAGGGCTGCGCCGGGGCATCAACGAACCCCTCGACCGGCTCGGCTCGGACGCCCGGACCATCGCGGGCGGCGACTTCGAGCACCCCATCACCCCGTCCGGCCCCGCCGACCTGCGGCACCTGGGCGAGGAGATCGACTCCATGCGCCGCCGCCTGGTGCGGGAACTGGCCTTCACCGAAGAGGCCCGGATGCGCCTCGACGCCCAGGCCGCGGACCTCCAGCGCTCCAACGCCGAACTGGAGCAGTTCGCGTACGTGGCGTCGCACGACCTCCAGGAGCCGCTGCGCAAGGTCTCCAGCTTCACCCAGCTCCTCCAGCGGCGCTACGGCGGACAGCTCGACAGCCGGGCCGACCAGTACATCGACTTCGCCGTCGACGGGGCGAACCGGATGCAGATCCTCATCAACGACCTGCTCGACTTCTCCCGCGTCGGACGCCTGCACAACGCCCACGAGCCCATCGACCTCGACGACGTCCTGGAGCGGACCCTGTCCGCGCTGAGCGTCGGCATCGAGGAGGCCGGGGCGACGATCACGCACGACCCGCTGCCGACCCTGGTCGCCGACCCCACCCAGATGGGAATGCTCTGGCAGAACCTGATCGGCAACGCCGTGAAGTTCCGCCGCCCGGACGAAGCCCCGCGGATCCGCGTCACGGCGGCCCGGGAGGGCGAGCTGTGGCGGTTCACCGTCACCGACAACGGCATCGGCATCGCCCCCGAGTACGCCGACAAGGTCTTCGTGATCTTCCAGCGGCTGCACACCAAGGACGTCTACTCCGGCAGCGGCATCGGCCTCGCGATGTGCAAGAAGATCGTCGAGTTCCACGGCGGCACCATCGCCGTCGACACCGAGTACCGCGACGGAGCGCGCATCACCTTCACCCTGGCGACCGAACCGCCGGAGACGGCCGGCCCGGCCGTCGTGCCGCAGGCCGACCGCTCCGGCACGGAGCGGAAGCGATGACCACGACCGCGATCGGCCGGACCACCGCGCCCCACGAACCGACGTACCGCATCCTCCTGATCGAGGACGACCTGGGCGACGCCCTGCTCGTCGAGGAACTCCTCCACGACACGGGACTGCGCTTCGAGCTGACCACCCGGACCACCCTGGCCGAGGCCCGCGCCGAACTGGCCGGAACGTCGATCGACTGCATCCTCCTCGACCTGCACCTGCCCGACGTGTCGGGCACCGACGCGGTCACCACGGTCCGGGCCATGGCCCCGCACACCGCGGTCATCGTCCTGACCGGCCTCGCCGAGGCGCAGGCGGGCCCCGACGCCATGGCCGCCGGAGCCCAGGACTACCTCGTCAAGGGAAAGGTCGAGGCGGACCTGCTGCACCGGACCGTCCGCTACGCCGTCTACCGGAGCGAGACCGAACGCGCGAACTCCGAGGCCCAGGCCGCCCGGCTGCGGGCGGAGGAGAACGCCCGCCTGGAGCGCGGCCTGCTGCCCCAGCCGATCCTCGACACCTCCACGGTGAAGGTGACCTCCCGCTATCTGCCGGGCGCCTCCCTCGCCCTGCTCGGCGGGGACTTCCTCGACGTGGTGGAAGGGGACGACGGACTGCTGCACGCCGTCGTCGGCGACGTCAGCGGACACGGGCCCGACGCCGCAGCCCTCGGCGTCTGCCTGCGGATCGCCTGGCGCTCCCTCGTGCTCGGCGGCCACCGCGGCGACGACCTGCTGCACCTGATGGAGCGCATCCTGCTCGCCGAACGCGGCGGCCAGCAGATGTTCGCCACCTGCACCCTCCTCACCCTCGACCAGAACGCCGGCACCGCCACCCTGCACCTCGCCGGCCACCACGAGCCCCTCCTCACCACGCCCGAGGGGACCCGGGAACTGGAGGCCGCCCACGGCATCGCCCTGGGCATCTTCCCCGGGCCGCACCGCTGGCCCGCCACGGTCGTCCCGCTCCCCGCCACCGGCGCCCTCACCCTCTACACCGACGGCCTCACCGAGGGCCACAGCGGAACGGCGAACGAGCGGCTCGGCGTCGAGGGACTCCTCGACCTGATCGCGACCCTGCCGGCGGAGGACCCGGCCGTCCAGGTCGACCTCCTCATCAAGGAGACCCACGAACTGAACGCCGGCCGGCACTCCGACGACCTCGCCGTCCTGCGCCTCGACTGGGGAATCCCGCCGCCGCGCGCCTGAGCGGGGTTCACCCCCGTCGTGCGGCGGGCTTGCGCGCCTCGATCAGGGTCCGGGCGGAGTGGGCCACGAACGGCCCCTCCGCGCGGATCCGGGCGTCCAGCTCGCGCAGCCGGGACAGATGGGCGTCGACCGTGAACCCGGGCACGATCCAGATCACCTTGCGCAGGAACCAGACGACCGCGCCGACGTCGTGGAACTCCATCCGCAGCCGCTCGGTGCGCAGGTCCACCACGTCGAGCCCGGCCGCCCGCGCCGCCGCGGCCTCGTCGTCGGGGTGGCGCGCCCGGGCGGCCTCCGGCTGCGGACCGAGGAAGTACTCCACCACTTCCCAGACGCTCGCGGGCCCGACGTGCTGGGCGAAGTAGGTGCCGCCCGGCCGCAGGACGCGGGCGATCTCCGACCACCACACGGTCGCCGGGTGCCGGCTGGTGACCAGGTCGAAGGCGGCGTCCCCGAAGGGCAGCGGCGGCTCGTCGGGATCGGCGACCAGCACCACCCCGCGCGGGTGGAGGAGTTCGGTGGCCCGGGCCACGTTCGGGGGCCACGACTCGGTGGCCGCCGTCGTCGGCGGCAGCACCGGCACCCCGGCCAGGACCTCACCGCCGCCCGTCTGGACGTCCAGCGCCGCCGAGGCGGCGGCCAGCCGCTCGGCCAGGAGCCGGTGGTAGCCCCAGGAGGGGCGTCGCTCGGTCGCCCGCCCGTCCAGCCAGGAGAAGTCCCAGCCGTCGACCGGGGCCTCGCGGGCCTCCGCCACGAGTTCTTCGAAGGTGCGCGTCATCCCCTCATCATCCGACACGGCCGCCCCGCCGACGGCCCCCGGACGAGGGACCCGTGACCGGACCATGGTCACGGAGGCCCGCGACGGGCACCCTGGACGGCACCGCGGCGGACGGCCCGAGCGCCCCGCCCACGACGGGAAGGGACGACCCCATGCCCCCGCACTTCGGCGACTACCAGAACGAGATCTACTTCGAGGGCCTCTTCGGCACCGTCCCCGCGCTGCCGATGACCTTCGCCGAACTGGAGTCGAAGGCGCGGGCCGCCCTGCCGCCCTCGCTCTGGTCGTACGTGGCCGGCGGCGCGGGCGACGAGCACACCCAGGAGGCCAACGCCGCGGCCTTCCGCAACTGGGGGCTCGTCCCGCGCATGATGGTGGGCGCCGCGCGGCGCGACCTGTCGGTCGACCTCTTCGGCATGGCGCTGCCCTCGCCGCTGTTCATGGCCCCCGTCGGCGTCATAGGCCTCTGCGCCCAGGACGGACACGGCGACCTGGCGACCGCCCGCGCTGCCGCCCGCACCGGCGTGCCGATGGTCGCCTCCACGCTCACCGCCGACCCCCTGGAGGAGGTCGCCGCCGCACTCGGCGACACCCCGGGCCTCTTCCAGCTCTACACGCCCACCGACCGGGCCCTCGCGGAGAGCCTGGTGCACCGCGCCGAGGCCGCCGGCTTCCGGGGCATCGTCGTCACCCTCGACACCTGGATCACCGGCTGGCGCCCCCGCGACCTCGCCACCAGCAACTTCCCCCAGCTGCGCGGACACTGCCTGGCCAACTACACCTCCGACCCCGTCTTCCGGGCCCGGCTTCCCAAGCCCCCCGAGGAGGACCCGCGCGCCGCCGTCGTGGAGTGGGCCGGGATCTTCGGCAAGCCGCTCGTCTGGGACGACCTCGCCTGGCTGCGCTCCCTCACCGACCTGCCGATCCTCCTCAAGGGCATCTGCCACCCCGAGGACGTCCGCCGCGCCCGGGACGGCGGCGTCGACGGCGTCTACTGCTCCAACCACGGCGGACGCCAGGCCAACGGCGGCCTGCCCGCCCTCGACGCCCTGCCCGGGGTGGTCGAGGCCGCCGACGGCCTGCCCGTCCTCTTCGACTCCGGCGTCCGCACCGGCGCCGACGTCGTCAAGGCCCTGGCCCTCGGCGCCACGGCGGTCGGCGTCGGCCGCCCGTACGCGTACGGACTCGCCCTCGGCGGTACGGACGGCGTCGTCCACGTCCTGCGCTCGCTCCTCGCCGAGGCCGACCTGATCATGGCCGTCGACGGCTACCCCGCCCTCGGCGACCTGCGCGCCGACGGAGCCCTGCGCCGCGTCTGACCCGCACCGGGAGAGGGCTCAGGAGGAGCGGCGCGCGCGGCGGCCCGCGAGGGAGGCGACCTTGCGCCGCCGCGCCTCGCGCTCGCGCGTGTGCCGGTCCAGCTCCTCCATGAGGCGGCGGCCCCGGTGGTCCGGGTCGAGCTCGTTCAGGACGCGGTCGATCTCGGCCAGCAGGGCGCCGTACAGCTGCCAGCGCCCCGGGTCGTCCGCCGCCTCCGCCCGCAGCATCCCGGCGGCCCGGTCGCGGGCCTCGCGGGCCGCGTCGAGCTGCTCGGCGAGACGGTTCTCCGCCGTCTCCGCGCCGGAGCTGGAGTGCGAGGTGACCAGGACCGCGAAGCTCACCAGGGTGTCCCCGAGGTACCGCAGCGCCTCCTGGAGGGTGCGGGCCGTCTCCGGGCGGAAGAGCACCGCCCCGTCCCGCTCCCGGGCCAGGTCCGTCAGGGTCCGGGTGAGGACCCGCAGCACCACGGCGGAGATCTCCAGGGTGTCGAGCCCCGTCCGCAGCACGATCCGGTGCAGCAGCCCCTCCTTCACGCGCGGGTTCAGCCGCAGGCTGTCCTCCGCCTGCCGCAGGGCCGCGTCCACGTCGGCGACGTCGTTGTCGAGGCGCCGCGCCTCGTAGAGCCGCGCCGCCGCCAGGTCCACGGACGTCGGCCCGTCGAAGTCGCCGAACGGATCGGGCTCGGCGGGCACGTCCGGGTCCGTCAGCTCCTCGCCGAGGCCCAGGAGGAGCTGGCGCATCCGCCGGGCCAGGTCCACGATCGAGTCCCCGGCGGTGTCCACCCACACCGGCGGCACGAGCACCATGTTGAACACCATGCCGACGATCGCGCCGATCAGGGTCTCCAGGACGCGGTCCCAGGCCGTGTCGGCGACCTGGGTGACCCCGAGGACCAGCATCGCGCTGATCGCCACCTCGGCGACGAACTCCTCCACCCGGACGAACCGCCCCACCACGAGGGCCGCCAGGATGACCATCGCGAGGCTCCACCACGTCAGACCGACGAGCACGCTGAACGCGATGGCGATGAGGACGCCGACGACGACGGAGTTCACCCGCCGCAGACTCGTCACGAGCGTCGAGTACAGCGTCACCTGCACCACGAGCAGCGCCGTCAGCGGCGCGGTCAGCGGCGCCGGTTCGGAACTGAGCTGGAGGGCGACGACGTACGAGATCGTCGCCGCCGCGGTGGAACGCAGGGTCTGGACCACGAAGGGGTCCCGCCGCTGGCGCTCCCACCACTGCCACAGGCGCCCTCGGCGCAGCGAGGCGAGCGATACGGAGCGGTGGGGCATGAAGTACTCCTCCTCCGGTGGGCGAGGGACGCGTCCCGGGTCGGGCGCGATCTTGTGCGCGCCTACCCGCCCGACGCCTCCGCACCGCGATGCTCCGTGCTGCCGCCCCGCGAAGGCGCTCCGACGCGCCGACGGGCCCCGACGAATCCCGCAGGTGGAGAGGCGGCCGGGGCCGCGACTGAACGGAGGCGTTCCGGGTAGCCGCCGGGTGCCCGTCCCGCACCACACCCGCGCCCCGTGAGGAGATCCCGACCATGGACCGCGACCGCGCCGCGCTCTTCGACGTCGACGGCACCCTGGCCGACACCAACCACCTGCACGCCGTCGCCTGGTGGGAGGCGCTCCGCCAGGGCGGCCACCGGGTCACCCTGCACGCCGTGCACCGGTCCATCGGCCTGCCCGGCGGACGGCTCCTCGACCACCTGCTCGGTCAGGACCGCGACCGCTCGGACGACGAACGCCTCAGCACCGCGCACGACACCCTCTACGGGACGTACTTCGAGCGGCTCCAGGCCTTCGACGGCGCCGCCGACCTGCTGCGCAAGCTCGCGGGCGACGGCTGGAAGGTGGTCCTGGTGACCTCGGCCAGGAGCCGGGAGCTGTCGGCCCTGCGCCGGGCGATCGACGCGGACGACGCCCTCACCGACACCGCCACCTCCGACGACGTCGACGAGGGCAAGCCCGCCCCCGACCCCGTCGAGCACGCCCTCTCCCTCGTGGACGTGCCGGCCGACCGGGCCGTGTTCGTCGGCGACAGCGTCTGGGACATGAAGGCCGCCACCCGCGCCGGAGTGACCGTCGTCGGGGTGCTGTGCGGCGGCATCCCCGAGGCCGACCTGACCGGGGCGGGTGCCGCCGCTGTCTACGACGGCCCGGCCGACCTCCTCGCCCGGCTCGACACCAGCCCCTTCGCCTCCGTGCCGCCGGCCTGAGCCGGGAGGCCCGCGCCGACCATCCCCGGCAGTTCCACCCGGGAGCGGATGCCCAGCCGGGCGAACACGCCCCGGAGGTGGTGGTCGACCGTGCGCGGGCTCAGCGTGAGCCGGCCGGCGATCTCCCGGTTGGTGGCGCCCTGCGCGGCCAGCCGGGCGATCCGCTGCTGCTGCGGCGTGAGCAGTCCCCACGCCGCCGGGCCGGCGGCCCCGCCGCCCGCCCCGCCCGTGGCGCGCAGCTCCGACCGGGCGTGGTCCGCCCAGCCGTCCGCCGCCGCCCGCTCGAAGGTGACGAGCGCGTCCCGCAGCGGCCCCCGTGCCGCGCCCGGACGCCGCCGGAGCCGCAGCCACGTCCCGTACGCGAGGAGGGTCCTGGCCCGCTCGAAGTCGTTGCCGCAGCCGTCGTGACGGCGGACGGCCTCCCCGAACCAGTACGCCGCCTCCCCGGCCTCCCCGGCCTCCCCGCCCTCTCCGCTCCGGGCGAGCAGCGCCCGGCAGCGGGCCAGCAGGGCCGGTGCCGGGCCGTCGACGCCGTACGCCGCCCAGACCGCGTACTCCCCGGCCGCCGTCCGGGCCTCGGCCGTCCGCCCCGCCGCGACGGCCGCCTCCACGAAACAGGGCACCACCAGCATCCGCAGCGCGAAGTGTCCGCCCCTGGGGCCTGAGCGGACGAGCGGAGCGAGCCGCGCGGCCGCCTGCGCGGCCTGCCCGCGCCCCAGCTCGTCCCGGGCCAGCGCCCACTCCGCGAGCGTCGCCGCCTGGGCGAGGCCGTGCGGGCGCGCCGTGTCGAGGGCGAGCCCCGCGTGCTCCGCCACCGCGTCACCGTCGCCCGTCACCGAGGCCACCAGGGCCAGGACGGCGTGCTGGTGGGCGGCGACGTTCCGTTGCCCCGTGCGCTCCGCCGCCCGCAGCCCCTCCCGGGCCGTGCGCGCGGCCCCGCTGTACCGCCCGTCCCGCAGCTCGGCGTACGCGAGGTGTTCGAGGGCGCGCGGCAGCAGGGCCGTACGGCGCTCCGCGCGGGCCCGGGCGAGCGCGCGGGCGTGCACCCGGGCGGCCGCCGCGGTGTCGCCGAGCACCAGCGCGGCCGACCCCGCCCGCAGCAGCAGCCGGGGATCGTCCTCGGCGCCGTCCCGCGCGACCACCCGCGCCAGGAGCGGTCGGGCCTCGTCGAACCGCAGGGTCAGGGCGGCGGCGAGCCCGTCGAGGAAGTCGCGCTCCGTCCCCCCGGCGTCCCCGCCGCGGTCGAGCGCGGCCAGGCAGGCGTCGGCGTCGCCCCCGGCCCAGGCGGCCTCCATCGCGAGGAACCGGGCGTCGGACGCCTCCGCCGGGGCCCGGCCCCGCAGCAGCTCCGCCGCCCGCAGGAGCGCCTCGTGCGCGTCCGCGACCGGCCCGTCCGCCAGCGCCGCCAGACCCCGTACGAGGTGCGAGCGGCCCCGGACCACGGGGGCGAGGGCGCGCACGGCGGCGGGCGGTCCGAGCCGGTCGGCGCGGTGCCGCTCGCCCCGGGCGAGCGCCGACGCCGTACGGGCCATACGGGGCGCGCCCGCCCGCCCGGCCCCCCGGTGCGGGGAGACCGGGGCCGCGGCGAGGACGGCCCGGCCGAGGAACGGGTCCTCGAAGCGGAGCAGTCCGTCGGCGCGGCGCAGCAGCCCGTCCGCGACCAGGCCGTCCAGCGGCTCCACGGGGGTGCGCGCCGCCCGCGCGCCGTCGAGGACGGCGTCGACGGGGACCCCGCAGGGCCGGGCCTCCGCGCGACCGGTCCGGCCCGCGAGCGCCACCACCGTGAGCAGCCGCCGGGAGTCCGCCGGCAGGTGCTCCAGGAAGCCGCCGTACACCTCCGTGAGGACGGCCCCGTCGACCGGCGGTTCCGGGAGGGGCGCGGCGCCCGCGAGCCGGGCGGCGCCGAGGCGCCGTACCGCCGCGACGAGGACGCCGGGGTGTCCCGCCGCCTCCTCGACGAGGCGCCGCACGACCGGTGGCGCCGGGGGAGGGGCGCACAGGTCGCCGAGGAGGGCCCGTGCGCCGTCCGGGCCGAGCCGCCCGAGCCGTACGGTCTCCGCCCCCGGCACCCCGGGCAGCCGGTGGTGGCGGGCGGCCGACACGAGCCAGCGGGGCCCGGGGCGGCCCGGCAGGGGCCCCCGCCGCCACGCCGCGGCGAGCGCGGCGCGCGAATGGGCGTCCCAGAGGTGCAGGTCGTCCAGGCAGAGCAGGACCGGACGGTCCCCGAGGAGCCCGGACACGGCCGCGGCGACGCCGTCCTCGCCCCGTGCGGTCCGCAGCGCCCGGCGTACGTCCGGAGCACCGGGCGCGAGGGCGGCGAACAGGGCTCGCGCACCGCTCCACGGCACCCGGTGGCCGGGCGCGGCGACCCGGTGCGCCGCGCCGGGGAAGTCGTCGGCCGCCCGGGCGAGCAGGGCGGAACGGCCCTCGCCGGGGCCTCCGGTGACGAACAGGACCCCGCCGCCCCCGGTACCGGTGGGGTCCCGGAGGCGGGCCACCGCGGCGAGTTCGGCCGCGCGGTCGTACAGGCGCGGTCCCGGGGCGGTGCCGTGCGTCGCTCCGCTCACCCCGGTCACGTTACCGATCCGTACGGTGCGGATCGGCGGAAGGCTCCCGGGTCTGGGCGGTCGACCAGACCCGGGAGCCCCGCCCTGTGACGGCGCACAGACGGCGGCGCGCGGGCGGTGTGCGGGCGGTGCGGGGCCGTCAGGAGCCGAGCGGGCAGCTGCCCCGGTACTCCTCGATCGTGAGGTCGGGACGCGGCAGCGGGCAGAGGAACTGCTCGTAGCGGGTGTCGTCGTCGACGAAGCGCTTGAGCCACGCGACGCTGTACTTCGCGATGGTCGTGTTCGAGACGTTCGGCGTGAAGTGCGTGGCGCCGTTCAGCTCCAGGTACGCCTTGTCGAGCGAGCGCGGCAGGCTCTCGTAGAAGGGCTCCGAGTGGGTGGCGGCGGGCGCGACGGTGTCGCCGTCCGCGCCGACGACCAGGGTGGGCGTGGTGATCTCGGGCCAGGTCTTGTCCGTGTTCCAGCCGGTGAGGGGGACGGCGGCCTTGAGGGAGGGCCGGCTCTTGGCGGCTTCGAGGGCCCCTCCGCCGCCCATGGAGTGACCCATCACCCCGAGGCGACCCGCGTCGACCCGGCCCCGTACGGCGCTGCGCTGCGTCAGGTAGTCGAGCGCGGCGAGGAGCTGCCGGCCCCGGCTGTCGGGCTGGTCCAGCGTGGTGAGGGTGTCGATGGTGAACACCACGAACCCCTGCGAGGCGAGCCGGGGACCGAGCCAGGCGATGGAGGACTGGTACGCGGTGAACCCCGGCGAGATCACCACCGCGCCGAAGGTGCCGTCGGCCGTGGACGTCGGGTAGTAGACGGTCCCGCCACCGAAGCCGGTGACGGCGAGGGAGGAGACGCCGGTCTCGGAGACGGCGTAGGGGCCCCGGAGCGCCTCCACGCTCGCCCGGGTCGGCGCGGGGCCGCGCTGGTACGGATGGGCTGCCGGGGCGTCGGCGGCCCGGACGCCGGGGGCGAGGAGCAGGGTGAGGGAAGCGGCGGTGGCGGCCGCGGCTGCGGGAAGGTGTCGTCTCACGACGGAGTCGTCCTCTCGTGTCGTGCGGCGGCCGTCCTCCGACGGGAACGTGCGTGAACGGGAGCGGGAACGCGAACGGAGGGCGGCCGGGCCTTGGACTGGCCCGGCCACTCTCCGCGTCCGGCGCCCGGCCGGCATCGGCGGAACCACCGGCCTCCGCCGCCGGTTCCGCCGGACTCAGTTCAGGGTGTCGGGGTCCGGCCCGGTGCGCAGGCCGCGGTCGAGGCCCGCCATCGCCGTCATCTCCTCCGGGGAGAGGGCGAAGTCGAAGACGTCGAGGTTCTCGCGGATGCGGGCGGGGGTGACGGACTTCGGGATGACGACGTTCCCCAGCTGGAGGTGCCAGCGCAGCACCACCTGGGCGGGGGACTTGCCGTGCCGGGCCGCGATGCCGGTGACGACCGGGTCGGCGAGGACGGCGCCCTGGGCGAGCGGGCTCCACGCCTCGGTGGCGATCCCGTGGGCGGCGTGCAGCTCGCGGAGCTCGCGCTGCTGGAGCCCGGGGTGCAGCTCGATCTGGTTGACGGCGGGCACGGGGCCGCCGCCGTCGAGCAGCCGCTCCAGGTGCGCGGGAAGGAAGTTGGAGACGCCTGCGGTACGGACCCGGCCGTCCGCGACCAGCGTCCCGATGGCGCGCCAGGTGTCGACGTACAGGTCGCGGGCCGGGGCGGGCCAGTGGATCAGGTACAGGTCGACGTGGTCGAGACCGAGCTTGGCGAGGCTGTCGTCGAAGGCCCGCAGGGTGGTGTCGTACCCCTGGTCGGCGTTCCACAGCTTGGTGGTGACGTACAGCTCGTCGCGGGCGATGCCGGAGGCGGCGAGCGCCCGGCCGACACCGGCCTCGTTCCCGTAGACGGCGGCGGTGTCTATGGAGCGGTATCCGGCCTCCAGGGCGTGGGCGACGGCGGTGGTGGTCTCGTCGTCGGGGACCTGGAAGACGCCGAAGCCGAGCTGGGGGATCTCGGTGCCGTCGTTGAGGGCGACGGTGGGCACGTGGGGGAGGGACATGGGGGGGTGCGGCTTTCTCTCGGAGTGGTGGGGCGGGGGTCAGTGGTGTACGGGGGCGGGGACGCGGGCGTCGACGGCCTCGGGAGCGTCGGCCCCGGCCGCCGGGGCCCGGCGCTCCAGGGCGGCGGACCAGAGGGCGAGGCCGAGCGCGGCGGCGGCGAGGATCGCGCCGACCCAGTTCGGGGCGGTGTAGCCGAAGCCGGCGGCGATGACGAGGCCGCCGAGCCAGGCGGCGAGCGCGTTGCCGAGGTTGAAGGCGCCGATGTTGACGGCGGAGGCCAGGGTGGGCGCGCCGTGCGCCTGGTCGAGGACGCGCTTCTGCAGCGGCGGCACGGTGGCGAAGCCGAGCGCCCCGACGAGGAGGATGGAGAGCGCGGCGAGGACCTTGTCGTGCGCGGTCACGGTGAACAGAGCGAGGACGACCGCGAGCCCGCCGAGGGTGGTGTACAGCAGGGGCATCAGGGCGCGGTCGGCGAAGCGGCCGCCGAGCAGGTTGCCGAGGAACATGCCGGTGCCGAAGAGGACGAGGAGCCAGGTGACCGCGCCCTCGGAGTAGCCGGCGATCTCGGTCATCATCGGCGCGATGTAGGTGATGGCGGCGAAGACACCGCCGAAGCCGAGCACGGTCATCGCCATCGCGAGCAGCACCTGGGGGTTGCGGAAGGCCTTGAGCTCCCCGCGCAGACGGGCGCCCGCGGGCCGGGGCATGGCGGGCACGAGCCGGGCGATGCCGAGCAGCCCGGCCACGCCGAGCGCGGCGACGACCGCGAAGGTGGTGCGCCAGCCGATCGCCTGCCCGATGAAGGTGCCGAGCGGCACGCCGACGACGTTGGCGACGGTCAGCCCGGTGAACATGGTGGCGATCGCGCCGGCCTTCTTGTCCGGGGCGACGAGACCGGCGGCCACGACGGACCCGATGCCGAAGAACGAACCGTGGGCGAGCGAGGCGACCACGCGGCCGGTCAGCATCACCCCGAAGCTCGGGGCGAGCGCGGAGAGCAGGTTGCCGACCACGAACAGGCCCATCAGCACCATGAGCATCCGCTTGCGGCTCACCTTGTTCCCGAGGACGGTCAGCAGCGGCGCCCCGACGACGACGCCGAGCGCGTAGCCGGTGACCAGCAGGCCCGCGGTGGGGATGGAGACGCCGTAGTCGGCGGCGATCCCGGGCAGCAGGCCCATGATCACGAACTCGGTCGTACCGATGCCGAAAGCCCCGATGGCCAGAGCGAGTAGCGCGAGCGGCATGGCTCGCCCCCTTCCAGAATTGCTTGAGCGATCCCTTTGCACGCCTTCACAATAGTTGCACGCGCGCTATATGCGCAAACGCGGGTAGGGGGTGCGATCTGGGTGGCACTGGGCGGGGGTGAAGCCGGACCGAAGGGCACGAGGGCTGTGCGGCGGTCCTGCGGGTGGGGGAGCGGTCACTTTTACGGCCTCTGTGGGCCGGGCCGCGACCTGTTCCGCCGGGGGCGGCGGAACGGCACCCGGCGCCGGGTGACTGGCTCGGACCAGGTGCCGACGCCTGGCTCGTACCAGGTGCCGGTGCTTGGCTCAGACCAGGTGCTTGCCGAAGAACTCGACCAGCTTGGCGACGGCCGGCGTCACGTACTGGTCGCGGTCGTACAGGTCGACGTGGGTGGCGCCGTCGACGAGGAACAGCTCCGCGTTGCCGGGGCTGTCGGCGACGGCCCGCTCGGAGAACCCGCGGGTCACGGCCGCGGTGCCGGCGATCATGAGGAGCGGGCGGGGCGCGATCTTGGCGACGTCGGCGAAGGAGTCGAACTGGTCGAGGAGATCCGCGCTGCGCACGACCACGTCACCCGTGGAGCGCGGGTGCCCGCCGCGGGGCGTCTTGTAGTAGTCGATGAACTCGGCCGTCGGGGCGGGGGTGTCGGCATCGGCCTTCTCCGGCAGCACGGCGAACGTCGCCGCGGGCTCTCCGGCGGCTTCGGCGCTGCGGAGGTTCCCGGAGTTCGCCACCATCCGCTGCCAGCCCTCGGGGTCGGCGCCGCGGAAGAAGCTGGGGACATCGGTCCCCGAGACGCCCGCCACGGCCTTCATGCGGTGGTCCGTCTGGGCGGCGTAGGGCACGTAGGCGCCCGAGCCGCAGACGCCCATGACGCCGATGCGGTCGGAGTCGACCTCGGGGCGGGTGGTGAGGTAGGAGACCGCCGCCCGGAAGTCCTCGGCGCGCTGGAAGGGGTCCTCCAGGCCGCGGGGCGTGCCCTCGGACTCGCCCTGGAAGGCGGCGTCGAAGGTCAGGGCGGCGAACCCCTCCTCGACCAGGCGTGCGGCGTACACCGCCGGGGACTGCTCCTTGACCCCGGTCGTCTGGTGACCGATGACGACGGCGGCGAACGGGCCGTCGCCGTCCTCGGGAAGGTAGAGGTGGCCGGCGAGCTGCAGGCCGTTGGTGGGGAAACGGACGTCGGTCCTCATCGTCTGCTCCTGGGGGGGATCATGGCCGGCCGGCGATCTGCGGGCCTGAATCCACTGTCCGGCCGACGGCCGTGCGCGGGAAGGTCGGGCCGTTTCCTAGGAAGGATCTCTCCCAGGCAGGGCCCCTGCCCCGATGCCATGCTGGAGGGGTGACTGGTTCCGCGCATCTCCGTGAGCTCGGTGAGTTCCTCAGGCATCGGCGTGGCGAGCTCACGCCGGCGCAGGTCGGGCTTCCCGAGCGCGCGCACACCCGGCGCCGCGTACGGGGGCTGCGCCGCGAGGAGGTGGCCGAGCTCGCCGCGATCAGTACCGACTACTACGTACGCATCGAGCAGGGCCGGCTGGCGCCGTCGCCGCCGGTCCTCGACTCCCTCTCGCGGGAACTGCGGCTGGACGGCGATCAGAGGACGTACGTGGAAGGGCTGGTCGGCCAGGCCGCGCGGGCCGGGCACCGCAGGACGCCGCGCCGGTCCGCCCGGCCCCGGGTGCACCCGCACCTGACCCGGCTGCTCGGCCAGCTCTCCGGCACCCCCGCCATCGTGTTCGGCCCGCGGCTCGACATCCTCGGGTGGAACCCGCTGGCGGCGGAGCTGCTGTGCGACTTCGCGGCCGTTCCCGAACCCGAGCGCAACTACGTCCGCATGGTCTTCACCGACCCGGTGATGCGCGAGATCTACCCGGACTGGGAGGACGTGGCCCGCACGTGCGTCGAGGTCCTGCGGATGGAAGCCGGAACGAATCCGGCCGACCCGGCCCTCACGTCCCTCGTGGGCGAGCTTGCCGTCGCCGACCGGCAGTTCCGGGTCTGGTGGGCCGAACACCGCGTCGCGCACCAGGACTTCGGCCGCAAGCGCATCACCCACCCCGTCGTCGGCGAACTCACCCTCGACTGGGACACCTTCCGCTACGCCGGAGCCCCGGAACAGCAACTCGTACTCTGGTCGGCCGAACCCGGCACCCCGGACGCGGAACGCCTGGCCGATCTGGCCCGCGACACGACCCGGAGCCCATAACCTCTCCGGGGCGCCGATCCGTCGTACCCGGTCCGCATCGTAGTGATTCCGAAGGAGGCGCGTGCCGTCGCTGACGGACCCGGGGTACGACGGCGGGAGGGGCCGCGGTACGGGCGGCCCCATAAGGTCGGAGGCATGACGACATCCCTCACCGGCAGTGCCTTCGACTCGCTCCGCATCGACGCCGTGTCCGACCAGGAGGAGCTGCGCCGGGTCTACGAGCTTCCCAAGGACGCGGCGCTGCGCAAGCAGATGACCGAACTCACCGAGCAGACCAGGAGGTTGATCGGGTGTTCGTCGCTGGTGCTGGTCGCCAGCGCGGACGCCGAGGGCAACTGTGACGTCTCCCCGCGCGGCGGCCCCGCCGGGTTCGTCGCCGTTCTGGACGCGCGGACGGTGGCGATACCGGACGCGACCGGCAACAAGCGTCTGGACACCCTGCGGAACGTCGTCGCCACCGGGCGGGCCGGGCTGCTGTTCGTGATTCCGGGGCGCACCACGACGCTCAGGGTGAACGGCCGGGCCTGCGTCTCCACCCGCCCGGAGCTGCTGTCGCGGCTGACCGCCGTAGGCAAGCCGCCGGTCAGCGCACTGGTGGTGGGGATCGAGGAGGTCTACCCGCACTGCCCCAAGTCGCTCCTGCGCGGCGGTGCCTGGAAGCCGGAGCAGTGGCTGCCGGCGGACGCCCAGCCGACCTCCGCCGAGGTGACGCTGGCCCAGCTGCGGATGCCGGAGCTGACGATCGCCGACGTCGAGCGGGCGGAGGCGGATTCGCTGAAGTACCGGTACGAGTGACGGCGGGGCCGGTCGGGGAACGGCCCGTCAGAGGTGGGCGTCGAGGAGCTCCCGGATCTCGGTGGCGGTCATGGTCCCCGTGCCGTGCGCCACCGCCTCCCCCTCCTTCAGGAGGACGCAGGACGGGGCTCCGGTGATCCCGTACCGCCCGGTGGCGGCCGGGCAGCGCGTGATGTCGGCGCGGACGGCCGTCAGACGGCCCGCGTACTCGTCGGCGACGCCGCCCACGACGAGGTCCATCGCCCGGCAGGGCTCGATGGCCTTGGGCCACGTGCCGATGAAGTACGCGAGGACCGGGACTCCGCTCATCCTGAGGATGAAATCGAACTCGGCGTCCTCGCGGGGCTGGTGAACCCGCTTCGCCATGGAAGCTCCTGACCTCGTGCTGCCTTCTTCCGCCCCCATCATCCCCCGCCCGGCGCGGCGGTCCCGACGGCCTCGCCCGGCGGGCGTGCGCTAGGTTCCCCTCCATGACCGGACCGCTCCCCGTCACCTGGCCGCCCGCCCCGATCGGGACCGCGCGGCTCGTGCTCCGTACGTCCGAGGCCCGGGACCGCGCGGCCTTCGTCGAACTGTTCGCGTCGCCGGAGGTGGGCACCCACATCGGCGGGCCCCGGCCGCGCGAGGAGCTCGAAGGCGCGATGCCCGAGGTGCCCGGACGGCGGCCCGGCCTGTTCGTGGTCGACCTCGACGGAGCGATGATCGGCGTGATCACGCTCGACCGGCGCGACGCGGAGCGCCCGGGGGCCGGAGGGACCGGAGGGGCGGAACTCGGCTTCATGCTCCTGCCGGAGGCGTGGGGACACGGGTACGCCGCCGAGGCCTGCGCGGCGGTCCTCGACTGGCTCGCCGGGGAGCTTCCCGGCGAGCTGGTGGCACTTCGCACCCGGACCGCCAACGACCGCGCGATGCGCCTCGCGGCGAAGCTGGGGTTCACCGAGGTGGAACGGTTCGAGGAGTACGGGGCCGAGCAGTGGTCCGGCGTACGGTCCCCGGCCGTGTCGTCCGGCTTCCGGCCGGACCCGATCGACGGTACGGAGCCACGGGGCCGCCGCCCGGCCGCCGGCCCCGGCGCGCCGGGTCAGCCGAAGGTGCGCCGGTAGGTCTGCGGGCTCACGCCCGTCGTGCGTTTGAAGCGGTCGCGGAAGGTGGTGGGCGAGCCGAAGCCGACCTGGCCGCCGATCCGCTCCACGGAGTGCTCCGTGGTCTCCAGCAGGTGCTGTGCCTGGCGGATGCGGGCCCGGTGGAGCCACTGGAGCGGGGTGGTGCCGGTCTGGTCGCGGAACCGCCGGATCAGGGTCCGGGTACTCGTCCCGGCGCGCGCGGCGATGTCGGCCAGGGTGAGGTCGCGGGACAGGTTCTCCCGCAGCCAGGTGAGCAGCGCCTCCAGTTCGGAGCCCTGCGGCACGGGGGCGTGGTCGTGGACGATGAACTGCGCCTGGCCGCCCTCGCGTTCGAGCGGCATCACCGACAGGCGGGCGGCGTCGGCGGCGACCGCCGACCCGTAGTCCCGGCGGATCATGTGCAGGCACAGGTCCAGGCCCGCGGCCGCGCCCGCCGAGGTGAGGAACTGGCCGTTGTCCACGTAGAGGACGTCCGGGTCGACGTCCACGTCCGGGTGGAGGGAGGCCAGCAGCCCGGCCGCCTGCCAGTGGGTCGTGGCGCGCAGCCCGTCCAGGAGCCCGGTGGCGGCCAGGGGGAAGGTGCCCACGCAGAGGGACGCGATCCGGGTGCCGTCGGCGGCGGCCGACCGCAGCGCGTCGCGTACGGCGGGGGAGAGCGGGGCCGTGGGATCGGCGACGCCCGGCACGACGACCGTGTCCGCGTCCCGGAGGCCCTCCAGGCCCCAGGGCGCGCGCAGGGTGAAGGCCCCGGCGTCGACCTCGTCGCGCTCGGCGCACACCCGCACCTGATAGCCGGGCCGCCCGTCGGGCAGACGGGTCCGCGAGAAGACCTCGATCGGGGTGGACAGGTCGAACGGGATCACCTGGTCCAGCGCGAGAACGGCGACGGTGTGCATGGCCGGAACCTACCTCCTCGCCGTACGCCGGACCCGGGACGGCATCCGGACATCCCCATGTCACCGTACTCGCGGAGCCCTCGAAAGCTCATGGCGATTTCCCGTTGAAACCTGTCACTCCTGCCACTGGGCGGCCGGACCGGCGGACGGTTGACTTCAACGCGTCGGAAAGCCGGAAAGAGAGAACGACCCCGGAGGAACGCCCGTGCACGTCCAGATCGTCCTGTTCGACGGATTCGACCCGCTCGACGTCGTCGCCCCCTACGAGGTGCTGTACGCCGGCGGCACGGCATCGGACGGCGCGGTGACCGTCGAACTGGTCTCCGCCGAGGGCCCCCGCGAGGTGGTCGGCGGCACCGGAGGGCTGGCGCTGCGCGCCACCGGCACCCTCGACCCGGAGCGCGCGGACGTGGTCCTGGTGCCCGGCGCCTCGGGCCGCGTGGGCGAACCCGGCGAGGTTCCGGAGGAAGAGGCGGGCGCCGGCGAGCGGCGGCGGGACGAGTTCGTTCCGGTGCTCCTCGCCCGCACCCTGACCACCGGCCTCCCCGCACTCCTCGAACGGGCGATGGACGACCCGGACGTCACCGTCGCCGCCGTCTGCGGAGGCTCCCTCGTCCTGGCCATGGCAGGGCTCCTGGAAGGCCGTCACGCCACCACCCACCACCTGGGCCTGGACATGCTGGACGCCACCGGCGCCCGCGCGATCCGCGCCCGTGTCGTCGACGACGGCGACCTGATCACCGGCGCCGGAGTCACCTCCGGACTCGACCTGGGCCTGTACCTCCTCGAACGCGGACCGGGCCCCCGCATCGCCCACGCCGTCGAGGAACTGTTCGCCCACGAGCGGCGCGGCACCGTCTGGAGCGCCCGGGGCCCGGCCCCCGCCGCCCTCTGAACCCCGCCCGCGCCCTGCCCCCACCCCTCCGCGTCCCACCGTCAGGAAGAACATCCGCATGTCCGTCGAAGGCACCTGGAACCTGTCCGTCTCCACCCCCATCGGCACGCTGAAGGCCGTGGTCGAACTCCGCGAGCGGGACGCCGTCCTGACCGGCGTCGCCCACGGAGCGGGCGAGGAGGTACCGCTCCGCGACCTCGTCCTCGACGGCGACCGGCTCACCTGGAAGCAGTCCGTCACCAAGCCCATGCGGCTGAACCTCGCGTTCGACGTGACGGTCGACGGCGACACCCTCCGGGGGACCTCCAGGGCCGGCCGCCTCCCGGCCTCCAAGGTCACCGGCGAGCGCCGGACCGCCCCGGAGGACCGGGCGTGACCGAGCTCCTCCTCTCCCTGCACGTCCTGGCCGCCCTCGTCGCCGTGGGGCCGGTCACCGTCGCCGCGAGCATGTTCCCCGCGACGCTGCGCCGCGCCCTCGGCGACCCCGGCGACGGCGACGCCCGGACGACCCTGCGCACCCTGCACCGCATCTGCCGGGTCTACGCCGGAGTCGGCGTCGCCGTCCCCCTCTTCGGCTTCGCCACGGCCGGCAGCCTCGGCGTCCTCGGCGACGCCTGGCTGATCGCCTCGGTCCTGCTGACCGCGGCCGCCGCCGGCGTCCTCGTCCTGCTCGTCCTGCCCGCCCAGGACCGCGCCCTGGCCGGTACGGCGGTCCCTCCCGCACCCTCGGCACCGGTCCTCCCGGAACCGGGCCGACTGGCCGTGCACACCGGCGTCTTCAACCTGCTGTGGGCCACCGTCACCGTCCTGATGATCGTCCGCCCCGGATCCACCACGGGGGCGTGACGACCCGTGAGAAAGAGTGGGGGCATGACGACGTACAGGACGATGCCGTTCCACCTGGAGACCGAGCGACTGATACTGCGGCCGTGGGCCGAGTCGGACGCCGCCGAGTTCAGCGACCTTCTCTCCGAACGCGGCAACGGAAAGCCCCCGGTCGAACGCATCCGGAAGGCCGTCGTGGAGCTGCTCGCCGCGACGGAGACCACGGGAATCGCCCTGCTGCCCATCCAGCGCCGCGACGAAGGCGACTTCATCGGCTACTGCGGGCTGATCATCGGCCGCGCCACCCTGGACGAGCCTGAGATCGCGTACGAGCTGTTCCAGCGCGTGCACGGGCGGGGATACGCCACCGAGGCGGCGCGCGCCGTGCTCGACGCCGCCGTCGCGACCGGACGGAAGCGCCTCTGGTCGACCGTCGGCACGTGGAACGGGCCGTCGCTCCGCGTCCTGGAGAAGCTCGGGTTCGAACGGGACCACCTCTCCGTGGAGGAGAACGGCGAAGTCGTCTGGCTCACGCGCGCGTTGCCGTAACCCTCCCGGACGGCTCCACCGGCCACGGCGACGGCACCGCCGCGGATCCCGACGCCGTTGTCAGTGGCCGGGGATAGGTTCGTGGACGTTCCGCCGGACGGGCGCGAACACCCCCTTCGACGTGCATGGGAGAGGTACGTTGCCGGTCTGGGAGAGGTCGAGTACGACGCGGGTGGTACCGCCCGCGCGACCGCGGAAACTCGCCAAGGTGCCGTTCGTCGAGCTGGCCGACGGACGGTTGCAGGGCGTCGTGTCCAGCGGCTCCGACACGGGACGCGTGTACGTGTCCTCGATCGCCGCCGGGACGTACGCGTTCGCGTGCAGCACCAACAACAACCGCCCCTGCGGCGGCGCGCGCGGCACGTTCTGCAACCACATCCGCGCCCTCGTCTCCGAGGCCGTCCTCCAGTACGGCGCCGGGCGCGTCGCCCGCTACCTGAAGGCCGACACGCCCGACGCGGAGCCCGACGCCCCCGCGCTCGTCTCGGTGATGACCGCCACGCGCCCCGCCCAGGGCGACACCTCCGCCGCCGCCCCGGTGTTCAGCCGGTTCCTGCGGCACCTGGCCTACCTCGAACTGGAGCCGACCACCCTGCCGGTGCCCGAGATGCACTGGTTCCCGCCGACCCGGGCGGTGGCCTGATGCGTACGGACCTGCTCGGCGACCCCCTCGACGGCCTCGACGAGGCCCTGGACGCCGTCGACGCCTTCGACCGGGTGCTCGTCGCCGGCCTGCTCCGCCCCGGGCCCGAGCAGGCCGACGGACTCGCCGCCCTCGTGGACGCCGTCGCCGGCACACCGCTGGCGGCACGGGTCGCCGAGGCGGCCGAAAAGACCGCGGCCGGAGCCGCCGGAGAGGACCACTTCGTCGCGCTCGCCGCCGCCCGCACCGCCCTCATGGGCTCCGTGCACGACGCCCTGACGGCCCGCGTCGCGGACGCCACCGGCCGGACCGTCACCGGGCCGACGGCAGGGGAGGCCCCGGGGGAGGAGCCCGCCGCGCACGCGCTCGCCGCCGCCCGCGCCTGGCTGTGCGACCTCGCCCGCGCCGGCTGGCGGGGCATCGACCACGACCTCGTCGGCGGCGCCGCGCCCGTCGTCTCCGCCCTGCTCCCGGACCCGCGACTGCGCCGCCAGGCCACGCTCCTCGACGGATTCGCGGCCGAACTCGCCGCCTCCTGCCCGGGCGTCACCCTGGACCGCGTCCCGGTGCGCCGCTGGGCCGACCTGTGGTCGCGCGCCCTCCTCCTCACCCTGCCCGGCGCCGCCCGCGCCACCGCCGTCTCCACCGCGACCGGCCGCCTCCTGCCGCTCGGCGTCGACCTCCAGGAGCACGCGACCGCCGTACAGGCCCAGGTCCACGCCGTCTTCGAGCCCGCCGACGGCACCCCGCCCCGCCTGGTCCGGGCCGCCGTGTCCGCGCCCAAACCGGACACCGTCGTCGGCGCCGGCCTGTGGCAACTGCTCCGCCCCCGCATGTCGCTGCTCGCCGCCGCGGGCGAGGGCCGCTCCATGGAGCTCGACGCCATGCCCGTCACCGCCGAGGGCGACCTCGTCTGGGACGACGGCCGGGCCCGTACGGGAGAGCCCGCCGACCCCTTCGCCACGGCCCGGGTCGTCCTCTCCACCGCGACCGATCCGGTGACCGCTCCGCTGGACCGGCACCCGTCCCGCATCGCCGTCCCCGTCCTCCTGGAGGGGTACGCGGCGGAGCACCCGGACGACGGGACGCCCGCCCTCACGGTCGCGGGACACCGGCTGGCCGTCGACACCGACCGGATCCCGGCCGCGGGGCCGCTCACCCCGGAAGCGGTCCTCGCGTCCCACGCCTGCCTGGGGCTGCTCCGCTGGGACGCCGGGGAGTTCGTCCTCCAGCCGCTCGCCGTCGAGACGACCGTCCGGAAGAAGACCGTCGCCGTCCACGCGGGCGCCTGGGCCGGAGGCACCGCCGACAAGACCGGGGCCCGCGCGGAGAAGGCGGCCACGGACGCGGTCGCCGTCCTGCGCGAACGAGCCGGAAAGCTGCTGCGCACATGACCGACTCCAACGGGACGGATCCCGCCCTCGACCCCAACGGGACAGCCCCCGTCCCCGACCTCACCGGGACGGACCCCGCCCCCGTCCCCGCCCCCGACGACAACCGGCGGCAGGTCCTCTACTGGCGCCTCCTCGCCCGGCTCTTCGACCCCGAGGAGCAGCCCGCCCTGGAGTCGGCGAGCCTCGCCGTCGTCGAGGACATCGGTCTGCCCCCGGCCCTGCTCGACCCGGCCGTCTCCGTCGACTCCGTCGTCCAGCGCCACCCGGAACTGGCCGGGGCGTTCGACGGCCTGATGACCCCGGAGGCCGAACCGGACGGGGCGCGCGACCGCGCGGCCGAGGTCCGGCGCGCCGCCCTCGCCTCGAAGCTGCTGCTCAACGTCTTCTCCACCGGCTCCGGTGCCGTGTCCGCCGGACAACTGGCCCGCTGGCAGGCGGACACCGGACGGCTGGAGCGCGCGCTCGGCCACCCGCCCGGCGGACTGCGCGGCCGGGCCGCCGGACCGGCCGCCACCGGCGGACTCGGGACCGAACTCGGCGACATCGAAGCCGACCTCGTGAGCCGTATGCGCCTGCGCGAGGTCCTCGCCGACCCGGAACTGGCCGCCCGGCTCACCCCCAGCATGTCCCTGATCGAGCAACTCCTCCGCGACAAGGGCAACCTCTCCGGCGTCGCCCTCGCCAACGCCAAGTCCCTCATCCGCCGGTACGTCGACGAGGTCGCCGCGGTCCTGCGCACCCAGGTGGAGAAGGCCACCGTCGGCGAGCTGGACCGCTCCGTCCCGCCCAAGCGGGTCTTCCGGAACCTGGACCTCGACCGCACCATCTGGAAGAACCTCACCAACTGGAGCCCGGAGGAGGAGCGGCTCCACGTCGACCGCCTCCACTACCGGCACACGACCCGCAGGACCACGCCCCAGCGGCTGATCGTGGTCGTGGACCAGTCCGGCTCCATGGTCGACTCGATGGTCAACTGCACCATCCTCGCCTCGATCTTCGCCGGGCTCCCCAAGGTCGACGTCCACCTCATCGCGTACGACACGCGCGCGATCGACCTCACCCCCTGGGTGCGCGACCCGTTCGACGTGCTCCTGCGCACCCACCTCGGCGGCGGCAACGACGGGCCCGTGGCGATGGCCATGGCCCGCCCGAAGATCGCCGAGCCGAAGAACACCGTCATGGTGTGGATCTCCGACTTCTACGAGTTCGACCGCTCGCAGCCGCTGTTCGAGGGCATCGAGGCGGTCCACCGCTCCGGCGTGCGGTTCATCCCCGTCGGCTCGGTGACCAGCTCGGGACGGCAGGAGGTCAACCCCTGGTTCCGGGAGCGGTTCAAGGCGCTCGGCACCCCGGTGATCTCCGGCCACATCGACAGGCTCGTCCACGAGCTCAAGACCTTCCTCACCTGAGAACCCGAAAGGCCCCTCGCATGTCCGACCTGCTCCGCGCTCCCGCCGAGATCAAGTACGCCGAGGAACTCGACTGGCTGGAGTCGATCGACGACCACCCCAAGCCGTTCTCCTGGCGCCTGTCCCCGAAGATGGTCCGCCTGTTCGTCCTCGGCTCCGAGCGCGCCGACGGCCTGGACCGGGAGGTGGCGCAGAAGTGGTTCGGCGACCGCAGCTTCGTCGAGCGCTCCATCGTCACCCTCGCCTCCGACCGGGGCCTCCTCCTCATCGGCGACCCCGGCACCGGCAAGAGCTGGCTCGCGGAACTCCTCGCGGCCGCCATCAGCCGCAACTCCACCCAGGTGGTCCAGGGCACGGCCGGCACCACCGAGGACCACGTCAAGTACTCCTGGAACGTCTCCATGGTCATCGCCAAGGGGCAGTCCCGCGAGTCGATGATCCCCTCGCCGATCATGACCGCCATGGAGACCGGCACCATCGGCCGCTTCGAGGAGCTGACCCGCTCCACCAGCGACGTCCAGGACGCCCTCATCTCGATCCTCTCCGAGAAGTACGTCTCCGTCCCCGAACTCGACGGCGCCGACGGCGGGAACATCGTCTTCGCCAAGCCCGGCTTCTCGATCATCGCCACCGCCAACAGCCGCGACCGGGGCGTCAACGACCTCTCCTCCGCGCTCAAGCGCCGGTTCAACTTCGTCCGTATCCCGGTCGTGACGAACAAGAAGAGCGAGGCCGAGATCGTCCGCTTCCGCACCGAGGAACTGCTCCGCCGCCACCGGATCGAACTGGACGTGCCGCCCACCCTCCTCGACGTCCTCCTCCAGAGCTTCGCCGACCTGCGCGCCTCCGCCGCCGCGGCCGGCGGCGACGACGAGAAGCTGGAATCCGCGCTCTCCACCGCCGAGCAGATCGGCGTGCTGGAGGACTCGATCCTGCACGGCAACTTCTTCGGCGAGCGCACCCTGACCGCCCGCACCCTCGCCTCCTCGCTCGTCGGCACCCTCGCCCGCCGCGAGCCCGAGGACCTCGCCATCCTCAACAAGTACCTGCACGGCGTCGTCGAGCCCCGGAGCAAGGAGGAGGGCGGCTCCTGGCCCGAGTTCCTGGAGGGCGGCCGCGAAGCGATCGCGAAGCTGGCATGAGCGCCGCCACCACGTCCTTCGCCGCCCTGCGCGGACAACTGCACACCGCTGCCGAGGAGTTCGCGGGCGGGCCGGACGCCCTGGAGGACATCCTCCTCGGCATGGTCGACGACGTCGACCGGGCGGTCCGCGAACCGCTGGAGATCTTCCCGGTCTGCCACCACTCGCCCGCCTCCGCCCTCGCCATGGCCCGCAGGCTGCGCGAGAAGCGGCCCCAGGTGGTCTACCTGGAGCTGTGCGAGGACATGGCCCCGCTCCTGACCGAGCTGCGCAACTGCCGGCTGCCGGTCGCGGTGCAGGCCTTCGCGAGCGACATCGACGGCTTCCCGCCCGACTGGGCCCCGCTGTCCGTCGTCGCCCCGATCACGGAGGCCTCCGCCGAGTACCAGGCGATCGCGTACGCCCTCGACACCCCCGGCGTGGAGCTCGTCCTCGTCGACCGCTCCTCCGACCACGTCTTCCAGTGGGACGCCCGCCGTCCGGCCGGCGACGACCGGGAGGGGGCGGCCCGGGAGGACGGGGCCGCGCTGCACGGCGAGGCCGTCGGCGTCGAGATCGGCGACCTGCGCCCGCGCTTCGCCGAACTGGAGGAGCACCTGCTGCGCCACGGCAAGGTGCGGCACTGGTCGGAGTGGTGGCACCAGTACGTCGAGGTGCCGCTCGGCGACGGCGACCACGACACCTACCGCCAGGTCATGTTCCTCATCGGCAGCCTCTTCCGGCGGCTCGCCCCCGGAGACGGGGACCGCGTCCGCGTCGACGAGGACCGCGAGCGGTACATGTGGACCCGGATGCGCGAGCACCTGGCCGCGACCGGCACCGACCCGGCGGACTGCCTGTACGTCTGCGGCGCCTTCCACGCGGCCAGCCGCGTCGAGGAGTTCGGCGTGCACGGCGCCGACGGCTTCACCGTCTCCCCGCGCACCGCCACCACCTGGCAGTACGGCCTCATCCCGTCCAGCCACGCGGCCGTCGAGGCGCAGTTCGGCCTCGCCTCCGGCTCCGTGTCGATCGCCGCGGCGCAGTGGACGAAGAACCTCAGGCGCACCCGCGTGGAGCCGTACCGCCTGGAAGGCCAGGACGGGACGAAGAGGACCCCGGCGAAGAAGACCGGAGCCAGGAAGGCCGTGGCGCCCGGCGCGGTCCCGGACGCGGATCCGGGCCCGGACCCGGCGTCCGCCGAGGACCGGCTCTCCGGCTTCCTCCGGCGGCCGCCCGCCCTCGACACCCTGGACGAGGCCGAACTGCTCGGCTGGTCCGTGGACGTCGTCCGCGCCGCCCGCCGCAGCGGCTACCTCGCCTCCACCGCCGACGCCATCGCCGTCTTCGAGACCTCGATCCTGCTCGCCGGGATGCGGGACCGGGCCAAGCCCACCCCGTACGACTTCCAGGACGCGGCGGTCACCTGCATCGAGAAGGACACCGTGCCCGGGCGGCGGGACGTCCGCGGGATCGTCGAGAGCATGATGGGCGGCGACCGGATCGGCCGGGTCGGCTACGAGGCGCTGCCGCCCCTCGCCCGCGACGTGCACGACCGGCTCGCCCCGCTGGAGCTGGACCTCCAGCGGCGCGGCGTGCGACGGGCCCTGCTCGACATGACCTCCCGGCCCGGACTGCGCGCCTGCTCCGACGTGCTGTGGATGCTGCGCCGCCTGATGCCCCACGGCACGGCACGCCCCGTCATGGGCGAGCGGCGGCTGGGAGAGCGGTCCGTCCAGGAGTCCTGGGACCTCGCGCTCGGCACCCACCAGCGGGCCCTCATCGAGCTGGGCTACGAGGGCGTCAGCCTCGAACAGGTCCTGGAGCAGCGCCTGCGCCGTACCGCCCACGGACCCCGGGCGACGACGGCGGAGGTCCTCGCGGCCGTCGAGGACGCCACCCTCTACCTCCGCGGCCGGCGGCTCGCCGACGAGCTGGGCACCCGCGCCCTGGAGGTCCTCGCGGGCGAGCGCACGGTGGACGGGGCACCCGAGGTGCTGCGCCGGGTGCGCGGCCTCCTCGCGTACTACCGCACCGCCGAACCGGCACTGCCCCCGTGGATAGAGTCCTTCGTCCGCGCCGGGTACGCGCACTACTGCACCCTGCTGCCGACGGCCTTCCGGGACGAGGACGCGACCGTGGGGCAGGTGGCGGCCATGCTGGGCTTCCTGTTCGACATGGAGGGCCTGGCCCTGTCCCTGGGCTGCGACAGGACCCAGCTGGAACTGGCCGTCGCCCAGTCGCACCCGGAGGACCCGGCGAAGACGGCGCTGCTCTGGGCGGCGCGGGTGCGGCTCGGCACCCTCTCCCGGGAGGAGCTGCGGGCCCGCTGCGACGAACTGCTCGCCAGCCCCCTGACCGTTCCCTCCTACCCGCGCTACCTCAGCGGCTTCGTGCACGCCCTCGAACCGGTGCCCGGCCTCGCGGACGTCGTGGTGGAGGCCGTGTCGAACGCCTTCGGGCGGCTGCCGGACGCCGTCCTGCTGCCCTGGCTGCCGGTCCTCGTCACCACCCTCCGGGCGAACGGCGGGGACCTCGCCCCGCTGCTCGTCCGCGAGGCGGGACGGACCTTCCCGGCCCGGCTCCCCGCCCTGGACGCCTGGATCCCGCCGTGGCGCCGGCCCCCGGCCGCGCCCCGCGCCGCCCGCCCCGGCCCGGCGGCCACCGGCGCCCCGCGCGGCGCGGCGCTCCTGCCCGCGCACCCGGCGACCTGCGACGCCCTCGCGGAACTGCTGGGCTGTACGGAGGAGTGGGCGCCGGCCGGTACGGCCCCCCGCCCGCCGTCCCTGATGGACCGGCACCCGGACACCGCCCGCGCGGTGGAGGCCCTCCTCGCGGACCGGTGACAACCGGCCCGGCCGGCCCCCACCGGCCCGGTCGCCCCGCGCCCGGCCGGCCGCCTCACCGCGTGAGGAAGTCCGCGCACCGGTGGGGGCCCACCGCAGGGCCCCCGGGCGGGCGCAGGGTGACCTCGACGTCCTCGGCGCGGACCTCCGCCTCCAGGACGGACTGGGCGCGGGCCAGCGTGCACACCAGCTGGCCCGTGGCCTGGTCGCGCCCGTTCCCCGCGTAGGGGTCCTCCAGGCGCACCGTGACCCGGGTGCCCGAGCCCGTCGCCGTGTAGCCGCCCAGCCCCTGCACGAGCGTGGTGAGCCCGTCGCGCCGCTCGGCGGGCGGCGGTCCGGCGGCGAGCAGCTTCATCACCATGTTCAGGTCCGTGATCCTCCGGTCGAGCAGCGGCACCGCCCGCAGCCCGCCGTCGGACGCGAAGTACAGACGCATCCCGCGCGTCGGACCGGACGCGGGCTCGCCCGCCGCTATCGGCCCGGTCGGCCGGACGCCGCAGCCCGCGAGGGCCAGCACCAGCGCGCCGAGCACCCACCCCTGCCGCACCTTCACTCCCCTTCCCCCTCCTCCGTCTCCTCCGTGCGCCGCAGGGGCAGCCGCAGCGTGAACACCGCGCCGCCCTCCGGCCCATCGACCGCGTCGATCGTGCCGCCGTGCAGGCGCGCGTTCTCCAGGGCGATCGCCGTGCCGAGCCCGCTGCCCTGCCCGCTGTCGTCGGCCGCGCCCCGGGACCGGGACGCGTCCGCCTTGTAGAAGCGGTCGAAGACCCGCTCCCGTACCTCCGGGGGCAGCCCGGGGCCGTGGTCGGCGACCTCCAGCACCACCCACGCCCCGTCCGCCCCGATCCGGGTCCCGAGGGTCACGGTGACCGGAGGGGCGCCGTGCCGCAGGGCGTTGCCCACCAGGTTCGCCACGATCACGTCGATCCGACGCCGGTCGACCACCGCCCGTACGCCCTCGTCCAGCCGGGTCCGCACCCGGTCCGTCCAGCCCCGCAGCTCCAGGGAGGCCCGTACCGTGTCGGCGAGGTCCGTCTCGGCCGCGTTCGGGCGCACCGCCCCCGCGTCGAAGCGGGAGATCTCCATCAGGTCCTCGACCAGCCGGGCGAGGCGCGCGGTCTCCGCGCCGACGGTACGGGCCGCCCGCGCCGCGTCCGGCGGCAGCTGGTCGGCGTCCTCCTCCAGGACGGTCGCCACCATCGTCATCGCGGCGAGCGGGGTGCGCAGCTCGTGCGACACGTCCGCCACGAAACGGCGCGCCTTCGCCTCCTGCTCGCGCAGCTCCGCGTCCGACGCCTGGAGCGCGTCGGCGGTCTCGTTGAACGTGCGGGCCAGGTCCGCGAGTTCGTCGTGGCCGGTGACGACGACCCGGCTGCCGAGGCCCCCGGCCGCCAGCTCGCGGGTGGCCCGGCCCAGCTTCCGCACCGGCCGCAGGACCGTCCCCGCGGCGAGGAGCGCCAGGACGGCGGCGAGCACCACCACCGGCAGGACGCCCGCGCGCACGGAGTCCAGGAGCGCGGCGGTGTCGTCACGCTCGGCCCGCAGGTCCGACACGGCGAAGACCTCCAGGCCGGAGTCGCGGCGGTCCCCGTCCGCGTACCGCACGGGCATCCCGACCACCAGGTACGGCTCGCCCCGCCAGGTCACCCGCTGGAACAGGGCCCCGTCCCCGCCCCGTACGGCGGCGCGCAGCTCGGGGGTGATCCGGCCCTCCGTGTCGGCGTACGCGTCGGAGGTCGCGACCAGGTCGTGGTGGCGCACGACCACGATGCGCCCCCCGAGGCCGTCCGACACCTTCGCCGCGAACCGGGCCAGCGTCCGCCGGTCGGGCGGCACGTCGAAGTCGGCGGCGACCTCGGTGGTCCGCTCCCGCAGGTCGTCCACGGCCGCGTTCTGGGTGCGCTGGAGCACGGCGGTGCGCGCGTCCCGGTAGGCGAGGGCGGTCGAGGTCACCGCGCTGACCAGCGCGACGACGACGAAGGCGGCCACGAGGCGGATCCGCAGCCCGCCGACGATCCGCCGGGACCGCCGCCCCGGCGCGCCGCCGCGCCCCGGCCGGGCCGACGGGACCGGCCGGGTCCTCCCCGGACGGCTCACAGCGGCCCGAAGCGGTAGCCGAAGCCCCGTACCGTCTGGACGAACCGGGGTTTCGCCGGTACGTCCTCCAGTTTCGACCGCAGCCGTCCGACGGCCGCGTCCACCAGCCGGGAGTCCCCCAGGAAGGTGTGGTCCCAGACCGACGCGAGGAGCTGCTCGCGGCTGAACACCCGGCCCGGCGCGGCCGACAGCTCCAGGAGCAGCCGCAGCTCGGTGGGCGGCAGCGCCACCGGGACGCCGTACTTGGTGACGGTGAGCCCGGCCCGGTCGATGACGAGCCCGGCCCGCTCGGCGTCCGCCGCCTGCGCCCGCGTCTGCGTGGACGGCTCCGCGCGCCGGAGCGCCGCCCGGATGCGGGCCTCCAGGACGGGCGCGGTGACCGGCTTGACCACGTAGTCGTCGGCCCCCGCCTCCAGACCGTCCACGACGTCCCGGTCGTCGCCGCGCGCGGTCAGCATGACGACCGGCAGGACGGCGGACCTGGCCCGGATGCGGCGGCACACCTCGAAGCCGTCCATCCCCGGCAGCATCAGGTCGAGGACGGCCAGCTCCACCCGCCCCCCGTCCGGCCCGTCGAGCAGCGCGAGGGCCTCCTCGCCGGTGGCCGCCGTGGCGACGTCGTACCCGTGCCGGCGCAGCACGAGCTCCATCCCGTCCCGTACGGACGCGTCGTCCTCGATCAGCAGTACATGCGGCATGTGATCGATTATGGCCACCGCGAAAGGCCGTTCGGCGCCGCCGGAGGGCACGGACGCACGGACCGGAGGCATTGTTACGTTCCCATCATGTGGCCATGCGGAGGCCATCACATGCCGTGGCGAGGGTGGCCGCCATGATCCTCACGACCACCTCCCGCACGGCCCCCCGGCCGCGCCTCGCCGTCCTCGTCCTCCTTCCCGTCCTCGCCCTCACGGCGGCCTGCGGCGACGCCGGCGGCGTCCGGGAGAGCGACGCCGTCGCCTCGGCCCCCGGAACCCCGGCCCCCTCCGCGGCCACGGCCACGACCGGGGCCGGCGCCTCCGCCGCCCCGCCCGCCGGGAAGAGCGCCTTCTACGACGCCCAGCTGAAGTACGTCCGGTGTATGCGCGCCAAGGGCGGCTACGCGGACTACCCCGACCCGAAGCTCAGCGGCCACCTCGACTGGGACAGGATCGGGGCGATCGCCTCCCGGCCCGGACAGCAGGAGGCCTACAAGGGCGGCAAGGACGGCGTCTGCGTCCCCGAACTCCGCGGCGTCATGGCGGTCGAGCCCCGGCGCGACCAGCAGAAGGACTACGAGTCGATGCTCGCGCACGCCGCCTGCATGAGGGACAACGGCGTCTCCCGCTTCACCAACCCGACCATGAGCGACGGCAACGCCCAGCCGGGCGGCGACCCGAACCCGGCCTCCCCGGTCATCGACCAGGACTCCCCGGCGTACAAGAAGGCCCGCGAGACGTGCCGGACGAAGCTCCTCGACGGCCTGGACGGCCTGCAGTGAGGCGCCGCACCACCCTCCTCGCACTCGGCGCGGCGACCGTCGCGGCCGCCGCCACGGGCGGCGCCCTGCTCCTCGGCGACGGCCACGGCGGTACGTCCCCGGCCGGGAAGGGCGGCGACCTGCCGCCCGCGACCGCGACCGTCGTCCGCACCGACCTCGTCCGCTCCAAGACCGTCGACGGCCGGCTCGACTTCGCGCGGCGCCGCGTCGTCAGGTCCGCCGTCGAGGGCACCGTCACCGTGGCCGCCCCCGAAGGGAAGACCCTGAGCAGGGGCGAGGCGCTGTACGAGCTGAACGACAAGCCCGTCACCCTCCTCTACGGACCCGTCCCCATGTTCCGCGAGATGAGGGCGGGCGACCGGGGCAGCGACGTGCTCCAGCTGGAACGCAACCTGCGCGACCTGGGATACGGGCGGGGCCTGTACGTCGACACGCGCTACGACGAGGACACCGAGGCCGCCGTCGAGCGGTGGCAGAAGTCCCTCAACCGCGACCCCACCGGCAGGGTCGGCCGGGGCGACGTCGTCTTCCAGCCCGGCCGGGTCAAGGTGGTCTCCGCCGACGCGGCGCTCGCCGACCAGGTCGCCCCCGGCGGACCCGTCCTCACGGTCGCCTCCACCAGACCCGTCGTACGGGCCCGGCTCGACCGGGACGACGGCGCGCTCACCGCGCCCGGCACCGAGGTCGAGGTCACCCTGCCCGGCGGGAGGACCGTGCCCGCCCGGGTCGCCGGCACCGTACGCCCCGAGGAGACCTCCGCCGAGGGCGGCGCGGCCGAGGACGACATCGTCGTCGAGGTCGTCCTGGACGGCGGGGCGGACGCCGCCTCCGGCGAGGACCCCGAGGCACCCGCGAGCGTGACGTTCGTCAGCGAGGCCCGCAGGGGAGTCCTCGTGGTCCCCGTCGAGGCGGTCGTCGCCCTGCGCGGCGAGAACGGCGGCTACGGCCTCCAGGTCGTCCGGGGCACCACCTCGGCCATGGTGCGGGTGGAGACCGGCATGACCGCCGACGGGCGGATCGAGGTCAGCGGCCCGGACCTCCGCGAGGGCGCGACGGTGGGGGTGGCCGCACCGTGAACCGGCCCCAGGCCCCCGTCGTCGAACTGCGCGGCGCCACCAAGTCGTACCTCGGCGGCGTCCACGCCCTGCGCGGCGTGGACCTCACCGTCGAGGAGGGCGAACTCCTCGCCGTCGTCGGACCGTCCGGCTCCGGGAAGTCCACGATGCTCCACGTCATGGGCACCCTCGACAGGCCGACGACGGGCACCGTCCGGATCGCCGGGCACGACGTGTCCCGCCTCTCCGACGCACGGCTCTCCGCCCTCCGCGCCCGCCGCATCGGCTTCGTCTTCCAGCACTTCCACCTGGCGGCCGGACGCGACGCCGTGGACAACGTCGCCGACGGCCTGCTCTACGCGGGCGTGCCCCTGGGGGAACGGCGCACGCGCGCGCGTGAAGCGCTCGCGCGCGTCCGCCTCGACCACCGGTACGGGCACACCCCCGACGAGCTCTCCGGCGGCGAGAAACAGCGCGTGGCCATCGCCCGCGCCCTGGTGGGGAACCCCGCGCTGCTCCTCGCGGACGAACCGACCGGGGCGCTGGACACCGCGTCCGGAAGGATCGTCATGGAGCTGCTGCGCGAGCTGAACGCGGCCGGCACCACCGTCTGCGTCATCACCCACGACAACGAGATCGCGGCCTCGCTGCCGCGCCGGGTCCGCTTCAGGGACGGCGGGATCGTCTCCGACACCCGCACCGCCCACCGCCCCGGCCCCCGTACGGAGGTGACCGGCCCGTGAGGAACGACCTCAGGCCCTCCCGGCTCGCGCCCGGCGACGTCCTCCGCGTCGGCGCGGTCGGCCTCCGCGCCCGGCGCGCCCGCGTGGTCCTCTCGGCGCTCGGCATCGCCCTCGGCATCGCGACCGTGGTCGCGGTCGTCGGCCTGTCCGAGTCGAGCCGCGCCGACCTCATGGCCCGGCTCGACCGCCTCGGCACCAACCTCCTCACCGCCGAGGCGGGCAAGGACGCCACGGGCCGCACGGTCCGGCTGCCCAAGAACGCGGTCGCGATGGTCGAGCGCATCGGCCCGGTGCGGCACGCCACCGCCACGGCCGACGTCGACGCCCGCGTCCGCCGCAGCGACGTGGTCCCCGAGGAGCGCACCGCGGGCGTCACCACCCAGGCGGCCCGCACCGACCTGCTGACCGCGCTCGGCGGCGAGGTCGACCGGGGCGTCTGGCTGGACCGCGCCCGCGAGCGCCTCCCCGTCACGGTCCTCGGCGCGGTGGCGGCGGACCGCCTCGGCGTCACCCGGCCCGGCGAGACGATCATGATGAACGACACGCGCGTGGTCGTCGTCGGCATCCTCGCGCCGGTCGAACTGGTCCCCACCCTGGACCGGGTGGCCCTGGTCGGATTCCCCGCCGCCGAACGCCACTTCGGCTTCGACGGGCATCCCACCACGGTCTTCGAACGGTCCGCGGACGCCTCGGTGGAGGACGTACGGGCGGTCCTGGCCCGCACCCTCAGGCCCGGGGACGAGGTGGGCGTCACGGTCTCCCGCCCCTCGGACGCGCTCGCCGCCAGGGCCGCGGCCGACGAGGGCCTGACGGCCCTGATGCTCGGCCTGGGCGCGGTCGCCCTCCTGGTCGGCGGCGTGGGCGTCGCCAACACCATGGTCGTCTCGGTCCTGGAACGGCGCCGGGAGATCGGCCTGCGCCGCGCGCTCGGCGCGACCCGGAGCGCGATCCGGCTCCAGTTCCTCACCGAGTCGCTGCTGCTCTCGGCGCTGGGCGGGGTGACGGGCGCGGTCCTGGGCGCGGCGGCGACGTACGGCTTCGCCCGCTTCCAGGGGTGGACGCCGGTGGTCCCGCCCTGGTCCCTGGCGGGAGGGCTGGCCGCCACCCTTCTGATCGGCGTGGCCGCCGGCCTCTACCCGGCGGTCCGGGCCTCGCGCCTCCACCCGACGGTGGCCCTGAACGCGACGTGAGCGGGGAGCCGGGTTCACTCGTCACGGTGACAGGGGCCGTGCCGCCTCCCCGTCCCGTACGGGCTCGGGCAGCGTGGCCCCATGCACCCCCGCCGCACCGCGTACCTCCTGACCGCCGCGTTCCTCACGGCCGGCTGCGTGGCCGTCCCGCACGGCCCCGTGCCGGGCCCACCGGACCGCCCTGCCGCCCTCGCCCCGGCCGCCGAACGGGCCCCCACGCCGCTGCCGACCTGGCCGGCGCCCACGCAGGCGGCCCCGCGCGAGGCGCTCGCCACCACGGAACCCCGGGGCGAACCCGCGCGAACGCCGGCCTCCGACCGCCCGGCACCGAAGAAGAAGGAGAAGAGGGAGCAGAAGGAGAGGACGGGGAAGCCGAAGAAGTCGAAGCAGACGAAGAAGCGGGCACAGAAGCAGCGGGCACAGAAGAAGGGGGCGCGAGTCGCCCCCCACCCCTCGAAGAAGAAGCCGTCCCTCCGGACCCACCGCCGCCCGTCCGCCCCCGCCGCAGGACAGCCCGAGATGCGCCGCCTCTGCCGCCAGGCCGAACGGATCGGGGCCCCGATGGGCGCGGCCGACCTCTGCCGCGGCACGTACGGCCCTTGAGCACCCGTCCCCGGAGAGGACGGGCTCAGGCTCCGTCGAAGGGCCAGGACTCGATGTCGCGGTAGCGGATCGGCCCCGGGCCGCGCCCGAAGTCGCTGCCGACCAGGTGCAGGCGCGCGGCCGGCCACGGGCGCCCGGTGAACCCGGTGAGCCCGGCGGCGATCTCCGGTACGGAGGCCGGATCGTCGCGGCGGGCGCGGGCCAGCGTCAGGTGCGGGCGCAGCGGCCGGTTCTCGAAGGGGATCCCGCACGCGCCGACCACGGCGCGCACCTCGGCCGCGAGCCCGTGCAGCCCGTCCAGGTCCCCGTCGATCCCGGTCCACAGCACCCGGTCGTCGAAGTGCCCGCCGCCGCGCAGCGCCAGTTCGACCGGCCGGCGCGCGGCCGCGAGGTCCGCGAGCGGCGGCCGGAGGGGCGGGACGGCCGCGACCGGGAGCTCACCGAGGAACGCCAGCGTGATGTGCCAGTCCTCGATCCGGTTCCACCGCAGGCGCGGGTACGCCGCGTAGGCCGGGCCCAGTGCCTCGGCCAGCTCGTCCTTCGCGTCGTCGGGCGGCGCGAGCGCGATGAACACGCGCACGGTCGCGGACCGCCCCCGCCCGTCCCCGCCGGACTCGGTGTCCCTGACGGACTCGGCGGCCCGTGTCCTCTGCCCGGGCTCCTCGCCCATCTTCCGTTCCCCGCTCGTCGTGCGTCCGGCCGCCGCGCCCCGCCGGACCGGGACGGAGCGCCGCTCCGGGGCGAGGGTACGCGGCCGGAACGCCGCCACTGTCACCGGCCCCGCTCGGTGCCGGTGACAGTGGCGGCGTCGTCTCAGTGCCGGCCGAGGGCCCGGCGGCGACGGGTGAGCACCAGGATCCCGGCGCCCGCGGCGGCGAGGACTCCGGCGGCCACCGCGTACGGGGTGAACTGCGCTCCCGTGGTCGCGAGCGAGCCGTCACCGGTGCCGGTGGCGGACGGCGAGGGCGCCGTCGTGCCGGGCGCGGCGGGCGCGGAGGCGTCCTCGGTGGGCGGCGCGGAGGGCCCGGAGGTCCCCGGCGCCGTCGTCCCCGGCGCGGCCGGAGTGGTGACCTCCCCGGTGGGCGGCGCGGTGGAGGGCGCCGGGGCGGAGGGCTCGGTCCCGGGCTGCGTGGACGTCGGTGTCGGCGCGGGCGTGGTGCCCGGCCCGCCCGGAGTCGGCTTGCAGGAGAAGGTCGAGGAGCCGTTCCACGGGTAGTTGTGGGTCTCGTTGCCCGAGCCGCGGGTCCGCAGGTCCCCGCCGACGTAGACACGGCCGTTCGCGCTGGCCGTCAGGTCGGCGGACGCCTCGGGCGCGAGGATCGAGCCCATGAAGTTCCCGCCGCCGCCGAGGGTGAGCGACGGGGACGCCTCGAAGTTGTAGAGGATCCGGGACGCGGCCTCGCCGAAGCGCGCCGAGCCGTACGCGTCCACGCGGTCGCCGTTGAAGCCGACGGACAGCGGGGAGATGCCGACCGCCCGGTCGCCCGTCACGTTCACCACGACCGGGGCCCCGTCGGGGATCGCCCGGAAGTCGAAGGACGAGGCGCCGTCGAGCTTCCCGGCGGCGATCTCGAACACCTGCGGGCTGCCGGAGCCGCCGCCCTTGAAGGAGACGGTGTCGCCCGAACGCTCGCTCGTGCCGGTGGGCTTCAGCGCGCCCAGGGACGCCGACTCGCCCCGTATGGTCTCGCCGAAGGCGTCGTACGGGGTGAGGGCGGCCCGCGCGCCCAGGTCCGAGGCGCGGCTGCCGCCGTTCGTCTCCAGGTCGCCTTTGTCGTCGATCTTCCCGCCGACGCGGACCGCGCCGCCGTAGCGGGGGCCGGTGGTGAGGCCGTGGCCCACGTCGACCCGGGTGCCCCGGGCGATCGTCAGGTTCCCGCCCACGGAGAGCATGACCGCTCCGGAGTCCGGCAGGATGCCGGAACCGGCGCCGACGCGGCCCACGTTGAAGGTGCCGCCGGACGCCTTGGCGAAGGTGGCGTTCCCGCCGATGACGAGCAGGCCCTCGGCCTCGGCGGTGCCGCCGTCGGCGGTGTAGTCGCCGCCGGCGTAGAGGGCCACGTTGGCGTCGAGGAAGCGCGGCTCGTGACCGATCCCGGGCTCCTGGCCGGGAGCCGGGCACGTCCGGGCGGTCCCCGGCGCGGGTTCCCGGGGCGCGGCCAGGGCGCTGCCCGCGCCGGTGACGCCGAGGACGAGCGCGACGGCCAGGGCGCCGCTCAGTCGCGTGCCCGCTCTTCCGGTGTAGCTCATGTGCGTGAACCTTTCTGGTTTCCTGTGAGGGGGGTGGGCGGTCGGGGGCGGGATCAGTCGGTCTCGGCCCGCAGGACGGCGCGGGTCAGGGGGCCGTAGACGCCGTTCTCCTGAGGGATGTTCCGCGCCACCTGGTAGCGGCGCAGGGCCACTTCCACGGACTCGCCGAAGACGCCGTCGGCCGGGCCGAGGTAGAGCTGGAGCTGTTGGAGCCGCCGCTGGAGGTCGACGACGTCGGGGCCGGTGCTTCCCCGCTGCACCCCGTCCCGCCCGCTCCCGTCCCACTCGTCCCACCCGTTCCGGTCGTCCCCGTCCCGTCCGTCCTCGTTCCGGTCGGGGTGCGAGGGGCGGTGGCGGCGGTCCGACGGCGACGCCGTGGGCTCCGGGGCGCTCGCGGCGGCCGAGGACGCCGTGGCGCCCGGGGAGACCGTGTCCGTGGGGGAGGCGGTGGCGGGATCGGGGGACGGGGTTCCGGACGCGGAGGGACCGGCCGGGGGAGGGGCGGACCGCGACGCCCGCGCGGTGCCCGTTCCGGGGGACGGGGCCGCACCGGACGCGGTGTCCGGGGCGGGCGGCGGGACGTGCGTCGCGAGGACGGGGAGCGAGACGGACGGGTTCGAGGCCGGTACGGCGTCGGGTTCGGCGGAGAGCCACACCGCCAGCGCGGCGCCAAGTCCTGCGGAGAGCGCGCCCGCGAGCATCAGGGGGAGCGGCATGGACCGCCACGCCGGAGCCGCCGGGCGGGCGCGCCGGGACCGCCGTGGCCCGGGGGCGGGCGCCGTGTCCCCGGCGGGGACCTCGGGCAGCCGCACGGTCGCGTCGAAGAGCTCGATGTCCTGCCCCCGTGCCCCCGTCTCGCCCCGGTCCGGCTCCGCGACCTTCCCGAAGACGCGGTCTCCCCGGTGTTCCGCGCCCGCCGATTCACCGGTGGCGGAAGCGACCGCTGTGGTCGGGGCAGCCCTGTTGCGCATCAAAGTGCTCCAGATGAGGTGAAGCCGAGGGAGGTGTGGCGAAGTCGTGGAGATATTGACCGCTGTTCAAAGCAAGCGTCAACTGTGCTCAAAACGGTGCAAATTGGGCTTTGTGAGACCTTGTTTCTTAAAGGACTTTTAACGCGTGACGCAGGTCACAGGGAAAGAGATGCCGGAGCTGGCCCTCCTGACCGGTGACGAGACCGGTCCGACGACCGGTCCTGCTACCGGTCCTGAGGCCGCCTCAGGACGAGGGCCCGTACCGGGCGGCCAGCGCGACGGCGCGGTCGTGCAGGGAGGCGCGCAGCGACCGCGGGGTCAAGGCCTCCGCGTCCGTGCCGAGCCGCCACAGCGCCCACTCGGCGTGCCGGAGGTCCTGGAAGGTCACCTCCAGCCGCAGCCGTCCGTCCGCGTCGGGCTCCTCCGCGCGGACGGCCAGCACGGTATCCAGCAACTCCTCCCGCCGCGCCGGGTCCATCCGCACCGACACGGCGACGTGGTCGCCGCCGGAGAGGAACCGCGCGGAGCGCTCCCGCCAGATCCGGTCCAGGTCGACCCGGTTCGGCCGCCGCGCCGCCTCGGGGAGTTCCTCGGCGGTCAGCACCCGCGACAGCCGATAGGTGCGGTCCTCGCCCGAGCGCGTGGCCAGCAGATAGGCCCGGTCGCGCACGGTGACCAGGCCGATCGGGTCCACCGTGCGCCACCGCGGTTCCTGGTCCGTGGCCGCGTAGCGGATGCGCAGCCGGTGTCCGGCGAGCACGGCGCGCCGGACCACGGTCATCGTGCTGTCGGGCACCCCCTCGGTGACCGTACGGCGGGAGAGCAGATCGGTCTCCGGGTCGACGAGGAAGCGCCGGGCCGCGTCGTCCGCGGTGGCCCGGTGGCTCTCGGGCAGCGCGTCGACCACCTTCCGCAGGGCCGAGGCGAGGGCCGGGCCGAGGCCGAACACCTGCTCGCCGCGCCCCGGTCCGGCGGCGAGGAGGGCGAGCGCCTCGTCGTGGTTCAGGCCGGTGAGCTCGGTCCGGAAGCCGGGCAGCAGCGCGAAGCCGCCGTGCCGGCCGCGTTCGGCGTAGACCGGGACGCCGGCCGCGGACAGCGCCTCGATGTCGCGCAGCACGGTGCGGGTGGACACCTCCAGCTCGCGGGCCAGCGCCCCCGCGGTCAGCCGGCCGTGCCGGCGCAGCAGGAGCACCAGCGAGACCAGCCGATCCGCACGCATGGCGGGAACCGTACCGAATACGTGACGGGAGGTGTCACGTTTCGCTGGAAGGCTCCTGATCACGACGCCGAAGCCAGGCGGCCGCCGGGCCGCCGGGCGCGCGCACCCCTACCGAATCGAGCTGATGTGACGATGGAACGAACAGCGGTCAACCCGGTGACCTGGTCGAAGGAACTGGGCTTCAACCAGGGCGAGCTGGTGTCCGGACACACCCGGACCCTCTACGTCTCGGGGCAGACCGCGACGAACCGCGAGGGCGGGCCCGAGCACGACGGCGACATGGCCGCGCAGTTGGCGCTCGGCATCGACAACCTGGAGGCCGTACTCGCCGAGGCCGGGATGTCCCTCGCGAACCTCGTCCGCCTCACCGTCTACACGACCGACGTCGACCTGCTCTTCCCGCACTACGGCGTGCTGGCGGCGCGGCTGGGCGCCGCCGGGGTGGCACCGGCCACCACGATGCTCGGGGTGACGCGACTGGCGATCCCCGGCCAGATGGTCGAACTGGAGGGGACCGCCGTGGCGTGAGGCGACCGCGCCGCCTCCGCTCCCCGTTCCGGAACGGCCGCCCGGGCGGCACGCGGAACGGCCCCGGCGGCGGCGCGGAACCCTCGGGTCCGGACCGCCGTTCCGGGCGTTGTCAGACCCGTGGGCAAGGATGTTCCCATGACGAACGTTTCCGCCGTCGAGGCGTCTTTCCGCATGTCCGGCCGTGTCGAGTACGAGGCCGCCGTCCAGCGCCTGCGCGAGGCTTCCCGCACCTATTACGGCGCGGGCTACAGCCTCATGGACGACGCCGCGTACGACCGGCTGCGCCTGGCGGTGCTGGACTGGGAGGCGGAGCACCCCGACGAGACCGCCCCGGACTCGCCCACGGACCTGGTCGCCGACGGCGCCGCCCCCGCCGGAGACGTCGCCCACACCTCGCGCCTCCTCAGCCTCGACAACGTCTTCGCCCCCGAACAGCTCGTGGCCTGGGGCGCGTCGCTCCAGCGCCGCCTGGGACACGAACCGGCCGGCGGGTTCACCGTCGAGCCGAAGATGGACGGCGCCGCCGTCGCCGCCCGCTACCGCGACGGCCGCCTCGTGCGGATCGTCACGCGCGGCGACGGCACCCACGGCGAGGACGTCAGCCACGTCATCGGCACCGTCGTCGGCCTCCCCGAGCGGCTGTCCGTGCCCGCCACCTTCGAGGCCCGGGGCGAAGTCCTCTTCACCCAGGAGCAGTTCGAGGCCGCGAACGAGACGCGCGCCGCGCACGGCGCGAGCGTCTTCGCCAACCCGCGCAACGGAACGGCCGGCACCCTGCGGGCGAAGGACCGCCCGTACCGGCTCGCCATGACCTTCTGGGCGTACGGCGCCGTCGAACTGGACGGCGTGCCCTTCCTGCCCGCCGGGACCGGCCACGCCGAGACCCTCGCCGCCGTCGCCCGGACGGGCGTGCGGACCACCGCCGACACCCCGGCCGGGCTGCACACCGTCGCCACGCTCGCCGAGGCGCAGGAGAAGGTCGACGCGATCGCCGCGATGCGCGCGAGCCTGCCGTTCGGCATCGACGGCGTCGTCGTCAAGGCCGACAGCGCCACCGAGCAGGCCGCGGCCGGCTTCGGCACCCGCTTCCCCTACTGGGCCGTCGCCTACAAGCTGCCCGCCGTCGAACGGCAGACCGTGCTCCAGGACGTGTTCTGGGAGGTCGGCCGCACGGGCGTGCTCGCCCCCACCGCCGTGCTCGCCCCGGTGGAGCTCGACGGCTCCACCGTCACCCGCGCCACCCTCCACAACCCGGCCGACATCCTCCGCCGCGACCTGCACATCGGCGACACCGTGACCGTGTACAAGGCCGGCGACATCATCCCGCGCGTCCAGGCCGCCGTCGTCGAACTCCGCCCGGAGGACGCCGTCCCCGTCCCGCTGCCCCGGGAGTGCCCCCACTGCGGCGGCGAGATCGACAAGAGCCAGGAGCGCTGGCGCTGCGCGAAGGGCACCGCCTGCGCGCTCGCCCCGCTCATCGAGTACGCCGCCGGCCGCGACATCCTCGACATCGACGGCCTCGGCAGGAAGTACGTCGACGCGCTGATCGCCTCCGGTGACGTCACCGACGTCGCCGACCTGTTCACCCTCACCGAGGAGCAGCTCACCACCGCCTCCGGCAGCGCCAAGCGCGGCGCCAAACTCGCCGAGCAGATCCGGACCGCCAAGACCCGCCCCCTCAGCCGCGTCTTCTGCGCCCTCGGCATCCCGGGCACCGGCCGCAGCATGTCCCGGCGCATCGCCGCCCACTTCGGCACCATGGACGCCATCCGCGCGGCCGACGCCGACACCCTCCAGGACGTCGAGGGCATCGGCCCGGAGAAGGCCCCGGTCGTCGTCGGGCAGGTCGCCGCGCTCGCCCCCGTGATCGACAAGCTGATCGCGGCCGGCGTCACCATGACCGAGCCCCGGCCGGAGCGGGCCGAGGACGCCGTCGAGGGGCCGCTGAGCGGCAAGACCGTCGTCGTGACGGGGAAGATGACCGGCCCCCTCGACGGCTGGGGGCGCTCCGAGATGGGCGCCCTCGTCGAGAAGGCCGGCGGCCGCATGGGCGGCTCCGTCAACTCCCGGACCGCCTTCCTGGTCGCCGCCCCGACCGCCGGAGGCAAGCCGAGCTCCAAGGCGGTCAAGGCGCGGGAGGCGGGCGTCGAGGTCCTCACCCCGGAGGACTTCGCCACCCTGGTCGCCGACTACCTGGACTGAACACGGCCCCCGGGCCCCGGGGTACGACCTCCGGGCCGCCGCTCGCCGTGCGGGCGGCCCGGAGGTCGCATAGGGTCGCGGTGCCGTCGCGACCGGACCGGAGGCACGACGCGGGGGAGGGGCACGGCCCGGCCGACCGGAGGAGACCCGTGTCAGGACAGTTCGAAGCGACGACCGAGATCGACCGGCCGGTCGAGGACGTGTTCGCGTACCTCGCCGACGGACGCAACGACCCCCAGTTCAGCCCCAGGGTCCTGCGGATCGACCGGATCCCCGACGGCCCGACCGCCGTGGGCACGGTCTTCCGCAGCACGGTCAAGGACGCCGGGATGAAGTCCGCGCGGGAGTTCCGCATCACCGCCCTCGAAGCGCCGACGCGGATCCGGTGGGCCGAGGTCTCGAAGAACAGCGTGACCGCCCGCGAGGGCGGCTACGACCTGGAGCCGCTCCCCGGCGGGGGAACGCGGGTCCGCCTCTTCAACGTCCTGGAGGGCCACGGGCTCGGCAAGCTCCTCGTCGGCCTCGCGCTCGCCGCCGTCCGCAAGGACGCCGACGCCTTCGCCGCCCGGATCAGGACAGCGGCCGAGGCGGCGATCCCTCCCCGCTGACCGGCCCGTCCCCGCCCCGCCGGGGCCGCGGCACGACCGCCCCGGCCGGGAGCCGGGGCGGAGCGCCGAACCGTACGGGCACGCCCGGCGAGTAGAGCACGCTGACGGGCTCCCCGAGGGATCCGCGCAGACCGGCGGCCGCGAGCAGCGTCTCGTCGCAGTGGAGCAGCCGGGCCCGGTGCAGCGGCCAGCGGGGATGGGTGTTGGGCAGATAGAGCGGACGCCCCCGGAACGCGCTGTGCATCCCCCAGCGGGCCGTCAGGAAGTGTTCGAGCGCGGTGGGTTCCCCGACCCGCTCCCCGACCTCCACGGCGATCGAGCTGCGCGCCCCCCGGGGCCCCGGCCACCGCCTCCTGCTCTCGTACGCGACGGTCGCGCCGTCGTACCGGACGGACATCCGCGACCACACGTACGGGATGCGGAAGGCCCACCGCCCCACGGCCACCGGGATCAGCCGGGACGCGTCGAGGGACCGGAAGACGACGCCCCGGCGCCCGTGGGCGTCCACCGAGTACAGCCGCACGTTGGTCTCCGGGAAGCTCCCGAGATAGGGGAGCCCCGGCAGCCGGAACCACCCGACGCGATGCATCCGGAAGGCGACGAGCCCCACGTACGTGACCCCGTCGAGGGTGTCGGGCACGGTCCCGGCCGGCAGCAGCGGCGCCACCTCGGCGGGCTCCACCGGCCAGTGCAGGAACGCCAGGTCGAGCCAGGACTGGGTGAGCAGGGTGCGGCCCGTACGGGACGGGGGATCGGCGGAGACGGGCTCGGGATCCGGGGCGGTCTGCGTCGGCGGCATGGCGGAAGTATCCGGCAGCACGGACGGCCGGGGAAAGCGGCGGCCCCCGGGAGCGGCGCCCGCACGCCCGGCCCCTCGCCGCGCGGCGTCCGTCAGCGCGGCTCCTGGACCGGCCACGCGCGCGGGTACGGCACCCGCAGCGACCCGGCCGGTACGGGGGTGTGGTCGGCGGACGCGCACAGGCGCCCGTCCCGCAGGACGACGGCGCCGCTGCCCCGCATGGACGTGACGAGCTCGGTGGCCAGCGCCTCCGGCGCGAGGTCCAGGAGCCGGGCCGCGTCGGCCAGCCAGGCCCGGGCGCGCAGATAGGACTCGACCTCGCCGGCCGGGATGCCGTCGCGGATCATCAGGGCGAACGCGAAGATCCGCCGGGCGCCGTAGAGGACGGCCCCGGCGGGATCGTCGACCAGGCGCCGCGCCCGGCGCAGGGCGGCGTCGAAGGCGGCGGCCGGGTCGGCGGGGACCGGGCCGTGGGACGGCAGGACCACGCGCGCGCCGAGGCCGGCCATCCGTTCGAGGGAGGCGAGCGCGGTGGCGGCCGCCCCGGGGCCGTCGAGGGCGGGGTTCACCCAGCCGACGTCGTAGTCCGACAGCGCGTCCCCGACCACGAGCAGCCCCTCGTCCGGCTGCCACAGGGCCAGATGCCCCGGCGTGTGCCCGGGCGTGCGGACGACCTCCCAGTCGGCGTCGCCGAGCCGGAGCACCTGCCCGTCGTCGAGCGACACGTCGACCGTGTACGGGGCCACCGGCTGGTCCAGGTACTCCGCCGCGCAGCAGCCCGGGTCCCGGCGCGCGAGCGCCTCGGCCTCCGGCGCCCCTGCGGCGATGCCCGCGCCCCGCGCCTGGAGGAGCGCGTTGCCGCCGACGTGGTCGGAGTGCCAGTGGGTGTTGACCACCAGGTCGACGCGGCCCGCGCGGGCGCGGACCCAGTCGGCGGTCTCCTCGGCGTGCCCCGTGAAACCGGAGTCGACCAGGGCCGGCCGCCGCCCGTGGAGCAGCAGCGTGTTGGCGTCGGGGAAGGGCCGCCGCCACCAGGTGACCCAGGAGGGCAGCGGGGGCGGGGCCTGTCGCGCGCTCACCGTCCGGCCCCTTCCGGCCGTATCCGGTCTTCCACGTGCTCTCCTCCGATGGCAGTCGACGGACGTCACGGACGACGGGCGGACGGCGGTACGGGCCCGCAGGCCCCGGACACCCGCCCGTGACGATCATCATGTCATCGCGCACCACCGGGTCCCGGGCCTTCGGCGGTCCCGGTCCGTTCGTCCCCGCCCCCCTTGTTGCACATATATTGCAAGTGCAGAGCCAGTGCAGAAGGAGTGGAACGGTGAGCGGACCAGTAGTCCTCGGGATCGAGTCCTCGTGCGACGAGACCGGAGCGGGGATCGTGCGGGACGGGAAGCTGCTCGCGCACGTCGTCGCGACCAGCATGGACGAGCACGCGCGGTTCGGCGGGGTCGTGCCCGAGATCGCCGCCCGGGCGCACCTGCACTCCTTCAACCCCGTCGTCCGGGAGGCCCTCGACCGGGCGGGGCTGCGGCTGAGCCAGATCGACGCGGTCGCCGTCACCACGGGCCCCGGACTCTCCGGCGCCCTCCAGGTCGGGCTCGCCGGGGCGAAGACGCTGGCCTACGCCGCCGGAGTGCCGCTCCACGGGGTGCACCACCTCGCCGGGCACGTCGCCGCCGACACCCTGGAGCACGGCCCGCTGCCCAACCCCTGCGTCGTCCTCGTCGTCTCCGGCGGCCACACCTCCCTCCTCCTCGTCCGGGACCTGGTCCGCGAGCCGATCCTGCACCTGGGCGACACCCTCGACGACGCGGCGGGGGAGTGCTTCGACAAGGTCGCCCGCATCCTCGGCCTCCCCTACCCCGGCGGGCCCGCCATCGACCGGGCCGCCCGGGACGGCGACCTGCGCGCGGTGGCCTTCCCCCGGCCGCTGACCCGGGGCGGGGACGACCCGTACGCCTTCTCCTTCTCCGGCCTCAAGACCGCCGCCGCCCGCTGGGTCGAGAAGCACCGGGCCCAGGGCCTCGACGTGCCCGTCGCCGACGGCGCCGCCGCCCTCCAGGAGGCCGTCGCCGACGTCCTCAGCCGCAAGGCCCTCGCCGCCTGCGAGGCGTACGGCGTCAAGACGCTGATCGTGGTCGGCGGCGTCGCCGCGAACTCCCGCGTCCGCGCCCTCACCGAGCGGCGGTGCGCCGCCGCCGGGATCGAGCTGCGCGTCCCGCCGATGACGCTGTGCACCGACAACGGCGCCATGATCGCCGCCGTCGGCGACCTCCTCGTCCGCTCGGGAGCGGAGCCCGCGCCGCTGGACGTGTCCATCGACCCGTCCGCGCCCCTGGAGTACGCCTCCCTGACCCCGCTCCCCGCCCCCTCCGCCCGGGCCGCCTGACCGTCCCCTCCACCACCGGAACCCGATCGTCCCCCTCCACCGGAAGCAGTGAGAACCTTGCGTACCGCCGACATCCGCCAGCGCTTCCTCGACTACTTCGCCGCCCGGGGACACACCGTCGTACCCAGCGCGCCCCTGCCCACCCCCGACCCCACCCTGCTGTTCGTCAACGCCGGCATGGTCCCCTTCAAGCCGTACTTCACCGGCGAGGCGGCCCCCCTGTGGCAGCGGGCCACGAGCGTGCAGAAGTGCGTGCGGACCCTGGACATCGAGGAGGTCGGGAAGACCACCCGGCACGGCTCCTTCTTCCAGATGAACGGCAACTTCTCCTTCGGGGACTACTTCAAGGAGGAGGCCATCGCCTTCGCCTGGGACCTGTCCACCAAGCCGTGGACGGAGGGCGGCTACGGGCTCGACCCCGAGAGGATCTGGGTCACCGTCCACCACTCCGACACCGACGCCCGCGGCATCTGGCGCGAGGTCGCGGGCCTGCCCGACGAGCGGATCGTGGCGCGCGGCGACGAGGACAACTTCTGGTCCATGGGCGTCCCCGGCCCCTGCGGCCCCTGCTCCGAGCTGTACTACGACCGGGGCCCGGCCCTCGGCCGCGAGGGCGGACCCGCCGTCGACGAGGACCGGTACATGGAGTTCTGGAACCTCGTCTTCATGCAGTACGAGCGCGGCGAGGGCCCCGGCAAGAGCGGCTACCCGATCCTCGGCGAACTGCCCCGCCGCAACATCGACACCGGCATGGGCCTGGAGCGGATGGCCACCCTCCTCCAGGGCGTCGACAACCTCTACGAGATCGACGAGACCCGCCCCGTCCTCGACCGGGCCGCCGCGCTCGCCGGCGTCCGCTACGGCGACGACGAGCGGGCCGACGTACGGCTCCGGGTGGTCGCCGACCACGTCCGCACCGCCCTCATGCTCCTCGCCGACGGCACCGCCCCCGGCAACGAGGGCCGCGGCTACGTCCTGCGCCGCATCCTGCGCCGCTCGGTCCGCTCCATGCGCCAGCTCGGCTTCCAGGACCCGGCCCTGCCCGAACTGCTGCCCGTCGCCCGCGACTGCATGGCCCCCAGCTATCCCGAGGTCGTCGACTCCTACGCCCGGATCTCCGACCAGGCCTACGGCGAGGAGGACGCCTTCCGCGCCACCCTCAAGCAGGGCACCACCGTCCTGGACACCGCCGTCGCCGGGGTGAAGGCGGACGGCGGCCGCGCGCTGCCCGGCGCGCAGGCCTTCCTCCTCCACGACACCTACGGCTTCCCCATCGACCTCACCCTGGAGATGGCCGCCGAACAGGGCGTCGAGGTCGACCGCGAGGGCTTCACCGCCCTCATGAACGAGCAGCGCGAGCGGGCCCGCGCCGACGCCCGCGCCCGCAAGTCCGGCGGCACGGCCGACACCGCCGCCCTCCGCACCGTCCTCGACGCGCACGGCCCCACCGACTGGCGCGCGTGGGACACCCTCACCACCGAGTCCCGCGTCCTCGCCCTCCTCGGCACCGAAGGACCCGTCCCGGTGGCCCGGACCGGCGACCTCGTCACCGTCGTCCTCGACCGCACCCCCTTCTACGCCGAGTCCGGCGGCCAGGACAGCGACGCGGGCCTGCTCTCCGGCGCCTCGGCGGAGGCCGAGGTCGTGGACGTCCAGCGGCCCCTGCCGGGCCTCGTCGTCCACCGGGTCAGGATCACGGCGGGCGAACTGGCCGTGGACGACACCGTGCACGCGGCCGTCGACCCCGAGTGGCGCCTCGGCGCCCGCCAGGCCCACTCCGGCACCCACGTCCTGCACGCGGCCCTGCGCGAGGTCCTCGGTCCCACCGCCCTCCAGTCCGGCTCCTACAACCGGCCCGGCTACCTCCGCCTCGACTTCCCCTGGCGCGGCGCCCTCTCCCCGGCCGTCCGGAGCGAGGTCGAGGAGGCCGCCAACCGGGCGCTGCGGCGGGACCTCCCGGTCGGCGTCCGCTGGATGACGCTGCCGGAGGCCAAGGAGCAGGGCGCCCTCGCCCTCTTCGACGAGACGTACGGGGAGAAGGTCCGGGTCGTGGAGATCGGCGGGCCCTGGTCGCGCGAGCTGTGCGGCGGCACCCACGTCGACCACGCCTCCCAGATCGGCACGGTCGCCCTCACCGCCGAGTCCTCCGTAGGTGCCGGAATGCGCCGCCTGGAGGCGGCCGTCGGCATCGAGGGCTTCGGCTACCTCGCCCGCGAGCGCGACCTCGTGGGCCGGATCGCCGAGCAGCTGAACGCGCCCCGCGCCGAACTCCCCGAGAAGATCGCCGGCCTCCTCGACCGGCTCAAGGCCGCCGACCGCGAGAACGCCCGCCTGAAGGCCCGGGCCACGGCCGCGCGGGCCGCCGAACTCGCCGGAGGGGCCGTCGAGGCGGGGGACGCGCTCGTCGTCACCACGACCGTCGACGGTCCCGCCGACGAGGCCCGCGCCCTCGCCCTCGCGGTCCGCGACCGCCTCCCGCACGAGCGCCCCGGCGTGGTGGCCGTCGCCACCTCCTCGGGCGGACTCGTCCTGACCGTCAACGCCCCGGCCCGCGAGACCGGCCGGAACGCCTCCGCGACCGTCAAGCGGCTCCTCGGCGGCCGGGGCGGCGGCTCCCCGGAGATCGCCCAGGGCGGCGGTGTCCCCGCCGGGGACCTGACCGCGATCCTGGCGGACCTGCCCCGGGTCGTGGCCGAACAGTGAGCCGGTAAGAGGAGGGGGTGGGTAACGGACCGTCACCCACCCCCTCCCGGTCCCTTCCGGATCAGCCGTGGACGAACCCCGGAGGCCGCTTCTCCACGAACGCGGACATGCCCTCCTTCTGGTCCTCCGTGGCGAACACCGCGTGGAACAGACGCCGTTCGAAGCGCACGCCCTCGGCGAGCGTGGTCTCGAAGGCGCGGTTCACGGACTCCTTCGCCATCATCGCGACCGGCTTGGACATCGCCGCCACCGTGCCGGCGACCTCCCACGCCTCGGCGAGCAGCTCGTCCGCCGGCACGATCCGGGACACCAGCCCGGCCCGCTCGGCCTCGGCGGCGTCCATGGTCCGGCCGGTCAGACACAGCTCCATGGCCTTCGCCTTGCCGACGGCCCGGGTCAGCCGCTGGGAGCCGCCGATGCCGGGGATCACCCCGAGCTTGATCTCCGGCTGCCCGAAGACCGCCGTGTCGGCGGCCAGCAGGACGTCGCAGAGCATCGCCAGCTCGCAGCCGCCGCCCAGCGCGTACCCGGCGACCGCCGCGACCGTGGGCGTACGGACCTGCCCGAGCCGGTCCCAGGCCGTGAACCAGTCGGAGAGGTACATGTCCATGTAGCTCCGCGGACGCATCTCCTTGATGTCGGCGCCCGCGGCGAACGCCTTCTCCGACCCGGTCAGGACGACGCAGCCCACGCCGGGGTCCCGGTCCAGCTCCTCGACGGCCGCCACGACCTCCTCCATCACCCGGAGGTTGAGGGCGTTGAGCGCCTCGGGGCGGTTGAGCGTGACGAGCGCGACGCGGTCCTTGCGCTCGACCAGGATGGTCTCGTAGGTCATGGGGCCGTTCCGTCCGTAGTCGTTTCCTCCGGGGATGCCGGGGATGCCGGGGACGCCGGGGACGCGGGGGATGCCGTGGCCGTCCCGGCCCCCGACCCCCGGATCGTCCGTACGATCGCCGAGAAGTCCAGCCCGGCGCCGTCCCCCTCCGCGAACGCCGCGTACAACTCGGCCGCCTTCAGGCCCAGTTGCGCGTCCACGCCGCCGGCCCGCAGGGCGTTGGCGGCGAGGTTCAGGTCCTTGGCCATCAGGGGCGCGGCGAAGCCCGGCCGGTAGTCGCGGTTGGCCGGGCTGCCCGGCACCGGTCCCGGCACCGGGCAGTTGACGGTGAGCGCCCAGCACTGCCCGGAGGCCGTGGACGCCACGTCGTACAGCGCCCGGTGGTCCAGGCCCAGGCTCTCGGCGAGGACGAACGCCTCGCTGACGCCGATCATCGAGATCCCGAGGATCATGTTGTTGCAGATCTTCGCCGCCTGCCCGGCCCCGGCCGACCCGCAGTGCACGACCTTTCCGCCCATGGCCGACAGGAACGGCTCGGCCTCCGCGAACTCCTCCGCGCCGCCGCCCGCCATGAAGGTGAGCGTCCCGGCCTCCGCCCCGACCACCCCGCCGGACACGGGCGCGTCGAGCGCCCGGTGCCCGGCGGCGCGCGCCGCCGCGTGCGCGGCGCGGGCGTCGGCCACGTCGATGGTGGAGCAGTCGACGAACAGCGTGCCGGGCCGCGCCGAGGCGAGCAGACCCCGCTCGCCGTAGAGCTCCAGGACGTGCCGGCCGGCCGGCAGCATGGTGATCACCACGTCCGCCCCGGCCGCGGCCGCCGCCGCGGAGGCGGCGGGCTCCACCCCGGAGGCGGCAGCGGCGGCCAGGGCCTCCGGCACCACGTCGTACCCGAGGACGCGGTGTCCGGCCCCGACGAGGTTGGCGGCCATCGGGCCGCCCATGTGGCCGAGTCCGACGAAGGCGACGGTACGGGTCACCACGGCACCTCCTGAAGGGATCCGGGCCCGGCGAGCCGCAGTTCACGGTCGCCGAGCGGGGCGAAGAACCGGTCCACGTCCGCCGCGCCCACCCCGGCGAGCGTCGCGGGGGACCAGCGGGGGTCGCGGTCCTTGTCGATCACCTGGGCGCGGATGCCCTCCACCAGGTCGGGGGAGGACAGGGCGGCGCAGGAGACGCGGTACTCCTGCTCCAGGACCCGCTCCAGCGGGCCGAGCCGCCGTGCCCGGCGCACCGAGGCCAGGGTCACCTTGAGCGCGGTCGGGGACTTGGCCAGGAGCAGTTCGGCGGCCTGCTTGGCCGCCGGGACGCCGCTGTCGGACAGCCGGGCGAGGACGTCCTCCACGGTGTCCGCCGCGTAGCAGGGGTCGATCCACTCCCGGGCGGCGGCCAGTTCGCCCGGCGGAGGCGTCTGGACGTGCCGGGCGAGGGCGCCGTGGACGGAGGTCCGCGCGAGGTCGTCGGCCAGCTCCGGCAGCCGCTCCGAGGGGACGAAGTGGTCCGCGAGCCCGCACAGCAGGGCGTCGGCCCCGCCGACGACGGCACCGGTCAGGGCGAGGTGGAGGCCCAGCTCGCCCGGCGCGAGCCCGAGGAGGTAGGTGCCGCCGACGTCGGGCACGAAGCCGATGCCGGTCTCGGGCATGGCCACTTTGGAGCGCTCGGTGACGACGCGGACCGTGCCGTGGGCGGAGACGCCGACGCCGCCGCCCATGACGATCCCGTCCATGAGCGCCACGTACGGCTTGGGGTAGCGGGCGATCCGGGCGTTGAGCCGGTACTCGTCGCGCCAGAAGTCCGCCGACGCCGTCCCGCCCGTACGGGCGTCCTCGTGGATGGCGCGGATGTCGCCGCCCGCGCACAGACCGCGCTCGCCCGCCCCGCGGATCACGACCGTCTCCACGGCCGGATCGCGCTCCCACGCGGCCAGGGCCTCGTCGAGACGGAGGACCATGGCGTGGGTGAGCGCGTTGAGCGCCTTCGGACGGTTCAGGGTGAGGTACCCGGCACGTCCCTCGACCCGGACGAGGACGTCCCCGGAATCGTGCTCTCCGGCGCTCACCGCAGCGTCTCCGTGAGTCCCCGGGCGACGATGACCTGCATGATCTCGTTCGTTCCTTCCAGGATCCGGTGCACCCGCAGATCGCGGACGATCTTCTCGATGCCGTACTCGTTCAGATAGCCGTAGCCGCCGTGCAGCTGGAGCGCCCGGTCGGCGACCGAGTACCCGGTGTCCGTGGCGAACCGCTTGGCCATCGCGCACAGGCGCGGGGCCTGCGGGTCGCCCCGGTCCAGGGCGTCCGCCGCCTGCCGCACCAGGGCGCGGGCGGCGGCCAGTTCGGTGGCCATGTCCGCGAGGCGGAACTGCAGCGCCTGCGCGTCGATCAGCCGGGCCCCGAAGGCCTCCCGGTCCCCGAGGTGCGACAGGCTGCGGTCCAGGGCGCTCTGCGCGCCGCCCAGCGAGCAGGCGGCGATGCCGAGCCGGCCGCCGTTGAGGCCGTGCATGGCGATGCGGAAGCCCTCGCCCTCGGCGCCGAGACGCCGGCCGGCGGGGATCCGCACCCCGTCGAGGATCACCTGCCGGGTGGGCTGCGCGTTCCAGCCCATCTTCCGCTCGTTGGCGCCGAAGGAGACTCCCGGGTCGTCGCGCTCGACGACGAAGGCGGTGATCCCGCCGGGCCCCTCGGCGCCCGTACGGGCCATGACGACGTACACGTCGGAGGCGCCCGCCCCGGAGACGAACTGCTTCACGCCCGTCAGGACGTAGTCGTCGCCGTCCCGTTCGGCCCGGGTCCGCAGCGCGGCGGCGTCGGATCCGGCGCCCGGCTCGGTCAGGCAGTAGCTGCCGAGCCTGCGGGCCGAGCACAGGTCCGGGAGCCACCGCCCGCGCTGGGCGTCGTCGCCGTACCGGTCGATCATCCAGGCGACCATGTTGTGGATGGAGAGGTATCCGGCGATGGAGGGGCAGCCGGTGGCCAGGGACTCGAAGACGAGGACGCCGTCGACCCGGCCGAGACCGGAACCGCCGTGCTCCTCGCGGACGTAGACGCCCCCGAGGCCGAGGTCGGCGGCCCTGCGGAGGACGTCGACCGGGAAGTGCTTGTCCTGGTCCCAGGCGACGGCGTGCGGGCTCAGCTGCTCCTGCGCGAAGTCGAGGGTGACCTCCGCCAGGGCGAGCTGGTCCTTCGTGAGCATGGTGGTGGACACTCCGCTCACCCCATCGTCGGCATGGTGAAGCTCGCGCCCTCCTTGACCCCGGAGGGCCAGCGCGAGGTGACGGTCTTGGTACGGGTGTAGAAGCGGATCGAGTCCGGCCCGTGCTGGTTCAGATCGCCGAACCCGGACGCCTTCCAGCCGCCGAAGGTGTGGTACGCCACCGGGACCGGGATCGGGACGTTGACGCCGACCATGCCGGTGTCGACCCGGCGCGCGAACTCGCGGGCGGTGTCGCCGTCCCGGGTGAAGACGGCGACGCCGTTCCCGTACGCGTGCTCGCTGGGCAGCCGCAGGGCCTCCTCGAAGTCGGCGGCGCGCACGACGCACAGCACCGGGCCGAAGATCTCCTCGCGGTGGATCCGCATGTCCGGGGTGACCCGGTCGAAGAGCGTGGCGCCCGCGAAGAAGCCGTCCTCGTGGCCGGGGAGGGTGAAGCCGCGCCCGTCGACGACGAGTTCGGCCCCCTCCTCCACGCCGATGTCGACGTAGCGGTCGACCCGCTCCAGGGCGTCCCGGCTCACCAGCGGCCCGAAGTCGGCCTCCGGGTCGTCGGAGCGGCCGATCCGGAGGGCGGCGACGCGCTCCTTGAGCGCGGCCACCAGCCGGTCGGCGGTCTCCTCGCCGACGGGCACGGCGACGGAGATCGCCATGCAGCGCTCGCCCGCCGAGCCGTAACCGGCCCCCACCAGGGCGTCGACGGCCTGGTCGAGGTCGGCGTCGGGCATCACGATCATGTGGTTCTTGGCGCCGCCGAAGCACTGGGCGCGCTTGCCGTGGGCGGCGGCCGTCGCGTAGATGTGCGCGGCGATCGGGGTGGAGCCGACGAAGCCGAGGGCCTGCACCCTGGGGTCTTCGAGGAGGGTGGTGACGGCCTCCTCGCCGCCGTTGACGACGTTGAGCACGCCCGCCGGGAGCCCCGCCTCCAGGAACAGCTCCGCGAGCCGGAGCGGCACGGACGGATCGCGTTCGGACGGCTTGAGGATGAAGGCGTTCCCGCAGGCCAGGGCGGGCGCGGCCTGCCACAGCGGAATCATCGCGGGGAAGTTGAACGGGGTGATGCCGGCGACGACGCCGAGCGGGCTGCGCAGGGAGTGCACGTCGATGCCTGTTCCGGCGTTGTCGGTGAACTCCCCCTTGAGGAGGTGGGGGATGCCCGCGGCGAACTCCACGACCTCAAGGCCGCGTTGCAGGTCGCCGTGGGCGTCCGCGACGGTCTTGCCGTGCTCGGCCGACAGCAGCCTCGCCAGCGTGTCGCGCTCGTCCTCGACGAGCTGGAGGAACCGCAGCAGCACGCGGGCGCGCCGCTGCGGGTTCCACGCGCCCCACTCGCGCTGGGCGGCGACCGCGTCCGCGATCGCGTGCTCGGTGTCGGCGCGGCCCGCGAGCGGGACGCGGGCCTGGACGGTGCCGGTGTTGGGGTCGTACACGTCGCCGAAGAGGCCCGACGTGCCGGCGGTGTGCTTTCCGCCGATGAAATGGGTGAGTTCACGGACCATGGGGGCCTGCTCTCGTCAGGTCGGATCCGGGGATGGCACGGCGGACCGCCGGCCGCACCGGGTGGGTGCGCCGAGGGGGAACGCCGTGGGACAGGGCGGCGCGGGGCCGCCGAAGAGCTAGGTGAGCGCGGGGGTCGCCGCTCGCTCCGCCGGATCACCAGGGTCGTGGGTACGGACCGGTGCCATGCGTGTCTGCTCCATCCTCGTGGACAACACGGAACGTTCCGCGGCCGGTATCCTGACTCCCGGATCCCCGCGTGCCGCCCGCCTTCCCGACAGACCTCGTCAGTGACGTGTGGACGGCGGCACGCTCCCCGGTCACAGTGGCGGGACCGTGCCGGATTCACACCGGCTTCCCTGCACCGCGGACCTTGTGCCACGAACATATAGTTGGACGTCCTAGTAAGTCCACCCCCTCATCCCGCCGGCGGGGCGTGTCGGACCGGCCGGCCCCCCTCACGAGGCCAGGGGCACCGCCCGCTGCTCCCTCCCCTCGTACGAGGCCAGGGGCCTGATCAGGGAGTTGTGGGCGAGCTGTTCCGTGATGTGCGCGGTCCAGCCGGTGATCCGGGACATCACGAACAGGGGCGTGAAGGCGGCCACGTCGAAGCCCATGAGGTGATAGGCCAGGCCCGCCGGATAGTCCAGGTTGGGATGGATGCCCTTGCGGTCCGCCACGGCGCGCCGCAGGGCCGTGTGCAGGGCGGCGAGCCGGGCCGTGTCCGGGTCGGCGGCGCGGGCCACGAGCCGGTCCAGGGCCGCCCGCATGATCGGCACGCGGGAGTCGCCGTGCTTGTAGACCCGGTGGCCGAAACCCATGATCTTCCGCCCGGACGCCAGCGCCCCGTCGAGCCACTCCCCGGCCCGCTCCGGTTCCCCGATCTCGTGCAGCATGTGCATCACGGCCTCGTTGGCCCCGCCGTGCAGCGGGCCCTTGAGGGCGCCGATCGCCGCGGTGACCGCGCTGTAGAGGTCGGAGAGGGTGGAGGTGACGACCCGCGCGGTGAACGTGGAGGCGTTGAAGCTGTGTTCGGCGTAGAGGATCAGGGAGATCTCGAAGCAGCGCACCACCTCCGGGTCCGGGACCGTCCCGAAGCACATGTGGAAGAAGTTCTCGGCGTAACCGAGGGAGGGATCCGGCCGGACCGGCGCCAGACCGTGCCGGCGCCGGTGGTCGGCGGCCACCACCACGGGCAGCCTGGCGAGCAGGGCCAGGGACTTGGCGAGGTTGGCGTCCGGGCTGCCGTCGTCCTCGGCGGGGTCACCGGCCCCGAAGAAGCTGACGGCGGTGCGCAGCACGTCCATCGGGTGACAGGTCTCGGGCAGCCTGGCCAGCAGCTCCAGCGCGGCGCGGTCCAGGGGGCGCAGGGCGCGCTCCCGGGCCCGGAAGTCGCGGAGCCGGTCGGCGTCGGGCAGCTCGCCGTGCCACAGCAGGTACGCGACCTCCTCGAAGGAGCGGTGGGCGGCCAGGTCCTGCACCGGATAGCCGCGGTAGGTAAGGGAGTTGGACTCCTCGACGACGGTGGAGATGGCCGTGGTGTCGGCGACGACACCGGCCAGGCCGCGGTGGACCGCGGGGGAGGGGCGGGGCATGACGGGCCTCCGGAGGGTCGGGGGGAGGGACGGAAGGGATCGGGCGCCGGGCGGGAGGGGCTCAGGCGCCGGGCGGCAGGGTGAAGTCGTGGACGGCCGAGTCGAACGCGGCGTACCGCTCGTAGCCGAGCACCTCGTACAGCCGGGAACGGGTCTGCATCCGGTCGAGCAGCGGCTCCTGGGTGCCCTCGGCCGCCAGGACGCGCAGCCCCTCCTCGACCGCGCCCATCGCGAGCCGGAAGAGGGTGACGGGATAGAGCGCGATGTTGTAGCCCAGCTCCTCCAGGGCGCGCGCGCCGAGGAGGGGGCTCCTGCCGAACTCGGTCATGTTCGCGAGCAGCGGCACGTCGACGGCCTTCCGGAACGCCTCGAACTCGGCCTCGTCCGCCAGCGCCTCGGGGAAGACCGCGTCGGCCCCGGCGTCGACGTACGCCTTCGCCCGGTCGATCGCCGCGCCGAGCCCCTCCACCGACCGGGCGTCGGTGCGGGCCATCAGGAGGAAGTCCGGATCGCGGCGGGCGTCGGCGGCGGCCCGCACCCGGCGGACCATCTCCTCGCGCGGGACGACGGACTTGCCGTCCAGATGACCGCACCGCTTCGGGTTGACCTGGTCCTCCAGGTGCAGCCCGGCCAGTCCCGCGTCCTCGAAGAGCTGCACGGTGCGGGCGGCGTTCAGGGGCTCGCCGAAACCGGTGTCGGCGTCGACCAGGACGGGCAGGCCGGTGACCCGCGCCGTCTGCTGGGCGCGGGCGGCGACCTCCGCCGAGGTCGTCAGACCGATGTCGGGAAGGCCCAGGTCGGCGGCGAGCACGGCCCCCGAGAGGTAGACGGCGTCGAAGCCGGCGTCCTGGATCAGCCGGGCGGAGTACGGGTTGACCGCCCCCGGCATCCGCAGCAGGCGCCCGGAGGCGAGCGCCTCCCGGAAGGCCCGCCGGCGCCCGGCGGGCGTGGTGCGGGTGTGGAGCACCATCAGAAGAGCCCCTTCGGCAGACCGGCGTCGCGCGCGGCGACGGCGTCGGTGTCCACGGCCGGGAACAGACCGGCCAGGCCGTCGGTCGAAAGCTCCGCGAGCCGGGCCGCCGCGTCCAGGAAGGCGTCCTGGCCGTCCGGGGCGACGACGCCCTCGGCCAGGGTCCGGAACTTGGCCTCGTAGGCGGGGCGGTCGAAGGGGCGGGCACCGGCCGGATGGGCGTCGGCCCGGGCCAGCTCGTCCTCGATCACCGTGCCGTCCGCCAGGGTGATCACCGCCCGCCCGCCGAAGGCGCGCTCGGCCGGATCGGGATGGTGGTAGCGGCGGGTCCACTCCGGGTCCTCGACCGTGGTGATCCTCCGCCACAGCTCGACGGTCTCCGGACGCCGGGCGCGCTCGGGGGCGTAGGAGCGCTCGTGGTGCCAGACGCCGTCCTCCAGGGCCACGGCGAAGATGTACGGCACCGAGTGGTCGAGCGTCTCCCGGCCGGCGGCGGGATCGTACTTCTGCGGGTCGTTCGCGCCCGAGCCGATGACGTGGTGCGTGTGGTGGCTGGTGTGCAGCACGACCGAGCGGACCTCCCGGAGCGGCCCCGTCTTCTCCCGCATCCGCCGCGCCAGGTCGATGACCGCCTGCGCCTGGTACTCGGCGGAGTGCTCCTTGGTGTACGTGTCGAGGATCGCCCGGCGCGACTCGCCCGGCTCCGGCAGCCACACGGTGTAGTCGGCCCCGGGGCCGTCCAGCATCCAGGCCAGGAAGCCGTCCTCGCCCTCGTAGACCGGCGACGGCGAGGTCTCGCCGCGCATCGCCCGGTCGACGGCCTCGACCGCCACCTTGCCGGCGAAGGCGGGTGCGTACGCCTTCCAGCTGGAGATCTCGCCCTTGCGGGACTGCCGGGTCGCCGTCGTGGTGTGCACGGCCTGCTGGACGGCCTGGTACACGACCTCCGTGGGCAGCCGCAGCATCGCGCCGATGCCGCAGACGGCGGCGGCGCCGAGGTGCGCGACGTGGTCCACCCGGTGCTCGTGCAGGCAGATGCCCTTCACCAGGGCGACGTGGACCTCGTACGCGGCAACGATCCCGCGCAGGAGGTCGGCGCCGGAGGCGCCGGTGTGCTGGGCGACCGCGAGCAGCGGCGGGATGTTGTCCCCCGGGTGGGAGTAGTCCGCGGCCAGATAGGTGTCGTGGAAGTCCAGCTCCCGCACGGCCGTGCCGTTCGCCCACGCGGCCCACTCCGGGGACACCCGGGCGGCACCGCCGAAGACGGAGGCGCCGGGGGCCGCGGTGCCGTGGGCGCCGGCCTGGGCGCGGGCGACGGCCACCGGGCGGCGCAGCAGGGAGGCCACGGCGACCGACGCGTTGTCGATCACCCGGTTGACGGCCATGGCCGCGCTGTCGGCGTCCGGCTCCCCGGTGGCGGTGGCCACCGAGGCGAGCTTCCAGGCGAGCTGCTCCTCGCGCGGGAGCAGGGCGGCGCTGGGGTGGACACGCACGTGGTGCTCGATCACGGGACTCCTCGACGTCGGGGGATGTGTCGTTCGAGGACGAGCCTTCCCGCGCGGAGCGGCCCGCGCCACGCCTCCAGCCTGCGAAATCCGTCCAGCCGGATCCTGCGAAACCGCGAAATCTGCGAAATCCGCGAATGCTATCTTCGCAAGGACGAGGCGTCTCCCGAGAACGGAACGGCACCATGGGACGTACCGCCACCCCCAAGATCTACGCACACGCCAAACTGCGCAGGCTCCGTCGCGAGCAGGGCATGAACCAGGTGGAGTTCGCCCGGTCGCTCTCGCTCTCCACCAGCTATCTGAACCAGATCGAGCACAATCAGCGCCCCCTGACCGCCTCGGTCCTGCTGCGGATCGCGGAGGTCTTCGGCGTCGACCCCGAGTTCTTCTCGGAGTCCGACGACGCCCGCCTCGCCACCGACCTGCGCACCGCCCTCGCCGACGAGGCGTGCGGGGCGCCCGTGCCCGCCGAGGAGGTCACCGACGTCGTACGGGACCATCCCGAGCTGGCGCGCGCCCTGGTCGCGCTCCACCACCGCTACCGGGACGCCGCCGAACGCGTCGCGGCCCTCGCCGCACCCACCGACACCACGGCCCTGCCCGCCGCCGAACCCCACGACGAGGTGCGGGACTTCTTCTACGCCCACCACAACCACTTCGGCGCCCTCGACGACGCGGCGGAACGCGCCGCCGCGGCGCTCGGCACCACGACCGTCGGCCGTACCGCCGACGCCCTGGAGGCCCGGCTCGCGTCCCGGCACGGCATCCGCACCCTCCAGTCCGCGCCGGACCGCACGGCCGACGCCCGCCGCCTCGACGCCGCCCGGGGCCTGCTGTTCCTGTCGCCCTGGCTCAGCGACGGACAGCGCGCCTTCCAGCTCGCCACCCAGCTCGCCCTGCTCGAACGGGGCGACCTGATCGACGAGGCGATCCGCCCGGCCGCGTTCTCCTCCGCACAGGCCACGGGCCTCGCCCGCATCGGCCTCGCCACCTATTTCGCGGGCGCGCTGCTCCTGCCGTACACGGCCTTCCGCGACGCCGCCGAAGGCGTCCGCTACGACGTGGAACTGCTCCAGACCCGCTTCGGCGTCGGCTTCGAGACCGTCTGCCACCGCCTCAGCACGCTCCAGCGGCCCGGCCACCGCGGGGTCCCCTTCTCCTTCCTGCGCGTGGACCGCGCGGGCAACATCTCCAAACGCCAGTCCGCCACCGACTTCCACTTCTCCCGGCTCGGCGGCACCTGCCCGCTGTGGACGGTGTACGAGGCGTTCTCCTCGCCCGGCCGCATCCTCACCCAGGTCGCCGAGATGCCCGACGGCAAGCGGTTCTTCTGGGTCGCCCGCACCGTCCACAGGGGCGGCCACGGACACCGCGCCGCACGGGCCGAGTTCGCCGTCGCCCTCGGCTGCGAACTCCGCCACGCCCACCGGCTCGTCTACGCGGAGGGCGTGACGCTCGACGACCCGCGCGCCGCCACCCCGATCGGCCTGGGCTGCCGGATCTGCGAGCGGCGCGACTGCGCCCAGCGCGCCCGGCCCCCGGCCGGCGGCCGCCTCTCGGTCGACCCCGACCGGCGCACCCACGTGCCCTACCCGGTGGTCACGGACGGCTGACGGACGACCCCGTGGGCCGGCACCGTGCCGGCCCACGGGGGGCGAACGTCAGAAGGACGTCCAGGTGAACGTCACCTGGTCCCCGTTCTCGATCTCGAACTGGCAGCCGCCGACCGGCGTCGACACCCCGTTGACCGAGATGTTCCAGTACGCGGAGCCGCCGCCGCTCACGCCCTTGACGGTCTCCACCGCGTAGTCGTCGAAGGACGCGTACCAGGTGCCGTCCCACGAGAAGGAGTTGCGCTTCGCCGCGTGGTCCAGGGCGGCCGTCGGCGTCGGGACCTTCGTGGCGTGGGCGCCGCCGTTGGTGCCGTCGCACTTGTGGGTGCCGCCGGTCGCCGTGGTGACGTCGTGGCCCCACGTGAAGATCTTCTTCTTGAAGAGCAGCCCGTCCGGGCCCTGGACGGTGACGGTCACCCGCACCGGCGCGTTCGTGAACGCGGCGGGGGAGTGGGCCTGGGCGGCCGGGGCGGTGGTGAGGGCGAGGCCGAGGGCCGCGGTGGTCACGGCGGCACGGCGGAGCAGGGTCTGGCGCACGGATTTCCTCTCGGTGAAGGGATGGAGCGGGAATCAGCCGGTCGCGTCGCCCCGGTCCGCGCTCCGGCCCGCGAAGCGGACCGGAGCCTGGAAACGGGCCTTGCGGGCGGCGCGGCGGAAGACGGTGAGGACGGCGGGGCCGGCCAGGGTCACGCAGACGAAGTTGGTGACGGCCCGCCCGGTGTCCCACCCGAGCGAGGTCGCCAGGTCGAACGCCAGATAGCGCTGGAACTGCTCGGTGAACGGCAGTCCCGGCAGGTACGCGATCGAGCTGTTCGGGTCCAGCGAGAACGGCCAGAACGACAGGTTGAGCAGGAAGCCGAACAGGTACCCGGAGAGCGAGCCGTAGACGGCGAGCATCAGGATCTCCCGCCGGCCGGTCGCCTTCGGGAGGAACCCGGCGAGCATTCCCACGAAGGCGCAGCCGAACATCTGGTACGGCATCCAGGGCCCGACCCCGCCGGTGATCAGCGCCGAGGCGAACAGGGACGTACAGCCCAGGGTGAAGCCGAACCCGGGACCGTACACCCGCCCCGCGAGCACGAGGAGGAAGAAGACCGTCTCGATGCCGGCCGTGCCGGCGCCGAGCGGCCGGATGGCCGCGTTGACGGCGGACAGCACCCCCAGCATGGCGAGCGCCTTGGAGTTGATGCCGCCCTCGGCGATCTCGGAGATCACCACGCAGAGCACGATCACCAGGAGCACGCCGAAGATCAGCGGCGGGGCGTAGTGCGACCCGAACTTCCCCGGCGCGACGAGGAACGGCCAGAAGAACGCGACGAGCCCGAGGAAGGCGGCCATCGCGATGACGATCCCGGCGCGCGGCCCGATCCGGATGGCCGTGACCTGCCCGCTCACGCGTCGTGCTCCGGCCGGGAGGCCCCTTCGAGGACGGCGGTCGCCTGCGCGACCGTCAGATAGGGCAGCGGGCCCAGGATCTTCGCGGTCTGCGGGGCGAAGACGGGCGAGGCCACGATCACCTCGGTGGTGGGGCCGTCGGCCACCACGTCCCCCTCGGCCATGACCACGACCCGGTCGGCGGCGCGGGCGACGAACTCCACGTCGTGCGTGGAGACCACCACCGCCCGCCCCTCGGCGGCCAGGTCGTCGACGATCCGGATCAGCTCCTCCTTGGCCCGGTAGTCCAGGCCCCGGGTCGGCTCGTCGAGGAGCAGGACCCTCGGCGCGGCGGCCAGCTGGACGGCCAGGACGAGCGCGAGCTTCTGTCCCTCGGACAGGTCCCTCGGATGGGTGGTGTCCTCGATGCCGGGGGCGAGCCGGTCCAGGATCTCCCGGGCCGGGGTCCCGCCCGCCGACGTCCCCGACTCGACGTCCGCCTGGTCCAGCTCCTGCTTCACGGTCTCCAGATAGAGCAGGTCGGTCGGGGTCTGCGGCACGAGGCCCACCAGCCGCCGGGCCTCGCCGGCCGGCAGCTTGCGCGGATCGGCGGACGCGCCGGGCTCCGCCCCCGGTATCCGCACCGAGCCCGCCGCGCGCGGCCCCGAGCCCTGGAGGGCCCAGAGCAGCGAGGACTTCCCGGAGCCGTTGCGGCCCATCAGGGCGGTCACCTCCCCGCCGTACAGCCTCAGGTCCACCTCCCGGACCGCCGGGACGCCCCGGTAGGAGACCGTCACCCCCCGCGCGGTCAGCAGCTCCGGGCGCTCCTCCGGCAGCGGCGGGCGGGCCGGTCCCGGCACCGTCCCCGCGAGGCGGGCGCGCAGCGGGGCGGCGGCGCGGCGGGCGTCGCGGATGGTCAGCGGGAGCGGGGACCATCCGGCGGCGCGGCCGAGCTCGACGACGGGCGGGGCGATGGACGTGGTGCGGAAGACCTCGGCGGGCGGCCCGGACACCACCCGCCCGTCACCGGGCAGGTGCAGGACCCGGTCGGCGTACTGCACCACCCGCTCCAGGCGGTGTTCGGCGAGCAGCACGGTGACGCCGAGGTCGTGGACGAGCCGGGTGACGGCGGCGAGCACCTCCTCGGCGGCGGTCGGGTCGAGCGCGGAGGTGGGCTCGTCGAGGACGAGGACCCGGGGGTGGGCGGTCAGGACGGAGCCGATGGCGACGCGCTGCTGCTGCCCGCCGGACAGCTCGTGCAGGGCGCGGTGGCGCAGGTCGGCCAGACCGAGCAGATCGAGGGTCTCCTCCACCCGCTTGCGCATGGTCGCCGGAGGAACCGCCAACTGCTCCATGGTGTAGGCGAGTTCCTCCTCGACGGTGTCGGTGACGAAGCCGTCGAGGGGGTCCTGCCCGACGACGCCGACCACATCGGCGAGCTCGCGCGGCGGATGGTCGGCGGTGTCCCGGCCGTCGACCGTCACCCGCCCGTACAGGGTGCCGCCGGTGAAGTGCGGGACGAGACCGTTGACCGCGCCGAGGAGGGTCGACTTGCCGACCCCGGTGTGGCCGACGACGAGGCAGAGCTCGCCCTCCTCCACGGTGAGGTCCACGTCCCGCAGGACGGGCGCGTCCGTGTCCTCGTACCGGACGGTGACCTGGTCGAAGGTGATCACTCGGTTTCCTTGGTGCGCTGTGCCGGGACGCCCGGCCGGACGGGCGGGCTCGGGGGCGGGGACAGGAATCCCGCGGTCCCCGCCAGGAGGATCGCGGCGGCCGGCACCAGGGGCAGGGTGGGCCAGCTCAGCGGATAGATGGACGGGTTCAGCTCGGCCGCGTCGAAGCCCGCGTTGCTGAAGAGGAGCACGGCCGAGAGGACCCCGCAGCCGGCCACCGCCCACTCCGGGAGCCGCCACGGGTCGGGCCGGTAGGTGGTACGGGTCACCCGCCGCCCGCCGAGCCGCAGCCCCCCGAAGCAGAGCAGGATCCCGACGCCCATCGCGGGCAGGCCGAGCAGGGTCGGCGCCGTCGCGTCCAGGAGCCCGTACGCCCCCGCGCACAGACCGCACATGCCGAGCAGCATCAGGGCCCCGGTGGCGCGGCGCGAACCCCGGGTGGCGGTCCCGGCCCGGCCGTAGCCGCGCGAGTCCATGGCGGAGGCCAGCCGCAGCGAACGCTCCAGGGCGTCTTCGAGGACGGGCACGACGAGGGAGCGCAAGGCGCGGAACCCCTTCGCGCGCCCGGCCCGCAGCCGGCGCGCCCGGTGCACGCGCTGGACGCTCTGCACCAGTTGGGGCGCGACGCTGATCGACACCGTGACGGCGACGCCCAGTTCGTACAGGGCGCCGGGCAGCACCCGCAGCGCGCGCTTCGGGTTGGCCAGGGTGTTGGCGGCGCCGATGCAGCACAACATGCACGCGAGCCGCAGTCCGTCGGTGGCGGCCGAGAGCAGCGCCTCCAGCGACACCGGGCCGCCGATCTGGATGCCCGCGTACCAGTCGGGTGTGGGGAGGTGCGGCAGGGAGAAGAGGAAGTGGTCGTGCGGGGTGATGCCGGTCGCGAACACCGCCCGGAACACCACCCGGATCGCCACCACGGTCAGGGCCAGGTAGAGGTAGTACTTGAAGCCGCGCGCCCAGGGGGCCTCGGTGCGGCGCACGGTGATGACGTATCCGAGGACCGCGAGGACCAGGAAGAGCAGCAGCGGGTTGTTGGTGCGGCTGACGGCGGTGGCCAGGGCGAGCGCCCAGATCCACCAGGCCACCGGGTGGAGCGTGCGGGGCAGCCGCCGGCCGCCCGCGTCCGGAGCGGTGTCCGGTCGGGGCGGCCCGGTGGTGTCCACCGGGGGCGCGGTGCGGGGCACGCGGCTACTCCGTGGGGCGGCGCTTGGCCGCGTACCAGGCGGCGCCGCCGATCAGCAGGACCAGCGCGCCGGTCGCGACGGCGGGCAGGAAGGAGCCCGCGTCGTGCTTTGCGTCGGCGCTGGGAGCCGCGTCGACGACCCGGGGCCCGGAGGCGGCCGCGCTCGCCGCGGGCGCGGAGGTGCTCGGCGCCGGGGCGGTGGTGGGCGGACCGCTCGGGGTCGTGGACGCCGTCGTGGGCGTGGGCTTCGGCACCGGGGCGCTGCTGGTGGGCGGCGGCGGCGGGGTGGTGGGGGCGGGCGCGGTGGTGCGGGGCGGGTCCGACGGTACCGGCCGCTCGGGCGCGGGTCCGGTGTCGGTGCCCGGCGGCAGCGGCGCTGCGGTCCGGGTGTCCCGGGGGGCGGGCGCGCTCCCGCCCGTCGGCCGGGTGTTGCGGGCGCGCAGCTGGTCCGGGGTGACGGTGGGCCGTCCCTCGGTGCCCTCGATGTTCGTCCCGCCGAAGATCCACAGGTCGACGCTGCCCGGCTTCGGCTTGTAGAGCATCGCGCCGAGCTGGCTGTACGTCCAGGTGTTCTGCCCCGGGTCCGCGTGCCAGTACGACCAGTAGGCGGAGGCCGGCGGGGTGAGGACGCAGTCGTCCTGCTGGGGCGTCGGGTACTGCCTGCCGCCCTGGTGGCCGCTGTAGCCGATGCGGCAGATGAAGGCGGGGCCGTCGTGCCCGGTGCCCGTGGTGCGCCAGCCGCCCTGGTTGAGCAGCTCGTACCCGGTGGTGGGGGTGGTCCCGCAGGAGCGGTAGATCGGGCCGCCCCAGCGGCTGAAGTCCACCGCGAGGACCACGCCGGAGCTGGTCGTGCACTGCCCCATGGGCTGCGGGGCCGCCGCGGCGGGGGCCGCGGTGGCGGCCAGTGCCGCCACCGTCAGGCCCAGCGCCCCGGCCGCCCGCCCGAGGAGCGCGCGGAAGGACCGGGCCCTCATGCCTGCTCCCCGGGGGCGGTGCGGCGCCGGCGGGCGGCGCGGGTGGTGCCGTATCCGGCGAGGACGAGGAGGAGCGCGGCGGCGGCGAGCGCCGTGGCCCGCGTGCCGGTCGCGGCGAGGCTGCCGCCGGTGCCGTTACCGCCACCGGTCCCGCCGGTTCCGCCGTTGCCGCCGGTTTCGCCCGGGGTGACGATCACGGGCGTGGTCGGGCTGCCGCTGGGCGCGGGCGGCGCGGTGGTGCCGTCCAGGCTGCGGCTGAGGGTGCCGAAGGAGATGCCGGTGGTGCCGCCGAGGGCCTGCGTGGAGGCGCGGACGTCGGAGCCGGGCTGGCCGCCCTTCGCCACGTTGAAACCGCCGTCGGCGTTCTGCTGGGAGGCGAGGAACGCGCGGGCCTTCGCGAGGTGCTTCTCGTACGACGGGGCGTCGAGGGTGAGGCCCTGGATCGCGAGCGCGGCGGAGTTGACCGAGTTCCCGGAGGCGCCGGGGAAGCCGCCGTCGGTCTTCTGCTGGGAGGCGAGCCAGACCAGCGCCTTGTCCACGGCCGCCTGCGAGTCCGCGTCCGGGAGCAGGTCGAGGGCCATGGCGGCCATCGCCGTGGAGTCCACCTCGACCCCGCTCGGCTCGCCGATCAGGCTCGGCCAGGCGCCGGACGGCTCCTGGAGGCCCCGCAGATAGGCGGCGGGGTCGGCGGCGGCCGCCGACTCGCCGGCCCGAATCTGGGCGATGACGCCGAGGGACTGGGAGAAGACGGAGGTGGCGTAGGCGTAGTTGCCCCTGGCCGCGCAGGAGCGGTCCGGCGCGGGGGTCTTGGCGGCGCAGACCGCGTCGGCGAGCGCCGCGATCAGGTCCCGGCCGCCGAAGTTCCGGGGGTCGCGGCCCACGGCCTCGGCGAGCACCGCCGCCTTGCCGATCGAGCCGCCGCCCGCGTACTCCGTGCCGATGCCGGTCCAGTCGTGCAGGCCGCGGCCGGTGCCGTCCCGGCCCTTCCCGTCGAGGAAGTCCACGACGGCGCGCAGGGCGTTGTCGTCGGTGCCGGTGGCGGCGAGCGCGTAGGCGCCGTCGATGGTCAGGCCGAAGTCGGCCATGCCGGTGCCCGGGGTGTTCTCGTAGTACCGGCCCTGGAGGAGCCGGGACGGGTCCGTGAGGTAGGCCGTGCCCTTCGCCAGGTCGGGGGAGGGGCCGGACGGCTTGTTCGGCCCGGTCGGCGTCGGACGGGTCGGGGTGGGCTCGGTCGGCGTGGGCTCGGTGGGCTCCGTGGGCGTCGGCTCGGGGTTCCCGCCGGTCAGCGTCACCAGGTCGCTCTTGGCGCCCGCGATCACGGCCGGGGTGGTGGCGTAGAGCAGGGCGTCGCCGCCCTCCTCGAAGGGGAAGCCGCCGTCGCCGAGCTGCTGCCGGGACAGCCAGGACACGGCGGCGTCGGCCCGGGCGGTGTCGCCGAGGGCCCGCATGGCCTGCGCGGCGAAGCCCGTGGCGTACGGGCTGCCCGTGGTGTTGTACCAGACGGCGGGCAGCGCCCCGGTCGGCAGCTGGGCCTTCCGCAGGTAGGCGCGCGCGTCCTTCACGACGGTGTCGTGGCCGCCGGCCCGCTGGAGCGCGAGCACGGCCAGACCGGTGGCGCCGGCCTCGCTGTCGCAGGCCCCGAGCGGCGGGATCAACATGCTGCTGAAGCCGCCGTCCTCGCACTGGAGCTCGGTCAGCCGGGTCACCGGGCCCGCCGGGGGCGTGACCCCGCCGCTCAGCAGGGCGACGAGGGCGAGGGCCTGCCCCTCGGCCTGGTCGTTGCCGGTGCGGAAGTCGCCCTTGTGGGCGCAGCCGGGCACCGGCGCCGGCGCGTCCGAGCCGGTCTCGCAGACGTTCTTCAGGAGGTCGTCGAGGAGGTCGCGGCCGCCGAAGGCGCGCGGGTCGCCGCCGGTCGCCTCCGCGACCAGCGCGAGCCGGGCCGCGGCCGTCGTGTCGGGCGCGGACTTGTCGCCCTCGGGGTGGAGGTACGCGTCGGTGACCTCGGGCCGGGCGAGGTACGCGGCCGCCTTGCGGGCGACCGGGCTCTCGGCGTCGACGGCGGTCAGGGCGAGGGCGATCTCCGCCGTGGCCTGGTGGTTGCGGTACTCGCTCGGCTCGTCGACGACGCGCTCGCCGTCGGTGAGCCGGCCGGCCAGCCAGCGGGTGGCGTTCTCCAGGGAGACCGAGCCCGGCGGGACCTGGGGGACCGACGGGTCCGTCGGCTCGGGCGGGGTGACCGTGCCCGCGCGCACGTCGGCGGGGGTGAACTTCGGCCGGCCCTTGGTGCCGTCGATGCTGGTCGCGCCGAACACCCACGCGTCGACGTCGCCGTGCTTCGGCTTGCGGGCCATGGCGCCGAGCGGGCTGTAGGTCCAGTTCTTCTGGCCGGGGGAGGCGATCCAGTACGACCAGTAGGCGCTCGCCGGCGGGGTGACCTTGCACGGCTCGGCGGCGGGGGTCGGGTACTGCGTACCGGAGTTGAAGGAGGGCTTGCCGATCCGGCAGATGAACGCCGGGCCGTCCTTGACGGTTCCGGCGGTCGTGAACCCGGCGTCGCGGAGGAGCTCGTAGCCGGTGGTGGGCGTGGCGTCGCAGCCCCGTTCGAGCTTCCCGCCGAACGGGCCGAAGTCGACGGCCACGATCGCGCCGGTGGTCGCCGTGCACTTCTCGAGGGGGTCCGCGCTCGCGGGCACGGCCGGAGTGAGGAAGGTCACCGCCCCGCCGGTGGCGAGCAGCCCCGCCGCCACCAGGGCGGTCGGCCGCCGTCTTCCGCCCGTCCGCCGACTGCCCCACCGCTCGGTCCCCACGGCCCCTCGTCTCTGCCGGGCGGCCGGATGCGTGGTGGCGCGGCTCCCCGGAAACGTCCGGAGAGACGGTGACGACCACGCCGTAGTCCGCGACGGCGTTCTGCGCTCGTTCACATCGCTCCGGGCAATCCGGCTCGCCCGGGACGGTGCCGGGCCTACGGTTGCGGGTCAGCGCCGGAATTCGACCGGCTTCCCCCAGAGGTGAGTGCTTATCAGCGGGTCATGGAACACGCATCCGGAGAGCGCGTCAAGGTGAGCCGCGTCTCAGCCGCGCGGCGCCCGTTCCGCCCTGTTCACGCGGCTGGCGGACCGGTGACCGCTCGGGTAGCGTCCGGTCCCGCCAGATGGGGGAACCCGGTGCGAATCCGGGGCTGACGCGCAGCGGTGTGGAACGGCGGGGGCCGTGTCCGAGCCCGAATGCCCATACGGCGCAGCAGCAACAGGAAGCCGTACCACGCGACTCGGACGGCGGCCCCCCGGCTCCGTGTGCCCCGGCACTCCGTCCGAAGCCCGGTGCGGTCGGCGTCCGCCGATTCCAGGAGCAGGCCATGTCCCGTCCCCGCACCCCCCGTCGCCTCGCGCTCACCACGACGGCGGCGCTCGGCGCCCTCGTCCTCACCGCGCTGCCGGCCTTCGCCACCTCCACCCCCGCCCAGATCGCCACCTCCAAGACCAACGGCGTCGCCTACCTCAAGTCCCTCCAGGCGGCGGACGGTTCCTACGCCGGATCGGGGCTCTCCAACGAGTGGGCGTTCAGCGCCTTCGCCGCCGCGGGTACGGCCGTCGTCGACGTGGCACCCGGCGGCGACACGACGAAGAACGCGCGCACCGTCTACCGCAACCTGCTCTCCACGTCCGGCTGGCCCTCCGCCTCCCCGGTCGTCACCGACTACGAGCGCGGCATCCTCAACGCGTACGCCGCCGGCATCGACCCGGCCCGCGTCTCCGCCTCCCGCAACCTGATCGCGCACGTCTACGGCTACTGGCAGACCGCCGAGCCGGGCTACTTCGGCCCCTCCGCCAACTTCAACGGCACCGTCTTCGCCGCCCTCGCCCTCGGCGGCGCCAGAACCCAGGCGGGCGGCGCCCGGGTGCCGCAGGCGCTCACCGACGCCCTGGTCGCCCGCGTCCGCGCCAACCAGCACAACGACGGCGGCTGGACGTACCAGAAGGTCGAGGGCGACCCCACGGCGCTCAACACCGCGAGCGACATCGACATGACGGGCGCCGCCATGGCCGCCCTGTGCACCTCCGGCGTCCCGAACACCGACACCGACGTCGTCCAGGCGAAGAACTTCCTCAAGGGCAAGCTCGTCTCCTCCAGCGGCGCCTTCAACTCCCTGTACGGGGTGAACACCAGCTCCAACGGCTGGGCGGTCTCCGGCCTCAACGCCTGCGGCATCAACCCGCAGTCCGCCGACTTCACCACGGTCCCGGGCAAGACGCCGATCGACTTCCTCCTCGCCAACCAGTACAACCCGGGCGGCGGGTTCAAGTACAAGCCGGCCGACACCACCCCCTCCGCCTACTCCTCGATCGACGCCCTGCGGGGCGTCGTCGGCGGGGGCTTCACCACCGCCCCGCCCACCCCGGTCACCCCCGGCGCCCCGAAGTGGGTCGCCCAGTCCTCCTTCACCGCCGGTACGGCCACCAAGCTGGCCCTGACCGTCGACGACGGCGCGGGGAACCTGAAGGTCTGCTCGGTCTCCTTCACGCCCACCGGAACGACCACCACCCTCGGCGACGTCCTGGGCGCCGCGACGACCGCCGCCGCCCCCGCCGGCTGCGTCACGAGCGTCACCCCCGCCTCCGGCACCGGCACGATCACGGCCGTCAACGGCAAGGCGAACAGCGGCTCCCAGACGTGGAAGGTGAGCGTCGACGGCTCCGCGTTCGCGGGCGCCACCCGCGACAAGGTGATCAACGTGGGCGACACGATCGCGCTCCGCTGGGGCGCGTGACCCCGGGCCGGGGCCTCCTGGGGGACAAGAGAGCCTAGGAGGCCCCGGCCGCGTTCCTGAGCCGCCGGGCGCGGATCTCGCGCACCGACAGGAGGACGGCCGCCAGGTTGAGGGGGAAGGCGACCGCGTCCGCGACCTCGCGGACGTCGACGGAGCGCAGGAGGCTCGCGGCCAGGGCGAGCAGGAAGAGGGCCAGCGGCAGGAAGCGCCGCCACGCCGGAAGCTCCCGCATCCGCGCGACGGTCACGGTGCACAGGACGAGCGAGCCGAACACGGCGATGCCCGCGAGGGCGACGAGGACGAGCACCGGGACAGCCTCGCCCACCGGCCCCCTCCCGTCATGGGTGTCACCACCCATCTTCGGCGCCGGTCAGGACGCGGAGACCGGGCCCGGCGGCAGGTGGACGGTCATGATCAGGTGGCAGGTCCCGGTGCCGGCGCCCCGGTAGGCGTGGGCGGTGTCGCCGTCGAAGACGGCGGTCCGGCCGGCCCCGACCGGGTGCTCGACGCCGTCGACGACCAGGACCATCCGGCCCGAGGTGACGCTGACGGTCTCGACGACCCCGGCCTGGTGGGGGTGGCTGGAGTACTCCTCGCCCGGTTCCAGCCTCCAGCGCCAGACCTCGACCGGCGCCGGGCCCGGGGTCGTCAGCACGAGCCGGGCCTCGCCGCCCTCCGCACCCGTCCACAGCGGCGTGACGCCGGCGGAGTCCACCACGCGGACGCGGTCCTCCGCCGGGCCCTCCAGCAGGGCGGACACCGAGACCCCGAGGGTGTCGGCCAGCCGGACCAGGGTGGCGAAGTTGGGGTTGCCCTGGGCCTTCTCCAGGCCCACCAGGGCGCCCTTGCTGACCTTGGCGCGCCGGCCGAGCTCGTCGAGGGACAGGCCCGCGCGGACGCGCGCCGCCCTGACGTTCTGCGCGAGCGTCCGCAGGGCCGCCTCTGTCTCGGCCACTTCGATCCCCCTTCTCGCTTCCCGCGGGCCGATTCCCGCGAGCGGATCACTGGAATGTACCGCCCGGTCGATCGGTTGACACATGGCGGTCGGTTCGTTGTACGGTGCGGTCGTTCCAGTGAAACAGTGAGGAATGTTCCGTGATCGCTCTGCTGCTGGCCCTGGGCAGCTCCCTCGCCTACGGCTGCGCCGACTTCCTCGGCGGCCTGGGAGCCCGCAAGGCCCACGTCCTGCGCACCGTGATGGTCGCCGCCCCCGCCTCCCTCGCGGTCGAGCTGCTGCTGTGGCCGTTCCTCGGCGCCTCGTTCGACGCCGGGGCCCTCGGCTGGGGAGCCGCCTCCGGCGTCGCCTCGGCCGCCGCCTTCGTGCTGCTCTACCGGACCCTGGCCCTCGGCCCGATGAACGTCCTGTCGCCCGTGACCGCCTTGGTCTCCGCCGTCCTCCCGGTCGGCGTGGGCCTCCTCCAGGGCGAGCACCTGGGGGCCGCCGGCCTCCTCGGCCTGCCGCTCGCCCTGGTGGCCGTGGTGCTCGTCAGCGCCGGGCACGGCGCCGGATCCGCCCGCCCCTCCCGTACGGCCCTGCTCCTCGCCCTCGGCGCGGGCGCCGCCATCGCCCTGCAGCTGGTCTTCCTCCACCAGGCGCCCTCCGACAGCGGGGTGGCCCCGCTGATCGTGGGCCGGGCGGTCTCCTCGGCCGTCACCCTGGCCGCCGCGGGGCTGACGTACCGCAGGCTGGGCCCCGAGAAGCCCGCGTACGCGGTGTCGGCCGCCGCCGGGGTGCTCGACTCGGTGGCGAACCTGCTGTTCCTGCTCGCCGTGCGCGGCGGGGACCTCGCCGTCGTGGCCGTGGTCACCGCCCTCTACCCGGCCGGCACGGTGCTGCTCGCCCGAGGCGTCCTCGCCGAACGCGTCCACCGGGGCCAACTCGTCGGCCTCGGCACGGCGGCCGCCGCCGTCAGCCTCCTCGCCCTGGCCTGAGGAACCGGCCGCACCGAGCCCAGGCGCCTGAGGGTCCCGGGCCGCACCGAGCCCTGGCGCCTGAGGGCCCGGGGTCGCATCGACCCCGCACGAAACCCCGCACGAAACCCCGTACGCACCCACGCGGACCCCGCAGGAAACGGAGCCCCCATGGTCACCTTCCGCCTCGCCCCCGCCGTCGCCGACGCCTTCCCCGGCGCCCGCGTCGCCCTGGTCACCGCCACCGGCCTGCGCGGCCGCGAGCCCTGGCCCCGCACCGCCGCCGCCGTGGAGGAGCTCGAACGGCGGCTCGCCGACGGCACCTGGAGCCCCGCCGACGAGACCGACCCCCGCGTCGAGGCCTGGCACGCCGCGTACCGCTCCTTCGGCACCAACCCCCGCCGCGTCCGCCCCAGCGTCGACGCGCTCGGCCGCCGCCTCGCCAAGAAGGGGACCCTGCCGCGCGTCAACCCGGCCGTCGACTCCTACAACGCCGTCTCCGTCCGCCACGGCCTGCCCGCCGGCGCCTTCGACCTCGACCGCGTCACCGGCGACGTCGACATCCGCCCCGCCCACGGCACCGAGACCTTCACCCCGCTCGGCGAACCCGACGCCGTCGAGACCCCGAAGCCCGGCGAGATCGTCTACGCGGACGCCGCCGGGATCCTCACCCGCCACTGGAACCACCGCGACGCCCACCGCACCCGCGTCACCGAGGACTCCGTCCGGGTCGTCTTCGCCCTGGAGACCCTCCGCGCCGACCGCGACGGCGGCCTCCTCGACGGCGCGGCGGACGAGCTGCGGGCCCTGCTCGCCCCGCACGCGGAACGGACCGCGGTCCACCACCTCGACTCGGCCCGCCTCCACGCCACCGTCTGAACCCCGCCCGGACGCCCGCCCGATCAGGCCGCCTCGTCCGCCTCGCCGGGCGCGGGGGCGGTGACGACCCGGGGCAGGGCGCCGGGGTGCTCCCGGGCCAGCCACCGCACGAGCTCCTCCCGTACGGCGCAGCGGGTCGTCCACAGGTCGTCGGCGTCCTTGGCGGTCACGATCGCGCGGACCGTGATCGAGGTCGGCGACGTGTCGGTGACGGCGAGGTCCCAGCCCCGCCCGTCCCAGCTGGAGCAGCCGGCCAGGAACGCGCGCAGGTGCGCCCGCATCAGCGCGACGGGCGTCGAGTGGTCGCAGTGGACGAAGACCGACCCCGTCATCTGGGCGCCGCCCCGCGACCAGTTCTCGAACGGCCGGGAGGTGAAGTACGAGACGGGCAGGGTGACCCGGCGCTCGTCCCAGGTCCTGACGGTGAGGAAGGTCAGCGTCACCTCCTCCACCGTCCCCCACTCGCCGTCGACGACGACCGTGTCCCCGATGCGGACCATGTCGCCGAAGGCGATCTGGAAGCCGGCGAAGAGGTTGCCGAGCGTCGACTGCGCGGCCACGCCCGCCACGATGCCGATGATTCCGGCCGAGGCGAGCAGGGACGTGCCGAGGGTGCGGAACGAGGGGAAGGTGACGAGGGCGGCGGCGCCCGCGAGGACCCCGACGGCGACCGACACCACCCGCATGATCAGCGTGACCTGGGTACGGACCCGGCGCAGCCGCGCCGCGTCCCGCGCACGCCCGGCATAGCGCGCGTACGAGGACTCGACGACGGCCGAGGCCGCCCGGACCGTCAGCCAGGCGCCGCCGCCTATCAGGCACAACAGCAGGACGTGGTCGATCAGCCGGGCGTGCTCCTCCAGCACCGTGAAGGTCGACGCCGGATAGGTCCAGCGGAGCAGGGCGGTCAGCAGGACGACGAACAGTGGCGTACGGCAGCGGCGCAGCAGCCCCCACAGCGGTGTCTCGTGGTGCCGCGCGTCCGCGTGACGCGCCAGCAGGTCCGCCGCGCGGACCACGACGAACGCCACGAGGGCCGAGCCGCCGACGGAGGCCGCCAGGCGAAGAACGCTCTCCATGTGCTCCCCACTGGATGAGTCGGACGGGTTCGTCGAGGACGCCTGACCGCCGACCGGCGCCCCAAACATCTCGCCGCCGCCCCCGGGGTCACCCCACCCGGGCCTTCGGCGCCCCGTCGCCGCCGCGCCACCACGCGAGGGCGACGAGGGATCCGGCCAGGACGAGGGCCGCGACGACGCGGAAGCCGAAGGACATCGCGGTGGAGAAGACCTCCGAGCCGTGGGAGGACAGGGACGTCCCCATGACGGCGACGCCCAGCGCGCTGCCGATCTCGCGGGTCGCGCCGTTCAGGCCCGAACCGAGACCCGCCCGGTCCTGCGGCAGCGAGGCCATGACGGCGGCCGACAGGACGGGCACGCACAGGCCCATGCCCAGGGAGAGGACCACGAGGCAGAGCGCGTAGAGGACGTACGGGGTGGAGGCGGTGGCGAAGGACATCAGGACGAGCCCGATGACGATCCCGGCGAGCCCGGCGGCGACGACGCCGTCCCCGAAGCGGGCGGCCAGCCGGATGCTGTGCCGTGAGGCGGCCATCATGCCGACCGCGAGGGGGAGGATCGCGCAGCCCGCGACCAGCGGCGAGTACCCCTTGGCGTATTGGAGGTACTGGGCGTTGACGTAGAAGAGGGAGAACAGGCCGAAGAACGCGACCCCGACGCCGAGCGAACCGGCCCGCAGCCTGCGGACGCGGAAGACGCGCGGATCGAGCAGCGGACGCTCCGCGCGCAGCGAGCGCGCCGTGAACAGCGCGAGCAGGGCGGCCGAGAGCAGCAGCCCGCCGATCACCCGCACGGACGTCCAGCCCGACGAGGGCCCTTCGACGATCCCGTACAGCAGGGCTCCGACGCCCGCGACGAGCAGGGCCGAGCCGACCGGGTCCGGTGCCGCGGGCCGTCGCTCGCCGCGCGGTGCGAAGCGGGCGGCCAGCAGGCCGAGGACCGCGGCGAGCGGCGCGACCGTCAGGAACAGGCCCTGCCACGGCAGGTACTGGAGGGCCAGGCCCCCGCCGACGTTCCCGACGACACCGGCGATGCCGGTCGCGGCCGTCCAGACGGCGACCGCCTGCGGCCGCCCGGCCGGTTCGGTCACCTCCAGCATCAACGACAGGGTGGCCGGCATGACGAGCGCCGCCCCGACGCCGGTGACGGCCCGTCCGGCGATCAGGACGGCCGTGCCGGGGGCCGCCGCCGAGACGAGGGCACCGGCCGCGACCAGCGCGAGACCGGTCAGCAGCGCGCCCTTGCGGCCGTACCGGTCGCCGAGCGCCCCGGCGGGGATCAGCAGACAGCCGAACACCAGCACATAGGTGTCGACGATCCACAGCAACTGGCCGGGGGAGGGCGCGAGGGCGCTCGCCGCCAGCTTCGGGATCGCGAGGTTGACCGCCGCCACCAGCGACACCACCAGCACGGAGCACGCCGCCATGACGGCGTACACGGCCCGGCGGCCGACGGTATGCGGCGTGGAACGCACTTCGTCCAGGGTCATGCTTCATCCAGGGACATGGGAGGGATCTTTCGTTCGAAGAGACCGAAGGAGTGGGCCGGCCGACCGCACCGCCACGGTAGGGTCGCAGCGGACTTGCCTTCAAATGCAACTTTGCGAAGAGATAAGTGCACACGATGCAACTGAACCTGGATCTGAACCTGCTGGTCGCCCTGGACGCCCTCCTGGAGGAGGGCAGCGTCGGCGGCGCCGCCGACCGGCTCAACCTGTCGTCGCCCGCGATGAGCAGGACCCTCGGCCGCATCCGGCGCGCCCTCGGCGATCCCGTCCTGGTCCGCTCCGGGCGGGCCATGGTCCCCACCCCGCGTGCCCTGGCGGTACGGGCCGAGGTCCACGAACTGGTCGTACGGGCCCGCGCCGTCTTCGCACCGGCCGGCGAGGTCGACCCGGCCCGCCTCGAACGGGTCTTCACCGTCCAGGCGGACGAGTCCCTGGTCGTCCGCCTCGGCGCGCCGCTCCTGACCCGGATGCGGGCCGAAGCGCCGGGCGTCTCCCTCCGGTTCCTGGGCGAGGGGCCGCAGGACGTGCAGTTCCTCCGCGAGGACCTGGCCGACCTGGAGATCGGCAACATCGCCGGAACCGGCCCCGAGACCCGGATCGAACCGCTCCTGGAAGAGCGCTTCGTGGGTGTCGTCCGCGCCGGACACCCGCTCCTGGACGGCGGGGTCACCCTCGCCGGGTTCGCCGCCGCCGACCACCTCAACCACTCGCGCCGGGGCCGGTTCACCGGACCGATCGACACGGCGCTGGCCGCGCACGGCCTGACGCGAAGGGTCGTGGCCGTCTACCCGACCTTCGCCTCGGCCCTCCTCGCCCTGCTCGACACCGACTTCGTCGGCATCCTCGGGGAACGCGTCCACTCGGCCACGGCCCGCCGCTTCGGCCTGGCCACCTTCCCGATCCCCCTCGACCTGCCGGCCCTCCGCCTCTCCCTCGCCTGGCACCCCCGCTACGAGGCCGACCCCGCCCACACCTGGCTGCGCGGCCTGGTGGCCGAGGTCGTCAGGAGCGAACTGGGCCCCGACCCCGCCTGAACATGCCCCGCTCCACCGAGAGTTGGACCCGAGTTAGCCCTCCGTCCACTTCGGCCGATCACCCCCGGGCGTACATTTCGGCGCATGGACGTACCCGTCGTGTTCCGCTGGATCTTCGCCGCCCTGGCGGTCCTGCACCTCATCACCCTCATCCCCGTCATACGCCGCCTGCGCGCCCCCGAGCCGGGCCCGCGCACCGAAGCCCGCTTCACCCTCCTCGACGCGGCCTTCAGCCTGACGGCCTTTGCCGGCATCGCCTTCGACGTCTTCCCTCTCGCGCTGTGCGCCCTGGCTGCCCTGGCCCTCCTCTACGCGGTGAAGGGAATCCGCTGGTACCGCACCCGCGAACGGGTCTGACCGCGGTGCCGACGCGTCGGCGCGGCGACGCGGCCGAAGGGGGTCAGCGCGCATTCCCGTCCCCTCGACCGGCGGTGCGCGAGCGCCGGTGGGCCGCGACCCGCTCGCGGGTCGCGCACCGGCGGGAGCAGTAGCGGCGCTCCTGCCCGGCGCCCTGGGCGAGGAAGACGTTCCGGCAGCCGGACGCGGCGCAGATCCCGCCCGGCAGGCGCTGGCGGTCCCAGAGGAGGACGGCCAGGGCCATGCACGACGAGGCGAGCAGCCACTCGTCCCAGGGCGCGTCGTCGTCGCCGTCCAGATGGGGGTGCCAGGGGAAGCCGCCGCCGTGGGAGGAGAGCCGCAGGGGCCCCGTGTGCTCCCGCAGGAGGCGATTGAGGACCGCGGCGGCCTCGTCGATGTGCTCGGCGGCGAAGACGTCCCGCAGCAGCGCGGCGGCCGCGCGCATCCCGGCGACGTCGTGGGCGGTGAGGTCGAGGGGCTCCGCCTCGCCGTACGCGCGGAGCACCCCGGCGACCTCGGCCGGATCGGGGGAGTCGTCCGCGAGCACGTTGACCAGGGCTGCGGTCCGCCGTGCGGTGGTCTGTACGGAGTGGAGGCCGGACCGGTCGTCGATGGGGGAGGACACCGGGAGAATGTAACGCACCTTGCGAGTTTTTGAGTTACCTCCGTAACTTCCTTCCGATGAAGAAGCGTTACTCCCTCCCCCTGCACCTCACCGGAGCGGCGGTGGCCCGCACGGGAGACGAGATGTCGGGGCCGGCGCTGATGCTGGCGGGATTCGCCCTGACGGGATCGGCGGCCGACGCCTCACTCCTGCTCGCGGGCGTCACGGTCTCCGCCGTGCTGGGAGGCCCGGTGCTCGGGTCCTTCCTCGACCGCGCGCGACGGCCGGGCCGTCTTCTCGCGGTGGCCCTCGCCCTGTACGCGGCGGGTCTGACGGCGGTCCTCATGGGACTCGGCCGACTGCCGTTCGGACTCACCCTCGCCCTCGCCGTGCTGACGGGGCTGCTCGGACCGGCCCTGTCGGGTGGGTGGACGGCCCAACTGCCCGCTGTCGTCGGAGCGGACCGCCTGGCCCGGGCGAACGCGCTGGACGCCATGACGTTCAGCGCGGCCGGACTGGCGGGCCCGGTCCTCGCCGGAGGCGTGGCCGAGGTGCTGGGCGCCCCGACGGCCGTGGTGGTCTCCACGGTGCTCATCGCCCTCGCCCTGCCGGCGGCGTGGACGCTGCCCGTCCGGATCGACCCGCTCCCGGGAACCCCCGTGCCGGGCGGCCCGGTGACCTCCCTGACCGCCGACCTCGCCGCGGGGAGACCCGCCCTGGCCCGGGCGACCCTGACCTCGGTCGTCTCCTGCGCCGCCCAGGGCATGTCGACGGCCTGTCTCCCCCTTCTGGGCGAGCGGGTCCTGGGCGGGCCCGGGCACGGCGCGATGCTGCTCTCCTGCACGGCGGCCTCCGCCCTGGCGGCTCATGCCGTCCTCGCCCGCTTCCCGCGCGCGATCGCCCCGGACACGCTCCTCTGGGCCGGCGCCCTCGTCCAGGCCGTGGCCTCGGCCTCGGCCGCCTCCGGCCACCCGTTCGTCCTCGTCGCGGCCGCCCTCGTCGCCGGAATCGGCGAAGGCCCCCAACTGACCGGGCTGTTCGCCGTCCGCCACCGGGAGGCGCCGGAACACCTGCGGAGCCAAGTCTTCACCACCGGTGCCAGCCTGAAGATCACCGGCTTCGCCCTGGGGGCCGCGGTCGCGGGACCGGTCGCGAGCGGATCCCTGCCGGGCGCCCTGCTGCTCGCGGCGGGCACGGCGGCCCTCGCGGCCCTGGCCTTCTTCGCCGTCCCCGCGCCCGGGGGCCGGACGGTCTCCGAGTGAGCGCGCGAACGGACGCCGGTGCCTCCGTTTCCGTAGGGACGCGTTCACCCCGCGGACACCCGCAGCCGGACGGCGGGCCAACAAGATCGCGTACACATAACGGGTCCGGTCCGAAGCGCGGCGTCGCCGCGAGCGAAAGGAACCCTCTGTGGATCGCAGGTCTCTCCTCACCGTCGCGACGGGGGCGGTGGGCGCGGTCGCCGCCTCCCAGGTGCCGGCGGGCGCGGCGTCTCCCGGGCACACCGGGCCCGGGCGTCCCGTCGCCGTCTTCAACGTCATCAGCGACATCCAGGGCGACCTCCGGGACCTCGGCACGGCCCTGGAGGACATGAACCGGACCAACCCCCGGAGTTCGGGGCTCGCCGTCGCCGGGGACATCACCCCGCGCGGGTACGACGCCGAGTACGCGGAGGTCGCCGCCGAACTCGCGCGCCACCCCCACGCCCGTACGGTCGCCTGGGCCATCGGCAACCACGAGTTCTACGTCCCCAAGTGGCGCGACCCGTCGACCCTCGCGCAGGACACCTGGCCCAACGGCACCACCGAGGACTCCCTGTTCCGCGGCTTCTACCGGTTCGCCCGCCGGGGCACGGTGCACGCCGAGCACTCCTTCGGCGGCGTTCCCGTCCTGAGCCTCGGCACCGAGAAGTACATGCACTACCACGACCCGAAGCTCTGGGACGAGGTGTGGCTGAGCGAGGCGCAGCTCACCTGGCTCGAACAGCGCCTCGCGTACTGGGCGCGCCGCCGCAAGCCCGTCATGGTCGTCACCCACCACCCCCTGCCGAACACCGTCTCCGGCAGCCACAACCGGCTCTACTCCCGCGACTACCTCCAGGCGGACCGGCTCCTCGGGATCCTCGGCCGCCACCGCGACGTCTTCCTCTTCTGCGGGCACACCCACTGGGACCTCGCCCTGTCGGACTGGTACGTCCGCAGGGTGGTCCCCGGCACCGCCAACCTCGACGGCTTCTCCGTCGTCAACACGGGCGCCGTGCAGACCGGGTACACCGACGACGGCAAGGGCGGCGAGGTCTCCGTCCCCGGCACGTTCAACCAGGGACTCCAGGTCGAGGTCTTCCACGACCGCGTCGTCGTCCGGGCGCGCGACTTCGCCGCCGGCCGCTGGCTGAAGCGGATCACGGTCCCGCTGTCGACGAGCATCTGACGCCCCCGGCCCACCCGGCGAAGCCGCCGCCGGGTGGGCCGTACAGGTGATCGAAAGTCCGTCCGCGGTGACCGCCGGAGCGTCGCGTCGTTCTGCCGGACGTGAAGAAGATGCTCCTCGCGGCCCTCGCGGCCGCCTCCGCCACCGCCCTGATCGCCCCGGCCGCCGCCACCGCGGCCCCGGGCACCGCCGACGCCACCGCCACGGTGGCCCCCGCCGTCCTCGACGCGGCCGTCCCGCCCGCCGCCCGCACGACGGACCCCGCCGGGACGAGGACCGAGTGGCCCGAGACCCTCGGACTGCCGAAGGCCTGGGCCGAGCGGGTGATCCTGCGGGACCGGCCCGACCTGGAGATCGTGCACGTCCCCGAGGGCGCGCTGGTCACCATGGAGTACAACGAGAAGCGCGTGCGGATCGTCCACAACGCCTTCGGCCTCGTCACCCGGGTCCCCGCCGTCGGCTAGGAACCGTCCGGCCAGTCCAGGCACTCCTCGTGGAACCGCCCCGCGAAGGCGTTCCGCGCGTGGGTCCGCATCCGCGGGCCGTACACGGGATCCGCGGCGAGCGAGGAGTAGCCCCCCTCCGCCCGTGCCACGAGGCCCGCCGTCTCCGCCAGATAGACGTCCAGGCCCGGGTACATCAGCTCGACGCACGGCAGATCGTCCACGTCGAGCGCGAACACCGGGTACTCGCCGTACGCGTCCGGCTCGCCCGTGGCGAGGACCCGGCGCGAGTCGGAACCGCCCGGGAGCAGGAAGCACTCGCCGAAACGTTCCGACAGCGCCTCGAACGGCGCTCCCCAGCCGTCGCCGAACTCGTCGCGGCCGATCCGCCCCAGCGTCCGGGGGGTGAAGCGCGACTCCCGGTCGAGCCAGCCGAACCGGCGCAGCAGACCGCTGTCGAACGCCAGCCACCGGCGCAGACTGGGCGGCAGCGGGCGCCCGCTGGGGAAGACGGCCGCCGCGAGCACGTCGTCGGCCAGCGGCTCGGCCGCCCCCGCCAGCCAGGGCCCCGCCCACGCGGCGTAGTCCAGCACCGGCCGCCCCGGATCGGCACGCACCGAGGCGATGACACGGTCGGTCAGCGGTACGCCGTGCTCGGCGGAGGGGTTTCCCATGAGGCGGATCGTCCTGTTCGCGCGTGCGGCCGGCCGTGCCGGATCGGCCCCCAACCTACGGCCACCCACCGACACGCGAGGCGCCCTTCCGCGTCACCCGATTGCCCGCACAGATGTCGTCACCGCCACCGCCCGGTGACGATGACCGCATCGACATCGAGAAGACGGTCGCCGAGACGACCGGTCATCGAGGAGACGAGGGCGTCGCATGGTTCAGGGCTTCTCCAGGGAACCGGGGACCCACGGTCCGCTCACCGAGGTCGCGCCGGAGGGGATCAGGAAGATCACCCTCTGGGCGGCCGCGATCGCGCTGGGCGGCTTCCTGTTCGGCTTCGACACCGGCGTCGTCTCCGGCGCGCTGCTGTACATCAAGAAGGACTTCGACCTCAACTCCTTCGAGCAGGGCAGCGTGGTCAGCGTCCTGCTCATCGGCGCCGTGGTCGGCGCCACCTCGGCGGGCCGCCTCGCCGACCGGTTCGGCCGGCGCAAGGCCCTGCGCCTCATCGGCGTCGTGTTCGTCGTCGGCACCGCGATCGCCGCCCTGGCGAACGGCTACCTGACGCTCATGGCGGGCCGGATCGTCCTCGGCCTCTCCGTCGGCGCCGCCTCCGCCACGGTGCCGGTCTACCTCTCGGAGATCTCGCCGACGAAGATCCGCGGCCGGCTGCTCACCATGAACCAGCTCATGATCACGGTCGGCATCCTCGTCGCGTACCTCGTCAACCTCGCCTTCGCGAGCAGCGAGGCCTGGCGGGCGATGTTCGCCGTCGGCGCGGTCCCCGCCCTGCTCATGATCGCCGCCACGCTGTGGCTGCTGCCCGAGTCGCCGCAGTGGCTGATCGCCCACGGCCGGGAGGACGTGGCCCGCCGGGGCATCGCCGCCCTGACCGACGGGGCGACCGCCGACGAGCTGATCAGAAGGGCCCGGCAGCGCATGGCCGAGGACCGCGAGAAGCAGAGGCGCAACGAGGCGGCGGGCGGAAAGGGGACCCGGCGGCTGCTGGCCCCCGACGTGCGGCCCGCCCTGATCGTCGGACTCACCCTCGCCGCCGTCCAGCAGTTCGCCGGCATCAACACGATCATCTACTACGCGCCGACCATCATCCAGCAGACCGGCCTCGACGCCTCCAACGCCATCCTCTACTCGGTCTTCATCGGCCTCATCAACCTCGTCATGACCCTGGTGGCGATCAAACTGGTGGACCGGGTGGGACGACGGCCCATGGTCCTCGTCTCGCTCGGCCTGATGACGGTCTCGATCTTCATGCTGGGACTCGCGTTCGTCGTGGGCATGAACTCGGAACTGACCCTGGTGTTCATGGTGATCTACATCGCCGCCTTCGCGGGCGGCCTCGGCCCCGTCTTCTGGACGCTGATCGGCGAGATCTTCCCGCCGTCCGTCCGGGCCGAGGGATCGAGCCTCTCCACCGCCGTCAACTGGGTGTCCAACTTCGTCGTCAGCCTCGCCTTCCTGCCCCTGGCCAACCTCATCGGCCAGGGCGAGACCTTCTGGATCTTCGCGGGAATCTGCCTCTTCGCGTTCCTCTTCGTCGGCCGCTACCTGCCCGAGACCCGCGGCCGCGACCCCGAGCAGATCGAAGAGGCCCTCGACGCCCGCTTCAAGCACGAGCCCGACCACCCGGACCGCCCCGGCGGCCCCCGGAAGACGGCATCCCCGCAGAAAGGACGCTCGCGATGAGCGACACCCTCCTCGGCCCCGACGACCTCGAAACGGCCGACGCCCTCGTCCTCTTCGGCATCACCGGCGACCTCGCCAAGAAGATGCTGCTCCCCGCCCTCTACCGGCTCACCGAGGACGACCGGCTCACCGTCCCCGTCATCGGCGTGGCCGCCGGGGACTGGGACGACGAGGCGCTGCGCCGGCACGCCCGGGAGGCGGTCGCCGCCGCCGTCCCCGACCTCGACGAGCAGGTCTTCGCCCGGCTCGCGGCGAACCTGTCCATCGTCACCGGGGACTTCACCGACAAGGCCACCTTCGAACGGCTCCGCGAGGCCGTCGCCGGACACGGCTTCGTCACCCACTACCTGGCGATCCCGCCCTCCCTGTTCACCACCGTCGCCCGCGCCCTCGCCGAAGCGGGCCTCAACCGCGACGCCCGCCTGGTGGTCGAGAAGCCGTTCGGCCACGACCTGGACTCCGCGCGCACGCTCCAGGAGGAGCTGAGCACCTGCTTCGACGACCACCACCTGCTGCGCGTCGACCACTTCCTCGGCAACGCCGCCGTGGAGAGCCTGATGGTCGCCCGCTTCGCCAACACCCTCCTCGCCCCGATCTGGCACCGCGCCTACGTCGACAACGTCCAGATCACCCTCGCCGAGGACTTCGACGTCGCCGACCGCGGCTCCTTCTACGACGCCGTGGGCTGTCTGCGCGACGTCGTCCAGAACCACCTGCTCCAGGTCCTCGCCTTCCTCGCGATGGACCCGCCCAGCGCCTCCAACGCCCGCGCCCAGGGCCTGGAGAAGTGGCGGGTCCTGCACGCCGCCCGCACCATGGAGCCCGCCGCCACCGTCCGCGGCCAGTACGAGGGCTACCTCGACGTCGAGGGCGTCAAGCCGGACTCCACCACCGAGACGTACTTCGCCACCCGCCTGTTCATCGACAACTGGCGCTGGGCCGGCGTCCCCTTCTACCTGCGCAGCGGCAAGGCGCTGGCCGTCACCGCCACCGAGGTGATCGTCCAGCTCCGCACCCCGCCCCTCGAACTCTTCGGCGGCGACGCGACGGAGACCCCGCCCAACCTCATCCGCTTCCGCATCGACGGCGACACCGGCATCCGGGCCGACCTGATGCTCCGCAAGCCCGAGGAGGGCGTGGAACGCCCGGTGACCGTGCCCATCGGCGTCGACTTCGCGAAGGTCCTCGGGCGGCAGGAACTGCCGTACGAGAACATCCTCCGGGGCGCCGTCGTCGGCGACCCCGAGACCTTCGCCTTCTTCCCCACGATCCTGGAGTGCTGGCGGATCGTCGGGCCCGTCCTCGACCCCGCCGAGCCGCCCCTGCCGTACGCCCCCGGCACCTGGGGCCCGGAAGCCGCCGACCGGCTCCCCGACCTGACGCACTGGCACCAGCCGGGCCGACGCCTCTTCGAGGACCTCGGCTGACGGACCGCCACCCCACGGGCGAGGGCGGCGGGAAACGGACGGGAAGGGGACGATGGCCAAGGTCTGGAAGCGCGTCGGGGACAACCTGTGGCCGGTGCTCCAGCAGGCCGTGGCCGCCGCCCTGTCCTGGTGGATCGCGGACGACCTCATCGACCACCACGTCCCCCTGTTCGCCCCGATCGCCACGCTCGTCGCCCTCAACACCCCCCTGGGCGGACGCGGCACCAACACGGTGCGGGTCCTGGTCGGCGTCATCAGCGGCGTCGTCGTCGGCCAGCTCGCCTTCACCCTCCTCGGCCACGGCACCGTCACCGTCGGCGTCGCCGTGCTGTGCGCGCTCCTCGCCGCGCTCCTCCTCGACGGCCGGCGCATCACCATGGCCCAGGCCGCCGTCGGCGCCGTCATCTGCGTCGCCGCCGGACAGCAGGCCGGCATCGACCGCGTCCTGGACGCCCTCGTCGGCGGCGCCGTCGCCCTCGTCTTCAGCCAGCTCCTCTTCCCCGTGCACCCCCTCACCCTGCTGCGGAAGGCCGAGTCCACCACCCTGTCCGGCCTGGCGGACGCCCTCGCCCTCACGGCGCGCGAGATGGACGCCGAGGACGACGAACGGACCGTGCGCACCTGGGACGAGGTGCGCACGGTCTACACGCTCCTCGACGACCTGGGCCGGGCGCGCGCCGACAGCGTCGCCGTCGCCGGCCGCACCCTCCACCGGCGCGGCGGCAGGGAACCCCTCACCCGCGAGACGGCCACCGCGCTCCAGCTGGACCTGCTCGGCAACAGCTGCTTCACCCTCGTCCGCCGCGCCCTCGCCCTGGACACCCGGCACCGCCAGGAGTTCGCCCCCACCCTGCGGGCCCTGTCGGGCGCCCTGGACGCGCTCGCGGCGGCGCCCGGCAGCCGCGCGGTCCGCCGGCACGCGACCCGCCGCGCCCTCGACGCCGTCCGGGACGCCCCGGACGCCGGACTCACCCCCACCGTCACCGTGTGGGAGACCGTACGGCTGGTCGCCCAGGACATCCTGGTCTTCGCGGGCGTCGACGCGGAGGAGGCCGGACGGGCCGTCCACGAGGGCGTCACCGAGGTCGCCGTCCCGGAACCGCCGCACCGCCGCCGCACCCCGTCACTGCGCCGGCCCCGGCCGTGACCGGGCGCGGGACCGACCGTCCCGCTACCGCGCCGGGTCCGTCCCCTCCGGGATCTCCTGCTCCGCCCAGATCGTCTTGCCGTGCCGCGTGTAGCGACAGCCCCACCGGGTGGTGAGCTGCGCGACCAGGTACAGGCCCCGGCCGCCCTCGTCGGTGAGCAGGGCGCGGCGCATCCGGGGCTGGGTGGCGCTCGGGTCGGAGACCTCGCAGACCAGACGGCCCGCCCGGATCAGACGCACCTCCACCGGACCGCCGGCGTACCGGATCGCGTTGGTGACCAGCTCGCTCAGGACCAGCTCGGTGGTGAAGGCCAGCTCCGCCAGGCCCCAGTCGTCCAGCTGCCGCGCCGCCGCCCCGCGCACCTCGGCCACGGCGGCCGGATCGGCGTCCACCGGCCAGACGACGTGGTCGTACGACGGCACCGCGCGGGTGCGGGCGAGCAGCAGGGTGATGTCGTCGGTGAGGTGATGGGCGGGACGCCCGGCGACGATCTCGCGGCCGAGCCGCCGCAGCGGCGTGTCGAAGACGCCCGGCTCCGCGAGACGGCGGGCCAGGTCGGCCATGCCCTCGTCGACGTCGCGCTCCCGGCTCTCGATCAGGCCGTCGGTGTAGAGGGCGAGGATGCTCCCCGGCTCCACGTCGACCTCGGCGATCTCGAAGGGCAGCCCGCTCACGCCCAGGGGAGGCCCGGGGTTCAGCGGGACGAAGGAGACGGTGCCGTCCGGGGCCGCCACGGCCGGCGGCGGATGCCCGGCGGAGGCCATGGCGAGCCGCCGGGACACCGGGTCGTAGATCGCGTACAGACAGGTCGCGCCGATCGGGTCGGTCCGGGGCCGGGCGGGCCCCGTCGCGTCGTCGGACTCGTCGCTCCCGTCGGTCTCCACGCCCAGCTGGGAGACCAGGTCGTCCAAGTGCACCAGCAGCTCGTCCGGCTCCAGGTCCAGGTCGGCGAGGGTGCGCACCGCGGTCCGCAGCCGCCCCATCATCGCCGTGGCCGAGAGCCCGTGGCCGACGACGTCACCGGCGACCAGGGCCACCCGCGCGGACGAGAGCGGGATGACGTCGAACCAGTCGCCGCCCACGCCGGTGCCGGTGTCGGCGGGCAGATAGACCCCGGCGGTGGTCACGGCGACGTTCTCGGCCTCCGAGGGCGGCAGCAGACTGCGCTGGAGCCCCACCGACGCGCGGTGCTCACGGGTGTAGCGGCGGGCGTTGTCCAGGGCGAGCGCGGCGTGGCCGGCGATCTCGTGCAGCAGGTGCAGGTCGGCCGCCTCGTACGGCGGTTTCCCGGCGTCGCGGTGGACGGTCATGCGCCCGAGGACGCTGCCCCGGGCGCGCAGCGCGACGGTCATCGAGGTCAGCGGGTCGGCCGGCTGCGCGGGGGCGTCGGGCCTGGCCAGGACGACGTGGTCGAGGGGGGCCTCCGCCGTCCTGTGCCCGGCCACGGCGGTCCGGCGCAGCGGCATACTGCCGTCCGGGGCGGGGGTGGGCTCCTCGCCGGTGAACACCTCCTCCGCGATCTCCACCACGGCGAGGTCGCCCACCGCGGGCACCAGCGCCGCCGCCAGGTCCTCGGCGGTGCCGACGACCGAAAGGGAGCCCCCGACGGCCGCGGTCACGCGGTGCAGCACGGACAGCCGCTCACTGGTGCGGCGCAGCTCGGTGACGTCCGTGAACAGGGCGGTCACCCCGAACACCTGCCCTTCGGGCGCCTGCAGCCGGAACGCCGAGATGGCCATGACCGCCCCGCCCCCGGGCTCCTGGAGGGTGCGGACCGTCTGCTCCGCCCGCACGAGCGGCAGCCCCGTCCGCAGCACCTCGTGCAGCTGCCGCTCGATGGCCGCCGCGTCCTCCGCGTACAGGAAGTCCATGAGCCGCCGGCCCCGCAGGTCCGGCGCGAGCCCGGTGTACGGGAGGAGGTGGGTGTTGGTCCTGACCAGGCGCAGGTCCAGGTCGAAGACGGCGAGGCCGAGCCGGTCCTGGAGGAACAGCTCCGTGGTGAACGCCTGGTCCTGCCGCCAGCGGGCCGCCGTCCCCTCGGGGGCCGCGAGGACGAAGTACCGGGCCGCCCCGGCGCACGCGCCGGCGTCCGTGAGCGGCAGGACCTGGAAGTCGACGCTCAGCTCCTCACCGCCGCCCGTGAGCACCTCGGCCACGCCGGACCAGGCCGCCGGGCTCCCGCCGGGCGGCGGGGAACTCCGGGTGCCCGGGTCCTTGAGCAGGTCCCCGATGTGCCGCCCGCAGGCCCGGTCGGCGGACAGGGAGAGCAGCTCCTCCGCCGCGCGGGTCCATCCGATGATCCGGCCCCCGGCGTCGAGCAGCGCGCCCGCGGCCTCACCGGCGAAGGGCAGCCCCCGGTACTCCGGTGCGAAGGGCGGGATCTCGTCGTCCACCTCGTGCTCTGCCTCCCTCACACGGCACGGCACCCGCCGCGCGGGCTCACCCCGAGCGTTTCCGCCATGCCGCAACGGGCCCCCTGCTGCGCGGGGCCGGACCTCCATCATCCCTCCGCGCGCCCCGCCCGCCAGTCGACCGGACCCGTCCGGCGGACACTTCCTAGAGGCGCTTCGCGCTGCGCAGGGTCTTGGCGTAGTAGCCGTTGCCGTCGAGCCGGGAGACGCCGCCGACGTCGCCGATGGTGGGTCCGTTGACCTCCTCGCGACTGGAGACGAAGATCAGGTGCCCCTCGGTGTCGTGGCCGAGGACCATGCCGACGTGGTCGAGGCGCTGCCCGGTCCGCCCGTCCAGCTTGAAGAAGACGAGGTCGCCCGGTTGGAGCTGGTCGATGGCGGTGGGGCGGTTCTGCGCCGCGACACCGGTCAGCGGCAGGACGTTCACGCCCTGGCGGGAGCGCGCCATGCCGTTGGCCGTGCGCGGCAGGCCGTCACCCGACCTGTCCGAGGACATCAGGGGGTAGCGCGCGCGGTAGCCCAGCACCATCCGCAGGTAGCCGGAGCAGTCCAGGGACCGGGCCCGCGCGGTGTCCGGCACCCCGACGGTGCCGTCCCGGAAGGGGTACGGGGTGCCGAGGTAGTCGTAGAAGTCCGACTGTTCGAGGCGCAGGTCGGCGTTCGGGCCGCCGGAGGGGTTCAGCGGCCCGAAGTCGGCGTCGCCCGCGAAGGCGAGGCCCTTCGCGTCCTTCCGCTGCGGCGCCCCCGCCACGTACTGGAAGGCGAACGCGAAGACGTCGTCCTCCTCGCTCCCGGCGTACTCGGCGTACCAGTCCTTGAACCACTTCTCCTTCTCGGCGCCCTTGGCCCAGGGCTCGGGCATGAGCCGCACCCAGTCCGTCGTGGAGACCTTGGACGCCGTGGAGGCCGGCTCGGCGAAGGTCCGGGCCGGGCCGGTGAGCTTCGCGGTGCGCGCCCCGTCGGTCAGGACCGCCATGACCTGGCCGTCGGCGCCGCGCAGCACGCTGCGCGCGGGGTTCTCGAGCCGGGACCACCGCTCCCCGGTCTTCTCGCGGACCGCGCCGGCCTGCTTCCCGGCCCCGTTGAGCACACCGACGTTGCGCACCTCGGTGACGCCCCCCTCCTCCCGCTCGCGCAGCTCCAGGGTGAGGTAGCCCGAGGCCGCGACGAGTCCGAGGACCGCGAGGCCCGAGAGGAGCGGGCGTGACTTCTTCTTCCCTGCCATGGGTGGTGTTCCTCGTTTCTGGGGGTGCCGGGGACGGTCAGGCGACGGGCATGACGCCGAGCAGCAGACCGGCGGCGACGACGATGTAGGCCATGAGCGAGACGGAGGCCGTCGCGAGGAGGGTGGGGCCCTTGGGCTGGCGGACCAGCTGGTAGGCGATGAGACCGGGCACGATGAAGCCGAGGGTCTGGTTGCCGTACATCAGCGGGAACTCCAGCGACAGCACGATCATCACCGTGGCCTGCAGCAGCACCCCGAGGAGGACCACCGCGGCGAACAGCCGCTTGCCGTACAGGATCACCAGCCGCTGCATGACCTTGGTGCCCGCGTACGTGAGGGCGGTGACGCCGACGACCATGGCCGCCCGCTGGAGGTCCTCGATGAGGGTGAGGGCGAGCCACCCCGGAGTGATCATCCCGCCGGGGGAGAGGTTGGTGGTGAGGTAGCACAGCAGGGAGAAGAGCAGGCCGATGGCGATGCCCAGGGCGGCCATCTCGGGGGTCAGGGCGGCGGTGGTCAACGGGGGCTCCGGGCGTGTACGGGGGGTGAGGCGGGACGGCGGTCAGGAACGCGGCGGCGGCTCGTCCTCGCGGGCCGGCTGGTGGTGGAACCAGCCGAAGGACTGCTCGCCGCCGTCCCCGTGCGGGGCCCGGACCGGCCCCGGCTCGGGACGGACGCCCGCCGGCGGGGGGACGGGCCGGAGATCGGGATGCGGCCCGGCGGACCCGTGGCCGTGGTGCGGCTCTGCCTGGTGGGGCTCCGCGTGATGGGGCTCGGGCGCGATCCGTACCAGGGGGATCTCCTGGGTCTGGGTGACCTGGTACCGCTCCTCGTAGGCCTGGGGGTACGAGGCGTACGGATCGAGGTGCATCGGCTGCGGGGCGACGGCGGCGGGGGTGTCCGGGCCGGTCGGGGCGCCGCTCTCGTCCGCCGGAAGCTCGGCGAGGTATTCGAGCAGCTCCTCGCCCTGGCCGTGGATGTTGCCGATGGCGACGAGCGAGGAGCCGTCGGGCATCCGGTCGAGCATGGCCGGCATGAACTCCTCGGCCGCCCGCCGCTCGCCGCCGAGGTCGACCGCCCGGTCCCGCCACTCGGCGGGAATGGCGTCGATGGCGCTCTTCGAGGGGTGCCCGATGACGAAGACGTTGTCCGGCCGCAGGTCGGGGATGATCTCGCCCATCTGCCCGTTGCGCTCGACGCGGTCGGGCCGGCAGTTGATCACGACGTTCAGCGGGCGGCTGACCGCCCCGAGGTCGAGCAGCTGGTTGACGTTCATCAGGGTCGACTCGGGGTCGTTCGCCGCGAAGACGTTGGCGAAGGCGAGCCGCTTGTCCCCGGGGGCCACGTAGCGCTCCACGGAGAGGACGCCGGGGTCCGGCGGGGCGTCGTACATGCCCTGGAGGGCGACCTCCCGCTCGACGCCGAGCAGCTCGGCCACGGCCAGGGCGATGGCCACGTTCTCCTTGAAGGTGAACCAGCTGAAGCCGCGCAGTTCGGCGTCGCTGACCGTCTCGGGGTCGGCGTAGACCAGCGTGCAGTCCCGGGCGTCTGCCTCCTCCTGGAGGATGTGGAACCGCTCCTTCTCCGCGGTCACGCAGATCCCGCCCTCCGGCATCGAGCGGCACAGGGAGCGGGCCACGTCGTCCAGGGTCGGGCCCATCTCGGCGAGGTGGTCCTCGCGGACGTTGCACAGGACGCCGATGGTGGAGCGGATCAGCTTGCTCTGGTTGACCTCCTGCAGGGCCGGCATGACGGCCATGCACTCGATGACGAGCGCGTGGGGCCGGTACGAGGCGGCCCGGCGCACGATGCCGATCTGCTCCACCACGTTGGCGATGCCGAACTTGCGGTAGACCGGCTCCTCGGTGGCGTCGGGATGGATGAAGCGCGCCGCCGTGCCCGTCGTCTTGGCGACGGTGACGAGGCCGCCGCCGCGCAGCGCCCCCGCGCACAGCCGGGTGATGGAGGACTTGCCCCGGATGCCGTTGACCAGCACCCGGGCGGGGATCACGTGCAGGGCGGCGTAGTGCCTGCGCTGTTCCACGATCCCCGCGACCAGCAGGGACACCCCGCTGATCAGCAGGACGAAGTAGAGGTAGAGCACGGTCTTGTCACCTTCCGTCCGGCTGGGGCTCCGCGGACCGGCGCGCCTGATGGTGTCGATGGGCCTGCGCCTGCTGGCGCAGGAGTTCGAGGCTGCGGACGACGGCTCCCACCTCGTCCTGGTAGCGGGGGTACAGCACGGTCTTGAGATCGCCGTCCGCGAGGTTCTCGGCACTGGTGGCCAGCGCCCGCAGGGGGCGTACGACCACCAGGTGGATCCAGCCGAGGCAGAGGATGATCGCGGCCAGGCCGAGCATTCCGGCGAGGACGCTGCGGTCCTCGCGCTCGTACGCGGAGATCTGGAAGCGTCCGGCGTCCTGCCAGCTGACGACGGTCCAGCCGATGTCGGCCGTGACGCCGCCGCCGGAGAACGGGGCCGCCGCGGCGACGGTGACGCCCTTGCCCTCCCGGATCAGCAGACCGTTCTCGACGGGACCCGCCCCGACCCTCATGCCGCCGGCCCGCACGAGATCGGTCAGGATCTCGCGGGGCAGCTCCTCGAAGGCCAGGAAGCCGCCGCTGGAGGCGAGGGTCAGGGCCTGGGAGTCCACCACCCGGACCTCCCCGAGGCCCGGCCGGGCCAGCAGGGAGTTGAGGAACTCGACCCGGATCTCGCCGACCAGGGTGCTGCCCTTCCGCTCCTTCACCGGCGCGCCGGCCTGGATGACCGGCACCTTGCCGCCCTTCCCGGAGACCCGCACCAGCGGCAGGTCCTCGCCGCGGCTCCAGTCGTGGGGCTCGGCGCCCGCGCGGGCACCGACGCGCCCGTCGGCGTCGACGACGTACAGGGCGCGGTAACGGCTGTGCTTGGCCAGGGCCTCGTCGAGCAGACGGCCGGCGGAACCCTCGTCGGCGGCGCCGATCAGGTGCGAGGTGGAGACGAGGTCCGCCTGCGCCTCGTTGAGCGCCCTGCGCAGCCGGTCGGCGATCAGGTCGGTGCGGTCCCGCTGGTCGTCGACCATGGTGGCGGGGACGCTGACCGAGCCGTCCGTGCGGTTGAGGAGCAGGCCGACGGGCACGCACCACAGCAGCAGCAGGGCGCCCGTCAGGACGAGCGGGCCGCGCCCGCCGATCCTGATCCGCTTGCGCGGGGCGTCGCCGGGGCCCGTGTCGTCGCCGTCGCCGTCGCCGAGCCGCCCGCGCAGCCGTTCGAGCGCGGCTCCGATGCGGGCGGCCTCGCCCCTGCGGGGCACCGTGACGGGCCGGGTCAGGTCGCCGCGGGCGAGCCGCCGCGACTCCAGGAACAGGCGCAGCAAGGGTCGCTGCACGGTCGCCCAGAGGACGGTCACGGCGAGCAGCCCGAGCAGGACGAGGACGCCGGCCGCCGCCAGGCCGTACAGCTCGCGGCCCTGGTCGGAGGCCTGCTGCTCGACCACGGGCAGCAGGGACACGACCGTCAGGCCGAGGCCGGCGGCCACGCTCTTCCGGTCCTCCGGGTCGGCGGAGGCGAGCGAGGCGTACCCGGCGGTGGACACGCGGCCGTTGTACGAGCCGCCGACGAGGGAGCCGCTGACACCGGGGTAGCCGCGCGAGCCGGGCTCCTTCGCGCGTACGGGATGCTCCTCGGTCCGCTCCGCCGAGACGTCGGCCAGCCGGCTCATCTCCTTGTGGAGGAAGGCCAGCTCCTTGCGCTCCTGCTCGGAGTCGAGGGCCTCGGCCTGGTCGAAGCCGGCCGTGGCCAGGACCTCGCCGTCCTCGGCCACCACCGCCATGCTGCGGAACGGGCCGAGGTTGATGGCGGGCACGGAGAGGCTGCTCGACGCGACCAGGAGCTGCTGCGGGCGGTCCCGCCAGTCCAGGACCGCCATGGTCATCAGACGGACGTCACCGGTCTCCAGCCGCACCATGCGGGGCGTCAGTGCCTGCCCGCCGGTGAGGACGCCCTTGTCCAGCCAGCCGAGAGGAATCGTTTCTCCTCGGGCGGCGACCACGTCCCCGCTCTCCAGGTCGAGGACGGTGGTGCCGGTCCACTTCTGGTACGCCCGGCTCAGGTCCGACAGGACGCGCTCGGGCTTCACGGGGCGCCCCCCGCTCAGCGCGGCGGCGGTGCGCTCCAGGTCCGCGACCCGCTCGTCGATCGAGGCGCGCAGGGCGATGGCGCCGTCCTCCGCGAAGTACTGCTGCGAGGAGAGCACCGCCTTGGGCGCGGCCGTCTCCTCGCCGGGGCCGAGCACCTTGGCGGTCAGGCCGGCCAGGGCGAGGACCAGTACGCACAGGACCGCGATCGGCGGACGGATGCCGCCGAGGAGCGGCATGTCCGCGCGCCGACGGTTCCGTCGGCGCCCCCCTCGCACGGAGTACGCGGCATTACTCGTTGTCACTGCTGCTCTTTCCTGGTTCCTGCGGACGCCCTGCCGGAAGGGGGCCGCTCCTCACGCGGGCCCGGCGCGCGGCTGCGCGAAACGGGTCGGTGTGCCGGCTCAGTCCTTCAGGGAGAGCTCGGCCAGGCCGTCGCCCCCCGGGGCTCCCCGGTTGAAGAGGAATCCGCGCGTGCGCTCCGCGGCGAGGCGGTAGCGGGCGAGCCGCTCCGGCGTCAGGTCGCCCGGCTCGTCGAGCGCCTGCCGGACGTCGACGAGCCGGTGGTCCTCGACGGCGCCCTCGGGGAGCTTCTCCTCCGGTTCCGTCTCGCGCGGGATGTCCACCAGCGTGGTGCGGTACCGGGCGGAGACGTTCCAGCCGGAGGCGGTCTCCCGGAACTCGAACCAGCCGATCGCCCCCTCCTCGGTGAGCCCCGAGGGGGAGGAGTGGCGGGCCATCTGGTTGCCCAGGCCGAAGGCGACCCAGGTCCCGTTGAGCTTCTGGATCGGCTGCACCACGTGCGCGTGGTGGCCGATCACGAGGTCGATCCCGGTCTCCTCGGTGATCCGCTCGGCCAGCCGCACCTGGGACGTGCTCGGCTCGTTGCGGCGCTCCGGGCCCCAGTGGACCGAGAGGATCACCACCTCGGCGCCCTGCTGCCGGGCCTTGGCCTCGGCCTTCTTGATCGCGTCCAGGTCGAGCCGGTTGAAGGCCCAGCGCTGCTTCTCGGGCGTGGGGTTGCGGAAGGACTCCCACGAGTACGACAGGTGCGCCACCTTCACGCCCCGGACGTCGCGGACGGTGATCTTCTCCGCCTCTTCGGGGGTGCGGGCCGAGCCGGAGTGGCCGAGTCCCACCCGGTCCATGGCGTCCAGGGTGCGGCGGACGCCCTTCAGGCCGTGGTCGTAGGTGTGGTTCGAGGCGGTCGAGCAGGTGTCGTAGCCCACGTCCTTCAGGGCCGTGAGGATCTGCGGCGGCACCAGGAACTCCGGGTACCCCTCGAAGGGGCCCCGGGGGTCGCCCACGGGGCTCTCCATGTGGCAGACGGCCAGGTCGGCCTTGCCGATCACCGGCTTCACGCCGGCCATCAGCGGACCGAGGTCCAGCCCCGCCTCGCCCTTGCCGGTCCGCTGCGCGTCCTCGGCCGCCTGCTCGACGAGCTCGGGGTGGATGAGAACATCTCCCGCGGCGGCGACGGTGAACGACCGCCCGCCCGGCTTGTCCTGTGACTCCGAAGGGGCCGACGCACAGCCGGTGGTGAACACGGCGAGGGCCGCCGTCACCACCAGGGCACGACCGAAGGGGAGAGAATCACAGAATGTCACCGGCAGATCTTCACACGAGTCCCAAGATCAGCTTTCCATGGGGCATCACGAGATCATCACTTTCTCTTCACGTTCTCGCTCTGGTCGGCATACTGTCGGCCCTCCTCGGGTGCCAGGCCGTGCCACGGGACGACGGCGCGCGGCCCGAGCGCCCGCCGACCCGCGAGCTCGTGGACGTCGAGGACCGGATCACCGCGTACGCGGGCCTGGCCAGGAACCGCGACCCCTACGCGCCCCTCGGCGCCGACCAGCGGAAACACCTCGCCCGCGGCGTCGGGGAACTCCTCGACGGCCACCCCGAACGGGCCGGGGGGCACCTCGCCCGCATCGGCTTCCGCGTGACCACGCTCACGGACGCCGCGTCGGGCCGTCGCTACCACGAGGTCGCGGCCCCGGGGACGGGGGTCGAAACCCGATGGGGACGGCTGTACGTCAGCGCCGACGCGACGGTCCGCTGGAACGTACAGGTGCCGCACCCGGTGTCCGACCGCGGCACCGAGTCCCTCGGGGCCCGCCTCCTGGAGAGCGCCCCGGGCGGCGCGCTGGTCGTAGCCGGCGCCCACCGCACCTCCGGCCCCGGGGACGCGGCGGACGTCGCGCACCGCACCGACAGCGCGTTCCACGTCATCATCACCGAACTGCAGAAGCGCGGCGTTCCCGGCGTCCAGCTCCACGGCTTCGCGAAGGCCTCCGACCGCCCCTACGACGCCATCCTCTCCACCGGCGCCGCGCGGACGGCCCCGGCGGAGGCCGTGAGGCTGGCCGCCCTCATGGAGGACCGCCGCTTCCGGGTCTGCGAGGGCTGGTCCGACCGGTGCCCCCTGGAGGGGACCACGAACGTCCAGGGACGGACGGCGCGGCACCACGACGCGACCTTCCTCCACGTCGAGCTCGCCCCGGCCCTGAGGGACGACGGTGCCAGGGGCGCCCGGGCGCGGGAGGCCCTCTCCGCACTCCTCGAAGGCTGGTCCCGGGCCGACCGGTGATCGCGGTCCCGTCCTCCCCGCGTCCGGTCCGGGCGCGGGATCCGTACGGCGCGAGGGCTGTCGCAGTCGTGCTACCCGGCGGTAATGTGCGGCTCGGTCCGCGACTTGGGGGAGTGGTATGGGCACCGTCACGACGTTCGATCCCGTCACCGAGCACGAGAGGGCCCGCGCCGCACTGGCCGCCGCGATCCCGCGCCTGGTCGGGCTGCTCCGCGCCGTGCCCGACCCGGACGCGGGATCGGGCGTCCCCGTCTGGTCGGTCGGCGACGTCGGCACGCACCTGGCGGCCGTCTACCTCGCGTACACCTCTCTCGTCTCGCCCGAGGCGACGACGGAGTGGGAGGACGTCCTGCGGTCCGCCGAGGGGACGCCCACCGGGGAGACGCCCGCCGGGGGGACGTTCGTCGAGCGGATCACGGCCATGAACGCCCGCTCCATCACCCTGTTCGGCCGGGAGGAGCGCGCCGGGACGGCCGACTTCGTCGCGGAGCGCGGCGAGACGTTCCTGCGCGTCACCGAGGGCCTCGCCCCCGACACCCCCGTCTCCGCGCCCTGGTACGGGGAAGTGCCGTTCACCCTGGCCACGGTGACCGGCCTGATGCTCAGCGAGACCCTCGTGCACGGCCTGGACATCGCGCGCGGCGCCGGCCTCCCCTGGCCGATCGGCCGGGACGAGGCCCGGCTCGTCCTGGGCCAGTCGATGCCGACGATGATGGCGGCGGCGGTGGACCCGGTGAAGGCGCGGGGCGTGCGCGTCGCCTTCGACCTCGCGATCGAGGGGGGCCCGCGCCTCGCGGTCGTCGTCGACGACGGGACGGCGACGGTGACCCGCGACGCCCCGCCGCGCGCCTACGACTGCCGGATCGTCGCGGATCCGGTCACCTTCCTCCTGGTCTCCTTCCGGCGCACGCCGATCTGGAAGGCGGTCGCGAGCGGGCGGATGCGGGCCGGCGGCCGCAGGCCCTGGCTGGCCCCGCGGCTCGGCCGGCTCGTCGCCGGCCCCTGACCCCGCCCGGCCGTCAGGCCGCCGCCCGCAGCCGGTCCAGCTCGCCGCCGATCGCCTCCCGCAGCACGTCGTGCCGGGGGCCGAGCCGGAACCGCTCCTCGCTCCACCGGCCGGGCGGGTACAGCCACACCGGCTTGCCCGTCAGACCGGCCGGCTCCCACGCGAACCGCGGCCACACGCGCGCGTGCAGGAACGGATCGGTGTTCCCCAGGATCTCCAGGTTGACCCGGCGGAAAGCCGGGTCCAGCCGCAGACAGGCCCGCTCGACGGCCTCACCGAGCTGATCCATCTCGGTGAGGAACGCCAGCCGCTTCGCCCTCGGCAGTTCGGACAGCCGCCGAACACCCGGATCGTCCACGAGGAGCACCGAGTAGCCCGGCAGGAACTGCACGTCGCCGATCACCGCGAACGACGCGTCGAGCCGCCGCAGCACCGTCGGGTTCTCGCCCCGCAGCGCGGTCCCGATCCGGTCCGCCCGCCAGTCGTCCGCCATGCCGGGGAGCCTAGGGCCTGTCCGGCGGATCAGGGTCGGACAGGCCCTAGCGCTCGGTGGCCAGGACCTGTTCGGACCCCTTCCGCCGGGCCGGGCGCCGCTGCCACCACCGGCGCCGGACGCGCGGGTGCACCGCGCGGCCCAGACGGCGTCCGACGAGCAGGTAGCCGAGCAGCGCGCCGGTGGTGTTGAGCAGGACGTCGTCGATGTCGAAGGCGCGTCCCGTGATGAGGGCGCCCTGCACCAGCTCGACGAGCAGCATCGTCACGATCGTGAGCAGGGCCACCCGCACCAGCCCGCGCGTCTTCCGCGAGAACAGCGGAAGGAGCACCCCGAACGGCACGCCGAGCAGCACGTTGCCGCCCAGCTGCTTCACCGTCTCCAGGAACGCCGGCTGCCCCAGGTACGCGCGGATGGAACTGCCCGGCGTCAGATTGCTGTGCGTGAGGGGCACGGACGCCGGCGACGCGTTCAGGGTGAGCTTGGCCAGGACGATCGCGAACGCCACCATCCCCACGAGGGCGACCAGCGCCACCAGCGCCCGGACCGCCCGGCCGGGCCCCCGCGGCTCCTCCGCCTCGGCCTCTGCCTCGCGGAGCGGCTCGCGCGGCTCCTCCGCCTCACGGGGCGGCTCCGGAGGCGGCGCGGGCGCGGCGGGCACGGGACCGCCCGCCTTGGTCGCCACGGCGCCGTCCGCGCTCCGGTCACGTCTCCACATCCTCATGTTCCGCCCCCATCGTCGGCCTCTCCGAGGGAGTGCGGCTACCCGGGAAGCGCCGCCGCAACCCACGCGCGCCGAGGCCGGCACGGCAACGGCCACAGCCGCCCCGTACGCCCCAACAGGCCGTGAACCGGGCCGGGTTCCGCATGGGCGGAAGCGCAGCGGGCACGAGACGCGCATGGAACAAGACACGGAGAGCAGACCCTCGCGCGAGCCCCGGCGGTCCGGACGCGCCACCCGCGGGTGGCCCCTCGCCGCCGTGCTCCTCGCCCTCATCCTGGTGCTGGTCCTGCTGGGCCGGTTCTTCCAGCCGCCCGGCCTGGGCGACCTGTTCGGGAGCGAGACCAAGGACCGCACCGGCCCCGCCGTCCTGAAGTCGATCCAGGACATGAACCGCCACGAGGGCGCCGCAGGCGCCTACCAGGTGGTGGTCGACCTGGAGAAGGACGCCCGGTTCCTGCCCGACGCGATCCGCGGAACCCGCACGCTGTACGTCGCCAGCGGCAGCGTCAGCGCCTACGTCGACTTCTCGGGCCTCGGCGAGAACGCCGTCACCGTCGACGAGGAACGCACCACCGCCACCCTCCGGCTGCCGCACGCGCGGCTGGACCGGCCGTTCCTCGACCCCGAGCGCTCCTACACGGTGTCCAAGCAGCGCGGCCTCCTCGACCGGCTCGGCGACCTCTTCTCCGACAACCCGGCGGGCGAGCAGGCCGTCAACGTCCTCGCCGCCCGGCACATCGGCGACGCCGCGAAGGAGAGCGACCTCACCACCCGGGCGGAACGCAACACCACCGCCATGCTCCAGGGCCTCCTGCGCGCCCTCGGCTTCGAGAGGGTCACCGTCACCTACGGCTGAACGGAGCACCCGGACTCCGCCCCGTACCCGCGGAGTTGAAAACTCCTGCTGAGAGGGGTGGTCCCGGGTGCGTCACGGACGCGGAAGCGGGCATACGCGGGAGAGAGTTCCCGTCTCGCACCGCTCACGGCCCCTTCCGGCGGCCGGCGGCGCGGGACCTTCACTGACGTAGGGGAGAGTCGATGCGCACGGTAGGAGTCGAGGAAGAGCTGATGCTCGTCAACGCCAGGACGGGCGAGCCGTTCGCCGTGTCGTCGGCGGTCCTGGCGTCGGCGGCCCTGCGCGGCGACGAGGCGGGGGAGGTCTTCGAGAAGGAACTGCACCAGGAACAGCTGGAGTTCTCCACCCAGCCGCTGACGGACATGGCGGAGATGCGGAAGGAGATCGTACGGTGGCGGGGCGAGGCCCTGCGCTACGCCCGGGAGTCCGACGCGGTCGTCGCCGCCCTCGCCACCTCGCCCGTCCCCGTCGAGCCGTCCCGCCACCTGGGCGCGAGATACCGCTGGATGGCCGAGCAGTTCGCCCTCACCACCAAGGAACAGCTGACGTGCGGCTGCCACGTCCACGTCGCCGTCGACTCCGACGAGGAGGGCGTCGCCGTCCTCGACCGGATCCGGCCCTGGCTCTACCTCCTGAACGCGCTCAGCGCGAACTCCCCCTTCTGGCAGGGGGAGGACAGCGGATACAGCAGCTACCGCAGCCGGGTCTGGAACCGCTGGCCGTCCGCCGGACCGTACGAGCTGTTCGGCAGCCCGGACGTGTACCACCAGCAGGTCGAGGCCATGGTGGAGACCGGCGTCCTGCGCGACCCCGGCATGATCTACTTCGACGCCCGCCTCTCCGCGAACTACCCGACCGTGGAGATCAGGGTCGCCGACGTCTGTCTGGAGGCCGACACCACGGTCCTCGTCGCGACCCTCGCCCGGGGGCTCGTGGAGACCGCCGCCCGCGCCTGGCGCGCGGGCGAGCCCCCCGCCCCCGTCTCCGCCGGACTCCTGCGGCTCGCGTCCTGGCGCGCCGCCCGGTCCGGCCTCCGGGGACCGCTCCTCCACCCCGTCACCCTGCGCGAGACCTCCACCGAGACGGCGTTCGAAGCCCTCCTCGACCACGTCGAGGAGGCCCTCGCGGACACCGGCGACCTCGACGACGCGCGGAAGGGGATCGCCGCGCACCTGGCCCGCGGCGGCGGGGCGGACCGCCAGCGCGCCCTGCGCGACGAGGGCCTCGACCTCCACGAGGTCGTGAAGGCCTGCGCCCGCATCACCACCGCCACCGAGGAGACCGCGTAGGAGGACCCGAACGGACCGGAGCGCCGCCCCCGTGGAAAGGGGGCGGCGCTCCGGTCCGTCCGTGCGATACGGAATCAGGTGCGTGCGGTACGGAATCAGGCGGGCCAGGTGCCCGTCACCCGGCGCACCGCCGTGGCCCCGCCCCGGTCGACGGCGGCCTTCACCAGGGCGAAGATCGCGCCGTGCAGCGCCGCGGCGAGCAGGACCTCGCCCCAGCCCCGGTGCTCGTCGGTGGCGTCGGGAGTGTCGTCGTCGTGCCCCAGGATCTGCCACGTCTTCTTGAACGCGGCTCCCGCGAGCACGCCGGTCCCGGCGCTCACGGCGAGCGAGAGCGGCTTGAACACGAGACGTGACGGTTTCATGGTGGTTTTTCCTTTCCTCCGGTCACTGCCCCGGCTACCCCGGCGGCCGGTCCACATGCGCCCCGCGATCAGCGCCGCTGCCGCAGGGCGAGACGCGCGGCCCGGTACGCGCGGGCGGGGTCCCCGTGCGGTCCGGCGACCGGCTGCCAGGTGCCGTGGAGGTCGGCGTACGGGTACCAGCGCCCGTCCGGGCCGTGGCGCAGCTGCACCCCGGCGGACGGGTCGGTGAGCCGGTCGCGGTGGCGTTCGAGCGGGGCGCCGGGGGAGGGGCGCAGCGGCCGGATCGCGGCCTCCGCCCCGGCGAGCGCGGCCGGGTGGGCGGGCCGCGGGGAGAGGCAGGCGGCGGCGCCGTGCGGGCCGCCGTGGTGGTAGGCGGCGGTGAGGTGCCGCATCCGGAGGGGCGTGAGGCCGAGGTGGGCGGCCGCGGTCTCCAGGTGCTCGCCGCCGGCGCCGACGGTGAAGCGGACGATGTCGGCGACGGTGTCGTGCGCCTCGGGGACGTGGCCCTGGAGGAGCGCGGTGGCGCGCCGGGCGGCGTCCCGGACGAGCGCGCGCAGGACGGCGAGCTCCGGCAGCGGGGCGGGCGGTTCGGCGGTGACCGCGTCGAGGACCGGCACGGCGCCGTGGAGGTCGAGCGGCGGGAGCGGCGGCAGGGCCCCGGTCCGTACGCCCTGGGTGGGAAGGACCGGCGCCCCGGCGGCCTCGGCCGGGGGCGCCGCCGGGGTCGTACGGGCATCGGTCGCGGTGCTGGACGCGGTGTCGCCCTCCGGGGTCTCGACGGGAGGACGCGTACGGACGGGGGGTCCGGCGGAGACGGAGACGGAGGCGACGGTGGTGGCGACGGCGGTGGTGTCGGTGGCGCGCCGACGGGGCGGGATCGTGGTCATCCGGGTGCTCCCAGGCGGACGAGTTCCGCGAGTTCGTGGTCGGTGAGGCGGGCGAACCCGGTGCCGCCGGAGGCCAGGACCGTGTTCTGCAGGGTGCGCTTGTGGGCGAGGAGCTGGTCGATCCGGTCCTCGATCGTGCCCCGGGTGACGAGCCGGTGGACGGTGACGGTCCGCCGCTGGCCGATCCGGTGGGCGCGGTCGGACGCCTGGTCCTCGACCGCCGCGTTCCAGCTGCGGTCGAAGTGGACGACGTGGCTCGCCCGGGTCAGGTTCAGGCCGGTGCCGCCGGCCCTGAGGGAGAGAACGAGCAGGGGCGTACCACCGCGCTGGAAGGCGTCCACGACCTCCTGCCGCCGCCCGGCGTCCAGACCGCCGTGCAGGAACAGCGGACGGTGGCCCAGGTGCGCGAGGTGCTCCTCCAGGAGCCGGCCCATGGCGACGTAACTCGTGAAGACGAGGGCGGCCTCGCCGCGCCGGGCGATCGTCCCGGTGAGTTCGGCGAGCGCCTCCAGCTTGGCCGACCGCCGGCCGAACCGCCGTACCTGCGCCAGGCCGGGATGCGCCTCCCGGAGGTAGTGGGCGGGGTGGTTGGTGATCTGCTTGAGCGCGGTGATCAGCTTCAGGACCAGACCGGAGCGGGTGGCGGCGGAGGACCCGGCGATCTGGTCCATCGTCTCCCGGACGACGGCCTCGTACAGGGCGACCTGCTCGGGGGTGAGCTCGACGATCCTCCGCGTCTCGACCTTGGCCGGCAGCTCCGGCGCGATGCCGGGGTCGCTCTTGGTGCGGCGCAGCACGAACGGCGCGACCAGCCGGGCGAGGGCCTGGGCGGCGGGGCCGCCGGGCTCGCGCTCGGCGGCGGTCGCGTAGCGGGCCCGGAACGCCTTCAGCGTGCCGAACAGGCCCGGGTTGGCCCAGTCGATCAGCGACCACAGCTCGGAGAGGTTGTTCTCCACGGGCGTCCCGGTCAGGGCGAGCCGGGCCGTGGAGGTGAGCGCGCGCAGGGCCCCGGCGGTCGCCGACGCGTGGTTCTTGGTGTGCTGCGCCTCGTCGGCGACGACCAGGTCCCAGGCGGTGGAGGCGAGTTCCGCGTCCCGCCGCAGCACGCCGTAGGTGGTGAGGACGACCGTGCGCCCGCCGACCGGGTCCAGGCTCCGGCCGGCGCCGTGGTAGCGGACCACGTCCAGGTGGGGGGCGAACCGGTCGATCTCCCGCTGCCAGTTGGTGACCAGGGAGGACGGGCACACCACCAGGACCGGACCATCGTGCCCGGTCTCGTGGCGGTGCAGGACGTACGCGATCGCGGTGAGGGTCTTGCCGAGGCCCATGTCGTCGGCGAGGACGGCGCCGAACCCCGCGTCGCCGGTGTGGGCGAGCCAGGCCAGGGCGCGCTCCTGGTAGCCGCGCAGCACGGCCCGCAGCCGGGCCGGAACGGCGACGGGGGAGACGTGCTCGCCCCGGCGCAGCGCGGTGACGACACCGGCGAGGGCCCCCGCCGCCCGGCAGGCGACCTGCCGGCCGTCGACGCCCACGGTGCCGGTGAGCGCGGCGGCGAGCGCGTCGATCCCGGCCAGCCGGCCGATCTCCCGGCGCCGCGCGCGGGCGCGCACGGTGGGGTCGAGCAGCACCCACCGGCCGCGCACCCGGACCAGGGGGCGGGCGGCCTCGGCGAGCGCGTCCATCTCGGCCTCGCTCAGGGTGTCGTCGCCGAGCGCGACCTGCCACCGGAAGTCCAGCAGGGCCCGCAGGTCGAACCGGGGCACCCCGGCGCCACCGGTGTCCGTCGCGGTGCCGACGACCGCGTACGAGGAGAGCCCCCGGCGCAGGCGGTCCGGCCAGCGCAGCCGCATCCCGGCGGCGGCCAACTCCTCCTCCGCCCGCAGGAGCAGGGTGATCCCCGCCGCGTCCACGGTGAACGCCTCGGGCCGCGAGGCCAGCCCCGCGAGGCCGGGGCACAGCCGGTCCATGCGCTCCAGGAGGCGTTCGACCCGCTCCCGCGACCGGTTCCGGTCGACCCCCCGGAGGAAGGCGCGCCCCGACCACAGCGGACCGGCCGCGACCTCGTCCCCCTCCCGTCCGGGCCCGGCGTCGATCAGGAGGCGCCCCGTCAGGCGCCCGTCCAGGGCCTCGCGTTCGGAGGGCTCCCGCATCTCCAGGACGAGGCCGGGCGGCGGACCGTCGTCCAGCCGGTCCTCGACCGCGTCGAGCCAGGGCCGCACCGCCCCGGCCACGGCGTCCGGAACGCGGCCCCCGGCGGGGCCCGTGAACGGGCCGGGGCCGAACATGACCGCCGCGGGCGTCCGCACCAGGCCGTCGGCCACGGCGTGCAGGAAGACCAGGACGGCCTCCCGCGCGGTCGGCGCCTCCTCCCGCGCCGACGGGACGGATCCGCCGCCGGTGACGGCGTGGGCGTGCGGCGACATGTGGTGCGCCAGCTCGTCCACGGCCTGTAAGGCGGCGTCCGGAAGGGGGCCGACCCGCCACCGGCCGACCCCGTCGGGGCCGAGCGCCGGACGGACGAGCCCGGCGGCCACGAGCCGTACACCCAGGCGCGCCGCCTGCTCCCACTCCACGGCCGTCGGATGCCACGCGGCGAACCGGGACCGTCCGAGCAGGAGCGGCACGGCCTCGGCGAGGGGCAGCCGCCAACCGGTCACCTCCACCGGCCCGTCGGCCGCCGGCACGACGAGCCGGCGGACGGTCGCGGCGAGCGGCGCGGGCAGCGGCACCCCGGGCATCGGCGCGCCGTCCGCCCGGTACAGCAGCATCCCGGCCACCGGCTCGCCGCCGGTCGGGGGGACGAGGGAGAGCGCGCACCCGGCCGCGAGCGCCTCACCGGCCACGGCACCGGCCGACAGCCCTTCCCCCGGCGGCTCCGGCACGTCCGGCGGCGCGGGGGTCTCCGTGCGCGGCGCGGGCAGGACGACCGCCGGCCGCGCGGGCCGGGGCCTCGGGATCACGACGGGCACGACGGGAGACGGCGGCGCCGGGGTCGCGGACCGCTCCGGCCGCACGAACTGCTCCGGCCGTACGGGCTGCTCCTGTCCTACGGACTGCTCCGGTCGTACGGACTGCTCCGGCCGTACAGACCGTTCCTGTTGTACGGACCGCTCCTGCCGTACGGGCCGTTCCGGCCGCTTCGCGGTCTCCGCGTCCAGCCGGGCCAGCTCCTCGATCAGGGCCGTGGCCGCCTTCAGGCGCGCGTCGCCCTTCACGCGCGCCGTGCCCGTCGCCCGTACCGTCGTGCCCGTCGCCACGTGCCGGCAGGTATACGCGCAGACGATGCGCCGGGGCGAGGAGGTGACGGTCGGCTCCGGCTTCGTGATCACCTCCAGCTGGGTGTACTTGTTCAGGTACTTCACCGGATCCGCACCCGGCGGAACCGGCTGGATCCGGGGCGGGGCCTTCCGCGGCTTCTCCTCGACCAGGTCCCGGGGTTCGGGCAGCCCGCACAGCAGGGCGAGGAGGGCGACCGCGGCGCCGTGCAGGGACGTGCGCCGGTCGTCGGAGACCCGCTCGGGGCCCGTGCGGACCAGGCCGTCGGCCTCCTCCCAGCTCCACGCCGAGGCGAAGCCGCCGGGGCGCTCCACCGTCGTGTGCCGGAGTCCGGCCCGGCACGCCTCGGCCCGCCACTGGAGCAGGGTCGCCGCCGACGGCGGCATCCGCGCCGTCTGGTCGAGGGCGAGCAGCCGGACCTCCCGCCAGCCGGGGGCCGTCGTGCCGAAGAGCAGCCGCAGGGCGTCGCGGTGCCGCAGGCGCGAGGCGGCCGCCCGCCGCACGAGTTCGGCGTGGAGCTCCTCGCCCGGCTCCGCCGCGCCGTCGAGGCGCGTGCCCAGGAGCGAGTCGAACAGCTCCGCCGTCATCCCCGGGAGCCGCAGCCGCTCCGTCCCGACGCCTGCCAGGGCCCGGAGCACGGCGTCGGCCGCCGCCCGGCGGGCCGACCCCGCCGAAAGACCCGTCCGGACGGGCCCGTTCGCGACCGCGTCGGCCGGGCCGATCCGGAGCTCCGCCCGGTGGAGGGTCCCCCCGTCCGGCAGCGGCTCCGAGGACTCCGCGTACGCGGGCGGCGCCCACGCCTCCAACTGCGCGTGCAGGGCCAGCACCTGCTGCGGCACCTCCGGCCGGTCGCCCAGGGCCGCGACCGCGCGCCTCCGGGCGGGAAGCCACCCCGGGTGGTCGTCCGTCAGGAGGAGCAGGGCCCGCAGGTCCCGCGCGGTCAGCCCGCCCGCGAGCGCCAGCTCCTCCGCCTCGGCCGCGAGGCGCGGATCGAACCCGCCGAACGCGACGACGTCCCGGGCCCGTTCGTGCCACGACGCTCCGGAACCGTCGGGCGGAAGTGAGGAGGGGGATGAGGAGGAGCCGGCACCGGCCGTCCGGGACTGCGTACCCAACAAGAGACTCCCTGCACAGTGCGTGACGCGGCGAACACGTAAAGGATACGAACCGTCACCCCCGGCTCGCTCCGATACGGCACTCGAAAAGCGCCAACCCTCGGTGCGGGTCAAGCCATTGAGCGCGTGTCACAGGTCGGCCAGGACCTCCCGGGCCGTGCGGGTGCCGGAGGCCAGGGCGCCCTGGACCGAGCCCGTCGCCCGGTGGTCCCCGCACACGTACCGGCCGGGGGAGACGCGGCCGGTACGGGAGAGGGGGAGGGGCGGCGGCATGGCCGGGAGGGCGTCGCGCACCACGACGCGGTGCACCGGCTCCCAGGACCGGGCATCCGCGCCGTAGACCTCGGAGAGGGCGGCGAGGACCGCCTCCTCTCGCTCCGGATCCGGGTCCCCGAGGACGGAGGTCGACACCAGCGCCCGGCCGTCCGGGGAGAAGCCGCGGTGCACCTCGGTCAGGACGCAGCTGTTGAGGAAGCGGCGCCGCGCGTCGACCACCAGGGTCGGCTCGGACAGCGGAGAGCGTTCCGCCGCGTGGTACAGGGTCGTGACGACGCGTCCGTCCGGGACGTCCAGGCCGGGGAGCAGCCGGGCGGCGTCGCGCGGACCGGTGGCGACCACGACCGCGCGGGCGGACACCTCGCCGCCCCCGGCCAGGGCCACGCCCCGGTCGGTGAGCGACGCGACCGGTTCCCCGGTGCGCAGCACACCGCCGGGCAGACCGGACGCGAGCTGCGCGGGTACGGCCCCGATGCCGTCGGCCGGCAGGCACAGGGTGCCGCGCAGCATGGTGCGCCAGACCAGGTGGAAGAAGCGGGCGGAGGTCTCCAGCTCGTCCTCCAGGAAGACCCCCGACAGGAACGGCCGGAAGAAGGTCTCCACCAGTTCCGCCGAAATCCCGGCGTCGGCCAGGGCGGTGAGGGTGGTGGCGTCGGGCCGGGTCCGCAGGTACCGGACCGGCGCCAGCACGTCCCTCGCCGACAGCACGCCCAGGGCGGCCAGGTCCCGGGCCGAGGCCAGCCGTCCGGGCAGCAGGTCCCGACCCTCGCGGGGCCGGCGGGTGGGGTCCACGAAGCGGCGGAACCCGTCGTCGGTGTGCACGAGCACGCCCGGCGTGAACGGCCTCAGCCGCAGGGCCCGCAGATCGAGGCGCCTCTTCACCTGCGGATAGGAGGTGTTGAACACCTGGAAGCCGCGGTCGACGGTGAAGCCCGCGACCCGGTCGGTCCGCATCCGGCCGCCCACGGCGTCCGAGGCCTCCAGCAGCCTCACCCGGAGCCCGCCCGCGACCAGATCGGCCGCGCAGGCCAGACCGGCCGCCCCCGCTCCGACGACCACCGCGTCCACGCCCTCGTCCCTCTGCCCCATGAACGTCGTCACTCCTCAACGGACCGCCGGACTCCGGCCCGCCACGTTACGGCGGACCCCGGCCGGGCGCGGGAGGGCGCGCCGCTCTTCCGGGGACCCGGCGCCCTCACCGGATCGCCCGGCGCCGCACGGGGATGGTCCGGCGTTCCCGGGGCACGCGTACTCCCGTGCCCGCGCACGGACGGGGCCCGCGGCCCGGAGCGCACGGCGGCCGGGTCCGGCGCGTACCGGCGGGCGAGCGGCGGAAGACGGCAACGGAACGCAGGGAGCGTCGATGAGGGTCCGTCCATGGTCGGTCCGACCGGATCTCCGGCTCACGGCCCACGCGGTCGCCGGGCGGTACCGGCTGGACGGTCTCCTGGGGAGCGGGGGAGCCTCCGAGGTGTACGAGGCGCTGGACCTGCGGCTGCGGCGACCGGTGGCGGTCAAGATCTACCGGCCGGGCGGCGAGGGCCGCACGGAGGAGCGCTTCGACGACGAGGGCCGCCTGCTGGCCCGGATGCGGCACCCCGGCCTGGTGACCCTGTACGACTCCGGACGCGAGGAGGGGCGGCCCTACCTGGTGATGCAGCTCGTCAGGGGAACGACCCTGCGTCGCCGCATCGCCGCGACCCCCCTCACGCCCCGCGAGACCGCCCGGACCGGTGCCGCGCTCGCCTCCGCGCTCGCCCACGTGCACGCGGCCGGCGTCGTGCACCGCGACGTGAAGCCGTCGAACGTCCTCCTGGACGGGGAGGGTTCCCCGTACCTGACCGACTTCGGCATATCCCGGCCGTTCGACCCCGCGACCCGCGTCGAGACCGGCCCCGTGGTGGGGACCGCGGCCTACATGGCGCCGGAGCAGGCCCTGGGCAGGGGAGCCGGTCCCGCGGCGGACGTCTACAGCCTCGGCCTGGTGCTCCTGGAGTCCCTGAAGGGCGAACTGGAGTACGCCGGCGCCCCCTTGGAGTCCGCGCTCGCGCGGCTGCGCCGGCCTCCCGTGATCCCGCCGGGCCTTCCCCCGGCCCTCGCCGAGCTGGTGGCGGCCATGACGGACCCGAACGAGGCCGGCCGGCCCGACGCCGACGCCTGCTTCCGCGCCCTGACGGCCGTGCCCGACGGGGCGCCTGCGCCCGTGCCTGCGCCCGCGTCCGTGCCCGCATCCGTGCCCGCGCCCGCGTCCGAGTCCGTGCCCGCCTCGCCCGGTGAGCCCCCGCTTGCCGACAGCCGCCGCCCGGATCCGGTGTCCCACCGTTCCGGCCGCGCCCTCACCGCCTGCGCGGCGCTGACCGTGCTCGGAGCGACGCTGACCGGCTCCATCGGCGCCCCGACCGCGAGCGGGGAGGCGCCGATCCGGGCGCCGCACCGGACCGCCATCGCGGCGTCGTCCCTCTCCGGGGCGCCCGGGAACTGACGCCGTCCGTCCCCCGGGTCCGGCCGGTGCGGCGGGGGCCGGACCGGGCTCGCGCGGCGGTCCGTCACGCTGCCTCGGGGAAAGGCGGAAGGACGGGCGGGGGAGGGCGCATCGCCCAGCGGATCCCCCCGGTCGCCAGCCGTCCGCCCGTCCGCGCCGCCGCCCTCGTGGGCCGGGAGAGCGGCGGGAGTCCCAGCTCCCCGAGGGCCCACGGCGGCAGCAGCTCCACCGCGGCCGCCGTGAGCAGGGCGTACGGCACGCGGGCCGGGCGGGGGATCGGCGGGTCCCGGAGCAGGAAACGGGCGGTCTCCCGGGCCTCGGGGGTGCCGCCGAGCTCGTGCCGGTACGACTCCATCCGCCGGGCCAGCCCGGCCAGGCTCCGGGGCGGGTCCTCCGCTCCCAGCTCCTCGGCGATCCGGGCCGCGTCCGCCACGTAGCCGTCGTAGCCCGCGCGGGTGAGCGGCGCGGCTCCGTAGCGCAGGTGCGCCCGCAGGAAGCCGTGGACCTCCGCCACGTGCACCCAGCCCAGGAGGTGCGGATCGGAGGCCCGGTAGGGCCGGCCCGCCGACGTCGTGCCCCGCACCCGCTCGTGGACCGCGCGGACGCGCTCCACCGCGTGCCGCGCGTCGTCGGCCGTGCCGAACGTCGTGACCGCGAGGAACGTGCTGGTCCGCTGCAGCCTGCCCCACGGATCGCCCCGGAACCCCGAATGGGCCGCCACGGCCGCCATGGCCGACGGGTGCAGCGACTGGAGCAGCAGCGCCGTCAGGCCCCCGACGAACATCGACGCGTCGCCGTGCACCGCGCGGATCGGCCGGTCCGGGCCGAACCACCGGGGCCCCGGCGTGCCGTGGACCCGGGCGCGCGTCTTCTCGCCCGAGGGCCCGGCGACGCGTCGGAAGAGTTCCCTCCCGAGCCGTTCCCTCAGGTCGTCCACGAAGGGCGGCGACCATTCCACAGGGCCAGTATGCGCCCGTCGCGGTGGAGGCCCCCGGCGCCGCGGACCGCCGCCCCGCCGCCCGCCGGGGTCAGTCGGCGAGGACGTCGAGGAGCGGCCGCCAGTCGATGTGGGAGCTCTCGCTCCCGGCGGGCACGACGGTGTACGTCGTGTTCAGCCAGCGCAGCGCGGGGCCGCGTCCGAGGCCGATCAGGGCGGCGCGGGAGGGGTCGCCCAGGCGCAGGACGACCTGGTCGTAGGGGGCGGGGCGGATGTGCACCTCGCCGATGCCGACCGGCTCCTCGGTGCCGGCGAGGAGCATGTCGCGGTCCAGGTGCCACACCGTCTCGCCCGCCGGGGTGTGGAGGGTGAGCTCGACGACGTAGGGGGAGCGGGACCGGTAGCGGACGGTGGCGCCGAGCGGGACGCGGCAGGAGTCGGTGAGCAGGAAGGCGGTGGTCTTCCACTTGATCTCGCGGCAGACCGGCGGGACGGGAGAACTGGGACGGGACACGGAGGCTCCAACCTCGGACGCCACCCGGGGCGGTGACGCTTCATCACGCGGTTACCCCGTGAGCCGTGATCACTCCACGAAAGTGTGTGGTGACGGAGGGGAGTGTGTCGAGGACTTGTGAGGAGCGTCAACCGCTCGCGAAGGACGTCCCCCTTCTGGGTGGTCGCTACCGGATCGAGGGGCTGACCGGAGGAGGAGGGGCGGCCGACGCGGGAAGGGGCGGCGCGGGAGGGATGGGCGGCGGCCGTGCGGATGATGGCCGACGGCTTCCGGTTCGGTGCTCCGGAGTGTCGTCAACCGGCCGTCCGGAGGACGTCGTGATGGCCGGACGGACCACTTTTTCCGGCTGGAGGTTGCCTTCCGGGCGGGGCGCATGGACGGCGCATGGGAGCGCGGCACGCTTCCGGGGGGCGTACCGGGGAACCGGAGGGGGCGTCGGGCGGTCAGCCGGAATGGTGCGGGTGATAAAGGGGCAAGCAGTGACGAAGTGGACTTCGCGTGGCTGGATATCCGATCGGGAGCGGCTATTGGCATATGACCCTCGCCCTTACCGAGCTTTCCACTTGATGAATTACTGGAAAGTAACATGAGGGCTCGCATCCTTGGCCGAGGAGGATCCTTTAATGTGACCGGAGTGAGTTCGGTTTTAGGGGGAAGTCTTGGCCGGGGGTGCTCGTCTCCCCTGTCCGGAGCGGAGCGGACCGCCCGCCTCCGGGGTCGTGCCGGGCTCCCCTCGAAGGAGCGGCGTACGCGCCGCGCCGTTCGGGGAAATCCCGTTTCGGTCGCCCGGTGAATCCGGGTGGGCCGCGCGTGAAAAAAGACTGGAACAAGATATCGAGAACGGGTGGGAACGTGAGCAATCCCTTCGATGACGAGTCGGGTCGCTTCGTCGTGCTGGTGAACCGCGAAGCCCAGTACTCCCTCTGGCCCGCGCATCTCGAGGTCCCCGGCGGCTGGGACCGCGAGGGCGTCGAGGGGTCGCGCCAGGAGTGTCTGGAGCGGATCGAGAGCGTCTGGACCGACATGCGTCCCGCCGGCCTGGTGGCGGCGATGGAGGCCGAAGCGCGCTGACGCGCCGCCGGGGTCGCCGGAGGACACCGCGCAGGTCAGGTGGCCCTTCCGGCGGTCCGGGTGTCAACTTCGTTCGCGTAATGAGCAGTTCCGCTCAAAAATAATCCCCTGTCGGTCATGTGTGGTCGACAGGTGTCCGTGGTGCCCCGAGAGCCCCCTCCGGAAGCCGGCGGTGGGGCGCCCCGCGACCTCCTTCTCCTCCTGTGCGGATCGCACGGATCGCGCGATCCGCACGGGGCGGGCACGTCCCCGCGCGAGATCTCCACAGCGCCCGCGGTGAAATCCGCGCGGTGTCTCCCCCTGTGTGCCGCCCCGTGCGAAAGGGCCGTCCACGATCTCGGCGCGCCGAATGCCCGCCCTCCGCTCGACCGTCCCCGTGAAACCTCACCGAAGGTGTCGTCGGCATGTCTGAAAACCTCGCCTTTCCGTCGGAAGAATCCTCCCCCGAATACCTCGAACTGACTACGGCCCAGCAGGGTGTGTGGTACGGACAACTGGTCGATCCGGGCAGCCCGAAATACAACATCGGGGAATGCCTGGAGATTCGCGGGGGGCTCGACGAGAGATTATTCTCCGCCGCGCTCAACCGGGTGGCCCACCTCTGCGACAGCCTGAACCTCGCGTTCGTCACCGACGACGGCTCCGTCCGGCAGCGCGTCGTCCGCCCGGCGGCCGAGACCGACAGGCTGCGCCGGGTCGACCTCACGGGAGCCGACGACCCCGTCGCGGCGGCGGAGCGGTACATGGCCGACGACATGGCCGCCGTCGACCGCCTCGAAGCGCCGTCCCACCACTTCGCGCTGCTGCGGCTCGGCCCGCGGCTCCACTACTGGTACGTCCGCTACCACCACATCGCCGTCGACGGCCTCGGCGGAGCGCTCCTGGCCCGGACCGTGGCCGATTTCTACGCGCGTGCGGCACGCGGCGAGGACCTCGCGGAGTTGGAGCCGCCCACCGGACCCCTGCGCGACCTCGTGGCCGACGAGGCCGCCTACCGCGCCTCCGACCGGCTGGAGGCGGACCGCGCCTACTGGACCGGAAGATTCTCCGACCGCGCCGCCGACGGACACGGCCCCGAGGGCGGCGACGCGGGCGGAACCCCCCTCCTCAGGAGGCGCACGGACCGCCCCGACCCCGCCGACCTGCCCGGACCCGCCGGCCGGTCCGGATCCGCCGACCTGCCCGACCCCGTCGGCCTGTCCGGCAGCAACGGCCGTTCCGAGCCCGCCGACCGCCCCGGGAGCACCGACCAGGCCGGTCCCGGCGCCGTCGACCTGCACACCGGCGAGACCCTCCCCCCGTCCGTGCTCGACGGGCTGCGCCGCCTCGCGACCGGCAACCGCACCACCTGGAGCGCGGTCCTCGTCGCGGCCGTCGCCGCCTACACCGCGCGGGTCACCGGACGCCGCGAGGTCTGCGTGGGCCTCGCCTCCCACGGCCGCCACGGCGCGCTCCGGCACGTGGTCGGGATGACCTCCACCGTCCTCCCCCTGAGACTGGCCGTCGACCCCGGCACGACCGTCGGGGACCTCGTCCGGAGCGTCGCCGCCGAGATGCGCGGAGCCCTGCGCCACCGCCGCTTCTCGCGCGAGCAGCTCGCCCGCGAGCTGAACCTGGCCGACGGGGCGGCCCGCCTGACCGACCTCGTCGTGAACGTCATGGGGTACGACTACGACCTCGACTTCGGCGGCAGCCCCGCCACCTCCCGCCTGCTGTCCATCGGCCCCGTCGACGACGTGTCCCTGTTCGTCTCCGAACGGGCCGAGGGAACCGGCCCGCTGATCGGCTTCGACACCAACCCGGCGCTCTACCACCCCGACGACGTCCGGCTCCACCAGCAGGCCGTGGTCGGCTTCCTCGCCGCGCTCGCCGGAGCGGACTCCGACATACCCGTGCGCGACCTCCCCCTGCTCGACGCGGAGGCCGCCGAAACCCTCCTCGACCACGGGCGCGGCGCCGCGCTGCCGGCCGGGACCACGGCGACGAGCCTGCCCGAGGCCTTCGCCGCACGCGTCCGCACGGCCCCGGACGCCCCCGCCGTCGTGGACGGCGCCACCACCCTCTCGTACGGGGAACTGGCGGAGCGGACCACGGCCCTGGCCCGCGCCCTCACCGGCTGGGGGCTCGGCGCCGAGGACGGCGTCGGCGTCCTCGCCGCCCGCTCGGCCGCCGTCGTGACCGCCTCGGTCGGCGCGGCGGCCGCGGGCACCGCGTACGTGCCGATGGACGCCGACTGGCCGGCCGAACGCCTCGACCGCGTCGCCGGGACCGCCCGGGTCCGGGCCCTGGTCGTCGACGAGGAGGCCGCCGGACGCGACTGGGTGAAGGTGGCCGCCACCCGCCTCCCCGTCCTCGTGGTCGACGCCACGGGCACCGTCCTGAGGGGCGGCCCGGACCGGCCCGGCCCGCTGCCCGGCCCCGTCCACGCCGACCGGCTCGCCTACGTCATGTTCACCTCGGGCTCCACCGGCCTCCCCAAGGGCGTCGGCGTCCGCCACGCCGACGTCCTCGCCCTGGCCGCCGACTCCGCCTGGACCGGCGGCACCTGCGACGCGGTCCTCATGCACTCGGCCTACGTCTTCGACGCGTCCACGTTCGAGATCTGGGTGCCGCTCCTCACCGGCGGCCGGATCGTCGTCGCCCCCGCCGGACTCCTCGACGCGCGCGGGCTCAAGGAGACGACCGCCCGCCACGGCGTGACCGCCGTCTTCCTCACCACGGCCCTCTGCAACGTCATCGCCGAGACCGACCCGACGGCCTTCGGCGGCCTGCGCCTGGTCGCCGCGGGCGGCGAGGCCGCCGCCCCCGACCTGATGGGACGGATGGCCGCCGCCGCGCCCGGAACCCGCGTCCTGCACGTGTACGGACCCACCGAGACCACCACGTTCGCCTCCCGCCACCCGGTCCCGGCCGGCGCCCCGGGCGTCCCGCCCATCGGGCGGCCCCTCGACGGAACGCGCCTGTACGTGCTCGACGACTCCCTCCGCCCCGTGCCCCCCGGTGTCGTGGGCGAGCTGTACGTGAGCGGCGCCGGCGTCGCCCGCGGCTACCTGGGCCGGCCCGGCCTCACGGCGACCCGGTTCGTCCCCGACCCGTACGACGAGGACGGCGGCCGGATGTACCGCACCGGCGACCTGGCGCGCTGGACGGCGCACGGGGACGTCGAGTACGCGGGGCGGACCGACGGACAGATCAAGCTCCGCGGGTTCCGGATCGAACCGGCCGAGATCGAGAACGCCCTGCTCGCCCGCCCCGGCGTCCGCGACGCGCGCGTCCTGGTCCGCGAGGACGCGCCGGGCGACCGCCGGCTCGTCGCCTACGTCGTCCCGGCCCCCGGGGCACCGCGGCCGGACGGCCCGGAGCTCGCCCGCGCCCTCGCCCGCGTCCTGCCCGCCTACATGGTGCCCGGCGCGTTCGTCCTCCTCGACGCGCTGCCCCTGAACGCCAACGGCAAGGTCGACCGGCGGGCCCTGCCCGCGCCCCAGGCTCCCGCCGCCCGGGGGACCGCCCCGCGCACCCCGCAGGAAGAGGTCCTCGCGGGCCTGTTCGCCGACGTCCTCGGAGTGCCCGCCCTGGGCGCCGACGACAACTTCTTCTCCCTGGGCGGCCACTCCCTGCTCGCCACCCGGCTCGTCGCGCGGATCAGGGCCGCCACGGGCGCCGACACCGAACTCCGCGACCTCTTCGAGCACCCCACCGTGGCCTCCCTCGCCACCACCCTCGGAACGACCGGGGAGGCCCGGCCCGCCCTCGTCCCCAAGGACCGGCCCGACCCGCTCCCGCCGTCCTTCGCCCAGCAGCGGCTGTGGTTCCTCAACCGCGCCGAGGACGCGGGGGACACCTACAACGTGCCGCTCGTCCTCGACCTCGAAGGACCCCTGGACACCGGGGCGCTGCGCGGCGCCCTCGCCGACGTCGTCGCCCGGCACGAGAGCCTGCGGACCGTGCTCGCCGAACACGACGGCACGGCCCGCCAGGTCGTGACCGACGCCCCGACCGCCGCGTCCCTCGTCCCCCTCGCCGTCGAGACGCCCCCGGCGGACGAACCGGCCGGCGACTGGGCCGAACGGGCGGTGCGCCGCCTGACCTCCGCGCCCTTCGACCTCACCACCGACCTCCCCGTACGCGCCCGGCTGCTCGCCACCGGCCCCGACCGGCACGTCCTGGTGCTCGTGCTCCACCACGTCGCCGCCGACGGCTGGTCGCTGGCCCCGCTCTGCCGCGACCTCGGCTCCGCCTACCGCGCCCGGACCACGGGCACCGCCCCCGACTGGCCCGAACTGCGCGTCCAGTACGCCGACTACACCCTCTGGCAGCGCGAACTGCTCGGCGACGACGGCGACCCGCAGAGCCCGGTGGCGCGCCGCCTCGACTTCTGGCGCGACGCCCTGCGCGGCGCCCCCGACCTCCTCGAACTGCCCCTGGACCGGCCCCGCCCGACGGTCCCGGACCACCGGGGCGACGCGGTGCCGTTCGACCTGCCCGCCGACGCGTACGCCCGGCTCGGCACGCTCGCCCGCGACGCGGGCTGCACGCCCTTCATGGTCCTCCAGGCGGCGCTCGCCGTGACCCTCCGCGCGCACGGCGCGGGCACCGACATCCCGCTGGGGACCGCGGTGGCCGGCCGGACCGACGAGGCCCTGGACGAACTGGTGGGCTTCTTCGTCAACACCGTCGTGCTGCGCACGGACCTCTCGGGAAACCCCACCTTCCGCGAACTGCTGCGCCGCGTCGCCGCGTTCGACCTCGCCGCCTTCGACCGGGCCGACCTGCCGTTCGAGCGGCTGGTCGAGGAGCTCAACCCGGACCGGTCCGGCGGCCACCACCCGCTCTTCCAGACCATGCTGGTCCTCCAGAACCAGCGGGGGGCCGCGCTCGACCTGCCCGGCGTCACCGTGCGGGACAGGTCCCGGCACACCGGCATCAGCAAGTTCGACCTGACGTTCTCCCTCGTGGAGGTCCCGGAAGCCGACGGCTCCTCCCGGCTCGGCGGCCACCTCGAATACGCCACGGACCTCTTCGAGCACGCCACCGCCCGCGCGCTCGCCGACCGGTTCGCCCGCGTCCTCGCCCACGCCGTGGCCGAACCCGACCGCGCCGTCGACGACTTCGACCCGCTCACCCCGGACGAGCGCGCCGACCTCCTGGAACGGGGGCGCGGCGAACGGCACCCGCTGCCCGCCCTCACCGTGCCCGAGGCCGTGGCGGAATGGGCCGCCCGCACCCCGGACGCGCCCGCCGTGCGCGACCCGCGCACCACCCTCACGTACGCCGCCCTGCACGCGCGGGCCGACGCCCTCGCCCGGGTGCTGCGCGAGCGCGGCGCCGGCCGCGACACCCTGGTGGCGCTCGCGGTCCCCGCGTCGGCCGACACCGTCGTCGCCATGCTGGCCGTGCTGCGGGCCGGAGCCGCGTACGTGCCCGTGGACCCCGAGTACCCCCACGCCCGCATCCGCCAGATCCTGGACGACGCGCGCCCCGTCCTGCTCCTCACCGGGACGGACGTCCCCGACGGCATACCGACGGGCGGCATACCCCGGCTCTCCTTCGACGATCCGGTCGTACGGGCGACCGACCCGTCCGTACGAGCCACCGATCCGCCGGTACGAGCCACGGACGAGGTCATACGCGCCGCCGACCCCGACCCCGACCCCGGGTCCCGGGAGCCCGCCCCGCCCCTCCCGGCCGACGCCGCCTACGTCATCCACACCTCCGGGTCCACCGGCCGCCCCAAGGGCGTCGTCGTCCCCCACGAGGCCCTCGCCCACCACATGGCCTGGATGGCGCGCCACCTGGACCTCACCCCGGACGACCGGGTCCTCGCCCGCACCTCCACCAGCTTCGACGCCTCCGTCTGGGAGCTGTGGCTGCCGCTCGTACACGGCGCCCAGGTCTGCGTGGCGCCCCCCGGCGCCAACCGCGAACCGCGCGAACTCCTCTCCTGGATGCGCCGCTTCGACGTCACCCTGGCCCAGTTCGTCCCCTCCCACCTCGAACTCGTCCTCGCCGAGGAGACCGGAACGCCGCCACCGCCCGCCCTGCGGGCCGTCCTGTGCGGCGGCGAAGCCCTCCCGCGCGCCCTCGCCGACGCCGTCGCCGCCCGGTGGCACGCCGAACCCCACAACCTGTACGGGCCGACCGAGGCCACCATCGACGCCACCGCGCACCGGGTGGACCCGGCGGAGCCCGCCCGCCCGGCGCCCGGCGGATCCGTGCCCATCGGGCGGCCCGTCGACGGGATGCGCGCCTACGTCCTCGACGAGCGGCTGCGCCCCGTCCCGCCGGGCGTCACCGGCGAGCTGTACCTGTCGGGCCCCAACCTCGCCCGCGGCTACCTCGACCGCCCGGGACTCACCGCCGCCCGTTTCGTCGCCGACCCCTTCGACGCGCCCGGCGCCCGCATGTACCGGACCGGCGACCTGGTCCGGTGGAACCGCGACGGGCTCCTCGACCACGTGGCCCGCGCCGACGACCAGATCAAGCTGCGCGGCTTCCGCGTCGAACCGGGCGAGGTGGCCGCGACCCTCCTCGGCCTGCCCGGCGTCACGGCCGCCTGCGCGGTGGTCCGCGAGGACACCCCCGGACGGCGCCGGCTCGTCGCCTACGCCGTCACCGCCGACCCGGCCCCCGGGGCCACCGCCCTGCGGGACGAACTCGCCGGGACGCTGCCGCACCACCTGGTGCCCGAGGCGGTCGTCGTCCTCGACGCGCTCCCGCTGCTGCCCAACGGCAAGATCGACCGGAGCGCCCTGCCCGCGCCCGACGAGGACCCGGCGCAGACGCCCACCGGCCCGCGCACCCTCCGCGAGGACCTGATCGCGGGGATCTTCGCCGACGTCCTGGAACGTCCGGCGGTCGGACCGCACGACGGCTTCTTCGACATCGGCGGACACTCCCTCCTCGCGATGCGCGTCGTCAGCCGCGTCCGCTCCGTCCTCGGCGCCGACCTCGCCGTACGGACCCTCTTCGAGCACCCGACGGCCGCCGCCCTCGCACGGGTCCTGGACCCCGACGGACCGGCCCGCCCGGCGGTGACGCCCGTCCGGCGGCGCCCCGACCCCCTGCCGCTGTCCTTCGCGCAGAGCAGACTGTGGTTCCTCAACCGCTTCGAGGGACCCAGCTCCACCTACAACGTCCCCCTCGTCCTGGAGCTGCGCGGCACCCTGGACGCGGGCGCCCTGCGCGCCGCCCTGCGCGACGTCGTGGAGCGCCACGAGTCGCTGCGCACGGTCTTCCCCGAGCGGGACGGAGTGCCCCACCAGACGGTGCTGCCCGCCGCCACCGCCGCGCCCCGGCCGCCCGTCGAGAGCACGGCCCCCGCGGACCTGGAGGCCGCCGTCCTCGCCGCCGTCCGCGAACCGTTCGACGTGCTCACCGACCCGCCGCTGCGCGCCCGGCTGCTGCGCGCCGCCCCCGAACACCACGTCCTGGTCCTGGTCCTCCACCACATCGCGGGCGACGGCTGGTCCCTGGGGCCGCTGACCCGGGACCTGGGCGACGCCTACCGGGCCCGGCTCGCCGGCCGGGCGCCCGAACCCGCGACCGGCACCCCGCTCCAGTACGCCGACTACGCCCTCTGGCAGCACGACCTCCTCCAGGAGGACGGCGACGTGCTGGAGCGGCAGCTCGACCACTGGCGCGGCGCGCTCGCGGACCTGCCCGAACTGGTCGACCTGCCCCTCGACCGGCCCCGCCCCGCCGTCGCGGACCCCCGGGGCGCCGTGGTCGCCTTCGACGTGCCGCCCGCCCTGCACGCGGACCTCCTCGACCTGGCCCGCGCCTCCGGCAGCACCCTCTTCATGGTGCTCCGGGCGGCCGTCGCCGCGCTGCTGCGCCGGCACGGCGCGGGCGACGACATCCCGCTCGGGTCACCGGTCGCCGGCCGCACCGACGAGGCCCTGGAGGACCTGGTCGGCTTCTTCGTCAACACGCTCGTCCTGCGCACCGACCTGTCGGGCGACCCGACCTTCCGCGAACTGCTCGGCCGGGTCAGGGACTTCGACCTCGCGGCCTACGCCCACCAGGACGTGCCGTTCGAGCGGCTCGTCGAGAGCCTCAACCCCGTCCGCGCCCGGGACCACCACCCGCTCTTCCAGACCATGCTGGTCCTGCAGAACCAGCGGCCCGTCCGCCCCGACCTGCCCGGCCTCACCGTCGAACACCGCCTCGTCCACAACGGACTGAGCAAGTTCGACCTCACCTTCGCCTTCGGCGAGGACGAGGAGGGTGGCGGCCTGTCCGCGGGCATCGAGTACGCCACCGCGCTGTTCGACCGCGCCACCGTCGAGGCGCTCGCGGCCCGGCTCGTCCGGCTGCTCGAACAGGTCGTCGCCGCACCGGACCGGCGCCTGTCCGGACACGACCCGCTCACCCCGGACGAGCGCCTCCGCGTCACCCGCTGGGGCACCGGCCGCGCCCTCACCGCCGAAGCCGCGACCACAACCGGAACCGGAACCGGGATCGAAGCCGGGCTCACCGACGGCACCCTGCCCGCCCTCTTCGCCCGGTGGGCGCGCCGCACCCCCGGCGCCCCGGCCGTCGTGGACGGCGCCACCGCCCTCTCCTACGCCGAGCTCGACCGGATCTCCGCCGGCCTCGCCGCCGCCCTCGCCGGTCTCGGCGTCGGACCCGAGGACTCCGTCGGCGTGCTCCTGGGCCGGTCGCCCGCCGTGGTCGCGGTCTCCCTCGGCACGGTCCGCGCGGCCGCCGCCTACGTGCCGCTGGACGCGCGCTGGCCCGGCGAACGGCTCGACCGGGTCGCCGCCGTGGCGGAGCCCCGCGTCCTGGTCGTCGACGAGGAGAACGCCGCCTCCGCCTGGGTCACCGCACGCGCCGACCGCCTGCCGGTCCTCGTCGTGGACCGGCTCGGACGCGTCCTGCGCGGCGCCCCGGACCGGCCCGGCACCCCGGCGCCCGTACCCGCACCGGACGCCCTCGCCTACACCATGTTCACCTCCGGCTCCACCGGCCTCCCCAAGGGCGTCGGCGTCGGCCACGCGGACGTCGTCGCCCTCGCGCACGACGCGGCCTGGGCGGACGGCGCCGCCGACGCCGTCCTGATGCACTCCGCGTACGTCTTCGACGCCTCCACCTTCGAGATCTGGACCCCGCTCCTCAACGGCGGCCGGGTCGTCGTCGCACCGGAAGGACTCCTGGAGGCCCGGACCCTCGACGCCGCCGTCCACGAACACGGGGTGACGGCCGTCTTCCTGACGACCGCCCTGTTCAACGTCGTCGCCGAGACCGACCCCGGGGTCTTCGCCGGACTCCGCACGGTGTGCGCGGGCGGCGAACTCGCCTCCCCCGACGCCATGCAGAGGGTCGCCTCGCTCGCCCCGGACACCCGGGTCCTGCACGTCTACGGACCCACCGAGACCACCACCTTCGCCACCCGGTACGCCGTCGCCGCCGACCTCCCCGCCGGACCGCCGCCCATCGGCCGCCCCCTGGACGGCATGAGCCTCTACGTCCTGGACGACGCCCTCCGCCCGGTCCCGCCCGGCGTGACGGGCGAGCTCTACCTCGCCGGGCGCGGCGTGGCGCGCGGCTACACCGGGCGCCCCGGCGCGACCGCCACCCGGTTCGTCGCCGACCCCTTCGCGGCCGACGGCGGCCGCATGTACCGCACCGGCGACCTCGTGCGCTGGACCCCGGACGGCCACGTCGCCTACGTCGCCCGCGCCGACGGCCAGGTCAAGCTGCGCGGCCACCGCGTCGAACCCGGCGAGATCGAGAACGTCCTCGCCGGACGCCCCGAGGTCGCCGACGCGTTCGTCCTGGTCCGCGAGGACGTGCCCGGCGACCGCCGGCTCGTCGCCTACGTCGTCCCGGCCGCCGGAGCGCGCCCCGACCCCGGCGAACTGGCCCGCGAGGTCGGCCGCGCCCTGCCCGCCTACATGGTGCCCGGCGCGATCGTCCCGCTGGACGCGCTCCCGCTCACCCCCAACGGCAAGGTCGACCGGGCCGCCCTCCCGGCGCCCGCCCACGACGCCCCGGGCCACGGCCGGGCCCCGCGCACCGTCCGCGAGGAGATCGTCTGCGGCCTCTTCGCCGACCTGCTCGGCCTGCGGACGGTGGGCGCCGACGACGACTTCTTCGCCCTCGGCGGCCACTCCCTGCTCGCCACCCGCCTCGCCGCCCGGCTGCGCACCGTCCTCGACGTGGAGATCGAGGTCAGAACCGTCTTCGAGCACCCGACGCCCGCCGCACTCGCGGCCGTCCTCGACGGGGCGGGCGCGGCCAGGGCACGGCTCGAACGGGTCGCCCGCCGGCCCGACCCGATGCCCCTGTCGTACGCCCAGCGGCGCCTGTGGTTCCTCCACCGCTTCGAGGGCCCGAGCCCCACGTACAACGTGCCGCTCGTCCTGCGCCTCGACGGCCCGCTCGACCCGGACGCCCTGACCCGCGCCCTCACCGACGTGGTCGAACGGCACGAGAGCCTGCGGACCGTCTTCCCCGACACCGGGGGAGTCCCGGGCCAGCGGGTGCTCGACGCCGCCGGCGCCGACCTCGACCTGACGCCCCGCGACGTCGCGCCGGACCTGCTCGACGCGGTCCTCGGCGCCGAGACCGCGTACGCCTTCGACGTCGGCGCCGAACGGCCGGTACGGGCCCGGATGCTCCGCCTCGGGGACGACTCCCACGTCCTGGTGCTCCTCGTCCACCACATCGCGGGCGACGGCTGGTCCCTTGCCCCGCTCGCCCGCGACCTCGGCACGGCCTACCGCGCCCGCGCGGCGGGGGAGGACCCGTCCTGGACCGAACTCCCCGTCCAGTACGCGGACTACACCCTCTGGCAGCGGGCGCTCCTCGGCGACGAGGAGGACCCGTCCGGCACGGCCGCGCGCCAGCTGGAGTTCTGGCGGACCGCGCTCGCCGGACTGCCCGACCTCCTCGACCTGCCGCTCGACCGGCCGCGCCCGGCCGTCGCCACGCACCGGGGCGACGCGTTCGCCTTCCCCGTCGACGCCGCGACCCACCGCGCCCTCGCCGACCTCGCCCGGTCCCGGGGATGCAGCCTCTTCATGGTGCTCCAGGCCGCGCTCGCGGTCCTGCTCCGCGCGCACGGCGCCGGAGAGGACGTGCCCCTGGGCACGCCCGTCGCGGGACGCACCGACGAGGCCCTCGACGACCTGGTCGGCTTCTTCGTCAACACCCTGGTCCTGCGCACCGACCTGAGCGGCGACCCCACGTTCGCGGAGGTCCTGGACCGGGTGCGGGAGTTCGACCTCGCGGCCTACGCCCACCAGGACGTGCCCTTCGAACGGCTCGTGGACGCGCTCGACCCCGAGCGGGCCCAGAACCGCCACCCGCTCTTCCAGACCATGCTCGTGCTCCAGAACCACGCCGGGGCGAGCGTGGACCTGCCGGGCCTCACGGTCACGGAGCAGCCGGTCCGCACCGGCATCAGCAAGTTCGACCTGACGTTCACGTTCACCGAGCGCCGGGACGAGGAGGGCCGCCCCGCCGGCCTCGACGGAAACCTGGAGTTCGCCACCGACCTCTTCGCCCACCCCACCGCACACGCCCTCGCCGCCCGCCTGACCCGGCTCCTCGGCGCGCTCGCCGCCGCCCCCGACCGGCGGATCCGCGCGGTGGAGGTCCTGACGGCGGACGAGCGGACCGCACTCGTCCGAGGCGGCCACGGACCCGCCCGTACGGTACGGGCCCGGACCGTGCCCGAGGCGTTCCGCGCCCAGCGCGACCGCACCCCCGGCGCCGTCGCCGTACGGGACGGCGGACGGAACACCACCTTCGCCGAACTGGACGCGCTCTCCGACGCCCTGGCGCGGCTCCTGCGCGGGCGCGGAATCGGCCGCGGGGACGTGGTGGCGCTCGCGACGCCCGGCACCACCCACCAGGTGGTGGCCATGCTCGCGGTCGCCAAGGCCGGTGCCGCGTGGCTGCCGGTCGACCCGGAGTACCCCGCCGCCCGGCTCGGCTTCGTGGTCGACGACGCCCGGCCCGCCCTCCTCGTGACCACGGCGGCGACCCTGCGGACGCTGCCGGACCTGCCGGTGCCGGTCCTCGCGGTCGACGGCCCGGAGGCCGCGGCGGAGCCCGTACCCGCATCCGTACCGGACGCCGTGCCGCACCCGGAGGACGCCGTCTACGTCATCCACACCTCCGGCTCCACCGGCCGCCCCAAGGGCGTCGTCGTCACCCACGCCGCGCTCACCAACCACATGGCCTGGATGGCCGGCCACCTGTCCCTCACCGACGCCGACCGCGTCCTCGCCCGCACCTCGCCCAGCTTCGACGCCTCGGTGTGGGAGACCTGGCTGCCGCTGCTGCACGGCGGCGCCACCTGCCCGGTGCCGCCGGCCCTCAACCACGACCCGGCCGGGCTCCTCGCCCGGATGCGCCGGGAAGGGGTGACCGTCGCCCAGTTCGTGCCCTCGCTCCTGGCCCTCGTCCTCGGCGAGACCGAGCGCGAGGAACCCCCGGCCTCCCTCCGGGCCGTCCTCTGCGGCGGCGAGCCGCTGACCGCGTCCCTGGCCGAACGCGCCGGACGCGCCTGGGGCGCCGAGGTGCACAACCTGTACGGGCCCACCGAGGCCACCGTCGACGCCACCGCCCACCGCCACCGGCCCGCCGACGCGACGGCGTCCGGCACGCGGGACACCGGCACGGTGCCGCTCGGCCGCCCCATCGACAACACCCGCGCGTACGTCCTCGACGACACCCTCGCCCCCGTCCCGCCGGGCGTCGTGGGCGAGCTGTACCTGGCGGGCGAGGGCCTGGCACGCGGCTACCTCGGCCGCCCCGGCCTGACCGCCGAGCGGTTCGTCGCCGACCCGTTCGGACCCCCGGGAACACGGATGTACCGCACGGGCGACCTCGTCCGCCGCGCCCCGGACGGCCTCCTCTCCTACGTGGCCCGCGCCGACGACCAGGTCAAACTGCACGGCCTGCGCATCGAACCCGGCGAGATCGAGGCCGCCCTCGCCGCGCTCCCCGGCATCGCCGCCGCCTCCGTGCTCGTCCGCGAGGACCGGCCCGGCGAGCACCGCCTCGTCGCCTACACCGTCCCCGCGCCCGGCGGCCCCGGCCTCCCGGACGCCCGGGAGCTGCGGGAAAGCCTGACCGCCTCCCTCCCGCCGTACATGGTCCCCGCCGACTTCGTCCCCCTGGACGCGCTGCCGCTGCTGCCCAACGGCAAGACGGACCGGCGCGCGCTCCCGGCCCCCGCCCGGCCCGCCGCCGAGGCCGGGCGGCCGGACGGCGGGAAGCCGCGCACCGCGCGGGAACGGATCCTGTGCGACGTGTTCGCCACCGTGCTGCGCGTGCCCGAGGTCCGCACCGACGACGACTTCTTCGCCCTCGGCGGCGACAGCATCCTCTCCATCCAACTGGTCAGCCGGGTCCGCGAGAACCGGCTCGGCATCACCCCCCGGGACGTCTTCCTGCACCGCACGCCCGAGGCCCTCGCGGCGACCGCCGAGGAGCTCGACGGACGCACCCCGGCACCGGCCGACGACGGCGTGGGCACCATGCCGCCCACCCCCATCGCGGCCTGGTTCCTGGACCGGCCGGGACCCACGGACGGCTACAACCAGTCCGCGGTCCTGCGGACCCCCGAGGACGCCGACGAGGAACGCCTGGCCGCCGCGCTCCAGCTCCTCGTCGACCACCACGACATGCTGCGGGTGCGGGTCACCCGCACCGCCGGGGGCGAACCGGCCCTGGAGACCCTGCCCCGGGGCACCGTACGGGTCCGCCCCCGGCTCACCCGGATCGACGTCGCGGGACGGGACGCGGACGAGATCCGCGCCGCCCTCGCCGAGGCGGGCGAGCGGGCCAGGGAACGGCTGCGGCCCGCGCACGGCGAGGTGTTCGAGGCGGTGTGGTGCGACGCCGGCCCCCGGACGCGCGGCCGTCTGCTGCTCGTCGTGCACCACCTGGCGGTCGACGCGGTGTCCTGGCGGGTCCTCGCCGAGGACCTGGTGACGGCCTGGCGGGCCGTGTCCGCCGCCACCGGGCCGGCACGTGCGTCCACCGGAACCGGTACCGGCACGGACACCGGCACCAGTACGGACACCGACTCAGGGACCGGCCCCGCCTCCGTACCGGCCCCGGAAACCCCCGTTCTCCCGCCCGTCACCACCTCCTACCGGTCCTGGGCGCGACTCCTCGCCGCCCAGGCGAGGGAAGGCACCCGGGCGTCCGAACTCCCGCTCTGGGAGACGGTGGCCCGCGCCTCCGACCCGCCGCTCGCCGACCGGCCCCTCGACCCCGCGCGGGACACGGCGGGCCGGACCCGGACCCTGACCACCCACCCGGCGGCCGCCCGCACCGAGGCCCTGCTCACCACCGCCCCCACCGCCTTCCACGCGGGCGTGGACGACGTCCTGCTCACGGCCCTCGCCCTCGCCGTCCGCTCCTGGCGGACGCACCGCGCCGACCGGACCGGCGCACCGCGCCCGGAGGGCACCGGCGTCCTGATCGACCTGGAGAGCCACGGCCGCGAGCAGCTCGCCGCCCACCTCGACCTGTCCCGTACGGTCGGCTGGTTCACCAGCCTCTACCCCGTCCTGCTCGATCCCGGCCCCCTCGACCCGCGCGATCCGGGCCGCTTCGACGCCGGCCTCGTGGACCGGGCCGTCAAGCGCGTCAAGGAACAGCTGCGGGCCGTACCGGACCACGGCATCGGCCACGGCGTGCTGTACCGCCTCGACCCCGGGGCGCGGGCCCGCCGCGACGGGGCGGCCGAACCCCAGATCGGCTTCAACTACCTCGGCCGGTACGCGGCCGCGGACCCGGCGGACGGCGGGGACGCCGACTGGCAGGTGGTGCTCGACGGCGGCGGCCCGGCCGCCCAGGACCGGGACATGCCGGTCCACCACGTCCTGGACATCAACGCCCACACCGAGGACCGGCCCGGCGGGCCGCGCCTGGTGACGCGCTGGACCTGGCCCGCCGACCTGCTCGACGAGGAGGACGTGACGGCCCTCGCCGACGCCTTCGACCGGGCCCTCGGCGCGATCGCCGAACACGCCGCACGGCCCGACGCGGGCGGCTGGACGCCGTCCGACCTTCCCCTGGTCTCCCTCGACCAGACCCAGCTCGACCGACTGAAGAACAAGTGGGGTGGACGCAAGTGACCGGGTTCCAGCTGGAAGACGTACTGCCGCTGACGCCGTTGCAGGCGGGGATGCTCTTCCACGCGCTGTACGACTCCGACGCCGTCGACGTCTACACCGCGCAGTTCGTCTTCACCCTCGAAGGGTCCGTCGACCCGACCGCCCTGCACGCCGCCGTCGGAACGCTCCTGCGCCGGCACGCCAACCTCCGCGTCGGCTTCCTCCACGAGGACCTCGACGAACCCGTGCAGGCCGTCGCCGCCGACGTGCCGGTGCCCCTGGAGCGGCACGACCTCACGGCGCCGGACGACGGACGGACGGTCGAGGAACGCGTCCGCGCCTTCCTCGCCGCCGACCGCACCCGGCGCTTCGACCTCACCACCCCGCCGCTGATGCGGTTCTCCCTGCTGCGCACCGGACCCGACCGCCACCGCCTGGTGATGACGAGCCACCACATCCTGCTCGACGGCTGGTCGATGCCGCTCCTCGTGCGCGAACTGTTCGAGCTGTACGCCCACCGGGGCGACGACCTCACCCTGCCGCGCGTCACCCCGTACCGCACCTACCTCGCCTGGCTGGCCGGACAGGACGGGCCCGCCGCCCTCGACGCCTGGCGCACCGCCCTGGCGGGCGTCGAGGCGCCGACGCTGCTCGCCGGACGCGGCGCGGCACGGGCGGCGCGCCCGGACGAACTGCCCGAGACCCTGGTCCTCGAACTCGACGCGGTCACCAGCGAGCGGTTACGGGCGACCGCCCGCGCCCACCGCCTCACCCTCAACACCCTGGTCCAGGGCGCCTGGGGCCTGCTGCTCTCCCGGCTCACCGGCCGCCCGGACGTCCTCTTCGGCACGACCGTGTCCGGCCGCCCGCCGGAGCTGCCCGGCGTCGAGTCGATGATCGGCCTCTTCATCAACACCGTGCCGGTGCGGCTGACCCCCCGCCCCGGCGAGACCCTCGCCGCACTCCTCACCCGGCTCCAGGACGAACAGGGCCGGCTGCTCGGCAGCCAGCACGTGGGACTGACCGAGATACGCGCGACGACCGGCCTCGACACCCTCTTCGACACCCTCGCCGTCTTCGAGAACTACCCGCTCGACGAGGAGACCCTGCGCACCGCCCGGCAGGGACTGCCCGGCCTGACCGTCACCGGGTTCGAGGGCACGGACGCCGCCCACTACCCCCTCACCCTCACCATCGCCCCCGGCACCACCCTGCGCATCACCTTCGGCTTCCGCCCCACCGCCCTGGACCGCGAGGAGACCGCCCGCACGGTCGCCCGGATGCGCCTCCTCCTCACCACGCTGGCCGACGGCCTCGACCGCCGGGCCGACACCGTGTCCGTCCTCCTCGACGGCGAACGCGAGACGCTCCTCGCCCGGGGCGAGGGCGCCGCGCTCCCGGCCGCCGTGCTCACCACGGGCCTCCCGGACGCCGTCGCCCGGCACGCCGCCGCCCACCCGGACGCCGTCGCGGTGTCCGGAGCCGGGGAACGGCTCACGTACGCGGAGCTGTGCGCCCTCGCCGACGACCTGGCCGGCACCCTGACGGGCCTCGGCGCGACCGCCGAGGAGGGCGTCGGGCTCCTCATCGGCCGCTCGGCCGCCCAGGTCACCGCGCCGCTCGGAGTCCTGCGCGCGGGTGCCTCCTACGTACCCCTGGACCCCCGCTGGCCCGACGACCGGCTCTCCCGGGTGACCGGGGCCGCCGCGCCCCGGCTCCTGATCGTCGACGAGGGAACCCGTACGCACCCCTGGGTGCGGGCGCTCGGCCCTGGGACGCGGATCGTGACCGTGGACGCCGCCGGCCGCGTCCGGGACGGCCGCCCCGCCGCCCCCGGCCCGCTGCCCGCCGCCGTCGGCGGCGCCCGGCTCGCGTACACCATGTTCACCTCCGGCTCCACCGGCCTGCCCAAGGCCGTCGGCGTCACCCACGCCGACATCGGCGCGCTCGCCGCCGAACGGACCTGGGGCGACGGCGCGACCGACGCGGTCCTGCTGCACTCGGCCTACGTCTTCGACGCCGCCACCTTCGAGATCTGGGTGCCGCTGCTGCGCGGCGGCCGGATCGTGGTGGCACCGGACGGCGTGCTCCAGCCCGAGCGGCTCAGGGAACTCGTCGCCCGGGACGGCGTCACCGCCGCGTTCCTCACCACCGCCCTCTTCAACGTCTTCGCCGAGACCGACCCCGGCGCCCTCGGCCTGCTCCGGCTCGCCGCCGCCGGAGGGGAGGCCGCCGCCCCCGGAGTGCTCCAGCGGCTCGCCGCCGCCCACCCCGGCACCCGCGTCCTCAACGCCTACGGGCCCACCGAGGCCACCACCTTCGCCCTCCTGCACCGGGTCACCGCCGACGAGGACCCGGACGGCACGCCGCCCGTCGGCCGCCCCCTCGACGGGGTGCGCGCCCTCGTCCTCGACGCCTCGCTGCGGCCCGTGCCGGACGGCGCCGAGGGCGAGCTGTACCTGGCGGGCCCGGGAGTCGCGCGCGGCTACCTCGGACAGCCGGGCACGACCGCCACCCGCTTCGTCGCCGACCCCTCGGACCCGGCCGGCGGCCGCATGTACCGCACCGGCGACCTCGTGCGCCGCACCCCCGACGGGAACGTCGTCTACGCGGGCCGCGCCGACCAGCAGGTCAAGCTGCGCGGCCACCGCATCGAGCCCGGCGAGATCGAGGCCGCCCTGCGCGCCCACCCGTCGGTGCGGGCCGCGTGCGTCGTCGTCCGCGAGGACCTGCCCGGCGACCGCGCCCTGACCGCCTACGTCGTTCCCGCCCCCGGCCGCGCGACGCCCGACCCGGCCGCCCTCGCCGCGCACGTGGGCAGCCGCCTGCCCGCCTACCTGGTGCCCTCGACCGTGCAACTCCTGGACGCGCTGCCGCTGACGCCCAACGGCAAGCTCGACCGGGCGGCCCTGCCCGCGCCCACCGCCCCGCCGGCCACCACCGGCCGGGCCCCGCGCGGCGCCCGCGAGGAGATCCTCGCCGGACTGTTCGCCGACGTGCTCGGCCTGCCCCGGGTCGCCGCCGACGACAACTTCTTCGCCCTGGGCGGCCACTCGCTGCTCGCGACCCTGCTCGTCGGCCGGATCCGCACCGCCCTCGACGCCGAGACCGAGATCCGCACGCTCTTCGAACACCCCACCGTCGCCTCGCTCGCCGCCGCCCTGGAGGACGCCGGCCGGCCGGCCCGCCCGCCCCTGACGGCGCGGCGGCGGCCCGACGCGCTCCCCCTGTCGTACGCCCAGCGGCGGCTGTGGTTCCTCCACCGCCTCGACGGCCCCTCGGCCACGTACAACATCCCCTTCGCCGTGCGCCTCGACGGCCCCCTCGACACGGACGCCCTGCGCCGCGCCCTCCACGACGTCGTCGCCCGCCACACCCCCCTGCGCACCGTCTTCCCCGAACGGGAGGGACACCCGGTGCAGCACGTCCTCACGCCCGGGGACGCCCGGCCGGTGCTCCCCGTCGACTCCGTCGACGAGGACAAGGGCGCGGACCGGATCACCGAGGCCGTGGCCGAACCGATCGACATCGAACGCGAACTCCCGCTGCGGGCCACCCTGCTGCGGCTCGCGGACGAGTCCCACGTCCTCGTCCTCGTCATCCACCACATCGCCGCCGACGGCTCCTCCCTGGCCCCCCTCGTCCGCGACCTGGGCACCGCCTACCGCGCCCGCCTCGCCGGAGCGGCCCCCGCCTGGACCCCGCCGCCCGTCGACTACGCCGACTACACCCTGTGGCAGCGGGAACTCCTCGGCGACGAGGAGGACCCCGACAGCCCGGTCTCCCGGCAGCTCGCCTTCTGGCGGGACGCCCTGGCCGGACTGCCCGCCTGCGTCGAACTGCCCCGGGACCGCCCGCGTCCCCCCGCGCCCCGCCACGAGGGCGCCACCCACCCCTTCGCCGTCGACGACGCCACGGCCCGGCGGATCGCCGGACTCGCCCGCGAGAACGGGTGCAGCGTCTTCATGGTGCTCCAGGCGGCCCTGGCGCTCCTGCTCTCCCGGCACGGCGCGGGCGAGGACGTTCCCCTGGGCACGGCCGTCGCCGGACGCACCGACGAGGCGGCCTCCGACCTGGTCGGCTTCTTCGTGAACACGCTCGTCCTGCGCACCGACCTCAGCGGCGACCCGACCTTCCGCGAACTCCTCGACCGCGTCAAGGAGTTCGACCTGGCCGCCTACGCCCACCAGGACGTCCCCTTCGAACGGCTCGTGGAACTCCTCAACCCGGCCCGCGCCCAGCACCACCCGCTGTTCCAGACGATGCTGGTGCTCCAGAACCACGCCCCCGCCGACCCCGTCGACCTCCCCGGCCTCACCTCCCGCGGCGTCCCGGTCGACCTCGGCGTCAGCAAGTTCGACCTGGCGTTCACCTTCGTGGAGACGCCCGGCGACGACGGCGCCCCCGGCGGCCTGCGGGCCTCCGTCGACTACGCGACCGAACTCTTCGACGCGGCCACGGTCCGGGGACTGGCCGACCGGCTCGTCCACCTGCTCGGCGCCGTCACCGAGGACCCGGGCCTGCCCCTGCACGCCTACGACGCGCTCGGCGACGCCGACCACGCGCGGCTCGCACGGTGGGGGACCGGTCCGCGCGCGGACCTCCCGGCGGAGACCTTCCCCGCCCTCTTCGCCCACCGGGTGCGGCGGACCCCGGACGCCCCGGCCGTCCGCGACGCCCGCACCACCCTGACCTACCGCGAACTCGACGCGCGCGCCGACGCCCTCGCCCGGCGGCTCGCCGCCCGCGGCATCGGCCCGGAGGACCGGGTCGCCGTCGCCCTGCCCCGCGACACCGGCCTGGTGGTCGCACTGCTCGGCGTGCTCAGGGCCGGAGCGGCCTACCTGCCCCTCGACACCGACTACCCGGCCGCCCGCCTCGCGCACATGCTCGACGACGCGGCCCCCCGCCTGCTCCTCACCACCCCCGAACTGCACCGGAGCCTCCCGCCGACCACGGTCGCGCACCTGTACCCGGTACGTCCGGGAGACGGCGGACCGGACGCCGACCCGTCCGTCCCCCTGCCCGTCCCGGACCCGGCCCACCCGGCGTACGTCATCTACACCTCCGGCTCCACCGGCCGCCCCAAGGGCGTGGTCGTCACCCACCGGGGCGTCGGGGCGATGGCCGCGACCCAGCGGGAACGGCTGCGGCTCACCCCGGACAGCCGCGTCCTGCACCTGGCGTCGGTGAGCTTCGACGCCGCCTTCTGGGAGCTGTGCATGGGCCTGCTGTCCGGGGCCTGCCTGGAGATCGACGCGCGCGACGCCCTGCTGCCCGGACCGGCCCTCGCCGCCCGGGTCCGCGACCACGGCATCACCCATCTGACGCTCCCCCCGGCCGCCCTCGCGGTGATGCCGCCGGAGTCGCTGCCCGCCGGGACCACGATCGTCCTGGCCGGCGAGGCCTGCCCGCCCGCCCTCGCCCGGACCTGGGCGCGCGGACGGCACCTCGTCAACGCGTACGGCCCCACGGAGACCACCGTCTGCGCCACCATGAGCGGCTTCCAGCACCCGGACGGACCGCTCGCCCCGCACCGCACGGTGCCGATCGGCGGGCCCGTCGACGGCACCCGGGTCCGGGTCCTCGACGACCGGCTCGCCCCCGTACCGCCCGGCGTGGTGGGGGAGCTGTACGTCTCCGGCGAGGGCCTGGCCCGCGGCTACCACGACCGGCCCGGGCTCACCGCCTCCCGCTTCGTGGCCGACCCGTTCGACCGGGCGGGCGGCCGCATGTACCGCACCGGCGACCTGGCCCGCTGGAACCACCGGGGACAGCTCGAATACATCGGCCGCGTCGACGACCAGGTCAAGCTGCGCGGCTTCCGCATCGAGCTCGGCGAGATCGAGGCCGCCCTCACCGCGCTGCCCGGCGTCGCCGCCGCCTGCGCCGTCGTACGGGAGGACCGGCCCGGCGACCGCCGCCTGGTCGCCTACACCGTGCCCGCCGAGGGGACGACGGGCCCCGACGGCCCGGAGGTGCGGGCCCGCCTCGCGGACGTCCTGCCCGACCACATGGTGCCCTCCGCCCACGTGAGCCTCGCCGCGCTCCCCCTCACGCCCAACGGCAAGACCGACCGCAAGGCCCTCCCGGCGCCCGAGGAGCCGCGCACCGGCGGACGCGCGCCGCGCACGGACCGGGAACGGGCGCTGTGCGAGGTGTTCGCGGAGACGCTCGGAGTGCCCCGGATCGGCGTCGCGGACGACTTCTTCGACCACGGTGGACACTCCCTGCTCGCCGTGACCCTCGCCCAGCGGATCGAGGAGCGGTGCGGCCGGCGCCTGTCGCTGCGCGCCCTGTTCGCCGCCCCGACGGTCGAGGGAGTCGCCCGCCTCCTGGACGACGCGGAGGACGCCGCCGCCGCGCCGGACGGGCCCGGACCGGTCGACTGGTCGGCGGAGGTCCGCCTCGCCGAGGACGTCACCGGCACCGGACGGACGCCCGTGCGGGCCGAACCGGGACGGCCGCGCCCCTCCCGCCCCGCGCCCCGGCCCTTCCTGACGGGCGCCTCCGGCTTCCTCGGCGCGTTCCTGCTGCGCGACCTGATCGAGACGACCGGCGAACCGGTCGACTGCCTGGTCCGCGCCCGGGACGAGGAGGACGGCGCCCACCGGCTGCGGGAGAACCTGCGGCGGTACGGCCTGTGGCGCGACCGCTACCGCGACCTGATCCGCGCCGTGCCCGGCGACCTCGCCGCCCCGGGCCTCGGCCTCGCCCCGGAGACCCGCGCCGCGCTCGTACGAGGCCTCGGCCCCGTGCTGCACAACGGCGCACGGGTCAACTTCGCGGCCGGCTACGGCGACCTGCGCGCCGCGAACGTCGCCGGGACCGAGGAACTCCTGCGGCTCCTCGCCGACTCCGACTCGCCCGGGATGCACTACGTGTCCACGACGAGCGTCCACGCCCCGTCGGCCGGACCCGTGACGGTCACGGAGACGACGCCGACCGGCCCGGCCGGGGACCTCCCCGACGGCTACGCGCAGAGCAAGTGGGTCGCGGAGGGCCTGATCGGCCTGGCACGCGAACGCGGCCTCCCGGTCACCGTCCACCGGCCCGGCCGCATCAGCGGCGACACCGCCACCGGGGCCTGCCAGGACCGCGACCTGCTGTGGCAGCTCATCAAGGGCTGCCTCCAGGCGAAGGCGGTCCCCGACCTGCCGCACGGCTCGACCGGCTGGGTGCCCGTCGACTACGTCAGCGCGGCGGTGGTGGCCCTCGCGTCGGCCGGACGCGGCGGCACGGAGACCTTCCACCTCACCCATCCGGACGCACCGGACCTGGAACGGGTCTTCGCCACCGCCGGGACCCTCGGCTACGAGCTGCGCCGGGTGCCCGCCGAGGAGTGGCGGGCCCTCGTCGCGGCCCGCCCCGACAACGCCGCCCAGCTGTTCCTCGGCGAGGGCGGGAAGGCCGGGGGAGCGGTGGACGGGCGCCGCTTCGACTCCCGCCGCACGGCCGCCGCGGCGGCGGAACTCGGCGTACGGCCGCCGGCCCTGACGGAGGAGGTCCTCGTGCGCTACCTGGCCTACTTCCGGGGGACGGGCTTCCTGCCGGCCCCGGACGCCCTCTAGGAGGTCAGGGACTCCACCGTACGAGTGACCGAGTCGTAGCTCCGGGCGGACGTCCACGCCCCGGCCGGCGGGGAGAACACCTCGTCGGCCGGTACGTCCCAGGAGGCGTCGCGCCCGCGGCCGAGCGTGACGTGGGGAACCCAGCGGGCCGGATCGAGGAGGGGGTTCGGCCTCCCGCTCCCCGGCGCTTCGCGCAGGGTCCGCCACACCTCCCCGTGCAGCCGGAGCAGCGCGTCGTCGGGCCGCACGGCCCACGCGAGGACGCGGACCCGGCCGGAGAACCGCACGAGCCCGTCGAGCCGCAGGGGGACGGGCAGGGCCTCCGCGAACAGGCGGAGCAGCCGGGCGCGCACCTCCGCCGGCAGGCCGTCGGCCGAGGCCAGGGTGAGATGGGGCCGGTTGGTCGGATGGCGGTGCCCGGCCAGGCTGGGCAGACCGGCGTCCGCCAGACGCCGCCACGCGTCCCGGACGACCCGCTCGGTCGACGGGTCGGGCAGCAGTTCCACACTGTGCACACGGGCAGCCTACGGTCGCGCGCCGGGTGCGGGGTCGCGGCGGCGGTGTGACGATGGCGGTCCCGGACGGCGGTGCCCCGCAGAGGGCGAGACCGCCGCTCCGCCGGTCTTCCCGTCGAGGAGGGGGCGCGTCGCATGGGCAGGTCCGCACGGGCCGGGGCGGTCACGCGCGAGGTCCCCGAAGGAGCGTCCACGGCCGGGTCGGCCGGGTCGGCCCGGGGACGGGCGGGCCGATGGCGGTCCTGACGCTGCGGGTCGCGGGCCCGGCCCCCGTGGGAGATGTCTGGACGCGCTACGCCGTGCCCGCCCTCTGGCCGACGTGGTCGCCGCAGATCAGGGCGGTGCGCGCGGACGGCGCGCGGATCGCGCCCGGCGTGCGGGGCGAGGTCGTCTCGTTCCTCGGCGTCTCCGCGAGGTTCGTCGTGGAGTCCGTCGACGAGGAACGGCGGCGGTGGACGTGGCGGGTCGCCCTGGGACCGGTGCGCCTGAGGCTCCGTCACGAGGTCCTCGCCCGGCCGGACGGATCGGCCACGATCCTGCGGATCGAGGGCCCGGCCGTGGCCCTCGCGGCCTACGCCGGTCCGGCCCGGTGGGCCCTGGGTCGTCTGGTCGCCGGACGGGGCGGAGATCCCCTTGAGGGTGATTAGTCCGGATTAGTCTGGCGGTCATGTCCGACACGCACGAAGACGACCCTCCGCCTCACGGTGACCCCGAGCCGTCGCGCAATGACCCCGCACCGCCTGATGGCGACCCCGAGCCGCCGCACAGCGACCCCGCGCCGCCGCACGGCGCCCACGGTCGGCCGCCGAGCCGGTCCGAGCGCTGGACGGTGTTCACCCGCTCGCCCTTCTTCCCGGCGACCGTGCTGGTCCTGATCCTGGCCGCGGCCGCCGCCCTGTTCGCCGGCTCGTACACGTACACCATGGCGAACCCGACCCCCCGTCACATCCCCACGGCCGTCATCGGGGCGGCGGACTCGCCGACCGGCAGGACGTTCACCGGGGGGATGGAGCGGGCGCTGGACTCCTCGCTCGAACTGCGGCCCTACCGGACGCGTGCCGGGGCGCTGGACGCGGTGAACGAGCAGGAGGTGTTCGCCGTCATGACCCTGCGGGACGACCGCGTGGCCTTCGACGTCGCCGGGGCCTCGGGCGCCTCGGTGGCCCAGCTCCTCGCGGAGGCGGCGGTGGAGGTGGGCCGGGCGACGGGAGTGCCGGTCACGGTGGCCGACGTCAAACCGCTGCAGAAGGGCGACCCGCGCGGACTCGCGCTGTTCTACATCTCGCTCGCCGCCGTGATCATCGGATTCGTGGGGGCCATCCAGCTCAGCGTGCACGCGAGGCCGCTGAACCCCGCCGAACGGATCTTCTTCACCGCGCTCTACGCCCTCCTGGGCGGATTCGCCATCGCCGCGACCGTGGACTGGCTGCTCGGCGCGCTCGACCTGCCGTTCGTCGAGTCGTGGCTGATCCTCGCGCTGACCATGTTCGCCTCCGGCATGGTCTTCTCCATGTTCAACACCCTGATCGGGCGCTGGGCGATGCTTCCCACCTGGGGGCTGATGGTGCTCCTCGGCAACCCCTCCTCGGGCGGCGCGGTGTCCTGGCCCCTGCTGCCGTCGCCGCTCGGGCACATCGGCCAGTGGCTGCCGCCGGGCGCCTCGGTGAACGCGCAGCACACGGCGGTGTACTTCGGCGGTCACCAGCACCTCTTCCCCTTCGTGGTGCTGGCCGGGTGGGCGCTGGTGTCCTCGGCGGTCTTCTGGGTCTGGCGGCACCGGCACCCGGGCGGCCGGGAGAGGGGCGGGGCGCACGCGGCACCCTGAGGCCCCGCGCCCGGCCCGGGCCCGACGCGCGGGGGCCGGTCCGCCGCGCCGTGCGCGGCCGACCGGCCCCCGGATGCCGTCGGGTTCAGTGCTGAGGGGTGGAGGTGGTCAGGAGCCGGTTGAAGAACGAGCGGTACTCGCGCAGCGCCACGCGGAGGGCCTCCGTGTCGGCGTCCCGGCCCTCGTCCCACTGCCCTTCGAGGGTCTGCTTGTGGTCGGCGAAGGCGGCGGCCAGCGTCTTCATCACGTCGGCGACGAGCTCGTCGGCCGAGTGGACCGCCTCGCGCGGGTCGTCGACGAACCGGCCCTGGATCTCGCGCCAGCGCTTGCGGTACGCGTCGCCGTCCGCTCGGCCGAGCAGGTCCGGGACGTGCTCGTCGTCCCCGCGCCCGGCGACGCCCGACAGCGGGCCGGGACGGGCCTCCGACTCCCCGGCGACCGTACCCGCCTGCGATGTCGGCGACGTCGCCGATGTCGGGGACTTCGCGAACTTCCGGTCCTCGGGGTCCGTGACGGACGCGTCCGTGGACGTCGTCGTTGCCGTACCCCGCTCGGCGGGGGTGGGGGTGGGGGCGGGGACGGGGTCCCGGTCGGCGGTCTCGCGCCGTTCCGCCGTTCCGCGCTGCTCGGTCGTTCGATGCGGGTCAGTCGTTTCGCGCTGCTCGCTCGTTCCGCGCGGGCCCGTCGTCCCGCGCTGTTCCGCCGCTCCACGCGGGCCCGCCGCTTCGCGCTGTTCCGGCGCTCCGGGCCGGTCCGCGACTCCGGGCCGGTCCACCGCCCCGGGGCGGTCCGTCGTCTCGTTCCGGTCCGTGGTTCCGTGCTGGTCGGCCGTCGTCTCGCGCCCGGCCGTGTCGTGGTCACGCATGTGTTCCGCCTCCGCCTCGTCAGGACCGGCCGGAGCCGGTCGGAGTGCCGTCGGTGAGCAGGTCGCCGAAGAGGGCGCGGTAGTGCACCATCGCCTCCCGCAGCTGTTCGGTGGTGGCCGACCGGGAGGAGCTCAGGGCGTGCACCTCCTGGGCGGCCCGGTAGTGCTCCAGCGTGCGGCCGTGCCGCACGGACAGGTCGCGCATCCGCTGCTCGTACCCCTCGGTGGGATAGCCGCGTTCGTGCATCAGGGCCGTCACCAGCCGGTCGGCCTCGTGCACCGCGCCCTCGGGCGCGTCGACGAACTCCTCCTGGAGTTCCTTCCACCGCTGCGCGTACCGCTCCTTCGTGCCGCTCGGCAGCGGCTTGATGTCCAGCTCCTGATGGCGCCGTTCCCGGGCGTCGAGTTCCTGCTCGGCGGCACGCCTGCTGCCCGTCTCCTCGACGGCGCGGTCGTACTCGGGTCCGAACCGGTCGCGCAGACGCGCCCGTCGCCGGTGGTTCACCGCGGCGACGGTGACGAGCGCGACCACCACGACGGCCGCAATGACGATGGCCAGGACGATTCCGGTCGACATCGACTCGCACCTCTCGCTCTGTCTTGTCCGTAGGACCTCGGGTGCCCTGCGCCCCGTGCTCCAAACGGACGGGACGTCACGTCCCCCGCGCGGCGCGGGCGCCGAAGGCCCGGCGGTAGGCGGCGGGGGAGACCCCGAACGCCGTACGCATGTGGGCCCGCAGGGAGTTCCCGGAGCCCAGGCCGGCGCGGTGGGCGACGAGGTCGACGGAGAGGTCGGTCGTCTCCAGGAGCTGCTTGGCGAGTTCCAGGCGCTGGGCCGTGAGCCACTGGACGGGGGTCATCCCGACCTCGTCGCGGAACCGGCGGGTGAAGGACCGCAGGCTCATCCGGGCGTGCTCGGCGAGCCGCGCGAGGGAGAGCGGCTCCGCGAGGTGTTCGAGCGCCCAGGCGCGGGTGGCGGCCGTGCCGGCCAGGGCGGGCTCGGGGACCGGCCGGTCGATGAACTGCGCCTGTCCGCCGTCCCGCCAGGGAGGCACCACGCAGATGCGGGCGGCGCGGTTGGCGGTCGCCGCCCCGTGGTCGCGGCGGATCATGTGCAGGCACAGGTCGACGCCCGCCGCCACGCCCGCGGAGGTCAGCACGTCGCCGTCGTCGACGAAGAGCACGTCCTCGTCGAGCTTCACCTTCGGATAGACCCGGCGGAACTCCGGCGCCAGGTTCCAGTGGGTGGTGGCCGGACGCCCGTCGAGGAGCCCGGCGGCGGCGAGCACGTAGGAGCCGGTGCAGATGGACACCAGACGGGTGCCGGGCCGGATGCCGGCGATCGCCGAGGCGACCTCGGGCGGCAGCGGGCCGCCGCGCCCCAGCTCGGGCATGGCGTGCGTGGGCGGGACGATCACGGTGTCGGCCGCCGCGAGGGCCTCCGGGCCCGCGGTCGGCTGCACGGTGAAACCGGCGTCGCTGGCCACGGGGGCGCCGTCGACCGTGCAGACCGTGACCTCGTAGAGGAGACGGCCGTCGGCCTCCACGGCGCTGCCGAAGACCCGGGAGGGGATGCCGAGTTCGAACGGCGGCACGCCGGGGAGCGCGAGCACGGCGATCCGGTGCGGCGCCTTCCGCGCCTCTTCCCGCTCGTTCCGCACCGTCCGGCCGCGTGTCGCTTCCATGGCCGGATCCTGTCACATAGTGGCCGTACGGCCAACACCGCGCGGGGGTGCCGCGACGGATCGTGGACCCGTCGCCACCGGAAGGGTTCCGGGGCGCACCGATCGAGACGGAAAGAGGCGGACGACATGCGCGCGATGGTCGTGGAGCGGTGGGGCGGTCCCGAGAACATGGTCGAGCGGGACGTGGAGCGCCCCGAGCCCGGCCTGAACGAGGTCCTGGTGCGGGTCCACGCGGCCGGGGTGAACCCCGCGGACTGGAAGACCCGCGCGAGCGGGATCCTGATCGACTGGGGCGCCGTCCCGGTGGTCGGCTGGGACGTGTCCGGCACGGTGGAGGCGGTCGGCCCCGGCGTGGGCGTCTTCCGCCCCGGGGACGAGGTCTACGGGATGCCGCTCTTCCCCCGCCAGGCGGGCGGGTACGCCGAGTACGTGGTGTCCCCGGCCCGACACCTCGCCCCCAAGCCCGCCTCCCTGACCCACGTGGAGGCCGCGGCGCTGCCACTGGCCGGGCTCACCGCCTGGCAGGCCCTCGTGGACGCGGCGGACGTCCGGCCGGGGGAGCGCGTCCTCGTGCACGCGGCGGCCGGCGGCGTGGGGCACCTCGCCGTGCAGATCGCCAGGGCCCGCGGGGCGTACGTCATCGGTACGGCGAGCGCGGCCAAGCACGCCCTGCTGCGGGAGCTGGGCGCGCACGAGGTGGTCGACTACCGCGAGGCCCGCTTCGAGGACGTCCTCTCCGCGGTGGACGTCGTGCTGGACGGCATCGGCGGGGAGACGGGCGAGCGCTCCCTGAAGCTGCTCCGCCCCGGAGGCAGGCTGATCACCCTGCCGGCCCCGGACGACGTCCCCGCCGCCCCCGACGGCGTGCGCGTGGCCTGGGTCCTGGTCGAACCCGACCACCTCGGCCTGCGTGAGCTCACGGCCCTGGTGGAGCGCGGCGCGCTGAGGCCGGTGGTCGACACCGTGCTTCCGCTCGCCGAGGCGGCGAAGGCCCACACGATCGGCGAACGGGGCCGCACCACGGGGAAGATCGTCCTGACGGTCGCCTGACCCCCCCGGGGGGGGGGGGGGGGGGCGCCCCCCCCCCCCCCCCCCCCCCCCCCCCCCCCCCCCCCGCCCCCCCCCCCCCCCCCCCCCCCCCCCCCCCCCAGAACCAAACAACAACGCGACCCCCGCCGTGGCGCCCCCCCCCCCCCCCCAGGGGAGAGAGGTGGACG
>NZ_JBIWAS010000003.1:339367-1255429 GCF_044760185.1 Streptomyces sp. NPDC098101 | reverse complement strand
ACGGCGATCTCGTTGGTCGGCCAGGCGTACGTCAGGTCGGCGCCGATGGACTGGGAGTCCATGACGATGTAGGCGCCGCCGTAGGCCTTGCGCAGGATCAGGCTGATCCGGGGCACGGTGGCGTTGCAGTAGGCGTAGAGCAGCTTCGCGCCGTGCCGGATGATTCCACCGTGCTCCTGGTCGACCCCGGGAAGGAAGCCGGGCACGTCCAGAAGGGTGACGATCGGGATGTTGAAGGCGTCGCACATCTGCACGAACCGCGCCGCCTTCTCGGAGGCTTCGATGTCCAGGACCCCGGCCAGCGTCTGCGGCTGGTTCGCCACGATCCCGACGACCTGGCCGTCCAGGCGGGCCAGGGCGCAGATGATGTTGCGGGCCCAGCGCTCGTGGACCTCCAGGTAGTCGCCGTCGTCGACGAGCTCCTCGATCACCTTGTGCATGTCGTACGGCCGGTTGCCGTCCGCCGGAACCAGGTCCAGCAGCACCTCGGAGCGGCGGTCGGCCGGGTCCTCGCACGGGACGGCCGGGGGGTTCTCCCGGTTGTTCTGCGGGAGCATCGCCAGGAGGTAGCGGACCTCGGCGATGCAGGTCTCCTCGTCGTCGTACGCGAAATGCGCCACACCCGAGGTCCCGGCGTGCACGTCCGCACCCCCCAGGCCGTTCTGGGTGATCTCCTCGCCGGTGACCGCCTTGACCACGTCGGGGCCGGTGATGAACATCTGCGAGGTCTCACGCACCATGAACACGAAGTCCGTCAGGGCGGGGCTGTAGGCGGCGCCACCGGCGCAGGGGCCGAGCATGACGCTGATCTGCGGGATGACACCGCTCGCGCGGGTGTTGCGCTGGAAGATCCCGCCGTACCCGGCGAGGGCGGAAACACCCTCCTGGATACGGGCCCCGGCGCCGTCGTTGAGGGAGACCAGGGGGGCGCCGGCCGCGATGGCCATGTCCATGATCTTGTGGATCTTCGTCGCGTGCGCCTCACCGAGGGCGCCGCCGAAGATCCGGAAGTCGTGCGCGTAGACGAAGACCGTACGGCCCTCGACGGTGCCCCACCCGGTGATGACGCCATCGGTGTAGGGCTTCTTCGCCTCCAGGCCGAAGCCCTGCGCCCGGTGCCGGCGCAACTGCTCCACCTCACTGAACGAACCAGGGTCGAGGAGCAGCTCGATGCGCTCGCGGGCGGTCAGCTTGCCCTTGGCGTGCTGCGCCTCGGTCGCGCGCTCACTCGGGCCCGCCAGGGCCCGCTCACGCAGGACGTGCAGCTCGGCCACCCGGCCACGGGCATCGGCGGGCTCGCTCGGGATCTGGTCCACAACGGTCATGTACCGACCCTACGAAGTCGAACAAGAAAACCTTGCCGTCGACTCCGTACAGTCTCGCGTGTCGATTCCTGGCGGGGACGGACAGAACTGTGTCCCGTACGTCCCGAGTCAACAGCCGGACACCCCCTGTGCTTGTAGGGTTCCGACATAGACCTCGGTGAGGGGGTCGCGTCCGCGGGCGGCACCCACCGTACAGGGGTGCCGCCCGCGTTCTTCACTTCCCTACAACGCCTTCCCCTTCAGGAAGGCGCCGTGGGGGTCAGTCGCCGCAGTGGAAGCGGGCGTTCCCCCAGTCCGCGTGGTCGTTGCCGTTGCCGTCGCCGCCGTCGTCGACGACCAGGTCGACGTAGGCCGCCCCGGTGACGTCGGCAGTGAGCGACCGGGCGGAGTCCGTGGACGTGAGGACGGGGGTCTTCACCTTCTCCGTACCGTCCGCGAGGACGGTGAACCGGACGCTGCCCCGGCCGACCTGGCTGTCGTCCACGCCGACCTCGGCGGTGAAGGAGGTGCAGCGGCCCCCGAGGTAGTAGCGGATGGCGGCGGGGGCGTGGGTGCCCAGGCCCTTGGCGTACGCGACTCCCCCGATCTTCAGCGGGGAGCCGTCCCCGGCGCCGGTCCCGCCGTTGGAGAGGTCGCGCTCGACGGGTCCCCAGCCGCTGGTCGCCGAGGTCCAGTCGTGGTCGCTCGCCCAGGTGTCGGCGGTGGGCGGCGGGGGCAGGGTGCGGACGGTGGTGGCGGCGGTCAGCCTCCGCTCGCCCCCGGCGACGGTGTACGTGAGGGAGGCGTTCAGCGGGTACGACCGGTAGGCCGCGTCCACCGGCGGGGTGACCTGCCAGGTGGCGGTGGCCTTTCCGCCGGGCGCGACCGTGCCGAGGTCGACGGGCTCGGCCGGTGCGGCGGTCCAGCCATCCGGCAGGGCGAGGGCGGCCCGCGCGCCGGTGGCCCCTGCGGTCTCGTCGTTGCCGAAGGTGACGGTGACCCGGTTCGGGCGGCCGGGCTCCAGGGTCTCGGGCGCGGCGACGGCAAGGGTGCCGCAGGCGGCGCGCTCGGGGGCGGGGCCGAGGTCGGTCACGGTGAAGCCGTCGAGGACGAAGTCGGCGCCGTCGGGGGCGTCGGCGCGCTTGCGGAGCCCGGTCCAGGTGTCGCCGCAGCCCGCCGTGACGGTCTCGGTGAAGTGTCCGGTGGTCCGCTGCTGCCCGATCGGGGTGCGCCGGGTCTCGACGGCCGCTCCGGTGCCGCTCGTGCGGTCGTAGCCGGTGACCCACTCGTACGCGCCCGCGTGGCTGGACTGGTAGTCGTACTCCACGCGGTACCGGCGGCCGTCCTTCATGGGGACGGTCCAGGGCGCGGTCCGGTAGACGAGGCCGGTGTTCTCGTCGTGCGACTTGAGGGACTCGGCGCCGCCGATGACGTCGTCGACGAGCTTTCCGTTCCAGCCGGCCTGAGTGTAGGGGGCGTGGAGCTGGGCGATGTGGGTGCGCGGGTCGTTGGTGCCGCCGGAGTCGCCCTTGAGGAAGGGGCCCCAGCCCTGGTCGACGGCCTCGAAGTCCTCGTACGCCGTGGTTCCCGTCCTGGTGGCGGGATCGTTGGCGACGATCCGGACGTCGTCCACGCGGACGGCCGCCTCGCCGCCGGCCGTCCGGACGGTCAGGGTGGTGCCGCCCGAGGGGGCGGTGAAGGTGACCTTGGCGCGCTGGAGGCGGGTGTCGTTCCAGTCGGAGGCGGCGATCCGGTTCTGGAGCGGGGAGCGCTCGACGGTGACGGACGCGCCGCCGACGGAGAGGGTGGTGGGGCGGGTCTTGCCGGGTTCGACCTCGACGAGGGCGGAGGCGGTGTACCGCTTGCCGGGGGTGAGGCCGGTGATCCGCTGGCTCACCGAGGCGGCGGCGGTTCCGGTGAGCTTCGCGCTGTTGCGGCCCTGCTCGTCGGTGTCGCGGGCGACGGTGCCGGTCTTCGTCCAGGCGGTGAGCCCCGCGTCGTTGAAGCCGGGGTCCTTCACCGGGGTGCCCCGGCCCCACTGGGGGTCGGCCTGGGCGGGGGCCTTGTCGGGGTAGAGGACGTAGGCCCGTCCGGCGGTGGCCGTCAGGGTGATCCTCCCGTTCGCGGGCCGTACGGTGGCGGTCTTCGCGCGCCCGTTGTCGGTGAGCTCGTACACGGTGTACGAGCGGGCTCCGGCCGGGACCTGCCAACTGGTCGTGCCGCCGGCCTTGTTGTAGTGGTAGAGCTTCTTGCCGCCGTCCCAGGGGAGCAGGTACCTCTCGCCGTCGAGGACCTTGCGGCCGTTCTCGTAGAAGGTGCGGCGGCCGTCCTCGACGGTGCCGCGGACGCCGCCGGTGAAGGTGATGTCGTCGCCGTTCCAGCGGGTGATCCTCTGCTGCTGGAGGTACTTGGCGGGGAGGTTGCGCTGCCAGACGTTGGCGGTGAAGGCGTTCCAGTCGGTCTCGCCGGTCCAGCCCTCGAAGTCGACGAGGGCGGTCTGGCCGAGGACCGGGTGGTCGTTCCAGACGTCCTTCTCGCCGTTGCGGATGAAGCGGATGATCTGCGAGTTGAGGCCCTTGTTGGTGGCGCCGCCGTAGTCGAGGTCGTTGGCCCAGTGGGACCAGAGGGAGGCGCGCTCGAACTTGTCGGCCCACTCGGTGGCGACGTTCCAGCCCTGTGCCTGGACGGCCTGCATCGTCTTGTCGGCGATCCAGCCGTGCGTGTAGTAGACGTCGATGTAGAGCGCGGAGAGGTTGGGGTCGGTCTCGTCGCGGAGCTGCTGGAAGCGGCGGGCGAGGTCGCCGCTGTTGATGTCCCGGCGCTGGTCGATGTAGTAGCTCTGGTTGAGCCAGTTCCAGCCGGGCTTCGTCTTGTCGACGAGGGTCTCGCTGAAGTTCTTCGCCTCGGGGTACGACTCGGTGGCGTTCACGTGGACGCCGAAGCCGGCGTTCCACTTCTTGCCCTCCCTGAGGAGGGTGTTGAGGTCGGCGAGGCCGCCGGCGCGCTTGTTGTGGTTGCCGCCGTAGTCGGGGTGGGCGGAGTCGTGGCCCTCGGAGCCGTACCCCTTGAGCAGGGCGAACTGGCCGAGTCCGTCGGTGGCGAGCGAGATCCGCTTGACGTCGTCGAGGGTGCGCAGGAAGGGGTGGGTGGCCTGGGAGGCGAAGTTGAAAGGGATGTGGGCGACGACCCGGCCGGGGGTCTGCTCGCTGCCCGGGGCCTTGATCCCGATCGTGCGGAAGGCGACGGCGCCGTCCTGCCAGTCGACGGTGCCGTCGGCGTTGGCGTCGGGGGTGACGACGACCTTGGCCCAGGGCAGGGCGTCGCCGGTCTCGGGCTTCGGGGCGCCCTCGCCGCGGTGGGTCCACTGGCCGGACCAGACGCCGACGCGGGTCTCGGCGCCGTTCTTGCGGGCCTGGTGCCAGAAGCGGGAGCCGTCGCGGGCGGAGGCGCCGGTGGGCTTGTCGTAGCTGGAGTTGGACTCGACGGCGGCGGCGAGGCGGCCGGTGTGGACGATCGCGTAGGCGGCGCCGACGGGACTCGCCTCGGCCGGGGTGGCGTCGGTGATCCGCGCGAAGACGTCGGCGGTGCGGGTGGAGTCCGGGTCGAGGCGGGTGAAGGCGGTCGCGGCGCCGCCGGTGTCGGAGGAGCCCACGGAGACCAGGTCGTGGCCGGGTATGTCGATCGTCCCGACCCGGAAGGCCTCGGTGTCGCGGACGGCGGTGATCCGGAAGGTGGTGGCCCGGCCCTCGACGTCGAGCCGGGCGTCGATCTCGACGCCGGGCAGGTCGGGGAAGACCAGGGTGTACGCGGCGGAGGCCGGCTTCAGGACGGGGGCGGCCTTGGCCCGGACGGCGCGGGCGGTGCCGTTGAGCACCACCTGGGTGACCGGGGCCGTACTGCCGAGGAGGCGGTCGCCGCTCGCACGGTCGGTGTACGAGAGGACGCGGGGGAAGTCCTGGGCGACGGCGACGGAGAGCTGGCGGGAGGCGATGACGGCGTCCGCGGTGACGCCCGGGGCGCCCGGGGCGGCGTCGGCGGCGGTCCCGGTGAGCGGGCTCCGGGCGTCGGCGGGTCCGGCCAGGGCGAACACGGCGGAGGAGGCGGCGGCGAGGGCGCAGGCCGCACGGAACCTGCGGCCTCTTGGCGAGCGAGGGGTGTGTGGGAGGGACATGCGCACTAGTTGGCCCCGGCCCGGCGGCACCGTCAACGAGATCGCGCCGTGCGGGCGCCTCCAGTCCAAGAACCCCCTTCGGTTAGTCCAAGTGGGCTCCGAAGGGGGTTCGTTGGCTTCCTTCCTGCTTTCCTTCCGGCTTTCCCTCCCCGGGGTCAGCAGCCGCCGCAGTTGTAGAAGGTCACGTCCCAGTGGTTGCCCTCGTCGGCGTAGACGTTGCCCGCGCCGGACTTCCACTGCGGGGCTCCGTCACCGCGCACGCCGATGTAGGTGAAGGTGTTCTTGACGTAGTTGGTGAGGCAGGTGGCCTTGCCGAAGTCGAGCTTGTAGCCGTTCCAGTGGGAGTACGTGCCGCTCGCGTGCCCGGTCTCGGTGCCGCCGGTGATGTTGAGGGCGCAGCCGCTGGCGCTCTTGAGGGTCTGGGCGCCCTGGGCGGTGGCGAGGTTCAGCTGGTCGAAGGAGGTGCAGGTCGGAACGTTGCGGTTGGAGCAGCCGCCGGACGAGGACCAGGTGATCCCGGACGACTGGAACCGCGAGGTCGCGGCGGAGTGGCTGATCTTGGTGACCGCGTGGGCCTCGCCGGCGGAGGCGAGGACGCCGACGCCGGGCGCGAAGAGCGCGCCGAGGACGAGCGTGAGGGCGGTCAGGACGGAGCGGAGCTTCATCGGGGGTTCCTCCTGCTGGTGACCGTGAGGGGGTGGGGACGGCAGTGCAGGTGGTGCGGGGGGGGCGCGCACGGCTTCGGTGACGCCGGTGCGCCGGGTGTCGCAGGGGAGATGGTGCCGCAGTTCTACGCGCGTCCGGAAGAGGGCCTCGGCTCTTTCCCGGGCCTTTCCCGCGCCCCTCCCGGGGGCTTTTCGGGCCTTCCGGATGAACACCCTCCACAGATGTTGAATGTTGAACGTAAGGGAGTTACAGTCGTTCTCGTTGAAGGTTCAACCAATCCCGAGCAAGGAGCAGTCATGGGTCTCTTCGGCCGCAAGAACACCGAGTCCGCCACCGCCGTCGCCACCCTCCCGGTGGACCCGGCCCTGGCCGCCCTGACCGGCGATTACAGCATCGACCCCGCCCACAGCAGCATCGGCTTCACCGTCCGCCACGCCATGGTCACCAACGTGCGCGGCACCTTCGCCGAGCACGAGGGCGCGCTGAAGCTGGACGGGACGGACCCGGCCGCCTCCACCGCCTCGATCGACGTGAAGATCGCCTCCGTCGACACCGGCATCGCCGACCGCGACGGCCACCTGCGCGGCGGCGACTTCTTCGACGCCGAGCGGTTCCCGCTGATGTCCTTCCGCTCCACGCGGGCCGAACAGCTGGGCGGCGACGCGTACCGGATCACCGGCGACCTGACCATCAAGGACGTCACCCGGCCGCTCTCCATCGACCTGGAGTTCAACGGCGCCGCGACGGACGTCTACGGCAACGAGCGCGTCGGCTTCGAGGGCTCCGCCGAGATCCTGCGCTCCGAGTGGGGCCTGACCTGGAACGCTGCACTGGAGACCGGGGGCGTCATGGTCAGCGACAAGGTCAAGCTGACCTTCGACATCTCCGCGATCAAGAACGCCGCCTGATCCGATCCCCCGGCCGCGAGGCCGCACGAGCGCGCCCGCCCGTCCCCCGGAACACGGTGGACGGCGGGCGCTCGGCGTTTCCGGCTCGGTGTTTCCCGCTTCGGCTTTTCCGGGGCGGGTCCGGCGGGCGTCAGGCCGCCTTCGCCGCCGCCTCCGTCACCGCCGCGACCAGACGGTCGTTCTCCGGCGCGCCCGGACCCCCCATGAGGGCGAAGCGGCGGCGGGCGTAGCTGTAGGCGAGCCCGGCGGCCGGGTCGGCGAAGGCCTGGGAGCCGGGGGCGCCGCTGTGGCCGACGGCGCCCGGGCTCAGCGAGGGGTAGCGGGTGGCCAGCGGGACGAAGCCGAGGCCGAAGGCGTTCCGCGAGCCGGTGACGAGGTCGGTGCCCCGCGAGTGGATCCGGGCGAACTCGGCGAGGGTGCCGGGGGCGAGCAGCGGCGGCCGTCCGTCCAGCTCGCCCGCGATCGCCGCGTACATCCGGGACAGGCCGCGGGCGGAGCCGACGCCGCCGCCGGAGACCGGCGCCTGGGCCCGCACGGCACGGGAGTTTCCGTAGTCGACCATGTCCACCGGAGGGTCGGCGCGGAGGTTGAAGGCGACGGCCGCCGCGCTGTCGGGCGCGATCGGGTTCGCGGCGAGGAAGGCCTTCTCCTCGGGGGTGGGGACCAGCGGCAGGGCCGGGCGGAAGCGGGGTTCGAGCTCCTCGGGCAGCCCCAGGTAGTAGTCCAGGGCGTACGGGGCACGGACCCGCTCCTCGAACAGCTCCTGGATCGTCCGGCCGGTGGCCCGCAGGACCACCTCTCCGACCAGGGCGCCGATGACGAGGGCGTGGTAGCCGTGGCCGGTGCCCGGCTCCCAGAAGGGGCGCTGGACCGCGAGGCGGGCGGCGGTCCTGCGGTCGTCGGCCAGCTCCTCCAGCGAGAGGCCGTCGTCCGCGCCGACCACCCCGGCGCGGTGCGAGAGCAGCTGGCGCAGGGTGGTCTCCCCCTTGCCCCCGGCGGCGAACTCGGGCCACCAGGAGGCGACCGTGCGGTCGAGGTCCAGGACGCCGTCCTGGACGAGGAGGGCGGTGACCAGGGCCATGGCGCCCTTGGAGGAGGAGTAGAGGGCGAGCAGGGAGTCCCCGTCGACGCCGTCACCGCCCCAGAGGTCGACGACGAGGCGGCCGCGGTGGTGGACGGCGAGCTGCGCGCCGCCGTCCCGCGCCTCGTGCGCGGCGACCCCCGCGAACGCCTCCCTCACCGACTCGAAACCGGGCTCCACCGTGCCGTGGACGCGGACGTCGTTCATCGTCTCTCCTCATCCCGCGCGCCGCCGCCGCGGCGGCGCTCGCGAGTCGTGCCGGTCGTCGCCCCCGACCGTAACGGCCGCCACTGACAACGGAGTCGGCGAAGGGCGGGCCGGGTCCGAACCCGCAGGTCGGGGCCGTTGTCAGTGGTCGCCGTTAGCGTCGGCGGCATGGAATTCCGTATCGACAGCGCCGTGTTGACCGATGCCGTGGCCTGGGCCGCGCGCGTCCTGCCGACCCGCTCCCCGATGCCCGTCCTCGGGGGCCTGCTCCTGGAGGCGACGGGGGACGGGCTGCGCGTCTCGGGGCTCGACCACGAGGCGTCGGCGCGCGTCGAGGTCGAGGCCGAGACGGTCGTGGCGGGCCGGGCGCTGGTCCTGGGCCGGCGGCTGCTCGACATCTGCAAGGTCCTCCCCCGGGGCCGTGCCGGGCTCGCCGTGGAGGGCGCCCGTCTCTCGGTGACCTCGGGCGACGCCCGGTTCGGCCTCTCCCTGCTGCCGCTCGAGGACCATCCCGCCCCGCCGCCGCTCCCCGAGGTGCTCGGCCTGGTCGACGGGGAGGCCTTCGCGGCGGCGGTCGGCCAGGTGGCGGTGGCGGCGGGCCGGGACGACTCGCTGCCCGTCCTCACCGGGATACGGCTCTCCCTGGACGGGACGGTCATGACGCTGGCCGCCACCGACCGCTACCGCTACGCCGTCCGCACCCTGGAGTGGAAGCCCGGGGCGGAGGCGGTGGACGCCGACGTGGTCGTCCCGGCCCGGCGCCTCACCGAGATCGCCCGCTCCCTGGCCGGCGCGGGCCCGGCCCGGCTCGCGCTCGACTCCGGCTCGCTCGGCTTCGAGAGCGGCGGGATGCGCACCACCACCCGGCTGCTCGACGGCCGGCTCCCCCGCCACGACAAGCTCTTCGCCCTCGGCGAGCACGCCCTAGCGGTCACCGGGCGGGTCCCGCTGGTCGAGGCCGTGAAGCGGGTCGCGGTCGTCGCGGAGGGCGACAGCCCGGTCCAGCTGGCCTTCTCCGCCGAGGGCCTGCACCTGCGGGCGGGATACGAGGACGACGTGGCGTCCCAGCGGCTTCCGGCCTCGCTCACCGGGGCGGACTCCGTGGCGGTCGCCTTCAACCCCGGCTACCTCCTGGACGCCCTGACCGCCCTGGAGAGCCCCGAGGTCCACTTCCACCTCCTGGGCCCCGGCCAGCGGGCCCTGCTCACCGACGGCCCGGACCCGGTCCACCGCCATCTGCTGATGTCGGTGAAGCCGCTGGTCTGAGCCCGGGCGCAGGTGGTCCGGGCCCGGGCGCAGCTGATCCGGGGCCGGGCGCCGCTGATCCGGGGCCCGGGGGGCGCGTCCTAGAAGCCGCCTCCGCCGTCGAAGCCGCCGCCCCCGCCGAAGTCCCCGCCGCCGAAGCCGCCCCCGCCGTCGAACCCGCCCGACCCGAAGTCGCCGGAGGAGAAGTCGCCGCCCTGGAAGTCGCCGCCGCCGTACTCGGAGGCGTAGGCCGGGGTGGACAGCGCGGAACCGAGGACGGTGCCCATGAGGAGGCCGGGGAGCAGTCCGCCGCCGAAGTAGCCGCCGGCCCAGGGGCCGTAGGCGGGTCCCGCCTCCCAGTAGGGGCGGCGGCCGGAGTCGGTGTCGACCGTACGGGCGAGGGGGTCGCGGCCGTCGTCCAGGCGGGTCGCGTCGGCGGCGCAGACCGGGACCTCGCGGGCGGTGCCGCCGGCCGGGGTCCAGACGCGGTCCTCGGTGGAGGGGCCGTGGCGCGGGTCGAAGAAGCAGGGGGCGCGCCGCTCGGGCGGCGGCCGGTGCTCGCGGCGGGCGGCCAGGACGGCGAGGGAGAAGCGGCCGTCCTCCAGGGCCTCGGTCACCCCGCGCACGTCGTGCGGGCGGGCGGCGGAGCCCATGAGGGACTTGGCCCGGTCGTAGGAGTCGAGGGCGTGTTCGTAGTCGCCGCGCATGGCGTCGTCGGCGCCGGCCTCGGCGGGGTGGAAGTCGAGGCGCTCCAGCTCCTCGCCGAAGGCGGTGATGTCCTCGTCGACGACGACCCGGAGCCGCTCCAGGGCGGCCCGTTCCTCGGCCTCCTTGCGGAGCCGGTTGCGGCGGACGACCGCGTAGCCGCCCGCGCCGGCCGCGACGACGACGCCGCCGAGGACGGCGAGTCCGGCGACCGGGACCCCGGAGTCGGATCCGGCGGAGCCCCAGGAGGAGGGGGCGGAGCCGCGCAGGGCGGGCAGGGCCTGGTCCACGAAGGCGTTCAGCTCGGCGGCCGCGTCCAGGTCCTGCGTACGGACGGAGGCGGCGAGGTTGCGGACGGCGGCCGGGGACATCACGGAGGGGTCGACCCCGGCGTCGAACCGGTCGCCGAGCCGCACGGCGTACAGGCCGGTGGCGCCGGTCTGGGCGCGCAGGTTGTCGATGAGCCCCTGCGGCGGGAACTCCGCGTTCGCGGGCAGCACGGCCACGAAGAGCGGCTTGTCCGCGTCCTCGATCTTCCGCGCGAGGGCGTCCGCGTCGGCCTCGGAGAGCTGGTCGGCGGCGCCGGGGTTGACGTAGACCGGGCCCTGTCTCAGGGCGGCGGCCGCGTCGGACACGCCCGTGGCCCTGGCGCCCGCGGCGGGCACCAGGACCAGGAGCAGCAGCAGTATCAGCCCGCCGAGGGCCGCTGGGCGGGCGAGCGGCCTGGTCCTCATACGTCGACGCTACCCGAACGGCGCCGAACAGGACATAGAAGGACAGAGGCGGCTATTCGGCGGGGTCGACCCCGGCCCGCAGCAGGCCGTAGGTGAAGGCGTCCTCCAGGGCCTGCCAGGAGGCGGCGATGACGTTCTCGCCGACGCCGACCGTGGACCACTCGCCGTGGCCGTCGCTGGTGGTGACCAGGACCCGGGTGGTGGACTCGGTGCCGTGGCGGCCCTCCAGGATGCGGACCTTGTAGTCGGTCAGCTCGAACTTGGCGAGCTGCGGGTAGATCCGCTCCAGGCCGACCCGGATCGCCCGGTCGAGGGCGTTGACCGGGCCGTTGCCCTCGGCGGTGGCGACGATCCGCTCGCCCTTGGCCCAGAGCTTCACGGTGGCCTCGTTGGCGTGGGTGCCGTCGGGGCGGTCCTCGACGATCGCCCGCCAGGACTCCGTACGGAAGTAGCGGCGGGCCCGGCCCTCGGCCTCCTCGCGCAGGAGCAGTTCGAAGGAGGCGTCGGCGGCCTCGTACGTGTAGCCCTTGAGCTCGCGCTCCTTGACCCGCTCGACGACCCGGGAGACCAGTGCCCGGTCGCCGCCCAGGTCGACGCCCAGCTCCTTGCCCTTGAGCTCGATGGAGGCGCGGCCGGCCATGTCGGAGACGAGCATCCGCATGGTGTTGCCGACCCGCTCGGGGTCGATGTGCTGGTAGAGGTCGGGGTCGACCTTGATCGCGGAGGCGTGCAGTCCGGCCTTGTGGGCGAAGGCGGAGACGCCCACGTACGGCTGGTGGGTGGAGGGGGTGAGGTTGACGACCTCGGCGATGGCGTGCGAGGTCCGGGTCATCTCGGCGAGGGCGCCCTCGGGCAGCACCCGCTTGTCGTACTTGAGCTCCAGGGCCGCGACGACGGGGAAGAGGTTGGCGTTGCCGACCCGCTCGCCGTAGCCGTTGGCGGTGCACTGGACGTGGGTGGCGCCCGCGTCGACGGCGGCGAGGGTGTTGGCGACGGCGCAGCCGGTGTCGTCCTGGGCGTGGATGCCGAGGCGGGCGCCGGTGTCCGCGAGGACGGTGGCGACGACGGCCTGGATCTGGGCGGGGAGCATCCCGCCGTTGGTGTCGCAGAGGACGACGACGTCGGCGCCGGCCTCGTGGGCGGCGCGGACGACGGCCTTGGCGTAGTCCGGATTGGCCTTGTAGCCGTCGAAGAAGTGCTCGCAGTCGACGAAGACGCGGCGGCCCTGCCCGCGCAGGTGGGAGACGGTGTCGCGGACCATCTCCAGGTTCTCTTCGAGGGTGGTGCGCAGGGCCAGCTCGACGTGCCGGTCGTGCGACTTGGCGACCAGGGTGACGACCGGAGCGCCGGAGTCGAGGAGCGCCTTGACCTGCGGGTCCTCGGCGGCGGTGCCGCCGGCCCTGCGGGTGGCGCCGAAGGCGACGAGCTGGGCGTTCTTGAACGCGATCTCCTGGCGGGCGCGGGCGAAGAACTCCGTGTCGCGGGGGTTGGCGCCGGGCCAGCCGCCCTCGATGAAGCCCACGCCGAACTCGTCGAGGTGCCGGGCGATGGTCAGTTTGTCCGCGACGGTGAGGTTGATGCCCTCGCGCTGCGCCCCGTCGCGCAGCGTCGTGTCGAAGACGTGGAAACTGTCGTCGAGGGGTGACGCCTCGGCGTTCTCCGTGGTCATGACTGTCATGGCTCCTGTCGGATGTGGCTCCGGAAGGTCTGGCTCCACTTGCCCCCATTCTCGCGCCGCGTCCGTCTCCGGCGTGGGTGGGGCCGGAAAACGAAAAAACCCCTCGCGGGTGCGAGAGGTCTGCGCGCGGGTCTGGGGCACGGTGTCCGCCTGCGTGGGGGTCGTTCCACGCGTCAGCGGTCACTGCGGACCGGCGCGCCGCTGCCGATAATCATCGTGGTAGCAGGCACGCCGGAAGTCTGACACAGGTGACCGCGCGGTGGGGCGGGGATCTCACGATACGGGCACGTCGTCCGGTTTCCGTCCGGACGCGGGGGCGGGGCGGTCCGCGCCGACCCGGCCGAGGTCGATGTCGCGGGTCTCGCGCATCGTCAGGTAGACGACCAGGGAGACGGCCGCGCAGCCGGCCACGTACCAGGAGAAGCCCGACTCGATGCCCGCGTCCTTGAACCAGAGGGCCACGTATTCGGCGGTGCCGCCGAAGAGGGCGTTGGCGATCGCGTACGGGAGGGCGACGCCGAGGGCGCGGATGCCGGTCGGGAAGAGTTCGGCCTTCACGCAGGCGTTGATGGAGGTGTAGCCGGTGACGACGAGGAGCGCGAGGAGGGAGAGGCCGAGGGCGGGCCAGAAGGAGTCCGCGTGCTTGAGCATCGCCATGATCGGCACGGTGAGCAGGGTGGAGCCGACGGCGAAGGTGATGAGGAGGGGGCGGCGTCCGATCCGGTCGGAGAGCCGTCCGGCGAGCGGCTGGAGGCAGGCGAAGACGATCAGGGCGCAGAAGGAGACCAGGGTGGCGGTCTGCTTGGGGAGCCCGGCGGAGTTGGACAGGTACTTGGTGAGGTAGGTGGTGTACGTGTAGTACGCCACGGTGCCGCCCATGGTGAGCGCGACGACGAGGAAGGCCTCGCGGCGGTGCGCCCAGAGGGCCTTGAGGGTGCCCTGCCGGCCCTGCTCGACGCCGTCGCCCGCGGTCCGCTCGTAGACCTCGGTCTCCAGCATGGTGCGGCGCAGGTAGAAGACGACGGCCGCGCCGAGGGCGCCGACGACGAAGGGGATCCGCCAGCCCCAGGAGTGCAGGGCCGCGTCGGAGAGGGTCTGCTGGAGGACCAGGAGCAGGCCGAGGCCGAGGACCTGGCCCGCGGTCATCGACACGTACTGGAAGCTGGAGGCGAAGCCGCGGTGTTCGGGGGCGGAGGCCTCGGTGAGGTAGGTGGCGCTGGCCGCGTACTCGCCGCCGACGGAGAGGCCCTGGAGGAGGCGGGCGACCAGGAGGACGGCGGCGCCGCCGTATCCGGCGACGGCGTAGGTGGGGGCGACGGCGATGAGGACGGCGGAGGCCGACATCAGGGTGACGGTGAGGGTGAGGGCCGCCTTGCGGCCCTTGCGGTCGCCGACGCGGCCGAGGAGCCAGCCGCCGACCGGGCGCATGAAGAAGCCGACGGCGAAGATGCCGGCGGTGTTCATGAGTTTGGCGGTGTCGTTGCCCTCGGGGAAGAACGCCCCCGCGAAGTAGGTGGCGAAGCTCGCGTACACGAACCAGTCGAACCACTCGACCATGTTGCCGGCGGAGCCGACCCAGATCTTCTTCCACTGCTCTCGTCCCATGGGCAGGAACCGTGCCGGAGCGGCAGCCCGGCCAACAAGGGTGCGAGGGGCAACGATCCTGTGTACTTGCGTGCGTTACGGTCGCGCGAGCAGCTCCTGCTCGACGAACTCCCGTACGTGGTCGAGCACTTGCTCCCTCCCCGTGCCCGGGAGCCCGACGGCGACGTGCACGCCGAAGCCGTCGAGCAGGGCGCGCATACGGGTGGCGAACCGGTCCGGGTCGACCGGCCGGAACTCACCGCGCGAGACCCCTTCGGCCAGGATCGCGACCAGGTCCCGGTGCCAGGCGCCCTCGATGGCGGCCTGCCGGGCGCGGGCGTCGCCGTCGGCGTTCCGCGAGCGGTTCCAGACCTCCAGCCAGAGCGTCCAGTGCGGGTCGCACGGCCCCTCGGGCACGTACACGTCCACGTATCCGTCGAGCCGCTCGCGCACGGTCCCGGGCCGGGAGAGCAGGGCGCCGCGCCGGGCCCCGAGCCGCCCCTCGCTCCACTCCAGGGTCTGGAGCAGCAGCTCGTCCTTGGTCCGGAAGTAGTACAGCAGGTGCCCGCTGCTCATGCCGACCTGCCGCCCGAGCCCGGCCATGGTGAGCCCGTCGAGCCCGCGCTCGGCGATGGTCCCCATGGCAGCGGCGAGCACCTCCTCGCGGGGCGGCGCGGCCTGGTTGCGGCGACGGGGGCGGGACGGGGGGCTGCTGCTCTGACTCACTCGTACGTTCTACAGGATGGTGGTTCCGTCGGGCCGCCGCCCGAAAGCGGCCTCCAAGACGGCCGGCAGGTCCTCCTCGTCCACCCGGTCCATGAACCAGCGCATGACCGGGTACGGGACGTGCTGGTGCCCACCGTTCGGATCGAAGCAGACCACCGGCTCCCTGGCCGGGTCCTCGTCGGGCACGACCGCCATGACCACCGTCCGGTGACCGTCCACCTCGTCCAGCTCCAGGTATCAGGCGTCGTCGGGCACGGAGTACATCGTGGTGAGGGCGTAGCGGCCGTCGGGGTGCGGTATCGGCATGTCCGCACACTCCCACCGGGCGCGCGGGCACCACCAGCGGATTTCAGACCGTCGGCTGCTGCCGGGGGATGCGGGGGCGTGCCGCCGATGTACAGGAACGATTCCACCGGCCTCAGGTCTTCCCGGGCGTTCTTGCCGTTGCGGCTCAGTCCGTGTCGGGCTCCCGAGCTGCGGACAGCGCCTCGATCGCGGCGACGACGAGGGCGCGGGCGGCGGCCCCGTACACGGCCATGCCGCGCAGCTCCTCGAACGCGGTCTCGTACAAGGCGACTTCCGACGGCTGGGTGATGTTCACCTCGGCGGAGAGCAGCTCGACGGAGGCCAGGGTGTCGTCGTACAAGTGGAACACCTCCTGCGGCCACAGCGTCCGGCCGGGGGTGTTCATGGGGATGATGCCGAGGGAGACGGCCGGAAGGGCGCCGGCGGTGAGGAGGTGGCCGAGCTGGGCGGCCATGTCGTCGCCGCTGCCGAGCCGGTACCGCAGGGCGCTCTCCTCGATGACGACGACGAAGCGGCGTCCGGCCTGGTGGATGATCCGGGACCGCTCGACCCGGGCGGCAGCGGCCTCGGCGGAGTCGTCCGGGATGCCGAGCAGCCGCGCGTTGCTGGAGAGCAGGGCACGGATGTAACCCTCGGTCTGGAGGATCCCGGGGACGAGGGTGGGCGAGTAGATCCGGAAGAGCCTGGTGGCCTGGTAGAGGCTCGTGTAGCTGGTCTGGAGCCGGCGGAGTCCGGTGCGGGCCCGCGTGCGCCACTCCTGGTACGTGGTCTCGGCGTCGCGGGAGAGCGCGACGAGATCGGCGGCCTGGCCGTCGGCGGCGCAGGCCCGGCACCAGGCGACGATGTCGGGGGCGCTCGGCGGCGTCTTGGCGTTCTGGATCCGGGAGACCTTCGAGTGGCTCCATCCGCAACGGGTGGCGAGTTCGCTGATCGTCAGCCCCGCGTCCTGGCGCAGCTCGCGCAGTCGGCGTGCGACGCCCTCGCGGGCGGCCTGTGCCGAGGACAACGGGGAGACGGACATGATGAGCTCCAGCTATCGGATCTTGTACTCGGCGTGCGGAACAGCACGCTCCCACACTGCGGCGACGGCGTCCGCGTACGACCTCACGAGGTCGGGCTCCGTACGCAGTTCCATCGGCACGGCGGCCCACTCGCCGTTCCCGGTGAAGTGGTTGAGGAGCAGCCGCTCCTCGTCGAAGAGCCAGCCGTCCTCGACCGGCAGGAGGAGACCGACGGCCTGGTCCCGGGGAAGCCAGCGCACCTCCTCGCCCGCGGCCACGTTCACCGCCGTGCCGGCGTGCTCGTACCGGATGTAGTCGCTCACCGGCTCCGACACGATCCGGACCCGCCGCACGGCCACCCCGCGAGCGGTGGCGGCCCCCACCGTCTCGACCCAGGGCGCCCAGTACGCGGAGGCCGGATCCACGTCGCGCTCGCCGGTCTCGCGCCAGCGCCGGTAGTCGTCGGCCTCGTCCGGCACCGCGTAGACGTCCCGGAGCTCCAGGTGGACGGCCGACCGCCGCGCGCCGGCGAGCAGTTCATCGAACCGCGGCTCGTTCTGCGGCATCGCAGGCCTCCCTCAGGATCGGGACCATGTGGGCGGGGATCCGGATGACCGTCTCCCCGGCCGGGATCGTCTTGTCGTGGCCGGGCGCGTTCTTCTCCACGCACTCGGCACGGGTCGCCTCGTCGGCGATGTAGCTCTGGAGCACGACGTCGCCGGCCTCCTCGTCGACCCAGGCCGTCGGGCTGCCGGTCTGCCCGGACTCGGGGTCCACGCCGATGAACTGTAGGGACATGGCCGTCCTCCCTCGCAAGGTGTGCACTGTTGTGCACCAAAGTGCCGCCGTCGAGCGGCTCGATCAAGGGTGTAAACAGGCCAGATCAGCAGCTCGAATGAATCTATGCACACTCGTGCACATTGCTGGTGCGTGCGCACAGCCGCTCCCTACCGTCATCGCCACCGACAAGTACGACGGACGGCAGGAGCAACCGATGCCCGAGCACACGGGCCAGCCAGGCACCACCCCAAGCACGGCCGCCGAGGCGGCCCTCGGCGCAGTCCTCCTCCGCCAGGCCGCCACGGCTCTTAAAGAGGGCACCGTGCCGGCGGCCTACACCCTCATCCGCCAGGCCCTCGCCATACGGCACGCCCCGGACGCCCAGGAACTCGCGGCCCTCACCGACGAGCTCCTGACCCACTGCGCGAGCCTCGCCTCCGACCTGGAGGCCATCCCCGCGAAGGCGCGCCCGGCACGCGGCGCGGGCGCCCTCAGGGACTGGGCCCAGCTCCAGGCGGACGGCCCCGCCGACGGCCCCCTCGGCAACTGGTCGCACGCCCGGCAGCTCGCGCTCGTCGCCCGCAACATGCTCCAGGCGCTCGACGCCCACCGCGACGGGGTCCCGGCCCGGACCCCGTGCATCGGCCGGCCGACGAGGGCCGGCACGCCTTGATCCTCCACACCGTCGTCTACGCCCGGCTCTGCCGGCGCCTCGGCCGGTTCGTGCACCACGTGCCCGAGCGGCCCGACCCCACCCGCCACGATTCCACCGCCCTGGAAAGGCCCCGGACCCACATCGAGGAAGTCGACTGCACCGTCGACCGCCCCCTGTGGCTCGGCCCCTCGAACGGCAGGGCCCCGGTCACGGCAGGGCGCGAACACACCAGCTGCGGGGACGCCAACTGCGCCGCGCCCGCCGGTACCTCGGGACACGGCGCGGCCCGGATCGCCGCCGAAGCCGCAAGGGAGCCCGCCGAGTCGTCTTCGCGGGAACGGGCAGGGCTGTCGTCCACAGCGCCCCTTGCCTCGCGTGCGACGGGGACGGCACGGCCGAACGGATCCGCTTCCCTCAGGTTGCCGGCTGCTGCTGGGTGATGCAGTGGATGCCGCCGCCGGCCGCGAAGATCGTGCGGGCGTCGACCAGGACGACCTCGCGGTCGGGGAAGAGGCGGCGGAAGATCTCGGCGGCGAGTTCGTCGTGGGGGTCGTCGAAGGCGCAGAGGATCACGGCGCCGTTGCAGAGGTAGTGGTTGATGTACGAGTAGTCGACCCAGTCGCCCTCCTCGTCCTTGAGGACGGTGGGGGCCGGGACCTCGATGACCTCCAGGGGGCGGCCCCGGGCGTCGGTGGCGGCGCGCAGGACGCCCGCGTGCGTGCGGGAGCGCTCGTAGTCGGGGTGGGCCGGGTCCTGCTGGCTGTGGACGAGGACGGTGCCGGGGCGGGCGAAGGCGGCGACGATGTCGACGTGGCCCTGGGTGCCGTACATGCCGTAGTCGGCGGTGAGGCCGTGCGGGAGCCAGATGGCCTTGGTGGTGCCGAGCCTGGCGTGGATCTCGGCCTCGACCTGCTCGCGGGTCCAGCCGGGGTTGCGGCCGGAGCCGAGCTGGACGGTGTCCGTGAGGAGGACCGTGCCCTCGCCGTCGACGTGGATCGCGCCGCCCTCGTTGACCAGGGGGCTGCTCACGACGGGGACGCCGGCGGTGTCCGCGACGTGGCGGGCGATCGTGGAGTCGTGCTCCCAGCGGGCCCAGTCCTGGGCGCCCCAGCCGTTGAACACCCAGTCCACGGCGGCGAGGCCGGTGCCGTCCGTGACGAAGGTCGGGCCGATGTCCCGCATCCAGGCGTCGTCCAGGTCGCGCTCGACCAGCTCGACGCCGTCGCCGAGGAGCGCGCGGGCGCCCTCCGCGTCGCCGGGGGCGACGACCATCGTGACCGGCTCGAAGCGGCGGACGGCACGGGCCACCGAGGCCCAGGCGGTACGGGCGGCGGCCAGCTCCTCGTCGTCGGTGAAGGTGGGGTTGGGGCTGGGCCAGGCCATCCAGGTGCGCTCGTGCGGCGTCCACTCGGCGGGCATCCGGTACGTCATGATCAGCGGGTCCTAGCGGAAGTAGAGGCGGTTGGGGGGAGGCGGACCCGACCGCCTCGGAGCGGATCGGGAGCCGTCGAGCGGGGCCGGTCGCGTGCCGCGAGGGGGCGGTCGCACATCCCGGACACCTCCTTTTTGAGCGCCACTCTAAATGCTGATGAGGACGCTTCCAAGGATTGGAGTGCGATACGGACACAGGTCACATTGAGTGCTGCTCTAAAAGGTGTCCCGGCCGGACTCGGGCCGCACCTCATCACGGCATGGGCGCCGGTTCGTACGAAGGCTGTAACAGACCCGGGACGCGGGTGAGCGGGCCCCGCCGCGCGGCAACAATGACGGTGTCGCATGTGCGGTGGACCGGCTCCGGGCCGGTCACGGGGGAAGAGGGAACGGCATGAACTCGAAGAAGACCAGGGGCGGTTCACCGCGTCGGAGCCTGCGCGGCGCCGTCCTGGGCATGGCCGTGGTCGCGGCCCTGCTGACGACCACCGCCTGCCAGGGCGACGATCCGGCCGCCGCGTCGCCGACCTCCGCCGCGCCCTCGGGCTCCGCGTCGTCGGGCGGGGGCGCGCCGGAGACCACCACGCCCACGGGCGACTCGGGGACGGGCAGCAGCGGGCCGACGGCCACCGGGACCGGGGACAGCGGCGAGACCGGCGGCGGCAACGGGACGGAGTACCCGGACTGCGAGGCGGACGGGCTCGGCACCGCGGTCGAGCTTCAGGACGCGGCCGGGGAGACCCCCCGCCACTTCCTGCTGACCGTCACCAACAGGGCGAAGACGCCGTGCGTCCTCAACGACGCGCCGCAGGTGCGGCTGAAGGCGGGCAACACCGCCCCGATCGTCGAGCCGCTCGGGGAGCCGGACACCGAGCCCGTCGTCGTCGAGGGCGGCGGGAAGGCCTACGCCGGCCTGTACGTCTTCGGGAACGACGAGGGGGGCGAGGCGGAGTACGACCAGTCCGACCGCTTCACCGCGACCCTGGTCGCCGGTGAGGGCACCGAGCTGAGCGGCACGCTCGTCTTCGACCTGCCCGACGGCCTCGGCACGGTCTCCGTCGACGACGCGGCGCGGGTGAACGGCTGGGCCGGCACCGAGGGGCTCGCGATGCGCCCGATCAACCAGCTCTGAGGGGCGGGGAACGGACCGGGGCCGGCGCCCGCTCGTGGAGCGGCGCCGGCCCCGGGCCGTACGGGGTCACTGGCCCAGTGCGTGCATCCAGCCGTGGGTGTCCTCGGACTTGCCGGTCTGGACGGCGAGGAGCGCCTCGCGGAGCTTCATCGTGACCGCGCCGGGCTCGCCGCCCGACTGGGTCCACTCGCCCCGCGCGGACTTGACCCTGCCGACCGGGGTGATGACGGCGGCGGTGCCGCAGGCGAAGACCTCAGTCAGGGTGCCGTTCTCGCTGTCGGCCTGCCACTGGTCGATGGAGACGCGGCCCTCCTCGGCCTCCAGGCCCAGGTCGGCGGCCAGCTTGAGCAGCGAGTCGCGGGTGATGCCGGCGAGGAGCGAGCCGGTGAGGGTGGGGGTGATCAGCTTGTTTCCGTACACGAAGTACAGGTTCATGCCGCCGAGCTCCTCGACCCACTTGTGCTCGACGGCGTCGAGGTAGGCGACCTGGTCGCAGCCCTTGGCGGCCGCCTCGGCCTGCGCGAGCAGGGAGGCCGCGTAGTTGCCGCCGGTCTTGGCGTCGCCGACGCCGCCGGGGACGGCGCGGACGCGGTCCTCGGAGAGCCAGATGGAGACGGGCTTCACGCCGCCGGGGAAGTACGGGCCGGCCGGGGAGGCGATGACGACGAAGAGGTACTCGTTGGCGGGGCGGACGCCCAGGCCGACCTCGGTCGCGATCATGAACGGGCGCAGGTAGAGCGAGGCCTCGCCGCCGTGCTCCGGGACCCACGCCTTGTCGTGGCGGACGAGGACGTCACAGGCCTCGACGAAGGTCTCGACGGGCAGCTCGGGCATGGCCAGGCGGCGGGCGGAGGCCTGGAAGCGGCGGGCGTTGGCGTCGGGACGGAAGCTGGCGACCGAGCCGTCGGGACGGCGGTAGGCCTTCAGGCCCTCGAAGATCTCCTGCGCGTAGTGCAGGACGTTGGTGGCCGGGTCGAGCGCGAGCGGGCCGTACGGGACGAGCTGGGCGTCGTGCCAGCCGCGGCCGTCGGTCCACCGGATGGTGACCATGTGGTCGGTGAAGTGGCGGCCGAATCCGGGGTTGGCCAGGATCGCCTCGCGCTCCGCGTCGGACAGCGGGCTGGAGGAGGGCTTGAGCTCGATCGTGGGCGTCGTCATGAGTGCGTGTCCTTCACCGGTCGTGGGGAGAGGACCGCGCGCGTACGCCACTGTCGGAGACGGCTCGTCCCTGACGGAGTGGACGTCCGACGATGCCCGCATACGGCGGTCCCGCGTTCGATTATCGCGCGCGGGGGCCGGTGCGTGAAACAGGCGGGCGCGGTCCGGGGTTCTTTCGGGGTACGCACCCCGCGGCCGCGCAGAGGACAGCCGCCGGGCGCGGTGCGACCCGGCGGCTGATGTCGTGTGTCAGTCGGCGCGGGTCAGCTCGCTACTCGCGCGGCGAGCGCGTCGCCGATCTCGTCCGTGGTGCGGACGCGGTCGCCGCGCTCGGTGAGGTCGGCGGCGACGGCCTCCTCGACGCGGACGGCCTCGGCCTCGTACCCGAGGTGGCGCAGGAGGAGGGCGACGGAGAGGACGGTGGCCGTGGGGTCGGCCTTGCCCTGGCCCGCGATGTCGGGCGCGGAGCCGTGGACCGGCTCGAACATCGACGGGAAGTCGCCGCTGGGGTTGATGTTGCCCGAGGCGGCGACGCCGATGCCGCCGGAGACGGCCGCGGCGAGGTCGGTGATGATGTCGCCGAAGAGGTTGTCGGTGACGATCACGTCGAAGCGGGCCGGGTCGGTGACGAGGAAGATCGTCGCGGCGTCGACGTGCAGGTAGTCGGTGGTGACCTCGGGGAACTCGGCGGCGACCTTGTGGAAGGTGTCCGTCCAGAGGTGGCCGGCGAAGGTCAGCACGTTGTTCTTGTGGACCAGCGTGAGCTTCTTGCGCGGGCGGGCCTGGGCGCGGGCGAAGGCGTCCCGGACCACGCGCTCGACGCCGAAGGCGGTGTTGACCGACACCTCGGTGGCGACCTCGTGCGGGGTGCCCTTGCGGATGGTGCCGCCGTTGCCGGTGTACGGGCCCTCGGTGCCCTCGCGGACCACGACGAAGTCGATCTCGGGCTGGCCGGCGAGCGGGGTCGCCACGCCGGGGAGCAGCTTCGAGGGACGCAGGTTGACGTGGTGGTCGAAGGCGAAGCGGAGCTTCAGGAGGAAGCCGCGCTCCAGGACGCCGGAGGGCACCGACGGGTCGCCGATGGCGCCCAGCAGGATGGCGTCGTGCTTCTTGAGGGAGTCCAGGTCGGCGTCGGTGAGAGTCTCACCGGTGGCGTGGTAGCGCTGGGCGCCGAAGTCGTACTCCTCGGTCTCCAGCTTCACGTCCTGGGGAAGGACGGCCGAGAGGACCTTGAGGCCCTGGGCCACGACCTCCTGGCCGATGCCGTCGCCGGGGATGACTGCGAGATCGATGCTGTGAGACATGTCGGCACCCTACTGGTCGTCCCATCGTCTGACACGCGACGTCCATCATGTGGACGAACGTCCGAGGGGCGTCCTGGGGGGCGCGGCCTTCGGGACGGGGCGGATCAGTGGCCGGTGGAGCCGCCGTTGTCACGGCGGTCGAGGGCGCGCTGGAGGGCGGCGGCGGCGTTCTGGCGGGCCTCGTCGGCGGGACGGGCGGCGGAGTGGCGGACGCGGCGGGCGGTCTGAGCGGCCATGGGGATCGACTCCTTGAGATCAGTGGTGATCCGGCGTGCGGAGGGGAGCGACGCGCGGGGACCGGGAACGGTCGGCGACGTGCGGGGACCAGTGGTGATCGAAGGCGCCGGAAGGGGCGGGGAGCGCCGCCGCAGGGGTTGCCTGCACGGGGCGTCGCGCTCTCGGCCGCCATTCGCTGATGAAGCGAGACGTTCGGCTCCTACAAAGCTAGGGCAGGACACCGCGTCTGTCTCCACAATTACTCGGACTTCCTACTATCTGAGACGGCGGGGCACCGAGGGTCACCCCGCGACGGCCCGCAGCTCGCGGATCAGGGCCCGTACGGCGGGGGAAGAGGCCAGCTCGGGGGTGGTGACGTAGCCCACCGAACGCGTCGGGCGCTCCGGTCCGAGATCGGTGATCCGCACCGAGGGCGGTGCTCCGACGAGGGAGAGCTCCGGCATCACGGCCATCCCGAAACCGGTGCTCACCATCGAGAGCACCGCTCCGTCGTCCTCGGCCTCCACGGTCGCGGGCGGCAGCCACTCCTGCCCGGCCCACCACTCCCGGGTGTACGAGGTGCAGTTCTCCGTCCAGTCGATCAGCGGGAGCGTGCGCGGCGCCGGGTGCCCGGCCGGGTGCACCAGGGCGTACCCCTCCTCCAGGAGGACGCCGCCGACCAGCTCCGGCGGGACCGGCGAGGTGGTGCCGAGCGTGGCGATGCCGAGGTCGGCCCGCCCGTCGAGGACCTCGCCGGCCGTGCCGCGCCCCACCTCCCGCACGATCCGCACCTCGGGCACGATGCCGGGGTGCCGCTCCGCGAGCCGTCCCAGGGCGCGGGGCAGCAGGTGCAGGGCGGCGCTGCGGAAGGCGGCGATCCGCAGCGGTCCGGCGGGCGCGTCGGCGTTCGTGGCGCGGACCTCGGCGGCCATCACCTCCAGGAGCCGCAGCACCCGCCGGGCGTACCCGAGGGCCCGCTCCCCGGCGGGGGTCGGGGTGGCGCCGGTCCGGCCGCGCTCGAAGAGGACGGCGCCCAGCTTGCGTTCGCTGCCGCGCACCGAGTGCGAGACGGCGGACTGGGTCATGCCGAGGGCGACGGCGGCGGCCGAGAAGCCGCGCTCGCGCCCGACGGCGACGAGGACGCGGAGCTCGCGCGGGGCGAGATCGCGGACCTCGGGCCCCGGGCCGGTCGCGTCGCGGCCACCACCGTTCCCGTATGCGTACCCGGTCACGCGGACCACCCACCCCTCGCTCGCGCGGAACCACCGGACGCCCCGGACTCACGGGACTCCCCGGACGCCCGGGACTCCCCGGACTCCCCGGACGCCCGGGACTTCCGGGACTTCCGGGGCGGCGGGCCGGAGCCGCCGGGCGGCACATCCGCTCCCACCAGCCCCGCCACCCTCCCCATGAGCAACTTTCATGGATGCCCCCGGAGCCATCGACGCTACCCCCTGCCCGGGCCGCCGGCCGCCTCCTACGGTCGGCGGCATGACGAACGACTCCCTGATCACCGTCCGGCAGACCGCCCGGCCCGCCGGTTTCCCCACCCCCGACCTGTTCTCCTTCACGGAGGAACCGCTGCCGGCGCCCGGGCCGGGCACCGCGCTCATCGAGAACCTCCAGCTGTCGGTCGACCCGTACCACCGCGAGGCGATGGACACGGACGAGCTGTGGACGCTGGGCTCGCCGATGGAGGGCCGGGCCCTGGGCCGGGTGCTCGACTCGCGCGACCCGGCACTGCGCCCGGGCGACCTCGTCCTGCACCGCAAGGGCTGGCGCACCCACGCCCTGGTCGCGCCGGACGAGGCGCGCCGGGTCCCGGACCTCGGCCCCGGCGTCCCGCTCGCCGCGCACCTGAGCCTGCTCGGCGGTACGGGCCTGTCGGCCTACGTGGGCCTGACCCGGATCGCGCGGCTCCAGCCGGGCGAGGACCTGTTCGTCTCGGCGGCGGCCGGCGGGGTGGGCACGGCGGCGGGACGGCTCGCCCGGCTGCTCGGCGCGGGGCGCCTGGTGGGCAGCGCGGGTTCGGCGCGCAAGGTGGCGTACCTGACGGAGGAGGTCGGTTTCGACGCGGCCTTCGACTACCACGACGGGCCGGTGGCCGAGCTGCTCGCGAAGGCCGCGCCCGACGGCCTCGACGCGGTCCTCGACGGGGTGGGCGGCGAGCACTTGGAGGCCGCGATCGGCGCGCTGCGCGAGTACGGCCGGATCGCCTGGGTGGGCGCCGTGGGCCAGTACCACTCCCTCTCGGCTCCCCCGCCGGCCCCGCGCAACCTCTTCGACCTGGTCGGGAAGAGCATCCGGCTCGAAGGGTTCCTGGTGCGGAACCACGCGGACGCCCTGGAGGAGCTGTACGACCTCGCGGTCCCCCGGCTGCGCGACGGCTCGCTGCCGCTGGACGTGACGGTGACGGAGGGCTTCGGGCACGTCGTGGACGCGTTCCTGGGGATGCTGCGGGGCGAGAACCTGGGGAAGGCGCTCGTCGCGGTCTGACTCGGCGTCTGACTCGGCGCACCCACCTAGATTGCTTTCCTACCTAGGTAGTGATGTGATGTGCGCATGGCCGCAGACCGCAGATCCAGCTGGCTCAAGGGCGTCCTCGACCTGCTCGTCCTCTCCTGCCTGACCGACGGCGAGAGCTACGGGTACGAGATCGCGAAGGCGCTCGCCGGGGCGGGCCTGGGCGAGATCAAGGGCGGGACGCTCTATCCCGTACTGAACCGCCTGGAGGAGGCCGGTCTGGTCGAGGCCGAGTTCCGCGCCGCCGAGCGCGGACCGGGCCGCCGCTACTACCGGCTCACCGACCCGGGCCGGACGCACCTGGCGGCCGAGGGCGCGGCCTGGACGGAGTTCCACCGGGCCGTACGGACGCAACTGCACGCAGGGGGAACGGCACCATGACCACCGACGCCTACTTCGAGGAGCTGACGGGCGCGCTGCGCGCGGCGGGCGTGACCGAGGAGCAGACCGGCCGGACCGTCGCCGAGCTGCGCGGGCACCTCGCGGAGACGGGGACCTCGCCGGAGGAGGAGTTCGGGCCCGCCGCGCGGTTCGCGGCCCGGCTCGGCGGGCTCGCCCCGGCTCCCGGGGAACCGGACGGGGCGGCGGAGCGCTGGACGTGGACCGCGGACCTCTTCAACGACCGCCGGATGCTGGCCGTCCACGGGGACCAGGGCTGGGAGGTGGAGTCCCTGGACGCGCTCGGCCGCTTCGTCTGCCGCCGGACGCCGGGGGCCGCGCTCGCCTGGGAGTACCGCCGCGAGGTGATCACGGACCGCCGCCGCGCCCGGGTCCTGGAGGAGCTGGAACCGGAGGGCTGGGAGCTCTGCGGCGAGTGGCTGGCGTACGGCTACTTCAAGCGCCCGAAGGCGGCGACCGCGGGTCCGGCGGGGGCCCTGACCTCCGTCCCGGCGACGCCCGGGAAGTGGCTCTTCCTGAGCCGGCGGGGCAAGGCGCTGCTCGCCGCCTGGACGGTCCTGGTGGCCGCGGCGGTGTCGGGCGCCTACTTCGCCCTCGACCTGCCGGGGTACTCGGCGCTCCTCATGGGCCTCGGCTGCGCGGCTGCGGGGGCGCTCACGGCGAAGCTGGAGACGGACCGGGCCCGCGTGGCGGCAGCGGCGGCCCGCAGGAGCTGAGCGCCCCACCCGGACCGCACGTCCCGCCGCGTCACGTCACGTCGCCGTCCCGCCAGTCGAAGACCAGCGGGGCGGCGGGGTCCGGCAGGGGGCGTCCGCCGGCCGGGCGCAGGAAGACGCCGCCCTCCTCCTCGGGGAGGTGGACGATCCCGCCGGGCGTGAAGGCCTCGACGCGGCCCTCCCAGACCCGCCAGCCGCGCCCCCGGTAGAGCGCGGCGCCCGCGTCGGAGGCGGCGAGCGCCCCGAAGGCGTACGCCCCGTTGATCACCCGCTCCAGCTCGGCCATGACCTCGCCGCCGAGTCCCCGGCGGCGCAGGTCGGCCCGGACGCCGACGCCCTCCACGTACCCGACGCGGTGCGAGCGGCCGCCGTGGAGCAGGCGGCGCATGACGACGGCGCCGTGGGCGGCGATCCCCCGCTCGTCCTCGATCCAGGCGTGGAGGCCGCCGAGCGTGTGGTCCCAGTCCTCGTCGTCGAAGTTCCCCTCGAAGGCGAGGTCGAGCATCTCGCGTACGGAGCGGAGCCGGGCGGCTCCGACGTCATGGGTGGGCGCGGTCCTCACGGTCATGGCGTCACCCTCCCACACTCACCTAACTATCAAAAATGAATTGACAGGTTAATCCCACCGTGCTGGAATCCCCACATCGACACCTAACCATCAATAGATAACTAAGGGGTTAGATGATGTCCGTGCTGCCGACCCACCACCGCGCCGTCACCGTCCGGGGCCACGAGATCGCCTACCGGGAGGCGGGCCCGGCCGACGCCCCCGCCCTGCTCCTGCTGCACGGCTTCCCCACCAGCTCGCACATGTTCCGCGACCTGATCCCGCTCCTCGCCGACCGGTACCGCCTGGTCGCGCCCGACCACCTCGGCTTCGGCCGCAGCGCCGCGCCCTCCGCCGACGAGTTCGCCTACACCTTCGCCGAACTGGCCGCGCTCACCGCCGAGTTCACCGAGGCCGTCGGCCTGGACCGGTTCGCGCTCTACGTCCAGGACTACGGCGCCCCCATCGGCCTCCGGCTCGCCCTCGCCCACCCCGAACGCGTCACCGCGATCGTCACCCAGAACGGCAACGCCTACGAGGAGGGCCTCGGCGCCGAGGCCTGGGCCCCGGTCCTCGCCCTGATCGCGGAGCGCACCCCCGCGACCGAGGAGCCGGTCCGCGCCATCCGCTCCCTCACCGGCATCCGGTGGCAGTACGAAACGGGCGTCCCCGCCGAGTACCGCGACCTCCTCAGCCCCGACGCCTGGCACCACGACGCCGCCCTGATGGCCCGCGAGGGCCAGGACGGCATCCAGCTCGACCTCATCGCGGACTACGGCTCCAACTTCGCCCTGTACCCCGCCTTCCAGGAGTACTTCCGCACCTCCCGGGTCCCCCTCCTCGCCGTCTGGGGCGAGGGCGACCAAGTCTTCGTCCCGGCGGGCGCCGAGGCCTTCCGCCACGACCTCCCGGACGCCGAGATCCACCTCCTGCCGACCGGCCACTTCGCCCTGGAGACCCACGCACCGCGAATCGCCTCATTGATCGACGACTTCCTGACCCGGCGGGTGCGCCGAACCCGAATCCGAACGGCTTCGGCCGGCGCCTTCGTCCTGCTCAAGGATGCGGAGCGCGTCGGCCGCCGCCGGTGACAGCGCGGTGTCGTCCCGCAGGTCCGCCAGGGGGATCCACGCCACCGCGTCGGTGGAGCCGTCGACCTCGGTCACCGCCGACGCCCCGCCCTCGAGGGCCACGAGGTAGAACAACGCCGTGAGGCTCCAGCTCACTCCATTCCGCCGGGCCGCGTAGGTCCGCGCGTCGATCAGTCGGGCATCGGCGAGGTCACGCCCGGTCTCTTCGCGGAGTTCACGGGACAGGGCCTCCACGGGCTGCTCGCCCGGGTCGATTCCACCGCCCGGCATGTGCCACAGCCCCGGCGCGAAGACCGGCGAGGCGTCCGACAGCCGCACCAGCAGCAGCCGCTCGTCCTCCACCACGATCGCGTACGCCGAAACACGAGTCCGTACGCGAGCGTTCACAGCCCTCGCCCCTCTCCCCAGGAAAGCCGACGGAAAGGAACCCTAGCCGCCACCGGGACGGACCGCGGGGCGTTCCTCCTCCACGTCCGGTCGGTCACCGGAGCCACTCCGCCCCGGGCACGGGGCACGACTCGTCGTCGAGCCACGCCACCGTGGAGCGGGGCCCGGCCGTCAGGCCGAACCGCTCGAATCCGGGTCGGCCACGATCGCTCCACCAGCGGTACGCGGCCTCGGTCTCGTCCCACAGGCGCCGGGGCCCGCTCTGGTGGACGACGAACTCGGTCTCACCTGGCTCGTGGTCGACCGACGCCCACGAGGTGCCGTCGAGGCCGTACGTCCACAGGGTGTACGCCCCGTCGTCGTACCGCTCGACCGACCACCAGGCGTCATGCACCTGGAGGCCGACGGCGAACTGCTCGATCCATCCGCCCACGGCGGACGGCGGGGTCGTCGTCGTGCTCCTGACCCCGTCGGCCGGCCATGCCCGCCCGCCCATGTACCGCTCATGGGCCGGGAACGTGGCGCGCTGCTGCCGGAGCCGCATGAACGCGGACGAGCGGGTGAAGCGCCCCCGCGCCGTCCCGTCCTCGTCGACCACCAGGCGCGCGATGGCCTCGCCGCCGTAGAGCGGTCCCCACGGGGCGACGATCACCCCGCCGGGCGCGGCCTGTTCGGCCCAGGCCGGGGGCAGGTCGCCGACCGAACAGGTGGCGATGATCCGGTCGTACGGCGCGCGGTCCGCGAATCCCTGTCGGCCGTCGCCGACGTGCACGAGCGGCTTGATCCCGAACTCGGCGAGGTTCCGCCGGGCGCCCTTGGCGACGTCCGGGTCGTACTCGACCGAGACGACGTTCGCCGCCCCCACGCGGTGGGCGAGGAGGGCCGCGTTCCACCCGGTGCCCGTCCCGATCTCCAGCACCCTGTGTCCGGCCTCGACGTCGAGGTCGTCGAGCATCGCGAACACCATGCTGGGCAGGCTGTTGCTGCTCGTCGGGGTCGTACCGAGGTCGTCGCCCCGGTGCTCGCCGTCGTCCCACTGCGTGGTGAGCGGCCGGTCGGAGTAGACCGCCGCGAGCCACGCGTGCGGGTCGGTCCGGCGGTCGACGAGGGCTTCCTGACGGGTGCCTTCGGGGATGCCGGGCCAGATCCGGTCCGGGACGAACATCGCCCGGGGGACGGCGCGGTACGTGGTCAGCCAGTCGGATCGCAGGGCGCCCGACGCGACGAGCGCGGAGGCGAGGCCCTGGGGGCCCGCCTCCTCCACGCGTGTGTTCACCTGTGCCTCTACTTCTTCGCGGGGCCGGAACCGTCGGAGGAGTTCCCGCCGCTCGTCTCCGAGCCGCCGCCTCCGTGCTGCCGACCGCTGCTGCTGTCGTCCTGCTGGCCGCCGCCGGATCCACTGCCCGTACCGCCACCGTGCTTCGGCATGTCACTCCTTCGTTGTCGGGTCGTGCTCGGAACGGCCGCCCATGAAACGGGGGCCGGCCCCCTCGCCCGGACTCGGACCGAGGCCTGCGGGGGGCCGCCCCGCCGAGCGCGGGGGTCGTCATCGGCGGGGCGGCTGACTATGGGGTGCGTAGCCACAGGGCGGCGTCGTACGCGCCCACGGCGACCGTGGTCAGGAAGACGGCGATACGGGTGCCGAGGACTCCGATGCGGTGCTGATGACCTGCACGGCACCACGAAGGGTGATGCTCGCGCGCTCCTCCGGGCTCGCCGTCCAGCAGTTCTCCGGAGTGGCGGTCCACTCGGCTCCTCCCGGGCGGGTGAGGGTGAGGAAAGACCGGCCGACCACGCGCACTCGCCCCACCAGGGCCCGTGTCCCGTCGACGACGACGTCGCCCTCCCGGTACCTCATGCCGGCCGCCGGACCGTCGGTTCCGCCGGGGTCTCGACGGTGGCGCGGTCATCGGCGAGCGAGTCGGCCCGGTCCCCGCATTCGGGGACGGGCGGGTGCATCGGTACAGGTGACAGGGCGAACATCGACGGCCTCTTTCTGACGGGTTCCTCCGGGATGCCCCCTCACCTTGGCATCCCCTGAAAGACGTATCCGCCCCCGAACCGGGGACGGTTGAGGCGTCCCCCACTAGGGTCGAATAAGGTCCAGAAGTCCGGGCAGAGGGGGTTGACAGTGAATGCGGGATTACGTTCGGCGATGAACATCGCCGGAGTGTCCATCAGTCAACTGGCGTACCGGGTGGGGGTATCCCCGAAGCAAGTGCAACGATGGCTTGCAGACGAGACGCTCACGCCACACGCGCGGAATCGCGAGGATGCCGCGCGGGCACTGGGGGTGGATGAGGACATGATCTGGCCGAAGACCGTGCAGGACCGCGTGAAGCTCGGCGGCGACCGGGAGATCCTCCGCACCTACCCCTACCGTTCGGCGTGCCCGTCCACGGTGTGGGCCGACCTCGCGGCCGGCGCCGAGCGCGAGCTGCTGTTCGCGGGGTACACGAACTACTTCCTCTGGACACAGATCCCCGCGTTCGGCGGCCTGCTCCGGCGCAAGGCGGAGTCCGGCTGCCGCGTGCGGTTCCTGCTCGGCGACCCCACGGGCGAAGTGACCCGGCAGCGCGAGACGATCGAGGACGTCCCCCTGTCGGTGTCCACGCGCATTCGGATCACGCTCGACGAACTGGCGAAGCTCGGCCCGGTCGAGGGCGTCGAGGCCCGGTTCAGCGCTGCCGAAGACGCGGTGAACCACGTCAGCCTGTCGGTTTTCCGGTTCGACGAACAGGCGCTCGTGACTCCTCACCTGGCCCGGCTCGTCGGCCACGACTCGCCGCTCCTGCACCTGCGACGACATGACGACGGTGGCATGTACGACCGGTTCGCGGAGCACGCCGAAGAGCTGTGGGGGCGGGGCGTGCCGGTGCACCCGTGAAGGCCTGACCCGTCCAGGGCCGACCGGGGAAACACGCCCCGGAATGGGAACCGCCCCCGACCTCGGTTGGGGGACCGAGGAAGGGGGCGGTGTCAGGGGCCTGCCCGCGGGGGGCAGGGGGCCGCTCGCGCGGCGGAGGGGGGTTAGCCCATGTGGGGGTAGCCGTACTCGGTCGGCGGGACCAGGGTCTCCTTGATGGCGCGGGTCAGCGTCCAGCGCATCAGGTTCTGGGGGGCGCCGGCCTTGTCGTCGGTGCCGGAGGCGCGGCCGCCGCCGAAGGGCTGCTGGCCGACGACGGCGCCGGTGGACTTGTCGTTGATGTAGAAGTTGCCCGCGGCGTAGCGGAGCTTCTCCATCGTGTACGCGGCGGCGGCGCGGTCGTTGGCGATGACCGAGCCGGTGAGCGCGTAGTCCGAGACCGACTCCATCTGGGTCAGCATCTCGTCGTACTTCTCGTCGTCGTAGACGTGGATCGCGAGGATCGGGCCGAAGTACTCGGTCGTGAAGACCTCGTTCTCCGGGTCGGTGCACTCGATGACGGTCGGGCGGACGAACCAGCCCACCGAGTCGTCGTAGGTGCCGCCCGCGACAATGGTGCACGCCGGGTCGGACTTGGCGCGGTCGATCGCCGCCTTGTTCTTGGCGAACGAGCGGTCGTCGATGACGGCGCCGATGAAGTTCGACAGGTCGGTGACGTCACCCATGGTGATGCCGTCGACCTCGGCCGCGAACTCCTCCTTGAAGCCGTCGTTCCAGATCGAGGCCGGGACGTAGGCGCGCGAGGACGCGGAACACTTCTGGCCCTGGTACTCGAAGGAGCCGCGGGTCAGGGCGGTCTTCAGGACGGCGCGGTCGGCGCTGGGGTGGGCGACGACGAAGTCCTTGCCGCCGGTCTCGCCGACGATCCGCGGGTACGAGCGGTAGTTCTCGATGTTGTTGCCGACCGTCTTCCACAGGTGCTGGAAGGTCTTGGTCGAGCCGGTGAAGTGGATGCCGGCCAGGTCGCGGTGGTTCAGGGCCACCTCGGAGACGGCGATGCCGTCGCCGGTCACCAGGTTGATGACGCCCTTGGGCAGGCCGGCCTCCTCCAGGAGCTCCATGAGGAGCACGGCGGCGTGGGTCTGCGTCGGGGACGGCTTCCAGACCACCACGTTGCCCATGAGGGCGGGGGCGGTGGGCAGGTTGCCCGCGATGGCCGTGAAGTTGAACGGCGTGATCGCGTAGACGAAGCCTTCGAGCGGGCGGTGGTCGAGGCGGTTCCAGACGCCCGGCGAGTTGGCCGGGGGCTGCTCGGCCAGGATCTGGCGGGCGTACGCCACGTTGAAGCGCCAGAAGTCGACGAGCTCGCACGGGGTGTCGATCTCGGCCTGCTGGGCGGTCTTCGACTGGCCGAGCATGGTGGACGCGGCCAGCGTCTCGCGCCACGGGCCGGCGAGCAGCTCGGCGGCGCGCAGGATGATCGCGGCGCGGTCGTCGAAGGACATCGCGCGCCAGGCCGGGGCGGCGGCCAGGGCGGCGTCGATCGCGTCCTGGGCGTCCTGCGTGGTGGCGCCCCGGAAGGTGCCGATGACGGCCCGGTGGTTGTGCGGCTGGACGACCTTGAACTCCTCGCCGCCGCCGAGGCGCTTCTCGCCGCCGATGGTCATCGGCAGCTCGCGCGGGTTCTCGGCCAGCTCCTTGAGCTTGAGCTCCAGACGGGCGCGCTCGGGGGAGCCGGGGGCGTAGCCGTGCACCGGCTCGTTGACGGGAGTGGGGACCTGGGTCACAGCGTCCATGAGTCTCGATACTCCTTCGGAGGGGTGGTGGGGCTCAGCCCTTGGTGAGGATGGAGCGGACGAAGAAGAGGAGGTTGGCCGGCTTCTCCGCCAGGCGGCGCATGAAGTAGCCGTACCAGTCGGTGCCGTACGCGGTGTACACGCGCATACGGTGCCCCTCGGCGGCGAGGCGGTTCTGCTCCTCGCCCCGGATGCCGTACAGCATCTGGAACTCGTACTCGTCCAGCTTGCGCCCGGCGCGGCGGGCCAGCTCCTGGCCGACGGAGATCAGGCGCGGGTCGTGGGACCCGATCATCGGGTAGCCCTTGCCCTCCATCAGGATCTTCATGATCCGGACGTACGCCTTGTCGATCTCGGGCTTCTCCTGGATCGCGACGGAGGCGGGCTCCTTGTAGGCGCCCTTGACGATCCGGACGCGGGAGCCGTTCGCGGCGAGGCGGCGGGCGTCGTCCTCGGTGCGGAAGAGGTACGCCTGGATGACGCAGCCGGTCTGCGGGAAGTCCTTCCGCAGCTCCTCGTGGATGGCGAACATCGAGTCGAGGGTGGTGTGGTCCTCGGCGTCCAGGGTGACGGTGGTGCCGATCTCGGCGGCGGCCTCGACGACCGGCCGGACGTTGGCCAGGGCCAGCTCGTGGCCGTCGTCGAGCGACTGGCCGAACATGGAGAGCTTGACGGACATCTCGGCGCGCTCGCCGAGGCCCAGCTCCTTGAGGCGGCCGATCAGCTCCAGGTAGGCGTCCCGGGCGGCGTGCGACTGCTCGACGGTGGTGATGTCCTCACCGACGACGTCGAGGGTGACCTCCAGGCCGCGCTCGCTCAGCTCCCGCACGATCGGGACGACGTCGTCCACCGTCTCGCCGGCGATGAAGCGTGCCACGACCTGCTTGGTCCCGGGCGCGGCCGACACGAAACGGCGCATCTTGTCGCTGCGCGACGCGGCGAGGATCACGGGACCCAGCACGGGGCACCTCCAGAGGGCAAGGGTAGAACGGGGCCGTACCCGGACGAAGACGCCGAAGCGAACGAACCGGAACAGCACGGATAACCACTGTGAAACCTACGAATCGCTCCGATCGTCCGCCACCTACAGCTGTCACGCATCCGTGGCCCGCCTCTCATACATCTGTCTGAGAGGGTGCGAGAATGGGGCGGTGAAGGGCGATTACCAAGACCTGGTGGACGAGATCTCCGCACTCCTCGGGGCCCCGGCGACGCTGGAGAACCGCGACTTCGGGCTGATCGCCTTCGGTGCCCACGACAGCGACGACGACACCGCGATGGACCCGGTCCGGACGCGGTCGATCCTGACCCGGGGGTCGACCCCGGCGGTCCGCGCCTGGTTCGAGGGCTTCGGCATCACCCGGGCGGAGGGCCCGGTCCGCATCCCCGCCTCGCCGGACGCGGGCGTCTTCCGGGACCGGATCTGCCTCCCCGTACGCCATCGGGGTGTCGTCCTCGGGTACGTGTGGCTGCTCGACGCCGAGCCGGGGCCCACGCCCGAGCGGCTGGCGGCGGCCATGGAGGTGGCCGCCCGGATCGGCGGGCTCCTCGCCGACGAGGAGCGGGCGGGCGCGGACCTCTCGCGCGAGTTCGCCGCGGCCCTGACCGCCGGGCGCGGCTGGCAGAACGACATGGCCGTCGCGGCGCTGCGGGCCGCCCTGGGGCCCAGCGCGGACGGGCTGCACGCCGTCGTCTGCGTGACCCCGTGGCAGGGGGACGCCCCCTCCGTACGGGCCGTCCCCGGCGCGGCGGCGGTCGCCGCGCTCCCGGACGCCGCCTCCCTCGCCCTCCTCGTACGGCTGCGCACGGCCGAGGACCTCTCCCCCGCCCGCTCGGCCGCCGGGCGGCTGCGCGGGGACGCCCCGGCCGGGATCGCCGTCCCCCGGCGGGGCCTCGCGGAGCTTCCGGCGGCCTGGCGGGAGGCGAGCACGGCGGCCCGCGCCGCGACGGCGCAGCCGAAGCTGGGCCCGGTCGCGGAGTGGGCGGGCATCGGCCCGTACCGGCTCCTGGCGGCGCTCTACCACCCCGAGGTCGACCCGGTCGTCGCCCCGCTGCTGGCCCCCGCCCACGCCGAGCTGGCCCGCACGGCCGAGGCGTACCTCGACCACGCGGGCCAGGCGGGGCGCACGGCGGCGGCCCTGGGCATCCACCGGCAGACCCTCTACTACCGGCTGTCCCGGGTGGAGCAGCTCACCGGCCTGGACCTGGACGACGGCGAGGACCGGCTGCTGCTCCACATGTCCCTGAAGTCGGCCCGGCTCTAGGCCTTCCCCGGAAGGATCAGGGGCGGGGGCGGCGGCGCAGTTCCGCGTCGGCGAGGGCCGGCGGCACGTAGCCGGCGTCGCGGGCGGAGAGGTTCGTGCCCGGCGGCACGATCTTGTCGATCCGGTCGAGGACGTCCCGGCTCAGCCGGATCCGGTCCGCGCCGAGCTGGGCCTCCAGCTGCTCGAAGGTCCGGGGCCCGATGATCGCCGAGGTGACGGCGGGGTGCTCCAGGACGAAGGCGAGGGCGAGCTGGACGAGGGTGAGTCCGGCCTCCTCGGCGAGCTGGGCCAGGGCCTCGGCGGCGTCGAGCTTGGCCGCGTTCTCGGGCGATCCGATGTCGAAGCGGACGGCCTGGCGGTCGCTCCGGCTGGACTGCGGCTGCTCCGCGCCCTTGCGGTAGCGGCCGGAGAGCCAGCCGCCGGCCAGCGGGCTCCAGGTGAGGACCCCGAGGCCGTACCGCTGGGCGACGGGCAGCACCTCGCGCTCGATCCCCCGGGCGAGCAGGGAGTACGGGGGCTGCTCGGCGACGACCCGCTCGCGGCCCCGGCGCTCGGCGGTCCACTGGCCCTCCACGATCGCGGAGGGCTCGAAGGTGGAGGTGCCGATGTAGCGGATCTTGCCCTGGCGCACGAGGTCGGTGAGGGCGCCGAGGGTCTCGTCGAAGTCGGTCTCCGGCTCGGGCCGGTGCACCTGGTAGAGGTCGATCCAGTCGGTGCCGAGGCGGCGCAGGCTGTTCTCGACCTCGCGGACGATCCAGCGGCGGCTGTTGCCGCGCTCGTTGGGGTCGTCGCCGAGGCCGCCGTGGAACTTGGTGGCCAGGACGACGTTCTCCCTGCGGCCCCCGGCGAGCGCCTTGCCGACGATCGTCTCCGACTCCCCGGCCGAGTAGACGTCGGCGGTGTCGACGAAGTTGATGCCGGAGTCCAGGGCCTTGTGGATGATGCGGACGGCGTCGGCGTGGTCGGTGTTGCCGCGGGCGCCGAACATCATGGTGCCCAGGCACAGCGGGCTCACCCGGACGCCGGTGCGGCCCAGCAGGCGGTGTTCGGTGGTCATCGCGCACTCCCTTGAACGAGTCGGTCGTGGTGCTCCGCCGCCGGAGGGGCGGACGGGGTGGTACGGGTCGTGGTCGTGGTGCCCTGCCGGTAGGCGTCCCAGAGGCGGCGGTACGGCCCCCGGCCCGCGAGGAGCTGGGCGTGGGTGCCGCTCTCGACGACGGTGCCCGCCTCCAGGACGACCACCCGGTCGGCGCGGGCGGCGGTGGTGAGCCGGTGCGCGACGACGAGGGTCGTACGGCGGCGGCTGAGCGCGTCGACGGCGGCGGCCACGCGCCGCTCGGTGGCCAGGTCGAGCGAGGCGGTCGCCTCGTCCAGGAGCAGCACGTCCGGGTCGATGAGTTCGGCGCGGGCGAGGGCCAGGAGCTGGCGCTGTCCGGCCGACAGGCCGTGCCCCCGCTCCCCCACCGGGGTCAGGTAGCCGGCGGGCAGGGCGGCCACCGTCTCGTGGGCGCCGACCGCACGGGCGGCGGCCTCCACCTCGGCGTCGGTGGCGTCCGGGCGCCCGTAGGCGATGGCGTCGCGGACGGTGGCGCCGAACAGGTGGGGCTCCTGCGGGACGATGCCGAGCCTGCGCCGGTAGCCGGTCGGGTCGAGGTCGCGCAGGTCGTGCCCGTCGACCCGGACCGTCCCGGCCACCGGGTCGTAGAAGCGGGCCAGGAGCTTGACGATCGTGGACTTGCCCGCGCCGGTGGTGCCGACGAGAGCGACCGTCTCGCCGGGGGCGACGCGCAGCCGGATCCCGTGGAGGACGTCCCGCTCCCGGCCGCCCGCGTAGTGGAACGACACGTCGTCGAACTCGACCTCGCCGCGCAGCGAGGTCACCGGGCGGGGCTCCGCCGCCCGGGGCGTGGCGACGGGCGTGCGCATCAGGGACCGCAGCCTGCTCATCCCGACGACCGCCTGCTGGTAGCCGTCGAAGACCTGGGAGAGCTGCTGGATGGGCGAGAAGAACAGCTCGACGTAGAGCAGGAAGGCGATCAGCGTCCCGGCGGTGAGTTCCCCGGAGCGCACCTGCCCGACGCCGACGGCCAGGACGGCGGCGGTGGACAGGGTGCCGAGGAACTCCACGAACGGGAAGAAGGTGCCCATGTAGCGCTGGGCGCGCAGCCGCGAGTCGCGGAACGACCAGGCGAGCGCGGCGAAGTGGTCGGCGTTGTGCCGCTCGCGCCGGAACGCCTGGGTGACGCGCAGCATCCCGACGTTCTCCTGGAGGCAGGCGTTGACCGTACTGATCCGCTCCCGGGCCTCCAGGTAGGCGGGGACCGAGTAGTGGCGGAACACGGCGGTCGCGCCGATCAGCAGCGGCAGCGCGGCCAGCAGCACCAGGGCGAGGCCGGCGTCGATCACCAGGAGGGCGGCCAGGACGCCGAAGACGGTGAGGAGGCTGACGACGGCGGTGATCAGACCGGTCTGGAGGAAGTTCGACAGGGCGTCCACGTCGGTGGTCATCCGGGTCATGATCCGGCCGCCGAGCTCCCCCTCGTAGTAGTCGAGGCCGAGCCGCTGCAACTGGGCGTAGGTCTTGATCCGCAGGGTGTAGAGGAGCCGTTCGCCGGTGCGTCCGGTGGTGCGGACCTGGGCGACGCCGACCAGCCAGTTCAGGCCGACGACCGCGGCGGCGGCCAGGGACGCGGCGAGGAGGACGCCCCGGGCCTGGTGCGCGACGCCGCCGTCCACGCCGTGGCGGACGAGGACGGGGACGGCGATCTGGGCGAGGGCGTCCACGGCGACGAGGAGCAGTCCGGCGAGCAGCGGGAGCCGGAAGGGCCGCAGGAGGGTGCCGAGGTGGAACGAGGGGTCGGCCGAGACGGCCTGGTCGAGCGGGACCTTCGGGTCGTCGGCGGGCAGCGGGAGCCGTTCCAGGGCGGCGAGGAGCTCGGGGGTGGGCGGGGCGGAGCCGAGGACCCCGCCGCCGGGTCCGGCGCGGCCGGGCCCCGAGGTGGCGGCGGCCTCGGCGAGCGCGTTGGCGGCCCGTACGGCCGTGTGCTCGTCGTGGGCGGGCCCGGAGTCCGCCGGGCGGCGCCACAGCTCCTCGGTGACGCCGGACGCGGGGGTCCCTTGTGCCTCCGCCCGTACGTCGGTGTCCTCGTCGGCGGCCAGGAGCGCGCGGAACAGGGCCGAGCGGGAGCGCAGTTCGTCCAGGGTGCCGGTGTCCACGACCCGGCCGCCGTCCATGACCGCGATCCGGTCCGCCAGCTCCAGGGTGGACTCCCGGTGGGCGACGAGGACGGTGGTGGAGCGGCGTCCGGACCCGGTCAGGGAGGCGTGGATCTCGGCCTCGGTCCGGGCGTCGATCGCGGAGGTGGCGTCGTCCAGGACCAGGACCTCGGGGTCGGCGAGCAGGGCGCGGGCGAGCGCGATCCGCTGGCGCTGGCCGCCGGAGAGCGTCAGGCCCTGCTCGCCGACGACCGTGTCGTAGCCGTCGGGGAGCCGGTCGACGAACGCGTCGGCGCGGGCGAGGCGGGCGGCGGCCCGCACCTCCTCGTCGCCCGCGTCCGGGCGCCCGTAGGCGATGTTGGCCCGTACGGTGTCGGAGAGCAGCAGGCTCTCCTCGAAGACGAAGCCGATGCGGGAGCGCAGGGCGGACAGGGGGAGGTCGCGGACGTCGTGCCCGCCGACCCGGACCGCGCCCGCCGCCGTGTCGTAGAAGCGGGGCAGGAGCGCGACGGCGGTGGACTTGCCGCAGCCCGCCGGGCCGATGAGCGCGAGCGTCTCGCCCGGACGCACGTCCAGGCTGAAGCCGTCGAGGAGGGGCGCGCCGTCGCCGTGGGCGAAGGTCACGTCGTCCCAGACGAGGGCCGGGGGGCCGGGGGGCGGCTCGACGGGGTCGGCGGGCTGTTCGGCGGGGTCGGTGGGCGGCTCGACGGGGCCGGTGGGCTGCTCGACGGGGGCGTCCGGCAGCTCGCGAGGGTCCGGCGGGTCCGTGGCCCCGGGCGCGTCCGTGACCCTGGGCGCGACCGTGGTCCCCGACGGGTCGGTGGCTTCCGGCGCGACCGTGACTCCCGGCGGGCCGGTGACTCCCGGCCGGTCCGTGACCCCCAGCGCGTCCGTGGTCCCCGGTGGGTCCGTGATCCCCGGCTTCTCGTCGATCACCTCGAAGACGCGCTCCGCGCCCGCCCTGGCCTGCTGCCAGACGGTGAGCAGGGTCGCCACCTGGCGGACCGGGGTGACGAAGGAGCCGAGGTAGGCGGTGAAGGCGAGGAAGGTGCCGAGCGAGACCCGGCCGTCGAGCGCCAGCCAGCCGCCGAGCGCGAGGACCGCGACCTGGCCGAGGGCGGGGACGGCCTGGAGGGCCGGATTGTAGCGGCTGGTGAAGGCGACGACCCGCAGCCGGGAGGAGAACAGGCCGCGCACGCGCCGCTCCAGGCCCGCCAGTTCGCGCTCCTCCTGGCCGAAGCCCTTGACGATCCGGACCCCGGTGACCGTGGCCTCGACGGCGGAGGCGACCTCGGCCGCCTCCTGCTGGGCGTGCCAGTTCGCGGGGAAGAGGGTGCGCCGGCCGCGCAGGGCGATCAGCCACAGGAGCGGGCCGACGACCAGGGCGACGACGGTCAGCAGCGGCGAGAGCCACGCCATGAAGACCAGCGAGACGCAGAACATCAGGGCGTTGCCGGTCATGTTGGGCAGGAACTGCAGCAGCGTCTGGATGAGGGTGATGTCGGAGATGGACCGGCTCACCACCTGGCCGGTGCGCAGGTCGTCCTGCTGGGCGCCGTCCAGGCGCAGCAGGGCCGCGAAGGCGTCGTTGCGCAGGTCGTACTGGACGCCGAGGGAGAGCCGTCCGGAGCAGTAGCGGCGGACGAAGCTCCCGGCGAAGCGGACGGCGCCGATGCCGGTGAGCAGCAGGATCCAGGGGGTGAGGGAGGCGGTCGCGGAGCCGGCGACGCCGTCCACGACGTGCCGGAGCAGGAGGGGCAGCGAGGCGGTGGCGACGGCGGCCACGGCGGCGGCGCCGAAGGCGAGCAGGAGGTCGGTGCGGCGGCGGAGCGCGTACCCGCCGAGGCGGCGGGCCCAGCCGGGCCGCGCCGCCTCGACGTCCTCGCGGGTGGGACAGTCGCTCACCGGGCCTCGACCAGCCCGGCCGCGTCGTGTCCCGCCGCGTCGTGTCCCGCCGCGTCGAAGAGGCGGTTGGCGGGCCGGGGCAGGCCGTAGTGGTCGCGCAGGGTGGTGCCGGTGTACTCGGTGCGGAACAGGCCGCGCTCCTGGAGGAGCGGCACCACGCGGTCGACGAAGGCCTCCAGGCCCGAGGGCAGGACGGCCGGCATGATGTTGAAGCCGTCGGCCGCGCCGCTGACGTACCAGTGCTCGATGGTGTCGGCGATCTGCTCGGGAGTGCCGGCGAACGTACGGTGTCCCCGGCCGCCGCCCAGGCGCCCGATGAGCTGCCGCACGGTGAGCCGCTCGCGCCGGGCCAGCTCCACGATCAGCGTGTAGCGGCTCTTGGCGCCCTCGATCTCGTCCTCGGTGGGGATGTCCTCGGGCAGCTCGGCGTCCAGGTCGAGGTCGTCGGGCGCGATCCGCAGCCGCTGGGCGAGCTGGCGCTTGGCGTACTCGGGCACGATGAGCCGGTCGAGTTCGGCGTCCAGCTCGCGGGCCTCCGCCTCGGTGTCGCCGATGACGGGGACGATGCCGGGGAGGATCTTGATGCCGTCGGGGTCCCGGCCGAAGGCGAGCGCCCGCCGCTTGACGTCCTTGTAGAAGGCGGTGCCCTCCTCCAGGGTCTGCTGGGCGGTGAAGACGGCCTCGGCGTAGCGGGCGGCGAAGTCCTTGCCGTCCTCGCTCGATCCGGCCTGGACGAGCAGGGGGTAGCCCTGCGGGGAGCGCTCGACGTTCAGCGGGCCGTCCACGCGGAAGAACTCGCCCCGGTGGCCGATGGGCCGGACCCGGTCGGCGCGGGCGTGGACCCCGGCCTCCTTGTCGGCCACCACCGCGTCGTCGGCCCAGCTGTCCCAGAGCTTGGTGGCCACGTCGACGAACTCGGCCGCGCGCCGGTAGCGCTCGCGGTGCAGCGGGGTGTCGTCCAGGCCGAAGTTGCGGGCGGCGTCGGCCCCGGCGGTGGTGACGATGTTCCAGCCGGCCCGCCCGTTGGACACGTGGTCCAGGGAGTTGAAGCGGCGGGCCAGGTTGAAGGGCTCGTTGTAGCTGGTGGAGGCGGTGGCGATGAGCCCGATGTGCGAGGTGACGGCGGCCAGGGCGGTGAGGAGCACGGTCGGCTCCAGCTTGCTGACGGGCCGGCGGCCGGGGTCGCCGTGCTGGACCGGGCTGTCCGCGAGGAAGACCGAGTCGAGTTTGCCGCGCTCCGCGATGCGGGCGAGGTTCTGGTAGTGCGCGATGCCGGTGCCGCCGTCGGCGGGGCTCTCGGGGAGGCGCCAGGCCGCCTCGTGGTGGCCGACCGACATCAGGAAGGCGTTGAGGTGGAGCGGCTTGCGGGCGGGGCGGTCAGACGTGGGCGGCATGGGGGCGGTCCTCCTGGCGGGGTGCGGTCTGGGGCGGGGCGGGAGCGCCGGGCGCGGAGTGCACGCCGAGCGCGGCGAGCAGGGCGTCGCGGTACTCCTGGAAGCGCGGGTCGCGCCGGTCGCGCGGGGTGGGGAGGTCGACGGCGAGGTCGACCGAGATGGCCCCCTCGTCGAGGACCAGGACGCGGTCCGCGAGCTCGACGGCCTCGTCGACGTCGTGGGTGACGAGGAGGACGGCGGGCCGGTGCCGCTCGTACAGCTCGCGGAGCAGGCCGTGCATCTTGATCCGGGTCAGCGCGTCGAGCGCGCCGAACGGCTCGTCGGCCAGGAGCAGTTCGGGATCCCGTACGAGCGCGCGGGCGAGCGCGGCCCGCTGCTGCTCGCCGCCGGACAGCTCGTGCGGCCAGGACCGCTCGCGTCCGGCGAGGCCGACCTCCGCGAGGGCGGTCAGGCCCCGGTCGCGGGCGCCGGGCCCGCGCAGGCCGAGGGTCACGTTGTCCAGGACCCGCAGCCAGGGCAGCAGCCGGGAGTCCTGGAAGGAGAGCGAGACCCGCTCGGGGACCAGCAGCTCCCCCGAGCCCTCGACGTCGTGGTCGAGTCCGGCGACGGCGCGCAGCAGGGTGGACTTGCCGGAGCCGCTGCGGCCGAGGAGGGCGGTGAACTCCCCCGCGCCCAGGGCGAGGTCGATCTCCTTGAGGACGATCCGGTCGCCGAAACGGCGGACCAGACGGCCGGCCCGTACGGCGGGGGCGGCGGGGTGCGGGTCGTGCGTCCCCGGGGCGGCGGGGCGCGGGTCCTTCGTCAGCCCGCCAGCGTGCGTCGCCACGACAGGGCCCTCCTCTCGACGGCGCGGACGAGGGCGTCGGAGGCGAACCCGAAGGTTCCGTAGGCCACCAGGCCGACGATGATCACGTCGGACTGGGCGTACTGCTGGGCCTGGAACATCATGTATCCGATGCCGCTGGTGGCGTTGACCTGCTCGACGACGATCAGGCCCAGCCAGGACGAGGTGACGCCGAGCCGCAGCCCCACGAAGAAGCCGGGCAGCGAGCCGGGCAGGACGACCTTGCGCAGGAACGTCCAGCGGCTCAGCTCCAGGACCTCCGCGAGCTCCACGTGACGGCTGTCGATGCTGGTCAGCGAGGCGTACGTGTTGATGTAGACGATCACGGCGACGCCGAGGGCGATGACGGTGACCTTCATCTGCTCGCCGATGCCGAGCCAGAGGATGAGCAGCGGCAGCATCGCGAGGGACGGGATGGCGCGCTTGATCTGGAGGGGCCCGTCGACCAGGTACTCGCCGGTGCGGCTGAGTCCGGCGGTCACGGCGAGCAGCACGCCCGCGCCGACCCCGAGGAGCAGTCCGGAGCCGGCCCGCCGGAGCGAGACGAGCACGTTGCCCTGGAGGCGTCCGTCGGAGATCAGCTCGACGGCCGTGGAGACGACCGCGCCGGGGCCGGAGAGGATGCGGGGGTCGAGGTAGCCGGCCGCGGAGGCGGCCCACCAGACGGCGACGAGGAGCACGGGGCCGAGGAGCCGGCCGAAGGGGACGGCCCTGCCGGGGCCGAGCCGCCGCCGCCGTCGGGCGCCGGAGCGGGGCGGGGCGGAGGCGTCCGGGGGCGGGGCGGCCGCCTTCCGGGGGGCGGGCGCCGCCTCCTCCGGCCGGACCAGGGTTCCCGTCGCCGCGGGAGTACGGACGCCGGTCAGCGCGTCGGTCATGATCCCTCCCGGTACTGGGCGGCCACGGCGCCGGACGCGAGGCCCTCGAAGCGCCGGTCGAACAGCGAGGCGGCGTCCACCTTCGGCACGAATCCGCCCTCGGCGAGCAGGTCGGCGGTCTCCTGCTCCCAGGCGATGGCCTTGTCCCAGGAGACGGGGAACCGCGGTTGGGCGAGGGAGGCGACGATGCGGCGCCCGTCGGCCTCCTTCACGCCCTGGTCCTTGACGTAGTAGGCGTCGATCCAGCGGTCGGTGTTCTCCCACGCCCACACCACGCCCTGCGCCCACAGGGGGACGAAGCTGCGGACGGCCGCGGCCTTCGCCGGGTCGTTCAGCACCTCGACGGGGGCCCAGAGGACGGTCAGCAGGTCGATGACGTCGGTGGGCACCCGGCGGGCGCCGTCCTCGGCGTACTGGGAGAGGTACTTGGTGAGCGTCGGCTCGCCGAGGGGCGCGACGTCGACCTGCTTGGACTGGAGCGCGGTGAGGAACTGGGTGCTCGGCAGCTCGACGAGGTCGACGTCGTCGTGGGCGATCCCGGCCTGCTTCAGGGCGCGCAGGACGACCACGCCCTGCGCCTGGCCCTGGGAGAAGGCGATCTTCCTGCCCCGGAAGTCCGCGACGCTCCCGATCGGGGCGCCGGGCGCGGTGGCGAACACGTACGAGGGCTGTCTGCGGACCTGTACGGCGACGATGCGGGACTCCACCCCGATGGCCTCGGCCTGGATCGGCGGAATTCCGGCATTGCTCGCCAGGTCGATGGAGCGCGCCCGGAATCCCTGGATGATGTCGGGTCCCGCGCTGAGATTGGGCCACTCGGAGACGGTGAAGGGGAGTTTCTTTCCGATGCCGGATTCGGCGAATTGAATGCGCGAACTGCGGACGGCGACGGTCAGCGAGGTCCCGGCGGGCGGCGGCCCGGTGGGCAGTTCCTTCAGCGGTGTGGAATGGGCCGCGTTGCTGGTCGGAGTCGCGCATCCGGCGGCGGCGAGGACGGCGCCGGACGCGAGGGCGAGGAACCCCCTGCGGGCGAGGACCGGGGACGGTGGCGGGTGCGGGAAGGAGGGCATGAGGGAGTCCTGTCGGGGTGTGCGGGGCTCGGGGCGGAGGCGGAGGCGGAGGAGCGGAGGCGGGGAGGGGAGGTCAGAGCGAGTGGTACGCGCCGTCGTGGAAGAGCAGCGGGCGCCGGTCCGCGTCCTGCCAGGCGTCCACGACGCGGCCGATGACGATCCGGTGGTCGCCCGCGGGGACCAGCTGCTCGATGTCGACGCGCAGCCAGCCGGTGACGCCGTCGAGGACCGGGTCGCCCTGCGCGAGGCGCCGCCAGCCGGTGGGGCGGGCGAACCGGTCGATGCCGCTGGTGGCGAAGCGCCTGGCCAGGTCCTCCTGTTCGGCGCCGAGGAAGTTGACGACCGCCGACGTGGCGCGCCGCAGGTGCGGCCAGGAGGAGGAGCGGGTCGCGATGCCGAAGGAGAGCAGCGGCGGTTCGAGGGAGAGGGAGGTGAGCGAGGTGGCGGTGAAGCCGACGGGTCCGGCGCCGGCGTCCGCGGTGACGACCACGACACCGGCCGGGTAGGCGCGGAACGCCCGCTTGAAGAGGCCGGGTTCGAGGCCGGCGGCGGGTTGCGAGGACAAGGAGACGGTCATGTTTCCCCCGGGCGACGGAGAGGGACGGGCAGGACGGACGACGGCACGGCGGAGCCGGGCGGGGCGGTGCGGGGGCACGGCGACGGCGCCGGAAGGGCCGGAACGCCCCGCGCGCGGAAAAGGGCGCGCGGGGAAAAGGGCGAAGGAAGAACGGGAGCGGGATCCGGGAAGAACGCTCGGATCAGCAGGCTCGGCAGGGACAACAGGAACGCCGGGTGCGCGCCGAATGCGGCACGTGGCGTCGGGTCCTCTGCGGGCTGCTCATGAATCCATCTTCCCGGCCCCGCTCGGAGCCGGTCAACAATGCAACTCTCTGAATTAAGTCGGTATTCGCCGGGCGTACGACCGGGGCTCCCCCGGCGCCACGACACCCGCCGTCACGACACTCGCCGTCGGGACGCCCACACTCAGGACACGGCGGGCAGCGCGGGCCAGGGTGCGAGCGGGTCGTCGTGCAGGGCTCCGAGGGCGACGGCCGGTCCGGCGGTGGCCAGGACGTGGCCGGTGAAGCTGCTGGGCACGACGGCCCGCTCGGGGTCGTCGCAGACCAGGGACCGTTCGGCCGCGGCGGCCCGCAGCTCGGCCAGGCAGGGGTCGAGGCGGCCGGAGCTCGGTTCGACGACGACGAGGACCTCGGGGTCGAACATGTCGAGGAGGACGGCCGCCGCCCTGCCGACGGTCCGGGCCCGCCGGCGGAACACCGAGACCGCGGTCTCCTCCCCCTCCACCGCCCGCTCCAACAGCTCGGGGAAGGTGTCGACGCGGAGGCCCTGCCGGGCGGCCCGGAGCAGCATCGCGGGCTCCGACACCTCGGACTGGAGGCAGCCGGGGACGCCGCAGACGCACGTCGCGCCGCCGTCGCCCGTGCCCACCGGGAGGTGGGCGACGTTGCCCGCGCCGAACCGCGGCCCCTGGTGCACCGAGCCCGAGGAGACGAAGGCCGCGTCCACCACGTTGCCGACGAACAGCACCACCGCGCTGGCCCGGGTCGACGCGACGCCGATGAGCTGCTCGGCGCGGGCGAGGGCGCGCGCGTGGCTGTCGACGTGGACGGGGAGCCCGGTGGCCCCGGCGAGCACCTCCCGGACGGGGACGTCCCGCCAGCCCAGCTGGGGGTGGTGGACCACGACCCCGGCGGCCGGGTCGACCCAGTGGCCGGTGGCGAAGCCGAGGGCGAGCGCGGTGCGGCCCGCGCCGTGGGCGGCGAGCATCCGGCGCAGCCCCTCGGCCACCCGGCCCAGGACGTCGGCGGGTTCGGTGCTGGTGTGCGGGAGGCGCTCCTCGGCGACCGGGTGCCCCCGCAGGTCCATGAGGGCGAGCGTGGTGTGGGTGACGGCGACGTGCGCGCCGGCGATGAGGTAGCGCGCGGTGTCGATCTCGACGGGGATGTGGGGGCGGCCGAGCCCCCGGGGCCCGGCCGTCTCCGGTCCCTCCCGGACGAGTCCCCGGCCGATCAGGACGCCGCAGTGGCCGGTGACCGAGGCGGGCGAGAGGCCGGTGAGCCGGGCGATCGTGCTGCGGGCGACCGGGCCGTGGTCGAGGATCGCCCCCAGGACGGCGCCGGTGCTGGAGGTGCGCCGCGGCGGGACGGCCGCGGACGGTATGTCCGAGCGGCGCAGGGGGGCGGTGCGGGAGGAGGACATGCGCGTTCTGTCCACGAGGGCCTTCTTCGGGTCCGTTGCGGTGGTACGCGTACCGCGGCACCCTCCCCGTCCCGGCCGTGCGGGTGCGGCGGAGGGGGAACGGCGCACCGGAAGGCCGGGGGTGGGGGCCGGTTCCGGAGGCGGGCGTACGCTCGGAGCTCCCGGAGGGGAGCGCTGGCTCTCACCCGAGCGCCGGCGCGGCGCGGCCCCTCCGCTCCCGGACGTCCCCGGGTACGGGTCGGGATCCGCGCGGTCTCCGCCGTGCGCTCACGGGCCTACCGACACGCGGCGGAGCACACGCGCTTCAGGTCCACGTGACCTCGTGTCGTCAGAAGCGCGGAACGGTGCATGGCGCGCAACATAGCCGGAGTGCCGCAAGACGGTCAATCGACGGCCCGCATCATGGGACGCCCCGGACCGGATGCCGAAACGACCTGATGGATCGTCAGTCACACTCCCCCGCTGGCCCCTTGGGATCCTCGCGCGAAAGGTCCCGGAAGCACCGCACCCGGCCGCCCGCCGCTCGTACGGAACGAGCGGCCGGTGACCGGGTGCGGATGCGGGAACGCGTCAGATCAGGTTGACCGAGCGGGCCGAGGTGGCGCCGATCTCGGCCGAGATCTCCGTGAGCACCGCCGCCGGGACGGTGTCGTCCACGGTGAGCACGACGAGCGCCTCGCCGCCCTCCTCCGCGCGGGAGACCTGCATCCCGGCGATGTTCAGACCGGCCTCGCCGAGGATCCGGCCGACCGTGCCGACGACACCCGGGCGGTCCTCGTAGCGCAGCACGACCATGTGGTCGGCGAGCGCCAGGTCCACGTCGTACTCGCCGACGGCGACGATCTTCTGGAGGTGCTTGGGGCCGGCCAGGGTGCCGGAGACCGAGACCTCCTCGCCGCTGCCGAGGGTGCCGCGCACGGTGACCACGTTGCGGTGGTCGGGCGACTCGCTCGACGTGGTCAGGCGCACCTCGACGCCGCGCTCCTGCGCGAACAGCGGGGCGTTGACGTACGACACGGTCTCGTCGACCACGTCCTCGAACACGCCCTTGAGCGCGGAGAGTTCGAGCACCTTGACGTCGTGCTGGGTGATCTCGCCGTAGACCTCGACGTCGAGCCGGGCCGCGACCTCGCCCGCGAGGGCGGTGAAGATCCGGCCGAGCTTCTCGGCGAGCGGCAGACCGGGCTTGACGTCCTCGGCGATGACGCCGCCCTGGACGTTGACCGCGTCCGGGACCAGCTCGCCGGCGAGCGCCAGGCGCACCGAGCGGGCGACGGCGATGCCGGCCTTCTCCTGGGCCTCGTCCGTGGAGGCGCCGAGGTGCGGGGTGCAGACGACCTGGTCGAGCTCGAAGAGCGGGGAGTCCGTGCAGGGCTCCTTGGCGTACACGTCGAGGCCGGCGCCGGCGACCCGGCCCTCCTTGAGCGCCGAGTACAGCGCCTCCTCGTCCACGATCCCGCCGCGCGCGGCGTTGACGACGCGGACGGAGGGCTTGACCTTGTGCAGCGCCTCGTCGCCGATGAGGCCGAGGGTCTCCGGGGTCTTCGGCAGGTGGACGGTGATGAAGTCCGCGACCTCCAGGAGCTCGTCCAGGGTCAGCAGCTTCACCCCCATCTGGGCGGCGCGGGCCGGCTGCACGTAGGGGTCGTACGCGACGATCTTCATGCCGAAGGCGGACATGCGCTGGGCGACCAGGACGCCGATGCGGCCGAGGCCGACGACGCCGAGGACCTTCTCGCTCAGCTCGACGCCGGTGTACTTGGAGCGCTTCCACTCGCCGTTCTTCAGCGCCGTGTTGGCCTGCGGGATGTTGCGCGCGGTGGCGACGAGCAGGCCGCACGCGAGCTCGGCGGCGGTGACGATGTTGGACGTCGGGGCGTTGACGACCATCACGCCGGCCTTGGTGGCGGCGGAGACGTCGACGTTGTCCAGGCCGACGCCGGCGCGGGCGACCACGCGCAGCTTCCGGGCGGCGGCGATGGCCTCGGCGTCGACCTTGGTGGCGGACCGGACCAGGATCGCGTCCACGTCCGCGATGGCGGGGATCAGTTCGGCGCGGTCGGCGCCGTTGCAGTGCCGGATCTCGAAGTCCGGGCCCAGCGCGTCGACGGTGGCGGGCGACAGCTCTTCAGCGATGAGTACGACAGGTTTCGAGCTCACGTGAGTCCTCACAGATCCAGTGCGGACGGCCGTCCCGACGGCCGCAGGCGGTGGAGGGGGCTTGCCGCGTGAAAGCGCACGACGCTGTGGGCCTGACGCGTATGTTGTTCAGAAGTGTAGTGGTGCGCGGACGCCGCTCGTGCGCCTCGTCGGCAGGATCACCCGTCCGTGTTGGACGGCGTGTCCAACGACGGGGAACAGGGCCGGACAGCGCGTCCGGCCCCGCCCCGGAAGGCTTACGCCTCCTCGTCGTTCACCCAGCTCATGAGCTTGCGCAGCTCCTTGCCGGTGGTCTCCAGGAGGTGCTGCTCGTCCTGGGTCTTGTACTCGTTGTACTTCTTCAGACCGCCGTGGTACTCGTCCATCCAGTTCTTGGCGAAGGTGCCGTCCTGGATGTCGGTGAGGACCTTCTTCATCTCGGCCTTGGTGGCGTCGGTGATGATCCGCGGGCCGGTGACGTAGTCGCCCCACTCGGCGGTCTCGGAGACGGACCAGCGCATCTTCTCCAGGCCGCCCTCGTACATGAGGTCGACGATGAGCTTCAGCTCGTGCAGGCACTCGAAGTAGGCGATCTCCGGCTGGTAGCCGGCCTCGACCAGGGTCTCGAAACCGGCCTTGACCAGCGCCGAGGCACCGCCGCAGAGGACGGCCTGCTCGCCGAAGAGGTCGGTCTCGGTCTCCTCGGTGAAGGTGGTCTTGATGACGCCGGCGCGGGTGCCGCCGATGGCCTTGGCGTACGAGAGCGCCAGGGCGAAGGCGTTGCCGGTCGCGTCCTGCTCGACGGCGGCGATCGCGGGGACGCCGCGGCCCTCCTCGTACTGGCGGCGCACCAGGTGGCCCGGGCCCTTGGGGGCGACCAGGGCGACGTCGACGCCGGCCGGGGGCTTGATGAAGCCGAAGCGGACGTTGAAGCCGTGCGCGAAGAACAGGGCGTCGCCGTCGTTCAGGTTCGGGGCGATCGACTCCTCGTAGACCTGGGCCTGGATCGGGTCCGGGATGAGGATCATGATGACGTCGGCCTCGGCGGCGGCCTCGGCGGGCGTGACCACGCGCAGGCCCTGCTCCTCGGCCTTGGCCTTGGACTTGGAGCCCTCGTGCAGGCCGACGCGGACGTCGACGCCCGAGTCGCGGAGCGACAGCGCGTGGGCGTGCCCCTGGCTGCCGTAACCGATCACCGCGACCTTGCGGCCCTGGATGATGGACAGGTCGGCGTCGGCGTCGTAGAACAGCTCGGCCACTGGGATTCTCCTTGGTGTGCTGGTGTTGCGTCCCACCGTACGGCGGGCGGGGGAAGGAAGGTCGTGCGGTCTCGTCAGACGGACCGGTCGGGGCTCAGGCGGAACGGTCGAGGGCCCGCAGGGACCGGTCCGTGATGGACCGGGAGCCGCGCCCTATGGCGATCGTGCCGGACTGGACGAGCTCCTTGACGCCGAACTGCTCCAGCATCTTGAGCATGGCGTCCAGCTTGTCACTCGAACCGGTGGCCTCGATGGTGACGGCCTCGGGCGAGACGTCCACGGTCTTGGCGCGGAAGAGCTGGACGATCTCGACGATCTGGGAGCGGGTCTCGTTGTCGGCGCGGACCTTCACCAGGACGAGCTCGCGCTGGATCGCGGCGCTGGGCTCGAGTTCGACGATCTTCAGGACGTTGACCAGCTTGTTGAGCTGCTTGGTCACCTGCTCCAAGGGCAGTCCCTCGACGTTGACCACGATGGTGATGCGGGAGATGTCGGGGTGCTCGGTGACGCCGACGGCGAGCGAGTCGATGTTGAAGCCGCGGCGGGAGAAGAGGGCGGCGATCCGGGCGAGGATGCCGGGCGTGTTCTCGACGAGGACGGAGAGCGTGTGCTTGGTGGACATGTCTGGGTCTCTTCCTTTTCGCTGTCGCTCTGCGTGCTCAGTCGTCTTCGCCGTCGCCGAAGTCGGGGCGGACGCCCCGGGCGGCCATGACCTCGTCGTTGGAGGTGCCGGCGGCGACCATCGGCCAGACCTGCGCGTCCTCGTGGACGATGAAGTCGACGACGACCGGACGGTCGTTGATCGCGTTGGCCTCGGCGATGACCTTGTCCAGGTCGGCCGGGTCCTCACAGCGCAGCGCGACACAGCCCATGGCCTCGGAGAGCTTGACGAAGTCCGGGACGCGGGTGCCCTTGTTCGCCTTCTGCTCGTCCGGTCCGGAGTGCAGGACGGTGTTGGAGTAGCGCTGGTTGTAGAAGAGGGTCTGCCACTGGCGGACCATCCCGAGAGCGCCGTTGTTGATGATGGCGACCTTGATCGGGATGTTGTTCAGGGCACAGGTGGTGAGTTCCTGGTTGGTCATCTGGAAGCAGCCGTCGCCGTCGATCGCCCAGACGGGACGGTCGGGCAGGCCGGCCTTGGCGCCCATCGCGGCGGGGACCGCGTAGCCCATCGTCCCGGCGCCACCGGAGTTCAGCCAGGTGGCGGGCTGCTCGTAGTCGATGAAGTGGGCGGCCCACATCTGGTGCTGGCCCACCCCCGCGGTGAAGATCGTGCCCTCGGGGGCGAGCTGCCCGATGCGCTGGATGACCTGCTGCGGCGAGAGACTGCCGTCCTCCGGCAGGTCGTAGCCGAGCGGATAGGTCTCGCGCCAGCGGTTCAGGTCGCTCCACCAGGCGGTGTAGTCGCCCTTGTTGCCCTCGCTGTGCTCGGCCTGGACGGCCTGGACCAGATCGGCGATGACCTCGCGGGCGTCACCGACGATCGGGACGTCGGCGGCGCGGTTCTTGCCGATCTCGGCCGGGTCGATGTCCGCGTGGACGATCTTCGCGTACGGGGCGAAGCTGTCGAGCTTGCCGGTGACCCGGTCGTCGAAGCGGGCACCGAGGGCGACGATCAGATCGGCCTTCTGGAGCGCGGTGACGGCGGTGACGGAGCCGTGCATACCCGGCATCCCGACGTGCAGCGGGTGACTGTCGGGGAAGGAGCCCAGGGCCATCAGGGTGGTGGTGACCGGGGCGCCGGTCAGCTCGGCCAGGATCTTCAGCTCGGCGGTGGCGCCGGACTTGATGACGCCGCCGCCGACGTACAGGACGGGCCGCTTGGCGGCGCTGATCAGCTTGGCCGCCTCGCGGATCTGCTTGGCGTGCGGCTTGGTGACCGGGCGGTAGCCGGGCAGGTCGGTCTGCGGCGGCCAGGAGAAGGTGGTCTTCGCCTGGAGGGCGTCCTTGGCGATGTCCACCAGGACCGGGCCGGGGCGGCCGGTGGAGGCGATGTGGAAGGCCTCGGCGATCGTCCGCGGAATGTCCTCGGCCCTCGTCACCAGGAAGTTGTGCTTGGTGATCGGCATCGTGATGCCGCAGATGTCCGCCTCCTGGAAGGCGTCCGTGCCGATGGCCTTGGAGGCGACCTGGCCGGTGATCGCGACGAGCGGGACGGAGTCCATGTGCGCGTCGGCGATCGGGGTGACCAGGTTGGTCGCGCCGGGGCCGCTGGTCACCATGCAGACGCCGACCTTGCCGGTCGCCTGGGCATAGCCGGTGGCCGCGTGGCCCGCGCCCTGCTCGTGGCGGACCAGGATGTGGCGCACCCGCTGCGAGTCCATCAGCGGGTCGTAGGCCGGGAGGATGCAGCCGCCGGGCAGGCCGAAGATGGTGTCCGCGCCCACTTCCTCGAGAGAGCGGATGAGGGACTGCGCGCCCGTGACGTGCTCGACGGGGGTGGGCAGCGCGCCGTTACGGGGCCGCGGCTGCGGATGGTGCCCGGTGGCCTGCTCGGTCATCAGCATCTCTTCTCGAAGCAGAGGGTTTTTGCGAGGTGTTCTACGAGGGTTTGCGGCGATTTCAAAGGGAGCCGGTGCAACAAAAAACCCCTCGTGCCGTGAGGCAAGCGAGGGGAGCGCGTCGGGTGCGTTCTAAGCGGGCCTGTGGTGACCCCGCTTCAGCCGACGCGCTTTCCAAGTACGAGAATTCGGGTGCGCATGGCACTGACCCTCCCCCTCAGCCCGGTTCACTGTCAAGTGGGTGGGACGGGCGTCTCATTATGTGAGCCGATCGGGGGACGGTTTCCGACACGTACGGGGACCGCTCCGGGCAGCGGGTATTCGTCCCGGACCAGGGCCCTGCGCAGCCGGTACTCGTCGAGCGGGCCCGAGAAGGCCATGCCCTGGGCGTGGGTGCAGCCCATGGCGCGCAGGGCGACGACCTGCTCCGGCACGTCCACGCCGTCGGCGACGGTCCGCACGCCCAGGTCCCCGGCGATGCGGAGCACGCCCCGGGTGATCTTGCGGAGCCGGGCGGACTCGACCACGCCCTCGACGAGCCCCCGGTCCAGCTTCAGCATGTCCACGGGGAGCCGCCGCAGCGCGTTGACCGCCACGTGTCCGCTGCCGAAGCCGTCGAGCGCGATCCGCACCCCGAGCCTGCGCAGGGCGGCCAAGCGCTGCTCCAGCTCGTCGAGCGGGATCCGGGGGTCGCTGTCGGCGAGCTCGACGATCAGCGAGCCGGACGGCAGGCCGTGCCGGGTGAGCAGGGACTCGACGGAGCCGAGCGGCAGCGAGCGGTCCAGGAGGCGCCGGGCGGAGAGCCGGATGGAGACGGGGGTGCGATGGCCGATTCCCGCCCGTTCGGCGGCCTGCTCCACGGCCTCTTCGAGGAGCCAGCGGCCGAGCTCGGCGGTGCGCTCGCCGTCGTCGGTGACGCGGAGGTACTCGGCGGGGGTGAAGAGGATGCCCTGGGCGGAGCGCCAGCGGGCCTGGGCGCTGACGGCGGCGATCCGGCCGGTGGCCAGGTCGACGACCGGCTGGTGGAGCAGGGCGAACTCGCCGTCGTGGAGGGCGGTGCGCAGCCGGGCGGCCAGCTCGGTCCGCCGGACGACCTCGGCCTGCATCTGGGGGGCGTAGAGCTCGACGCGGTCCTTGCCGGCGGCCTTGGCCCGGTACATGGCGAGGTCGGCGTTGCGCAGGAGGTCCCCGGCGTCGACGCCGGGCTCGGCGAAGGCGACGCCGATGGAGGCGGCGACCCGCACCTCCTGGCCGCCGTCCAGGCGGTACGGCCGGGAGAGCGTGAGCCGGAGCCGGTCGGCGATCTCCTGGACCTGGTTCCGGCGGGCCGTCCGGTCGCGGCCGCCGTCGCCGAGGATGAGGGCGGCGAACTCGTCGCCGCCGAGCCGGGCGGCCGTGTCCCCGGCCCGTACGGAGTCCTGGAGGCGGCGGGCGGCCTGGACGAGGAGCTCGTCGCCCGCCTGGTGGCCGAGCCGGTCGTTGACCCCCTTGAAGCCGTCGAGGTCGATGAAGAGCACGGCGGTGCCGGGGTCGGAGGAGCGGCGGCCGCCGAGGGCCTGCCGGACCCGCCGGGTGAAGAGGGCGCGGTTGGGCAGGTCGGTGAGCGGGTCGTGCTCGGCGTTGTGCTGGAGCTGGGCCTGGAGGCGGACGCGTTCGGTGACGTCCCGGCTGTTGAAGATCAGGCCGCCCTGGTGCCGGTTGACGGTCGACTCGACGTTGAGCCAGTCCCCCCGCCCGGAGCGGAAGCGGCACTCGATCCGGGTGGTGGGCTCCTCGGCGGGCGAGGCGGCCAGGAAGCGCCGCACCTCGTGGACGACGGCGCCGAGGTCCTCGGGGTGGATGAGGGCGGCGAGTTCGGTGCCGATCAGCTCGTCGGCGTCCCGCCCGTACACCCCGGAGGCGGCCGGACTGACGTAGTGCAGCCTGCCGTTGGGCGCGGCGATCATGATGACGTCGCTGGAGCCCTGCACGAGCGACCTGAAGTGGTTCTCCTTGTGGGCCAGTTCGTGGGTGAGGGCGATGTTGTCGAGGAGCATGATGCCCTGCCGCACGACGAGGGCGAGCACCACCGCGCAGCCGGTGAGGACGACGACGCGGTCGACCCGGCGCCCCTCCACCACGTTGTAGAGGATGCCGAGGGTGCAGACGGCGGCGGCGAGGTACGGGGTGAGGGCGGCGAGCGAACCGGCGACCGGACGGCTGTGCAGCCCGGGGCCGCGCGCGGCGACCGCGCCGTCCGGGAGCCGGCGCACCCCCCAGGGCGCGTAGGCGAGCAGCAGGGAACCGGCGAACCAGCCGGCGTCCAGGAGCTGGCCGGAGGCGTAGTTCTCGCGGAGCAGCGGCGAGGTGAAGAGGGCGTCGCACAGGACGGTGAGGGCGAGGGCGGCGATCGCGGTGTTGGTCGCGGAGCGGTTGGCCTGCGAGCGCCGGAAGTGCAGGACGAGCACCATGCTGACGAGGACGATGTCGAGCAGGGGGTACGCGAGGGAGAGCGCGGCCCGGGCGACGGACTCGCCCTCGAAGTGGGCGTTGCGGGCGAGGGCCAGGCTCCAGGAGAGGGTGAGCAGGGAGCCGCCGATGAGCCAGGTGTCGAGCCCCAGGCAGACCCAGCCGGCCCGGTTGGCGGGTTTCTTGGCCAGGACGAGGAGGCCGACGATGGCGGGCGGCGCGAAGAGCAGGAAGAAGAGGTTGGCGACGGAGAAGTCCGGCACCTCGGTGCGCAGGACGACCTCGTACCAGCCCCACACCGCGTTCCCCGCGGCGGCCATGAACGAGGAGAAGGCGAAGAGCAGCCAGGCGGGGCGGGCGCTGCCGCGGTGGGCCCGGGCGTAGAGGTAGCAGGAGACCGCGGCGGTGAGGGCGGCGGCGCTCAGTCCGAAGTCGCCCATGAAGAGCGCCATCTCCGGGGAGCCCCAGCCGAGGGAGGCGCCGGTCGTGTAGCCCGCGCAGAGGAGCCCCAGGGCGATCTGGGCGAGGACCGCCCCGGTGCCGGGGCGGCCGGGTGCCGGGGGCCCCGGATCGCCGTCGCCGACGGGGCGGCGCGCGAGGACGGCCCCGGGCGCGCTCACCGGGCCCTCCGGCGCCGGGCTCCCGCACGCGGCCGCGTCGTGCGGCCGGGCGGGCGGCTCGTCGGCACGCCCGGGGGCGTGCCCGTCGCAGTCGTGGGGGCCGTGGGCGTCGCGGCCCGGGGGCGCGACGCCCCCGGCCACCGGGCGCCCGCCGGTGCCCGGCGGCCCCGCGGGGCCCGGGGGCCGGTGCCGCGCGGTCTGGTCCGGCACCGAGCACACGAGGCCGGCGACGAGGCGCGGAAGGCCGGCGGACGGCGGCGCCGTCGGGTCGGACCGTCGGTCCTCAGGCCGTGCTCCACCCGTCGCCCCCCTCGGAATCTGATGTCCCGTCACTTCGCTCCCCGGCGTCAGCCCGTACTCGACGCAGTCCCCCGCTCCGGGACGATACACCAGGTTGGTCACTCAGGGACAGGGTCGCAGTACTCTCCGTGACGACCAGGGGTGTTGTGTCCGGTGTGCGCCGGCGTGCGCCGTCCGGACGCGGTCCGCGACCCCGTCGGACGGCGCGGCTCAGCCGGTGGTGAGGAGGACGTTGGACAGGTCCTCGCCCGCCGCGAACCGCCGCAGCTGTGCCGCGATCAGCCGCTTCGCCCTCGGCATGAAGGCGGAGGTGGAACCTCCCACGTGGGGGCTGATCAGGACACCGGGAGCGTGCCACAAAGGGTGCCCGGCCGGCAGCGGTTCCGGGTCCGTGACGTCGAGCGCCGCCGTGATCCTGCCGCTCTCGACCTCCTTGAGCAGGGCGTTCGTGTCGACGACCGGGCCCCGGGCGACGTTCACCAGGAGCGCCCCGTCCCTCATCCGGGCGAGGAACCCGGCGTCGGCGAGATGCCTGGTGGCGGGCGTGAGCGGGGTGGAGAGGACGACGACGTCCGCCTCCGGGAGGAGCGCCGGCAGGTCGGCCAGGGCGTGGACCGGGCCGCGCCCTGTGGTGCGCGCGGAGCGTGCGACGCGCGCCACCCGCGCGCACTCGAAGGGTGCGAGCCGGTCTTCGATCGCGGCGCCGATGGAGCCGTACCCGACGATCAGGACGGACTTGTCGGCGAGCGCCGGGTAGAAGCCGGCCCGCCACTCCTCGGCGTCCTGGCCGCGCACGAATCCGGGGATGCCGCGCAGCGAGGCCAGGATCAGGGCGAGGGTGAGCTCGGCGGTGCTGGCCTCGTGGACGCCCTTCGCGTTGCACAGGGCGACGCCCGGCCGCAGCGATCCGATGCCGGGGGTGACGTGGTCGATGCCGGCGGAGAGGGTCTGCACGACCCGGACCGAGGTCATGCCGTCCATCGGCCGGACGGCGATCTCCGAGCCCTTCATGTACGGGACGACGTAGAAGGCGCAGTGGGCGGGGTCGGCGGGGAACTCCGGCCCGCCGTCCCAGAAGCGGTAGTTCAGGCCCGACTCGCCCGGCTCGGGAAGATCCTCGATCTCGTCCGCGGGAATCGGAAGCCACACGTCGGCGGCGGTGTCTTCGCATCTCATGTCCGGGAGGCTATGCGAAGAATCCCGTGCCCCATTGGTTACTTTGGGGGGCGGCACAGGGAGGGGTACCGGCAGGTGGAGCGCAGGACTATCGGGGCGACGGCGCTCGACGTGGGTGCGATCGGCCTGGGGTGTATGCCGATGAACTGGGCGTACAGCCGTTCGCAGCAGCGCGGGGACCGCTCGCTGCGGACCGTGCACGCGGCCCTCGACGCCGGGGTGAGCCTGCTCGACACCGCCGACATGTACGGCCCGTTCACCAACGAGCTGCTCGTGGGGCGGGTGTTGAAGGAGCGGCGGGCCGACGCGTTCGTCTCGACGAAGTGCGGGCTGCTCGTCGGCGACCAGCACGTGGTCGCCAACGGGCGCCCGGGGTACGTGCGTCGGGCCTGCGACGCCTCGCTGCGGCGGCTCCAGACCGACGTCATCGACCTGTACCAGTTGCACCGGGCTGATCCCGAGGTGCCGGTCGAGGAGACCTGGGGCGCGATGGCCGAGCTGGTGTCGGCGGGCAAGGTGCGGGCGCTCGGGCTCTGCGCCGTCGGCGCCCGGTCGGGACGGCGGGCCGCGGGCCGCGACGGCTACGAGGGAACGATCCGGCAGCTGGAGCGGATCCAGCAGGTCTTCCCGGTGGCGGCGGTGGAGGCGGAGCTGTCGGTGTGGTCGCAGGAGGCGCTGGTGCGGCTGCTGCCCTGGTGCGCGGCCCGGGGCGTCGGCTTCCTGGCGGCGATGCCGCTGGGCAGCGGCTTCCTGACCGGGACGCTGACCCCGGGCGGCGGTTTCGAGCCGGACGACCCGCGGGCCCGGCACCCCCGCTTCACGGCGGAGATGATGGCGGCGAACCAGCCGCTCGTGGCGGGCCTGCGGCGGGTGGCCGCGCGGCACGGGGCGGAGGTCACCCCGGCGCAGGTGGCCCTGGCGTGGGTGCTCGGCCGGGGACGGCACGTGGTGCCGGTGCCGGGGGCGAAGCGGGAGCGCTGGGCGGTGGAGAACGCGGCGGCGGCCTCGCTGCGGCTGACCCCGGCGGACCTGACGGAGATCGAGTCGCTCCCGGCGCCCCGGGGGTCCTGGGACTGAGCGGGCGGGGCACCGTTTTCCGGAGGGGTTCCGGGGGCCGGTTCCGGAGGGGTTCCGGGAGCCGGTTCCGGAGGGGTTCCGGGAGCCGGGAATCCCGGGCCTCCCCGGGCCGGGTGTCCCTGGGGTCCCGGCCCCCGGCCCGGCCCGGTGGGAACCCCTCCGGGCCGGGAGGTGTTCTCAGGGGTAGGGATGCCGTTCGACCCGTCGAGCCCGCCGGACCCTCCGAAGGGGAGCGTGCCATGAAACGTCCTGTCGTCGTGAAGGCCCTGGGGGGCGCCGTCGCGCTGGTCCTGGCGGCCGGCTGCTCCTCGGGGGGCGCGTCCTCGGGAAGCACGGAGGAACGCCCGCGTACGCCCCCGTCGGCATCGGCCTCGGCTTCGGCCTCGGCTTCGTCCTCGGGGACCGCCGCCGCTCCCCCGGCCGCCGGGCGGGTGACGGTGGCGGGGACGCTGACCGAGGGCCTGAAGTCGCCGTGGGGGCTCGCGGAGCTGCCCGGCGGCGACCTGCTCGTCTCCTCGCGGGACGAGCGCACGATCACCCGGATCGACGGCCGGACCGGCGCGAAGACGCCGCTCGGCGAGGTCCCGGGGGTCGTGCCGGGCGGCGAGGGCGGGCTGCTGGGCCTCGCGGTCCGGGACGACCGGGTGTACGCGTACCTGACGGCGGCCTCGGACAACCGGATCGTGCGGATGCGGTACGGGGGCGGGGCCGGCGACCGGCTCGGCCCGCCGGAGCCGGTCCTGACCGGCATCCCCAAGGGGTTCACGCACAACGGCGGGCGGATCGCGTTCGGCCCCGACGGGATGCTGTACGCGGGGACGGGCGAGACCGGCGAGACGGGCCTGGCGCAGGACCGGGAGTCGCTGGGCGGGAAGGTCCTGCGGATGACGCCGGAGGGCCGTCCGGCGCCGGGCAACCCCTTCCCGGGCTCGGTGGTGTACTCGTACGGCCACCGGAACGTGCAGGGGCTCGCCTGGGACGCGGACGGGCGGCTGTGGGCGGCCGAGTTCGGGCAGAACACCTGGGACGAGCTGAACCTGGTCGGGGCCGGGAAGAACTACGGCTGGCCGGAGGCCGAGGGGAAGGCCGGGAAGCGGGGCTTCGAGGACCCGGTGGCCCAGTGGAGGACCTCGGAGGCCTCCCCGAGCGGCATCGCGTACGCGCGGGGCGCGATCTGGATGGCCGGGCTCCGGGGCGAGCGGCTGTGGCGGGTCCCGCTCTCCGGCGCGGAACGTTCCGGGGAGCCCGAGGCGTTCCTGGAGGGTGGGCACGGACGGCTGCGGACCGTGCTCGCGACGGGCGGCGACCGGCTCTGGCTGGTGACCAGCGAGACCGACACCCGGGGGACGCCCGGGCCCGGCGACGACAGGATCCTCCGCCTCCGGGTGGGGTGAGGGAGGCGGTGACCGTGTTCGGTCCGATGACGGAGCTGTTCGCACCGGGGCGCAGGCACGCGGAGGACGAGCGGCAGCGCCTCGCCCTGACCCGGGAGGACCAGGGGGACGCGGATCCGGGACGGGGTCCGATAGACCTGCGGTCGGGGCGGGTGACGATACGGGTCCCCCGCGCGGAGGAGGACTCCGGCGGCGGGTCAGCGGGGGACGTCGAGGAGGTGCAGGCGGTGGGCGAGGGCGGCGGCCTCGCCGCGGCCGGCGACCCCGAGCTTGGCCAGGATGTGGGAGACGTGGACGCTGGCCGTCTTCGGTGAGATGAACAGCTCCCCGGCGATCTGGCGGTTGGTGCGGCCGGCCGCGACCAGGCGCAGCACGTCCTGCTCGCGGGGCGTCAGGCCGAAGGCGTCGTCCGCGGGCTCCGCCGGTGCCGGGGGCCGCTCCTCGGGGGCGAGGGAGAGCCGGGCGCGGGCGGCGAGGAGGTCCACGTCCTCGCGGAGCGGGCGGGCGTCCAGCCGGTCGGCGGTGGCGCGGGCCCCGCGCAGCAGGGCGGCGGCCTCCTCGCGCCGGCCGCCCTCGGCGAGCAGGGCGTCGGCGAGGCGGTAGCGGGCGCGGGCCAGCTGGGCGGGGCGGTCCAGCGGCTCGTAGGCGGCGACGACCTCGGCCCAGCGGGCGGCGGTCTCGCGGCCCTCGGCGCGGGCCAGTTCCTCGGAGGCCTGCCGGGAGTGCGCGGCCCAGACGGGGACCGGGGCGGCCAGGGAGCGGAAGCAGCGGCGGATCAGGGCGAGCGCCCCCTCGCGGCCCTCGTCGGCGGCGGGCAGGCCCCGGCTGTCGGCCTCGGCGGTGACGGCGGTGAGGACGAGCGGCCAGCCGTAGCGGTGGGTGCCGGGCGGGAAGCCGCCCCGCTCGGCGGCGGCGAGCTCGGCCCGGACGTCGGCGACGCGGCCCTCGGCGGCGGCCACGGCGACCGCGACCTGGGCCATGGGCAGGGTGTACTGCGGGATCGGGTCGCGGGTGCCGTAGACGGCCCGCGCGTCGGCGAGGTGGCGGGCGGCGGCGTCCGGTTCGCCCCGGGCGGCGGCGAGCTGGGCGAGCCGGAGGGAGGCGGAGCCCCGGGGCTTGGTGCTGGTGGCGGAGCGCAGCAGCCGCTCGGCGGCCTCCTCGACCTCCTCCCAGCGGCCCAGGGAGAAGAGGGACTCGGCCCGGTTGGCCTCGGCCCAGCCGACGCTGTCGACGAGCCCGTACCTGCGGGCGAGGCGGATGCCGGCCTCGGCGATCTCGACGGCCTCCGGGGAGCGGCCGAGGAACTCCAGGGCGGAGGCGATGTTGATGTGGGCGCGCGCGGTCTCGGTGAACTGGCCGAGGGCGCCGGTCCGTTCGCGTACCGCGTGCATCTCGGCGAGGCCGGTCTCCACGTCGCCGGCCGCGACCATGATGGTGCCGAGGGTGAGGCGGGCGTTGAGCTCGATCGACTCGGCCTTGACGAGGCGGGCGTACTCGACGGCGCGTTCGGCGGCGGTGAGGGCGTCGGGGCCCGGGTCGCGCAACATGCCCCAGCCGGCGGCGCCGACGAGGACGACGGCGTGGACGGCGGAGGGCGGGAGGCCCTTGACGAGTTCCTGGGCGCGGGCGATCTCCTCGCGTCCGTCGCCCCGGCCGAGGTTGGACTGGAGGCGGGCCTTCTCGGTCCAGAACCAGGCGGCGCGCAGGGGGTCGCGCTCCTCCTCGCCGCCGAGGATCCGCAGCGCCGTCTTCCCGATCTTGAGGGCGCGTTCGCGTTCGCCGCTGAGCCGGGCGGCGACGGCGGCCTCGGCGAGCAGGTCGAGGTGGCGCAGGGGTGCGGTGTCGGGGTCGCAGCCGCAGGGCGGGTAGGACTCGGCGTAGTCGATGGGGCGCAGCGAGGCCCGGACCTCGGCGGGGGCCTCGTCCCAGAGTTCCATGGCCCGTTCGAGGAGCCGGAGCTGCTCGGCGTAGGCGTGGCGCTTCCGGGTGGCGACGGAGGCGCGCAGGACGGCGGGCAGCGCCTTGGCCGGGTCGTGGGCGTGGTACCAGTACGTGGCGAGCCGGGTGGCGCGCTCGTCGGCCCGGACGAGCGTCGGGTCGGCCTCCAGGGCCTCGGCGTAGCGGCGGTTGAGGCGGGAGCGCTCGCCGGGCAGCAGGTCGTCGCTGACGGCCTCGCGGACGAGGGAGTGCCGGAAGCGGTAGCCGTCGCCGTCGGGGACGGCGAGCAGGATGTTGGCGCCGACGGCGGCCCGCAGCGCCTCGATGAGGTCGTCCTCGGCAAGCCGGGCGACGGCGGCGAGGAGGCCGTACTCGACGGTGGAGCCGCCCTCGGCGACGATCCTGACGACCCGCTGGGCGTCCTCGGGGAGGGCCTCGACCCGGACGAGGAGGAGGTCGCGCAGGGAGTCGCCGAGCCGCCCGGGGGCGCAGCCGGCCTCGTGGGAGACGACGAGCTCCTCGACGAAGAAGGCGTTGCCGTCGGAGCGTTCGAAGACCTCTTCGAGGAGGCCGGGGTCGGGTTCGGCGGCGAGGATGCCGGTGAGCTGGTGGTGCACCTCGGTGCGGGTGAAGCGGGGGAGCTCGATGCGGCGGATGGTGCGGAGCCGGTCGAGTTCGGCGAGGAGGGGGCGCAGGGGGTGGCGGCGGTGGATGTCGTCGGCGCGGTAGCTGGCGACGACCACGATCCGGCCGCGCCGGAGGGTGCGCAGCAGGTAGGTGAGGAGGTGGCGGGTGGAGGTGTCGGCCCAGTGCAGGTCCTCCAGGACGAGGACGAGCGTGCGGTCGGCGGCGAGCCGTTCCAGGAGCCGTACGGTCAGCTCGAAGAGGCGGGCGGTGGAGTCCTCGTCGGCGGGGTCGTGGCCGCCGGGGTCGCCCAGTTCGGGCAGCAGCCGGGCGAGTTCGCCGTGCTGGCCGTCGGCTGCGGCGGTCAGCTCGTCGGGGAGCAGGCGGCGCAGGGCCCGCAGGGCGGCGGAGAAGGGGGCGAAGGGCAGTCCGTCGGCGCCGAGCTCGACGCAGCCGCCGAGGGCGACGACGGCGCCCCGGTCGCGGGCCGTGCCGGTGAACTCCTCGATGAGCCGGGTCTTCCCGACGCCCGCCTCGCCCCCGACGAGCAGGGCCTGGGGCTCTCCCGCGGTCGCGCGGGAGAGCGCCTCGGCGAGGGCGCCGAGCTCGCCGGCCCGGCCGACGAAGACGGGACTGACGGACCTGGTCTCCACACGGCCGAGCATCGCACAGGCGCCCTCGGGGACGCGCGTACGGGGGCCGGGGGCCGCGCCCGGCTCGGGTGCCGTGCCGGGGGCGGGCGGCACGGGGAGGGTCACGCGGCCCGGGTGAAGCGGGTGGGGCCGCTGTCGTCGTCCGTCGGTTCCTCCGTGGTCCGGCGGGCGGGGCGGGGCTTCCGGCTCGCGGACGCGGCGGCCTCGTGGGACAGACGGCGGGCGTCGGCCTCGCGGACGAGCTGGGCGTGGTTCATGCGGTCGATCTCGTACTCGAACATCGGTGCTCCCGGGCGGGTCGGTAGGGGCGTCGCTTCTCGCGACGCCTCTACGGTCGTCTCCCAGGGGGCCCGGTCGCATCGGGCGAGTGCCGCATCTTCGGGGCGCGGGGGTCCTTAGGCCGCTCCCCGGGGAGGCCTTAGGAGCCGGCGGTCGGGAGGCTCAGGAACAGGTCGAAGTAGGTGCCGATCGACAGGAGCACGCCCAGGCCGCCCAGGACGGCGCCGGCGACGGCGACCGCGCGGACCCAGGCGGGGCGCCGGGGCAGGAGCAGCACGGTGACGGCGACGATCAGGGCGAGCAGCGCGAAGACGCCGTTCACCAGGGCGGTGCTGTGCCAGGCGTCGCCGTAGATCTCGCTGATCTGCTGGGTGGGGGTGCCGGAGCCGGAGGTCTTGATCTGTCCGACGAGCGTCTCGCGCTCGGAGACCACCTTGCCGGTCCAGGTGCCGGTGAGCGCGACGGCGCCGAGGGCGGCGGAGACCACGGCGGCGGCGCCCGCGCCGACTCCCGAGTCCGTGGCGGCGGAGGCCTCCCGCCCGTCGAGGTCCCCGTCGAGGTCCCCGTCCAGGTCCTCGTCCACGTCCACGTCCTCGACGAGCGGCTCCGTGCCGTTCTCCGGCTCCACCGCCTCGTCGGTCTTCTCCGCGGGCTCGGTCTTCTCGGTCGTCTTGATGTCCATGCGGCGCACGCTAGGGGTCCCGTATGAGAGCGGCCTTAACGCGCCCGCAATCCTCGCGGGTTGACGTATCACCTCACTCGCGCGCACCCTTGAGGTGATACGTCAACTCAATGAGGAACGAGGGGAAGCCATGCCCAAGATCGCCGTCGTCGTGGGAAGCGTGCGACCGGGTCGCGTGACGCGAGAGGTGGCCGAGTGGGTGCACAAGTCCGCCGCCGCCCGCACCGCCGCCGACTACGAACTGGTCGACCTCGCGGAGTACGACCTGCCCGCCTACGACGAGGCCCTGCCCCCGCAGTACGGCCGCTACGAGCACGCCCACACCCGGCGCTGGGCCGAGAAGGTCGCCGAGTTCGACGGGTACGTCTTCGTCACCCCCGAGTACAACCACAGCGTTCCGGCGGTGCTCAAGAACGCGCTCGACTTCGTCTACGGCGAGTGGAACGACAAGGCGGCCGGGTTCGTCAGCTTCGGCGGCACCGGGGGCGTCCGCGCGGTGGAGCACCTGCGGCAGATCGCGGCCGAGCTGCGGATCGCGACCGTCCAGGCCCAGCTGGCGCTGCCGATCGCGCTGGACTTCCCCGCGTACCCCGCCTTCGCCCCCGGCGAGGGCCGCGCGGAGGAGCTCTCCCGGGTGCTCGACCAGGTCGAGGCCTGGGCGGGCGCGCTCGCGCCGCTGCGCGGCTGACCCCGCGCGACCGGACCGGGCCGGATTGACCGGCGGGAACGGGGGGTGTTGTGCTGGGGGGTTGACGGGTCGGTCCCCCAGCACGGCAAGGAGCGCGGAGATGAGCGGTACCTCGGAGTGGCTCGACGGGCACGAGGAGAAGGCCTGGAACGCGTTCTTCGAGATGCAGATGCTCTTCTGGCCGCAGATGGCCCGCCGGCTCCAGCAGGACACCGGCCTCTCCGAACCGGACTTCGCCATCCTCGGCGCGCTCGTCCGGGCCCCGGAGGGGCGGCTGCGGCCCTACGAGCTGAGCGGGGTGACCCAGTTCGAGAAGAGCCGGCTGCACCACCAGCTGACCCGGATGGCCGGGCGCGGCCTGATCACCCGCGAGCGATGTCCCGGCTCCTCCCGGGGCGCGGTCGTCGCGCTCACCCCGCGGGGCCGGGAGGCCGTCACCGGGGCCTTCCCCCGGCGCGCGGAGCACGTCCGCCGCTGGCTGACCGGGCCGCTGACCCCCGCGCAGCTCGACGCGCTCACCGAGATCTCCGGGACCCTCGCCGCCCGCCTCCGCGCGGAGTCGGAGGGGACGGGGGCCGAGGGGGCGGGATCCGGGGGGACGGGGCCCGGGGAGACGGGTTCCGGAGAGACAGGGTCCGGGGCTGTCGGGCCCCCGGCGGCCGGGGGCTGCTGAGGACTACCGGGGCTGCCGAGAAGTACCAAGGCTGCTGAGGAGTGCCGGGGCTGCCGAGGAGTACCGGAGCTGCTGGGAAGTACCGGGCGGATCGGCTACGCCCCCGCCCGCTCCCCCCGCTCCTCCCCCTCAGCCCGCTCCTCCCCCTCCTTCTTCGCCGCCCGCCACTCCGGGGCCAGGACCGACCAGATCTCGGTGTCCGTGCGCGTGCCCCGGTGCGGGTAGTTCTCGCGCAGGACGCCCTCCTTCGTCATCCCGAGGCGGCGGGCGACGGCGACGCTCGCCTCGTTCCTCGTGGAGGCGTACCACTCGACGCGGTGGATGCCGCGCTCCTCGACCGCCCAGTCGATGATCACCCGGCAGGCCCGGGTGACCAGGCCCTTCCCGGCGGCGGACGGCTCCAGCCAGCAGCCCGCCTCGGCGGTGCCGTACGTCACGTCCATGGTCCGGAGCATGACGCCGCCGACGAGGGTGCCGCCGGTCCAGATGCCGAGGATCCGGCCCGCGTCGTTCGCGGCCTTCTCGGCGTACGAGCGGAGGAAGGAGCGGGCGGAGTCCAGGTCCGTGACGATGTCCGGGAGGCCGATGTGCCGCCCGATGTACTCCCGTCCCCGGTCCATGTGGGCCAGGAACTCCTCCGCCCGCCAGGGCTCCAGGGGCCGCAGCTCGGCGCCGTCGTCACCCAGCGATATCGCGAACATCCTCGTTCTCCTCCGTGGTCGGGACCGTCACGCGCTGTGCGGGGATCTTCGCACGCGCGTCGGCGGTGGCCCGGCTCTCCGGCGGTTCGATGCTGATCCGGGGCAGCAGGCGGTCGAGGCCCTTCGGCAGCCACCAGTTCGCGCCGCCGAGCAGGTGCATGAGGGCGGGGACCAGGAGGGTGCGCAGGACGAAGGCGTCGAGGGCGACGGCGGCCGCGAGCGCGATGCCGAACATCGCGATCACCCGGTCGCCGGAGAGCACGAACGCCAGGAAGACGGAGATCATGATGACGGCGGCGGAGTTGATCACCCGGCTGGTCTCGGCGAGGCCGACCCGGACCGCCCGCCGGTTGTCGCCGGTCTCCAGCCACTCCTCGTACATCCGGCTGACCAGGAAGACCTGGTAGTCCATGGAGAGTCCGAAGAGGACGGAGACCATGATCACGGGGAGGAAGGGTTCGATCGGTCCGGCGCTGCCGAGGCCGAGGAGTTCGCTCCCCCAGCCCCACTGGAAGACCGTCACGACGACGCCGAAGGCGCCGGCGACGGCCATGACGTTCATGGCGGCGGCCTTGAGCGGGATGCCGATCGAGCGGAAGGCGAGCAGGAGCAGCAGACAGCCGAGGGCGATGACGACGCCGACGAAGAGCGGCAGCTTGCCGACGATGATCTCGGCGAAGTCGTCGTACGAGGCGGTGACCCCGCCCACGTTCACGTCCAGGGAGGTGCCCGCCTCGGCCCTCGGCAGGACGTCCTGGCGCAGCCGGTCGACCAGCTCGCTGGTCGCCTTCGACTGCGGCGAGGAGTCGGGCACGACGGTGAGGACGGCGGTGTCGCCGGAGCTGTTGTACGTGACCGGGGAGACGGCCGCGACGCCCTTGGTCGCGGAGAGCGCGGCCGGCAGCTGGTCGAGGGCGACCCGGTCGTCGGCGCCGTCGAGTCCGGCGACGAGGGTGAGGGGGCCGTTGACGCCGGGCCCGAAGCCCTCGGCAAGCAGGTCGTAGGCCTTCCGGGTGGTCGCGGTGGCCGGGCCGTTGCCCTGGTCGGAGGTGCCGAGGTGGAGCGAGAGGGTGGGCAGCGCCAGGACCGCCATGACGACGGCGGCGACGGCCCCGAGGAGCTTGGGGTGGCGCTCGACGAAGGCCGACCAGCGGGCGGCGAAGCCGGTGGGCAGCTCCGGCTGCGGCCCGTGCTCGGCCAGGGTGCGGCGCTCGCGCCGGGACAGGGCGCGCGTTCCGATCAGGGAGAGCAGCGCGGGCAGGAGCGTGACGGAGGCGGCGACCGTGAGGACGACGGTGAGGGAGGCGGCGATGGCGACGCCGTTGAGGAAGCTCAGCCGCAGGATCAACATGCCGAGCAGGGCGATGCAGACGGTGGCCCCGGCGAAGACGACGGCGCGGCCGGTGGTGGCGACGGCGGTCTCGGCGGCCTCGGCGACGGACAGGCCGCGTTTGAGGCCCTTGCGGTGCCGGGTCACGATGAAGAGCGCGTAGTCGATGCCGACGCCGAGGCCGACGAGCATCCCGAGCATGGGGGCGAAGTCGGCGACGGTCATCAGATGGCCGAGCAGCACGATCCCGGAGTACGCGATGCCGACGCTGACGAGCGCGGTGGCGATGGGGAGCGCGGAGGCGGCGAGCGAGCCGAAGGCGAGGAAGAGGACGACGGCCGCGACGGCGACGCCGACGACCTCCGCGACGTGTCCGCCGGGGGCCTCGGTGAGGGCGACGACGGTGCCGCCGAGCTCCACCTGGAGCCCGTCGGTCTCGGCGGCCTCGGCGGTGTCGACGAGGGCCTTCGCCTGGCTCTCGGGGACGTCGTCGGCCTGCTCGGCGAAGGTGACGGTGGCGTAGGCGGTGCGGCCGTCCTCGCTGATCCGTCCCGCCGCGTCCCCGTACGGGGAGGTCACGGCGGCGACGCCGGGCAGCTCGGCGACCTCGCGGAGCACGCCGGTCATCCGCTCCTGGACGGCGTCGGCGCGGACGCTGCCGCGTTCGGTGTGCCAGACGATGGTGTCGGCGTCGCCGCCGAGGCCGTGGAAGCCCCGGTCGAGGAGGGCGGTGGCGCGGCCGGACTCGGTGCCGGGGACCTCGTAGTCGTTGGAGTACGCGTTCCCCGCGAGGATCGCCCCGGCGCCGGCCCCGCCGAGGGCGAGGAGCCAGAGGAGGACGGCGACGAGGCGGTGCCGGATGCACCACCGGGCGATGGCTGCCAAAGGACGTGCTCCCTGGGTGGTTCGTGGATCTTTCCCGGGGAACGGCCCGATAAAGAACGCATGACCTACGTGCGCCCACTCTCGCAGCCAAACGTGATCGTTTGCCCCTTTCGTGTCGATGGTCACAGCGGTGTCGTTCACCGGGGCGCGGGAGGGCCGGCCCCCGCGCCCCGGCTCGTCGCGCGCTCAGCCGGAGACGCTGGCGCGGCCGTTCTCGATGTGGCCCATGAGCCGGCGGCGGAAGCCCCCGGGGGCGGTCACCTCGACGTCGTACCAGCCGTGCGCGTCGGCGGCCGAGTGGACGACGGTACGGGTCTTCCCGGGCTTCACGGTGACGGTGCGGGTCCAGTCCGCGAGGTCGTCCTCGTCCCCGTACCCCAGCGGCCGGACGGTGAAGGAGACGGGGGCGCGGCCGGTGTTCCGCACGGTGAGGTGGAGGTCGCGGTCGTGGTGGTCGATCCGGGTGGCCAGCTCGGCGCCGCCCGTCGCGGGGCCCTCGAACTCGCGCCGGAAGCCGTTGGGGCCGGTGATCGTGAAGCGGTAGCGGTCGCCCGGGACGGGGACGGTCCACTCCCCCGTGCCCCTGACGTCCCGGTGCTGCGGGACGTCGAACTCGCCCGCGTACGGGTAGAGGGCGAAGTGCGCGCTGGCCTTCCCCTTGTTGCTGAGCGCGACCGTGACGGCACCGGCGCGGACGGTGGCGGCGGCGTCCGGCTGGTACGGCAGGGGGCGGGCGCGGCGGATGCCGGGCTCCTGGACGGGCATCCGCTGCACGGCCGGGGGCTGGGGCCGCCAGCGGCCGGTGAACGGCGGGACCGGTCCCGGCTGCTCGACCTCGGGCTGCCTGCGGCCCCGGTGGAAGTCGAAGGCGGAGGTGAGGTCTCCGGTGACGGTCCGGCGCCAGGGGGTGATGTTGGGCTCGCGGACGCCGGTGAGCTTCTCCAGGAAGCGGATCACGGAGGTGTGGTCGAAGGTCTCGGAGCAGACGTAGCCGCCGACGGACCAGGGGGAGACGACGAGCAGCGGGACGCGGATGCCGAGGCCGGTGGGCCGCCCCTGCCAGCGCTCGTCCGTGTTCTCGGCGGGCGGGACGGGCGGCGGGACGTGGTCGAAGAAGCCGTCGTTCTCGTCGTAGTTGATCAGGACGACGGTGTGGCGCCAGACGTCCGGGTGGGAGCCGAGGGCGTCGAGCACCTTGTAGACGAGGGTGGCGGAGGCGATCGGGGAGGAGGAGCCGGGGTGCTCGGAGTCGATCGCGGAGGGCACGAGGTACGAGACCTCGGGGAGGGTCCCGGCGGCGACGTCGGCGCGGAAGGCGTCGGCGAGGGTGCCGCTCTCGACGCGGCGGAGGCCGCGCTCGAAGAGGGAGCGCTCGGTCCGCGTGAGGTCCGCGACGCCCTCTTCCAGGAGGCCGAGGAGCCGGGTCCGCTCGGCGGGGTCCTTCGTGCCGCGCACGGCGGCGTAGAAGGACTCCATGAAGGTGTGGCCGCCGGTGCGGGCGAGCGCCTTGCGGGCGATCTTCTTGAAGGTGGTGAAGAACTCGATGTTGTTGTCGGTGAAGTTCTCCCACTCGGTGTACGTCTTCCAGCTCCGCCCGGCGGCTTCGAGGCGCTCGGCGTAGGTGGACCAGCCGTAGCCGGGGTGGGTGGCCTCGGCGTAGGCGGCGTTGGTGACGGCCCGGCTGCCGTCGGCCTCATGGCCGGTCCAGCCGGACCAGAGGTGGTTGCGGTTGGGGCTCGTCGAGGTGTGGATCGACGAGTGGTAGGCGTCGCAGACGGTGAAGGTGTCGGCCAGCTCGTAGTGCAGGGGGATGTCGCGCCGGTCGTAGTACGCCATGGTGGCGGCGGTCTTGGCCGAAACCCAGCCGTCCATCCAGCCACCGTGCCAGGCCTTGGCGCCGCCGCCCCAGGAATGGTCGAGGTCGCCGATGTACTGGAGGTCCTTCTTCTGCGTCGCGGCGGCGTCGCGGATGGGGAAGGGGAGGACGGTCCGGCCGGGTTCGGCGGGCTGCTCGAAGACCGACGTCCCGGAGGGGATCTCAATGGCATTGCGGTCGCCGAATCCGCGGACGCCGCGGAGGGTGCCGAAGTAGTGGTCGAAGGAACGGTTCTCCTGCATCAGGACCACCACGTGCCGGACCGCCGAAAGTCCTCCGGAGTGGGGCTCCGCGGCCATCGCGGCCTGCAACGACGGCGGCAGCAGCGATCCGGCCGCGGCGGCACCGAGGGTGCCTCCGCCCAGTGCGAGGAGCCTTCTGCGGGACATCTCGGACGACAAGACCGACCTCCAGTCGACGGCCAATGGTTCTCCTTCGAGCCATTGGGTGGTTCGTCGGGGACGGTAGTGAGACGGGATGACGACGAGAAGACCCGGCGGGGGCGCGGTGGTGAACGTCCAAGGGGCCGCGCAGGGAATCCAATCGATTTCCGGCCATGACGCTGCGCTGTGCGTGGCGGGCGGGGTGCGGGATCCGGACGGCATCCGGGCGATACGCGGGCAGGGCCCGTGGGTCCGGTTCGGGGTGTCCGGGGCCGGGGCGGGCAGGCCTCGGAGCAGAGCGGCACGGGATCGGGGTCGGCCGGTCGGGTTCCGGGGCCCGGTTTCGGGTCGGCAGGGGGCGTTCGGGGTGGATGCGGGCAGGGGGATTCCGGGCGTACGCAGCCGCGTTGACCACGGGGCCGCCGGAGCGGCAAGCTGAGCGCCTGCCAATCACTGTGCCCTGGGGGAAACTTGAGCAAGACGGCACACCACATCGGTCCCGACTCCGCTCCCGACCGGTACCGGCTCCTCCGGTCCATCGGGCGCGGCGGCGAGGCCGTGCTCTATCTCGCGGAGATCGAACTCGCCGGCGGCACGGAGCCGGTCGTCGTCAAGGTCCTCGACTCGAAGACGACGATCACGCCCGAGATCTTCGAGCGGATCAGCCAGAAGTGGAACGAGCAGGCCGAGCTGCTGCGCTTCGTGCACCGCCCCGGCGTCGTCGGCGTGCGGGAGCACTTCCAGGGCCCGCCGATCCACCGCCCCGGCGAGTCCGGGACGATCACCGGCCGGGCCCTGGTGCTCGTCATGAACCACGTCGACGGCCTCGACCTGCGCGACTGGCGGGCCGAGCGCACCCTCGCCTCCCCCGCCGAGCGGCGCGAGGTGATGCGGACCCTGGAGCAGCTCGCGGACGTCCTCGACTGGCTGCACTCCGGGAAGGCCACCCCGTCCGGACGCACGGTCGTCCACGGCGACCTCTCGCCGGGCAACGTCATGGTGGACGAGTACGGGCAGGCGACCCTCGTCGACTTCGGCCTCAGCAAGCTGACCGCCGACCACCAGACCGCCGAGGTGTGGTTCACCCCCGGCTACGCGGCCCCCGAGGTCTTCGAGGGCAAGCGCACCCCGGCCACCGACCGCTACGCCTTCGGCGCCATCGCCTACTTCCTGCTCAGCGGCCAGTCCCCGCCGACCGCGCCCGAGCAGCTGGTCGGCGCGTTCCGCGCGCTGCCGCAGATCGCCGGGCTGCCGGAGGAGCAGCGGGACCGGGTCCTCGACATCGCGGCGGCCGACCCCGCGCGGCGCCCGATCTCCCTGTCGTCCTGGGTGAAGGACGTACGGCACGGGGTGGTGTCCACCACGACGACCTCGCGCCCGGCGACGGTCGCGGACGCGGTCCCGCCGGCCCCGGCCGCGCCGCCGGTCCCGGTCGCCCCGCCCACCGCGCCGCCGCAGCCCGCGACCCCGCCGCCGACGGCCGCGGCCGCGCCGGAGGACCGGCCGCCCGCAGCGCCCCCGCAGCCCGTCGTGACCCCCCGGCCGGTGGTCGCCGCGCCCGTCGTCGCCCCGGCGCCCGCCGTCGCCCCGCAGCACGCCGTACCCCAGCCGTCCGCCGAGCCACCCACCGTCGCCGGCCCGGTAGTCGACGGACCCGGTGTCAACGGACCCGGCTTCGGCGCCCCCGGCTTCGGTCCGCCGACGCCTCCCCCGGCCCAGGCGGCCCCCGCGACCGCCCCCGCCCCCGCGCCGCGCCGCCGCCGCAAGGGCCCGCTGATCGGCGCCGTCGCCGGTGTCGTCCTGGTGGCCGTCCTCGCGGTGGCCGGGATCCAGCTCCTCGGCGACAAGAAGGGGGGCGGCGAGGGCGACAAGGCCGGTCCGGCCGTGGTGACCACCACGGCCACGACCCCGGCCCCGGAGACGACGGAGCCCACCCCCGACGTCACGTCCGAGGAGCCCACCGCGGAGCCCGCGTCGGCCGATCCGACCGACACGGCCTCCACCGAACCGGACCCCTCGGGAAGCCCGACGAACGGCGACCCGGGCGCCGTGGACGGCAGCGACGAGGTCGACCTGACCGGCTTCTCCCCCATCGACGGCCTCGACGAGTTCACCGTGGAGTCCGCGACGCTCAACGCCCGGGACTACGGCTCGGCCTTCGTGACCGGCTGCTCCTCCGAGTCGTCCATGGAGTTCAACCTCAGCCGGAAGTGGGAGACCCTGGAGTTCACCGCCGGCATCGCCGACGACTCCCCGACCGAGCAGGCCCGCATCACCATCTCCGTGGACGACCAGCCCGCCCTCTTCTCCGAGGCCGTGAAGCTCGGCAAGCCCGTCGTGAAGAGCCTCTCCGTCAAGGGCGCGCTGCGGCTGCGGATCCGCGTGGAGGACACCTGCACCTTCTCGCAGAAGGCGTACGTGGTCATCGCCGCCCCGCTCCTCAAGCGGTAGCGGAACCACACGGAAGCGGCCCCGCACCGGAGTTCCGGTGCGGGGCCGCCCTCTTTCCCGTACGGGACGGGACTCAGCCCTCGGAGACGCCCAGCTTCTCCAGGATCAGGTCCTTGACCTTCGCCGCGTCCGCCTGGCCGCGCGTGGCCTTCATGACCGCGCCCACCAGGGCGCCGACCGCCGCGACCTTGCCGCCGCGGATCTTGTCCGCGATCGCCGCGTTGCCCGCGATGGCCTCGTCGACCGCCGTGCCGAGCGCGCCGTCGTCGGAGACGACCTTCAGACCGCGCTTCTCGACGACCTCGTCCGGGGTGCCCTCGCCGGCGAGGACGCCCTCGATGACCTGACGGGCCAGCTTGTCGTTGAGGTCGCCGGCCGCGACCAGGGCCGAGACCCGGGCCACGTCCGCCGGGGAGATCGGCAGCTCCTCCAGGGAGACGCCCTGCTCGTTGGCGTTGCGGGCGAGCTCGCCCAGCCACCACTTGCGGGCCGAGGCCGCGTCCGCGCCCGCCTCGATCGTGGCGACGATCGGGTCGACCGCGCCCGCGTTGAGGATGGACTGCATCTCCAGCTCGGAGACGCCCCACTCCTCGCGCAGCCGGTTGCGGCGCACGCGCGGCAGCTCGGGCAGGCCCTTCCGCAGCTCCTCGACCCACTCGCGGGAGGGGGCCACCGGCACCAGGTCCGGCTCGGGGAAGTAGCGGTAGTCCTCGGCGTTGTCCTTGATGCGGCCGGAGGTGGTGGAGCCGTCGTCCTCGTGGAAGTGACGGGTCTCCTGCACGATCGTCCCGCCGGAGGACAGGACGGCCGCGTGCCGCTGGATCTCGAAGCGCGCCGCGCGCTCCACCGAACGGAGCGAGTTGACGTTCTTCGTCTCCGAGCGGGTGCCGAACTTCTCGGTGCCGTGCGGGCGCAGCGACAGGTTCACGTCGCAGCGCATCTGGCCCTTGTCCATGCGCGCCTCGGAGACGCCCAGGGCACGGATCAGCTCGCGCAGCTCGGCGACGTACGCCTTGGCGACCTCGGGGGCCCGGTCGCCCGCGCCCTCGATCGGCTTGGTGACGATCTCGATGAGCGGGATGCCGGCCCGGTTGTAGTCGAGCAGCGAGTGCGAGGCGCCGTGGATGCGGCCGGTCGCGCCGCCGATGTGGGTGGACTTGCCGGTGTCCTCCTCCATGTGGGCGCGCTCGATCTCCACGCGGAAGACCTCGCCGTCCTCCAGCTGGACGTCCAGGTAGCCGTTGAAGGCGATCGGCTCGTCGTACTGGGAGGTCTGGAAGTTCTTCGGCATGTCCGGATAGAAGTAGTTCTTCCGGGCGAAGCGGCACCACTCGGCGATCTCGCAGTGCAGCGCGAGGCCGATCTTGATCGCGGACTCGACGCCGATCGCGTTGACGACCGGGAGCGAGCCGGGCAGGCCGAGGCAGGTCGGACAGGTCTGCGAGTTGGCGTCCGCGCCCAGCTCGGTGGAGCACCCGCAGAACATCTTGGTGCGGGTGCCGAGCTCGACATGGACCTCCAGGCCCATGACGGGGTCGTACTCGGCGAGCGCCGCTTCGTACGACAGCAGTTCAGTGACAGTCACGGTGAGACTTTCCCTCTCAGCCCAGCAGGACGTCGTCGTCGCCCAGGCGCTTCAGCTCCCGGTAGAGGATCGCCAGGCCGGTCGCGATCGCGGCGGCGGACACCGCGGCGTCGAGCAGCCGCAGGACGTCGTTGTCGTTGCGGGCCAGCTTCGCCTGCTTGGCGACGCTGACCGCGCCGAAGGCGGTGGTGGCCAGCGAGACGTACAGACCGGTCTTCGACTTCTTGAAGTTCTTGGCCTTCTTTGCCATGGCACTCACAGCGACGGAGCCTCCTCGAGCAGCGGGTGTCCCCACTTTTCCACGAAGGCGGCCTCGACGGCGGCTCCGACCCTGTAGAGCCGGTCGTCCTTCAGGGCGGGGGCGATGATCTGCAGACCGACCGGCAGGCCGTCCTCGGGCGCGAGGCCGCAGGGCAGCGACATGGCGGCGTTGCCGGCCAGGTTGGTCGGGATGGTGCACAGGTCCGCGAGGTACATGGCCATCGGGTCGTCGGCGCGCTCGCCGATCGGGAAGGCGGTGGTGGGGGTCGTCGGGGAGACGATCACGTCCACCTCCTCGAAGGCCTTCTCGAACTCGCGGGTGATGAGGGTGCGGACCTTCTGGGCCGAGCCGTAGTACGCGTCGTAGTAGCCGGAGCTGAGCGCGTACGTGCCGAGGATGATCCGGCGCTTGACCTCGTCGCCGAAGCCGGCCTCGCGGGTGAGGGCGGTGACGTCCTCGGCGGAGCGGGTGCCGTCGTCGCCGACGCGCAGGCCGTAGCGCATGGCGTCGAAGCGGGCCAGGTTCGAGGAGCACTCGGACGGCGCGATCAGGTAGTACGCCGAGAGGGCCAGGTCGAAGCTGGGACAGTCCAGCTCGACGATCTCGGCGCCCAGCGACTTCAGCAGCTCGACGGACTCGTCGAAGCGCTGCACGACGCCGGCCTGGTAGCCCTCGCCGCGGAACTGCTTGACGACGCCGACGCGCATCCCGGCGACCGAGCCGCTGCGGGCGGCCTCGACGACCGGCGGGACCGGGGCGTCGATGGAGGTGGAGTCGAGCGGGTCGTGCCCGGCGATCGCCTCGTGCAGCAGGGCCGCGTCCAGGACCGTGCGGGCGCAGGGGCCGCCCTGGTCGAGGGAGGAGGAGAAGGCCACCATGCCGTAGCGGGAGACCGCGCCGTAGGTCGGCTTGACGCCGACGGTGCCGGTGACGGCGGCGGGCTGGCGGATGGAGCCGCCGGTGTCCGTGCCGATGGCGAGGGGGGCCTCGTACGCGGCGAGGGCGGCCGACGAGCCGCCGCCGGAGCCGCCGGGGATCCGGGTGAGGTCCCAGGGGTTGCCGGTCGGGCCGTAGGCGCTGTTCTCGGTGGAGGAGCCCATCGCGAACTCGTCCATGTTGGTCTTGCCGAGGATGACGACGTCGGCGGCCTTCAGGTTCTTGACCAGGGTCGCGTCGTACGGCGGGATCCAGCCCTCCAGCATCTTCGAGCCCACGGTGGTCGGGATGCCGACGGTGGTGAAGATGTCCTTGAGCGCGAGCGGCACACCGGCGAGCGGGCCGAGCTTCTCGCCCCGGGCGCGCTTCTCGTCCACGGCGCGGGCCTGGGCGAGGGCGCCGTCGCGGTCGACGTGCAGGAAGGCGTGGACCTTCTCGTCGACGGCCTCGATGCGGGCGAGGTGGGCTTCGGTGACCTCGACGGCGGTCAGCTCGCCGGAGGCGATCTTTCCGGCGATCTCGGCCGCGGTGAGCTTGATGATGGTGTTGTCCGTCATGGCGTGTTAGTCCTCCCCCAGGATCTGCGGCACCTTGAAACGCTGCTGCTCCTGGGCCGGGGCGCCGGAGAGCGCCTGCTCGGGGGTGAGCGACGGACGGACCTCGTCCGCGCGCATGACGTTGGTCAGCGGCAGCGGGTGGGAGGTCGGCGGTACGTCTTGGTCGGCGACCTCGGAGACGCGGGCGACCGCGCCGATGACGTCGTCGAGCTGGTCGGCGAAGTGGCTGAGCTCTTCGCCGGACAGCTCCAGACGCGCCAGCCGGGCGAGGTGAGCGACCTCCTCGCGCGTAATGCCAGGCATACAGCGATCCTCTGGGTGAGTCTTGTGATGTGCCGCAATCCTATGGTGTGCGGCCCGCCATCACTCACGCGACCGGATTTACCCCCGCGTGCGCGGGGAGCACGGTCGCCCGGCGAAGTGATCGGGTTCCTCGCCCGGACCACCCCCATGCGGACACCGTGCTTCCCCGGCCGGGTCAGGCCCGGGGGGCGACCTGGCCCGAGGGGTGGTCCAGGTCGGCCGGGGGCGCGAGGTCGGCGGGGCGGCGCCAGCCGTGCTCGCCGCGGGCCAGGAGCCAGGCGGTCGCCTCGTCGGGCGGCATGGCGGCGGCGACCAGCCAGCCCTGGACGGCGTCGCAGCCCAGGTCGCGCAGCCGCTCCCAGGTCTCGTCGTCCTCGACGCCCTCGGCGACGACGAGGAGGCCGAGGGAGTGGGCGAGGTCGACGGTGCAGCGGACGATCTCGGCGTCCTCGGTGTCGACGGCGAGCCGGGCGACGAAGGAGCGGTCGATCTTCAGTTCGCTGACCGGCAGCCGGCGCAGGTGGACGAGGGAGGAGTAGCCGGTGCCGAAGTCGTCGAGGGACATCTTGACCCCGTGGCCGGTGAGTCCGTTGAGCGTGTCGGCGGCCCGCTGGGGGTCCTCCAGGAGCACGTGTTCCGTTATCTCCAGCTGGAGGGAGCCGGCCGGGACGCCGTGGCGGGCGAGCCGGGCGGCGACGGCGCCCGCGAAGCCGGGGGTGTGGACGTCGCGCGGCGAGACGTTGACGGCGACCGGGACGTCGAGGCCCTGGGCGCGCCAGCGGGCGACCTGGGCGAGGGCGGTCTCCAGGACGTACTCGGTGAGGTGGGGCATCAGGCCGGAGGACTCGGCGATGGCGATGAACTCGTCCGGGGGAACCTTTCCGCGCTCGGGGTGGACCCAGCGGACGAGCGCCTCCAGACCGGCGACCTGGCCGTCGAAGCGGACCTTGGGCTGGTAGTGGAGTTCGACCTCGTGGGCGTCGAGGGCGCGGCGCAGGTCGCCGAGGAGGCCGAGCCGGTCGGGGGTGTTGGAGTCGCGCTTGGACTCGTAGACCTCGACGCCGGTGCGGTCCCGCTTGGCCTGGTACATGGCGACGTCGGCGCGGCGCAGCAGGCCCTCGGCGTCGAGGGCGTGGTCGGGGAAGACGGCGACGCCGGCGCTGGCCTCCAGGACGAGGGTGAGGCCGTCGAGGTCGAGCGGGGAGGACAGCTCGGCGACGAGGTGGCGGGCGACGCGCTGGGCGCTGGTGGTGGAGTCGGCGGTGGGCAGCAGGACGGCGAACTCGTCGCCGCCGAGCCGGGCGGCCTCGGCGCCGCGGGGCAGGGCGAGGCGGAGCCGGTCGGCGATCTGGAGGAGCAGCCGGTCTCCGGCGAGGTGGCCGAGGGTGTCGTTGACCGAGCGGAAGCGGTCGAGGTCGATGAGGACGAGGGCGGCGCGGGCCCCCTGGCCCTCGGCGTCCTCCAGGGCGGTCCAGGCCCGCTCCAGGAGCCACTGGCGGTTGGGGAGCCCGGTGAGCGGGTCGCGCAGCTGTTCCTCGGCGCGGGCGCGGGCGATCCAGAGGGTGGAGTCGAGGGCGATGAGGGGGACGGCGAAGAGCGGCAGGAGGACGGGGCGGCTGGCGGCGACGGCGCAGATGAGGGGGGCGATGCCGAGGAGGGCGACGGCGACGAGGCCCTGCCGGAGGAGGGCGGTGCGGGCGGCGGTGGGCAGGCCGCGGCCCTGGGGGGCGAGCGTGTACCACAGGAGGAGCCGGGTGACCACGAGGTAGGTGGTCGCGGCGAGCACGATCTCCGGGAGGTCCCCGATCGTCCAGTCGAGGGGCTGCCAGGGCTGTTCGACGGTCGGCACGTCGCCGAAGAGGGCGAGGACGAGGGCGGCGGCGCCGACGCCGAGGACGTCGGCGGCGCCGTGCAGCAGGCCCTGTCGCCAGCGGTGGTGGCGGGCGGCGCCGACGAGGGTGACGACGGTCAGCGAGACGAGTCCGGCGGGCACCCAGCCGTAGAGCAGGAGGACGGCGAGGGTGAGGGCGGCGCCGGAGCCGGTGCCGCCCCACCAGCGGTCGCGGCCGAGGGCGACCAGGTGGCCGACGATGAGGCCGGCGAGGAGGGCGAGGGACCAGCCGGTGACCCCGCCGGGGAAGAGTCCGTGCCCGGTGGTCAGGGCTTGCTGGAGCCCGGTGGCGAGCACGACGGCGGCGATGCCCACCACGGCTGCGGGCAGCCGGGAGGTGGAGCCCCCGGGGGCCGCGCGGCCGTGCGGCCGGGGGACCGGGGCGGCGCTCTCGGTCGGTTCCATTTCCGTCCCTCTCACAGGCGGCGGTGCCGTCGGTGTGCGATGGGCCGCGGGCAGGCGGCCGTCCGTCGTCCGGCCGCCGTCGCCCGGTGCGGGGCCGCCGGCGGGCGGCCGTTCCTCGGGCCACGGGGCCGTTGTCCTGACGCCACGACCGGCAGAGCCCTCGCGCGGTCGTGCAGGACGGGACGCACGGTCACCACACTAGGCCGCCGAGGGCTCCGAGGGGCAGCGCTCTCCCTGTCTTGCCCGAATGAGGCCTGGTCACCCCTCACCGTCTGGTATGCGCCGAACGGGTGATGTCTTCCGGGGCGGAAAGGGGCTACTGGGGGTCTTCGGGGATGGGGACCGCGGCCTCCCGGGCGGCGTCGGGGCCCTGTTCGAGCAGGATCGAGAAGCCCCCCTCGTCCAGAACCGGAACTTTCAGCTGCATCGCCTTGTCGTACTTCGAACCAGGGTTTTCACCCACGACGACAAAGGAGGTCTTCTTCGAAACGGAACCGGTCACCTTCGCTCCGAGCCGCTGGAGCGACTCTTTTGCGCCATCCCTGGTGAACTCCTCCAGGGTGCCGGTCACCACGACCGTGAGGCCCTCCAGCGGGCGCGGCCCCTCGTCCTCGCCGGCGCCCTCGTCCTCCAGGGCGACTCCGGCGGCCCGCCACTTGCGCACGATCTCGCGGTGCCACTCCTCGGCGAACCACTGCTTCACCGCCGCCGCGATGATCCCGCCGACCCCGTCGACGGCCGCCAGCTCCTCCTCGCTCGCCTGCTCGATCCGCTCCAGGGAGCGGAACTCGCGGGCCAGGGCCGCGGCCGCGACCGGACCGACGTGCCGGATCGAGAGCCCGTTGATGAAGCGGGCCAGCGGCCGGGCCTTCGCCGCCGCGATGTTCTCCAGCATGGCGAGCGCGTTCTTCTTCGGCTCGCCCTTCTGGTTGGCGAAGACGGTCGCGATCTTCTCCTCGCCGGTCTTCGGGTCCCGCTTGGGCAGTCCGCTGTCCGGGTCGAGGACGTACGCCCTGATCGGCAGGAGCTGCTCGATGGTGAGGTCGAAGAGGTCGCCCTCGTCCCGGAGCGGCGGCTCGGCCGGCTCCAGGGGCTGGGTCAGGGCGGCGGCGGCCACGGCGCCGAACTTCTCGATGTCCAGGCACTCGCGGCCGGCGAGGAACTCGACGCGCTCGCGCAGCTGGGCCGGGCAGGTCCGGGCGTTCGGACAGCGGAGGTCGATGTCGCCCTCCTTCATCGGCTTCAGCGGCGTCCCGCACTCGGGGCACTCGGACGGCATCACGAACTCCCGCTCGCTGCCGTCCCGCAGGTCCGCGACCGGCCCGAGGATCTCCGGGATGACGTCGCCGGCCTTGCGCAGCACGACCGTGTCGCCGATCAGGACGCCCTTGGCCTTGACCACCTCCTGGTTGTGGAGGGTGGCGAACTCCACCTCGGAACCGGCCACGGTCACCGGCTCCACCTGCGCGTACGGGGTGACGCGCCCGGTGCGGCCGACGCCGACCTTGATGTCGACCAGCTTGGTGTTGACCTCCTCCGGCGCGTACTTCCAGGCGATGGCCCAGCGGGGCGCGCGGGCCGTGGAGCCCAGCCGGCCCTGGAGCGGGATCTCGTCCAGCTTGACGACGACACCGTCGATCTCGTGCTCGACGGAGTGCCGGTTCTCCCCGAAGCGCGCGATGAACTCCCGCACCTGGTCGAGGGTCTTCACCACCTCGTTGTGCCGGGCGGTGGGCAGGCCCCACTCGTGGAGCAGTCCGTACGCCTCCGAGAGCCGGGCGATGGCGAAGCCCTCGCGGGCGCCGATGCCGTGCACCACCATGTGGAGCGGGCGGGAGGCGGTGACCTTCGGGTCCTTCTGGCGGAGCGAACCGGCGGCCGCGTTGCGCGGGTTGGCGAAGGGCTTCTCGCCGGCCTCGACCAGGCGGGCGTTGAGCCCGAGGAAGGCCTCCATCGGGAAGTAGACCTCGCCGCGGATCTCCACGAAGTCCGGGATCCGGTCGCCGCTCAGCCGCTCGGGGACGTCCGCGATCGTGCGCACGTTGGGCGTGATGTCCTCGCCGGTGCGCCCGTCGCCCCGGGTCGCGGCCCGGGTGAGGCGTCCGTGCTCGTACGTCAGGTTCACGGCCAGGCCGTCGACCTTCAGCTCGCACAGGAAGTGGTGGTCGGGCGTGCCGACGTCCCGGGCGACCCGCTCGGCCCAGGCGGCCAGTTCCTCGTCGTCGAAGGCGTTGTCCAGGGAGAGCATCCGCTCCCGGTGCTCGACCGCGGTGAACTCGGTCTCGTACTGGCCCGCGACCTTCTGGGTCGGCGAGTCGGGGGTCCGCAGCTCCGGGTACTCCTCCTCCAGCGCCTCCAGGGAGCGGAGCAGCCTGTCGAACTCGCCGTCGCTGATGACCGGCTGGTCCTTCACGTAGTACCGGAAGCGGTGCTCCTCGATCCGCTCGGCCAGGTCCGCGTGCTTCTCCCGCGCCTCGGCCGGCGGGGCCCCCTCGTCGACTGCCACCTTCGTCCGTCCTCCCGTACCTCGGTCCCCGGTCACTCCGGGTTGTCCGCGAGCGACTTCGCAGCCCGGACGCAGTGGGCGAGGGCCGCGCGGGCGTGGGCGGGCGACGCGCCCGCGAGCCCGCACGTGGGGGTGATCACCACGGACTCCGCGAGGGTCCCCGGATTCAGCCCCAGCCTGCGCCACAGCGTCCTGACACCCATGACGCTACCGCCCGGGTCCGACAACGGGCCGTCGGTGGACGGCACCACACCGGCGAAGAGCTTCGTACCGCCCTCCACGGCCTCCCCGATCGCCTCCTCCTCACGCTCGGTGAGCAGCCCGAAGTCGAACGAGATCCCGGCCGCGCCGGCCCGCCGCAGCAGCGCGAAGGGGACGCCGGGGGCGCAGGAGTGGACGACCAGCGGACCGTCGTGGACCGCGGCCACGTCCCGCAGGGCGCCCTCCACGACCTGCCGGTCCACGGCCCGGTACGTGCGGTAGCCGCTGGCGGTGCGGACCTGTCCGCGCAGCACGGCGGTGAGCGAGGGCTCGTCGAGCTGGAGGACCACCCGGGCCCCGGGCACGCGCTTGCGCACCTCCGCCAGGTGCTGGTGGAGTCCTTCGGCGAGCGAGCCCACCAGGTCCCGGCAGGCGCCCGCGTCGCCGAGGGCGGCCTCGCCGCCGCGCAGCTCCAGGGCCGCGGCGAGCGTCCAGGGGCCCACCGCCTGCACCTTGAGCGCGCCCTCGTACCCCTGGGTGAACTCCTCCAGGGCGTCGAGGTCCTCGCCGAGCCAGGAGCGGGCCCGCCGGGTGTCGCGGCCGGGCCGGTCGCTGATCCGCCAGCCGCTCGGCTCCACGTGCGCGTACAGGTCGACGAGCATCCCGATCGTCCGGCCGATCATGTCGGCGCCGGGCCCGCGCGCGGGCAGCTCCGCGAGGAACGGGAAGTCCTCGAAGGAGCCGGTGACGGTCTTGGCGGCCTCGCGGGCGTCGCCGCCGGGCAGGGACCCGACGCCGGTGGCGGGGCCCCAGGGGAAGTCGTGCTTCTCGGTCGTGTCGCTCACCGGGGAAGCGTACGTCCCGGGGGCCCGGCCCTCTCCGTCAGCGTCCCGGGCGGACGGTGAGGTCGTTGATCTCGGCGTCGCGCGGCAGGTCGAGCGCGGTGAGGATCGCCGTCGCGACCGACTCGGGGTCGATCCACCGCGCCGGGTCGTACTCCTTGCCCTCCTGCTGGTGCACCTTGACCTGCATGGGGCTGGCGGTGCGGCCCGGGTAGACCGAGGTGACCCGGACGCCGTGCGCGTGCTCCTCGTGGCGCAGGGAGTCCGCGAGGGCCTTCAGACCGTGCTTGGAGGCGGCGTACGCGCTCCACTCGGCGTGGGCGTTGAGTCCGGCGCCCGAGTTCACGAAGACGACGTGGCCCTGGGAGACGCGCAGTTGGGGCAGGAAGTGGCGGGTGAGTTCGGCCGGGGCGACCAGGTTCACGTTCAGCTGGTGGTGCCAGGTCTTGGGGGTGAGCTCGCCGACCGGCCCGAGGTCGACCACGCCCGCGACGTGCAGCAGGCCGTCGACCCGCTCGGGGAGGTTCTGGTGCGAGAACGCCCAGGACAGCCGGTCCGGGTCGGCGAGGTCCCCGACGAGGGTGCGGGCGCCGGGGAACTCGGCGGCGAGCTCCTTGGCCCGGCCCGCGTCGCGCGCGTGGAGCACGAGGTCGTCCCCGCGCGCGTGGAGGCGGCGCGCGACGGCCGCGCCGATGCCGGAGCCGGCTCCGGTGATCACATGAGTAGCCATGGCCCCCATGCTCGCATCAGCGGGGGACGGAGGAGGCGGCGATCTCCGCCTCCAGGTGCGCGAGGGCGGCCGCGCCGTCGTCCGCGAAGAAGACGAGGTCGGCGAGGGGGATCGGGAGGAAACCTTCCTCCTCCATGCGCCGGAACTGCTCCTTCAGGCCGTCGTAGAAGCCCGCCGTGTTGAGCAGGACGACCGGCTTGCGGTGCTTGCCGTGCTTCTTCAGCTCCAGGATCTCGGTGGCCTCGTCCAGGGTGCCGGTGCCGCCGACCATGACGACGATCGCGTCGGACTTGGCGAGGAGGAGCGCCTTGCGCCGCGCGAGGTCCTCGGTGACGACCATCTCGTCGGCGTCCGGGCGGGCCTTGTGGGCGAGGAAGTCGACGGAGACGCCGACGAGCCGCCCGCCCGCCTCCTGGACGCCGTCCGCGACGACCTTCATCAGACCGGTGTCGGAGCCGCCCCAGACGAGGGTGTGACCGGCCTTCCCGAGCAGGGTGGCGAACTCGCGGGCCGGACCCGTGTACCGCTCGTCGAGGTGGGCGGCGGAGAGGAAGACGCAGATGTTCATGGACCCCACCGTACGGCTCCCGGAAAAGTCCGGGCCGGGGCGATGAGTTCCGGCGGCGGCCCCGGTCTGCCCTGCCATGGACGAGGTGAGCGGGTTCGGGGGACGCGTCACGTCACGGGACGGGACGACGGTGGCGTACGAGCGGTACGGGGACGGGGACGGGCCGCCGCTCGTCCTGGTGGGCGGGGCCCCGGGGGCGGCGGACGGGCGGGCGCTCGCCGGGCTGCTCGCCCGGCACCTCCCGGTCGTGGCGTACGGCCGCCGGGGGCACGGGGACCCCGGGCGGGAGGTCGAGGACCTGGCGGCGGTCCTGGCGGCGGCGGGCCCGGGGGCGGCCGTGCACGGCACGGGCACGGGCGGCACGCTCGCCCTCGCCGTCGCGGCGGCCGGGCTGCCGGTGGGCCCGATCTCGGTGTACGAGCCGCCGCACGCGGACGTGCCCCTCGGCCGGGTCTCCGCGCGCGTGCTCGTGGTCGACGGGGGCTCCAGCCCGGCGGAGACCCGGCGCGCGGCCCGCGCCCTGGCGGCGGCCCTCCCCCGGGCCCGCCACCGCACCCTGACGGGCCAGACCCACGAGGTCGCCCCGCACGTCCTGGCACCGGTCCTGGCGGACTTCCTCACGGAGGAGCTCCGCCTGGAGGGGTTCCTCCCGGAGGGGTTCTCCCGGGAGGGCCGGGGTGCCGCCGGGACGGTCTGAGGCGCGCCCGGCGGGGTCGCGGCCGGGTCCGCGACGCCCGCCACGGCGCCTCGCCGCGGTCCTGTACGGCTCCGGCGCCCGCCGCGTCCTGCCCGGCTGCCCGACCCCGGTCCCGGTCCCCCGGGCGGGCTCAGGCGCCGGCCGGCTCCGTCGTCCGTCGTACCGTCGTCGCGATCGTCGCCGAGCCCACCACGCGCGTGTCGTCGTACAGCACGATCGCCTGGCCGGGGGCGACGCCCCGGACGGGCTCGTCGAAGGAGACGCGCAGCTCGCCGTCCTCCAGGGACGCGGTCACCGGTGTCTCGCCGCCGTGGGCGCGCAGCTGGGCGGTGTAGCGGCCGGGGCCCTCGGGGGCGGTGCCGCACCAGCGGGGCTTGATCGCGGTGAGGGCGGTGACGTCGAGGGCCTCGACGGGGCCGACGGTGACCGTGTTGTTCACGGGCGAGATGTCGAGGACGTAGCGGGGCTTGCCGTCCGCCGCCGGGTGGCCGATCCGCAGGCCCTTGCGCTGGCCGATGGTGAAGCCGTACGCGCCCTCGTGGGTGCCGACCTTCGTGCCCGCCTCGTCGACGATGTCGCCCTCCGCCCTGCCGAGCCGGGAGGCGAGGAAGCCCTGGGTGTCGCCGTCGGCGATGAAGCAGATGTCGTGGCTGTCGGGCTTCTTCGCGACCGCGAGCCCGCGCCGCTCGGCCTCCGCCCGGATCTCGTCCTTGGTGGTGAGGGTGTCGCCCAGCGGGAACATCGCGTGCGCGAGCTGCTTCTCGTCGAGCACGCCGAGGACGTACGACTGGTCCTTGGCCATGTCGGAGGCGCGGTGCAGCTCGCGGGTGCCGTCCTCGCCCAGGACGACGGTGGCGTAGTGGCCGGTGCAGACCGCGTCGAAGCCGAGGGCGAGCGCCTTGTCGAGGAGCGCCGCGAACTTGATCTTCTCGTTGCAGCGCAGGCAGGGATTGGGGGTGCGGCCGGCCTCGTACTCCGCGACGAAGTCGTCCACGACGTCCTCGCGGAACCGCTCGGCCAGGTCCCACACGTAGAAGGGGATGCCGATGACGTCGGCGGCCCGGCGCGCGTCGCGGGAGTCCTCGATCGTGCAACAGCCGCGCGCTCCGGTGCGGAACGACTGCGGGTTCGCGGAGAGGGCGAGGTGGACGCCGGTGACGTCGTGGCCCGCCTCGGCGGCGCGGGCGGCGGCGACGGCGGAGTCCACTCCGCCCGACATGGCGGCAAGGACGCGAAGGGGGCGCGGGGGCGGGGTCTGAGTCATAGCCCTACCAGGGTACGGGGCGCCGGGAACCACGGTCGCGGTGGTGAGCGTTCTCGATGACATGGGGAGCAAGGGGAACAGGGCGGTGGGGCGGCGTGCCGTCCTGCTCGGCGGCGGGGCCGCCGTGGTGGGCACGGCCGTGCTCGCCCGGGAAGAGCTGGCGCGCGCCTGGTGGCGGCTGCCGGGGATGGAGAAGAAGCGGGTCGAGGGGGAGCTGGACCACGCGCGCGCCGAGTGGACGTCGGCGGCGCGGGCGAACTGGCGGCGGGCGGACCGGCCGGACGACTACCGGATCGACCGGGTCGTGATCCACGTCGTGCAGGGCAGCTACGCGACCGCCCTGAGGGTCTTCAAGAACCCGGGGCACGGGGCCGCCACGCACTACGTGGTCCGCAAGGACGGGCACGTGGCGCAGATGATCCGGGAGCTCGACGTGGCCTTCCACGCCGGGAACCGGGACATGAACGAGCGGAGCGTCGGCATCGAGCACGAGGGCTTCGTGGACCGGCCGCAGGACTTCACGGCGGCGATGTACGCGGGGTCGGCGCGGCTCACGGCGGACATCTGCGCCCGGCACGGGATACCCGTGGACCGGGAGCACATCATCGGGCACGTCGAGGTCGAGGGCACCGACCACACCGATCCCGGTCCGCACTGGGACTGGGACCGGTACATGCGGCTCGTGCGGGAGGCGTCGAAGAAGCCCGCGTGAGGGGCCGCGCGGCCCGGGCCCCGCTCGAAGGGGCCCGGTCCCGGGGGAAGGCCCGGGGGCTCAGGTGAGGCCGGCCGTGCGGGCCCTCTCGACGGCCGGGCCGATCGCCCCGGCCACCGCCGTCACGTCCTCCTTGGTGGAGGTGTGGCCGAGGGAGAAGCGCAGGGTGCCCCGGGCCAGGTCGGGGTCGGTGCCGGTGGCGAGCAGCACGTGGCTGGGCTGGGCGATGCCGGCGGTGCAGGCGGAGCCGGTGGAGCAGGCGATGCCGGCGGCGTCGAGCAGCAGGAGCAGCGAGTCGCCCTCGCAGCCGGGGAAGCTGAAGTGGGCGTTGGCGGGGAGCCGGTCGACGGGGTCGCCGCCGAGGACCGCGTCGGGGACGGCCGTACGGACGGCGGTGACGAGGTCGTCGCGCAGGGCGCCGACCTCGCGGGCGAACTCCTCGCGCCGCTCGGCGGCGAGCCGGGCGGCGACGGCGAAGGCGGCGACGGCCGGGACGTCGAGGGTGCCGGAGCGGACGTGCCGCTCCTGGCCGCCGCCGTGCAGGACGGGCACGGGGGTGTGCTCGCGGCCCAGGAGCAGGGCGCCGATGCCGTAGGGGCCGCCGATCTTGTGCCCGGAGACGGTCATGGCGGCGAGTCCGGAGGCGGCGAAGTCGACCGGAACCTGACCCACGGCCTGGACGGCGTCGGCGTGCAGGGGGACGCCGAACTCGGCGGCCACGTCGGCGAGTTCGCGGATCGGCATGAGGGTGCCGATCTCGTTGTTGGCCCACATGACGGTGGCCAGGGCGACGGTCCCGGGGTCGCGGGCGATCGCCTCGCGCAGGGTCTCGGGGTGCACCCGGCCGTGGTGGTCGACGGGCAGGTACTCGACCCGCGCGCCCTCGTGGACGGCGAGCCAGTCGACGGCGTCGAGGACGGCGTGGTGCTCGACCGGGCTGGCCAGGACGCGGACGCGGCGGGGGTCGGCGTCGCGCCGTGACCAGTAGAGGCCCTTGACGGCGAGGTTGTCGGCCTCGGTGCCGCCGGAGGTGAGGACGACCTCGCTCGGCCGGGCGCCGAGGGCGGCGGCGAGGGTCTCGCGCCCCTCCTCGACGGTCCGCCGGGCCCGCCGTCCGGCGGCGTGGAGGGAGGATGCGTTGCCCGTGACGGCGAGGTGGGCGGTCATCGCCTCGATCGCCTCGGGCAGCATGGGCGTGGTCGCGGCGTGGTCGAGGTAAGCCATGGTGGGTCGATTCTACGAGCCCGCCGCAGTGCTCCCCGCGCCTGGCCTGTTTGTGCCGCCGCCCCCGCCCCTGCGCGGCAAGGGCGGGGGCGGCGGTGGTCTCAGCCGCGCGGGGCGCGGGCCAGCTGGCGGGACTGGGCGACCAGGCGGTCGGCGCTGTCCCAGACCTCGGCGTCCTCCTCCAGGAAGCCGCCGGCCAGGTTGCGGGTGGTGATGGAGACCCGCAGCGGGCCGGGGGCCGGGCGGCAGCGGACGTGGGTGGTGAGCTCGACGGTCGGGGTCCAGCCCTTGAGGCCCAGCTCGAAGGAGGTCGGCGGCAGGGCGTCGACGGTGAGGAGCAGGGAGAGGGCGTCGGGCGCGCGCCCGTCGGCGAGGCCGAACCAGGCGCGCATCTCGCCCTTGCCCGAGGGGGCGCCGATCGCCCAGCCGACGCAGGCCGGGTCGAGGCGGATGTCGAGCCGCTCGGTGATGGCGGAGGAGCCGGGGATCTGCGGGGTGGGGCCGTCGGAGGCGCCGAAGCAGTTCTCGATCGGGGCCATCGCCGGGGGCGTCGCGCTGGTGCGGACGTCGTCGGGGAGGGCGTCGAGGTCGCCGTACGAGGCGAGGACGCGGATGCGCTCGACCTCGGTGCCGTCCTCGGCGTACTGGAAGAGCGAGGCCTGGCCGGTGGAGAGGGTCCGGCCGGTGCGGACGGTCTCGGTCCGGATCACCGCGGGGCCGGGCACGGACGGCGTGAGGTAGTGCGCCGAGATCGTGAACGGGTCGGGGTGCGGGAGGTGGTGGCCGAGGGCGCGGCCGAGCAGGGCGAGGAGGTAGCCGCCGTTGACGGCGTGGATGATCGTCCAGCCGGCGGAGAGGTCGGCGTCGTAGACGCCGGGCTCCCGGAGGGTGACGGCGGTGTCGCGGTCGAACTCGTTCGTCGCGACGGACGGCGCGGTGGACGGCGCGGCGGCGTTCGTCTCGGTGCTCGTGCTCATGGATCCGACGGTACCGCAGGTTACTACTGAGCGGTAGCTTTCTCCGGGTCCTCACGGGTGGAGGAGCGGCGGTTCCAGGCCCGGGGCGCGCGCCAGTGGTAGCGCATCGCGAGGAGGCGGAGCACGAAGGCGGTGAGGACGGCGGCGCCGCTGGTGAAGGCGTTGAGGGCGTCGAAGCGGATGCAGAGCACGACCGTCGTCGCGCCCACGATCGCCGGGACGGCGTACAGGTCCCGGTCCCAGCGCAGCAGCGAGGGCACCTCGTTGGCGAGCACGTCGCGCAGGACGCCGCCGCCGACGGCGGTGGCGAGGCCGAGGGCGGCCGAGGCGGTGAGGCCGAGGCCGTAGTCGTACGCCTTCGTCGTCCCCGTCACGCAGAAGAGGCCGAGCCCGGCGGCGTCGAACACGTTGACGGCGGTCTGGGTGCGCTCCACCTGGGGGTGCAGGAAGAAGACGAGGACCGTCGCGACCAGGGGCGTGAGGAAGTAGCCGAGGTCGGTGAAGGCGGCGGGGGGCACGGCGCCGATGATCAGGTCGCGGAAGAGGCCGCCGCCGAGGGCGGTGACCTCGGCGAGGACGGCGATGCCGAAGACGTCGAAGTTCTTGCGGACGGCGAGCAAGGCGCCGGAGATGGCGAACACGAAGATGCCGACGAGATCGAGCGCGTGTTGGACGGAGGGGGTGAACAGTTCGTGGAGCACCGGCCAATTGTGCCGGTAGTTCCCGGCCCCGACCGCTCGCCGCCGACCGTGCCCGCCCGCCCCGGCCGCTCGCCGGCGGACGCACCCGTCCGGCCCCGCGCCCTCGCAGACCCGCGGCCCCGTGGCCCCGTGGCGAAAACCGGATGCGGGCGCCGTACGGCCGCCCCTAGGCTGCGCTCGCCCGGAGGGCGGGGCGCCCCGCACAGGCCGTCGACGACGAGGAGACCCAGGGAACATGACCGGTCAGCTGTTCGCGATCCGCTTCCGCGCGACCCGGCCGACGGAGCTGGCGCGGTTCTGGTCCGGGGTCCTGGGCTGGGACCCGGCCGGGGAGCCGGGCGACGGCGTCGCGCTGCTGCCTCCCGGGGACGCCGGGTTCCGCCTCCGCTTCCTGCCGGGAGCGGAGCCGAAGACCGTGCGGAACCGGGCGCACTTCGACCTGACGAGCGCCTCCCCGGAGGAGCAGCGGCGGACCGTGGCCAGGGCGCTGGAGCTCGGCGGGAGCCACCTCGACGTGGGGCAACTCCCCGAGGAGGGGCACGTGGTGCTCGCCGACCCGGACGGCAACGAGTTCTGCGTCATCGAGGCGGGCAACGCGTTCCTCGCCGACACCGGTGTCATCGGGGCGCTGGCCTGCGACGGCACGCAGGAGGTCGGTTACTTCTGGAGCGGGGCCCTGGGGTGGCCGCTGGTCTGGGACCAGGACGAGGAGACCGCGATCCAGTCGCCGGACGGCGGTACGAAGATCACCTGGGGCGGTCCCCCGGTGGCGCCGCAGACGGGCGAGAACCGGCTGTCCTTCGAGCTGGCGCTGCCCGCCGGGGCCGACGCGGAGGCCGAGGTCGACCGCCTGGTCGCGCTCGGCGCGCGGCACGTCGGCGAGAGCGAGGGCGTCGACGGGCACGTCCTGATGCTCGACCCCGACGGCAACGAGTTCTCCGTACGGAGGCCCGGCTAGCGGGCCCGTGCCCCGCCCGGCCACGACGCGCGGGAGGCCCCGCCGCCACGAGGACGACGGGACCTCCCGGGACTCACTCCTTCGACGCGGCGTCCCCGGCCTCGGGACCGGCCTCGGAACCGGTCTCGGCACCGACCCCGGAAGCGGTCTCGGCATCGGCATCGGCACCGGCGGCAGGACCGGCCGCGGGCTCCGGCGCGGTGATCTCCACCGACTCCCGCGCCCCCGGCACCGTCACGCCCTCCGCGTTCTCCGGGTGGTGGCAGGCCACGCGCTGGCCCGGGCGGAGCTCCAGGAGCGGGGGCTCCTGCGTCCTGCAGACCTCCGTGGCCTTCCAGCAGCGCGTGTGGAAGCGGCAGCCCGGCGGCGGGGCGATCGGCGAGGGGACGTCCCCGTTGAGCAGGATGCGCTCGCTCTTGACGCCCCGGCGGCGCGGGTCCGGGACCGGGACCGCCGACATCAGGGCCCGGGTGTACGGGTGCATCGGGGCCTCGTACAGGGACTTGCGGTCCGCGAGCTCGACGATCTTGCCGAGGTACATCACGGCGATGCGGTCCGAGACGTGCCGGACGACCGAGAGGTCGTGCGCGATGAACACGTACGTGAGGCCCAGCTCGTCCTGGAGGTCGTCCAGGAGGTTGACCACCTGCGCCTGGATGGAGACGTCCAGGGCCGAGACCGGCTCGTCCGCCACGACCAGCTTCGGCTTGAGCGCGAGCGCGCGGGCGATGCCGATGCGCTGGCGCTGGCCGCCGGAGAACTCGTGCGGGTAGCGGTTGTAGTGCTCCGGGTTGAGGCCCACCAGGCCGAGGAGGCGCTGCACCTCCTTCTTCACGCCGCCCTCGGGCTCGACGCCCTGGAGCCGGAAGGGCGCCGAGACGATCGTGCCGACCGTGTGGCGCGGGTTCAGCGACCCGTACGGGTCCTGGAAGATCATCTGGATGTCCCGGCGGAACGGCCGCATCCCGGACACCCCGAGGTGGGAGATGTCCTTGCCCTGGAACTCGACCGTGCCGCCGGTCGGTTCGAGCAGGCGGGTGATGAGCCGGCCCATCGTGGACTTGCCGCAGCCGGACTCGCCGACGATGCCGAGGGTCTCACCGGGGTAGACCTCGAAGTCGAGGCCGTCGACCGCCTTGACCGCGCCGCTCTGGCGCTGCAGCAGGCCCTTCCGGATGGGGAAGTGCTTCTGCAGGCCGGTGACCTTGAGCAGGGGTTCCATGGTCTCGCTCACAGCTTCGGCGCAATCTCTTCGGTCCAGATGCGGGTGCGCTCCTCCTGCGGCATGTGGCAGGCGGAGTAGTGGCGCTCTCCGACGAGCTCCAGCTCGGGCCGCTGGGTGCGCGTGATGCCGCCCTTGGGGACGTCCGCGTACGGGCAGCGCGGGTTGAAGGCGCAGCCGCTCGGGATGTTGATGAGGCTGGGCGGGTTGCCCTTGACCGGGATGAGCCGCTCGGTCTGCTCCCGGTCGATCCGCGGCATCGAGCCGAGCAGGCCCCAGGTGTAGGGGTGCTGCGGCTCGTAGAAGACCTGCTCGGCCGGGCCGCGCTCGACGCAGCGCCCGCCGTACATGACGAGGATGTCGTCGGCCAGCTCCGCGACGACGCCGAGGTCGTGGGTGATGATGACGACCGCCGAGCCGAACTCCTTCTGGAGGTCCCGCATCAGGTCGAGGATCTGCGCCTGCACGGTCACGTCGAGCGCGGTGGTCGGCTCGTCCGCGATGAGCAGCTCGGGGTTGTTGACGAGCGCCATGGCGATCATCGCGCGCTGGCGCATACCGCCGGAGAACTCGTGCGGGTAGTTGTCGAACCGCTTGGCGGGCTCGGGGATGCCGACCCGGTCCAGGAGTTCGGTCGCCCGCTTGCGCGCCGTCTTCTTGTCGACGTCGTGGTGGACGCGGTACGCCTCCACGATCTGGGCGCCCACCGTGTAGTACGGGTGCATCGCGGACAGCGGGTCCTGGAAGATCATGGCCATCTCGCGGCCGCGCATCCGGCGGACCTCGTCCGGGTCGGCCGAGAGCAGCTCGCGCCCGTTCAGCCAGATCTCGCCGGAGATGCGGGCCTTCTGCCGGCCGTACTGGCCGACCGTGTGCAGGCCCATGATGCCGAGCGAGGTCACCGACTTGCCGGAGCCGGACTCGCCGACGATGCCGAGGGTCTTGCCCTTCTCCAGCTGGAAGGAGAGGCCGTCGACCGACTTGACCAGACCGTCGTCGGTCGGGAAGTGGATCTTCAGGTCGCGTACGTCGAGGAAGGCGCCGGAGGGGGCGGAACCGCCGGGGGCGGCGGCCTCTTCCACCGCCGCTCCGGTCTTCGACAGCTGGTCCGTCATGCGAGCCTCACTCGGGGGTCGATCACCGCGTACAGAAGGTCCACCACGAGGTTGGCGATGACCACGGAGGCGGCCGTGATGAGGGTGACCGCGAGGATCACCGGCAGGTCGCGGTCGCCGACCGCCTTGAAGGCGGCGTTTCCGAGCCCCGACAGGTTGAACGCGGTCTCGGTCAGGACCGCACCGCCGACGAGGGCGCCGAGGTCCATGCCGAAGATGGTCAGGATGGGGGTCATGGTGGAGCGCATCGCGTGCTTGCCGAGCACGACCGGCTCCGGCAGGCCCTTGGCGCGGGCGGTGCGGATGTAGTCCTCGCCCAGGACCTCCAGCATGGTGGCGCGGGTGAGGCGCGCGTACATCGCCGCGTAGAGGAAGGCGAGGGTGACCCAGGGCAGGAGGAGGCCCGCGAACCACGCGCCCGGGGACTCGGAGATCGGGACGTATTTGGCGTCCAGCCAGCCGAGCTGGGTGCGGAAGAGGAACATCGCCAGCATGGCGGTGAAGTAGATGGGGAGCGAGACACCGGCGAGCGCGGTGACCATCGCGATGCGGTCGACCGCGGTGCCGCGCTTCAGCGCGGAGACGACGCCGGCGGTGACACCCATGAGCAGCCAGAGCACGGCCGCGCCGATGACCATGGAGAGGGTGACCGGGATCCGGTCGACCAGCATGGTCCAGACGTCCTGCTCGGTCTTGAAGGAGTAGCCGAAGCACGGGGCCGCGCAGTGGATGCTGTCGCCGCCGCCCGTGTAGTCCCGGCCGACGAAGATGCCGGAGACGAAGTGCCAGAACTGCACCAGGATCGGCTCGTCCAGGCCCAGCTTCTGCCGGATGCCCTCGATGGAGGCCGGGTCCGCCTGCTTGCCGACGAACATCGCGGCAGGATCGCTGCCGGTCAGCTTGGGAATGAGGAAGAAGATGCTGAGCGTCACGAGCGTGACGACGAGCAGCATCACGACGACCGCGAAGAGTCGCCGGACTATGTATGCAAGCATTCGGTCGGCCGGTCGGCGGCCGGGGGACCCGATCGGGTCCCCCGGCCGCCGCCCTCGGCCATCACCTGCCCTTCGGACCTTGCGGCGGGTGGTGCGCCGGTGGAGCGGGTCGGATTACTTGACGACGCCGAGCGACGCGTAGTCGTAGCGGCCGTTGTAGGCGTCCGCCGTGTAGACGTTGGTCAGCCGGGAGCTGCGCCAGATGATGTTCTTCTCGTGGGTGAAGGGCAGGTAGACCGCCGCCTCGGAGACCTTCGTGTTGATCTGCTTGTAGAGCTCGCCGGCCTTGACCGGGTCGGTCTCCTTCAGCGCCTGGTCGAACAGGCCGTTGACGGCCTTGTCGTTCAGCTCGGAGAAGTTGTTGTTGCCGCTCTGGAGGATGAAGCGGCCGTCGACCAGCGGCTGGAGGAAGCCCTGGCCCGACGGGAAGTCGGCGCCCCAGCCCATGATGATGATGCCGTAGCCCTTCTCCTTGACCACCTTCGGCGAACCGATGATGCCCGAGGTCTGGGCGCCGTCGAACTGGTCGATCTGGGCCTCGATGCCGACGGCCTTCAGCGACTGCTGGAGGGACTCGGCGGTGGCGATCTCGATCGGCTTGTTGTTGCGGACCGCGATGGTCGTCTTGAAGCCGTTCGGCTTGCCGCACTTCGCGAGGGCCTCCTTGGCCTTCGCGACGTCCGCCTTGCCCGCGAGCTTGCCGTACGGGTCGGCCTTCGGGTCGGCGCCCTTGATCGCCGGCGGCAGCATGTTGGAGGCGATGTCGCCACCGGCCTGCGGGCCGCCGCGGGCGGTCTGCAGGGACTTGGAGTCGGCCGCGTAGATGATCGCCTTGCGGCACTCGACGTTGTCGATGACCGTCTGCGGGAAGACCGCGTAGCGGATGAAGCCCGTCTGCGGGTTGTCGATGTTGCCCTTGTGCTGCTGGAGCACCTTCTGGCGGGCGGCGGCGCCGACGCCGGTCGCGTTGATGTCGAGGTCGTACTCGCCCTCGATCAGACGGTTGTCCATGTCGTCGGCGTTCGTGGTGAACGTGACGCTGATCTTGTCCGGCAGCGCCTTGCGGATCGTGTCCGTCTTGGCGTCCCACTTGTCGTTGCGGACGAGCTTGATCGACTTGTTGGGGGTGTAGGACTCCCACTTGTACGGACCGGAGGAGAAGGGCTTCAGGCCGTACTTGGACTTGGTGTCCTTGTCCTGGCGGACCGGGGAGGCCGCGGGCATCGCCAGCATCTGCAGGAAGTCGCCGTTGGCGACCGGCAGCTTGAAGACGATGGTCTTGTCGTCCGGGGTCTCGATGGCCTTCAGGCCGAGCTTGTCCGGGGTGGTGTCCTTGTACGGGCCCTTGTACTCGCCCTTGGGGTCGAGGACCTGCTGGAGGTAGATCGGGCCGCCGGAGATGACGTCCTGCGCCCAGATGCGCTCGATGCCGTACTTGATGTCCTTGGAGGTGATCGGCTTGCCGTCCTCCCAGGTGATCCCGTCCTTCAGGGTGAAGGTGTAGGTCAGGCCGTCGGCCGAGACCTTGCCGGTGTCGGTGGCGAGGTCGGAGACCAGCTCGGTGGAGGCGGCGCCGGGCTCGGCCTTGAAGGTGACCAGCTGGCGGGTGTAGTAGCGGGCGAAGTCCCACACGAAGCCGTAGTAGCCGCGCTGCGGGTCCCACGAGTCGGCCTCCTGCGAGCCGATGAACTTCAGCTCGCCGCCCTTCTTGTCGGAGGCGTTGAGGACCTTGTTGACGCCGCCGTTGAAGGCGAGGCCGTCCTTGCCCTTGTCACCGCTGCCGTTGCCGCCGTTGCCGCCGCCGCAGGCGGTGGTGACGACCATCGTGGCCGCTGCGAGCAGCGCGCCCGCGGCGATTCTGCGCTTCTGAGAGCTCATCAGGGTCATGGGTCTCGCAACCTCCGGGATAGTGGCGGCCGTTACGGCGGTCCGCCGAGGGGGATGTGCCTCCTGTCGACAGCGGCAGGGGCTGGTCATGCGGGTCGTCGGCGAACGGTCAGCGGGAGCCCTTCGGGTCGAGCGCGTCGCGCACGCCGTCGCCGAAGAGGTTGAACGCCAGAACGGTGATGAAGATCGCGAGGCCGGGGATCACCATGAACAGGGGGTCCGACTCGTAGGTGTTGACGGCCTTGGACAGCATCTGTCCCCAGGAGGCGGTGGGAGGCTTCACGCCCGCGCCGAGGAAGCTGAGTGCCGCTTCGGTGAGGATGTTGGTCGGGATCATGAGGGTCGCGTAGACCGTGATCGGGGCGACCAGGTTGGGCAGCAGCTCCTTGCGGAGGATGTAGAGGCGGCCGGCGCCCAGACTGCGGGCGGCCTCCACGTACTCGCGCTCGCGCAGCGAGAGGGTCTGGCCGCGGACGATGCGGCCGACGTACGGCCAGCCGAAGAAGCCGATCACCACGACGAGGGCGCCGATGCGCACGCCCGAGCCCTCGATGCCGAAGAGCTCGTTGGGCAGCACCGAGACCAGCGCGATGGTGAAGAGCAGCTGCGGGAAGGCGAGCATGACGTCCATGACCCGGCTGAGGGCCGCGTCGATCCAGCCGCCGAAGTAGCCCGCGACGATGCCGAGGACGGTGCCGAGGAGGACCGCGAAGACCGCCGCGAGGAAGGCGACGAGCAGGGAGATCCGGGCGCCGTAGACGATGCGGCTGAAGACGTCGCGGCCGTTGACCGGCTCGACCCCGAGGAGGAAGTCGGAGCTGATGCCACCCCAGGAGCCGATCGGGGTGCCGAAGAGCGGGTCGATCTGGTCCTCGTGGAACTCGTCCGGCGGGTGGCCGAGGAGACCGACGATCAGCGGCGCGAAGACCGCGACCAGGATGAGGAAGACGACGACGCAGGCGCCGGCGAGGGCGAGCTTGTCGCGCTTGAGGCGGGTCCAGGCGATCTTCCAGGGCGAACGGCCCTGGATTCCCTTGTCGGAGGGGCCGGGGGTGCCGGGATCGGCGGGCACGCCGTCGACGGTGGCGGTCGACGCGCCCGCACTGGTCTCGTGCAGTGGTGCCGTCATCGTGGTGAGGACCCCTCTCGGCCGCCGGTAGCCGGCCCTTGCCCGCCGCGGGTAGCGGCTCGGTGGAACAACCTGCCGGGTACCTGCGCGAAAAGGAGCGGAACACCCGGTGTTCCGGGGAGTCTTCAATGCGCTCGTGATCACCCGCCAGCCCTGACGGGGAATGTTTGCTCAAACGTGATGCGGTGCTGCGACTTCCGTTATCCGGACGCCGCACGGGTGTGAGCGGACCATCTCGGCCCCTCTTCCCCTCAATCGGACATGTCACCCAACTGGGCGTTTGAGCTCTTCAATTGGGGCGAACGATGGCCTCCGGCGAGGCCGGTGGGGGCCCTGGGGAAGAAGGGGCCGTCTCAGTATCCGGACGGAGCCGCCGGCGGGTACCCGTACCCCGGGGCGGGGGCGGAGCCGCGTCCCGCGTGCGCCTCGCGGTCGTAGAAGGGCCGCGCGTTCGCCAGCAGCCAGAGCGCCACCGGGTCGTACGCGTCGGAGAGGGCGACCGTCGAGACGGGCAGCCCGTCGGGGACGGAGCCGATGGACTGGCGCATCATCGACCGGACCGTGTCGACGGCCGCCGGGGAGGTGTCGTACAGGTCGAGCCCGATGACGAGGTACGGGGAGCCGAGCGCGGGCTGCACCCAGCCGCGGCGCAGCGCCCGGACGGCCGGGGTGCGGTGCGCGTTCTGCGTGATCAGGGCGTAGAACTGCGGGATCTCCAGGGCGGGCTCGGTGACGCGCAGCGGACCGGCGGGCATCCGGTCGAGGCCGGTGGCGATCCGGCGCAGGTCGGCCCAGGGAATGCCGACGCCGCCGCCGGGGGCGTGCGGATTCAGCCAGACGCCCCAGCGGTCGGGGTAGAGGGCACGGGCGATCTCGCGGCCGGTGACGCGCTCGTGGGCGCGGTTCCAGCCGGAGGCGGCGAGCTCCTGGTCGGAGGTGACGCAGGGCGCGTAGCCGAAGCCGTCGACCTCCATGTTCCCGTACTGGGCGTCGGGCGAGCCGGGCGAGCCCTGCCAGAGCAGCATCCGGAGCTCGCCGTCGGCGAGGGCGTGCAGCAGCCGCTCGTACGCGTCGTAGCGTCCGGGTGCCACCTGGCGCAGCATGTGCTCGACCTGACCGGTCGCAGCGGTGCCTGACGCGCTCACCCTGGGTCCCGCCCCTCTTCCGTCCACCACGTCTGTACGGCCACCGGGTCAGGTGCGGCCGTCGAACCGTTCCGTCGAACCGGTCCCGTCGAATCAGTTCAGCTTAAACACGGTGCCGCTCACACGGCGGCGCGCTGGTAGAAGGGGCGGACCCGCTCCACCATCCAGTCGCCCACCGGGTCCTGCGCCATGTCGAGCAGGATGAGGTTGACCGGCCAGGCGACCTCGACGCGGCCGAGGGCCCGGCCGAGGGCGTCCAGGGGGGCGGTGCGGTCGGCGCCCTCCCAGTGGGAGAGCTGGACGCCGATGAAGAGGGCCGGTTCGGTGCCCTCGACGCTGGCGAGGGCGCGGCGGGCGCTGGCGACGACGCCGGTGGCCTCGAACTCGGCGGAGGCGGCGGCGAGGAAGTCGACGGGGTCGTCCTGCCAGTCGGGCTCGAAGAGCCGGACGCGGCCGCCGGACGCGGGCCCGTCGAGCGGGGTCCGGCCGGCCCGGCAGAGCTCGGCGACGGCGGGCGGGGGCAGCGGGACGCCGACGGTGCCGCCGGGGTTCACGGCGATGCCGAGCTGCGGGGGCAGGCCGCGGGCGAAGTCGCGGGCGGGGGCGACGGCGAAGGACATGTGGTCGCCGGCGCAGGCGCGGAGCTGCTGCTCGGAGCTGAAGACGGGGACGTAGGCCGCGCCGTCGATCTCCAGGGTGGCGAGGTCCAGGTCGGCGCTGTCGGGGCCGCCGCCGTTGGGCAGGGGGACCCAGACGGGGCTGCGGCCCAGCACCTCCAGGAGGCGGGCTCCCGCCCCGGGGTCGCCGAGCGAGGCGGCGAGCACCTCTTCGAGCTCGTTGCCCGGCCACGTCACGTCCACGGTCCCGTTCCCCTTCTCCGCACGGCCTGCCGTACCCGGCCGCCCGGCAGCACCCTAACGCCGCCCCGGCACCGCCGTGGCCAGAAGAGAAGGGTACGAGCGCCCCGGAGGGGCCGTACCGGAGGCCCGTCGGTCAGGCGGCCTCCCCGAAGGAGATCGTCCGGAGGGCGTCGGCTGCGCCCCGGTCGAGCAGGGTCGCCGAGGCGCAGCCGGGCGGGAGCCGGCCGGCCTCGACGGCCCGCAGCAGCCGGCCGACGGCGCGCCGGTGGCGGGCGAAGGCGTACGCGGAGACGCCCCGGCCCCGGGCGTCCTGCCCGGCCCTGGCGGTGTCCGGGGTGACGTCGAGGAGGACCAGGTGCAGGTCGCTCCCCCGGCGGCGGGCCTCGCGGGCGAGCCAGCCGCGCACCCAGGACTGGGTGCCGCAGTCGTGCACGATCACGCTCGCGCCGGAGCGCAGGGCGCGGCGCAGCCCGGCGTAGTGCGCGATCCGGACCAGGGGGCGGTAGACCGCGTACGGCAGGAGGCCGGGCATCCGGGCCTCCCAGCGCTCCCGGGCGTCCTGGGAGTCGACGCCCCGGCCCCCGGCGGTCCGTCGCATGAGGGTGGACTTGCCGCTGCCGGGCAGCCCGGAGACGACCACGAGGTCTCCGGCCGCGAAGACGAGGGCGCGGGGGCCCCGGTCCCCGCGCTCGCGCAGGTCCCGCAGGAGCCGGCCCCGTCCCCGGGTCCGGGCGCGGGCCCGTGGGGACGGTATGCCGGTACTCGTCGCATACGCGCCGGTGTGCTGGAACGTCATCGCTTCTCCCCCTGCCGGGCCTCAGGAGACCCTTCCCAAGAAGTGTAAAGAAACGGTAATGGGGCACAAGCGATTTGCCGCGCCGACACCGCGTGCAATGATGTGCCCGCCAGGCGCGCACAGTCGCCTGTACAACCGCATACCGGCCGTTCGAATCCGCGCGGGAGAGTTCCGGAGCACTGTGGGTCGTCCACAGAGTGCGTCCGGGCGCCGAAGGAGCAAGACCCTCCCTTGAATCTCTCAGGCCCCGTACCGCGTGGATGAGGCAGATCTGAAAAGCGGGACACCGTGGTGTCCCCACCCAAGGTGCAAGCCGGGATCTCGGTGACGAGATGCCCCCGGTGAACCTCTCAGGTTCCATGACAGATGGGGAGGACGTCCTCGCCCGTCATGTCTTCGTCACCGAACGCCCTTGGGACCCGGGAGCCACCCCATGACCTCTGCCCCCCGCCTGACCGCCCTCGACGCGCTGCATCGTTCCCTGGGCGCGACCATGACCGACTTCGCGGGCTGGGACATGCCGCTGCGGTACGGCAGCGAGCGCGACGAGCACAACGCCGTCCGCACCCGGGCCGGCCTCTTCGACCTCTCCCACATGGGCGAGATCACCGTCACCGGCCCGCAGGCCGTCGACCTCCTCGACTTCGCCCTGGTCGGCAACATCTCCACGGTGGGCACCGGCCGCGCCCGGTACACGATGATCTGTCGCGAGGACGGCGGCATCCTGGACGACCTGATCGTCTACCGCCTGGGCGAGACCGAGTACATGGTCGTCGCCAACGCCTCCAACGCCCAGACCGTCCTGGACGCCCTCACCGAGCGCGCGGCCGGCTTCGACGCCGAGGTCCGCGACGACCGCGACGCGTACGCCCTGATCGCGATCCAGGGCCCGGAGTCCCCCGGCATCCTGAAGTCGGTCACCGACGCCGACCTGGACGGCCTGAAGTACTACGCCGGTCTGCCGGGCACGGTCGCGGGCGTGCCCGCGCTGATCGCCCGCACCGGCTACACCGGCGAGGACGGCTTCGAGCTCTTCCTGAAGCCGGAGCACGCCGAGGGCGTGTGGCAGGCGCTGACCGCGGCCGGCGAGGGCGTCGGCCTGATCCCCTGCGGCCTGTCCTGCCGCGACACGCTCCGCCTGGAGGCGGGGATGCCGCTGTACGGCCACGAGCTGACCACCTCCCTCACCCCCTTCGACGCCGGTCTCGGCCGGGTCGTGAAGTTCGAGAAGACGACCAACGAGGGCCGTTTCGTCGGCCGCGAGGCCCTGGAGAAGGCCGCCGAGCGCGCCGAGACCGCCCCGCCGCGCAAGCTGGTCGGCCTGATCGCCGAGGGCCGCCGGGTCCCGCGCGCCGGCTTCTCCGTCGTCAAGGACGGCGCGGTGATCGGCGAGGTCACCTCCGGGGCCCCGTCCCCGACCCTCGGAAAGCCGATCGCGATGGCGTACGTGGACGCGGCGCACGCGGAGCCCGGCACCCAGGGTGTAGGTGTGGACGTCCGGGGCACCCACGAGCCGTACGAGGTCGTGGCGCTGCCGTTCTACAAGCGCCAGAAGTGACGAAGTCGTCCTCCTCCGCGTCTCACCCCGCAAGACCCACGTTCATCAGCACTCCCCCGATCCAGGAGAATCAGGTCATGAGCAACCCCCAGCAGCTGCGGTACACCAAGGAGCACGAGTGGCTGTCGGACGCCGAGGACGGCGTCGCGACCGTCGGCATCACGGAGTTCGCGGCCAACGCGCTCGGTGACGTCGTCTACGCCCAGCTCCCCGAGGTCGGCGACACCGTCACCGCGGGCGAGACCTGCGGCGAGCTGGAGTCGACGAAGTCCGTGAGCGACCTGTACTCCCCCGTCTCGGGTGAGGTCGTCGCCGCCAACCAGGACGTGGTGGACGACCCGTCCCTGGTGAACACGGCTCCGTTCGAGGGTGGCTGGCTGTTCAAGGTGCGCGTCGCGGGTGAGCCGGACGACCTGCTCACCGCCGACGAGTACGCCGCGTTCTCCGCCGGGAACTGAGACCGGGCCCGAGACCCCTTAGGGATCGATTCATGTCGCTTCTGAACACTCCCCTCCACGAGCTGGACCCCGACGTCGCCGCCGCCGTCGACGCCGAGCTCCGCCGTCAGCAGTCCACCCTCGAGATGATCGCCTCGGAGAACTTCGCTCCGGTCGCGGTCATGGAGGCGCAGGGCTCCGTCCTCACCAACAAGTACGCCGAGGGCTACCCGGGCCGCCGCTACTACGGCGGCTGCGAGCACGTCGACGTGGCCGAGCAGATCGCCATCGACCGGATCAAGGACCTGTTCGGCGCCGAGTACGCCAACGTCCAGCCGCACTCCGGCGCCTCCGCGAACCAGGCCGCCCTCTTCGCGATCGCCCAGCCGGGCGACACGATCCTGGGCCTGGACCTGGCGCACGGCGGCCACCTCACCCACGGGATGCGCCTGAACTTCTCCGGCAAGCAGTTCAACGTGGTCGCGTACCACGTGGACGGGGCCGGTCTGGTCGACATGGCCGAGGTCGAGAGCCTCGCCAAGGAGCACCGCCCGAAGGTGATCATCGCGGGCTGGTCGGCGTACCCGCGCCGGCTGGACTTCGCGGAGTTCCGCCGGATCGCGGACGAGGTCGGCGCCTACCTGTGGGTCGACATGGCCCACTTCGCGGGCCTGGTCGCCGCCGGTCTGCACCCGAACCCGGTCGAGTACGCGGACGTGGTGACCTCCACCACGCACAAGACGCTCGGCGGCCCGCGCGGCGGCGTCATCCTGGCGAAGAAGGAGTTCGCGAAGAAGCTGAACTCCTCCGTCTTCCCGGGCTTCCAGGGCGGCCCCCTGGAGCACGTGATCGCGGCCAAGGCCGTCTCCTTCAAGGTCGCGGCCTCGGAGGAGTTCAAGGAGCGCCAGCAGCGCACCCTGGACGGCGCCCGCATCATCGCCGAGCGCCTGGTCCAGGACGACGTGACCGCCCACGGCGTCTCGGTCCTGTCCGGCGGCACGGACGTGCACCTGCTCCTGGTCGACCTGCGCGACTCGGAGCTGGACGGCCAGCAGGCCGAGGACCGGCTGCACGAGGTCGGCATCACGGTCAACCGGAACGCGGTCCCGAACGACCCGCGTCCCCCGATGGTCACCTCGGGCCTGCGCATCGGCACGCCGGCGCTCGCGACCCGCGGTTTCGGGGCCGAGGACTTCCGCGAGGTCGCAGACGTCATCGCCGAGACCCTGAAGCCGGGCTTCGACGCGGAGAAGGCCGAGGCCCTCAAGGCCCGGGTGACCGCCCTCGCGGACAAGCACCCGCTGTACCCCGGCCTGAAGTGATCTCGTAGTAATTTCGTACGCTTTTGTTCGTACGGACATCCGGGGCACCGCGCACACTGGAACGACGGGCGCGGTGCCCCGACCCATGTCCCCCCGCCCCACGCGCTCTCTGCACCACCCCGGCAGACAACGACGTCCAGCCCCCACAAGGAGTCCTCCCGTGGCCATCTCGGTCTTCGACCTGTTCTCGATCGGCATCGGCCCGTCGAGCTCCCACACGGTGGGCCCGATGCGCGCGGCCCGGATGTTCGCCCGCCGGCTGAAGAACGAGGGCCTGCTGGCCCACACGGCGAAGGTGCGGGCGGAGCTGTACGGCTCGCTGGGCGCGACCGGCCACGGCCACGGCACCCCCAAGGCGGTGCTGCTCGGCCTGGAGGGGAACTCCCCGCGCACGGTCGACGTCGAGCACGCGGACGAGGAGTTCGAGCGGATCAAGGCGAGCGGCCGGATCAACCTGCTCGGCGCCCACGAGATCCCCTTCGACTTCGACGCCGACCTGATCCTGCACCGGCGCAAGGCGCTCCCGTACCACGCCAACGGCATGACGGTCTTCGCGTACGACGCGGAGGGCGGGCTCGTCCTGGAGAAGACGTACTACTCGGTGGGCGGCGGCTTCGTCGTCGACGAGGACGCGGTCGCGGGCGAGAACCCGATCGTGCCGGACGACACGGTCCTGAAGTACCCCTTCCGCACCGGCGACGAGCTGCTCCGCCTCGCGAAGGAGACCGGTCTGTCGATCTCCGCGATGATGCTGGAGAACGAGAAGGCCTGGCGCACCGAGGACGAGATCCGCGCGGGCCTCCTGGAGATCTGGCGGGTCATGCAGTCCTGCGTCTCGCGCGGCATGTCCCGCGAGGGCATCCTGCCCGGCGGCCTGAAGGTGCGCCGCCGCGCGGCGAACTCGGCCCGCAAGCTGCGCTCCGAGGGGAACCCGGCGGCCCACTCGATGGAGTGGATCACCCTGTACGCGATGGCGGTGAACGAGGAGAACGCGGCGGGCGGCCGGGTGGTCACCGCCCCGACGAACGGCGCGGCCGGCATCATCCCCGCCGTCCTGCACTACTACATGAACTTCGTGCCCGGCGCGGACGAGGACGGCGTGGTCCGCTTCCTCCTCGCGGCCGGCGCGGTCGGGATGCTCTTCAAGGAGAACGCCTCGATCTCCGGCGCCGAGGTCGGCTGCCAGGGCGAGGTCGGCTCCGCCTGCTCGATGGCGGCCGGCGCCCTGGCCGAGGTCCTGGGCGGCTCCCCCGAGCAGGTGGAGAACGCCGCCGAGATCGGCATGGAGCACAACCTGGGCCTGACCTGCGACCCCGTCGGCGGCCTGGTCCAGATCCCCTGCATCGAACGCAACGGCATGGCCGCGGTCAAGGCCGTCACGGCCGCGAAGATGTCGATGCGCGGCGACGGCAGCCACCTGGTCTCCCTCGACAAGGTCATCAAGACCATGAAGGAGACGGGCGCGGACATGAGCGTCAAGTACAAGGAGACGGCCCGGGGCGGGCTCGCGGTGAACATCATCGAGTGCTGAGGCGGCGGGCCGTCACCGGCCCGTCCGGAGCGGCGCCCACAGATCGAGGCTCCACACGTCGCCGTGGCCGACGCGGTCACCGCGCTCCTCGTCCCCGTCGTCCACGACGAGGACGGAGACGTGCGAGGACGCGGCCCGGTACTGGAGGAACCCGCCCTGGTCGGTGACCTTCAGCTCCGGGACGCCGTGCGTACGGGAGAGCGCGTCGCGCAGTTCCTCCCAGGAGGTGTACCGGGGAAACCCGACGCCGGTACTCCGGGCCCAGGACCGGGCCGGGCCGTCGTCCGGCGCGAGGCGGTGCAGCTGGATCGTCGCGGTGGCCACGACCCACTCCGGCCCCGGCCCCGGCCCCGGATCTGGTTTCGGGTTGAAGGCGAACTCGACGAGCCCGTAGTCCCGCCGCAGCCATGCCCCCTCCTCGCCGACGACGTCGACGAAGGGGTGGCGGAGCGCCCGGTCCACCTCGGCGAGCGTCGAGCCGACGCGGAGGCCGTGCAGCTCTCCGGTGGCGAGGAAAGAGGCGAGGAATTCCACGCCGGTCACGGCCGGTGTCCTCCCGGGCGTCGGTCGGGGTCCGGCCCGGACGGGTGGCGGCCGCTGGGGCGCGCGGCCCGTCCGGGTGGGTGGGTCAGGCCTTGCTGAGGTGCGACCAGAACTCGTCCCACGACAGCCGGCCGTCGCCGTTGTCGTCGCGCTGCTTGATGATCGCCTCGGCGACCGTCTCGGTGACGTTGAAGTCGCCCAGCTGCGCCATCACGCTCTTGTACTCAGCGGCGGTGATGAAGCCGTCCCCGTCCACGTCGTACCGGTTGAATGCCGTGCGTGCCGACTCGATGTCCGCCACTGTTTCCGCCCCTTCATGGTGCTTGTCTGACGGGGGCCAGATTAGCCGCCCCGGCTCCGGCGGCCGCGCCCGCCCGGCTGCCCACGGGGCGGTGCTTCCCGTTGGTGGCCATTGGTCCGATTCGGGGCGTTCGGCGGCACATGCCGGGTGTCCATCATGCGGACGACCCCGGGAAACACACAACGAACCGCATAGTCATTCACTGTTTACAAGGCAGGTGCCACATGTCACCAACGATTCACAGTTAAAGTGTCAGCGTTTGACCGTTTTTGCCCCACTAGGGACTTTTGGCGATGGCGCACTTGTCTGCCATAGTCGATGACACGACCTCCGTTGACCCGGGCCAGGTCGACACAGCGGCCGTGGATACACCCCCCCGTCCACGGCGCATCACACGGAAGCCCCCCGCACGCCCCCACCACGGCGCACGGGGGCTTCCGTGCGTTCAGGGGCGGTCCGCGACCCGCATCTCGAACCAGGTCGTCTTGCCGCGCGGCGCCAGGTCCACGCCCCAGCGGTCCGCCAGCTTGTCGACCAGGAAGAGCCCCCGGCCGCTCGTGTCCAGCTCGTGCACCGGCATCAGACAGGGCAGCCCGCGCGAGGGGTCCCGCACCTCGACCCGGATCGAGCCCCGGCGCCGCTGCAACCGCAGCGCGAAGGACCGGGCGCCGGTGTGCCGGACCGCGTTCCCCACCAGCTCCGAGACCAGGAGCACCGCGTGCTCGGCGATCTGCGGCCCCAGCGCCCACTGGCGCATCACGACGTGCTGCGTGAGCCTGCGGGCCACCCACGCGGACTCGGGCCGGGACGGCAGCCGGACATCGCCCTCGGCCGGATTCCCGTACAACTCGACTGCTTCGGCGGCCTGTTCGTCATCCGCGGCCAATGGCCACCGCCCCGCGGCGGCGCTCGCGCGCTGCCGTGGTTGTTCCCTACCCTCCAGGCCCGCCATGCCCCCCATCATGGCCGCACGGAACCGCCCGCGGGGGCCGTTCCACCGGAATCGGCCCCCCACGGACCCCCGACGGGCCCCCGGAGAGGTGCCTTACGGACACCTGGCCGACGCCCGACGGCTCCCTTTCGGTCAGCTCAGCCGAATTTCGCCTTCCCGGGGCCCTCCTCGACGAAGCTGCGCATCCCGCGCTCGCGGTCCTCGGTGGCGAACAGACCGGCGAACCAGGTGCGCTCGATGGCCAGACCGGTGTCGATGTCGGTCTCCAGGCCCTGGTCGATCGCCTCCTTCGCGGCCCGCAGGGCGACGGCCGGCCCCTGCGCCAGCTTCGCGGCCCACGCGTGCGCCTGCTCGTACACCTCGGCGGCCGGGACGACCCGGTCGACCAGGCCGAGCGAGAGGGCCTCGTCCGCCTTCACCATCCGGCCGGTGAAGATGAGGTCCTTCGCCCTGGAGGGGCCGACGAGGCGGGAGAGGCGCTGGGTGCCGCCCGCGCCCGGGATCAGGCCGAGCAGGATCTCGGGCTGGCCGAGCTTGGCGTTGTCGGCGGCGATCCGGTAGTCGGCGCAGAGCGCCAGCTCGCAGCCGCCGCCGAGCGCGTAGCCGGTGATCGCGGCGACGACCGGCTTGGGAACGCGGGCGACGGCGGTGAAGGCGTCCTGGAGGGCGCGCGAGCGCTTGACCATGGCCACGTGGTCCATGACCTGCATCTCCTTGATGTCCGCGCCGGCCGCGAACACCTTCTCGCCGCCGTACAGGACCACGGCCCGCACGTCGTCGCGGTCGGTCGCCTCCTGGGCGAGCTCGCGCAGCCGGTCCTGGGTGGCGACGTCCAGGGCGTTCATCGGGGGGCGGTCGAGGCGGATCGTTCCGACGCCGTCGGCGACTTCGAGGTTCACAGTCATGGGAGAAGGTTAGAGGTCGTTAACGCGAGGGGGCCCGGTGCTGTTGCTCACAGCACCGGGCCCCGCCGAAAATCCGGGAGCGCCTAGGCGGTCCACTCCGACCACGGCATGTTCCAGCCGTTGAGGCCGTTCTCCGGCTTGATCTGCTTGTCCTTGGAGTTCTTCACGACGACCACGTCACCGATGATCGAGCTGTCGTAGAACCAGGCGGCCGGGGTCGAGCTGTCCCCCGCGCCCCGGGTGTCCGAGAGGCCGACGCAGCCGTGGCTGACGTTCTGCGAGCCGAAGGTGCTCTTCGGGGCCCAGTAGTTGCCGTGCACGAAGGTGCCCGACTGGGACAGGCGCATCGCGTGCGGCACGTCCTTGATGTCGTACTCGCCGCCGAAGCCGACCGTGGCGCCGTTCATCCGGGTCACCTTGTACTTCTCGCTGATGACCATCTGACCGTTGTACGTGGTCGTGGACGGCGCGCCCGCGGTGATCGGCAGCGTCTTGACGATCTTCCCGTCGCGCTCGACCTTCATCGTCTTGGCACTGGCGTCGACGGTGGAGACCTGGCGGCGGCCGATGGTGAAGGTGACCGTCTTCTTCTGCTTGCCGTAGACGCCGGGGCGGCCCTCGACGCCGTCCAGGTTGAGGTGGACCGTCACCTTGGTGCCGGCGGCCCAGTACTGCTCGGGGCGGAAGTCCAGGCGGTCGTTGCCGAACCAGTGGCCCTCGATCGGGACGGACGGCACGGCCGTCACCTTGATGGCCTTCTCGACGGCCTCGGGGTCGGTGATGCCCCGGGTGAAGTTGATGGAGACCGGCATCCCGACGCCGACGGTCGAGCCGTCCTCCGGCGTGTAGTGGCCGATGAAGGTGTTCTTCGGGACCAGGGTGGTGAAGGTGGTGTCCTTCGCCGACTCGCGGCCCTCGGCGTCCTTCGCGACGGCGTGGACCTTGTACTGGGTGCCCCCGGACAGGTGGGCGGTCGGCTGCCAGCTGGCGCCGTCCGCCGCGATCTCGCCCTCGACCTCGGTGCCCTTGGAGTCGGCGACCGTGACCGTGGTGAGCTTGCCCTGCTGGGCGGTCACCTTGAGGGCGCCGCTGGTGGCGACCGAGTCGGCGCCGTCCTTCGGAAGGATCGTCACGACGGCCCGGGAGGCCGCGTTCTCCTGCTTGCCGGCGCCCTGGCCCTCCGGGCCCTTCGCGCCTTCGGTGGCGTCCCCGCCGCCGCAGGCGGTGAGCACCAGGAGCAGTGCCCCCGCGGCCAGGGCCTGGAGCCGGACGCCCCCGCGTCGCCGCCCCCGCCCGGTGGTCCGTACCGATGCCCCCGATATCGGCTGCCCGTTCACTGTGGTCGTCTCCCCTCGCACGGCCCGGCGCTGCCGCGGCCCCACCCCCGTGCGCATTCACTCGCGCACACGGCGCTAGATAATCACACCGCAGGACACGAAAGATCCTCGCGCATGTCACCGTTCCGTCCCGATTGACGTGCGAGGACGACGGAAGCGGCGGGGGTGGCGGGGGACGACGGGAGCGACGGGGGTCAGCGGAGCGCGGAGCCCGCCTTCCAGCTCTTCCAGTCGGTGTTCCAGCCGCCGAGCCCGTTGTCGGGAGCGACCTTCCGGTCCCGGGAGTTGACCACCTCGACCACGTCGCCGACGAGGGTCCGGTCGAAGAACCAGCCCGCGGGCGAGCGCTCGCTGCCGCCCTTCTCGTCCCGGAGCCCGACGCAGCCGTGGCTGACGTTGGCGGTGCCGAAGGTCTCGGGCGGCGCCCAGTAGTTGCCGTGCAGGAAGGTCCCGGAGTCGGTCAGCCGCATCGCGTGCGGCACGTCCTCGATGTCGTACTCGCCCCCGAAGCCGACCGTGGCGCCGTTCATCCGGGTCACGTCGTACAGCTCGGTGACGACCATCTTCCCGTTGTACGTGGTGGTCTTCGGCGCCCCGGCGGTGATCGGCAGGGTGGCCAGGACCCCGCCGTCCCTGCGGACCTCCATGGTGTGCGCGGCGGCGTCCACGACGGAGACCTGGGAGCGGCCGACGGTGAAGCCGACCTTCCTGCGCTGGATGCCGTACACGCCGGGCGCCCCCTCGACGTCCCGCAGGCCGATGTCGACGGTGACCTTCGTGCCGGCGGCCCAGTACCGCTCCGGGCGGAAGTCGAGCCGCTCCTTGCCGAACCAGTGGCCGGCGACCTCGACCGGCGGGTCCGAGGTGATCCGGACGGCGCGCTCGACCGCGGCCCGGTTCTCGACGGGCCGGCTGAAGGAGAAGGAGACGATCATGCCGGTGCCGACCGTGGAGCGGTTCTCCGGCTTGAAGTAGCCGATGAAGCGGGACTCGGGTACCACGGTGGTGAAGGTGGTGTGGCGGGCCGAGCGGCGCCCGTGCGCGTCGAGGGCGACGGCGTCCACGCTGTACTTGGCGGCGAGCGCGAGCCGGCTGCCGGCCGGCGGCCGCCAGCGCAGCCCGTCGGCGGACAGCTCCCCGGCGACCTCGGTCCGCCGGCCGTCCTCGACCCGGGCGACGGTCACCCGTTCGAGCCGTCCGGCGTCCACCCGCACCTCGACCGGTCCCCCGGCCGGGACCGCGCGGCTGCCGTCCTCCGGGGTGACCCGGATGACGTCGCCGGGGGCCCGCCCCTTGCCCGGCAGGGAGAGGCCGAGGCCCCCGCCGCCGTCCGTCCCGGTACAGCCCGCGAGGCCCGCCAACAGTCCCGCCACCGCGAGGGCGCGCCCCGCCCGCTTCCATACAGATCTCACGCCCGGCCCAACGACGGCCACCCTCCAGGGGAAACGTGCGTACGGGTCATGTTGGGAGCACGGCCGTGCGGGCAGAACAGGGGGAGAACCTCGCGCGGGGAGCGGTGGCCGGGACGCCACCGCTCCCCGCGCGCGGACCCGACGGAGCCGCGGGAGGCCGGACGGTGGCGAGCGCAGCCGAGCAGGAGGCGGTACAGCAGCGTGCCCTGGAGCGGGCGGGGCCGCCCGTGTGGCCGGGGGCGCCGACGCCCCTCGGCGCCCGCTGCCGGGTCGGGCCCGGCGGGGTCGCGGGCACCAACTTCGCGCTGTGGGCGGGCGGGGCGGAGGCCGTCGAGCTGTGCCTGTTCGACGGGGACGGGACGGAGACGCGGCTGGCGCTGACCGAGCTGACCCACGAGATCTGGCACGGCTTCGTGCCCGGGATCGGCCCGGGGCAGCGGTACGGCTACCGGGTGCACGGCCGCTGGGACCCGTGGACGGGCGCCCGGTGGAACCCGGCGAAGCTGCTCCTCGACCCGTACGCGCGGGCCGTCGACGGCGAGTTCGCGCTGCCCCCCGAGGTGTACGGGCACGTCCGGGACTGGCCGCAGCAGCACGTGGCCGACACCGTCCGCGACGAGCGGGACTCCGCCCCGCACGTCCCGAAGGGGGTCGTCGTCCACGACGACGACGACTGGTCCGACGACCGCAGGCCCAAGACGCCCTGGCAGGACTCGGTCATCTACGAGGTCCACGTCAAGGGCTTCACGAAGCTGCACCCGGGCATCCCCGAGCACCTGCGCGGCACGTACGCGGGCCTCGCGCACCCGGCCGCGATCGACCACCTCGTACGGCTCGGGGTGACGGCGGTGGAGCTGCTGCCGGTGCACCAGTTCGCGCACGAGGACCACCTGCTGCGGCGGGGCCTGCGCAACTACTGGGGGTACAACTCCGTCGGCTACTTCGCGCCGCACGCCGGCTACTCCTCCTCGGGGACGGCCGGGCAGCAGGTCGGCGAGTTCAAGAAGATGGTGCGGGCGCTGCACGCGGCCGGGATCGAGGTCATCCTCGACGTGGTCTACAACCACACGGCGGAGGCGGGCGAGCTGGGCCCGACCCTCTCCCTGAAGGGCATCGACAACCGGGGCTACTACCGGCTCCAGTCCGACGCCCGCCGGTACGCCGACTACACGGGCTGCGGCAACACGCTGCACGTGGTGCAGCCGCAGGTGCTGCGGCTCATCACCGACAGCCTGCGCTACTGGGTGACCGAGATGGGGGTGGACGGCTTCCGCTTCGACCTGGCGGCGGCCCTCGCCCGCTCCTTCCACGACGTCGACATGCTCTCCCCCTTCCTGGCGGTCATCGCCCAGGACCCGGTCCTGCGCCGCGTCAAGCTGATCGCGGAGCCGTGGGACGTGGGCAACGGCGGCTACCAGGTGGGGGCGTTCCCGCCGCTGTGGACCGAGTGGAACGACCGCTACCGGGACGCCGTACGGGACTTCTGGCGGGGGGCGCTGCCCGACGTGCGGGACCTCGGCTACCGGCTCTCCGGCTCCAGCGACCTGTACGCCTGGGGCGGGCGCCGGCCGTACGCCTCCGTCAACTTCGTCACCGCCCACGACGGCTTCACCCTGCGGGACCTCGTCACGTACGAGCGGAAGCACAACGAGGCCAACGGCGAGGGGAACCGGGACGGCACCCACGACAACCGGTCCTGGAACTGCGGCGCGGAGGGCGAGACCGACGACCCGGAGATCGGGGCGCTGCGGCTGCGCCAGCAGCGCAACCTGCTCACCACCCTGCTCCTGTCGACCGGGGTGCCGATGCTGGTCTCCGGCGACGAGATGGGCCGCACCCAGGGCGGCAACAACAACGCGTACTGCCAGGACAACGAGATCGGCTGGCTCGACTGGTCGCTGCCGGAGGACCCGGGCCGGGCCCAGCTCCTCGCCCTGTCCCGGCGGCTGCTCGCCCTGCGGCACCGGCATCCGGTGCTGCGCCGCCGGGCCTTCTTCTCCGGCCGTCCGCAGCGCGCGGACGGGCTGCGGGACCTGGCCTGGTTCACGGCCGAGGGGGCCGAGATGACGGAGGGCGACTGGTACGCGCGGACGGGGACGCTCGGCCTGTACCTGTCGGGCCGGGACATCCCGGGCCGGGACGCGCGGGGCGAGCGGATCACCGACGACAGCTTCCTCGCCGTCCTGCACTCCGGCCACCGCCCCCTGGACTTCCGGCTGCCGGGCCCGCCGTGGGCGGAGACCTACGAGCTGGTCGTGGACACCGCCCGCGACGACCAGTCCGGACCGCCGGGCACGGTCCACCGGGGCGGCGAGGTCCTCCCGGTGGGGGCCCGGTCGGTGGTGCTGCTGCGGGTGTCGAGATGAGGCCGGGGGCGGGAGGTCCGGGCGGCGGGCGCGGGAGGTCCGGGCGGCGGGCGCCGTCCGGTAGGCCCTCCCGCACCGCTCGGACGCGGGCAGGACGCCGGGTTCCGCCGGCCCCGGCCGCTCAGGGGCGGACCGGGGTCTCCCGGTCGTGGCCGGTGGCGAGTTCCGCTTCGAGTCGGGTCACGTACCGGGCCTCGGCCTCCTTGCGCACGGCGGCGAAGCGGCGGTCGACGACGAGGACCGGCAGCAGCCAGAGGTAGCCCCACAGGCTGAAGCTGTCGACGGCCCCCGTCTGCCGGAGCAGCTGGTTGGTGACCAGGGCGAGGCAGCAGGAGAGCGCCCAGACCACCGTGCGGTGGCGTCCGAGGAAGCGCACCGGCGCGTTCCGGGGGCCCGCGAGCGCCTCGACGGTCGCGGCCCGGACGGCCGCCTCGCGGTCGGTGGGGTCGGCGGCGCGGACGGCGTCTGCCCCGGCGGCGAGGTCGGCGTCGAGGGCCCGGGCCTGCTCCTGCGTGTGTCCGGAGGCGATCACGCCCTGGACGGCGGCCGTTCGCAGGTCCTCCCAGTAGCCCCGGCGGGCCCAGCGCTCGGCGGCGGCGAGCCGGTCGGCCTCGGCGGATTCGGGGGCCAGTTCGTTCAGGCGCCGGGAGAGGGCGCCGGCGCGGCCGGCCCGGCCCGGGTGGTCGAACCCGTCGGCGCGCAGGCACAGCTCGGCGTAGCCGGCGAGGAGCCCGAGGTGGTCGGGGTCGAGGGCGAGCCCGGCCCGGAAGGCCTCCTCGGCCAGGTCGTCGTGGTCGTCCTCGTCCTCGGCGGCGTGGCCCAGGGCGAGCCAGCAGTAGAGGTCGGGCTGCGGGCCGAGCGCGTCGAGGCCCTCCTGCGCGGCCCGGCGCACGGCCGCGTTGCCGCCCGCGAGGAAGAGCTGCTCGCAGCGGGTCTCATAGGTGTCGAGCGTGGTCATGCGGTCCCCTCCGTGTGCACCCCGGTGCGGGGCCGCGCAAGTCTCCGGCCTGCGGCTTCGTCCGGTCAAGGGCATTCCGGAACCGGCGGGCCCCGGGCGCGGGACCCGGTCCGGGCCGCCGGGCGCCCGGGGGCCCCGCCCGTACCCGGCGGGGGCGTGCGGCTCCGCCCCCGAAGGCCCCGCCGGAAAACCGGATGAGCCGTGTCAGTGGCGAACCGTAAGGTCGGACCTGATGCCCGAGAACCCCTTGCCCCCAGCGAACCCGGCGGAGACCGCCGACCGGTCGGCGGTGCGCGTACTGCTCCGCCTGTGGCCGTACGTACGACCCGTGCGGGGGCGGCTGTTCACGGCCGCCTTCGTGGCGATCGTCGCCTCCTGTCTGTCGCTCGTCATCCCCCTGGTCCTGAAGTGGCTGGTGGACGGGCCCGTGGCGGACCGGGACCCCGGGGGCGTGTGGCTCGGGGCGCTGTACCTGCTGCTGCTCGGCATCGCGGAGGCGGTGCTCTTCGGCTTCCGGCGGTGGCTGGTGGCGCGGCCGCTCGCCGGGGTGGAGGCCCGGATGCGGTCGGACCTGTACGGCAGGCTCCAGCGGCTGCCGATCGCCTTCCACGACCGGTGGGCGTCGGGCCAGCTCCTGTCGCGCGGGACGACGGACCTGATGCTGGTCCGGATGTTCCTCGCCTTCCCGCTGACCTTCCTGCTGGTCAACGGCGTGACGATCCTCGCCGGGTACGTGCTGCTGCTCTCCCAGGACTGGTCCCTCGGCCTGGTGCTGCTGACCCCGGTGCTGCCGCTGGTGGTCGTCTGCTCGCTCTTCGAGGGCCGCTACGGCCTGGTGGCGCGCCGGGCCCAGGACCAGGTGGGCGATCTGACGACGGTCGTGGAGGAGAGCGTCCTCGGCATCCGGATCGTCAAGGGCTTCGGCCGGCACCGCAGCCAGGCGCGCGCCTTCCGCGAGCTCTCCGAGCGCCTGCGGGGCACGGAGCTCGTCAAGGCCCGGCTGCTCGCCATGATCTGGGCGGTCATCACGGTCGTACCGGAACTGGCCATCGGCGCGGCGCTCGTCCTCGGCACGGTGCAGGTCGCGGACGGCGACCTGTCGGCGGGCACGCTCGTCGCGTTCCTGTCGACGGCGCTCGCGCTGCGCTGGCCGGTGGAGTCGATCGGCTTCCTGCTCGCGATGAGCCAGGAGGCGGCGACGGCGACGGAGCGGTACTTCGAGGTGATGGACGCCGAGGAGGAACCGGACACCGCCGTCCCCGGGGCCCCGCGCACCGACGGCCCGGACGGGGTCCGCTTCGAGAACGTCACCTTCCGCTACCCGGACGCCCCCGACGACGCCCCGCCGGTCCTGGACGGCGTCGACCTGCACATCCGCCCCGGCGAGACCCTGGCCCTGGTCGGCGGCACGGGCTCCGGCAAAACGACCCTGACCGCCCTCGTACCGCGCCTGCACGAGACGACGGGCGGCCGGATCCTGCTCGACGGCGAGGACATCGCCCTGATGGAGCGCGACCGCCTCCGCTCCCTGGTGTCGATGGCCTTCGAGGAGCCCACCCTGTTCTCCGCGTCCGTCGGCGAGAACGTCCTGATGGGAGCCGACGGCACGGCCGGCGAACCGGAACTGCGGCGCGCCCTCGCCGTGGCCCAGGCGGACGGCTTCGTGGACCGGCTGCCCGAGGCCGCCGCGACCCGGGTCGGCGAGCAGGGCCTGAGCCTGTCGGGCGGCCAGCGGCAGCGGCTCGCCCTGGCCCGCGCGGTGGTCGGCCGCCCCCGCTTCCTCGTCCTCGACGACCCCCTCTCCGCCCTGGACGTGCACACGGAGGCCCGGGTGGAGGCGGCCCTGCGGGAGGTGCTGCGGGAGACGACGGCCCTGGTGGTGGCGCACCGCCCGTCGACGGTGATGCTGGCCGACCGGGTCGCGCTGCTGTCCGGGGGCCGGATCACGGCCGTGGGCACCCACCAGGAACTGCTGCGGAGCAACGAGGAGTACGCCTGGCTGATGTCGGGCGGGGAGGAACGGCGATGACGGACACCACGCTCACGAAACCGCCCGCCCCCGCGCCGGACGAGCCGGACCCCTTCGACCGCGACGACCTGCCCGCGTCCCCGGGCGCGACGGGCGCCCTGCTCCGCTCCCTCCTGTCCGCGCACCGCGCACGGGTCGCGGTCGCCGCGCTCGTCCTCCTGGTCAAGGAGGCCGCGGTCCAGGCGGGCCCGCTGCTCGTCGCGTACGCCATCGACCGCGGCGTCCCGGCCTTCCGCGCGGGCGACCACGGCCCGGTGATCGCCGTGGCCCTCGGCTACCTCCTCTGCGCGGTCCTCTCGGGCCTCCTCCAGTACGCCTTCGTCCGGGGAGCGGCCCGCGTCAACCAGGACGTCCTCCTGGACCTGCGCGGCCGGATCTTCCGCCACGCGCAGATCCTCAGCGTCGACTTCCACGAGCGCTACACCTCGGGCCGGCTGATCTCCCGCTCCACCACGGACGTGGAGTCCCTGCGCGAACTCCTCTCGGAGGGCCTCCAGGAACTCATCGGCGTGGTCCTCTCCTTCCTCTCGATCACCCTGGTCCTCCTCTGGCTGGACCTGGGCATCGGCGCGGTGGCGACGGCCTCGTTCGTCCCCCTCTACCTCCTGGTGCAGCTCTACCGCCGCCGCGCGGGCCGGGTGTACGGCGAGCGGTCCACCGCGATCGCGGGCGTGATCGTGAAGTTCGCGGAGACGATGAACGGCATCCGCCCGGTCCGCGCCTTCCGCCGCGAACAGACCAACGACACGGAGTTCGCGGCCCTCAACCACCGCCACGAACGGAGCAACGGCGACGCGCTCCTCGAAATGGCCCGCTACGTGACCGGTTCGCGCCTCGTCGCGAACACGGCGGTGGCCGGAATGTGCCTCTGGGGCGCGTACCGCGTGGCGGAGGGCTCCCTGGAACTGGGCGTCCTGGCGGCGGCGGTCCTCTACATGCGGCGCCTGTACGACCCGATCGACCGGCTGGGCATGTTCCTCAACTCGTACGAGTCGGCGGCGGCGTCCCTGGCCAAGATCGCGGGCCTGCTGGCCCAGGAGCCGGGCGTCCCGGAGACGACGACGCCCCGGGAACTCCCCCACCGCGAGGGCGCTCCGGGCCGGGAGGTGGTCTTCGACGACGTGAGGTTCGCGTACCGCACGGGAGGCGAGGTCCTCCCGACCTTCGCCCTGAGGATCCCGGCCGGCCAAACGGTGGCCGTAGTGGGAGCGACAGGCGCGGGCAAATCGACCCTGGCCAAACTCCTGGCCCGCTTCTACGACCCGACGGAGGGCCGAGTCCTCCTCGACGGCATCGACCTCCGCCACCTCACCACTCCCGATCTCCGCCGGGGAATCGTCATGGTCACCCAGGAGGCGTTCCTCTTCTCGGGCACGGTGGCGGAGAACATCGCGATCGGCCGCCCGGACGCGACCCGCGCGGAGATCGAGGAGGCGGCGAAGGCCATCGGCGCCCACGACTTCATCGAAGGCCTGCCCGAGGGCTACGACACGGACGTGCGCAAGCGCGGCGGCCGGATCTCGGCGGGCCAGCGCCAACTGGTGGCCTTCGCGCGGGCGCTCCTGGCGGACCCGGCGGTCCTGATCCTGGACGAGGCGACGAGCTCCCTGGACGTACCGGGCGAGAGGGCGGTCCAGCAGGCCATGGACACGGTCCTGAAGGGCCGTACGGCGGTGGTCATCGCCCACCGCCTGTCGACGGTCGAGGTGGCGGACCGGGTCCTGGTGATGGAGTCGGGCCGGATCGTCGAGGACGGCCCCCCGTCGACCCTGGTGACGGGCGACGGCCACTACGCGGGCCTGCACCAGGCGTGGCGGGACAGCTTGGTGGGCTGAGAAGGACCGCATACGTGAGTGGGGGCCGTGGAGGGGGTCGTGTTCGGGACGTAGAGCGTGATTTGTGGCGCATGAGAACCGGTCACTCCGCCGGGACCCGCAGGCGCCGTAAATCATGCAGTCCCGAACGCGGCCCCCGGAACGGCCCCCACGCCCCCGAAAAACCGGAGCAAGCCCCACCGCCCAACCCCACGGGCAAAAACGCGCCTCCAGCCGAACACGACCCATCGCCCACCCCACACCTCACGAAACGTCCGCTTAACGAACGCGCCCGTACCAGCAGCGGACGATTTCTGGCCAACTTCCGGCCGCACTCCTGACAGGTCCCCGTCATCCCTGCCACTCTCTCCCCGGCTCCCCGAACGAAAGTTCCCGGCGTCACCCGAACGTGCTCAACCGCTCTCCTTGCTCTGCCCGACGGACTCACCCAAGCCCGCCGGTACCCCCCTCGCAAAAGGAGTCCGCGTGAGATCCACGCCCAGCCGTCGTGCCACCGCGACCGGCGCCCTGATAGCCGCCGCCGCCATGATCGCCGTCAGCGTCCAGACGGGCGCCGCCACCGCGGCGGACACCCCGTTCAGCGCCGCCCCCAAGGCCCAGCAGGGCACCTCGGCGAACCCCGGCAAGCTCCCGGCCGACCTCACCCCCGCCGAGCGCACCGCGCTCATCAAGGCGGCCGACGCCGACAAGGCCGCCACGGCCAAGTCCCTCGGCCTCGGCGCCGAGGAGAAGCTGGTCGTCCGCGACGTCGTCCAGGACCGCGACGGCACGACCCACACCCGCTACGAGCGGACCTACGCGGGGCTGCCCGTCCTCGGCGGCGACCTGATCGTCGAGGAGACGAAGGCCGGCGCCCGGCAGAGCGTCACCAAGGCGGTCCGCGCGGAGCTGAAGAACGTCGACACGACCGCCAAGGTCGCCCCGGCGGCCGCCGAGAAGCAGGCCGTCGGCCTCGCCCAGGCGGACGGCTCCGAGAAGACCGCCGCCAGCCGCGCCCCGCGCAAGGTCGTCTGGCTCGCCGAGGGCTCCCCGGTCCTCGCGTACGAGACCGTGGTCGGCGGCCTCCAGCACGACGGCACCCCGAACGAGCTGCACGTCGTCACGGACGCCAAGACGGGCGCGAAGCTCTACGAGTGGCAGGCCGTCGAGACGGGCACCGGCAACACGCAGTACAGCGGCCAGGTGACGCTCGGCACCGCGCCCTCGTACACGCTGACGGACACGGGCCGCGGCAACCACAAGACGTACAACCTCAACGGCGGCAGCTCCGGCACGGGAACGCTGTTCACCAACTCCACCGACGTGTGGGGCAACGGCAACCCGTCCAACAAGGAGACCGCGGGCGCCGACGCGCACTACGGCGCCGCGCTCACCTGGGACTACTACAAGAACGTGCACGGCCGCACCGGCATCCGCGGTGACGGCGTCGGCGCGTACTCCCGGGTCCACTACGGCAACGCGTACGTCAACGCCTTCTGGCAGGACTCCTGCTTCTGCATGACGTACGGCGACGGCGCGGGCAACGCCAAGCCGCTGACCTCGATCGACGTGGCCGCGCACGAGATGACGCACGGTCTGACCTCGGTCACGGCCAAGCTCGTCTACAGCGGTGAGTCCGGCGGCCTCAACGAGGCCACCTCGGACATCTTCGCGGCGGCGGTCGAGTTCTACGCCAACAACGCCCAGGACCAGGGCGACTACCTGGTCGGCGAGAAGATCGACATCCGCGGCAACGGCACCCCGCTGCGCTACATGGACAAGCCGAGCAAGGACGGCTCGTCCAAGGACGCCTGGTACTCGGGCATCGGCTCGATCGACGTCCACTACTCCTCGGGCCCGGCGAACCACTGGTTCTACCTGCTCTCCGAGGGCAGCGGCGCCAAGACGATCAACGGCGTGAGCTACGACTCGCCGACCTCGGACGGCCTGCCCGTCACGGGCATCGGCCGGGACAAGGCCGCGCTGATCTGGTTCAAGGCGCTCACCACCAAGTTCGGCTCGAACACCAACTACGCCGCGGCCCGCACGGGCACGGTCGACGTGGCGAAGGCGCTCTACGGGGCCACCAGCCCCGAGGTGACGGCCGTCGAGAACGCCTGGGCCGCCATCAACGTCGGCGCCCGTCCCGGCGGCGGCAACCCCGGTGGCAAGGTCTTCGAGAACACCGCCGACGTGTCCATCCCGGACAACGGCGCCGCGGTCACCTCGACGGTCAACGTCACCGGCGTCACCGGCAACGCCCCCAGCAACCTGGCCGTCGGCGTGGACATCGTCCACACCTACAAGGGCGACCTGATCGTCGACCTCGTCGCTCCGGACGGCTCGGTCTACAACCTGCACAACCGCAGCGGCGGCAGCGCCGACAACATCGTCCAGACCTACACCGTCAACGCCTCCTCGGAGGTCGCCAACGGTGCCTGGAAGCTCCGCGTCCAGGACAAGGCTGCGGCCGATGTCGGCTACATCAACGCCTTCAAGCTGACCTTCCCGTAACCGTCACGGGGAAGGCCGGAACGAAGTAAACGAAGCAATGGACGCCCCGGGGGGAAACCCCCGGGGCGTCCGCGCGTTTGCCACGGCCGGAAGGGTCAGCCCCGGGGCACCGCGACGTACGCCTCCTGGGGCGTGGCGGTCGGCGTGTAGCGGGACGCGGCGGGCGCGGTCGGGGTCAGGTCCCGGTGGATCGCCTTGGCCACGGCCTGGATCGTGGTCACGCCGTAGTTCATCGTGCTGTTGCCGTCGGTGAGCACGGTGACGGTGTAGTCGTGGCCGCCGCCCTGGAACGTGCCGATGCTGTGCACGCGCCAGCCGCGCGTGGCGCGCTGGAGCCAGCCGTTCTTGACGTGCGCGGAGACGGTGGAGGGCGCGCCGGCCGGGGTGCCCCACTTCTGCGAGCTGACGACGTTCTTCATGAGCCTGAGGATGTAGGCGCGGGCGTTGTCGCTGAGGACGGAGTTCTTGGCGCCGATCAGCGAGAGCAGCCGCTGCTCGTCGGTGACGTTGATCTGGGTGAGTCCCCAGTAGCCGCCGGATCCCGGCACCGTCCGCGTCATTCCGGCGGCGGTCAGGAAGCCCTTCACCTTGGCGACGCCGAGCTGGTTCCACAGCGAGGTGGTGGCCGCGTTGTCGGACTTGGTGATCATGGCGGTGGCGAGGGTGGACTCGCGGGAGGTCAGGTACCGGTTGGTCTTCTTGGCGTCCCAGAGGAGCGCGGCGAGGACGGTCACCTTCACGACGCTGGCCGAGTCGTACGAGGTCGTGGCCCGCAGGGTGCAGGTGGTGTTCGTGGTGCGGTCGCGCAGGCCGATGGCGACGGTGCCGGTGCGCGTGGCGAGGGCCGCGGTGATGTCCTTCTGCAGCTTGGCGGCGAGCCCGGCCTTGCCCGACGTACAGCTGACCTGCGGCGCCGTGGCGGCGGAGGCGGGCGCGGCACCCGCGACGGCGGGCACGAGAATCCCGGCGGCGACCACGGCCGGAAGCACGCGGGCACGCAGGGATATGCGGCGAGTCATGAGAGTCCCCCTGAAAACGGAACGAGCGCGCCTGCGGCGCATTCGCCCTAGAGGACTCCTGAGCGTGCGGATGGTTGTACGAATCCAGCGAAACAGCGGAATCCCACGTCACCGCGGAACGGCGCACGGGGCGCCCACCTCGGCGCGGGAGCGGGCCCGGGCCCGCCGCCGGGTGCGCCGCTGGTCGGCACTCGCAGTACCTCCTCGTACGGCTCCCGGGCGAAGAGACGAAGGACCGGGGCGAAGTACACGACCAGCCGCGCCGACAGCAGGCGACGGCGCTGCTCGACTCGTTCGCGCTTGGCTATCGCCGCGTCGACCGGCTCAGCGGTGAACGCCTTCGTCAGGATCCCGATCCGGACACACTGACCCGCGTCCCGCCACCCGCCGGGCGACGATCTCCGCGGCTCAAAAGCGACTGCACGGGCCGGCGAAGGCCCCCGCCGGAGTCGATCCGGCGAGGGCCTGTTGTGCATTCGGGCGGCGGGCCTCAGATCACGTTGTTGAACTTGGCGCCCTCGCCCGTGTACAGCGATGTCGTCCGACGGCTGAAGGGGGCGGTGGAAGAGCCCGTCGACCGGTAGACGTACGTGCCGCCCGCCCCGTACGCGATCAGGTCCGGACGCCCGTCGTTGTCAAGGTCACCGGCGCCGACGAACTGGGAGAAGACACCCCAACCGCCGCCGACCTTCACACGGGTGGAGAAGCCGCCGCGGCCGTTGCCCTGGTAGAGCCAGAGGACGCCGTAGGTGTCGCGGGCGACCATGTCTCCGGCGGCCGTGCCGGCGATGTTGCCGACGGCGGTGATGTGGTTGTAGGTCTGCCAGCCGCCGCCGACCTTTACCCGGGGCGCGTACGGCTTCGCGTAGTTGCCGGTGCCCTTGTAGAACCACAGGACACCGGCGCCGTCCGTGGCCACCAGGTCGGCACGGCCGTCGCCGTCGAGGTCGGAGCCGCCGGTGAGCTTGTTGTAGACCTGCCAGCCGGTACCGACCTGCACGCGCGGCGCGAACGTGCCGTCGCCCTTGGCCAGGTAGAGCCACTGCACGCCGGAGCCGTCGACCGCGATCACATCGCCGGGGGCGGCACCTCCGACGTTGCCGACGGCCTCGATCTGCTTGTAGATCCCCCAGCCCCCGCCGATCTTGGCGCGCTGGGCGGACGTGACCTGGCCGTTGACCGGACGGTCCCGCAAGTCGTCGCGCCACAGGACGCCGGAGGCGTCCCGGGCGAGGATGTCGGTGGAGCCGTTGTTGGTGTAGTCGTGCGGGTCGGCCGTGCGGACGACGTCCATCGACCAACCCTGGCGGGCGGGCTCGCCGACGCCGTCGAGCAGCGTCGCCTCGGCCTCCACCGCGTACGTGCCGTTCGGGGCGTCCACGCCGCCGATGACACCGTCCCAGGTGAAGGAGAACCGGGTGCCGGACGCCGGCGCGGTCAAGCGCTTCGTGAACTCCTTGCCGGTGGCGGTGTGCGTGAGCGTGACGTCCAGGTAGGCGTCGGCCCGCGACAGCGTCCAGCCCAGGGCCACCTTGCCGGCGGTCTTGTCGAGGTCCGCCGTGCCGGAGGCGTGCACCTGCCGGATCTCCAGCGGGGGCATCACCCGGCCCGTCTCGGCGACCTTGGTGACTGCCGGGATGCCGTCCGGACCGGCCGCGACGCGGAACAGCCCGTCGCCGTCGGCGTCCCGGCTGCCCCTCAGCACCGCGCTGCCGTCGGCCGAGGGCGCCGACTCCGACGCCATTACGCCGAGGTCACGGGTCTCGCCGCTGGTCAGGGAGAGGGCCTTGGCAGGTGCCCAGTAGGCGCCGTACACCAGCCAGTCGCCGACCAGCTCGTAGTACCACTCGTTGGTCTCGTGCCCCAGGAAGGTCTTCTTCTCCTCGCCCGTCTTTCGGTCGACGGACGTGACATAGATCGAGTTGCTGTCCGTCTGGTCGAGCCAGGCCACGTGCGCGGCGGAGAACGTCAGGTGGCCGGAGTCTTCGTTGTACCCGGACTTGGCCGAGGAGTAGGTCTCGGTCGCCGTCCCGGCCGCCACGTCGATCAGGGCCCGGTGGCCGGTGCGCGCTTCCGGCGGCCCCGCCGCGTACCTGACGAGAACGGAGCCGCCGAGGACCGTCGAGGCGCTGAAGTCGGTGGCGTCCGTCGGCAGGCCCGTCATCTTGCGGGTGGTCGTCGTGGCGCCGCTCTTGGTCACGACGACCAGCTCCGCCGTGTCGTCCGCCTTCCAGATCTGCGCGAGCACGCTCGTAGGGCTCAGTGTGGCCAAGTAGCCGCCGTCCAGTGCGTCGAGGTCGATGTGCACGCCCGGGGCCGCCGGGTCGGCCATGTTCCACAAGGTGATCGACTGCATGGACACGGACCAGCTGTCATCGCCGACGACGGCCACGTCATTGCCCGCCAGGGCGTAACCGCCCTTCTTGGGATGCCGGAGCCGCTTGGAGGCTCCTCCGTCGTACGGCGTCCAGACCAGGTCCGTGATGCGGTTGACTTTGTCGTAGTCATACGTGAAGAACCCGCTGGTGCCCGCGCCCGCCAGATAGAAGCCCTCGGGGTAGACGGGCAGAGCGGCGTCGGCCTGCTCGGACGGGGCCGATGTCGTCGCGAACGCGGCCGGGGCGGTTGCCGGCGTGCCGGCGCCGAGGGCGATGACCGCGAGGACGGCCGTGACAGCGGTGGCGAGACGGCTGCGGGTGGTACGGAGTTGCAAGGTGAAGCCCCCACGGGTCTGAGTCGGACACGACATCGTCGTGTCCGACTCAGACCCGTGAGCGGGTCGCATGGTTGTACGAAAAACCGGGGGGCGGGTCAGTACCCTGCTGGGCAGACTTCTTCGCTCTTGCCCCCAGCGCGTCATCGACCCTGCCGTCGCAGGCATGGCGCCTCCTCGCACGACTGAGGAAACGCCCCGGTCCTGAGGGGCTCGGTCCACATCCCGCGTCCCGTAGCGGGCGGGGGCGCCTTCTCGGAGACCGGGGCCCCGACAGACTCACCGTGACGGAGCCGTCCGGAGGCGGGTCCTGAAAACCGTGGCGCCTCGGGAGTGAGGCACCACGGTTCGGGAATCCGACGGACCGCTACCGCAACAACACCCCCGCCCCCGCCCCCGTCGTCTCCTCCGGCAGGGTCGCGAGGCCCAGTTCGGAGGGGTGGGCGAGGAGGGGGTGGGTGGGGAGGACGCGGACGGTGCAGCCGAAGGAGCCGGTGCGGTCGAGTTCCAGGGTGCCCGCGTACGGAAGGCGGCCCTCCAGGTCCGGGCCGCCCGCCGGCTTGAGGGTGACCGTGCGGGGGGCCGTGAGGGTGTCGTCGGCGTCGACCCGGCCGGTGACGGCCTGGACCTCGACGTCGTCGGGGGCGAGGGTGCCGAGGGCGACCCGGACCCGGACGACCGGGGTCGCGCCCAGCTCCGCGTCGGCCACGTCGTCCGCGAGGCCGTCGCCGACCTCGACGTGGTCGACGGTCACCTTGGGCCAGGCCTCCCGGACCCGGGCCTTCCAGGCGGCGAGCTCGCGGGCCCGGTCCGGGGTGAGCGCCCGGCGGGCGGTGGCGGCGGGGGCGTAGAGCCGCTCGACGTACTCGCGGACCATGCGGTCGGCGAGGACCTTGGGGCCGAGGTCGGTGAGGGTGCGCCGGACCATCGCCGTCCAGCCGGACGGGACGCCGTCGGCGCCCCGGTCGTAGAAGCGGGGGGCGACCCGGCGCTCGATCAGCTCGTAGAGGGCGGCGGCCTCCAGGTCGTCGCGGCGCTCCTCGTCGGCGGCGGCCGCGCCGTCGGCGGTGGGGATGGCCCAGCCGAAGTCGGGCTCGAACCACTCGTCCCACCAGCCGTCGAGGACGGAGAGGTTGAGGCAGCCGTTGAGGGCGGCCTTCATGCCGCTGGTGCCGCAGGCCTCCAGGGGGCGGAGGGGGTTGTTGAGCCAGACGTCGCAGCCGGGGTAGAGGCCGCGGGCCATCTCCATCCCGTAGTCGGGCAGGAAGACGATCCGGTGCCGGACCCGGGGGTCGTCGGCGAAGCGGACGAGTTCCTGGACGAGCCGCTTGCCGCCGTCGTCGGCGGGGTGGGCCTTGCCGGCGACGACGAGCTGCACGGGCCGCTCGGGGTGGAGCAGCAGCGACCGCAGCCGGTCCTTGTCGCGCAGCATCAGGGTGAGCCGCTTGTACGAGGGGACGCGGCGGGCGAAGCCGATGGTGAGGACGTCGGGGTCGAGGACGGAGTCGGTCCAGCCGAGTTCGGCGGCGGCCGCGCCGCGCTGCCGCCAGGAGGCCCGCAGCCGGTCCCGTACGTCGGTCACGAGCCGTTCGCGCAGGGTGCGGCGCAGGTCCCACAGCTCCCGGTCGCTCGCGTCGGGGCCGAGCGGGCCGACCTCGGGGGCGACCCAGGTGGGGGCGTGGACGCCGTTGGTGATGGAGGTGATCGGCACTTCGTCGGGGTCGAATCCCGGCCATAGTCCGGCGAACATGGCGCGGCTGACGGCGCCGTGGAGGGTGGAGACGCCGTTGGCGCGCTGGGCGAGGCGCAGGCCCATGGCGGCCATGTTGAAGACGCCGGGTTCGCCGCCGAGGGGGAGTTCGTCGCCGAGGGCGAGGACCCGGCCGGTGTCGACGCCGGGCAGGGCGCCGTCCTGGCCGAGGTGGCGGGCGACCAGGGCGCGGTCGAAGCGGTCGATGCCGGCCGGGACGGGGGTGTGGGTGGTGAAGACGGTCCCGGCCCGGACGGTCTCCAGGGCGCTGTCGAAGTCGTGGCCCTCGCCCTGGAGTTCACGGATGCGTTCGAGGCCGAGGAAGCCGGCGTGGCCCTCGTTGGTGTGGAAGACCTCGGGGACGGGGTGGCCGGTGAGCCGGGTGTAGGCGCGGACGGCGCGGACGCCGCCGATGCCGAGGAGCATCTCCTGGAGGAGCCGGTGCTCGCTGCCGCCGCCGTAGAGGCGGTCGGTGACGCCGCGTTCGCCGGGGGCGTTCTCCTCGACGTCGGAGTCGAGCATGAGCAGCGGGACGCGGCCGACCTGGGCGGTCCAGAGGTGGGCGTGCAGGCTGCGGCCGCCGGGCAGGGCGAGGGTGACGCGGGCGGGGGTGCCGTCGGGCTCGCGGAGCAGGGTGACGGGCAGCTCGCCGGGGTCGAGGACGGGGTACTGCTCCTGCTGCCAGCCGTCCCTGCCGAGGGACTGGCGGAAGTAGCCGTGCCGGTAGAGGAGTCCGACGCCGATCAGGGGGACGCCGAGGTCGCTGGCGGCCTTGAGGTGGTCGCCGGCGAGGATCCCGAGGCCGCCGGAGTACTGGGGCAGGGCGGCGGCGACGCCGAACTCGGGCGAGAAGTAGGCGATCGCGGCGGGCAGGTCGCCGGACCGCTCCTGGTACCAGCGGGGGGCGTTCAGATAGGCGTCGAGGTCCTCGGCGGCGGCGCGGAGCCGGGCCAGGAAGTCCTGGTCGGCGGCGAGCGCGGCGAGCCGGGGGGCTTCGAGGGAGCCGAGGATCCGGACGGGGTCGGTGCCGGGCGGGGTGCCCGGCCCGGCGGCGGCGAGGGACGCGAAGAGGGCCCGGGTGGGCTCGTGCCAGGACCAGCGCAGGTTGCGCGCCAGGTCGGCGAGGGGTCGAAGGGTGTCGGGGAGGACGGGACGCACGGTGAATCGACGGATTGCCTTCACGTGTTCCACCTTCGCAGGCGAGTACGGACCGGAGCGGACGCACCACGCTGTGTGTCCGGCGTGCCGCTCCGATGGTAGCCCCGACCGGATCGGAGCAACGGGAAACGACGGGTACGGACACCCCTGTGACGGGCCGTGCGGGAGCAACGTCCCGATGCCACCGGGACGGTGACGGCTTCGTGTCCGACTTCCGCCCTTGCCCGTTTTGCTACGACCCGGTAGTTAACAAAGCGCCGGATTGCCCGAGGGTGCACCATGGGAAGGCTCCTCCGGTAACGCCCGGCACGCGCCCCTTCCTGACCCCCTTTCACCCCCTCGGATCGACCGTCCGGGTGAACGCGGACGGGAGAGGGCACGCCCCCGACCCGCCGGCCGTCGGCGGAGCTAGAAAGAGCGCACCACCACCCGCACCCCCGTACCCCCGTCAGGTGATGCTGTGAATCCGCTCATGGGACGCATTCCCGTACTGGACGTCCGCCCACTGGTCGACTGCGGCCGGCGCCCCGCGAAGGCGGTGGCCGGAGAGACCTTCGAGGTGACGGCGACCGTCTTCCGCGAGGGGCACGACGCGGTCGCCGCCAATGTCGTGCTGCGCGGCCCCTCGGGCCGCCCCGGCCCCTGGATCCCGATGCGCGAACTGGCCCCGGGCACCGACCGGTGGGGGGCCGAGGTCACCCCGGACGCCGAGGGCTCCTGGACGTACGCCGTGGAGGCCTGGAGCGACCCGGTCGCCACCTGGCGGCACGCGGCGAAGATCAAGATCCCGGCCGGGATCGACTCCGAACTGGTCCTCGCCGAGGGGGCCGAGCTGTACGAGCGGGCCGCGAAGGGCGTCCCGAAGAAGGGCGGCGGCCGGGAGGCGGTGCTCGCGGCGGCGGACGCCCTGCGCGATCCGTCCCGCCCCGCCGCCGTGCGGCTCGCGGCGGCGCTCGCCCCCCGGGTGGTGGAGGCCCTGGACCGCCACCCGCTGCGCGAACTGCTCACCTCCTCGCCGAAGTTCCCCCTCCAGGTGGAGCGGGAGCGGGCCCTGTACGGCTCGTGGTACGAGTTCTTCCCGCGTTCGGAGGGCGCGCGGACGGTCGACGGGCGCACGGTCCCGGGGAACTTCCGGACGGCCGCCGAGCGGCTGCCGGCGGTGGCGGCGATGGGCTTCGACGTGCTGTACCTGCCGCCGGTGCACCCGATCGGCGAGACCCACCGCAAGGGCCCCAACAACTCGCTTTCGGCGTCGCCGAACGACGTGGGCGTGCCGTGGGCGATCGGTTCGCCGGAGGGCGGGCACGACGCGCTCCACCCGGACCTGGGCACCTTCGAGGACTTCGACGCCTTCGTGGCGCGGGCCCGGGAGCTGCGCCTGGAGGTGGCGCTCGACTTCGCGCTCCAGTGCTCGCCGGACCACCCGTGGGTGGAGAAGCACCCGGACTGGTTCCACCACCGCCCGGACGGCTCGATCGCGTACGCGGAGAACCCGCCGAAGAAGTACCAGGACATCTACCCCATCGCCTTCGACAAGGACATGGACGGGATCGTCGAGGAGACCGTGCGGGTGCTGCGGCACTGGATGGACCACGGGATCCGGATCTTCCGCGTCGACAACCCGCACACCAAGCCGGTGGTGTTCTGGGAGCGGGTGATCGGGGCGGTCAACAAGGACGACCCGGACGTGATCTTCCTGGCGGAGGCGTTCACCCGGCCCGCGATGATGCGGACCCTGGGCGCGATCGGCTTCCAGCAGTCGTACACGTACTTCACCTGGCGCAACACCAAGGAGGAGCTGACGGAGTACCTGACGGAGCTGTCCCGCGACACGGCCGCGCAGATGCGGCCGAACCTGTGGGTGAACACCCCGGACATCCTGCCCGGCTACCTCCAGGAGGGCGGCCGGCCCGCGTTCGAGGCGCGGGCGGTGCTCGCGGCGACGCTCTCGCCGTCCTGGGGCATGTACGCCGGGTACGAGCTGTGCGAGAGCGCCCCGCTGCGGGAGGGGAGCGAGGAGTACCTCGACTCGGAGAAGTACGAACTGCGGCCCCGTGACTGGGAGTCGGCGGAGCGCGCGGGGCGGACGATCACCCCGCTGATCACGACCCTGAACCGGATCAGGCGCCGTCACCCGGCGCTGCGCCGGCTGCGGAACCTGACCTTCCACGACGTGGACAACCCGCAGGTGATCGCGTACAGCAAGCGCTCCGGTTCGAACACCGTTCTGGTGGTCGTCAACCTCGACCCGCACCACACCCAGGAGGCGACGGTCTCGTTGAACATGCCGGAACTCGGCCTCGACTGGCACGAGACCGCGCCGGTGCGCGACGAGCTCACCGGCGAGACCTATCACTGGGGCAGGGCCAACTACGTGCGCCTAGAGCCGGGCGTCACGCCCGCGCACGTGCTGGCCCTGCGACCGTCCCCGCAGACCGGAGGGTCACCCACCTCATGACTGTCAACGAGCCCGTCCCCGACACCTTCGAGGACACCCCCGCCAAGGACCGTGATCCCGACTGGTTCAAGCGGGCCGTGTTCTACGAGGTCCTCGTCCGCTCCTTCCAGGACAGCAACGGCGACGGCGTCGGCGACCTGAAGGGCATCACGTCCAAACTGGACTACCTCCAGTGGCTGGGCGTGGACTGCCTCTGGCTTCCGCCGTTCTTCAAGTCCCCGCTGCGGGACGGCGGCTACGACGTGGCCGACTACACGTCCGTGCTCCCGGAGTTCGGCGACCTGGCCGACTTCGTGGAGTTCGTGGACGCGGCCCACCAGCGCGGTATGCGCGTGATCATCGACTTCGTCATGAACCACACCAGCGACCAGCACATGTGGTTCCAGGAGTCGCGGCGCGATCCGGACGGGCCGTACGGCGACTACTACGTCTGGGCCGACGACGACAAGCAGTACCCGGACGCCCGGATCATCTTCGTCGACACGGAGACCTCCAACTGGACCTTCGACCCGGTGCGCAAGCAGTACTACTGGCACCGGTTCTTCTCCCACCAGCCGGACCTCAACTACGAGAACCCGGCGGTGCAGAAGGAGATCCTGTCCGCGCTGAAGTTCTGGCTGGACCTGGGGATCGACGGCTTCCGGCTCGACGCGGTGCCGTACCTGTACCAGGAGGAGGGGACCAACTGCGAGAACCTCCCGGCCACCCACGCCTTCCTGCGGCGGGTCCGCAAGGAGATCGACGAGCACTACCCGGACACGGTGCTGCTCGCCGAGGCCAACCAGTGGCCGGAGGACGTCGTCGACTACTTCGGCGACTTCCGGTCGGGCGGCGACGAGTGCCACATGGCCTTCCACTTCCCGGTCATGCCGCGGATCTTCATGGCCGTGCGGCGCGAGTCCCGCTACCCGGTCTCCGAGATCCTGGCGAAGACCCCGGAGATCCCCTCCGGCTGCCAGTGGGGCATCTTCCTGCGCAACCACGACGAGCTGACGCTCGAGATGGTCACGGACGAAGAGCGCGACTACATGTACTCCGAGTACGCCAAGGACCCGCGGATGCGGGCCAACATCGGCATCCGGCGCCGCCTCGCCCCGCTCCTGGACAACGACCGCAACCAGATGGAGCTGTTCACCGCCCTGCTCTTCTCGCTGCCCGGCTCACCGGTGCTGTACTACGGCGACGAGATCGGCATGGGCGACAACATCTGGCTGGGCGACCGGGACGGGGTGCGGACCCCGATGCAGTGGACGCCCGACCGGAACGCCGGCTTCTCCTCCTGCGACCCGGGCCGGCTGTACCTTCCGACCATCATGGACCCGGTCCACGGCTACCAGGTGACCAACGTCGAGGCGGGCATGGCCTCGCCGTCGTCGTTGCTGCACTGGACGAAGCGGATGATCGAGATCCGCAAGCAGAACCGGGCCTTCGGCACGGGGACGTACACGGAGCTCCCGGCGTCGAATCCGGCGGTGCTCGCCTTCCTCCGCGAGGACGGCGACGACCTGGTGCTGTGCGTGAACAACTTCTCGCGGTTCGCGCAGCCGACCGAGCTGGACCTGCGGCGCTTCGCCGGTCTGCACCCCATGGAGCTGATCGGTGGCGTGAAGTTTCCTGCCATCGGCCAACTCCCGTACCTCCTGACCCTCGCGGGACACGGGTTCTACTGGTTCCGCCTCAAGAAGGCCTGAGACCGCGACGGTTCGGCCACGTCCGCGGCGGGGCGGTTTCGCCCGTCCCGCCGGGGGCACTGTGAACCACACACGATTCAGGTCCATACGGGCCTTCTTCCCGGGCCCATACGGATCTTCCCTTTCCGACACGTCCCGCACATCCGGACAGTCCAAGCCGCCATCCGGGACACTCTGCGCATTTGAACGTATACGAAAGCCAACTGCGCGCCCCGGGGAAAGGACGCGATGCCATGCCGGAGACCGCATCCAACACCCGGGCCCCGGACGCCCTCCTTCCGTCCCTCGCCCCCCTGCTCCACGAATGGCTGCCACGGCAGCGCTGGTTCGCGGGCAAGGGCCGCAGGGTCACCGGATTCACCCTGGACGCGGCCACCGAGCTGCTGCCGCTGGACGGCCCGGGGCCCGGCCTCCTCCATCTGCTCGTACGGGTCGAACAGCCCGGCCGCCCGGCCGGTTCGCCCTCCGACTGCTACCAACTGCTGCTGGGCGTGCGGACCCAGCTCCCGCCCCGCCTCGCCCCCGCCCTGATCGGGCGGATCCGGCAGGGGCCGCTCGCCGGACGGGCCGTCTACGAAGGGCTGCGCGACCCGCGGCTCGCCGGACTCCTCTACGAGCGGCTGCGCACCCCGGGCCGGACCGGCCCGCTGCGCTTCCACGCCACCACCGCCCTGCCGGCCGCGCTCGCGCCCCGCGTGCTCGACGCCGAGCAGTCCAACTCCTCGCTGGTCTACGGGGACGCGTACATCCTCAAGATCTTCCGGCGGGTCAGTCCCGGCGCCAACCCCGACCTGGAGCTGCCGCTGGCGCTCAGCCGGGCCGGCTGCGCCCGGGTGCCCGCGCCGGTCGCCTGGTTCGAGTCGGGGGCCGCGACCCTCGGCGTCCTCCAGCCGTACCTGCGGGACTCCCGGGACGGCTGGCGGCTCGCGCTCGACGCGCTGGCCGACGGCCGGGAGTTCGCCACCGAGGCGCGGGCGCTCGGCCGCGCCACGGCCGAGGTGCACCTGGCGCTCGCCGACACGCTGCCGACGCGGCGCCTCGGGAAGGCCGAGGCGGAGCTGCTCGCCGACGCGATGGACCGGCGGCTGCACGCGGCGGCGCAGGCCGTGCCCGCGCTGCTGCCGCACGTGCCCGGCCTGCGGGCCGTCTTCGCGGCGGCGGGCGGGACCGCCGGGGCGGGCGCGGTCCAGCGCATCCACGGCGACCTGCACCTCGGGCAGACCCTGCGGGGCTCCGACGGGGCCTGGGCGGTGATCGACTTCGAGGGCGAGCCCGCGAAGCCGCTGGACGAGCGGCGCAGCCCCCAGCCCACGGTCCGGGACGTGGCAGGGATGCTCCGCTCCTTCGACTACGCGGCCCGCACCCACCGCCCCTGGAACGCCGACTGGGCGTCCCGCTGCCGGGCCGCCTTCTGCACCGGCTACGCGGAGGCGGCGGGCGCCGACCCCCGCTCGGACCCGGCGCTCCTGCGCGCCTACGAGACCGACAAGGCGGTGTACGAGGTCGTCTACGAGGCCCGGCACCGGCCGGACTGGCTGCCGGTCCCGATGGCGGCGATCGAACGTCTGGCGGCGGCCCCGTGACGCCCTCGTTCGGAGCAGCGTCCCCCGTCCCCGTGACCGCTCCCGCCCGCGAGCACGGCCACGCGCCCCGTTCGGCCGAGTTTCCCGGGCGGGCGGCGGACCGTTCACACCCCGTATCCCCTTCTTCCGTCCTCCAGGAGGCATCCCCGTGACCGCCCGACCCGCAGGAAAGACGTCCACAGCCAAGAAGGCGCCCGCGTCGGCCACTGCCAAGAAGGCGTCCGCGGCGGACCTGCCCGCCGTGCGGAAGGAGCCGGCACCGGCGCGGCCCGCCGTGCGGAAGGCGCCACCGCTCGACCCGGGCGACCGGGCCCGGCTGCTCGCCGGGGAGCACCACGACCCGCACGGGGTGCTCGGCGCGCACCCGGTGCGCGGCGGGGTGGTGGTGCGGGTGCTGCGCCCGTTCGCCCGGGAGGTCGCCGTCCTCACCAAGGGCCGCCGGGTGGTGCTGCACGACGACGGGGACGGGCTGTTCTCGGGGCTGCTGCCGCTGCTGCGGAAGGTGCCGGCGTACGAGCTGCGGGTCCGCTACGACGAGGGGCCCGAGCTGGAGGTCCAGGACCCGTACCGCTTCCTGCCCTCGCTCGGGGACCTGGACCTGCACCTGATCGGGGAGGGCCGGCACGAGGAGCTGTGGACGGCGCTCGGCTCCCGGATCATGACGCACGAGGGCGTGACCGGCACCCGCTTCGCGGTCTGGGCGCCGAACGCGCGCGGGGTGCGGCTCACCGGCGAGTTCACGTACTGGGGCGCGGGCCTGCCGATGCGCTCGCTCGGCTCGACGGGCGTGTGGGAGCTGTTCGTGCCCGGCCTCGGCGAGGGCACGGTCTACAAGTACGACATCACCCGGCCCGACGGCTCGCACACGCTGCGGGCGGACCCGATGGCCCGGCGGACCGAGTGCCCGCCGAACACCGCGTCGATCGTCACCGCGTCGCACCACGCGTGGGGCGACGCGGAGTGGATGGAGCGGCGGGGCGCGCGCCCGGCGCACGAGGCCCCGCTGTCGGTGTACGAGGTGCACCTGGCGTCCTGGCGTCCCGGCCTGACCTACCGCGAGCTGGCCGAGCAGCTGCCCGCGTACGTGCGCGACCTGGGCTTCACGCACGTGGAGTTCATGCCGGTCACCGAGCACCCCTTCGGCGGCTCGTGGGGCTACCAGGTCACCGGCTTCTACGCGCCGACGGCCCGGATGGGCACCCCGGACGACTTCAAGCACCTGGTGGACGCGCTGCACCGGGCGGGGATCGGGGTCCTGATGGACTGGGTCCCGGCGCACTTCCCGAAGGACGACTGGGCGCTGGCCGAGTTCGACGGGCGGCCGCTGTACGAGCACGAGGACCCGCGCCGGTCGCACCATCCGGACTGGGGGACCCTGGAGTTCGACTACGGCCGCAAGGAGGTGCGGAACTTCCTGGTGGCGAACGCCGTGTACTGGTGCCAGGAGTTCCACATCGACGGCCTGCGGGTGGACGCGGTCGCCTCGATGCTCTACCTGGACTACTCGCGCGAGCACGGCGAGTGGGTGCCGAACGAGTTCGGCGGCCGGGAGAACCCGGACGCGGTGGCGTTCCTCCAGGAGATGAACGCGACCGTGTACCGGCGCTGCCCGGGGATCGTGACCTTCGCGGAGGAGTCCACGGCCTGGGACGGGGTGACGCGGGCGACGGACCAGGTGGGTCCGGGCGGCTTCGGCGGCCTGGGCTTCGGCATGAAGTGGAACATGGGCTGGATGCACGACTCCCTGGAGTACGTGCAGAAGGAGCCGGTGCACCGGAAGTACCACCACAACGAGATGACGTTCTCGATGGTGTACGCGTACAGCGAGAATTACATCCTGCCGATCTCGCACGACGAGGTGGTGCACGGCAAGCGGTCGCTGGTGTCGAAGATGCCGGGCGACTGGTGGCAGCAGCGGGCCAACCACCGTGCCTACCTGGGCTTCATGTGGGCCCACCCGGGCAAGCAACTCCTGTACATGGGACAGGAGTTCGCGCAGGGCGGGGAGTGGTCGGCGGACCACGGCCCGGACTGGTGGCTGCTCGACCCGGCGTACGGGGCGGCGGCCGACCACCGGGGCGTGCGGGACCTGGTCCGCGACCTGAACACGGTGTACACGGCGACGCCGTCGCTGTGGGAGCGGGACACCTCGCCCGAGGGGTTCGAGTGGGTGGTCGGGGACGCGGCCGACGACAACGTCTTCGCGTTCCTGCGCTTCGACGGCTTCGGCTCGCCGCTGCTCGCCGTGTCGAACTTCTCGCCGGTGGTGCGGCAGGACTACCGGCTCGGGGTGCCGGACACCTTCGCGGCCTGGACGGAGGTGCTGAACACGGACGCGGGCCGGTACGGGGGCTCGGACGTGGTCGGCACCGACCCGGTGAAGACCGAGTCGGTGCCGTGGCACGGTCGGGAGTCGAGCGTGCGGATGACGCTGCCGCCGCTGGCGACGGTGTGGCTCAGGCCGGCTTGAAGGGCACGGCGGGCGTGATCACGCGGGCCTGATCACGCCGAGGCGCTGGGTGGCCCGGGTCAGCGCCACGTACAGGTCGTTCACGCCGTGCGGGGCGCCGGCCCGGATGCCGTCCGGGTCGACGACGAGGACCGTGTCGAACTCCAGGCCCTTGGCCTGCCGGGGGTCGAGGAGGACCACCGGCCGGGTGAGGTCGGGGGCCGGGCCGTGGTCGGCGTCCGGGAGGGCGGCGGCCAGGGCCGGGTGCAGCTCCGGCGGGGCGATCACGGCGAGCCGCCCGTCGGGGCGCCGCTCGGCGGCGACCGCGTCGGCGGTCTCCTTCACCGGGTCCCCGGCCGTGCGGTCCCAGGGCTCGACGCCGGTGGAGCGGACCGAGCTCGGCGGTTCGAAGCCGGGGTCGGTCTCGCGCCGCACGCCGGCGGCGACGGCCATGATCTCGGCGGGGGTGCGGTAGTTGACGCCGAGCCGGACCAGCTCCCAGCGGTCCTCCACGTACGGGCCGAGGATGTCCCGCCAGGCGCCGACGCCGGCCGGGTCGCCGGTCTGGGCGGGGTCCCCGACCAGGGTCATGGAGCGGGTGGGGCTGCGGCGCATGAGGAGCCGCCAGGCCATCGCGGAGAGCTCCTGGGCCTCGTCCACGATGATGTGCCCGAAGGCCCAGGTGCGGTCGGCGGCGGCCCGCTCGGCGGCGGTGCGGTGGTCGGCCTCCTCGTGGCGCTCCGCGAACCGCTCGGCGTCGATGATGTCGTGCGCGGAGAGGACCTCGGAGGCGTCCTTGTCCTGCTCCTCCTTGTCCTCGAACTCGTAGGTGCGGGAGGCGTAGGAGACGTCGAGGACGCCCTGCGCGTACTGGATCCGCTTCTGCCGCTCGGCCTCCTCGGCGGCCCGGAGGGCCGAGTCGTCCTCGCCGAGCAGCTCGGCGGCCTCGTCGAGCAGGGGCACGTCGGCGGGGGTCCACGCGCCGTCCCCGCGCCGGATCGCGGCGGCGTCGGCGTCGGGCAGGTGGGTCGGCTCGGTGAGGTAGTCCGCGAGGAACTCCTGCGGGGTGAGGGCGGGCCAGAGGGTGTCGAGGGCCGCGTACACCTCGGGGTTGGCGGCGATGCCCTTGGCGAGCAGGGCGATGTCGTCGGGGCCGAGGAAGTTGGGGCCGCCGTAGGGGTCGGCGCCGATGCGGTCGGCGAGCTGCCCGGCGAGGGCGTCGAGGATCCGGAAGACGAAGTAGGGGCGGGCGAGGTTGTGCGGGAGGGCGGTCTCGCGGGCCTTGTGGCGGGCCTCCAGGGCCATGTCCCAGTCGACGACCAGGTCGCCGTCCTCGTGCGGGACGACCAGCGGCTCGCCGCGCTCGGGGACCCGCTGGCGGTCGCGGACGGCGGCGGCGAGGGCGCCGGCCATGGCGGCGGAGCCCTTGACGGCGGCGGCGCGGGGGGTGTCGGTGCCGGTGGCGCGGACGCCGGGGAAGAGCTCGGCGGGGGTGGCGAGGAGGACGCCGGTCTCGCCGAGGGAGGGCAGCACGTTGCCGATGTAGCCGAGGAAGGCGGGGTTGGGGCCGACGATGAGGACGGCCCGGCGGGCGAGCTGCTCGCGGTGGGCGTAGAGGAGGTACGCGGCGCGGTGCAGGGCGACGGCGGTCTTGCCGGTGCCGGGGCCGCCCTCGACGACGAGGACGCCGCGGTGCGGGGAGCGGATGATGGCGTCCTGCTCGGCCTGGATGGTCTGCACGATGTCGTGCATCCGGCCGGTGCGGGCGGCGTCGAGCGAGGCGAGCAGCACCTCGTCGGCGTCCCGGCTCTCGTGGCCGGTGCGGGTGGCGTCGGCGAGGTCGAGGACCTCGTCGTGGAGGCTGGTGACCGTGCGGCCGGTGGTGCCGATGTGGCGCCGGCGGGAGAGGCCCATCGGCTCGTACCCGGTGGCGAGGTAGAAGGGGCGGGCGACCTCGGCGCGCCAGTCGACGACGAGGGGGGTGCGGTTCGGGTCGTCCTCGCGGATGCCGAGCCGGCCGATGTGGTGGTCGCGCCCGTCGCGGAAGACGAGCCGGCCGAAGCAGAGGCCGCTCTCCCCCGCGTTGAGCGCGGCGAGCAGCCCGGACTGCTCGGCGACCATCACGTCCCGTTCGAGCCGTCCCTGGTTGCCGCCGGTGCCGGGGGTGCGCAGGGCGCGGTCGACGGCGGCCTCGGCCTGGTCCCTCAGGTCGTCGAGTCGTGTGTAGAGATCGGTGATGAATTGTTGTTCGTTCCGAAATTCCTCGGTTGACAATTCGACTCCCGGCGCGATACAGTACGTTTATTGAGCTTCACCGTGACTTGCAGGCGCACTTGGGTGCGCCTTTTTGCTGTGCAGGCACGGAATCCACCAATATACGCTCCGCAACACCCCGACTGTCAATTCCGGTCGGGGTTTTTCCGTTCTTCGCCCGCGGGGTCCCCGGCCGGATTCTTGTGGGTCAGGACCTTGTGGAAGTGGACGTCCTCGGCGCCGCCCGGGATGCCGAGGGTGCGGCCGGTCTCCACGTAGCCGTGCCGGCGGTAGAAGTCCGGGGCCTGGAAGGTGAAGGAGGAGACCGTGGCCCGGTCGCAGCCGCGGCGGCGGGCCTCCTCCTCGGCGGCCCGCAGGAGCCTGCCGCCCCAGCCGTCGCGGCGGTGCTCCTCGTGGACCCAGAGCATGTCGATGCCGAGCAGTCCGGCCCAGGTCCAGGCGGTGATCCCGCCGACGACCTCGCCGGTCGCCGGATCGACGGCCTTCACCGAGAACTCGCTCTGGTCCTTGGGGCCGGTCCCCGTGGCCGCGAAGTTGTACGCGTCGAGCCCCCGGTCGAGGAGCTTCGCCAGCTCGGGGTCGCGGTCGCCGACGGTCAGGCCGGTCAGGTCTGTCGGGCCGGTCGGATCTGTCGGGCCGGTCGGGTCGTGATCATGGTTCATGCGGCCGAGTCTGGCACGGGGCACCGGGGCCTTCGCCGCTCAGGAGCCGAGGACGTCCTCCAGTTCCTCCCGGAGGCGGCGCTTCGGGCGGGCGCCCACCAGGGACTTCACGGGTTCGCCGGCCCGGAAGACCATGAGGGTCGGGGTGGCGAGGACCCCGTACCGCACCGTGGTCCCCGGGTTGCGGTCCACGTCGATCTCCACGATCCGGAGGCGTCCGGCCTCCTCCTCGGCGAGCGCGCCGAGCACCGGCTTCATCTGCCGGCACGGCCCGCACCACTCGGCGGTGAACTTCACCAGGACCGGCGGTCCGGAGCCCAGTACCTCCGTGGCGAAGTCCGCGTCCGTCACCTCGGTCACGCCCGGCGTGTTCGTCGTGTTCGTCGTCATGTCCGTCACTCCTCCGTCTCCAGGGCCAGTTCGCACCGGGGCTCCGGGCCGTGCGGCAGTTCCGCCTCGGCCCGGAGGAGCTGGGCGCCCACCTGGGCGCGTACCGCCCGGAGCTGTTCGATCAGGCCGTCCAGCTCGGCGAGCTTCCGCCGGTAGACGGCGATCGACGCGGGGCACGCGTCCCCCGCCGGGTGCCCCGCGCGCAGGCAGTCGACGAACGGCCGCGTCTCCTCCAGCTCGAACCCGAAGTCCTGGAGGGTCCTGATCTGCTGGAGGAGCCGCAGGTCGTCCTCGTCGTACGTGCGGTGCCCCCGGTCCGTACGCCGGGCGGTCAGGAGCCCCCGGGACTCGTAGTACCGCAGGGTCCGCGGGGTGGTCCCGGCCCGCTCGGCCAGCTCTCCGATGCGCATGTCCCCGACGGTAGGCCTTGACGTCGGCGTCAGGGCAAGGGCGTGCGTGCGGGAGGAGGTCAGGCGGCTGCCTTCAGCAGCGGGACGACCTCGGCCTCCTCGTGGGCGAAGTGGGTCTCCAGCTCGCCCCGGAGCCGCTCGAACTTGCCGCGCAGCTCGGCCGGCCCGGTCTCGTCGACCCGGGCGAGCAGGGTCCGCAGCTCGTCGAGGACGCGGGCGACCGTGTCGTGCTCGGTGCGCAGCCGCTCGAAGACGGCGGCCTTCTCCGGGTACTCCCGGGCGAGGTACGGGAAGAGGCCGGCGTCCTCGCCGCCGTGGTGGACGGCCAGGGCGGAGCAGAAGGTGACGCAGCGCCGTCGCAGTTCCACGGTGAGGCCGGGGGCCGTGCGGGTGCCCAGGCCGTCGCTCAGCGCGGCGAGGTCGGCGCGCAGCCCGTCGTGGATCGCGACCAGTTCGTCGGCGAGGGCGTCGAGCCGGTCCGGCGGGGTGTACGTCTCCTCCGGGAGGCGGTGGAGGACGACGACCGGGAGGACGCGGTCGGTCGCCTTCTGGTAGTCGGCGTAGCCGGGGGCCGCCGCGACGACCTTCGCGAAGAGTTCGTCGCGTTCGGCACCGGAGGCGGCGACGGCGGTGGCCCGCCAGGTCTCCGTGCCGAGTTCCACGGTGACCGTGGGGTTCACGAGGAGGTTGCGGTACCAGTCGGGGTGCCGGTCGGAGCCGCCGGCCGAGCCGACGACGAGCAGTCGGTCGTGGTCTTCCACGAAGCCGAGCGGGGTCGTGTGTTCTTTTCCGTACCTGGCGCCGGTGGTGGTGAGAAGGAGGAGCGTCCAGCCCTCGAAGGGGCCGCCGAGGCGTCCGGCGTTGGTACGGAACTCGTCGATGATCTCGGTGTTGAAGTGGAGGGGCAAAGCCGTCCCTAATGCCCTCTTGCCTCCATGCCTCCGCTTTCGAGCGCGGACCGGCACGCGACGTGAGTCCCCCCATTCCAGCCGCGCGCCCCGACGGGCGTCAAGGGCGCCTTCCGGTCGGCGGCAGCAGCGGTTTCCCCTCCACCGGGGAGGACAGCACGATCGAGGTGGTGGTCCGGCCGAGCGTCGAGGTCTGCTCCAGGACGTCTTCGAGGTGGACGGTGTCGGTGACGGCGACCTTGAGGATCCAGCAGTCCTCGCCCACCACGTGGTGGACCTCCAGGACCTCGGGGCGGGCGGTCAGTTCGAGGGTGCGGGGGTGCTTGAGGGTGTAGCCGCCGTGCGGATTGACCCGGATGAAGGCCTGGAGGCCGTAGCCGAGGCGGGCCGGGGAGACCCGGGCCCCGTAGCCGGTGACCGCGCCGCTCGCCTCCAGGCGGCGGACCCGTTCGGTGACGGCCGCCGGGCTGAGCCGGACGCGGCGGCCGAGTTCGCTCAGCTTGATCCGGCCGTCGGTCTGGAGCAGGTCCAGGATCTGCCGGTCGACCGGATCGAAAGCCGCGTGAGGGGCCGCCGGGGTTTCGTCGGCGATTCCTCTCGAACGCCGTGGTTCCTTCGGCGCGAGGGCCGGAACGCCCATGTCTCCCCCTTCAGACGGCGGACGCCGACCGTAACACTTGTCCCCGGAGAAAAGGGAGTGGGAATTCATGGACGTTCTGGTCATCGGCGGGAGCCGCTATTTCGGCAAGCGGGTCATCGCGCTCCTGCGGGAATCCGGGCATCGCGTCACCGTGCTCAACCGGGGTTCCTCCGGAGTTCCGGACGGAACGGGGCACCTCGTGGCCGACCGCGACGACGAGGCCGCTCTGGAATCCGTGCTCGCGGGCCGCTCCTTCGACGTCGTCCTCGACCAGGTCTGCTACACCCCGCGCCAGGCGGAGATCGCCCGGCGGGTCTTCACGAGGCGCGTCCGGCGCTACGTGATGACGTCGACGGTGGAGGTGTACGGGGACGAGGACTCGGCCGAGCCGGTCCCGGAGAGCGCCCTCGACCTGGCGTCGGTCGCCGTCGACACCGGCGCGCCCTGGGACGACCCGGAGTTCCGCGACGCGCACTACGGGGAGGGCAAGCGGCAGGCCGAGGCGGTGTTCGCGGCGGGGGCGCCGTTCGCGTGGGCCTCGGTGCGGGTGGCGCACGTCCTCGGCGGCGGCGACGACTTCACCGGCCGGCTCGACCACTACGTGCGGCGCGTCCGGGACGGCGAGCCGATCGCGGTGCCGGCGGTGAACCGCCCGGCGACCTACGTGTACGTGGAGGAGATCGCCGCGTTCCTCGCCTGGGCGGTGGAGGCGGACTTCACCGGGCCGGTGAACGCGCATTCCCACGGCCCGCTGCGCACGGCCGACCTCTGCGCGGAGATCGAGCGGCAGGTGGGCGGCCGGACGGTGTTCCGGGAGGTGGAGGCCGGGGAGGTCTCGCCGTTCTCCTTCGCCCGCTCCTACGGAATGGACAACACGCGGGCCACGGAGCTGGGTTACTCCTTCTCGCACTCCTCGGAGTGGCTCGCGCGGGCCGTCTCCGACGCGGTCGGGGCGGCGCGGTGACGCGCTTCCGGACGCTGGGGAACGTACGGGTCGGGGCCGTCGGCCTCGGCACGATGCCGCTCTCCATCGAGGGGCGGCCCGACGGGGCGCGGGCCGTGGCCACGGTGCACGCGGCCCTGGACGCGGGCGTGACCCTGCTCGACACCGCCGACTCCTACCACCCGCCCGGCGGCGAGCCCGGCGAGGGCGAACTGCTCGTGGCCCGGGCCCTGGCCTCGTACGGGGGCCGTACGGACGGGGTGCTCGTGGCGACGAAGGGCGGGCGGGGGCGGACGGCCGGCGGCGGCTGGACCGTGGACGGGCGGCCCGGGCACCTGCGGCGGGCGGCGGAGGCCTCGGCCCGGCGGCTCGGGGGCGACGCGATCGGCCTGTACCAGCTGCACAAGCCGGACCCGGCCGTCCCGTACGCCGAATCGCTCGGCGCGGTGCGGGAGTTGCTGGACGCGGGCACGGTCCGGCTCGCCGGGGTGTCGAACGTGGACACCGGGCAGATCCTGCTGGCCCGGGAGGTCCTGGGCGACCGGCTGGTCTCCGTGCAGAACCGGTACTCGCCCGCCGTCCGGGACGGGGAGGCGGAGCTGCGGCTCTGCGCGGAGCTCGGTCTCGCCTTCCTGCCGTGGAGCCCGCTGGGCGGGATCTCGCGCAGCTCCCTGGACGGGGCGTCCGCCCTGGCGGAGGACCCGGAGTTCGGGGCGTTCCACCGGGTGGCGCGGGCGCGCGGGGTCGGCCCGCAGCGGGTGGCGCTCGCCTGGCTGCTGTCGCTCTCGGAGACCGTCCTGCCGATCCCGGGGGCGAGCCGTCCGGAGACGGCCCGGGACTCGGCGGCCGCGGCCGGGCTCGTCCTGACGGAGGAGGAGCTGGCGGAGCTGGCGGCGGTACGGGGGTGAACGGGAAGTCCCCGGTCGCGCGTGGCGGCCGGGGACTTCCCGTGTCCGGGGCCCGGATCCGGCTCAAGGCCCGGGACCCGGAGGTTCTTCGCGGGAGCGGGGAGAGGACGGAGGCCGGTCAGACCGTCGCGGGGGTCTTCTCGCCCTCCCCGTCCGCCCGCTGGTCCGGGACCGGGGTCGGGGCGTGGTCGTCGACGAGGGTCTGCTCGTCGAAGGGGACGCGGCCGGCGAGGACCTCGGTCACCCGCGCCTTGTCGATCTCCTTGGTCCAGGTGCCGACGAGGACGGTGGCGACGGCGTTGCCCGCGAAGTTGGTGAGGGCGCGCGCCTCGCTCATGAAGCGGTCGATGCCGACGATCAGGCCCACCCCGTCGACCAGTTCGGGCCGGTGCGACTGGAGGCCGCCCGCCAGGGTGGCGAGGCCCGCGCCGGTGACGCCCGCCGCCCCCTTCGACGCGATGATCATGAAGACGAGGAGGGAGACCTGCTCGCCGAGCGACAGCGGGTCGCCCATCGCCTCGGCGACGAAGAGCGAGGCCATCGTGAGGTAGATCGCGGTGCCGTCGAGGTTGAAGGAGTAGCCGGTCGGCACGGTGATGCCGACGACCGGCTTGGAGACGCCCAGGTGCTCCATCTTCGCGATGAGGCGCGGCAGCGCCGACTCGGAGGAGGAGGTGGAGAGGATCAGCAGGAACTCGCGGCCCAGGTACTTCAGGAGGGTCCAGATGTTGATCCCGGCGACCAGGCGCAGGAGCGCGCCGAGCACGACGAAGACGAAGAGTCCGCAGGTCAGGTAGAAGCCGATCATGATGACGGCGAGGGACTTCAGCGCGTCCACGCCGGTCGCGCCGACGACGGCCGCGATCGCGCCGAACGCGCCGACCGGGGCCGCCCACATGATCATGGCGAGGATGCGGAAGACGAGCCGCTGGATGTGCCCGATCCCGCGCAGGACCGGCTCCCCGGCCGCGCCCATCGCCTGGAGCGCGAAGCCCGCCAGGAGGGCGACCAGGAGGGTCTGGAGGACCTCGCCCTCGGTGAAGGCGGAGACGAGGGTGGTGGGGATGATCCCGAGGAGGAAGTCCGGCGTGGACTCGCTCGCGCCCTCCGCCTGCTTGGCTCCGGCCTCGGCCAGCTCCTTGGTGAGGTGCAGTCCGGAGCCGGGCTCCAGGAGGTTGCCGACGAGCAGGCCGATCGCGAGCGCCACGGTCGACATGAGCAGGAAGTAGCCGAGGGCGAGGCCGCCGACGGCCCCGACCTTCGCGGCCTTCCGCACCGAGCCGACGCCGAGCACGATCGTGCAGAAGATGATCGGGGAGATCATCATCTTGATCAGGTTGACGAAGCCGGTGCCGAGCGGCTTCAGCTCGACGGCGAAGCCCGGCGCCAGGAAGCCGACCGCGATGCCGAGCAGTACGGCGCCGATGACGGCCAGGTACAGATAGTGGGTACGGTCCCGGCGTGCGGCCACGGCGGTCCTCCTCGTGCTGGTGGGTGTCCTCCGGGCGTCCGCGTCCCGGTGGACCTCCGCGACTATCCACCAGCCTGTGACCCGGGTCACGGTTGCGTACGTTTCGTTCACGGCCGAAACGACGGGGGCGCGGAACCGGGCGGGGCCGGGACGCCGCCGCGCGGCCCCGGACGTGCACACTTACCCGCATGTGCCTCCGCCTCCCCCGCCCCCGCAGCCTGGCCGGCCAGCTCTTCGCGATGCAGGTCGTGCTCGTGGCCGTCGTCGTGGCGGGGTGCGCGGTCTTCGCGTACCTCACGGACCGGGAGCAGGCCGAGGAGACCGCGCGGCGCCAGTCCACGGCCACCGCCGCGGCCGTCGCCGACTCCCCGTCCGTGGCCGCGGCTGTCCGCTCGGCCGATCCGTCGGCGGCGCTCCAGCCGTACGCGGAGGCGCTGCGGCGCCACGCGGACGTCGCCTTCGTGGTGATCATGGCGCCGGACGGCACCCGCTGGACGCATCCGGAGCCGGACCAGATCGGCCGCACGTACCTCGGCCACATCGAGGAGGCGCGGCGGGGGCAGGTCCACTCCGAGACCCACCTGGGGGTCCTCGGCCCCTCCGTGCGGACGATCGCGCCCGTCTTCGACGCCGACGGGCGGGTCGTCGCGCTGGTCAGCGCGGGCATCACGATCGAGCGGATCAGCGCGCAGGTGCGGGAGCAGGTGACCGCCCTGCTCGGCATGGCGGGCGCGGCGCTCGCGCTCGGCGGGGCGGGGACGTACGTGGTGAACGCGCGGCTGCGCCGCCACACCCACGGCATGAACGCCGCCGAGCTGAGCCGGATGCACGACTACCACGAGGCCGCGCTGCACGCCGTGCGGGAGGGGCTCGTGATGCTCGACGGGCGGCGGCGGATCGCCCTGATCAACGACGGGGCGCGGGAGCTGCTCGGCCTGGACGAGGGGGTCGTGGGGCGTCCGGCGGCGGACCTCGGGCTGCCCGCGCCGCTGACCGGCGCGCTGCTGTCCTCGGAGCCGCGCGTGGACGAGACGCACCTGACGGACGACCGGGTCCTCGTCGTGAACACCCGCCCGGTGGTGGGCGGGGAGCGGCGCGGGACCGTCGTGACGCTGCGGGACCGCACGGAGCTCCAGGCCCTGTCGGGCGAGCTGGACTCCGAGCGGGGCTTCACGGAGGCGCTGCGCTCCCAGGCGCACGAGGCGGCGAACCGGCTGCACACGGTCGTCTCGCTCATCGAGCTGGGCCGGGTGGCGGAGGCGGTGGAGTTCGCGACGGCGGAACTGGAGCTGGCCCAGGCGCTCACCGACCGGGTCGTGGACGCGGTCGGCGAACCCGTCCTCGCGGCGCTGCTGCTCGGCAAGGCGGCGCAGGCCAACGAGCGGGGCGTGGAGCTGGTCCTCGGCGAGGACAGCCGCATCGACGACGGCCGGGTGCCGGAGGCGCTGCCCGCGCGGGACCTGGTGACGATCCTCGGCAACCTGATCGACAACGCCGTGGAGGCGGCGGGCGGGACCCCGCACGCGCGCGTGACGGTCACGGTCGCGGCCCGCGCGGGGGACGGCGAGCTGCTGATCCGGGTCTCGGACAGCGGCCCCGGCGTCCGCCCGGCCGACCGGGACGCGGTCCTCGGCCGCGGCTGGTCCACCCGGGGCCCGGGCCGCGGCCTCGGCCTGGCTCTGGTCCGCCAGGCGGTCTCCCGCGCCTCGGGCACGCTGACCCTCGCGGACGGGGCGGAGGGCGGGGCGGAATTCACGGTACGGCTGCCGTTGCGACGGGGAGCGGGGGCGGTACGGGGGGAGGCGGCGGTACGGGAGGAGATGGCGGTGCGGGGAGACGGGGCGGCACCGGAGGCCGTGGCAGTGCGGGAGGCCGTGCCGGTGCCGGTGCCGGTGCCTCGGAGAGCCGGGGGGCCGCCCCGCAGGGGCGATGCCGCCGGAGCGGAGGGCAGCCCCGGAGCGGGGGGCGCCTCTGACGCGAGGGACGTCTCCGGTGCGGGCGGCGTCTCCGGCGGGGACGGCGTTTCCGGCGGGGACGGCGTTTCCGGCGCGGACGGCACCCCCAGTGCACAGGGCGTCTCCGGCGCGGGTGGCGTCTCCGGCGCGGGCGGCACCCCCGGTGCACAGGGCGTCTCCCGTGCAAGCGGCACCCCCGGCGCGCAGAGCGTCTCCGGCGCGGACGGCGCCCCCGGCGCGCAGGGCGTCTCCGGCGCGGGCGGCACCCCCGGTGCACAGGGCGTCTCCCGTGCAAGCGGCACCCCCGGCGCACAGGGCACCCCCGACGCGAAGCGCGTCTCCGGTGCGAGCGGCGCCCCCGATACGAAAGGCGCCCCCGGCGCGGAGGTGGCCCCGTGAGTGCCGTTCCTCTTCGGGTGCTGGTCGTCGAGGACGACCCCGTGGCCGCCGACGCGCACGCGCTCTACGCCGGGCGCGTCGAGGGCTTCGTCGTCGTGGGGGTCGCGCACTCGCGGGCCGCCGCCGTGCGGGTGCTCGACCGGACGCCGGTCGATCTGATCCTGCTCGACCTGTACCTGCCGGACGGCCACGGCCTCCAGCTCCTGCGGGCGCTGCGCGCCGCCGGGCACACCGCCGACGTCATCGCGGTGACCTCCGCCCGGGACCTGGCGGTCGTGCGGGAGGGCGTCTCCCTCGGGGTCGTCCAGTACGTGCTCAAGCCCTTCGCCTTCGCGACCCTCAGGGACCGGCTCGTGCGGTACGCCGAGTTCCGGGCGGCCGCCGGGGAGGCCTCCGGGCAGGACGAGGTGGACCGGGCGCTCGCCGCCCTGCGGGCCCCGCACCCCGCCGCGCTCCCCAAGGGCCTGAGCGCCCCGACCCTGGAGGCCGTCACCCGTACCCTCCGGGCCGCCCCGGAGGGGCTCACCGCCGCCGAGGCGGGGGCGGCCGTCGGGATCTCCCGGATCACCGCGCGCCGCTACCTGGAACACCTCGTGACCGAGGGCCGGGCCGTACGGGCGCCCCAGTACGGGCAGATCGGACGACCCGAGCTCCAGTACCGCTGGCTGGACGGCCCCGTACGGAGCCACTGAACGGGCGGAACGCCGTTACCGGGCGGTTCCCACGTTCCTACGAACCTCGCGCCTTGGGCGAACGCACCGTATCCAGCCGTCACCCTCCGCACCTACGGTGTCCGCGTGCACCCTCCTTCCCCACCCTTCGACGCCCCGGCCGCGCGCCGCCTGCGGGAAGGGCTCGGCATGGCCCACGACCACGTCGCCTACGGCCTGCGGGCGCAGTACGGCGTCCTCGCCACCCCCGAGACCGTCCTCGCCTGGGAGCGCGGCCGGGCGGTCCCCACCGAGCAGGAGCTCACCGCCCTCGCGGGCGTCCTGTGGTGCTCCCCCGCCGAGCTGATCGCCACCGCCTCCACCCTGCGCGAGCACCGGGTGGCGCGCGGGATCGCCCCCGAGGAGCTGGCGCGCCGGGTGGGGGTCACGGCCCGGGAGTACCGGCGGATGGAGGAGGAGGGGCGCTGGCGCGGCACCGAACGCCAGACGGCCGCCCTCGCGGAGGCCCTCGGCCTCGGCCCGCGCGCCCTGATCACCGCGACCGGCGGCGACGAGCGCCTCGCCGAGCTGCTGCGCGACGCGGCCACCACCCGCTGGCAGGCGTACGTGAAGCCGGTGGCGCGGACGGTGCCGCTGCCCCGGCGGACCGTGGAGGCCGCGCTCCAGCGGCTGCACGCGGACTACCACGCCCGGATGGCGGCGACCAGCAGCTGGGGCGCGTCGGGGGGCTCCGGCGACGCGGGGCGCGCGTATCTGGACGACGTCATCGGCCACTTCTGGACGTACACCGGCACGTGACCCCGGGCCGTACGCCGAAGTCCCTGACCGGCACCGTAGATTGACGCCGTAGATTGGCTCCGTGAGACGACACATACCTTTCGAGCGACTCCACAACTTCCGTGACCTGGGCGGCTGTCGGACCTCCGGCGGCGGAACCGTGCGGTGGGAGACCCTCTACCGCTCCGACTCCCTCGGCAAGCTCGCGGACGCCGGCCCCGCCGACCTGGAACGCTTCCGGGAGCTGGGCGTGACCACGGTGATCGACCTGCGCTACCCGTGGGAGATCGCGGCCAAGGGCCGCCTGCCGGAGACCGACGGCGTCGCCTGGCACAACCTCTCCGTCGAGCACCGCCCCTACGACCAGGCGGAGATCGACCCCGCCCTCGACCCGTGGCGGTACCTCGCCGACCGGTTCGCCGAGGTCGCCGAGGACGGGGCCGTGGAACTCCGTACGGCCCTGGAGGTCATCGCCGCCGCCGACGGGCCGCTCGTCTTCCACTGCGCCTCGGGGAAGGACCGTACGGGACTGCTCGCGGCGGTGCTCCTCGCGCTCCTGGAGGTCCCCGACGAGGAGATCCTCGCGGACTTCGCCCTCACCGAGCTGGCCACGGAACGCCTGGTCGCCGACTGGCACGCGTCCCACCCGGGCCGCGAACTCCGCTGGCCGGGCTACGGCCGCGCGCCCGCCGAGATCATCCGCCTGTTCCTCGCGGACCTGCGGACGCGGTACGGATCGGTGGAGGCGTACGCCACCGGCCACGTCGGTCTGGACCCGGCCGTGGTGACGGCCCTGAGGACCCGTCTGGTGGAGCCGCCGGCCGCCGTCTAGTCCCGGCGGTCGAAGTCGAAGAGCTGGCCCTCGGCGTCCGGTGCGCAGGGGGCCAGGGCGAGGCGGGACCAGGCGGCGGCGCGGTCGCCGACGACGGTGACGCAGCCGCCGGGGGGCGCGGAGCCGGCCGGGACGATCCGGTACCCCCTGACGGGGGTACCGTACGGCTCCAGGGAGAACTCCTCGACCCGGGTGGGGTCGCCGCACTCGGAGTCCTCGTACGGCACGCCGGGCACCCGCCCGCCGGAGGGCACGCCCGAGCAGCCGGCGCCGTAGTCGGGGTGGTCGGAGGCGATCCGCCACCGGCCGCCGCCCGCCTCCGCGAGCGCGTACAGCGGGACGCCCGCGGCGGCGCACGGCGCCTGGTAGATCTGGCCGGTCCGGGTGCCGCGCCGCTCGCCGAGGCAGAGGTCGGTGCCGACCACCCGGATGCGGACGTCGCCGGCGGCGGGCGCGGTGGGGGTGCGGGGCGGATGTCCGGTGTGCCCGTCCCGCAGGAAGGCGACGACGCTGACCCCGGCGAACACCAGGGCGGCGACCGCGACCGCCGGGACGAGGAGGCGGCGTATTCGGAACCGGCTCCCGGCGCCGGGGGCCGGGGGCTCGCCGGCGGGGGCACCGGGCCAGACGGGCGGGGCGCCGGGGGCGGCCTCGGGGGCGGGCGGTTCCTCGGGTCCGTGCGGTCCCCCGGGGGCGGGCGGCTCCTTGGGGGCGGGCGGCTTCTCGCGCGCCGGGCCGGTCTCCTCCGGGGCCGGGGCAGGGGCCAGGGCCTCCGGGGGCGTCCCCTCCGGGTCCGGGGCCGAGAGGTCCGGGTCCCGGGCCGGAAGATCCGGGTCCTCCGCCCCGTACCCCCGGCGCTCCGTGAGTTCCCTCCGGGCCGTCCGCCAGCGTTCCAGCCCGGCCGGGCCCGTGCCGCACGCGCGGACGAAGGCCGTCAGGAGTTCCTCGCGGGGCAGGGTCGTGCGGGACAGCATGTTCGCCACGGTGGAGCGGGGCAGGACGTCCCCGCGCGCCTCCGCCCGTGCCGAGAGCTCGCGGTACGTCAGGCCGGACCAGTCCTTGAGCGCCTGGAGGCGCGCGAGGAACTCGGCGGGGCTCCGTACGCCCCTCGGGTCAGGGGCGTGCTCCCCCGGCGTCATCCTCGCCTCCCCCTTCTCCCGGACCGGCGGACAGGGCTGGGACATGTCCGGGACAGGCCCCAAGCCTTGTTGATCCCGGGCTCCGGCTCAAGAGTGGATTCCGGCATTTCCGGGGGGATGCCGGTGCGCGGAAACGGCCCCGACCGTCCACGGGGGGACGGTCGGGGCCGTGGAGGCCCGGAGGCTCAGAAGACCGACTCCGCCTCGCGCATCCGGTCCGCCGGGACCCTCTTGAGCTGGGTCACGGCCTCCGCGAGCGGCACCATCTCGATGTTCGTGCCGCGCAGCGCCGTCATCCGGCCGAAGTCGCCGCGGTGCGCCGCCTCCACCGCGTGCCAGCCGAAGCGGGTGGCGAGCACCCGGTCGTACGCGGTCGGGGTGCCGCCGCGCTGGACGTGGCCGAGGATGACCGGGCGGGCCTCCTTGCCGAGGCGCCGCTCCAGCTCGACGGCGAGCTGGGTGCCGATGCCCTGGAAGCGCTCGTGGCCGAACTGGTCGATCTCGCCCTTGGCGTACTCCATCGAGCCCTCGGCGGGGTGCGCGCCCTCGGCGACGCAGATGACGGCGAACTTCTTGCCGCGCGAGAAGCGTTCCTCGACCATCTTGACGAGGTCGTCGACCTCGAAGGGGCGCTCGGGGAGGCAGATGCCGTGCGCGCCGCCGGCCATGCCGGACTCCAGGGCGATCCAGCCGGCGTGGCGGCCCATCACCTCGACGACCATCACGCGCTGGTGGGACTCGGCGGTGGTCTTGAGCCGGTCCATGGCCTCGGTGGCGACGCCGACGGCGGTGTCGAAGCCGAAGGTGCGGTCCGTGGAGGAGATGTCGTTGTCGATGGTCTTCGGGACGCCGACGACGGGCATCCCCGCGTCGGAGAGCATCCGGGCGGCGGTCAGGGTGCCCTCGCCGCCGATCGGGATGAGGACGTCGATGCCGTACTGGTGGGCCAGGTCGGCGGCGGACTCGGCGGCCTCGCGCAGCCGGTTCCGCTCCAGGCGGGCCGAGCCGAGGATGGTGCCGCCGCGGGCCAGGATGCCGCTGACCGCGTTGAGGTCGAGGGGCCGGAAGTGGCCGTCGAGGAGGCCCTTGAAGCCGTCCTCGAAGCCGATGACCTCGTCTCCGTGGCCGGTCATCGCCCGGTGCACGACCGACCGGATCACTGCGTTCAGGCCGGGGCAGTCGCCGCCTGCGGTGAGAACTCCGATGCGCATCGTGCTGTGTCTCCTGCTCGGTCGCGGTCCGTGTGAGCCACGGCAATTCTCACACGGCGGGCCCGAGGGGCGCGCTCGTCGCCGTTCCGCGCGTCCCTGCCGGGGGCCCGTCGGCGGCCCCGCCGCGGCCCTCCCGGCGGCCCGACCGCCAGGTCTGCGGCAGGTCTCCGGCGGTCCTGCCGTGGTCTTTCCGGGGCCTTTCGGCCCGGGGTTCCGGGCCCTTCGTCCGGCGGGCGACCTAACCACCGCCGGGGGTATTGTCAAGGGGGTAATGCCGCCCTAACGGGGCTTTCCAAGCCCTTTTGATTGACGCACCCGGTCGCACACACGGGTGAGGACGTACGGGCCGGGAAGGCGGAGCTGGGGCACCGCCCGGGCCCTTCCGCAGGACTGGACAGGAGACCACGGCGTGACGCGCAGCGTGTACGTGACCGGGATCGACCGCGGTGACGGCCGCCAGGTCGTCGAGCTGGGAGTCATGGAGCTCCTCACCCGCCAGGTGGACCGGGTGGGGGTCTTCCGGCCGCTGGTGCACGACGGGCCGGACCGGCTCTTCGACCTGCTGCGCGCCCGCTACCGGCTCTCGCAGGACGCGTCGACGGTCTACGGCATGGACTACCACGAGGCCTCCACCCTCCAGGCCGAGCGGGGCACCGACGAGCTGGTCTCCCGGCTGGTCGACCGCTTCCACGCCGTCGCCCGGGAGTACGAGGTCGTCCTCGTCCTCGGCACCGACTTCGCCGCCACCCAGCTCCCCGACGAGCTGGCGATCAACGCGCGGCTCGCCAACGAGTTCGGCGCCTCCGTCATCCCGGTGGTCGGCGGCAAGGGCCAGTCGGCGGAGTCCGTGCGGGCCGAGGCGCGCAACGCCTTCCGGGCGTACGACGGGCTCGGCTGCGACGTGCTCGCGATGGTGGTCAACCGGGTGGCGGCCGAGGACCGGGAGGCCATCGCGGAGCGGCTCGCGGCCCGGCTGCCGGTGCCCTGCTACGTCCTGCCGGACGAGCCGGCCCTCTCCGCGCCGACGGTCGCCCAGATCACCCACGCGCTCGGCGCCACCGTCGTCCTCGGGGACGACGCCGGGCTCGCCCGGGACGCCCTGGACTTCGTCTTCGGCGGCGCGATGCTGCCGAACTTCCTGCACGCCCTGACGCCCGGCTGTCTGGTCGTCACCCCCGGGGACCGGGCCGACCTGGTCGTCGGCGCGCTCGCCGCGCACTCGGCCGGCACCCCGCCGATCGCCGGGGTGGTGCTCACCCTGAACGAGCGGCCCAGCGAGGAGATCCTGACCCTGGCGGCCCGGCTCGCGCCCGGCACCCCGGTGGTCTCGGTCGCCGGGAACAGCTTCCCGACCGCCGCCGAACTCTTCGCCCTGGAGGGCAAGCTGAACGCGGCGACCCCGCGCAAGGCGGAGACCGCGCTCGGCCTGTTCGAGCGGCACGTGGACACCGCCGACCTGCTCAAGCGGATCTCGGTGGCCCGCAGCGGCCGGGTCACCCCGATGATGTTCGAGCACGAGCTGCTCGAACAGGCGCGGGCCGACCGGCGCCGGGTGGTGCTCCCGGAGGGCACCGAGGAGCGGGTGCTGCGCGCGGCCGACGTGCTGCTGCGCCGGGACGTGTGCGACCTGACGCTGCTCGGCGACGTGGAGACCATCCGCAAGAAGGCGGCCGACCTGAGCGTGGACCTGCGCGAGACGCAGCTGATCGACCCGCACACCTCGGAGCTGCGGGACGCGTTCGCGGAGAAGTACGCGGCGCTGCGCGCCCACAAGGGCGTCACCGTGGAGCTGGCGTACGACGTGGTGTCGGACGTGAACTACTTCGGCACCCTGATGGTCCAGGAGGGGCTGGCCGACGGGATGGTGTCCGGCTCGGTGCACTCCACGGCCGCGACGATCCGCCCGGCCTTCGAGATCATCAAGACGAAGCCGGACGCCTCGATCGTCTCCTCGGTCTTCTTCATGTGCCTGGCGGACAAGGTGCTCGTGTACGGCGACTGCGCGGTCAACCCGGACCCGAACGCCGAGCAGCTCGCGGACATCGCCGTCCAGTCGGCGGCCACCGCGGCCCGGTTCGGCGTGGAGCCGCGGATCGCGATGCTCTCGTACTCCACGGGCACCTCGGGCTCCGGCGCCGACGTCGACAAGGTGCGGGAGGCGACCAAGCTCGTCCGGGAGGCGCACCCGGAGCTGCGGATCGAGGGGCCCATCCAGTACGACGCGGCCGTGGAGCCCTCGGTGGCGGCGACGAAGCTGCCGGGTTCGGAGGTGGCGGGGCAGGCGTCGGTGCTGATCTTCCCCGATCTGAACACCGGCAACAACACGTACAAGGCCGTGCAGCGTTCGGCCGGCGCCGTGGCCGTCGGCCCGGTCCTGCAGGGCCTGCGCAAGCCCGTGAACGACCTCTCGCGCGGCGCGCTCGTCAGCGACATCGTCAACACGGTCGCCATCACGGCGATCCAGTCCCAGGGTCAGGAGCTCCCCGCATGACCGCGCCCACCGGCACCCCCACCCGCGTCCTCGTCCTCAACTCCGGTTCGTCGTCGCTGAAGTACCAGCTGCTCGACATGCGCGACGGCAGCCGTCTGGCGCAGGGGCTGGTGGAGCGGATCGGCGAGGAGACCTCGCGGCTCGCGCACACCCCGCTCCAGGAGGGGGACGGCGGGAGGCGCGAGCGGAACGGGCCGATCTCCGACCACTCGGCCGCCCTGAAGGCGGTCGCCGAGGAGCTGGCGGCGGACGGCCTGGGCCTGGACTCCCCCGAACTGGCGGCGATCGGGCACCGGGTGGTGCACGGCGGGCTGCGGTTCACCGAGCCGACCGTCATCGACGGCGAGGTGCTCGCGGAGATCGAGCGGCTCGTCCCGGTGGCGCCGCTGCACAATCCGGCGAACCTCGTGGGCATCCGTACGGCGATGGCGCTGCGGCCCGACCTGCCGCAGGTGGCGGTCTTCGACACCGCCTTCCACACCACGATGCCGGAGTCGGCGGCGCGGTACGCGATCGACGTGGAGACCGCCGACGCGCACCGGATCCGGCGGTACGGCTTCCACGGCACCTCGCACGCGTACGTCTCGCGGGAGACGGCGCGGCTGCTCGGCAAGGAGCCGGAGGAGGTGAACGTGATCGTGCTGCACCTGGGGAACGGGGCGTCCGCCTCGGCGGTGCGGGGCGGCCGGTGCGTGGACACCTCGATGGGCCTGACGCCGCTGGAGGGCCTGGTCATGGGGACCCGCTCGGGGGACATCGACCCGGCGGTCACCTTCCACCTCCGGCGGGTGGCGGGGATGTCGGCGGACGAGATCGACGTCCTGCTGAACAAGCGGTCCGGTCTGGTGGGGCTCTGCGGCGACAACGACATGCGGGAGATCCGCCGCCGGGTCGACGAGGGCGACGAGCGGGCGGCGCTCGCCTTCGACGTCTACGTCCACCGGCTGAAGAAGTACATCGGCGCGTACTACGCGGTGCTCGGCAGGGTGGACGCGGTGGCGTTCACGGCGGGGGTCGGGGAGAACGCGGCGCCGGTGCGGCAGGCGGCGATCGCGGGCCTGGAGGAGCTGGGGCTCGCGGTGGACGCGGAGCTGAACGCGGTGCGTTCGGACGAGGCGCGGTTCATCTCGCCGGAGTACGCGCGGGTGGCGGTCGCCGTGGTGCCGACGGACGAGGAGCTGGAGATCGCGCGCCAGAGCTACGCGCTCGTACGGGGTGCGCGCGGGGAGGACGCGCCGGCGGGGGACGCGCTCGTACGGGGTGCGGAGGGCTCGAACGAGTGATCGCTTGAGCGGCCGCCCGCCCATTTGTACTTTCCGCCAGTCGGAATATTCCGCAGTGAAACAAACCGATAGGATCCGCCTCATGCGCCGTTCCAAAATCGTCTGCACGCTGGGCCCCGCCGTCGACTCGTATGAGCAGCTGAAGGCTCTCATCGAGGCCGGCATGAACGTGGCCCGATTCAACTTCAGCCACGGCTCCCAGGCAGAACACCAGGAGCGGTACGACCGCGTCCGGCAGGTCGCCGCGGACACCGGGCGGGCCGTCGGCGTCCTCGCCGACCTCCAGGGCCCCAAGATCCGTCTGGAGACCTTCGCCGAGGGACCGGTCGAGCTGGTGCGCGGTGACGAGTTCACCATCACCACCGAGGACGTCCCGGGCGACAAGTCGATCTGCGGCACCACCTACAAGGGTCTGCCGGGCGACGTCTCCAAGGGCGACCAGGTCCTCATCAACGACGGCAACGTCGAGCTGCGGGTGGTCGAGGTCGAGGGCCCCCGGGTCAGGACCATCGTCATCGAGGGCGGTGTCGTCTCGGACCACAAGGGCATCAACCTGCCCGGCGCGGCCGTGAACGTCCCGGCCCTGTCCGAGAAGGACGTCGACGACCTGCGCTTCGCCCTGCGGATGGGCTGCGACATGGTCGCCCTGTCGTTCGTCCGGGACGCCGACGACGTCAAGGACGTCCACAAGGTGATGGACGAGGAGGGCCGCCGGGTCCCCGTCATCGCCAAGGTGGAGAAGCCGCAGGCCGTGGAGAACATGGAGGCCGTCGTCGCGGCCTTCGACGCGGTCATGGTGGCCCGCGGCGACCTCGCCGTGGAGTACCCGCTGGAGAAGGTCCCGATGGTGCAGAAGCGCCTGGTGGAGCTCTGTCGCCGGAACGCCAAGCCGGTCATCGTCGCCACCCAGATGATGGAGTCGATGATCACCAACTCGCGTCCGACCCGCGCCGAGGCGAGCGACGTCGCCAACGCGATCCTGGACGGCGCCGACGCGGTCATGCTGTCGGCCGAGTCCTCGGTCGGCGCGTACCCGATCGAGACCGTCAAGACGATGTCGAAGATCGTCACGGCGGCCGAGGAGGAGCTGCTCTCCAAGGGCCTCCAGCCCCTGGTCCCGGGCAAGAAGCCGCGCACCCAGGGCGGTTCGGTCGCCCGCGCGGCCTGCGAGATCGCGGACTTCCTGGGCGGCAAGGCGCTGGTCGCCTTCACCCAGTCCGGCGACACGGCCCGCCGCCTCTCGCGCTACCGGACCCAGCAGCCGATCCTCGCCTTCACCACGGACGAGAACACCCGCAACCAGCTCACCCTGAGCTGGGGCGTCGAGTCCTTCGTCGTCCCGCACGTGGACAACACCGACGCGATGGTCGACCTCGTGGACGCCGAGCTGCTCAAGCTCCAGCGCTACAACGAGGGCGACACCATGGTCATCACGGCCGGCTCGCCCCCCGGCGTCCCCGGCACCACGAACATGGTCCGGGTGCACCACCTGGGCGGCGGCGAGCGCGACTGACGCGCCTGCGTCGGACCGCACGTGACGGTGGGCCGCACCCCTGGAAAGGGGTGCGGCCCACCGCGCGTTGAGGTCAGTCGTCGTCCTCGTCGTCGAGGACCGACGGCTCCAGCATGGTCAGCAGGAACCGCAGGTCGTCACGTTCGTGGGCCATTTCCAGGACGCGCATCATGGCGGGCACCCCGGCGTCCCGGGTGATCACCAGATCGGGGCACTGGAACTGAATGCGCTCGTACTCCTCGCGCTCCCCCTCCATCCATCGCCGGATCGCCCCGAGCGTGAGGAAGGTGGCGCTGTACCGCGTCCCGTCCTGGAGCGTGACGATCACGTCGACGTTGTCCACGGTGGCCTCGTCGTCCTCGGCGCCCAGGATGAAGACCGCGTCGAAGTGCGGCGTCCTCACCAGATGCAGCGGATCACCCATGAAGCTCCTCCCGTAGCTCGATGACCTCGAACCCCTCCCGCTCGTCCGGCTCGGTCGCGATCGACCGGCCGCGCGCCGGGAAGCGCCTTCCGGCGACCGCGGGTCGTACCCCCTCGGAGGGAGTACGACCCGCGGGTCCTTCGGAACCGACGGCTAGGACGGACGGGTGGCCTCGGAGACCGCCTTCGTCAGGCCCAGCGCGAAGGCGTCCATGTGTTCCCGGAGATAGCCCACCTCGATCTGGAACGGCTCCTGAGCGAAGTAGGCGGAGTTGACCAGGTAGAGGGTGGCGACGGCGGTGAGGGCCGTGTGGATCGCGTGCAGTTCCCCCTCGCTCAGCTCCAGCCCTTCGGCACCGGGATCACCCGGGTCCGTCGGCATCCGGCCGGCCAGCTCTCGCAGCTCCTTCTTCTCCAGGCCCGTCTGGACCCTCGTCGCGGCGTCCGTGAAGGGGCCCCGGGCGAGAGCGCTGAGGGCCGCGTGGGCCGCCAGCCCCTGATCGGGAGTGAACACCGCGCGGTATCCACCGGCCGGCAGGGCGACGAGGTCGACGATCCTCCTCATCAGTTGTCCGGCAGCGGGAGGTAGAGCTTCTCGTTCATGAATTCCGCCTCGGGAAGGTGGTAGGCGTGGATGCGGTGCGGCTCGATGATGATGACGACACCCTTGGACTTGCCGTAGGCAACCTTGGTGTTCACGCCGTGCCGCTTGTCGTAATGGGTGCCCCGGCCGCGCCAGCTGTCCAGGTACTTGCCGAGCTTGTCGATGTCCCGGCCGATACCGATGATCGAGTGGTTGGCGGCATGGGCGGTCCCATCGTGCCTGCGCACCCAGTTGTAGTCGACGCCGGTGGCCACGTCCTGACGGTACTGGTATTTGAGGTAGTCCAGGTACTCCTTCTTCAGACCGCTCGCGTTACCGAAGTTGCAGTGGTTCGGGGTGCTGTTGGCGGACGAGGAGAAGGCGACAAAGCTCGCGACCTTGGGCGCCGGCACGCGCGGAGGGAGGTTCGGGGAACAACGTCCACAGGCAGGCCTCTACATCGCCCTTGGTGAAGCACGCCTTCAAGTCGGGCCAACCGCCGCCCATATCCACCAAAGGCTTGAAGCCCGCAGTGGTCCCCTTGGGTTCGTAGTCGTAGAGCCGGCCGGACTTGCGGCCGAAGAGAGGGAACATGACGGGTCCGGGAGCGGCCTGGACCTGCTGGGCCGCAGCCGCGTCCGTACGGTCACTTTACGGGAGTGATGGTCTCGTGACGGTGAACAAGGCGGCCAGTGCGGCGCTCAGGGCGATCGCGCAGATCACCGCTCTCCGGAACAGGTGAGCGGTCTTACGAGACATAAGCGTGGTTGGTCCTCACAGGTTCTACCTGCGCGGGACGCGCGGAGGAGCACTGCACGACGGCCGCCCCCGACGCCCGCACGCCGAGGTGGTCGACCTCAGTGACATTGAAAATAGAACACCAATTTGATTAAGTAAAGATCTTTTCAAGCCTGGCAAGAGCTACGGGCCGCATCCCACGAAGTGAGTGCGGCCCGTGGCGTGGTGCGGCTCCCGGGGTGTTACGGGGGTCAGTTCGGCTCGATCGTGTTGCGCAGGCCCGGGACCCTGAGGGTGCCGCCGAACTGGCCGGCCTGCTTGAGCTCCACGTCGCTGAACCAGACGTACGGGATGTCCACCGGGGGCGGGGACTCCGGGCTGAAGGTGATCCGGACGAAGGGGAGGCTGAAGATGTTGCCCTTCAGCTCCTCCGTGTACATCGTGACCGTGCCGTCGGTGATGGTGGAGTCCTTGCCCCTGGCCGAACGGACGTGGGCCGTGCGCCCTTCGGAGTGGTCCGTCATCTGGTGCAGGTCCTTGATGGTCACATCGGTCGCGGTGAACTTCAGGACCTTCTTGACCTTGCCGCCGTAGGTCTTCACCTCGACGATGCCGTGGTACTTCAGACCGCTCAGCGTGAGCTTCGTGCTCTCCAGGCGCCACGGCTCGTCCGGGAGCAGCGGGACGCCGGGCTCCAGCTCGGCCGCCGCGAGCGCCTTGTCGTCGCGCTCGGGGCACGGGAAGCGGGGCTTGGCGCCCTCGGGTATGTCCTCGTCCTTCTTGGCGTCGAGGCCCTTCGCGCTCTCCGGCAGTTCCTCGGTCTTGGCACCGGCCTTCTCGGCGGCCTCGCGGATCACGGCCTTCTTCTTCTCCGCGTCCGGGTCGACGGCCGGCTTCGGGGCCGTGGTGGCCTTCGGGTCGGCGGTCGGCTTCGGCGCGGCGGCCGTGGCGGTCGGGGCCGGGGTCGTCGGCGCCGCCGTCGCGGTGGGCGTGGCCGTCGCGGTGGGCGTGGGGGTCGCCTTCTTCGGGGCGAGGCCGTCGAAGACGTCCTTCAGCGCGTCGCCCAGACCCAGCGGGTCCAGCGGGTTCTTCGACTTCGTCGGCGTGGGTGTGGCCGTCGGGGTCGGGGTGGCGGCGGGCTTCGGGGCCGTGGTGGTGGTCAGCTTCCGCTGCGTGGTCGTCTGTCCGGTCGCGGTCGGCGTCGGCGTCGCGGTGGCGGACGGGGTCCCGGAGGGAGTGGCCGAGGGCGTGGCGGTCGCCGAGGGGGTGGCCGTCGGCTTCGGCGTCTCCTTCTGCGTCTCCGTGGCCTCCGGCGTCGGCTCGTCCGAGCGCGTCACGCAGGGGCCGGGCGCGAAGGGGACGTCCTTGTCGTCGGCGAGGGCGATCTTGGGCGTGAGGCCCATCCCCACGAACACCGCGGTCGGCATGGCGGCCAGCGCCATCGCCTTGCCCGCGGGGCCCTGGATCCTGTTCAGCAGCGTCTTGCGTGGGGCCGCGTGGCGCGGTCCGCCCTTCGCGAGCGCCGGCTGGGTCTCGTCACCCCGCACTGTTCCTCCCGCCGTTGGCATCGAACGTCTTGTCGGTCGCGTAGTGCTCCGGTCCGCGCTGCTCCGGGAGTCCGGCCGTCAGTACGGCCCCGGCCTCCGCGGGGGCCTCCTGCCCGGCTTCGCCCTCCGTGTCCACGGCCTCCTCGACCGGGGGCGCGGGCGCCCAGGCGATGGACATGCCGCCTCCGATGAGGGAGAGCAGGAATCCGACGCCGAGACCGCCGAAGTTCGACACGGGGATGGAGACCAGTCCGAGGACGATCGTCGCGACGCCCGCGAAGACCCGTACGGCGGGCTGGAACCACATCATCAGGCCGAGCGTGATGAGCAGGGTGCCGATGATCAGCGCGCTGGATCCGGCGGTCGTCTTCATCGCGAGGGTGATGTTGCCGAGCCGCATGTCCCCGTAGGGGAGGTAGGCGATCGGCACGCCACCGAGGAGGGTGAACAGTCCCGCCCAGAAGGGCCGGGTCTGCCGCCAGACCTTGAACCGGTTCTCCTTGGGGACTTCGCGGGAGGCAGGGGTCTCGGCGCTCATGGAAAACAGCTCCCTGGAAGCGGTGTTGCTGAGAAGTGGAGATGAGAAGAGAGGGGCCCGGCGGCGGGACCGCGCACGGCGGTCCCGCCGCTTCGGGGCGGATCGGTCCGGGGACCGGTCAGCCCTTGAAGCACTCCTTCTCCGTGCCCCGGTGCAGGGACAGGTTCAGGTCGGGAAGCCTGAAGGTGGCGGCCGTGGTGGCCCACGCCTTCTGCTTGACGTTGCTCAGGGTGGCGTCCTTGGCGCGCTGGCCGAAGCCGAACTTGTTGGCCTCGGTGTTGGGCTGGATGCCCTGCCGGTCCGTCGGCTTGCCGTCGGGGCCCGCGTTGAGCGAGCCGGCCGCGATGCCGATGTCGATCTGCTTGAACTCGGCGTCGGCCTCCAGGTAGGAGACGTCGAGGTACAGGTCCTTCGCGTAGACCTGCTCGTCCGTGTCACCCTTCTTGGCGGCGGCGCTGTTGCCGGCCTCCAGGCGGAGGGTGATGTCGCCGAGACCCGGAACCGGCGTCACGACCGACTGGCACATGTTGGTGATGTGGGCCGTGTCGAAGCCGGAGACCGCGACCGGGGCGCCGAACGGCGTGCCGTCCAGCTTGTTGCCCTTGGCGACACTGCCGTACTGGACGAACTCGGTGCCCACCAGCTTGTCGGTGGAGACCTTGAACTCCTGGCCGGAGATCGCGAACGACGCGGCGAGCGCGCCCTGCGCCAGGCCGACGCCGATCGCTGCCGTCGCGGCCACGCTGGGCACCATGACGACGGCGAAACGCTTCCATCTGGTCCCGCCACGAACCTGGGACTTCATGAGAATCCTCCTTCTCGGACGTACATCTCCAGAAGGGGCGTGGGCCCGTTCTGCGATGGGAGAAGAGCTACGTCCTCGGGAAGGAGAGCGCCGAGGCGACGAGCGGCGCAGTACGCCTCCGCATCACCGGCGATCACCCCCGAGCGACAACCATGGGCCACGCGGTGCGCGTGACCTGATCGGACAGGCCCCGTTCGGTGAGAGCGGGAACCCCCCTGTCCACGACCGGTGCCGGGGCACCGGTCCGCCCGGTGGGGACCCTCTCCGTGATCCCGGTTGGTTGCCGGGGTCGTGCGGTTCGGACCGAGCGTGGCCGATCGTGGTCCATTCCGGGCGCCCGCACAAGGGGGTTCGTTACTGGCTAGTAACGGGTGGATAACCGCGACATGGCGGGACGGGACCGAACGGGCACACAGGGTGCCTTCAAGGGGAGGGGAATATCGGCAGATCGCCAGACGAATCCGGACAGAGCGCCGGGTTCGATTTACTGCAAGTAACAGCGGCCGCGATTACCAAGTTTTGGTAAAGCGCGGCCGCCATTTGTCACTCCGCTGCCAAATCGCCGGACGATCGGGCGCGGGGGAAGGGGTCCGGAAGACCTCAGAAGAGCACGCGGGCGAGGGCCTGCCGGGCCGCTGTCACGCGCGGGTCGTCGGAGCCGATCACCTCGAACAGCTCCAGGAGCCGCAGCCGCACCGCGTCCCGGTCCTCACCGGCCGTGCGGCGCACGGTCTCCACCAGGCGCCCGAAGGCGTCCTGCACGTGGCCGCCCGCCAGATCGAGGTCGGCGGCGGCGAGCTGCGCGGTGACGTCGGCCGGGTCGTCCGCGGCGTTCCGGCGGACGGCGCCCGGGTCCAGGTCCAGGTCCTGGACGCGGGCGAGGAGTTCGGCCTGCGCGAGGCCGAGCTTGGCCTCCGGGTGGGCCGGGTCGTCGGCCAGCACGTTCTTGTACGCCTGGACGGCGCCCGCCAGGTCGCCCGCGTCGAGCGCGACCATCGCCGCTTCGAGGAGGGAGTCGTACGGGCCGGCCGGACGCGGGGCGGGGGCCGAGGGGTCGGCCTCCGCGTCCACGGCGATCCCGGTGAGGCCGAAGCGCTCCTCGCCGACCGCGATCAGCTGGTCGAGGGTCTCGCGGATCTGGGCCTCGGGCACCGCGCCCTGGAAGAGCGGCAGCGCCTGACCGGCGACCACCGCGAAAACGGCCGGAATTCCCTGGATGCCGAACTGCTGCATCAGCATCTGGTTGGCGTCGACGTCGATCTTCGCGAGCAGGAAGCGGCCGTGGTACTCGACGGCGAGCCGCTCCAGGAGGGGGCCGAGCTGCTTGCAGGGTTCGCACCACTCGGCCCAGAAGTCGAGGACGACCGGGACCTCGGCGGAACGCTGGAGCACATCGCGCTCGAAGCCCGCCTCGTCGACGTCGATCACCAGGGCGGACGGGGGCACGGCGGCCGTTCCGCCCTGCCGGGCGGCTTCGGCGCGCGCCTGCTCCGCCTTCGCCTTGGCCTCTCCGGCCGCCTTCACCGCGGCGAGGTCGACGACGCCGCTCATGGACATGTTTCGGGGCTGCATGGCTCCATCCTCCCCCCTCCGCGCGCGTAACCGTTAAGCCGTGGCCGAACCGCGCCGTCCACCCGCCTCCCGCCGGTGTGCGAGACGCGTGGACGACACGGTTGCCCGTCTTCTGTTGTCTGGATTCCGTACCGGGTCCCCACCCGGCACCATGGTTGTCGCTCGGGCCGCTCAAAGCCTTTCGCTACGAGTCGTAGCGTAACTGGCGGGGCGGAGGCGGCGGGAGGGCGGACGGCCGATCCGTACGGTGAACTGCCTCACATCACGGCCCTCTGGCGCGGTACCTACCGGCGGGTATGGTCGTCGTTCATGTGTAGCCGCACCCACCGCAGCAGCCGTACCGGGCGCCCCCGCTCCACCGAGGCCGACGAGGCCATCCTGGAGGCGACGCGGGCGGCCCTGGTCGAGCTGGGCTGGTCCAAGCTCACGATGGGGGACGTCGCCGGCCGCGCCGGGGTTGCGAAGACGACCCTCTACCGCCGCTGGGCCAACAAGAGCGAGCTGGTGGTGGACGCGGTCGCCGTCCTCTTCGACGAGCTCGAACTCCCCGACCTGGGCTCGCTCCGGGCCGACATCGAGCACGTGGTGCTCCAGTTCGCGGCGCTCCTGGAGCGTCCCGAGACCAAGACGGCGCTGATGGCGGTGGTCGCCGAGTCGACCCGGGACGAGCCGCTGCGCCGGCGCATCCGCGCCTCGATCGTCGACCGCCAGAAGCGGCTGGTCCTGGAGGGCCGGATGCGGGCGCAGCGGCGCGGCGAACTCCCGTCCGACCGCGACCTGCCGGCCGTCGGCGCCACCGACGACCTGATCTTCGACGTGATCGCGGGCGCGGTCGTGCACCGCGCCCTGGTCAGCGCCGAGCCGGTGGACGGGCCGTGGGTGGCGCGCCTGTCGGCCCTCCTGGTGGGGGGCCTGGGCGCGGCGGCCGCGGCCGGGGCCGAGGCCGAGCGGCGCACGGACGCGTGAGGGGCGGTACGGGAATCCCGTACCGCCCCTCATCGCCGTACCGCCCCTGTCCTGCGCGGGACTTCAGAAGCCCGGGGGTCGGAAGCCCGGGGGTCGGAAGCCCGGGAGCTAGAAGCCCGGGGGCTCCGTGTAGACGCCCCACTCGTCGCGCAGGGCGTCGCAGATCTCGCCGAGGGTGGCCTCGGCGCGGACGGCCTCCAGCATCGGCCCGATCATGTTCGAGCCGTCGCGGGCGGCGGCCAGCATGGCGTCGAGCGAGGCGCGGACCTTCGCGTCGTCCCGGCGGCCCTTGCGCTCGCCGAGGACGCGGACCTGCTCCCGCTCGACCTCGTGGCTGACGCGGAGGATCTCCAGGTCGCCGGTGACGGAGCCGTGGTGGACGTTGACGCCGACGACCCGCTTGTCGCCCTTCTCCAGGGAACGCTGGTACTGGAAGGCGGACTCGGCGATCTCGCCGGTGAACCAGCCGTCCTCGATGCCGCGCAGGATGCCGGAGGTGATCGGGCCGATCGGGTGCCGCCCGTCCGGGTGGGCGCGGCGGCCGCGCTCCTTGATCTGGTCGAAGATCCGCTCGGCGTCGGCCTCGATGCGGTCGGTGAGCTGCTCGACGTACCAGGAACCGCCCAGCGGGTCCGCGACGTTGGCGACGCCGGTCTCCTCCATGAGCACCTGCTGGGTGCGCAGCGCGATCTCGGCGGCCTGCTCGCTGGGGAGCGCGAGGGTCTCGTCGAGGGCGTTGGTGTGGAGGGAGTTGGTGCCGCCGAGGACGGCGGAGAGGGCCTCGACGGCGGTCCGCACGACGTTGTTGTACGGCTGCTGGGCGGTGAGGGAGACGCCGGCGGTCTGGGTGTGGAAGCGGAGCCACTGCGCCTTGTCGGTCTTCGCGCCGTACGTCTCCTTCATCCAGCGGGCCCAGATGCGGCGGGCGGCGCGGAACTTGGCGATCTCCTCGAAGAAGTCGAGGTGCGCGTCGAAGAAGAAGGAGAGGCCGGGGGCGAAGACGTCGACGTCCAGGCCGCGGGAGAGGCCGAGCTCCACGTAGCCGAAGCCGTCCGCGAGGGTGTACGCCAGCTCCTGCGCGGCCGTCGCCCCGGCCTCGCGGATGTGGTAGCCGGAGACGGAGAGCGGCTTGTACGCGGGGATCTTCGCCGCGCAGTGCTCCATCAGGTCGCCGATGAGGCGCAGATGGGGCTCGGGCTCGAAGAGCCACTCCTTCTGCGCGATGTACTCCTTGAAGATGTCGGTCTGGAGCGTGCCGTTGAGCACGGCCGGGTCGACGCCCTGGCGCTCGGCGGCGACCAGGTACATGCAGAAGGCCGGGACGGCGGGCCCGGAGATCGTCATGGACGTCGTGACGTCGCCGAGGGGGATGTCCTTGAAGAGGACCTCCATGTCGGCGGCGGAGTCGATGGCGACGCCGCAGTGGCCGACCTCGCCGAGCGAGCGGGGGTCGTCGGAGTCGCGGCCCATGAGGGTGGGCATGTCGAAGGCGACGGAGAGGCCGCCGCCGCCGGCGGCCAGGATCATCTTGTACCGCTCGTTGGTCTGCTCGGCGTTGCCGAAGCCGGCGAACTGGCGGATGGTCCAGGTCCGGCCGCGGTAGCCGGTGGGGTGGAGCCCCCGGGTGAAGGGGTACTCGCCGGGCCAGCCGATGCGCTCGAACCCCTCGTAGACGTCCCCGGGCCGGGGGCCGTAGACGGGCTCGACGGCGTCGCCGGAGAGCGTGGTGAAGTCGGCGTCCCGCTTGCGGGCCTTGTCGTAACGGGCCTGCCAGCGACGGCGGCCTTCCTCGATGGCGTCAGCGTCCATGCTTCGAATTTACTAGGACGTCCTAGTAAATGTCGATGGCGGACCCCGCGCGGCGTGGCGCGGGGTGGGGGTTACACCTTGGCGGGGACGGGCTGCGCGCCGCTGACCAGCGGAAGCGTCTCGCGGTAGATCTTGCGCTCGACGAAGAAGGCGGCGAAGGGGATGGTCCCGGAGACCAGCACCCACAGGAGCTTGCCGAACGGCCAGCGCGCCTTGGAGCCCAGGTCGAAGGCGAAGACCAGGTAAAGGATGTACAGGACGCCGTGGGTCTGGGAGACCGCGAAGGTGAGGTCCTCGCCCGTGTGGAAGCCGTACTTGGCGACCATGCACGCGCACAGGATGAGGAGCATGACCGCGGTCACGTACGCCATGACGCGGTAGCGGGTCAGCACGCTGGATTTCATGCCGTCGAGCGTAACCGCACGTTCCGGGCGATCTTCGCGCGGGTCAGGCCTCGTCGAAGTCGTTCGCCGCCACCCGGAGGGGGCGCAGCATCGCGAAGATCTCGGCGCACTCCTCGGAGTCGTACGCGCCGAGGCCGAAGTCCATCTCCATCAGGTCGCGGGTGGCCGCCTCGACCACCTCGCGGCCCTTGTCGGTGATGGTGGCGAGGGTGCCGCGGCCGTCGTTGGGGTTGGGGCGCTTGGCGACGAGACCGGACTTCACCAGCCGGTCGACCGTGTTCGTCACCGAGGTGGGGTGGACCATCAGCCGCTCGCCGATCTTGGACATCGGCAGCTCGCCCGCCTTGGAGAAGGTGAGCAGCACCAGGGCCTCGTACCGCGCGAAGGTCAGGCCGTACGGCTTGACGACCGCGTCGACCTCCGCGAGGAGGATCTGGTGGGCGCGCATGATCGAGGTGATCGCGGCCATCGAGGGGACCGGGCCCCAGCGCTTCTGCCAGAGTTCGTCGGCGCGGGCGATGGGGTCGAAGGGGAGACTGAGCGGCTTCGGCACGCGTCGACCTTACCCATGGGGAACATGGCGGTCAGCCCCGTCTCGTCCTTCGGTCGCCCCGGCCGCCCGCAGTTCCGCGGCGGCGGCGAGGAGGCAGAGGGTCCCGACGACCCCGGTGCCCGCGACGACCGCGTGGACGGGGAAGAACTCGGCCGCGAGCCCGGCCCCCGCCATCCCGACGCCCTGGACGGTCATCAGGCCCGCCGTCATCAGGGTCATGGCCCTCCCCCGCCGCTCCTCGGGGACGGCGGCGACGAACCACGCGTCGAGGCCGAGGGTGTACGCGCCGGTGGCGCCGGCCAGGAAGAGCGCGGCGGCCGCGAGGGCGACGCCGGGCCCGACGGCGTACAGGAGGTAGGGCAGGACGCCGGTGACGGCGAGCGGCAGCACGATCCGGGAGCGGGTGGCGGCGGAGAGGAGGGAGCCGGCGAGGAGCTCGCCCGCGATGGTGCCGACGGGCAGCGCGCACATGAGGAGGCCGAGGGCGGCGGTGGAGACGCCGATCTCGTCGGCGTAGGGGGCGGCGAGGGCCTCCGGTACGACGGCGAAGAGCGGCGGCACCCAGAACATCACCATCAGGGCGCGCACGCGGCGGTCGCGGAGGACCGCCCAGGTGCCGGAGAGCCCGCTCGCGGACCCGGCGGCCCGGGCGGGGCGGCGGACGGTGCCGAGGCGGAGCAGCAGCGCGGAGGTGAGGAAGGTGGCGGCGGTGACGACGAGGGCGCCGCGCGGCGGGACGACGGTGAGGAGGAGGCCGCCGGCGGCGAACCCGGCGAGCAGGGCGCTCTGGGAGACGATCCGCAGGAGGGAGCGGCCGAGGACGAAGAGGTCGCCCTCGCCGAGGACGTCGGCGAGGGTCGCCATGCGGGTCCCGTTGAAGACGGGCGAGACGACGGCGATGGCGCAGCGCAGCGCGAGCAGGGCGGCGACGGGGGTGGCGGGGACGGTCATCAGGACGACGCAGGCGGCGCAGAGGAGGTCGCAGACGACGAGGATCCGGCGGGGCGGGAACCGGTCGGTGAGACCGGCGAGGAGGGTGCCGCCGAGGAGGTAGGGGAGGAAGCCGAGGGCGAAGGTGAGGGAGGAGAGGAGCGGGGAGCGGGTGAGGTCGTAGACGAGCACGGTGAGCGCGAGCTCGCTGACGACGACCCCGAGCAGCGAGAACAGGTGCGCCACGAACACGAACCGGAACTCCCGCACCCGGAAGACGGCCCGGTATCCGCTGCCGGCCGGGCCCTTCGGGCCGGGGCCGGGGCCCGCGCCCTCGTCCGGTGCCGGATCGCCGGGAGCGGGAGCGGGTACGGCTCCGGGCCGGACGGCGAGTGCGGGCGCGGGCGCGGGCGGGCGACCGGCCTCCGGCCCGTCGGTGGACGGGGGCGCCACGGGGCCCGGGGGCGTCCCGCCCGGCAGAGCCGCCGGCCCTCCGGCGGGCGGGGCCGAGGCCGCCGGCCGGGCGGTGGGCGTAGGCGCCACGGGGCGCGGGGGCGTTCCGCCCGGCAGAGCCGCCGGCCGGGCGGTGGGCGTGGGCGCCCCGGCCGGTACGGGGAAGGGCTCCCCCGCCGGTGCGGGCGCGGATGCGGATGCGTCCGTCCGTACGGGCACGGGCGCGGGCTCCTCCGCCGACTCGGAGGTGTCCAGGGCGTCGGGTTTCGGCATGGGCGCAGACTGCCGTCGGGCGGGCGGGGGGCCTAGGCTTTCGGGTGGGGACGAATCTTCGGGAGGGGTGGGCCGTGCCGTACCGCCTGCGTTTCGGGGAGGCCGACCCGCTGCGGGTGCGGTTCGCGGTGTCGCCGCTGTGGGAGACGCACTCCGCCGTGCGGGTCCTCGCGCGGCCCCGGCAGCAGGGGTACCACCTGCCCTGGATGCGCCGGATCGCGGGCGCCGCGCGGGGGCTGGACCTGGGGCCGCTGCACCTGCTGATGCCGGTGCGCGGGCACAGCCCGGACTTCCTGTACCCGCCCCCGCTGGGGCCCGCCGCCTCCTTCGAGGAGGAGATCGAGGCCGTGCGGGAGACCCCTCCGGCGCTCGCCCTGGACGACTTCGAGCGGGCGCTGGCCTCGACGCCGGGGGCGGCGGGGACCGACGAGGGGCGGCGGATGCTCGCGGACCCGGCCGGTGCGGTGGGGCGGCTCGCCGAGCTGCTGCGGGCCGCCTGGGAGGCGCTGGTCGCGCCCGACTGGCCCCGGCTGCGGGCGCTCCTGGAGGCGGACGTGGCGTACCACTCGCGGCGGCTCGCGGAGGGCGGCTTCGAGCGGCTCCTGGGCGAGCTGCACCCGTCCTTCGCCTGGGAGGCGGAGACGGCCACGCTCCGAGTGGACCACCACGGCGAGCACGTGCGGCCGCTGGAGGGGCAGGGCCTCGTCCTGATGCCGTCCGTGTTCACCTGGCCGGACGTGGTGAGCGGCTTCGACCCGCCGTGGCAGCCGACGGTGGTGTACCCGGCGCGCGGGATCGGCGGGCTGTGGACGGACGCCCGGGACCGCACCCCGGAGGTCCTCGGGCGGCTCCTCGGTCCGGTGCGGGCGGACGTCCTGTGCGCCCTGACGGAGCCGATGGGGACCACGGCGCTCGCCCACCTCCTGGGCAGGGCGCCCTCCACCGTCTCGGCGCACCTGGCGGTGCTGCGGGACGCGGGGCTCCTCACCTCCCGGCGCTACGGGCACCAGGTGCTGTACGAGCGGACCCCGCTGGGCCTGGCGGTGTCGCAGCCCGGAACCGGCTGACCGTCATGTCACGATGGCGCGGATCGTCCGCTCGCCCGTACGCGCCGCCGCGCACGCCGTTCCCGACCCTGGGGGCCGGATGTCCCGCCGTACCGTCCTCGCCGCCCCGGCCCTCGTCGCCGCGCTGCTCCTGACCGGGTGCGGCGCGGACGGGCCGCCGGAGGAGCGCCCGGCCCGCACCGGGGGCGCGAGCGCGGCCCCGGCGGGCGGTTCCCCGTTCTGGGTGGACCCGGAGAGCGACGCGGCCCGGCAGGTGCGCCGCTACGAGGCGGAGGGCCGGGCCGAGGACGCCCGGGTGCTGCGGCGGATCTCGGAGCGTCCGGCGGCCCAGTGGCCGCCCGGCGACGACCCCGTGCCGGAGATCGCGCGCGCGGTCCGGGGCGCGGCCGCCGGGAACCGCACGGCCGTCTTCGTCGCGTACAACATCCCGCACCGCGACTGCGGGATGTACTCGGCGGGCGGCGCGCACGACGGGGAGGCCTACCGGACGTGGATCGACTCCTTCGCCGCCGCGCTCGGCGACGCCCCCGCGATCGTCGTCCTGGAGCCGGACGCGGTGCCGCACGTGGTGGACGGCTGCACCCCGGCCGGGTACCACGACGAGCGCTACGCGCTGCTCGCCGGGGCGGTCGACCGGCTCAAGCGGCAGCCGCGCGTCCGGGTCTACCTGGACGCGGGCAACCCGGCCTGGATCGACGACCCGGCCAAGCTGGTGGAGCCGCTGCGCCGGGCGGGCGTGGCGCGCGCGGACGGCTTCTCCCTGAACGTCTCCAACTTCCAGACGGACGAGGCGGTACGGGGCTTCGGGGGCGTGCTCTCCGGCCTGCTCGGCGGCGCCCGCTTCACGGTGGACACCAGCCGCAACGGCGCGGGGCCCCTGCCGGGCGACCGGGCGGAGGCCTGGTGCAATCCGCCGGGCCGGGCCCTGGGGGCGCCGCCGACGGACCGGACCGGGGACGCGCTCGTCGACGCCTATCTGTGGATCAAGCGGCCGGGCGACTCGGACGGGGAGTGCCGGGGCGGTCCGGCGGCCGGGACGTGGTGGCCCGAGTACGCCCTGGGGCTTGCCCGGCGGGCCGCGTCCTGAGGGCGCTCCTCACTTGACCCGGATCCACCGGGCCACCGAGGGGACGCCGTCGCCGTCGGTGACGAAGAGCATGTACCAGCCGGGCGGGACGAGCGTCCGGTCGTCCGGGACGTCGACGGTGACGCTCCGGCCGTCCCGGCCCCGGGTCAGCTCCAGTGCGACCGAGCGCTGTTCGACGTCCGTGGTGTGGGTGACGGCGCCGGGCCGCATCAGGCGGGCGGCGGCGATCCGGCCGGCGTCCTCGGTGGCGAAGGTGGCGCGGCCGTCGGCGCCGGGCTCCGCCGGTCCGTTTCCCAGGACGGGCCGGTTCGCGCCGCCCCGGTGGAGGGCGGGCGGGGTGAAGACCTCGACGCGCCGCTCGAAGGTGCCGAGTTTGGTGTTGTCCCGGTCGCCGTAGAGGGGGTCGGAGCCGAAGGTGGCGACCCGGCCGTCGGGCAGGAGCAGGGCCTCGGAGTGGTAGTTGCGGCCGACGGTGGGTTCGGCGGCCTCGGTGAAGGCGTTGGTCCCCGGGTCGTAGAACTGGGCCTTGAGGACGTCGCTGCCGCCCCGGCCCCGGTAGTCCCCGGATCCGCCGCTGGTGAAGACGGTGTCGTCGGGCATGAGGACGCTGCTGAGGTAGCGGGTGCCCTGCGGGAGGTCGGGTCCGTCGGTGAAGACGGGGCTGTCCTTCGAGAGGTCGACGACGGAGGTCCGGGCGGTGGACTTCTCGGACTCGCCGACGCCTCCGCCGCCGAGGACCATGACCTTCTGGTCCTGGGCGGGCGGCAGGAGCAGGGAGGCGGAGGTCTCCAGCTGGTCGGGGTCGGTGAGGCCGCCGAGCCCGGTGAAGGTGTTCTTCTCCAGGTCCCACAGGCCGGGTTCGCGGCCCTTGTCGGCGGGGCCGTATCCGGCGTTGGAGCCGGTGTAGAGGAGCTTGCCGCCCCGGGTGAGGAAGAGGGCGGGGTAGGTGGGGAAGTAGCGGGTGGGGCCCTTGGTCCACTTCCTGGTTTTCGGGTCGTAGATCTCGTTGTCGCCGGGGACGACGTCGCCGACGTCGTTCAGGCCGGAGACGGCGAGCACCCGGCCGTCCTGGAGGGTGACGAGGGTGGGGTACCAGCGGGCGTCCCGCATCGGGTCGACGGGGACGTACTTCTCGGCCTTCGGGTCGAACTCGTAGGCGCTCCTGATGCCCTGGAAGTCCTGCTTCTCGGTGGTGAGCTTCTGGGCGAGGCCGTAGACGTTGTCGGCGTCCTCGCCGTGGAGGCCGACGACCTCGTACTGCGCGGCCTGGGTGGTGAGGGCCTGCGGGCCCTCCTCGACGGCCTCGACGAAGACCCGGGCCTCGGCGGCGGTGACCTTGGTCTTCCAGGGCTTCATCGCGCCGTTCCCGAAGTACGAGACCTCGAACTCGCGCGTGGCCTTCGGGACGGTGACGTCGGCCCTGGAGACGTACTCGATCCCGGACGGGGAGCGGAAGACGGTGCCCTTCTTCAGGGTGACGGCCTTGTCGGGGCTCTCGTTCTTGACGCGCATCCCGCCGCCGGCCTTCCTGACCTCGCCGTCGAGGATCTCGTAGCGGGCGGTGCCGCCGGCGACGAGGAGGCGGCCGTCGGGGAGCTGGGAGTGGCCGGAGCAGAAGAAGTCCTCGGGGGTGGGGACCTTCTTGAAGGTGTTCGCCACCGGGTCCCAGAGGACGGTGTCGAAGGTGCCGGCGTCGAAGTTCTTCTGGCTGTTGCCGGAGCCGGCGATCAGGAGCACCTTGCCGGTGTGCAGGAGGGCCGCGTGGATGGCGTTGACGCGGTACTCGGCGGGGACCTCCACCCGGGCCCAGGAGCCGTACTGCCGCTGGTAGGCGGGCCGGGAGATCTTGTACGCGTGGTAGCGCTGCTCGGCGAAGGAGACGGCGGCGGGGGCGTTGAGCGCCGCCAGGACCAGGAACGCCCCGCCACCGAGCAGGGGTTTCCTGAGGTTCTTGGGCCGCCTGTGGTGCATGGCTCAGTTCCCTCCGGGCGTGGTGGGGGCGGGAGCGGTCGGGGCGGGGGTCCCGGCGCGGGCGCGGAGCCGGGCGCGGGCGGTCTCCCGGACGCGCAGGGCGCGCCGCTCCCGCAGGCTCGTGAACGCCCAGAGGGCGACCGGGGAGAGGGAGACGGCCAGGGCGAGGCAGGCCCAGGTGCGCATGGCCGCGTGGGTGTGGCCGAAGTGGACGGAGGCGGCGAGCGAGACGGCGAGGACCCCGGCCCAGAAGAGGTGGAGGCGGAAGGTGGGGAGGCGGTCGGCGCTGGCCGCGCCGCCCTTGGGGGTGACGACGAAGCGGCCGCTGGTGCGCAGGAGCGCCGAGCCGAGCGACCGGAGGTAGACGGGGGCGGAGAGCGCGGACATCGCCATGCCGGCGAGGCCGCCGGAGCCCTCGGGTTCGTGGGGCGAGACGTTGTGCCGCCGGTTCCAGAGGTAGAGGCCGATCTGGAGGGCGACGGCGTCGCTGTAGATCATCAGCCAGACCGAGGCGGAGACCTGGGTGCCGGAGGCGCCGAACCAGAGGTAGAGGACGCAGCCGAGGACGCCCACGAGCCAGTTGACGGCCGTCATCGGGTAGTAGACGAGCATCAGGGTGTAGTTGAGGAAGCGGCCCGGCGGGATGCGGAAGGGCGCCTTTCCGTACTGCTTGAGGAGGGTCTCGTACGTGCCCCGGGACCAGCGGAGCTGCTGGGTGAAGAAGTCGGTCCAGGAGACCGGGCCCTCGCCGACGGCGAGCACGTCGGGGGTGTAGACGGAGCGCCAGAAGCGGCCGGTGGCCGGGTTGCGCCTGCGGTGCAGTTCGAAGCCGGTGGCCATGTCCTCGGTGACGGAGTCGTACAGGCCGCCGATCTGCCGGAGGGCGGATATCCGGACGGCGTTGTTGGTGCCGACGAACATGGGGGCGTGGTAGCGGTTTCCGGCCCGCTGTATCAGGGCGTGGAAGAGGAACTGCTGGGACTCGGCGGCCTTGGTGACGAGGCCGGTGTAGTTGCCGTACACCTGCGGTCCGACGACGAAGGCGGTGTCGGGGTCGCGGAAGTAGCCGAGCATCCGCTCCAGGAAGCCGGGGAGCGGGACGTGGTCGGTGTCGACGGAGGCGAAGAGGTCGTACGCGTCGCCGTGCGCGTCCAGCCAGGCGTTGTAGTTGCCGTGCTTGGTCCGGGCCTTGTGGGGGCCCTTCGGGCGGTTCCACTCGGGGACGCCGGCGCGGGTGAAGTGGTGGACGCCCAGGGCGGCGCAGAGCGCCCTGGCCTCGGGCGCGTCGCCCTCGTCGAGGAGCCAGACGTCGAGGGGTCCGTCGTGGCGCAGCCGGGTGGCGCCCTCCAGGGTCGCGCGGACCATGGCGAGGGGTTCCTTGCCGGGGACGTACGTGGTGAGGAAGGCGACGCGGACGCCCGGTTCGGGGGACACGGGTATCGGGTCGCGGGCGACCATGGTGGCGTGGGCGATGGACGCGACGTTCACCAACATGAAGAGGCAGACGAGCCCGATCGACACGAGCATGACGGTGTCGAGGTGGACGAGCCAGCGCTCGCCGTTCTCGCGGACGGTCCGGTGGGTGGGCCAGACGAGGTAGGCGAGGAGCAGCGCCGACAGGAGGGGCGCGAGGCACATCAGGAGGACGGCGCGCACGCGGTGCGGTTCCCCGGCGAGCAGGCTCCGGTACTCCACCCGGTAGGTGGTCGTCGGGTCCGGCTCCGTGAGGGGGCCGGCGAGTCGGCTGTAGGTGTCGTAGTCGTAGCCTTCCGGCCGCACGCTGCCTCCAGCCCTCGCCGAACGGGTTGATATCACCACCAAAGGGGCAAAGAACCGGTGTGTCGACCGGAGTCGTCCGTGCGAGGGGTTTTGCCGGGCGTGTCGTTCGCCGCGCCGTCGCGGGGGAAGCGGGGGAAGCGGGGAAAACGGACCGGCCCCCGCTCCGGACGGGAGCGGGGGCCGCGCGCGAGGGGACGGACGGGGGTCAGGCGTCGAGGTGGCGCTCCACCGTCGCGACCTTGGAGGTCAGACCGTCCGTCACGCCGGGGCGGATGTCGGCCTTGAGGACGACGGAGACCCGGGGCGCGCGGGCCTCGACGGCGGCGACGGCGCGCTTGACGACGTCCATGACCTCGTCCCACTCGCCCTCGATCGAGGTGAACATCGCGTCGGTGCGGTTCGGCAGGCCGGACTCGCGGACGACCCGGACGGCGTCGGCGACGTATGCGCCGACCTCCTCGCCCACGCCGAGCGGAGTCACCGAGAAGGCGACGATCACGCGTTCACCGTGCCCTCGCGGCGGGCGCGGGACGCGATGACCGCGTCCTCGGCCTCGCGCTTCAGCCTCCGCTCGGCGTAGAAGCCGCCGAGGGGCAGGACCGAGAGGGCGAAGTACAGGGCGGCGGTGCCGAAGCCCCACTTGGTCCGGTTCCAGGCGTCCAGCCAGAAGAGGACGTAGACGACGAACAGGATGCCGTGGATCGCTCCCATGACCGGCACCGCGTTGAACTCCGTCGTCCGCTTGAGCACCGAGCAGACGAGGAGGAGCAGGAAGGAGACGGCCTCCGGCGCGGAGACGAGCCGGAGCCGGTGGAGGGAGGAGGCGGTCTTGATGTCCACGGAGGGGGTCACCTTCGTTCGGTCTCGTGACGCGATCTTGTGAACGGAAGCACAAGGGCCCGTCCATTGTGCACGGCGACTTTGCTGTCCCTTTAACCGGGTCCCCAGTACCTTCGGCCCGTGGCAACGTTCCGACTCCAAGGCAGCAAGGTGCTCGCCGTCTCCCTGACCGGCGACGCCGTGAAGGCGAAGAACGGCTCGATGGTCGCCTACGACGGCCAGATGGCGTTCAAGAAGATGAGCGGCGGCGGTGAGGGCCTGCGCGGCATGGTGACCCGCCGGCTCACGGGTGAGCAGATGGAGGTGATGGAGGTGCGCGGGCAGGGGACCTGCTGGTTCGCCGACCGGGCCTCCGAGATCAACCTCGTCTCCCTGCACGGCGACAAGCTGTGGGTGGAGGCGAGCAATCTGCTGTGCACCGACGCGGGGCTGCGCACCGGCACCACCTTCACGGGGCTGCGCGGCGGTGCCACCGGCAACGGCCTCTTCACCACGACGGTGGAGGGGACGGGCCAGGCGGCGATCATGTCGGACGGCCCGGCGGTGGTGCTGCGGGTGACCCCGCAGTACCCGCTCCAGGTCGACCCCGGCGCGTACATAGCCCACCAGGGCAACCTCCAGCAGCACTTCCAGTCGGGTGTGACCTTCCGCACCTTCATGGGCGAGGGCGGCGGCGAGGCCTTCCAGATCCGCTTCGAGGGGGACGGCCTGGTGTACGTCCAGCCCAGCGAGCGGAACACGATCGGGGGCGACGTCTGATGCCGTTCCGCGAGATCAACTCGAAGATGGTCGAGGCGACCGTCGTCCCGGGGCAGCGGCTGTTCAGCCAGCGCGGCGCGATGCTGGCGTACCGGGGCGAGGTCTCTTTCACGCCGAACACGGCGGGCGGCCAGGGCGGCCTGATGTCGATGATCGGGCGCCGGGTGGCCGGCGAGGCGACCCCGCTGATGACGGTCGAGGGCAGCGGCACGGTGATGTTCGGGCACGGCGGCCACCACATCCAGGTGATCGCGCTGACCGGCGACACCCTGTACGTCGAGGCCGACCGGCTGCTCGCCTTCGACGGGACCCTGGAGCAGGGCACGATGTTCCTGGGCTCGCAGGGCGGGGTCATGGGCATGGTCCGGGGCCAGGTGACCGGCCAGGGACTCTTCACCACGACCCTGAAGGGCCACGGTTCGGTGGCCGTCATGGCGCACGGCGGCGTGATCGAGCTGCCGATCGTCCCGGGCCGTCCGGTGCACGTCGACCCGCAGGCGTACGTGGCCCACCACGGCGACGTGCGGAACAAGCTCTCCACCGCGCTCGGCTGGCGGGACATGGTGGGGCGCGGCTCGGGCGAGGCGTTCCAGCTGGAGCTGAGCGGCAGCGGCGCGGTGTACGTCCAGGCCTCGGAGGAGAAGCTGTGAGCACCCCTGTCATCCACGATCCGCACACCCTGCCGTCGGACGACAACGTCAATCCGTACACCTTCTGCGTGGAGCTCAAGGGCTCCCAGTGGTTCCTGCAGAAGGGCAAGATGATCGCCTATTACGGGCGGATCGAGTTCAACGGCATCGGGCACGGGCGGCTCGACCGGCTGGTGCGGACGTCCTTCCACTCGCCGCTGCACGCGAGCGACTGGGTGGTGGCCGAGGGCAGCGGCAAGATGCTGCTCGCGGACCGGGCCTTCGACGTGAACTCCTTCGACCTGGACGAGGGCAACCTGACGATCCGGTCCGGGAACCTGCTGGCCTACCAGCCGACCCTGGCGCTGAAGCAGTCGATCGTGCCGGGCTTCGTGACGCTGATCGGGACGGGCAAGTTCGTCGCCGCGTCGAACGGTCCGGTGGTCTTCATGGAGCCGCCGATGCGGGTGGACCCGCAGGCCCTCGTGGGCTGGGCGGACTGCCCCTCGCCCTGCCACCACTACGACCACGGCTATCTGACGGGCGTGCTGGGCGGTCTGCGGTCCCTGACGGGCCTGGGCGGCACCTCGGGCGAGGAGCACCAGTTCGAGTTCGTGGGGGCGGGCACGGTGCTGCTCCAGTCGACGGAGCTGCTGATGGCGGAGCGGGACGCCGGTACTCCCCCGGCACAGGCGGGTGTGCCCGGCGGTCACGGCGGGTACGGTTCAGGCCACGGGCAGCAGGGTGCGGTACCGCGCCTTCCCGGCCAGCTGGGGGACCTCCAGCGTCGCTTCGGGCTGTGAGCGGTAGTCTGCGGAGTGTGACGCCCTCGAACGTCTGCGCCGGTGGCGGGGCGGGGGTCGCTTCCGGGTGGGGCCCCGGGTGCCCGGCGTCACGCTCCCAGATTTCGTCAAGAATTCAACTTCTTAGGTAGAATCCACATATGGAGACCGAGACGGCCACCCCGTGGCTCACCGACGGCGAGCAGTGTGCCTGGCGCACCTTCCTGGACGTCCAGCGGATGCTGACGTACCAGTTGGAGAAGGACCTCCAGCCCTTCGGCCTGACGATGAACGACTACGAGATCCTGGTGAACCTCTCGGAGTCGGCCGAGCGCCGGCTGCGCATGAGCGACCTCGCCGCGGCCACCCTCCAGTCGAAGAGCCGCCTCTCCCACCAGATCACCCGCATGGAGACCGCGGGCCTGGTCCGGCGCGAGAACTGCGAGTCCGACCGGCGCGGGCTGTACGCCGTCCTCACCGACACCGGCATGGAGACCATGCGCAAGGTCGCCCCGCACCACGTCGAGTCGGTGCGCAGGCACTTCATCGACCAGCTCACCCCCGAGGCGCTCGGCGACCTGCACGAGTCCCTGAAGCCGGTCGCGGAGCAGCTGCGCGGACGGCGCGGCAAGCCGTAGGCGGTACGCGTACGGAGAGGGCCCCCGGATCACCGGGGGCCCTCTCCGTACGCGTGCGCGCGCTCAGTTGCCCGTCAGCTCCGCGACCAGCTCGTCGGCGGCCGCGTACGAGTCGAGGCCGCCCGCCGTGATCCGCTCCGCGAGCGCGTCGAGCCGCCGGTCGCCGCGCAGGTCCCCGATCCGCTCGCGCAGGGCCGTGACCGCGATGGTCTCGACCTCGCGCGCCGCCCGGGCCCTGCGGCGCTCCGCCAGGACCCCCCGCTCCTCCATCCAGGCGCGGTGCTTCTCCAGGGCCTCCACGACCTCGTCGACGCCCTCGCCGCGCGCCGCGACCGTCTTGACGATCGGCGGACGCCAGTCGCCCGGGCCGCGCGCCTCGCCGAGGCCCAGCATGTGGTTGAGCTCGCGGGCGGTGGCGTCCGCGCCGTCCCGGTCGGCCTTGTTGACCACGTACACGTCGCCGATCTCCAGGATGCCCGCCTTCGCGGCCTGGATGCCGTCGCCCATGCCCGGCGCGAGCAGGACCACGGAGGTGTCGGCCTGGGAGGCGATCTCGACCTCCGACTGCCCGACGCCGACGGTCTCCACGAGGATCACCTCGCAGCCGGCCGCGTCCAGGACGCGGATCGCCTGCGGGGCGGACCAGGCCAGACCGCCCAGGTGGCCGCGGGTGGCCATGGAGCGGATGTAGACGCCCGGGTCGGAGGCGTGGTCCGACATCCGGACCCGGTCGCCGAGCAGCGCCCCGCCGCTGAACGGCGAGGACGGGTCGACGGCCAGGACGCCGACCCGCTTGCCCGCCCGCCGGTAGGCGGTGACGAGCGCGGACGTCGAGGTGGACTTGCCGACGCCGGGCGAGCCGGTCAGGCCCACCACGTACGCGCCGCCGGTGAGCGGCGCGAGCGCCGCCATCACCTCGCGCAGCTGCGGGGACGCCCCCTCCACGAGCGAGATCAGCCGGGCCACGGCCCGGGGCCTGCCCTCGCGCGCCTGGGCGACGAGTGCGGGGACGTCCACCATGTGCAGAACTCCTTGCCTGACCTTGACCGATCCTGCCCGGCCTGTCGCCCGGGTGACTTACTTGCCGGCCACGCGGACGATCAGGGCGTCGCCCTGGCCGCCGCCGCCGCACAGGGCCGCCGCGCCGATGCCGCCGCCGCGCCGCTTGAGCTCCAGGGCGAGGTGGAGCACGACCCGGGCGCCGGACATGCCGATCGGGTGACCGAGCGCGATGGCGCCGCCGTTGACGTTCACCTTGTCGGAGGTGACGCCGAGGTCCTTCATCGACTGGACGGCGACCGCGGCGAAGGCCTCGTTGATCTCGATCAGGTCGAGGTCGTCGACGGTCAGGCCCTCCTTCTTCAGGGCGTGCAGGATCGCGTTGGACGGCTGCGACTGGAGGGAGTTGTCCGGGCCCGCCACGTTGCCGTGGGCGCCGATCTCCGCGATCCACTCCAGGCCCAGCTCCTCGGCCTTGGCCTTGCTCATCACGACGACGGCGGCGGCGCCGTCGGAGATCTGCGAGGAGGTGCCGGCGGTGATCGTGCCGTCCTTGGCGAAGGCGGGGCGGAGCTTGCCGAGGGACTCGGCGGTGGTCTCGGCGCGGATGCCCTCGTCCTTGGCGAAGATCACCGGGTCGCCCTTGCGCTGCGGGATCTCGACCGGGGTGATCTCGGCCTCGAAGACGCCGTTCTTCTGGGCGGCGGCGGCGCGCTGGTGCGAGAGGGCCGCGATCTCGTCCTGCTCGGGGCGCGCGATGCCCAGGCGGGTGTTGTGCTTCTCGGTGGACTCGCCCATGGCGATGCCCTCGAAGGCGTCGGTGAGGCCGTCGTACGCCATGGCGTCGAGCATCTCGATCGCGCCGTACTTGAAGCCCTCGCGGGACTTCGGGAGCAGGTGCGGGGCGTTGGTCATCGACTCCTGGCCGCCGGCGACGACGACGTCGAACTCGCCGGCGCGGATCAGCTGGTCGGCGAGGGCGATGGCGTCGAGCCCGGAGAGACACACCTTGTTGACGGTGAGGGCCGGGACGTTCATCGGGATGCCGGCCTTGACAGCGGCCTGGCGGGCCGGAATCTGACCGGCGCCCGCCTGGAGCACCTGCCCCATGATCACGTACTGCACCTGGTCGCCGCCGATGCCGGCCCGGTCGAGGGCCGCCTTGATGGCGAAGCCTCCGAGGTCGGCGCCCGAGAAGGACTTGAGCGAGCCGAGCAGGCGTCCCATGGGCGTGCGGGCGCCCGCGACGATCACTGAGGTGGTACCGGTCGTTCCAGACATGAGGCACGGCCCCTAGGGGTGAGAAGTGAACGAGGGTTTACAGTCAATGTACTGAGGCGTCCGGCGCCCGGTCATCGGCCGGACGGTGTGACGGCGCGCACGTTGCGTAACCGCCCCTCCGGGGTTGCACTGGAGCCATGCTGACGCGAATCGACCACATCGGGATCGCCTGTTTCAACCTCGACGCGACCGTCGAGTTCTACCGCGCGACCTACGGCTTCGAGGTCTTCCACACCGAGGTCAACGAGGAGCAGGGCGTCCGCGAGGCCATGCTCAAGATCAACGAAACCTCGGACGGCGGGGCCTCCTACCTCCAGCTCCTGGAGCCGACCCGGGAGGACTCGGCGGTGGGCAAGTGGCTCGCCAAGAACGGCGAGGGCGTGCACCACATCGCCTTCGGCACCGCCGACGTCGACGGCGACGCCGAGGCCATCCGCGGCAAGGGCGTCCGGGTCCTCTACGACGAGCCGAGGACCGGTTCCATGGGCTCCCGGATCACCTTCCTGCACCCCAAGGACTGTCACGGCGTGCTCACGGAACTGGTCACCTCGGCGGACCCGTCGGCTGACCACTCCTCAGCGGAGCACTGACCTCCGGATTCCCGGCCCGGTAGAGTGGGCGGCTCCGGGCCGGGGCCGGTCGGGGCCGCTCCGCGTGGCACCCAAGTCGGGATGTCGGGGTCGTCCGATCTGCCACGATTCCCCGGGGGCCCGTCCCCGTCCGAGGGGACGGCGCTCGTGGAGTGTTGCGACCAGGGTTGGGGTCACCCCTGCTCGAACGCGTTGAGAGCTCGGGGAAGGATGGGACCGCGCAGTGCGGGGCTACGAACGGCAGGAGAGCCACCGAGCCGAAGACGACCATCTCGCCCGGTTCGAAGCCGAGATGGACCGGCTGAGGACCGAGCGGGAGAAGGCCGTCCAGCACGCCGAGGACCTCGGTTACCAGGTCGAGGTCCTGCGCGCCAAGCTCCACGAGGCGCGGCGCACCATCGCGTCCCGGCCCGCGTACGACAGCGCCGACATCGGCTACCAGGCCGAGCAGATGCTGCGGAACGCGCAGGCACAGGCCGAGCAGCTCCGCCAGGACGCCGAGCGCGAGCTGCGCGAGGCCCGGGCCCAGACCCAGCGCATCCTCCAGGAGCACGCCGAGCACCAGGCGCGGCTCCAGGCCGAGCTCCACAACGAGGCCGTCCAGCGCCGTCAGCAGCTGGACCAGGAGCTGAACGAGCGCCGCCAGACCGTCGAGGCGCACGTCAACGAGAACGTCGCCTGGGCCGAGCAGCTGCGCGCCCGTACGGAGTCCCAGGCCCGCCGGCTGATGGAGGAGTCCCGCGCGGAGGCCGAGCAGGCGCTCGCCACCGCCCGCGCCGAGGCCACCCGGCTCGCCGACGAGACCAGCCGCCGGGCCGGCGCCGAGGCGGAGGCCGCCCGTGCCGAGGCCGAAGCGATTCTGCTGCGCGCCCGCAAGGACGCCGAGCGGCTCCTCGGAGCCGCGTCCAGCCAGGCCCAGGAGGCCACCAGCCACGCCGAGCAGCTCCGCTCCTCCACCGCCGCCGAGACCGACCAGGCCCGCCGCCAGGCCACCGAGCTGTCCCGCGCCGCCGAGCAGCGGATGCAGGAGGCCGAGGAGAGGCTGCGGCTCGCCCGCGCCGAGGCCGAGAAGTCCCTCACCGAGGCCAAGGAGGCCGCCGCCCGGCAGCTCTCCTCCGCCGAATCGGTCAACGAGCAGCGCACCCGTACCGCCAAGGCGGAGATCGCCCGGCTCGTCGGCGAGGCCACCAAGGAGGCCGAGGCGCTCAAGGCCGAGGCCGAGGAGAAGCTCCGCGAGGCGACCGCCGAGGCGGAGAAGCTCGTCACGGAGGCCTCCGACAAGGCCCGTACGGCCGCCGCCGAGGACTCCGCCGCCGCGCTCGCCAAGGCCGCCCGCAGCGCCGAGGAGATCCTCACCAAGGCGTCCGAGGACGCCCGGGAGACCACCCGCAAGGCCGCCGAGGAGGCCGAGCGGGTCCGCCGCGAGGCCGAGACCGAGGCCGACCGGCTGCGCGCCCGGGCCGGGGAGCAGGCCGACGAGCTGCTCGGTTCGGCGAAGGACGACACCAAGGAGTACCGCGCCAAGACCGTCGAGCTCCAGGAGGAGGCGCGGCGGCTGCGCGGCGAGGCCGAGCAGCTGCGCGGCGAGGCCATCGACGAGGGCGAGCGGATCCGCGGCGAGGCCCGCCGCGAGGCCCTCCAGCAGATCGAGGAGGCGGCCAAGACCGCCGAGGAGCTGCTTTCCAAGGCCCGTACGGACGCCGAGGAAGTGCGGACGAAGGCCGGCGCGGAGAGCGAGAAGGTCAAGTCCGAGGCGATGGAGCGCGCCCAGACGCTCCGGGCCCAGGCCGAGGAGACGCTGGAGCGCACCCGGGCCGAGGCCGAGCGGCTGCGGGTCGAGGCCGAGGAGCAGGCCGAGTCGGTGCGGGCCGCGGCCGAGACGGCCGCGGCGGGGCTGCGCGCGGACGCCGAGCGGGCCGCCGAGGCCCGGCGCGCGGAGGCCGCCGAGGAGCTGACCCGGCTGCACGCCGAGGCCGAGGCGAAGGTGGCGTCCGCCGGGGAGGAGCTCACCGACGCGCGCGCCGAGGGCGAGCGGATCCGGCGCGAGGCCGCCGAGGAGACGGAGCGGCTGCGGACCGAGGCCGCCGAGCGCATCCGCGTCCTCCGGGAGCAGGCCGAGCAGGAGGCCGAGCGGCTACGGGCCGAGGCGGCCGCGGACGCGTCCGCCGCGCGCACCGAGGCCGAGGCCGCGGCCGTACGGCTGCGCACGGAGGCGTCCGACGAGGCCGAGCGGCTGCGGTCGGAGGCCCAGGAGACCGCCGACCGGGTGCGGTCGGAGGCCGCGGCCGCCGCCGAGCGGGTGGCCGCCGAGGCCGCCGAGGCGCTGGCCGCCGCGCAGGAGGAGGCCGTCCGGCGCCGCCGGGAGGCCGAGGAGACGCTGGAGTCGGCCCGTTCCGAGGCCGGCCGGGAGCGCGAGCTGGCCCGGGAGCAGTCCGAGGAGCTGCTCGCCGCCGCCCGCAAGCGGGTCGAGGACGCCCAGACCGAGGCGCAGCGCCTGGTCGAGGAGGCGGACGCGCGGGCGACCGAGATGGTCGCGGCGGCCGAGCAGACCGCCCAGGAGGTGCGGGACTCGGTGGCCGGTCTGCGCGAGCAGGCCGAGGAGGAGATCGCCGGGCTGCGGTCGGCGGCCGAGCACGCGGCCGAGCGGACGCGCGGCGAGGCGCAGGAGGAGGCGGACCGGGTCCGCGCCGACGCGTACGAGGAGCGGGAGCGGGCGACCGAGGACGCGGCCCGCACGCGGGCGCGTGTCCAGGAGGAGACCGAGGCCGCGAAGGCGCTGGCCGAGCGGACGGTCACGGACGCGCTCGCCGAGTCGGAGAAGCTGCGGGCGGACACCGCCGAGTACGCGCAGCGGGTGCGCACCGAGGTGACGGACTCGCTCGCCGCGGCCGAGCAGGACGCGGCCCGCACGCGGGCGGACGCCCGGGACGACGCGAACCGGATCCGTTCGGAGGCCGCCGAGCGGGCCGAGACGGTGGTCGGCGAGGCGCGGTCCGAGGCGGACCGGCTCACCGCCGAGGCGGTCGAGCTCATGGAGACGACCGAGCAGGACGCGCTGCGCATCCGTACCGAGGCCGAGCGGGTCAGGGCGGACGGCGAGGCGCACGCGGAGGCGCTGCGGGCGGCCGCGCTCGCGGACGGCGAGCAGGTCCTCGACGAGGCCCGCAAGGCCGCCGACAAGCGCCGCGCCGACGCCGCCGAGCAGGCCGACGCCCTCGTCGCAGAGGCGACCAGCGAGGCCGAGCGGATCACCCGCGAGGCCGCCGAACTGGCCGAGCGGGTCACGTCCGAGGCGACGGCCGAGTCCGAGCGGCTCACCGCCGAGGCGGTCGAGCTCATGGAGACGACCGAGCAGGACGCCCTGCGCATCCGCGCCGAGGCCGAGCAGGTCAGGATCGACGGCGAGGCGCACGCCCAGGCCCTGCGGGCCGCCGCGCTCGCGGACGGCGAGCAGGTCCTCGACGAGGCCCGCAAGGCCGCCGACAAGCGCCGCAGCGATGCCGCCGAGCAGGCCGACGCGCTCATCGCCGAGGCGACCAGCGAGGCCGAGCGGATCACCCGCGAGGCCGCCGAACTGGCCGAGGCGGTCGTGGCGGAGGCGCGCGCCGGAGCGGAGGCGACGCTGGGCTCCGCGCGGCGGGACGCCGAGGAGGTCCGTGCCGGGTCCGAGCGGCTGAAGGCGGACGCCGAGGCGGCGGCCGAGCGGATGCGCGCGGAGGCCCGCGAGGAGGCGGACCGGGTCCTGGACGAGGCGCGGGAGGCCGGGGCCAAGAAGCGCTCCGACGCGGCCGAGCAGGCGGACCAGCTCATCAACAAGGCCCGGGAGGAGGCGCTGCGCGCCACCACGGAGGCCGAGTCGCAGGCGGACCTGATGGTCGGCGCGGCCCGCAAGGAGGCCGAGCGGATCGTCGCCGAGGCGACCGTCGAGGGCAATTCCCTGGTGGAGAAGGCCCGCACGGACGCGGACGAGCTCCTGGTCGGGACGCGCAGCGACGCGACGGCCATAAGGGAGCGGGCCGAGGAGCTGCGGAGCCGGATCGAGGGCGAGATCGAGGAGCTGCACGAGCGGGCGCGGCGCGAGACGGCCGAGCAGATGAAGACGGCCGGCGAGCGGGTCGACAAGCTGGTGAAGGCGGCGACGGAGCAGCGCGCCGAGGCCGAGGAGAAGGCGAAGGAGCTGGTCTCCGACGCGAGTTCGGAGGCGAGCAAGGTCCGGATCGCGGCGGTGCGCAAGGCCGAGGCGCTGCTCAAGGAGGCCGAGCAGAAGAAGGCGTCGCTCGTCGCGGAGGCCGAGGGCATCAAGGCGGAGGCCGAGCGGATCAGGGCCGAGGCGGCGGCCGAGGCCGAGGAGACGATCGCGGAGGGCAAGCGCGAGCTGGAGGTCCTGGTGCGCCGGCGCAAGGACATCAACGCCGAGATCTCCCGTGTCCAGGACGTGCTGGAGGCGTTGGAGTCTTTCGAGACCCCGGGCGGTGCGAAGTCCTCCGGGGCGGTGGGCGCCAGAGCGGGGGCCTCGGCGGGTTCCACCCGTACGAGTGGCAAGTCCCAGGACGGCTAGCCACTCAAAAGGCTGGACATTCTCCAGACCAAACAGGCATACGCTCGATGACACGCCGCTTCGGCCCCTAGGATTCCCTCTAACACCTCACCGGTCTCATTCGACAGGAACCCCATGAGCGACACTTCCTCCCCCTTCGGCTTCGAGCTCGTGCGGCGCGGTTACGACCGCGGTCAGGTGGACGACCGCATTACCAAGCTCGTGGCCGACCGCGACAGTGCTCTTTCGCGCATCACCTCTCTGGAGAAGCGCATCGAGGAGCTCCACCTCGAAACGCAGAACGCCCAGGCACAGGTCACCGACGCCGAGCCGTCGTACGCGGGGCTCGGCGCCCGGGTCGAGAAGATCCTCCGGCTCGCCGAGGAGGAGGCGAAGGACCTGCGTGAGGAGGCCCGTCGCGCCGCCGAGCAGCACCGCGAGCTGGCCGAGTCGGCCGCCCAGCAGGTGCGCAACGACGCGGAGTCGTTCGCGTCCGACCGCAAGGCCAAGGCCGAGGACGAGGGTGTCCGGATCGTCGAGAAGGCGCAGGGCGAGGCCAACTCGCTGCGCGCCGAGGCGCAGAAGGACGCGCAGTCGAAGCGCGAGGAGGCGGACGCCCTCTTCGAGGAGACCCGCGCCAAGGCCGCCCAGGCCGCCGCGGACTTCGAGACCAACCTGGCGAAGCGCCGCGAGCAGTCGGAGCGGGACCTGGCCTCGCGCCAGGCGAAGGCCGAGAAGCGCCTGGCCGAGATCGAGCACCGGGCCGAGCAGCTGCGCCTGGAGGCCGAGAAGCTGCGGACGGACGCGGAGCGCCGGGCCCGCCAGACGGTGGAGACCGCGCAGCGCCAGGCCGAGGACATCGTGGCCGACGCGAACGCCAAGGCCGACCGGATCCGCAGCGAATCGGAGCGCGAGCTGGCGGCCCTGACGAACCGCCGGGACTCGATCAACGCGCAGCTGACCAACGTCCGCGAGATGCTGGCGACGCTGACCGGTGCCGCGGTGGCGGCGGCCGGCTCCCCGATCGACGACGAGCGGCAGACCGGCGTCCCGGCCCAGCAGACGCGGTAACGGCCCTCCGGGTAACGACTCGGCGGCGTCTCGCGAAACCCTCCGTCATTCCGGTGGCGGAGGGTTTTGCGCGCCCGTAGGTTGTACGCATGATCGAGCTCGATGGCCTGACCAAGCGTTACGGGACGAAGACCGCAGTCGACCACCTCTCCTTCCAGGTGCGGCCCGGCATGGTGACGGGCTTCCTCGGGCCGAACGGGGCGGGCAAGTCGACGACGATGCGGATGATGCTGGACCTGGACAACCCGACGAGCGGGACGGTCCGGATCGACGGCCGGCACTACCGGGAGCTGGACGAGCCCCTGAAGCACATCGGGGCGCTCCTCGACGCCAAGGCGATGCACGGCGGCCGGTCGGCGTACAACAACCTGCTGTGCCTGGCGCAGTCGAACCGCATTCCGCGGAGCCGGGTGGACGAGGTGCTCGGCCTGGTGGGTCTGACCCCGGTCGCGAAGAAGAAGTCGAAGGGTTTCTCCCTCGGCATGGGGCAGCGGCTGGGCATCGCGTCGGCGCTCCTCGGTGATCCCGAGATCCTGATGTTCGACGAACCCGTCAATGGTCTGGACCCCGAGGGAATTCACTGGATCCGCAATCTCATGAAGGCGTTGGCGTCCGAAGGGCGGACGATCTTCGTTTCCAGCCATCTGATGAGTGAAATGGCGCTGACGGCCGATCACCTGATCGTGATCGGGCAGGGAAAGCTGCTGGCCGACACGTCGATGGCGGATTTCATCCAGCAGAATTCACGCAGTTATGTGCGGCTGCGTTCGCCGGAGCGGGAGCGGCTGCGGGACGTGCTCCACGCCAACGGCTTCGTCGCGGTCGAGGCGGACGGCGGGGTCCTGGAGGTGGACGGGACGACCACCGAGAAGCTGGGCGAGCTGGCGGCGGAGAACGGGCTCGTACTGCACGAGCTGAGCTCCCAGCGCGCCTCCCTCGAAGAGGCCTTCATGCAGATGACGGCGGGCGCGGTGGAGTACCACGCGCAGGGCACCGACGTCCACGGCGGCGCTCCGGCGCCCGGCCCCCAGTGGGGCGCGAACACCGGCACGACCACCAAGGGAGCCTGAACGATGACAGCGGCATCCGCGGTCCTCCAGTCCGAGTGGACCAAGATCCGGACGGTGTCGTCGACCGTCTGGACGCTGGCGAGCGCCCTCCTCGTCACGGTGGCGATGGGGGCGGCCCTGTCCGCGCTCCTGTCGTCCGAGTTCGACAACCTGAGCGAGGCCGAGCGGCTCACCTTCGACCCGACCCTGGTCAGCTTCTCCGGGACGGTCCTCGGCCAGCTGGCGATGGTGGTCTTCGGCGTCCTGGTGGTGGGCACCGAGTACTCCTCGGGCATGATCCGCACCTCGCTGGCGGCGGTGCCGCAGCGGGCGACCTTCCTCTTCTCGAAGATCGCGGTGGCGGGCGGGCTCGCGCTCCTGGTGGGCCTGGCGACGAGCTTCCTCTCCTTCTTCCTGGGGCAGGCGCTGCTCGGCGACCACGGGACCACGATCGGCGCGGACAACGTGCTGCGGGCGGTGGTCGGCGGCGGGCTCTACATGGGCCTGATCGCGATCTTCTCGATGGGCGTGACGGCGATGCTGCGCTCGTCGATGCTCTCGCTCGGGATCCTGGTGCCCTTCTTCTTCCTGGTCTCGCAGATCCTGGCGGCGGTGCCGAAGGCCAAGGAGGTGGCCCGCTACTTCCCGGACCAGGCCGGTTCGAAGATCATGCAGGTGGTGCCGGGCGCCCTGGACTCGGAGAAGGTGCCGTACGGCCCGTGGGGCGGGCTCGGGATCATGGTGCTGTGGGTGGTGGCCTCGCTGCTCGGCGGCTATCTGGTGCTGCGGAAGCGGGACGCCTGACCCCTGGGAACGGGAGGCCGGGCCCCCGGAAGCGGGACGCCTGACTCCCGGAAGCGGGGCCCCCGACCTTTTCTGTTTGGCCGGAACCGTCAACGGCTCGATAAGCTCCTAGCTCATACGGGGGGCTCCGGCCGTCGGACGCCGCGCCCCGGCACGGATGCGACCGACCTGTCGATGGGGCTGCAGAATGATCGAGGCAGTCGGCCTGACGAAGCGCTACGGCGCCAAGACGGCCGTGTACAACCTTTCCTTCCGGGTGAGGCCCGGCGTGGTCACCGGCTTCCTGGGGCCCAACGGCTCCGGTAAGTCGACGACCATGCGGATGATCCTCGGGCTCGACCAGCCCTCCGCGGGCCACGTGACGATCGGCGGCCACCCCTTCCGGCAGCTGCCGAACGCGCCCCGGCAGGTGGGCGCGCTCCTCGACGCCAAGGCCGTGCACGGCGGCCGGAGCGCGCGCAGCCACCTCCTCTCGCTCGCCCAGCTCGCCGGCATCCCGGCGCAGCGGGTCGACGAGGTCCTCGGCGTGGTCGGCCTCCAGGACGTGGCGAAGCGGCGCTCCAAGGGCTTCTCGCTCGGCATGGGCCAGCGGCTCGGCATCGCGGCGGCGCTCCTCGGCGACCCGCAGGTGCTGCTCTTCGACGAGCCGGTCAACGGTCTGGACCCCGAGGGCATCCTCTGGGTGCGGAACCTGATGAAGAAGCTGGCCGCCGAGGGCCGGACGGTCTTCGTCTCCAGCCACCTCATGAGCGAGATGGCGCTGACGGCGGACCACCTGATCGTGATCGGCCGGGGGCAGCTGCTCGCGGACATGAGCGTCAAGGACTTCATCTCGGCGAACTCCGCCGACTTCGCCCGGGTGCGGACGCCGGGGACCGAGCCGGCGCAGCGGGAGAAGCTGACGGCGGCCCTCACCGAGGCCGGCGGCCAAGTCCTCTCCGAGCCGGACGGGGCGCTGCGGGTGACGGGCCTGCCCCTGCCGAGGATCAGCGACCTGGCGCACGACGCGGACGTACGGCTCTGGGAGCTGTCCCCGCACCAGGCGTCCCTGGAGGAGGCGTACATGCGCCTGACGCAGGGCGCCGTGGACTACCGCTCCACCGACGACCGGCTCGCCCACCTGCAGCCGCCGCTCCAGCCCGGACAGCCGGGGTACGGGGTGCCGCCGCAGCCGGTGGTCCAGGACGTGCCGCAGCAGGGCTGGTACGCCCCGCCGCCGCCCGGACAGAACCCGTACGCCGCGCCGGCCCCCGGGCAGGCGCCCGCACCGGGTCCGTACGCCCCTCCGGCCGAGCGGCCGGGCACTCCCCAGCCGAGCGACACCACCGAGGACGCCCGATGACCGCCCCCGCCCACCCGCAGCACGCCCCGGCGCCGCACTCCTACGTCTCCCCCATCCCGGTCCGCCGGGCGCACCTCGGGGACGCCCTCGCCTCCGAGTGGACCAAGATCCGCTCGGTGCGCTCGACGGTGTGGACGCTCGGCGTCATGATCCTGCTGATGGTGGCCATCGGCCTGGGCGTGGCGGCCATCGCCTCGGCCTCCGAGGCGCCGATGGGCGACGAGACCGCGCTCGCCTTCGGCTTCTTCGGGATGCTGCCGGCGTCGATCTGCGTGATCACGCTCGGGGTGCTCACGATCGCGTCCGAGTACGGCACGGGCATGATCCGCACGACGCTGACGGCCTGCCCGAGCCGGGCCCGGGTCCTGACGGCGAAGGCGATCGTCTTCTTCCTGCTGGTCTTCACGGTCACCACGGTGGTCGCGACGCTGGTCGCCCTCGCGCAGGTCGCCATGGTGGACGCGGCGACGCCGTCCGGGGGCGAGTGGCTGCGCTCGACGGTCGGCGCGGGCGCCTACCTGGCCGCGCTGGGCCTGCTGTCGCTGGCGATCGGCACGCTCATCCGGCACTCGGCGGGCGCGATCACGGTGATGATCGGCCTGCTGCTGCTGCCGCTGGTGGCGGCCCTGTTCATGTTCTCCGAGGCGCTGCGGTCGGTGCAGGAGTGGCTGTTCACGTACGCGATCCCCTCGCAGATGATCGCGCTGTACAGCTCGCAGCCGCCGTTCGGCGAGAACGGTCCGGCGGGCTGGGAGCCGCTGCTGATCATGGGGGGCACGGCGGCGGTGGCGCTCGCCGGTGCCTATGCCCTGCTGAACAGCCGGGACGTGTGAGCTAGTACCTCGGCGCGTTGCGGGACCGCTGCACCCGGCTGGTGCGGCGGTCCTTCGCGTTCCAGCAGGCCTTGTGCCAGTGGCGCCGGTCGTCCACTCCCCCGTACTCCGGCCAGGCGACCACGTGCGGGGCGCCGGACGGGATCTCCTGGTCGCACCCGGGGCAGCGGTAGCGCTTGCCGGGCGAGCTGGCCCCGGCGACCAGACGGACGCACCACTCCTCGCCCTGCCAGCTCTCGGTGCGCTGCGCCCCGCCGTACCGGTCGCCGTGGTCGTCCTGCGGCGCGGACTTGTCGCGGCCTCGGGCGCGGTTGTGACGCGGGGACACGGGCACACCTCACGGGATCGGGGAACACGGACGGTTCCCTCCAGCCTACGGGCCGCCACGCGGTGCCCCGGGCCCGGTGGACGGGGCCCTGCCGAAAATCGCAAGAACTTCATGAACGGCCGTTGCCTTTGGCACGTGTCAGGCGTTGTTGCCAGTGCGAGGGGGAGATACGCGTCGGCCGCAAGGAGGCACAAGGCGATGCGCGTGGGTACGTTCGTTCTGGCCGCACAGTTCCCGGGCCAGGGGCAGGGAGAGGCGCTGCACCGGGCGGTGCGGACCGCCGAGGTCGCCGAGGAGGCGGGGCTCGACTCCGTCTGGCTGGCCGAGCACCACTTCGTGCCGTACGGGGTCTGTCCCTCGGCCGTGACGCTGGCGGCGCTGCTCCTGGGCCGCACCCGGCGGCTGCGGGTCGGCACGGCGGTGAGCGTGCTGCCGACCGTCCATCCGGTCGCCCTGGGCGAGCAGGCGGCGCTGCTGCACCTCACCTCGGGCGGCAGGTTCACCCTCGGGGTGGGCCGGGGCGGGCCGTGGGTCGACCTGGAGGTGTTCGGCGCGGGTCTGGAGGCGTACGAGGAGGGGTTCCCCGCATCGCTCGACCTGCTGCTCCGCTGGCTGACCGAGCCGCGCGTCGGTGCCGAGGGGGAACGGTTCTCCTTCCGCGAGGTGCCGGTGGTGCCCCGGCCCGGCGAGCTGATCGGCGGGGCGGCGGCGCCGGAGGTCGTGGTGGCGTGCACCTCGCCGAAGAGCGTGCGGCTGGCCGCCGAGCGCGGCCTTCCGATGCTGCTCGGGATGCACTGCGGCGACGAGGACAAGGCCGAGATGGTCGCGGCCTGGACGCGCTGGTCGCGGGAGTCCGGGCGGGACCCGGACGAGACCGCGCGGATCGGCTCCGGGCACGTGTCGGCGGGGGTCGCCCAGCTGGCGGACCGGGACGAGGACGCGGCCGAGGCGCTGGTGAAGGCGATGCCCGGCTGGCTGAAGCAGGGACTCGACGCGCACGTGACCGTGGACGGCCGGCACCGGTCGATGCGGGACCCCGTGGCGTACACGGAGCTGCTGTGCGGGCTGCACCCGGTGGGCACGCCCCGGCGCGCGGCGGACCGGCTGGCGGCGACGGCGGAGCGCACGGGCATCACGCGCTTCGCCCTGCTCGCGGAGGGCTCGGGCGACCTCGCGGCGACCGAGGAGAACGTCCGTCGCCTCGGCGCGGAGGTCCTGCCGCTCCTGGTGTGAGACGGCGGGGCTCCGGTGCGGGGCGGTGAGTCCTTGGTGCGGTGGGGTCCTTGGTGTAGTGGGGTCCCTGGGGCGGTGAGTCCCTGGGGCGGTGCGGTCCCGCTCTCGCGGTGACCGTGCTGCCGCTCCGGCATCCCTTCGCGCCGGTGCGCGTCGACGCGCACCGGCCCCCTTCTCCCGCGACGGGGAGCGGCAGCACCATGGTTCAGCAGTCGCGCAGTTCCGGGGACTGGTTGAGCAACTGCCCCCTGATGGAAGTGAAACGGGCGAGCCGGTCGTCCACCGCCGGGTCCAGCGGGAAGACCGCCACCCGGTGGCAGTTCTGGAAGGCGAGGCGCACCCCGAAGTGCCGCTGCAGGGCGCCACGGATGGCGTCGCTCGCGAGTGCGCGCAGCAGCTGACCACGTGCCTGCTCATTCGGCGGCGGCGTCTGGTTGTCGGCGAACTCTCCGCCGTCGACCTTCAGCTGGGCCACCAGAGAACTGATCATCTCCCATGCGTAGGGCAGGGAGGTCCGGACGCAGTCGACGAAGTCGGCTTCGTCGACCTCGCCTCGCTCGGCCTGTTCCAACAGGGCCGGTGAGACGTCGAGCGACATGGGTTCTCCTCTCGCGACCCCGCGGACGGGGTCTTGCGGGCAGGGCGAAGGCCGGGCCGTGCGCCACGCAGCGTGCACGGACGACGACCTCCAGCTTCCACGGTAAGCGCGCAGTCCTGGCCGCACCAGAAGATGGGGAACACAACCGGCTGATAACCGACGGGTGTTCGGCTCATGAAGATCCCCCCACGGGATCCGGACGATGCCCGAATCGCGCGGAAGAGCGCCCGTCTTGTAGCGTTGCCGACCATGCGTCTCGTCATTGCCCGCTGTTCCGTCGACTACGCGGGCCGGCTCACCGCCCACCTGCCCTCCGCGCCCCGTCTGATCCTGGTGAAGGCAGACGGCAGCGTCTCCATCCACGCGGACGACCGGGCGTACAAACCGCTCAACTGGATGTCCCCGCCGTGCACCCTGAAGGAGGGCACGGGCGACGACGCGGGCGTCTGGACCGTGATCAACAAAGCGGGCGAGAAACTGATCATCACGATGGAGGAGATCCTCCACGACTCCTCGCACGAGCTGGGCGTGGACCCGGGCCTCATCAAGGACGGGGTGGAGGCGCACCTCCAGGAGCTGCTCGCCGACCGCATCGAGACCCTCGGCGACGGCTACTCCCTGATCCGCCGCGAGTACCCGACGGCCATCGGCCCCGTGGACATCCTGTGCCGGGACTCGGACGGCGCGACGGTCGCGGTGGAGATCAAGCGGCGCGGCGAGATCGACGGCGTCGAGCAGCTGACCCGCTACCTGGAGCTGCTCAACCGCGACCCGCACCTGGCGCCGGTGCGGGGCGTCTTCGCGGCCCAGGAGATCAAGCCGCAGGCGCGGGTGCTCGCGACGGACCGCGGGATCGGCTGCGTGGTCCTCGACTACGACGCCCTGCGCGGCATCGAGGACGACAAGCTGCGCCTGTTCTAGGAGCGGTACGGGGACGGGGCCGGCCCCGGGTGCGGTGGACGCGCCCGGGGCCGGCCCCTTTTCCGTACGTGCCCGTACGCGGGTACGGGGTCAGGCGGTGGGGTCCGCGGGGGCGGGCGAGCCGCCGAGGGGGGCGGAGGCCGAGTTGCTGGGGCTGTTCTCCTCGGACGCGGAGGCGGTCGGCTCCGGATCCGTCGGCGTGGTGGTCGGCGGGTCCGTCGGAGGATCCGTCGGGGGGTCGGTCGGGGGCTTCGTCGGCGGCTTCGGGGGCTTCGTCGGTGAGGTGGTCGGCTTCGGGGGCGTCGTCGGACCCGTCGTGGTCGGCCGCGTCGGCGGGGTCGTGGGCCGGGTCGGCTCCGTCGGGGACGTCGTCGCCGACGGGCCGTCCGTGGACGAGGAGGAGGAGGAGGGCGGGCCGCCGGTGGTGCCGGGGGTCGTGGCGGAGGACGCCGGGGCGCTGCCGGAGGCGGAGGGGCTCGGGGTGCCGGAGCCGGTGGGCGCGGCCGTCTTCCCCGGTTCGCCGTCGGCGGGCGTCTCGTCGGTGCTCTCCGACTCCTCGTCGGGGACGCCCTGGGTCGGGGTGCTGTCGGAGGTGACGCGCTGCGGGGCCGGGTCCTCGCCGTTGCCGGAGGTGGCGCCGAGGGTCACGACGGTGCCGAGGACGGCGACGAGGAGCGCGCCCGCGCCGACGGCGACGAGGTTGCGGCGGGCCCCGTGGAGGATGCCGGCCCCGAGGCCGGGGCGGCCGTCGTCCTCGGCGGGGACGGGGTGCGGGGCGGTCGCGGGGGACTTCTCGGAGAAACCGGCGAAGCCGGAGAAGGCGGGAGCCGGGGTCCGTACGGGTCCGCCTGGCAGCGGGGCCGTGACCGGCTCCGGGCCCGGGAGCGCGGGGCGGGCGGCCGGGGTGCCGCGCGGCGGGGAGACGGGCTCCTCGGCGCGGGGCCCGGCCGGGGCGGCGTGGTCTCCGGAGAGGTCGGCGACGAGGGCGAGCGCCCGGCGGCCGGCGACGGTGCCGCGCTTGTCGGCGAGCACCCCGCGCATCCCGATGGAGGCCTCCAGTTCGGCGCGGGCCCGCTCCAGGTTGCCCGCGCAGATCGCGAGGACGCCGAGCTCGTGGTGGAAGTACGCCTCCTCCGCGACGTCCCCGGTCAGCCGGGCGGCTTCCTGGCCGGCCCGCAGGGCCCGCTCCCAGGCGCCCCAGTGCAGTCCGGCGGCGAAGGCGGGGGCGGCGGCGCGGGCGAGGAGGACGGCGGTGGCCCGGTGCTCGGCGGCGGCCTCGGCGTCGGTGCCGTGGGCGGGGAGGAGGGCGGTGAGCGCGGCGAGCAGGGCGTCGGACTCGGCGGCGGCCCGCTCGGGGGTGACGGAGGGGTGGGCGGCCCACCAGGCGTAGTGCTGGGCGGCGGTGTGGGCGCGGTCGGCGGCCCCGGGCTCGTACCCCTGGGCGAGGAGCTGGGTGAGGACCCCGGCGGCGAGCCGGTAGCGGGAGCCGGCCGGGGAGAGCAGGCCGCAGGCCACGAGTTCGCCGAGGGCGGCGTCGGCGTGGGTGTCGCCGACCAGGGCCGGCAGGTGGGCCTGGTGCGGGACCTCGCCGCCGAGGGCGACGGCGAAGCGCAGGGCGGTCTGGGCGGAGCGGCTGAGCCGGGAGGCGAGGAGGGCGGCGGGGGCGGCGCCCTCGCCGAGGCTGGGCAGGGGTATCTCGCGCAGTTCGACGTCGGGGTCCTCGACGCCGTCGAAGGCGGCGGCCGCGGCCTTCGCCGCCGCGTCGGGGTCGGTGGGTCCGAAGGCCTCTTCGAGGGCGCCGAAGGCGTCGAACTCGGCGGGGGTGACGCGCAGCCGGTCGCGCTGGCGGAGCAGGGCGCCGGCCTGGACGAAGCGGAGGGGCAGGCCCTCGGACTCGAACCACAGGTCGCCGGCCCAGTTGGCCTCCTCGTCGGTGAGGGTGCGGCCGACGGCGCTCTCCAGGAGCTTCAGGGCGGCGCCGCGGCCGAGCCCGGCGAGGAGGACCTCTTCCAGGTGGGCGGCGACCGAGGGGGCGGGCGTCTCGGGGGACGCGGCGAGCAGGAAGGCGCACTCGGGGGCGGCGGCGAGGAACTCGTCGAGGGCGGCGCCGCCGAACTCCAGGTCGTCGACGACGACCACGGCGCCGACGTCGCGGAGCCGGTCGAGGAGTTCGGGCCGGTCGGGGCGCAGCCCGGGGGCGTGCCGGACGGCGGCGAAGAGCTCGTGGAGGAGTTCGCCGGCGGTGCGGTGGTGGCCGGAGAGGCGGACGACGCCGTCGGGGGCGAGGCCGGCGCAGTCGGCGGCGACCGCGTCGAGGAGGGCGGTGCGGCCGGAGCCGGGGACGCCGAGCAGCCGGGCGGAGCGGCCCCGGCCGAGGATCGCGGTGAGCCGCTCGCGCTCCTCCTGGCGTTCGAGGAGGGGCAGGACGGGGGCCGCGGGGCCGGGCGGTACGGGCGGGGCGGCGGCGCGGGCGGCCTCGGCGCGCTCCTCGGGGGTGCGGGGGCGGGGGGCCGCCGGTTCCCGTCCGGGCGGGCAGGGTTCGATCTCGCTGCCGTCGACGGGGTTGACGGTGAGGAGGAGCTCGCCGGAGACGAGCGTGACGACGCGGGCACGCGCGGGCGTGGACGCGGGCGCGGGCACGCCGCGGCCTTGGCGGGCCTCCTCGCCCTCGGTGTCGTGACCGTACTCCTCCGACCCAGGGTTGATCGGGTCCATGGTCTAGCCCCCAAGAAGCGGTGTGCGGGCCCGCCGGGTGGGTCGCGTCCCTGTGCGGACGGCCAATGTGCGGGCGACCGAACCCTAGACCGTGGCCGGACGGCCGGGAACAGTCGGGGTGCTCCCGAGACCAAGACGTCACGGTCTTGTGAGGATTGGGCGTGACGCCTGGTGCGCACCGGACGCTCCCGGGGGCGGGTCTCAGACCCGGGGCAGCGACTCCAGGGCGAGGCCGCCCTCGATGGCGAGGATGCGGTGCAGCCGGGTGGCGACGAGGAGGCGCTGCATCTGGGGCGGCACCCCGCGCAGGACCAGGCGCCGGCCGCAGCGGCCGGCCCTCCGGTGGGCGCCCATGATGACGCCGAGCCCGGTGGCGTCCCAGGAGTCGAGCCCTGTCAGGTCGAGCACCAGGTCGCCGACTCCGTCGTCGACGGCCGAGTGCAGGACCGTACGGGCGTCCGCCGCGCTGCGGACGTCGAGGCGGCCCCCGACGACCAGCTCGACGTGGTCGCCCCTGATGTGCATATGCGCTCCCCGAGAGTGCTCCGTCTTCGCAACAACTGACTGCCGCACCGGCAGAAGCGTTGCGCCTTGTCAGCGATCCGGTACCGAAATTCACCCCACGGAGTGAGGTGGGGCGGGCGGGCCGGGAACGGTGCTCGTTCCGCGGGCCCGCGTGTCCGTACGGGCGGGGCCCCGACGGCCCCGGTCCGCTCAGTACGTGTAGTAGCCCTGCCCGCTCTTGCGGCCGATGTCACCCGCGTCCACCATCCGGCGCATCACCTCCGGCGGCGCGAACTTCTCGTCCTGGGACTCGGTGTAGATGTTGTTGGCCGCGTTCACCAGGATGTCGATGCCGGTGAGGTCGGCGGTGGCGAGCGGGCCCATGGCGTGGCCGAAGCCGAGCCTGCAGGCGATGTCGATGTCCTCGGCGGTGGCGACGCCCGACTCCTGGAGCTTGGCGGCCTCGACGACGAGGGCGGCGATGAGCCGGGTGGTGACGAAGCCGGCGACGTCGCGGTTGACGACGATGCAGGTCTTGCCGACGGACTCGGCGAACTCGCGGGCGGCGGCGAGGGTGGCGTCGCTGGTCTTGTAGCCGCGCACCAGCTCGCAGAGCTGCATCATCGGGACCGGGGAGAAGAAGTGGGTGCCGACGACGGCCTCGGGGCGTCCGGTCACCGCGGCGATCTTGGTGATCGGGATCGCGGAGGTGTTGGAGGCGAGGACGGCGCCGTCCTTGGCGACCTTGTCGAGCGAGCGGAAGATCTCGTGCTTGACGTCGAGGTTCTCGAAGACGGCCTCGACGATCACGTCGGCGTCCGCGACGGCTTCGAGCTCGGTGGTGGCGGTGATCCGGCCGAGCGCGGCCTCCGCGTCGGCGGCGTCCAGCTTCCCCTTGGCGACGAAGCGGTCGTACGAGGCCTTGATGCCGTCGGTGCCTCGGGTCAGGGCGGCGTCGGTGACGTCACGCAGGACGACGTCCCAGCCCGCCTGCGCCGAGACCTGTGCGATCCCGGACCCCATGAGTCCGGCCCCGATGACGGCGAGCTTCCTGCCCACGATGTTCCACCCCTCCACGCCTGTTCACTTCTGGCTCTCCGGCGGAGATTAGCGGTCCGGGGCCGCCATGTGACCGCTAAGTAATGCGCGTCACGCCCTCTTTGACGGACGTCACACTCACGACAGGCGGCGCGGGAGGGGCGGTGGGGCGGCGCGCGCGTGACGGTCGGCACACGCCCGTTCCGGAGCGGGGGCGGCTGGCTACGCTGGCGCCATGGTCAATCTGACGCGCATCTACACCCGTACCGGCGACAAGGGCACCACGGCGCTCGGCGACATGAGCCGGACCGCCAAGACGGATCTGCGGATCTCGGCCTACGCCGACGCCAACGAGGCGAACGCCGTGATCGGTACGGCGATCGCCCTCGGGCGGCTCGACGAGGAGGTCGTGAAGGTCCTGGTCCGCGTCCAGAACGACCTCTTCGACGTCGGCGCGGACCTCTCCACGCCGGTCGTGGAGGACCCGCAGTACCCGCCGCTGCGGGTGGAGCAGGCGTACGTCGACAAGCTGGAGGCCGACTGCGACCGCTTCCTGGAGGAGCTGGAGAAGCTGCGCTCCTTCATCCTGCCGGGCGGCACGCCCGGGGCGGCGCTGCTGCACCAGGCGTGCACGGTGGTCCGGCGGGCGGAGCGCTCCACCTGGGCCGCCCTGGAAGTGCACGGCGAGACGATGAACGCGCTGACCGCCACGTACCTCAACCGGCTATCGGACCTGCTCTTCATCCTCGCGCGCACGGCCAACAAGGAGGTCGGGGACGTGCTCTGGGTCCCGGGCGGGGACCGCTGAGGCCTTCCCGGGAGCCTGCTCCGGGGTCTTTCCGGGAGTCCGCTCCGAGGTCTTCCCGGAGTCGTGCTCCGGCGCCTTCTTCGGCCAGATCGCGTAGCTGAGCGCGATCAGGCCGTGGATGCCGGCCGCCCGCCAGGCGATGAGGATCCAGTCGCGCAGGCTCTCGGTGTTCCCGTCGTCGCCGACGTACCGAACGGCCAGGAGGAGCAGGCCCGAGGCGACGGCGGCGGCGGTCACCGAGCCGAGCCAGACCGCGCCCTCGTGGCGGGCGCGGGCCATGCCGTAGCGCGGCGGCTTCGCGGGCGGCGGGGCGCCGCCGAAGCGGTGGGCGGCGTGGCCGTCGAGCCACTTCACCGTGCGGTGGCCGTGGCCGACGGTGTAGCCGATGTAGAGCGCGGCGAGGCCGTGCTTCCAGCTGGGGTCGGCGCCGTTCTTGAGGTCGATCGCGGTGACGACGAGGAGGAGGACCTCCAGGAGCGGCTCGCACAGCAGCAGGGCCAGGCCCGTCCGGGGCATCTTCAGGAGGTAGCGGACGGCGAGGCCGGCGGCCAGCAGGACCCAGAAGCCGACCTCGCAGACGACGATCAGCGTGACGATCACGAGGGTTCCCCTTTCGGTTCCCCTTCAGCGTCCCGCCGGTCCGGGCGGGTTTCGTCGTCGCCGGTGACGAATCCCGTCTACATCGTTCGACGGAGGGGCGGATCGGCCCGGACGAGGAGGCCGGGGCGGGAACGGCCGTGTTGGATGGGTGCGTGACGCTCCCCCGCCCGGTGACGCTCCCCCGCCCGCACCGCCTCGACCTGCTCATCGCCCTCTCGGGGCTCGCGGGTGGTCTGGTCCTCTGGTCGTTCGGGCTGTACCTGACGCGCGACCACGTCTTCGGGCAGCGGTGGGCGGTGCTGGTCCCGCTGTGCGTGATGGCGGGGGCGGAGGCCCTGCGCCGCACGGCCCCGCGCACCGCGCTGGTCGCCGCCGCCCTGGCGATCGTCGGGGATCAGCTCACCAGCGGCAACCTCGCCACCCTGCTGATGTTCACGGACGTCGTCTACGCGTCGGTGGTGTACGGCACGCCCGCCTCGGCCCGCCGCGTCCCGTACGTCGCCGGCCTCCTCACCGTCACGCTCACCGTGGTGCTGCTCGTCTGGTGGGAGAACGCGGCCGCGCTCGTGATCGGCGCGCTCATCGGCACGGTCTCCTTCCTGCCGGCGGTCACGGGCTCGATCGTGCGCAACCACCGGGAGGCGGCGGAGGCGGCCCGGCTGCGCGCGGAGCAGACGGCGCTGCTCGCCGAGATGGACCGGACGCAGGCGGTGGTGGCGGAGCGGGCTCGGATGGCGCGGGAGCTGCACGACGTGGTCGCCAACCACCTGTCCGCGATCGCGATCCACTCCACGGCCGCGCTCTCGCTCGACGACCCGGGCACGACCCGGCAGGCGCTCACGGTCATCCGGGAGAACAGCGTGGCGGGGCTCGCCGAGATGCGCCGGCTCATCGGGCTGCTGCGGAGGAGCGGCGAGGACACGGAGCCGGCGGCCGCGCCGACGCTCGCCGGCCTGGACGCGCTGATCGCCCAGGCCGGGGCGAACGGCGGGCCGGGCGGGCTGTCGTTCGTCCTCGACGACGCCCGGGAGAAGGCGGCGGGACTGCCCGCGCCGGTGGAGCTGGCGGCGTACCGGATCGTGCAGGAGTCGCTGACGAACGCGCTGAAGCACGCGGCGCCCGGCGAGGTCCGGGTGGCCCTCGCCCGGGAGGCGGGCGCCCTCGCGGTCGAGGTGACCAGCCCGTACGGGGAGCGTCCGGGGCCGACCGCGCCCGGCTCGGGGGCGGGCCTGGTGGGGATGCGGGAGCGGACGTCCCTGCTCGGCGGGGTCTTCGGGGCGGGTCCGGTGACGGACGGCGGGGGACGGAAACTGTGGCGGGTGCGGGCGGAGCTGCCCGTGGACGCGAGCGACGAGGAGCGGGCATGACGGTGCGGGTGGTGGTCGCCGAGGACCAGAGCGCGGTGCGGGCGGGTCTGGTGCTGATCCTGGGCAGCGCTCCGGACGTCGAGGTGGTCGGGGAGGCGGCCGACGGGGAGCGTGCGGTGGAGCTGGCCCGCGAACTGCGCCCGGACCTGGTCCTGATGGACGTGCAGATGCCCCGGATGGACGGGGTGACGGCGACCGGGATCGTGGTGGCGGAGGGCCTCGCGGACGTGCTCGTCCTGACCACCTTCGACCTGGACGCGTACGTCTTCGGGGCGCTGCGGGCGGGGGCGGCGGGCTTCCTCCTGAAGAACGCGGAGGCCGGGGAGCTGATCGAGGCGGTGCGGACGGTGGCGCGCGGCGAGGGGCTGATCGCCCCGGCGGTGACGCGGCGGCTGATCGCGGAGTTCGCCGCGTCCGGGCGGCCCTCTCCGACGGGGCGGGGGACGGACCCCGCCGTCCTGGAGGCACTGACGCCCCGGGAGCGGGAGGTCCTCTCGGCGCTCGGCGGGGGCCTGTCGAACGCGGAGATCGCGGTACGGCTGGACATGGCGGAGGCGACGGTGAAGACGCACGTCAGCAAGGTGCTGGGGAAGCTGGAGCTGCGGAGCAGGGTCCAAGCGGCCGTGTTGGCACAGGAGTTGGGGGTGTAGGAGAGCGCATCGACTTTGGTCTGGACCTCTTGACGATTGGTCCAGACCTTCCTACGCTCGCGGGGCGCGCGCATCTCCACGGACCACCCCCACCCCGTCCGCAACTTGAGGAGCACCGTTGAGCACTCAAGCACCGACGCGCAGAGCAGGGTTCAGACACCGGGCCGCTGCCGGTCTGACCGCCCTCGTCCTGCCGCTGGCCGCCATGGTCGGCCTCGCCACCCCCGCCGAAGCGGCCACCTCGGCCACGGCCACCTACACCAAGACCCAGGACTGGGGCTCCGGCTTCGGCGCCAACTGGACCGTCAAGAACACCGGCACCACCACCCTGACCTCCTGGACCGTCGAGTGGGACTACCCCGCCGGCACCTCGGTCACCTCCGCCTGGGACGCCTCCGTCACCAGCTCCGGCACCCACTGGACCGCCAAGAACGTCGGCTGGAACGGGACCCTCGCCCCCGGCGCCTCCGTCTCCTTCGGCTACAACGGCGCGGGCCCCGGCGCGCCCACCGGCTGTAAGATCAACGGCGCCCCGTGCGACGGCTCCACCCAGCCGGGCGACAACCCGCCCTCCGCCCCCGGCACCCCGGTCGCCTCGAACGTCACCAACACCTCGGTGAAGCTCACCTGGACCGCGGCCACCGACGACAAGGGCGTCAAGAACTACGACGTGCTGCGCGACGGCGCCAAGGTCACCACGACCACGGCCCTCACCTACACGGACACGGGCCTGACCGCCGGCACCGACTACAGCTACACGGTCGTCGCCCGCGACACCATCGACCAGACCGGCCCCGCCGCCGGCCCCGTCCCGGTCCGCACCACCGGCGGCCCCGACATCCCGCCGCCGCCGAACGCGATCAAGCTGGGCTACTTCACCAACTGGGGCGTCTACGGGCGCAACTACCACGTGAAGAACATCGCGACCTCGGGCTCCGCGTCCAAGATCACCCACATCAACTACGCCTTCGGCAACGTCCAGGGCGGCAAGTGCACCATCGGCGACTCCTACGCCGACTACGACAAGGCCTACACCGCCGACCAGTCGGTCGACGGCGTCGCCGACACCTGGGACCAGCCGCTGCGCGGCAACTTCAACCAGCTCCGCAAGCTGAAGAAGGCGTACCCGCACATCAAGGTCCTGTGGTCCTTCGGCGGCTGGACCTGGTCCGGCGGCTTCGGCCAGGCCGTGCAGAACCCGACCGCCTTCGCCCAGTCCTGCTACGACCTGGTCGAGGACCCGCGCTGGGCCGACGTCTTCGACGGCATCGACCTGGACTGGGAGTACCCCAACGCCTGCGGTCTGACCTGTGACACCAGCGGCCCGGCCTCCTTCAAGAACATGATGCAGGCCATGCGCGCCAAGTTCGGCACCAACAACCTGGTCACCGCGGCCGTCACGGCCGACGGCTCCGCCGGCGGCAAGATCGACGCCGCCGACTACGCCGGCGCCGCCCCGTACTACGACTGGCTCAACGTCATGACGTACGACTTCTTCGGCGCCTGGGACGCCAAGGGCCCGACCGCCCCGCACTCCCCGCTGAACTCGTACTCCGGCATCCCGCAGGCGGGCTTCAACTCCGCCGACGCGATCGCCAAGTTCAAGGCGAAGGGCGTCCCGGCCAAGAAGCTGCTGCTCGGCATCGGCTTCTACGGACGCGGCTGGACCGGCGTCACCCAGTCCGCCCCCGGCGGCACGGCGACGGGCGCGGCGCCCGGCACGTACGAGGCGGGCATCGAGGACTACAAGGTCCTCAAGAACACCTGCCCGTCCACCGGCACCATCGCCGGCACCGCCTACGCCCACTGCGGCACCAACTGGTGGAGCTACGACACCCCGGCCACGGTCACGTCCAAGATGGGCTGGGCCAAGACCCAGGGCCTGGGCGGAGCCTTCTTCTGGGAGTTCAGCGGTGACACCACCAACGGCGAGCTGGTCGGCGCGATCAACACCGGCCTGAGCTAGCCCGTACGACGACGAAGGGCGGGGGACGGCGCAGCACGCCGTCCCCCGCCCCTTTTCCGTTCTTTCCGTGCCTAGGCGACGTTGACCCTCTGCCCCGGAGGCGCCGCCTCCAGCCAGGCCATGAAGCCCGTCCGGGCGTCCTCGCTCATCGCGAGCTCCAGGCGGACGCCCTCGTACATACAGGGCTGGATCACCGCGTCCGAGAGCAGCGCGAGCTCCTCCTCGCCCTCCGGCATCCGGCGCTCCAGGGCCACGATGGAGGAGCGCTCCAGGACCCGGCGCGGGCGGGGGGCGTACGAGAAGACGCGGAACCAGGCGATCTCGTCACCGCTGTAGCGGGCGACGCCGTACACCCAGCCCTTGCCGGCCGGATCCGGCTCGTCGGGCACGTTCCAGCGCAGGGAACAGTCGAACGTCCCGCCGGCCTTCTGGATCAGTCTCCGGCGCAATCCGAAGACGAAGAGCCCGATCACCACCAGTGCGACGACCAGGCCGCACACGAGCAGAGCGAGGAACATCTTCACCGACCTCCTCGCTGCGTCCCGTGGCCGGGCCAGCCGGCAGAACCGAATACAACCTGCACCTGCATCGCCTCAGCCGCGGCACGGTCTGGAAAATTCCAGCCGTGCCGCGGCTGAGGGCACTACTCCGCGCGGACCGTCAGCGGACCGCTACCGCGCGCAGCCGGACGTCGGCGCGCCGCTCGGCGGCGGCGTCGGAGTCCGACTTCGCACGCTCCAGCGCGCGCTCGGCGCGCTGGGCGTCGATCTCGTCCGCCAGCTCGCAGACCTCCGCGAGCAGGGACAGCTTGTCGTCGGCGAACGAGATGAATCCGCCGTGGACGGCGGCGACGACGGTCTCGCCCTCGCTCGTACGGATGGTCACCGGGCCCGACTCCAGCACACCGAGCAGCGGCTGGTGGCCGGGCATGACGCCGATGTCGCCGGAGGTGGTACGCGCGATGACCAGGGTGGCCTCGCCGGACCAGACACTCCGGTCCGCGGCGACCAGCTCGACGTGCAGCTCAGCAGCCAAGGGTGGCTCCTCGGGTCACCACCCGGCGGTCGTGCCGGGTGTTGGGGTCAATTCTAGGGGGCGTGGAGAGGGGGGCGGGACGGGATCCCGCCCCCCTCGGAGCACGGGGCTCAGGAGACGCCAAGCTCCTTGGCGTTCTTCTTGAGGTCCTCGATGCCACCACACATGAAGAAGGCCTGCTCGGGGAAGTGGTCGTACTCACCGTCGCAGATCGCGTTGAACGCGGCGATCGACTCGTCGAGCGGAACGTCCGAACCGTCCACACCGGTGAACTGCTTGGCGGCGTGGGTGTTCTGCGACAGGAAGCGCTCGACGCGGCGGGCACGGTGGACGACGAGCTTGTCCTCCTCGCCCAGTTCGTCGATGCCGAGGATCGCGATGATGTCCTGGAGGTCCTTGTACTTCTGCAGGATTCCCTTGACGCGCGTGGCGGCGTCGTAGTGGTCCTGCGCGATGTAGCGCGGGTCCAGGATCCGGGACGTGGAGTCCAGCGGGTCCACGGCCGGGTAGATGCCCTTCTCGGAGATCGGACGGGAGAGAACCGTCGTCGCGTCGAGGTGGGCGAAGGTGGTGGCCGGGGCCGGGTCGGTCAGGTCGTCCGCGGGGACGTAGATCGCCTGCATCGAGGTGATCGAGTGACCGCGGGTCGAGGTGATGCGCTCCTGGAGGAGACCCATCTCGTCGGCCAGGTTCGGCTGGTAGCCCACCGCGGAGGGCATACGGCCGAGCAGGGTCGACACCTCGGAACCGGCCTGGGTGAAGCGGAAGATGTTGTCGATGAAGAACAGCACGTCCTGCTTCTGCACATCGCGGAAGTACTCCGCCATGGTCAGACCGGCGAGGGCCACGCGCAGACGGGTGCCCGGGGGCTCGTCCATCTGGCCGAAGACCAGCGCGGTCTTGTCGAGAACGCCGGCCTCCTCCATCTCGACCATGAGGTCGTTGCCCTCACGGGTGCGCTCGCCGACGCCCGCGAAGACGGAGACGCCGTCGTGCAGCTTGGCCACACGGACGATCATCTCCTGGATCAGAACGGTCTTGCCGACACCGGCACCACCGAACAGACCGATCTTTCCACCCTTGACGTACGGGGTGAGGAGGTCGACGACCTTCAGGCCGGTCTCGAACATCTCGGTCTTGGACTCGAGCTGGTCGAAGGCCGGGGCCTTGCGGTGGATCGTCCAGCGCGGCGCGTCGGCCACGGTGGAGGCGTCGGCGTTCAGCACCTCGCCGAGCGTGTTGAACACGCGGCCCTTGGTGACGTCGCCGACGGGCACCGTGATGCCCGTGCCGGTGTCGGTCACCGGGGCCTGGCGGACCAGGCCGTCGGTGGGCTGCATCGAGATGGTGCGGACGACGCCGTCACCGAGGTGCTGGGCGACCTCGAGGGTCAGCGTCTTGGTCGCGCCCTCCTCGGCCGGGTCCGGAACCTCGACGTTCAGCGCGTTGTAGATCTCCGGCATCGCGTCGACGGGGAACTCCACGTCGACGACCGGGCCGATGACCCGGGCGACGCGGCCCGTGGCGGCGGCCGTCTCAACAGTGGTCGTCATTACTTGTCACTCCCCGCGGTCGCGTCGGCCAGGGCTGCGCTGCCACCGACGATCTCGCTGATTTCCTGGGTGATTTCGGCCTGGCGGGCCGCGTTGGCAAGTCGGGAGAGGTTGTTGATCAAGTCTCCCGCGTTGTCGGTGGCCGACTTCATCGCGCGGCGCGTGGCGGCGTGCTTGGAGGCAGCCGACTGGAGCAGCGCGTTGTAGATACGGCTCTCGACGTACCGGGGCAGCAGGGCGTCGAGGACGTCCTCCGCCGACGGCTCGAAGTCGTACAGCGGACGGAGCGTGCCCGTGTCGCCGGCCTCCTTCGCCACCTCGTCGAGGCTGAGGGGCAGCAGCCGGGCCTCGACCGCCGTCTGCGTCATCATCGAGACGAACTCGGTGTAGACGATGTGGAGCTCGTCCACACCACCGTCGGCCGTGTCCTTCTCGATCGCCTCGATCAGCGGTGTCGCGATCGTCTTGGCGTCGCCGTACGACGGCTGGTCCGTGAACCCGGTCCACGAGCCGGCCAGCTTCCGCTCACGGAAGTTGTAGTGCGCGATGCCACGGCGGCCGACGACGTAGATCGTGACCTCGCGGCCCTCGCCCTCCAGCTTCGCCGTGAGCCGCTCCGCCGCCTTGATGGCGTTGGAGTTGAAGGCACCGGCCAGACCGCGGTCGCTCGAAAGGAGCAGGACCGCGGCGCGGACGGGGTTCTCCGCCTCGGTGGTCAGCGGGTGCTTGTCGTTCGCACCCGTGGCCACCGCCGTGACCGCGCGCGTCAGCTCGGTCGCGTACGGAGTCGACTCCTGCACCTTGCGCTGCGCCTTGACGACACGCGAGGCGGCGATCATCTCCATCGCCTTGGTGATCTTCTTCGTCGCGGTGACGGATTTGATGCGACGCTTGTAGACCCGGAGCTGCGCTCCCATGAGTCAGGTCCCTTCCGTCGTCACTTCGAGACGTTGACGGCGGCAGGAGCGTCCTCGCCCAGCAGCTTGCCGTCAGAGGTCTCGAACTGCTTCTTGAACTCCGCGATCGCGTCGGCGACGGACTGCAGCGTGTCGTCCGACATCTTGCCGCCCTCACGGATGGAGGTCATGAGGCCCGAGTGGTTCTGGCGCAGGTACGCCAGGAGCTCGGCCTCGAAGCGGCGGATGTCGGCGACCGGGACGTCGTCCATCTTGCCGGTGGTGCCGGCCCAGACGGAGACGACCTGGTTCTCGGTGGGCATCGGCTGGTACTGAGCCTGCTTGAGCAGCTCGACCATGCGCTGTCCACGCTCCAGCTGCGCCTTGGAGGCCGCGTCCAGGTCGGAACCGAAGGCGGCGAACGCCTCCAGCTCACGGAACTGGGCGAGGTCCACGCGGAGGCGGCCGGAGATCTGCTTCATCGCCTTGTGCTGGGCGGAGCCACCGACACGCGAGACCGAGATACCGACGTTCAGGGCCGGACGCTGGCCGGCGTTGAACAGGTCGGACTCCAGGAAGCACTGGCCGTCGGTGATGGAGATGACGTTGGTCGGGATGAACGCCGACACGTCGTTCGCCTTGGTCTCGACGATCGGAAGACCGGTCATCGAACCGGCACCCAGCTCGTCCGAGAGCTTCGCGCAGCGCTCGAGGAGACGCGAGTGCAGGTAGAAGACGTCACCCGGGTAGGCCTCACGGCCCGGCGGGCGGCGCAGCAGCAGCGACACGGCGCGGTAGGCGTCGGCCTGCTTCGACAGGTCGTCGAAGACGATCAGGACGTGCTTGCCCTGGTACATCCAGTGCTGGCCGATGGCGGAGCCGGTGTACGGCGCCAGGTACTTGAAGCCGGCCGGGTCGGACGCCGGGGCGGCGACGATCGTCGTGTACTCGAGCGCGCCGGCCTCTTCCAGGGCGCCGCGAACGGACGCGATGGTCGAGCCCTTCTGGCCGACGGCGACGTAGATGCAGCGGACCTGCTTGTTCACGTCGCCGGAGCGCCAGTTGTCACGCTGGTTGATGATCGTGTCGACGCACAGCGCGGTCTTGCCGGTCTGACGGTCGCCGATGATCAGCTGACGCTGGCCGCGGCCGACCGGCGTCATGGCGTCGACGGCCTTGTAGCCGGTCTCCATCGGCTCGTGCACCGACTTACGGGCCATGACGCCCGGGGCCTGCAGTTCGAGGGCGCGGCGGCCCTCGGTCGCGATCTCGCCGAGACCGTCGATCGGGTTGCCGAGCGGGTCGACAACGCGGCCGAGGTATCCCTCGCCGACACCGACGGAGAGGACCTCGCCGGTGCGCTGCACCGGCTGTCCCTCCTCGATGCCGTTGAACTCGCCGAGGACGATCGCGCCGATCTCGCGCTCTTCGAGGTTCAGCGCGAGACCGAGGGTCCCGTCCTCGAACTTCAGCAGCTCGTTCGCCATGGCCGAGGGAAGACCCTCGACCTTCGCGATACCGTCACCGGCCAGGCTGACCGTGCCGACCTCCTCGCGCGAGGCCGCGTCCGGCTGGTACGACTGGACGAAGTTCTCCAGTGCGTCCCGGATCTCCTCCGGCCGGATCGTGAGCTCCGCCATCTGGGTTCCCTGCTCTCCTTGTTGGGCCCGAAGTTTCTTAAGGGGTCTGGGGGCCGACCCCCAGGAATCTTCTGCAATCTCTGCACGGCCCAACCGGGCCGCTGGTGATGCTGTGATGCTTTTCTGCTGTGGTGACCGCTGCGGTGACGCGTCAGCCGGCGAGACGACGGGTCGCCTCGTCGAGGCGCTCCGCGATCGAGCCGTTGATGACCTCGTCGCCGACCTGCACGGTGATCCCGCCGAGGACCGAGGGGTCCACGTCCAGGTTCAGGTGCATCGTGCGGCCGTACAGCTTGGCCAGGGCGGCACCGAGGCGCTGCTTCTGCCCGTCCGACAGCGGCACCGCCGAGGTGACGACCGCGACCATCCGGTCCCGGCGCGCCGCGGCGAGCTTGGACAGGGACTCGAGTCCCGCTTCCAGGCTACGTCCCCGGGGCTGGGTCACCAGACGGACGACCAGGCGCTCGGTGGTCGCGTGGGCCTTGCCGCCCAGCAGGCTGCGGAGCAGCGTGCCCTTGGCGGTGGCCGTGGCGGCCTTGTCCGTCAGCGCGGAGCGGAGCTCGTTGCTGGAGGACACGATCCGGCCGAAGCGGAACAGCTCGTCCTCGACACCGTCCAGGGTGCCCGCCTTCTGCGCCGCGGTGAGGTCTGCGATGTTCGCCAGTTCCTCGGTCGCGTCGGCCAGGTCGCGCGAGCGCGACCAGCGGGAACGGACCATGCCGGAGACCAGGTCGGCGGTCTCGCCGCCCACCTGACCGGTCAGGAGTCGCTGCGCGAGTGCGGCCTTGGCCTCACCCGACTGGGCGGGGTCGGACAGGACCCGGCGCAGCGACACCTCGCGGTCGAGCAGCACGGTGACGGCGGCGAGCTCGTCCGCGAGCTTCGTCGCGTCGACCGGGGTGTTGTCGGTCAGCGCGTCGAGGGACTCGCGGGCGGCGGCCAGTGCCTCACGGCTCGCTCCGTTCATCGGACGGCCTCGGCCTTCTCCTCGAGCTCGTCGAGGAAGCGGTCGATCGTGCGGCTCTGGCGGGCGGTGTCCTCGAGGGACTCGCCGACCAGCTTGCCGGCCAGGTCGGTGGCGAGCTTGCCCACGTCCTGGCGCAGCGAGGCCGACGCGGCCTTGCGGTCCGCCTCGATCTGCGCGTGGCCGGCCGCGATGATCTCCTCGCGCTGGCGCTGGCCTTCCGCCTTCATCTCCTGGATGATCGCGGTGCCCTGCTCCGTCGCCTCCTGGCGAAGACGCGCGGCCTCGTGGCGGGCCTCGGCGAGCTGGGCCTTGTACTGCTCCAGCACACTCTGAGCCTCGATCTGGGCCGACTCGGCCTTCTCGATGCCGCCCTCGATGGCCTCGCGGCGCTCGTCCAGAACCTTGTTGATGTTCGGGAGGAGCTTCTTGGCGAGGAAACCGAAGACGATGACGAAGGCGATCAGGCCGATGACGAGCTCGTCGAGATGCGGGATCAGAGGAGGCTGGGGCTCCTCCGCCGCCGCAAGAAGCAGAGCGTTCACATCAGTGCCTTCCGTAAAAGTGGCTGTCGTCGAAATCGGGCTTAGTAAACGAAGCCCATGACGATGCCGATGAGGGCGAGCGCCTCACAGAAGGCGAAACCCATGATCTGGTTGGTACGGATCAGGCCGGCAGCCTCGGGCTGGCGGGCGAGGGCCTGGGTGCCGTTACCGAAGATGATGCCGACGCCGACGCCGGGGCCGATCGCGGCGAGGCCGTAACCGATGGCGGCGACGTTTCCTTCGACAGCGGCGAGGGTCTGGAGAGCGGACATGCCGGTTCTTCCTTCTCTTTCAAGGACCCGGTGGGGGTTGGCCACCGGACGACTGTTGGTTTGTGAGGCGTGCTGCCGGCCGGGACCGGACTCAGTGGTGCTCGGAGAGCGCGCCCTGGATGTAGCTGGCGGCCAGGAGGACGAAGACGTACGCCTGGACGGCCTGGATGAAGAGCTCGAACGCGGTCATGACGATGACCATCACGAACGACGTCGCGGCGTAGACGATGCCGAGGCCGTTGAGCAGGTACCAAGAGGCCAGCGAGAACATCACGATGAGCAGGTGACCGGCGAACATGTTCGCGAACAGTCGGACCGCGTGCGTGAAGGGCCGGATCAGCAGGTTCGAGAAGAACTCGAGGACGACGACCAGGGGAAGGATCGGGCCGAGCGACTTGTCGTAGCCGACGATGTTCTTCCAGCCACCGACGAAGCCGTGCTTCTTGAAGGTGAGCGAGACCCAGACGACGTAGACGACCAGCGCCAGGGCCACCGGGAACGCGATCAGCGAGGTGACCGGGAACTGGGCCAGCGGGACGATCGACCAGAGGTTCATCATCCAGACGAGGAAGAACAGGGTGACCATCAGCGGGACGTACTTCTCGCCGTCCTTCTTGCCGATGATCTCGTACACGATGCCGCGGCGTACGAAGTCGTAACCGGCCTCGCCGACCATCTGCATCTTGCCGGGGATCAGCTTCGGCTTGCGGAAGGCGGCCCAGAAGAACCCGACGACCACGACGGAGCTCAGGATCGCGAGCAGCATGGGCTTCGTCAGCTCGAAGCTGCCCCACGTGGCGATCGGCTCGTACATGAACGTGTGCAGGCCCGGCGCCGGGAAGCCACATCCGGTGAAGATGTGGCAATCCGGGTCGAAGGCAAGCGTCTGGTCAGCACTCACCGCGGGCTCCTTCAGCGTGGCGCATAGGTACGGCAACCTCGTTGTGTCGGCGCGGCACGCAGCCGCGGGTCGGCACTGGACTGGTCTTACGGATAAGGGGGCGGCGGTTCGGCTTCGAGCCTCGCGCTGGGACAGGCGTCTCGGATGCCCGCGCCCGCAGTGCCGCAGTTGGCACCGGACGATAGCAGGAAGCCGAAGGCGGCTTTATCCCGGCCCTACCCTTCACGACTTCGACCCCGTGTTTCCGGGGTCGATGTAGGTGATCTTGGCCTTCATGTAGGCCCGGGCCTGCGCGGCGACCCATACGACGGTCGCCGCGAGCAGCGTGAAGGCGAAGGCCTTGAAGTCGAACAGCGTGGTGTTTTTGAGCAACGCCAGGAAGATGAAGAGCACCAGGAGCTGGGCCGTGTAGAGCATCAGCCCCATCGCCTGGAACAGGTGCGGCAGCGACTTCGCCGTCCGCTGGAGAACCAGCTGGCCGATCCCCATGAAGAGGATGACCACCAGGGTGCCGACGACTCCGCCGAGCGCACCCTTGCCACCGGCGACCACCCCGCTGACGACCGTGGCGACGACGCCGACGGCAGCGGTGGGGATGACGGTGTGCAGCAGGATGCGTGCGTCGTTGGACGGCATGGCGGTGTCTCCGCTTGATGGAGGGGGCGATGGTGTCGTCATGGACGAGCGTAAGCCCGGTCCGAGGTGGGTCTCGGGGCCAACGGACCGTCGCACTACGGTCTTTCGGCACTGTCGCCGGGTCTCGTGAACGGTATCACAAACTATTTGAATAGGTCTTTACCCATAAGGTGTGCCAGTTGTCACACATGAGAGTTACACCGCGCGTGTGTGCGCGACAGCGGGGCACCTTGTCTGGTAATGACCGCCGCCGCGGCTTTCGTCAACTCGGCGTTCCGGCCTTCCGCCGGTCGGTGAAGCGCGCGCGGTTGCCGATGGCGGTGGCGCCGTTGATCCCGGCGGGCACCGGGACCCGTTCCTCCTCGGCCGAGGCCGGCTCCGGGGCCGTCTCCGCGGCGGCGGGGGCGGGCTGCCGGCGCCGGTAGCGGGGCGGCACGACGGACTCGGCCCAGCGGGGCGCGCGCGGCGTGAAGCGCGGCATCAGGAGCAGCACCAGGCCGATCGCGCTGAGCGCGACGACCCCGAGGACGATCCACATCGAGGTCGAGTGGACCGAGTACGCGAGCGTCCCGAAGGCGATCAGGGCCGACCAGAAGTACATGATCAGCACCGCGCGGCTGTGCGAGTGCCCGATCTCCAGGAGCCGGTGGTGCAGGTGGCCCCGGTCGGCCGCGAACGGCGACTGGCCCTTCCAGGTGCGGCGCACGATCGCCAGGACCAGGTCCGCCATCGGGATCGCGATGATCGTCAGCGGCAGCACGAGCGGGATGAAGACCGGCAGGGCGGCGTGGGTGGCCTCGCGGGTGGAGCCCTCGAAGAGCTTCAGCACGTCGGGGTCGACCTGGCCGGTGATCGAGATGGCGGAGGCCGCCAGGATCAGGCCGATCAGCATCGAGCCGGAGTCGCCCATGAAGATCCGCGCCGGGTGCATGTTGTGCGGCAGGAAGCCCAGGCACATGCCCATGAGGATGGCGGTGAAGAGGGTCGCGGGGGCGGCGGCCTCGATCGTGTAGCCGTACCAGAGGCGGTAGCCGTACAGGAAGAAGGCGGTGGCGGCGATGCAGACCATGCCGGCGGCGAGGCCGTCGAGGCCGTCGACGAAGTTGACCGCGTTGATGGTGAGGACCACCAGGGCGACCGTGAGGAGCGTGCCCTGCCCGGGGGTCAGCGAGACGACGCCGACGCCGGGGATCGGCAGCCACAGGATCGTCAGGCCCTGCGCGACCATGACGCCCGCCGAGATCATCTGGGCGCCCAGCTTGATGAGCGCGTCCAGCTCGAACTTGTCGTCCAGGACGCCGATCAGCCAGATGAGGGCCGCGCCGGAGAGCAGCGCGCGGGGCTCGTTGGACAGCTCGAAGACGCTGCTCAGGTTCTGCAGGTGGGCGGCGACGAGCAGGCCCGCGCACAGCCCGAAGAACATGGCGATGCCACCGAGCCGCGGAGTCGGTTCTCGGTGTACGTCGCGGGCGCGGATCTCCGGCATCGCCCCGGTCGCGATGGCGAACTTGCGCACCGGTCCGGTGAGCAGGTAGGTCACCGCGGCCGTGACACAGAGCGTCAGCAGGTAATCACGCACGGGCTGCCCCACAGGAATCGCTGGCCATCTCAGCCCCACACCCTAGCCGTGCCGTCCATGTGCTGGGAGACACGCGGGCCGCCCGGACGGTTGCGCCGGGGGCCGACTCAGTGTGCGTACGGCGGAAATCGGCCGGTCAGCGCGCGTACTTCCGCCCGTACCCGGGCCGTCTCCGCCGGGTCGTCGCGGAGCGCGGCGGTGAACAGACCGGCGATCCTGGCCATTTCGGTGGCGCCCATGCCCTGGGTGGTGACGGCGGCCGTGCCCAGCCGGATCCCGCGTCCCTCGCCGTGCGGGAGCGCGCAGGTGTCGAGGACGATGCCGGCGGCGGCGAGCCGGGTGCGGGCGGTGCGCCCGTCGACGCCGAGGGGGGCGGGGTCGGCGGTGATGAGGTGGGTGTCGGTGCCGCCGGTGGTCGGCGCGAAGCCCTCGGCGGCGAGGGCGGCGGCGAGGATCTTGGCGTGCTCGACCACCCGATGGGCGTACGCGGTGAACGCGGGGGTCTCCGCCTCGCCGAAGGCCACCGCCTTCGCCGCGATCGTGTGCATCTGGGCGCCGCCCTGGCTGAACGGGAACACCGCCCGGTCGATCCGGCCCGCGAGCTCCTCCCCGCACAGGACCATTCCGCCGCGCGGGCCGCGCAGCACCTTGTGGGTGGTGGCGCAGACGACGTCGGCGTACGGGACGGGGTTGGGGGCCGCTCCCCCGGCGACCAGGCCGATGGGGTGGGCGGCGTCGGCGATGAGGTAGGCGCCGGTCTCGTCGGCGATCTCGCGGAAGACCGCGTAGTCGAGGTGGCGGGGGTAGGAGATGGAGCCGCAGACGATCGCCTTGGGGCGGTGGTGGCGGGCGAGGGCGGCGACCTGCTCGTAGTCGACGAGGCCGGTCTCGGCGTCGACGCCGTACGGGACGAAGTCGAACCAGCGGCCGGAGAAGTTGGCGGGCGAACCGTGGGTGAGGTGCCCGCCGTGCTCCAGGCCCATGGCCAGGACCGTGTCACCGGGCCTGAGAAGGGCCGCGTACGCCGCCAGGACGGCCGAGGAGCCCGAGTGGGCCTGGACGTTCGCGTGGTCGGCTCCGAAGAGCGCGGTGGCCCGTTGCACGGCGATCCGCTCGACGGCGTCGGCGTACTCGCAGCCGCCGTGGTGCCGGGCGCCGGGATAGCCCTCGGCGTACTTGTTGGCGAGCGGGGAGCCGAGGGCGGCGAGGACGGCGGGCGAGGTGAAGTTCTCCGCCGCGATCAGCTGGAGGCTGTCGGCCTGCCGCCGCTCCTCGCCGAACAGCACGTCGGCGACCTCCGGGTCCTGCCGGCGCAGGACGTCGAGCTCGTCGTCGGGGGGCGCGGTGACCGGCATGGCACCAATGTAAGTACCCGCCGCCGGACCCGCGCGCCGAGAACCGGCACCGGTCTCAGCGCCGCGCCGCCACCCCGGTCAGGGCCGTCACCACGGGGTCCAGGGCCTGGTTGAGCCCCATCCCCGACGCGCCCCTCGCGCCGCTCGGCCCCGGGGGCCTCCCGGGCTTCGGGCCGCTGCGCCGGACTCCGTCCGCCGGATGGGGCCGATGCCGGGCCCGATCGGCTCAGCGCCGCGCCGCCACCCCGGTCAAAGCCGTCACCACGGGGTCAAGGGCCTGGTTGATCTCGTCGCCGATCGAGCGGAAGAAGGTGATGGGGGCGCCGTACGGGTCGTTGACCTCGTCCGCGTCCGGGGACGGGGCCAGGAGCCACCCGCGTAGAGCCGCGGCCGCGCGGACCAGGGCGCGTGCGCGTTCGACCATGCCCTCGTCGCGCGGGTCCGGGAGCGTGGCCGGGTCGATGGCGCGGACCAGGCGGGTGAACTCCTTCAGGGTGAAGGTGCGCAGACCCGCCGAGTGGCCCATCGAGATGACCTGCGCCCGGTGGTCGCGGGTCGCCGTCAGGACGAGGTCCGCCCGGATGACGTGCTCGTCGAGGAGCTCGCGGCCCACGAAGCCGGTGTGGTCCGCGCCGAAGTCGGCGAGGACCAGTTCCGCGTTGGCCTCCATCGGGGCGCCCTCGTGGCCCCAGGTGCCCGCGCTCTCCACGATCAGGCCGCCGCCGAGGGGGTCCCCGAGCCGGTCGCACAGGGCGTGGCGGGTCAGCCGCTCGGTGATCGGCGAGCGGCAGACGTTGCCGGTGCTGACGTGGAGGATGCGGAAGGTGTCGCCGTCGTCGTGCCCCGCTATGCCACGCCCCTCAGGGGCGGTCAACTGGCCACCTCGAGGTCGGGTACGACCTTCCGGAGCTCCTCCGGGGAGAGCGCCCCCTCGCGCAGCAGCACCGGCACCGGTCCCGTCACGTCGACGATGGACGAGGGGACGATGCCGGGCGTCGGACCGCCGTCGAGGTACACGGAGACGGAGTCGCCGAGCATGTTCTGCGCGGCGTCGCAGTCCTCCGGCGACGGGTGGCCGGTGAGGTTGGCCGAGGAGACGGCCATCGGGCCGACCTCGGTGAGCAGCTCGATCGCGACCGGGTGCAGCGGCATCCGGACGGCGACGGTGCCCCGGGTGTCGCCGAGGTCCCACTGGAGGGACGGCTGGTGCCGGGCGACCAGGGTGAGCGCGCCGGGCCAGAAGGCGTCGACGAGCTCCCAGGCCTGCTCGGAGAAGTCGGTGACCAGGCCGTGCAGGGTGTTCGGGGAGCCGATGAGCACGGGCGTGGGCATGTTGCGGCCGCGCCCCTTGGCGGCCAGCAGGTCCGCCACGGCCTCGCTGCTGAAGGCGTCCGCCCCGATCCCGTACACGGTGTCGGTGGGCAGCACGACCAGCTCGCCCCGGCGGACGGCGGACGCGGCCTCGCGCAGGCCGGTCAGTCGGTCGGTCGCCTCGTTGCAGTCGTATCGCCGTGCCATCAGTTCCCGGCCTCCTCGTACGCGTGGTTCGTCATGGCGGTGATGACGGTCGGGGCCGTCATGGCGTCGCCTTGCGGGCGGTCGCGAAGCGCGGCCGGTTGTTCAGGTCGGGGTGGTCGGCGGCGTCCGCCCAGCCGGCCTCCTCGTTGAAGATCCACGGCACCTGGCCGCCCTGGGTGTCCGCGTGCTCGATGACCACGAGGCCGCCGGGGCGGAGCAGACGGTGGGCGGTGCGCTCGATGCCGCGGATGGTGTCGAGGCCGTCCTCGCCGGAGAAGAGGGCCATCTCCGGGTCGTGGTCGCGGGCCTCGGGCGCCACGTACTCCCACTCGGTGAGCGGGATGTACGGCGGGTTGGAGATGACCAGGTCGACCTGGCCGTCGAGCTCCGGCAGGGCGCTCAGCGCGTCCCCCTGGTGGACGGTGACGCGCGAGCCCTCGGCGTTCTTCCGGGTCCAGACGAGGGCGTCGTCGGAGAGCTCGACGGCGTGCACGCGGGAGCGCGGCACCTCCTGGGCCATGGCGAGGGCGATGGCCCCGGAGCCGGTGCACAGGTCGACGATGAGCGGTTCGACGACGTCCATGGCGCGCACGGCGTCTATGGCCCAGCCGACGACCGACTCGGTCTCCGGCCGGGGCACGAAGACGCCGGGCCCCACCTGGAGCTCCAGGTAGCGGAAGAACGCCCGCCCGGTGATGTGCTGGAGGGGTTCGCGGGCCTCGCGGCGGGCGACCGTCTCCCAGTAGCGGGCGTCGAAGTCGGCGTCCTTGACGTTGTGCAGCTCCCCCCGCCTGACGCCGTGCACGAACGCGGCGAGCTCCTCGGCGTCGAAGCGCGGGGAGGGGACGCCGGCGTCGGCCAGCCGCCGGGTGGCCTGGGCCACCTCGGCGAGCAGCAGACTGCGGGGGCCTGGGGGTCGCCCCCCAGAAAGTGACTGCACGCTGGTCCTCCGTGGTGCGGGGTGGGGCTTGAGGGGTGGCCGTACGGCCTCACGGGACCGTACGGCCCCGCGGGTGCCTCAGGCCGCGGCGAGCTTCGCCGCGGAGTCGGCGTCGACGCACGCCTGGATCATCGTGTCGAGGTCGCCGTCGAGCACCTGGTCCAGGTTGTACGCCTTGAAGCCGACGCGGTGGTCCGAGATGCGGTTCTCCGGGAAGTTGTACGTCCGGATCTTCTCGGAGCGGTCGACGGTGCGGACCTGGCTGCGGCGGGCGTCGGCGGCCTCGGCCTCGGCCTTCTCCTGGGCGGCGGCGAGGAGCCGGGAGCGCAGGATGCGCATGGCCTGCTCCTTGTTCTGGAGCTGGCTCTTCTCGTTCTGGCAGGAGGCGACGATGCCGGTCGGCAGGTGGGTGATGCGGACGGCGGAGTCGGTGGTGTTGACCGACTGGCCGCCGGGGCCGGACGAGCGGTAGACGTCGATGCGCAGGTCGTTGGCGTGGACCTCGACCTCGACCTCCTCGGCCTCGGGCGTGACGAGCACGCCGGCGGCGGAGGTGTGGATGCGGCCGGCGGACTCGGTGGCGGGGACGCGCTGGACGCGGTGCACCCCGCCCTCGTACTTGAGCCGGGCCCAGACGCCCTGGCCGGGCTCGGTGGCGCCGTTGCCGCCCTTGGTCTTCACGGCGACCTGGACGTCCTTGTAGCCGCCCAGCTCGGACTCGGTGGCGTCGATGATCTCGGTCTTCCAGCCGACGCGCTCGGCGTACCGGAGGTACATGCGGAGCAGGTCGCCGGCGAAGAGCGCGGACTCGTCGCCGCCGGCGCCGGCCTTGATCTCCAGGATGACGTCCTTGTCGTCGCTGGGGTCGCGCGGGACGAGGAGCAGGCGGAGCTTGTCGGTCAGCTCCTCCCGCTCCTTCTCCAGCTGCTTGACCTCGGCGGCGAAGTCGGGGTCGTCGTGCGCCAGCTCGCGGGCGGTCTCGATGTCGTCACCGGTCTGCTTCCAGGAGCGGTAGGTGGCGACGATCGGGGTCAGCTCGGCGTAGCGCTTGTTGAGCTTGCGCGCGTTCGCCTGGTCGGCGTGGACCGAGGGGTCCGCCAGCTTCGTCTCGAGGTCGGCGTGCTCGCCGACCAGTTCCTCGACCGCCTCGAACATTCGGGGGCTCCTGGTTTTCGTCAGTTGCTACGGGGACGCCAAAGCGCCGGTCCCGGCCACCCGCGCGGGGCGACCGTGGACCGGCGCAGGGGCTCGCTACTTGTTGGCGGAGCCGGCGGCCTTGCCGAAGCGGGCCTCGAAGCGGGCGACGCGGCCGCCGGTGTCGAGGATCTTCTGCTTGCCCGTGTAGAACGGGTGGCACTCGGAGCAGACCTCGGCACGGATGGTGCCGTCGGTGAGGGTGCTACGGGTGGTGAACGACGCGCCACAGGTGCAGCTGACCTGGGTCTCGACGTACTCGGGGTGGATCTCGCGCTTCAAGGTGTCTCCTATGTTCCGGGAGGGCACCGGGTCGCCACCGCGGGTTGCGGACTGCGTGAACCGGGGCCGACGTACCAGTCTGCCAGGACTGGCCGCATCTCCCCAAACCGGGGTCGGGCCGGAGGTATTCCCGGGCTATCTCACGACGCCTTCGGCCGCCCCGGTGGCGGTGCCCTCGGTCGCGGAGGCGGGGACGGGCAGATCGTCCTTGAGCGCCTTCCAGACCTGCCCGGACTGCCGTTCCAGGGGGACGACGCGGTTGGGGTCGATCCGGTCGTACGCGACGGGCAGCGTGATCATGTGGACGTTCCGGGCGTCGATGCCGGAGAGGCCCCTGGCGAAGGAGGCCAGTTCCTGGACGGAGTCGAGGTCGGAGTCGGGGGTGATGGCCTTGGTGGCGGCGTCGGCGAGGCCGAGGAGCTTCGCCGGGTTGCTCAGGACGCCGACGCCCTTGACCTGCTCGACGAAGGCCTTCATGAAGGCCTGCTGGAGCTGGATGCGGCCGAGGTCGCTGCCGTCGCCGACGCTCTTGCGGGTGCGGACGAGGCCGAGGGACTGCTCGCCGTCGAGGGTGTGGGTGCCCGGTGCGAGGTCGAGGTGGCTCTTGTCGTCCCGGATGGGCTCGGTGGTGGTGATCTCGACGCCGCCGAGCTCGTCGATGAGCCTCTTGAAGCCGGTGAAGTCGACCTCGACGTAGTGGTCCATGCGGATGCCGGACATCGCCTCGACGGTCTTCACGGCGCAGGCGGGGCCGCCGACCTCGTACGCCGTGTTGAACATGGCGCGGCGCCGGCCGGGGACGTCGGTGCCCTGCGCGTCGGTGCAGTCCGGCCGCTCTATGAGGGTGTCGCGGGGTATGGAGACCACGCTCGCCTTCTTGTGGCCCTCGTGGACGTGGACGACCATCGCGGTGTCGGAGCGGGCGCCGCCCTCGTCCCGGCCGTAGGCGTCGTTGTCGCCGGAGCGCGAGTCCGAGCCGAGGACGAGGATGTCCAGGGAGCCGTCGTCGACGTCCACGGGCCGCTGGGGGCCGAGCTGGGCGTTGATGTCGACGCCCTCGATGTTGGCGTCGAGCTCCCGGTAGGAGGCGTAGCCGAATCCGGCTCCGCCGAGGACGAGGAGCGCGAGGATCCCCGTGATGAGGAGCGGTGCCCTGCGGCGCCGGCCGCCCGTACCGCCGCTGTTCGTCTGCTCGGTCATCGCCCCAACCCCCGGCCTTCGGCCCTAGATTCACCTTCTGTGACGGTGGAGGGTGCGAAAGGGTTGCGCGCGGATTCCCGGGGATTCGGGCGGGGTTCGCGCGGGAGCCGGGCGGGATCCTGGTGGGGCCCTGGTGGAAAAACACCGCGCCCACCGTGCGAACACGGTGGGCGCGGTGGTTGGCGCAGGTGGCGTCAGTCGTTGTTGCTCGCTCCGGGGGTGGTCTTCTGGATCTGGAGGAGGAACTCGCCGTTCGACTTCGTCTGCTTCATCTTGTCGAGGAGCAGCTCGATCGCCTGCTGCTGGTCGAGCGCGTGCAGCACGCGGCGGAGCTTCCAGGTGACCGCGAGCTCGTCGCTGCCGAGGAGGATCTCCTCCTTGCGCGTGCCCGAGGCGTCGACGTCGACGGCCGGGAAGATGCGCTTGTCGGCGAGCTTCCGGTCGAGCTTGAGCTCCATGTTGCCGGTGCCCTTGAACTCCTCGAAGATCACCTCGTCCATGCGCGAACCCGTGTCCACCAGAGCGGTCGCGAGGATGGTCAAAGAGCCGCCGTCCTCGATGTTGCGCGCGGCACCGAAGAAGCGCTTCGGCGGGTAGAGCGCGGTCGAGTCGACACCACCGGACAGGATGCGGCCGGAGGCCGGGGCGGCGAGGTTGTACGCACGGCCCAGACGGGTGATCGAGTCGAGCAGGACGACCACGTCGTGACCCAGCTCCACGAGGCGCTTGGCGCGCTCGATGGCCAGTTCGGCGACGGTGGTGTGGTCCTCGGCCGGGCGGTCGAAGGTCGAGGAGATGACCTCGCCCTTGACCGACCGCTGCATGTCGGTGACCTCTTCCGGACGCTCGTCGACCAGGACGACCATCAGGTGGCACTCGGGGTTGTTGTGCGTGATCGCGTTGGCGATGGCCTGCATGATCATGGTCTTGCCGGTCTTCGGCGGGGCCACGATCAGACCGCGCTGGCCCTTGCCGATCGGCGACACGAGGTCGATGATCCGGGTGGTCAGCACGCCGGGGTCGGTCTCCAGGCGGAGCCGGTCCTGCGGGTACAGCGGGGTCAGCTTGTTGAACTCCGGACGGCCGCGGCCGGAGTCGGCGGCCATGCCGTTCGCGGAGTCCAGGCGGACCAGCGCGTTGAACTTCTCGCGGCGCTCGCCCTCCTTCGGCTGGCGCACGGCACCGGTGACGTGGTCGCCCTTGCGCAGGCCGTTCTTGCGGACCTGGGCGAGGGAGACGTACACGTCGTTCGGACCGGGCAGGTAGCCGGAGGTCCGGATGAACGCGTAGTTGTCGAGGATGTCGAGGATGCCCGCGACGGGGATCAGGACGTCGTCGTCCGCGACCTGCGGCTCGCCGGCCTGGAAGTCGTCGCGGCCACGGCGCCCGCGGCGGTCGCGGTAGCGCCCGCGACGGCCCCGGCGGCCGCCGGCCTCGTCGTCGTAGTCGTCCTGCGGACCGGCCTGCTGGCCGCCGCCCTGCTGGCCCTGGCCGCCGCCCTGGCCCTGGCCCTGGCGCTCCTTGCGCTGGCCGCCCTGGCCGCCGCCCTGCTGGTCGTCGCCCTTGCGGTCGCGCTGGCGGTCCCGGCGGTCGCGGCGGTCACCGCGCTCGCCCCGGTCCCGGCGGCCGCGGCCCTCGGTGCCGTCGGCGCCCTCGGTCCGGGTGTCGGTCTGCGTCTCGGCCTTGACCTCGCGGGTCTCGGTACGGGCTTCCGCACGGGCCTCGGTCTTGACGGCCTGGGCGCCCTCGGTCCCGCCCTCCGGCGAACCGGCGGGGGCGGTGGCACGACGGCGGCGGCGCTCGCCGGCCGGCTGGTCGTCACCGGCGCCCTGCTCCGACGGAGTCTTGGGCGAGGGCTGGCCCGGGATGTCGATCTGCTGCTGGGCGACGGCCTTCTCGGCCTTCTCCGCCTTGGGGGCGGGGGCCTCGGCGGCCGGCTCGGCGGCGGTCTCGCCCGTACGGGCCTTGGAGGTGGCGCGGCGCTTCGGCTTGGCGTCGGCGGCGTCGGCGGCCTTGGCGGGGGCGGCGGAGCCTCCTCCGGCCTGCGCCTCCTTGATGACCTCGATCAGCTGGCTCTTGCGCATCCGCGCGGTGCCCCTGATGCCGAGGCCGGACGCGACCTGCTGCAGCTCGGCCAGGACCATGCCCTCGAGGCCGGTGCCGGAGCGGCGGCGCCGTGCGGTGCCGCCGGTGGCAGCACCTGCGGCGGGCGCGGCGTTGTCGACACTGTTGTCGGCAGTCACGCCCATCAGATCGGTGGTGTCGCTCACGAAGGGTCCTTCCCTGGAGCGGACGTCGGCCATCTGGCTCGGCGACCGGTTGTGCTGTCCGGCAGGGTCCTGGTGTGTGGACCGAGTCCGGGGCGGTGGTCCCGCCGGGTGCGGCGGAAGAGAGAAAACGTGCTGTGGGTCCGGCCCGAGGCCCCCTGCTCGGCCCTCACGAGAGAAGAGCGAGGGGTGTCGTGCCGGTTCCGGAGCGTGCTCGAAACTGCTCAGGCGGGCTGCTCAGGCAGTTGGGGAGGCTCCCGGAAGAATGGGTGGTCCCTGAGGGGACACTCCGCACCGCTCCACAAAGAGGTCGGGTGCAGACTTGAGGTTAACACTACCGGCTCCAACAAACATTCCCCCTCTCCCTCACCGGCAATCTCCCGACCGGGACGCCACCCGGCGCCCCGGCCCCGTCGTCACCTAGGGCGCCAGCGGCAGGACGCTCGCGCCGGAGGCGTCGAGGTCGAGCCTGTTCGCGGCCCATCCGTCGCCCGCGAGCAGGGCGACCTTGTCGGCGGTCCCCCGCTCCGCGAGGGCGAGCACCGTGGGGCCCGCGCCGGAGATGACCGCGGGGACGCCGTCCGCCCGCAGCCGGTTCACCAGGGCGACGCTCTCGGGCATCGCCGGGGCGCGGTACTCCTGGTGCAGCCGGTCCTCGGTGGCCGCGAGCAGCAGCTCGGGGCGGCGGGTCAGGGCCTCGACGAGGAGGGCGGCGCGCCCCGCGTTGGCGGCGGCGTCCACGTGCGGGACGGTGCGCGGCAGGAGGCCGCGGGCGGTCTCGGTCAGGACGGGCTTCCCGGGGACGAAGACCACCGGAACGATGGAATCGGAGGGATCCATCCTGATCGCCCGCGCCGCGCCGGACTCGGTCCAGGCGAGCGTGAATCCGCCGAGGAGACAGGCGGCGACGTTGTCGGGGTGGCCCTCGATCTCGGTGGCCAGCTCCAGGAGGGCGGCCTCGTCGAGCCGGGCGTCGCCGCCTATGGTCACGGCGCGGGCGGCGACGATGCCGGCGCAGATGGCGGCGGAGGAGGAGCCGAGGCCGCGGCCGTGCGGGATGCGGTTGGCACAGACGACCTCCAGGCCGCGCGGCTGACCGCCGAGCAGGTCGAAGGCCGTGCGCAGGGAGCGTACGAGCAGGTGGCTCTCGTCGCGCGGGAGCGTCTCGGCGCCCTCTCCGGCGATGTCGACGTGCAGCCCGGAGTCGGCGACCCGGACGACCACGTCGTCGTAGAGGCCCAGCGACAGGCCGAAGGCGTCGAAGCCCGGGCCGAGATTGGCGCTGGTGGCGGGGACGCGCACCCGTACGGCGGCGGCGCGGAACGCTGGACCGGCCATCGCTCGATGACTCTCCTTGATTGCGACAACGGGTATTTCAACGGGTATTTCAAGAGAAGTACACCGGGACCCGGCGGGCCGTTTCGGCCACGGGGGCGACAACGGCAACGACACCGCGCATATGCGTCGGGGCGGGTCGGTACAGCCTATCGAAGGAAGGTTCCGCGGCGACATAGGGCGCACAGGAGGCGCACGATGCGTGTCGCGGGCCAACCTGTGCCCCTCTGGGCGTTCCTGATCGGGTTTCGCCCCGCGGTCCTTCTCGTACGGGGGACGGTTCGGCGAGGAACGCGTCCCCCGTACGGAGGAGCGGGATCAGGCCAGGCCGAGGCGCTCGGCGGCGGCCGCGGCGTCGACCGGGACGGTGACGGGCTGCGGCGCGCCGGCGACGGCCCAGTCGGGGTCCTTGAGGCCGTTGCCGGTGACGGTGCAGACGATCCGCTGGCCGGGGTCGACCTTGCCCTGCTCGGCGGCCTTCAGCAGGCCGGCGACCGAGGCGGCCGATGCGGGCTCGACGAAGACGCCCTCCTGTGCGGCCAACAGGCGGTAGGCGCGCAGGATCTCACGGTCCGTCACCTCGTCGATGAAGCCGCCCGACTCGTCGCGCGCGGCGATCGCGTAGTCCCACGAGGCCGGGTTGCCGATGCGGATCGCGGTGGCGATCGTCGACGGGTCCTTGACGACCTCGCCGCGCACGAGCGGGGCGGAGCCGGAGGCCTGGAAGCCCCACATGCGGGGGCGGCGGGTGGCGAGGCCGTCCTCGGCGTACTCGCGGTACCCCTTCCAGTACGCGGTGATGTTGCCCGCGTTGCCGACCGGGAGGACGTGGATGTCGGGGGCGTCGCCCAGCATGTCCACGATTTCGAACGCGGCGGTCTTCTGGCCCTCGATGCGGACCGGGTTGACCGAATTGACCAGCGCCACCGGGTAGTTGTCGGAGAGGCGGCGGGCCAGGGTGAGGCAGTCGTCGAAGTTGCCGTCGACCTGGAGGATCTTCGCGCCGTGCACGAGGGCCTGGCCCATCTTGCCGAGCGCGATCTTGCCCTGGGGCACGAGGACGGCGGACACCATGCCGGCGCGGACCGCGTAGGCGGCGGCGGAGGCGGAGGTGTTGCCGGTGGAGGCGCAGATGACGGCCTGCGCGCCCTCCTCCTTGGCCCGGGTGATGGCCATGGTCATGCCCCGGTCCTTGAAGGAGCCGGTGGGGTTGGCGCCCTCGACCTTGAGGTGCACCTCGCAGCCCGTGCGCTCGGAGAGGACCTGAGCCGGAACGAGCGGCGTACCGCCCTCACGGAGCGTGACGACCGGCGTCGCGTCCGTGACCGGAAGGCGGTCCCGGTACTCCTCGATGATGCCGCGCCACTGGTGGGTGCCCTTGCTGGTCATGGGTCCTTACTCCCCTTCAACACGCATGATGCTGGCGACACCGCGCACGGTGTCGAGCTTGCGCAGCGCCTCGACGGTCCCGGAGAGGGCGGCGTCGGGCGCGCGGTGGGTGACGACGACGAGGGAGGCCTCACCGTCCTTGCCCTGCTGACGGACCGTATCGATCGATACGCCGTGCTCGGCGAAGACCGTCGCCACCTGGGCGAGGACGCCCGGCTTGTCGGCCACGTCGAGGCTGATGTGGTACCGCGTGACGACCTCGCCCATGGAGCTGACGGGCAGCTGGGTGTACGCGGACTCCCCGGGGCCGTTGGCCTCGTTGAGCTTGTTGCGGCAGACGGCGACGAGGTCGCCGAGCACGGCGGAGGCGGTCGGCGAGCCGCCGGCGCCGGGGCCGTAGAACATGAGCCGCCCGGCGGCCTCCGCCTCGACGAAGACCGCGTTGTACGCCTCGCGGACGGAGGCCAGCGGGTGGCTGAGCGGGATCATCGCGGGGTGCACGCGCGCGGTGACGGACCCGCCGTCGGCGGCCCGCTCGCAGATGGCGAGCAGCTTGATGGTGCAGCCCATCTCCTTGGCGGAGGCGAAGTCGGCGGCGGTGACCTCGGTCATGCCCTCGCGGTAGACGTCGTCGAGGCGCACGCGCGTGTGGAAGGCGATCCCGGCCAGGATGGCGGCCTTGGCGGCGGCGTCGAAGCCCTCGACGTCGGCGGTCGGGTCGGCCTCGGCGTATCCGAGGGCGGTGGCCTCGTCGAGCGCCTCGGAGTAGCCGGCGCCGGAGGTGTCCATCTTGTCGAGGATGAAGTTCGTCGTGCCGTTGACGATGCCCATCACCCGGTTGATCTTGTCGCCGGCGAGGGACTCGCGCAGCGGCCGGATCAGCGGGATGGCGCCGGCGACGGCGGCCTCGTAGTAGAGGTCCTGGCCGTACCGCTCGGCGGCCTCGTAGAGGGTCGCGCCGTCCTGGGCGAGCAGGGCCTTGTTGGCGGAGACGACGGAGGCGCCGTGCTCGAAGGCGGCGGTGATGAGGGTGCGGGCGGGCTCGACGCCGCCGATGACCTCGACGACCACGTCGATGTCCCCCCGTTTGACCAGGGCGGTGGCGTCGGTGGTGACCAGCTCCGGGGCGATGCCCTCGCGGACCTTGTCGGGCCGGCGGACCGCCACGCCGGCGAGCTCGACCGGGGCGCCGATGCGCGCGGCGAGGTCGTCGGCGTGCGTCGTCATGATGCGCGCCACCTCTGAGCCGACCACTCCACAGCCCAGCAGCGCCACCTTCAGCGGACGCGTACGCATCATCCGACCTCGTTTCTCGTACTACTTCGTATCGCTACGTTCGTATCTCTACGGTCCCTACGGTGAGGACCAGTCTCACTCACCGGACGGGGGTTTCCGCCCTTTGTCCGGATCGTGAGACATGGATTCCATCACCCGACTATTTCATCATCCGACGTCGAGACGCAGGAGATCTTCCTCCGTCTCGCGGCGGACGATGACGCGCGCCTCGCCGTCGCGGACGGCCACGACGGGCGGGCGGAGCGCGTGGTTGTAGTTGCTGGCCATGGAGCGGCAGTACGCGCCGGTGGCCGGTACGGCGAGGAGGTCGCCGGGGGCCAGGTCAGAGGGCAGGAAGGCGTCCCGTACGACGATGTCGCCGCTCTCGCAGTGCTTGCCGACGACCCGGGAGAGCATCGGCTCGGCGTCGCTGGTCCGCGAGACGAGGCTGACGCTGTACTCGGCGTCGTACAGGGCGGTCCGGATGTTGTCCGACATGCCGCCGTCGACGCTCACGTACGTGCGCAGCCCGTCGAGGGGCTTGATCGTGCCGACCCGGTAGAGGGTGAAGGCGGTGGGGCCGACGACGGCCCGCCCGGGCTCGACGGAGATGCGGGGGGTCCGCAGCCCGGCGGCCTCGCACTCCCGCGTCACGATCTCGTTGAGCGCCTTGGCGATCTCGTGCGGCTCGCGCGGGTCGTCCTCGGAGGTGTACGCGATGCCGAGGCCGCCGCCGAGGTCGATCTCGGGCAGCTCGACGCCGTGCTCGTCGCGCACCTCGGTGAGGAGCTGGACGACGCGGCGGGCGGAGACCTCGAAGCCGGCCATGTCGAAGATCTGCGAGCCGATGTGCGAGTGGATGCCGACGAGTTCGAGCCCGTCGAGCTTCAGCGCCCGGCGCACGGCCTCTGCGGCCTGCCCGCCGGCGAGCGCGATGCCGAACTTCTGGTCCTCGTGGGCGGTGGCGATGAACTCGTGGGTGTGGGCCTCGACGCCGACGGTCACCCGGATCTGCACGCGCTGCCGCTTGCCGAGGGACTGGGCGACGTGGGCGACGCGGACGATCTCCTGGAAGGAGTCGAGCACGATCCGCCCGACGCCGGCGCCCACCGCCTTCTCGATCTCCTCCTCGCTCTTGTTGTTGCCGTGGAAGGCGATGCGCTCGGCGGGCATTCCGGCGGAGAGGGCGGTGGTGAGCTCGCCGCCGGAGCACACGTCGAGGTTCAGTCCCTCTTCTGTGAGCCACCGAACGACGGCACGGGAGAGGAAGGCCTTCCCGGCGTAGAAGACGTCGGCGTCCGGGCCGAAGGCGTCGGCCCAGGCGCGGCAGCGGGCGCGGAAGTCGGCCTCGTCGAGGAAGTAGGCGGGGGTGCCGAACTCCTCGGCGAGGTCGGTCACCCTGATTCCCGCGACGGTGGCGACCCCGTGCTCGTCCCTCCCGACGGTGCGTGACCACACCTTGGGGTCGAGGACGTTGAGGTCGGTGGGCGGGGCGGAGTAGTGGCCCTCGGGGAGGACGTCGGCGTGGCGGGGCCCTGCGGGGTGGGCGGAACGGCTCATGTCTGCGTCTGCTCTTTCAGATCCGATCGGGTGCGCTGATGCCGAGCGCGGAGAGGCCACCGGCGAGCACCGTCCCGGCGGCTTCGGCGAGCGCGAGCCGGGAGCGGTGGGCGGCCGAGGGTTTCTCGTCGCCGAGCGGCAGCACGGTGTGCTGGAACGCGAGCAAGGCGTCGGCGACGGCTTCGAGGTGCCGGGCTACCCGGTCGGGGGCGCGGTGGCGGGCGGCGGCGAGGAGCGCGGAGGGGTGGTCGCGGAGGAGGCCGAGGAGTGCGGCGCCGTCGCAGTCCCCCGGTTCGGGGGAGAACCCGAGCTGCCGGGCGTTGACGAGCAGCCGGCGGGTGCGGGAGTACGCGTACCGGACGCGGAAGAGGGGGTTGCGCTCGTGCGGGACGAGGAGGGGGGCGGGGTCGAGGGGCCGGTCGTGGGGCGCGGCCCGCAGGAAGGCCCAGCGCAGGACGTCCTCCCCGTAGGAGGGGTCGTACTCCCCCGGATGTACGTGGAGCCACTCGCCGTACCGCCCGATCTCGACGTCGGCCCCCTGGGAGCGCAGCAGCCGGGCGAGGGTCTCGGTCACGAGGGCGTCGCGGGGCGCGGTCGTCCCGGCGAGGAGGACGACGGTCCCGGCGAGGTCGGTGCCGTGTCCGTACGACGTCCCGGCGGCCAGGATCTCCCGTACGAGATCGGCGTCGGCGTCTTCCCGCAGGGTGAAGTTCAGGAACCCGGGCCCGGTGATCTCGACGCGCCGGAGCCCGGAGACGTCCCGGAGCCGCTCCCGCAGGATCCCGGCGACGTCGAGGGGGGTGCGGCCGGCGGGCCGGGCGAGGGTGAGCGCGACGCTGCTGGCGTACTCCCCCACTCCCCCGGGCCGGGTCCGCTCGACCTTCACCCGCGGAGGGACGTCGACCCGCAGAGCACCGTCGTCGACCGCGCGGCGCACGGCGTGCAGCACGGTGAGGGAGAGGTCCGCGGGGGTCACGGGACCAGCGTAGGGGAGGAGGGGGGGCCTGACGCGAACCGGTTTCGCCATGCGGGCAACGGGGTACGGATGGGCCCCTCGGCCCGCGGGGGAAATTCAGTCGGGAAGGGAGTCGCCGCGGCCGTCGACGGCGCCGTCGAGAAGACCTTCCTCCCGAGGGACGTCGACCACGGCCGGTTCCTCTCCACCGTCCTGACCGGCCGCGCCGGGACGGTCCCGCCGCTCGCGGCGCATGAGCTGGCGCACGACACGGACGAGCTCGGCGGGCTCGAAGGGCTTGGAGAGGAAGGCGTCGACCTCGGGCGCGGCACCGTCGACGACCTCGTTGCAGGCGCTGATGATGGCGACCGGCAGGTGCCGGGTCCGCGGATCGGCCCGCAGCCGCTCGGCCGTCCTGATCCCGTCGAGGCGGGGCATGACGACGTCGAGGGTGACGACATCGGGCCGAACCCGATGCACGACATCCAGACACTCGGCACCATCGGCCGCGGTCACGACCTCGAACCCCTCGAGTTCGAGATTGACCCTGATCAGCTGCCGGATCACCTTGTTGTCGTCGACAACGAGCACCCGGCCGGACGCGCCTGACACACGAACGAGAGTAGGCCGCCCCCGCCGACCACGTCCGGCTTTTACCCACTTCCGACCCGTGCGGGGGACACGGCCCCCCGTGACACCCCGGAAATACCTGTTCACAGGCACGCCCCGGGAGCTGGTAGGGTTCTACCCGTCGCCGCCGAACGCGGCGCACGCCCCCGTAGCTCAGGGGATAGAGCAACGGCCTCCGGAGCCGTGTGCGCAGGTTCGAATCCTGCCGGGGGCACTTCGCAGAAGTGCCACACAGACCCCGTGATCAGCGGAAAAGCTGAACACGGGGTCTTGTTGTATGTACAGGTGCGAGCAGGGCTGAGCGGCCGTATGTCGAGGTCTGTGGACGAGGCGTGGACGGGATCATGGGGCATCGCCGCATGTGAAGCGGGAGGACCCGCCGGCATCACACGTCTTCTGCCGTCCAGCTACTAGAACGATCCGGAAGTAGCAGATCCCCGGTCTCAGACGCGCCATCCACTGAAGAATGACAGCCATGGTTGCAATCATCCGTGCTGCCCTCAAAGAGGAGGAGCACCTCAGAACTTTGTGGCGCCAGAGAGATGACGGGAGCATGCCGCACTGGGTCACCACCCAGTACCAGGAACACTGGAAGGGCTCCCACGTCACTCTGATCATCACTGGAGCCGAACGCGGCGCCCCACAGGTGACCTACGTTGCACAGGCCGGCAAGCTACGGGGGCCGGGCGACGACTTGAAGAGGCGAATCGAAGTAGTCAAGCCGTACCGGCTCCTGTCCCCCGTGCCATGGGCCGAGCTGGAAGCCTTGGTTCCTCAACTCTCGCGCCAGTACCTACTTCGCGACGGGGCCCTGCCAAGTGGTGCGGGTAAGCACCTGCTGAAAGCTTTGAGTAAACGGGCCAGCGATGTCATTCCTCATCTCCAGACCCTTGGAGCAGGGGACAGGCACTCTCCGGCCCTGACGCCGGCCGCCAGGCTACTCATGGACGAACGCGACGCGACTCTCACCTCTGTACGCATGGCGGACTTCGACGTTGACGAGCTTGTTAGTTGGGATCAACCACACGAGGACGATGACGTTCCATTCATTACCCGCCTTCAAACTCGTAACGGACCATCCCACGAGGACGACCTAATCGCACACGACGTGCAGCGTTTTCGTGATTGGCTAGGCCCTCAGGACTGGCTGAACCGGGCCGGTTGGGCAGGCTTCAGCCAGGGAGAGCAACGACTCTTCATTTACAACGCCAACCGCAAGGCTGCCGAAAAGACACTCGGCGTGGATCTGATCTACTACCACGAGTCTCGCGATTGCTTCGTCATGGTTCAATATAAAAGGATGTCGAAGGGGAGTGGAGCATCGGAGTGGCGCTACTACCCGAACAACGACAGCAACCTTACGGAACAGCTTGAACGCATGCGAGCGATCGACGACGAGTGTGACAAGTCGAAACGGACAATCGATGATTATCGACTCTCCGCAAGACCTTCCTGGATCAAGCTCTGCCAAGGCGACTCTCTCCTGCCAGACGCGAAGAGCCTGACGCCCGGAATATACCTGGCCCGCGAGCATTTCGATCAACTGCACAGGCGGTTCCAAACCGCAGGTAACCCTCGATCCTTTAGCCGTAAGACAGTTGACCGTTATCTTGATAATACCGAGTTCACCGATCTCGTAGCTGGCGGCTGGATAGGTACTACGGGGTTGGGATCGAAAGGAGTCCAACGCCAGCTCGAACTCAGCTTGAGCGGAAGTCGCGAGGTGATCTTTGCCGCGGTGACTGGCGGTTCGCCTTCTAAACGGGAGCGGATGCAGCGCCGGCGTGAGCGCGGAACGGACCGACGTTCTTAGCGACACCACGCACACATGCAAAGAGGCTCCTGGGGCAGCGATCTCCCCGGGAGCCTCCACCGCACAACTACAGGGTTACTCGTACTCGCGGAGCAGGTCCTCGATGCGCCGGTTGGCGACGTCCTGACGCCCGTCGAGGCACTTCCCGTAGCAGGTCAGCAGGACCTCGACGCTGTTGCCGGCGCGCTCCGCCACCTTGGTCGGGTCGACGCCCGCGTTGGGCCAGCTTGACAGGGCCGAGTGCCGAAGGTCGTACGACCGACTCGCGAGCCGCGAGGCAGCGACGGCCGGCGGAAGCGCGAGGAGCCGGGCCTCCTGCCAGACGCGGTAGTAGGTCGAGGACGGGACCACCGAACCCTTCTCGCTGAAGAACAACCGCCCGTAGTCCGCTGTGCCGGAGGTGGCCAGGTGTTCCCGGAGAACGGTCACGAGATGAGGCGGGACGGGTACCCGCCGTACGTCCTAGATCGGTCGATTCTTCAGCCCGCGGTCGTCGTGGGCCTCCCCCGAATCGGCCCACTGCCTGCCGACCGACGGGCGAGTCCGGTGGAAAAGTGCCGATCCCCACCCTTGCTCAGGAAGGACGAGGTCCGTTTCGGCCAGGCCGACAGCTTCTGCCGGACGAAAGCCACCGAAGTACATCGCGGCAAAGAGGCCGACGATCCGACGACCACGAGCACGCCGGTACCCACCCACGTAGGAGACAGCCGCCAGGAGATTCCGAACTTGCTCCGGGTTGGCGACGACGCGGGGGTGACCTGGTTGGACACTTTCGGCTTCTGCCAGCGGACAACCGTGATCGGGATTTCCCGCAACTCCCTCAGATCCACCGCGTAGTTCGCCGCATTCACGAGGGTCCGCCGCTTGCGCCGCACAGTTTCCGCAGCGGTCGGGGTCCCGTCAAGCTTGAGTTTCAGAAAATCGAGCACCGCGCGAGCCGTAGCAGGCTCAGCAAGATCAGCGAGGGGTCAAAACGCTTTGGACACCCAGTGAAGGACGTTCTTCACGCCGTTCGGAACTTCTCGCTCCGCAGGCCCCGGAAGCAAGAAATCCCAATTGCGCAGCGCCCTGCGAATCGACCCGGCGGCGGCCGGGGCGGTCATCAAGGTTTTCTACCGTCACGCTGGCGAGCGATTCATTGATGCCATCTCGCATATTGGGGGCGGCGTGAGGCCGCTTCATCGCGAGATACCTGAGGGAAAAGTCGTACCACGACACGGCCGACTTCTTCTCTTCCATCGAGGCAGGGAGGACGGACTCCGTGTCGAACTCCTCGCCGTCCCGCATCGCTCGCATCAGCTTGGTGCGGTAGTGATCCGCAAGCGCCTTGGTACGGAAAGAATCCGAGAAGACATTGCCCGCCACGGACCAGCGGACACCGTACGAAGGCGTCTTGGTATCCCGCTTACGGACGCTCCAGACCTTCACGTCGAGGGACTTCACGCGGCTGCCTCCAGTCCACGGAGCCACGTGTCGAGACCGGCATCTGGTCGCGGAGGGAGCAGCCGACGGAGGCGGAGACCGGCAGGACGTGTCCGCGGTGGGTTACCGGGCTGTCCAAGGCAGACCAGAGGTCGAAGAGGTTGACGGCGCCGAGGTTGGTGACGATGGCGGCGAACTCGTCCCTGCCGAGGCGGGCGGCGATCTCGTGCCGTCGCACCAGTCGGTCAGCCGGTCGGCGGTGGCGACGAAGACCGTGTCGCCGGCGGCGTGGTCGTGAGTGTCGTTGACGGCCTTGAAGTCGTCCAGGTCGACCAGGAGCACCAGGGCGCCGGGGTTCTTGGCCAGCAGGTGTTCGGCGCGGTGGTTCATCCGGCGCGGGTGTGCAGGCCGGTCAGGGGGTCGCGGCGGGCGGTGGCCAGACGGCTCGAGAGCAGACCGCCGTGCTGAGCCCAGCCGAGGGCCGGTAATCCAGCGGCGGCCATGGTGTACGTGTCCACGGGGGTCACCGGCTCTTCTGTCGCGGACGAGCAGGCGCAGGACGACGGCGATCAGGGCGACGGAGACGCCGGTGAGGAGCATGGAGACCAGGACAGTGCCGACGACCAGGACCACCGCGCCACCGCCGGCGGCGAGGGCGAGCGCGCTGCCCGGGGTGAGCTGGACCGTGGTCCAAGCCGGGGCAACCGGCGTCGAGGCCGGAACGGACGTGACCGGCTCAACATCGGCGGTCGGAACGGGAGTCGGCTGAACGAGCAGGGTGACGAGGCCGGTCGGAAGCAGGTTGACCGGGGCGTGCGGTCGGAGCATGGCGGAGTCTCCCTACTTGGTAATCAGGTCGATGAGCGGGGCGAAGAAGCTGTCGGCGAGGAGGTGGCCGCCAAGGAGGATCACGGAGACGAGCCACCGGGGCGGGCGGATGAGCTTAATGCCGAGGCCGCCGACGATGATCAGGGCGAGCCAGAGCGGAACGTCCACGCGACAGGCTCCTTCGAGTTCAGCGGGACTGGCAGCGGTGGGTACGAGCGGCGAGTTCGGCGGCGGCACGGGTGTGTAGTCGGCGGAGAAGTCGCAGCCGAGGGCGGTGCACACGGCGGTGTGCTTGGTGCGGCCCGACCGTCGCGGTGGGTGCCGATCTGCACCGGGCCGATGCGGATCACGTCGTGGAAGCAGTTCGGACGCACGGGTCTTTCTCCTTCCTGATTAGGCGAGTTGGAGCGCGGTGGAGTCCGCAAAGGAAGCGGGCATGCCGTGCCGGGTGTGGAGGGTCTCCGCGTCGATCGACTCACCGGTCTGGGCCCGGTGGGCGTCCGCGATCTTCTGGGCGTGCGCCAGGAGCGCGGGTAGCACCGGGCGCAGATGGTCGGGCAGGGCCCAGATGCCGCCGACGCCGTGCTCGCTGAGCAGGTCGAAGCGGTCCTCCATCTCCCCGACCAGCCCGTCCAGCAGGCCGTCCGTCTCCTCCGGGGTAATCGCCAGAGCCGACAGCCGGGGCGCATGGCCACGGTGCTCGACGCCCAGCTTGCAGTCGATACCGACCAGGGCCACCGGCAGTCGGGCCAGCCCGGCGATCAGGTTGCGCTGGTACATCGACTTGCCGGACTGGTTCGCGCCGAGGGTCAGCGTGTGCGGGACCTTCAGGTAGTCCCGGACGAACGCGGTCCCGTCCTCCCGCAGCGCGACCGGGACCGTCATCGGACCGGAAGCCACCCGGTGGTGGGGCATCCGCACCCGGCGCAGGACGTCGTCCCCGGTCATCCGTAGCTCCACGAACCCCGGCTTCGTCTCCACCACGTTCACCGAGTGGACGCCCCAGGCGTGCCGCAGCCGCTCGGAGGCCGCCATCACGTCGGCGGGCTCCAGACCGGCCGGGAGCCGCAGCGTGACCCGCAGGCCGGTCGCGATACCCCGGAACCGGCGGACCTTCGGGGGTACGGGCTGGGCGTCGGGGCGGCGGGCGAGGTTGCGGACCATGAGTGCCCGCAACCGGGACGGCTGCACCGTCAGCCCACACACCCATCGTGGAGCGGTAGGTGATCGCGAACCGCGTCGTCGCCACCGGCAGACCTACCAGCGACCAGAACACCCGAGGCGCACGGACCTTCTCGTAGCCGAGGCCCCGGCGGTTCCGGCGAGCGGGAGGCCGACTTCCCATAACGTCGCCAGGTCCGTCATGAAGCAGCCGCACCTGATGAAGCCAAACCCGTTCCCGCTCATCACAGCGGCCGAGCAGATGAGCATCGATGTCACGAACTGCACTCTGATCGGCGACTCGCTCACCGACATCCAAGCGGCCCACACCGCCGGGGCAGCGGTAGTCGGGTACGCCAACAAGCCCCACAAGGCGGACCAGTTCGCCGACGCGATCACAGAAGCACTCAACACGACGTAGCCAAGAGGCAGCGAGGGAGCTGTTACAGATTTCTCTACCTCATCAAGGCGCCCGCCGCGCACGGCGCGGCGCGTGTGGCCCGTCGCCCGGGCCTGCGCCCCACTCCAGCTCGGCCGCCGGCCGCACGCCTGCGGCTCGGGTTGATGGGTAACGAATCATGATGGGTCCGAGGCGGTACGCGAGTGCCGGCCGGTGGGGTGTGTCGGTGGGGGCCCTCTCATCCCGTCTGTCGTCGCCCCAGGTAGAGCCGAGCAACACGGCAACGGGCGTATGGTTCGACGGCAGACGGGATGAGAACTGGGGTGGTTGGTGGGTAAGGCTCGACGGATCTGACGTACGGACTAAGGCCTCGCGCCGCAGGCACCGCCTCTCAGAATGACTGCCTCAGCCCGCCTAGATCTGTCAGAGAGAGCCATCTCGCCCATATTTGACAACCCATCAAACGTCAAAAGAATTTTTACGGCAAATCTGCCGCCCCCCTTCTGACCTGCTATTTTTCAGTTGGAGCGAAGAGGCCGGTTGTCTCTTAAGGCTTGCACTGAGGGTTTCCAAATCCTAGGATTCCAACTCAGATACCTTGCAGCACCACCGGATGCTGCGAGAACTAGTGCTCGCGCTTCAAAAACGAAGGCCCGATGCGGACGGCCATCCGCATCGGGCCACGTTCGGAGCGTCTTACGTCAGGTGGGTTCGGCCGTCCACGAATCGGTCGCACTCACTTGGCGAGCACTACGGCCGAGCGCCATCCCCTAGCGGGCGGCTACCTGACTTACGCATCCTGCGACTGCCGTAACCGCCGGCACGATTGCCAGAATGATGCGGACCCACCACTCAGGGTCCCGCCACTTCTTCTGGCCTCCGTTGCGATCACTGCCCATCGCGACTCAACCCCCTACCCGGGTGATTGCCGGCCTGTCCACTGACATGGCCGGCGCCTCGGTACCCAGCCGAGACGTGCAAGGCCGGGAACGGTTGAGCTGCGCCACACCATACCTTCCTTGATCCGTCCACACCGAGCCCTTTCGCGAGGCTACCGGCGCGTAGCTCGTCAAACCTCCGTGAGATGAGTCACTCTGATGCCAAGTCAGCCAGGTTGATCAACTGGCCTCCAAGCAACTTGCGCCGCATCTAGCTGCGTTGAATGCCATAGATGCCTGCTCCCAGAGTCAGTACCAGCGGCTACCGTCAACAGCGACGTCAGGTTGGCGCAGCTTCAGGAGAATTTATGGGTGGTCGGTTGCGTGTAGGGCAGGTGTACCACTACGCCACTGGCAAGGATCCCGATCCAGCGGTGTTGGACGGGTACCCCCAACTTCCACCATGTGACCCACTCGCCCGAACTCCCGCGAGCCCTGCTGGAGACCGGGATCAACGGCATGGCGAAAGTCCGCGCGCCGGGCGGGGACGGGCGGCCAGTGATCCTCATCAGATCTAGCCTCTGGAAGGCCGGCACCGAACAGACGCCTTGGCACGACGTGTTCGACATGGATAACGGACACGTCCGCTACTTCGGCGACCACAAGGCCACCAGCACAGTTGAACCTGGAAGGGCCAACGGCAACACGGCCCTGCTTGACGCCTTCACCGGGCACCAGGGACACACTTCGGAGGAACGAGCAGGTGCAGTCCCGTTGCTGCTGTTCCGCGCGGCCTCGCGAAGCGGAAAGGTCAAGGGACACGTCGAGTTCTGCGGGCTAGGTGCCATCGAGCGGGCAGAGCAGCTGGTTCAGTGGAGCGGCAGCGAGCACACGACGTTCACGAACTACGTGTACGACATCGCTCTCATCGACCTCACCCAAGAGGACGACAAAGACTCCTGGGAGTGGATCGACGCTCGTAGGAACAAATCCGTGAGCAACATGGCATCGCTCGAACTCGCACCTCAGGCTTGGCGCGAGTTGGTCAAGCACGGAAACTCGGCCCTACTCAGGCTCCGGCGGCGTGTCGCTCGCGCCAAGGTGACCAAGGTTCCAGAGCAGCGGCCTGCTCCGGACAGCACCGAGGCCAAGGATCTGGAGCCGATCTACAAGTACTTCGACGGACGCAAGCACGAATTCGAGGCCGTCGCCTCCGCGGTCGCATCGCATGTTCTACGCGGCGCCGGCAACAGCTACGTCGAGGAATGGCTCACCCCGCGATCCGGTGACGGAGGAGCAGACTTCGTAGGGCGACTCGACATCGGCAGCGGCTTGGCCGGCACCAGTCTCGTTGTTCTCGGACAGGCGAAATGCGTCAAACTCGACAACCTAGTAACCGCCGAGCAGATCGCCCGCGTCGTGGCCAGACTCCGACGTGGCTGGATCGACGTCTTCGACACGACCGGGGCCTACTCCGTGCCCGCGCAAACCGAGATGGTGGAAGACCAGTACCCGATCGTCCTCATCAACGGGATGGATCTGGCTCGGGAGCTCAGGAGCATGGCCGGGGACAACCACGGCGGAGACCTCGAAGCCTGCATCGAGCACATACTGACCGTGCGAGAGACCGCGGTCACGAACCGGCGCCCCGAAGAGATCTTGCTGGAGTAGCCGACAGCGCGATGCGCGCCCTATTCGTGGACGACGGAGGTATGCCGATACGCTCACGTGTCTCTGACCAGCGGTAATTCACAGGACGCACAGGGCCTCCGGAGCCGTGTGCGCAGGTTCGAATCCTGCCGGGGGCACTTCGCAGGAAGTGCCCCAAAACCCCGCGATCAGCGGAAAGCTGGGTGCGGGGTCTTGTTGTATGTGCGGGCGTGTACGGCACTGGGCGGCTGTATGGAGGGGCCGGGGCCGGCTTCCCGTTCCTGAGCGTCGGGTTCGACGTAGATCTCGTGGGTGCGCGTGGTTGTCCTGGAAGTCACGACGGATGCCGGCGGCGAGCCAGGATTGGTTGATGTAGGCCCAGTGGACGGCGACAGCCGGGGAGGCCGGGGCGGTGGACCGCTGATGGGCACGAATCCGGTGGAGAGCGGCGAGAGCAGGATCAGCATCTGTGCCCGCAGCGGCACGTAGTCCTTCGAGATCTGCTCGATCCGTCTGAATAGGGTCGCCGCTCAGGGCAAGACGATGGGGATCTACGACGCCGAGTCCTCTGACGGGGCCCGGCGAGCCCGGATGTGGTTCGAGAGTGTCCGGGAGACCATCGGAAGGGACTTCGACCTTGACGGACGCCGACCAGCTCATCGAGACCCTGGCGAATGCCCGTGTCGTCCTCTTCGGCTTCGACGGGCCCGTGTGCGACGTGTTCGCGGGACTGTCGGCGCCCGAGGTCGCACGAGAGCTGACCGCGCTTCTCTCCGCCGGGGATGAAGCCGCGGGGGCGAAGGCCGCCCGGACGGACGACCCGATCGAGGTCCTGCGCATCGCGCACGAGGCCGACACCGAGCTGGGCCAGAGGGTCGAGCAGGCCCTGACGGCCGCCGAGGTGCGAGCCGTCGCGGTGGTTGGACAGCCGACCCCGGGAGCGGCGGAAGCCCTCCGGGCGGCACGCGCGGCCGGCCGGGGGGTCGCGGTGGTGAGTAACAACTCCGCCGAGTGTGTACGGGCCTTCCTGGAGCTCCACGGCTTGCGGGAGCACGTCACGGAGATCGTGGGCCGCCCTTCCGAACAGCTCCACCTGATGAAGCCGAACCCGTTCCCGCTCATCACGGCGGCCGAGCGGATGCACATCGACGTCACGAGCTGCACCCTGATCGGGGACTCTCTCACCGATGTCCAGGCGGCCCACGCAGCCGGAGCAACAGTCATCGGCTACGCCGACAAGCCCCACAAGGTGGACCTTTTCAGCGAGGTGCAAGCCGATGTCGTCATCGAGCACATGCAGGACATCGCCGACGCATTCACCGCCGCGTAGCGGCCTGTCCCTCGACCACCGCGCCCGGAACGAGGTGGAGCTCGTACGGGGTGTAGCACTCGGACATCTCAGTGCCGATCGTGGCACCGCATCCGCACCCCCGATTCGGGCCCTTGTCACCAGGGCTGCCGCAGCAGCCCACCTCTCCTGAGCTCAACGGAATCAAGTGCGGCATGTCCTCAGGGTGGAGCAGCAGGGTGTTGCGAGGCCCTCCCGAGACCATTTCGACGCCCTCCTCGTCGCTCATCGACGGTCCACCCGGATACGCCGGGACGAAGCTGTCCTGGTCATCGGCGGCCACGAACGGCGCACCGGTCGGGTCGGGGTCGACCGCATAGAAGCCGCGCGGCATGGTCGCCGGGGCGCGCCGCACTCCATCGACCGGCAAGCCGTCGTAGAAGGGGCGTTCGGGCACCTCGGCCATCTGTTGCAGCTCTGTTGTCAGCCGAGTGCCACACGCAGCACAGTGAAAAATCGTCATCGAGAGACTGACTACCGGGTCGGCCCGGATCGCGGCAACGGATTTTGAGCAGACCGTGAGGGCCCGGCCTGTTGTGACAGATTTCTCCACCGCATTAAGGAACCTGTAGGACTCGGCGCCGCAGTTCGTCGTTGGATCTCTTGCCTGTCTTCGCCGCGATCTGTCCCAGTGCGCCTTCGGGTGTTCGAGCGCGAAGGTTTACCGGCGGGCAGAGGGCGAACCGCCTTCCTCATTCACCTTGCCGAGGTCATTCGCCGGAGCCGCCAAGGCCCGCAGTGGTCCCTCCGGTCTGTCCGCCTATGTGGCCGCTGTCGTCGCCCGCCAGATCGAGCGCGACGAACTCATCGCTGTCGCCGAGGCCGAACACGGGCCCGTCACGGACGAGGACGTTCAGTCCCTCCGGGAGCGGCTCAGCCGGGCACGGAGCGAGCGACGCGTAACGCCCTCCCCCGCGGTCCCCGGCAGCACCCTCGTCCTCGACAGCGAAGGGCTGGCCAAGGCCGTCCCGCGCGACCGCGCGGTCACCGCCTGGCTCGCCCTGGCGCGCGCCGACGACCTGCGGGTGATCGCCTCGGCGGCCGCCCTCGTTTAAGTGGTCCGCCCCCGTATCAACCGCCCGGCTCTGGAGTGGACGCTCTTCCGACTCGTCATCGAGCCCATCGCCCGCCACACCGCCGCGCTCCTCGTCGACGTCGGCCTGCACGGCCACAAGTACGCCGTCGGCGCCCTCGCGGCCCCTGGGCCGGTCGCCGTCCTGACTTCGGATCCGGAGGACCTCATGGTCCTGTGCGGCAGACGCGCCACGATCGTCGAGGTACGACTCCGATCGCGGCCCCGGTTCCCGCTCCGTCCGCACCAGGGGCGCTTCCCCTCGCGCCAGGTGCGGCCGTAAGCAGTCTGTCGTTCGTTTCTTCCGGGCGGTCGGGTGTCGGTGCGGGTTACTCCGAGGCCCGGTAGAGGCTCAAGTGGCCGTTGGCGAAGAGCTGTACGTAGCCGCATGAGCAGCAGATCAGGCCGTTGGCCGACTCGTTCGCCCAGGCCAGGTTGAAGAACTCCATGCCGGTGCTGTTCAGTTTCACCTCGCGCTCGCGGAAGACGTCGCCTCCGCAGATGAGGCAGTGGATCTTCTTCTCGCCTATCTGCGCGTGTACGGGCTTGGCCATGTTTCCCCCTGTGGTTCGGGCAGTGCCTCGTCGGCCCCACTCTCGCACGGCTGTCCGGGGCGGACATTGCCCGTGACCGGCAGTCTTGGCCCTTGCCCGGTGCCGGATCGGGTGGTGCTTCTACGATGCCTGGCAGTGGCCCGGGTGGTGGGGGGCCTCGGAGTGTGGTGACGGTGAGGTGGGTTGTGATGGGTCGGGCGCGTGAGGCGTGGTTGCGGCGTTTTCCTGCGGGGGCGGGTGGGGGCGCCGCCGGGTGTGAGCTGGTGTGTTTCCCGCACGCGGGGGGCTCCGCCTCCTACTGGCGGCCGCTCGCCCTGGCGCTCTCCCCCGCCGTCGACGTGTCGGCCGTGCAGTACCCGGGACGCCTCGACCGGCTGCACGAGGCTCCGGTGGAGGACCTCCACCGGCTGGCCGATCTCGTCGCGGAGGCGATGGGGCCCCCGGACGGGCGGCCCCGGGCGTTGCTCGGGCACAGCATGGGGGCCTCGCTGGCGTACGAGGTCGCCGTGCGGCTCGCCCGGCTGCCCGGCGGCGAGCCGGACCTCCTGGTCGTGTCGGGGCGCCGCGCGCCCGCCGCCGCCGGGTGGCGGGCGCGGCACGTACCGCTGGAGGACGACGAACTCGTGGCGCGGGTAAAGGGGTTGGGCGGGACCGACTCCGCCGTGTTCGACGAGCCCGACCTGCTGGAGCTGATCCTGCCCGCGCTGCGCGGGGACTACCGCGCGCTCGCCTCGTACGAGGACACCACCGGTCGGCCGCTGACCTGCCCCGTCGTCGCCCTGACCGGTGACCGGGACTCCGAGGCGACCGTCGAGGAGGTCGAGGCCTGGGGCGGGCACACCTCCGGCGCCTTCCGGACGCGCGTCTTCGAGGGCGGCCACTTCTTCCTCGCCGACCACGTCGGGGAGGTCGCCGAGCTGGTGCGCGGCCTGCTGCCCACCCGTACCGGCTGAGCGAGGGGGTGCCGGTGGGCCGGCGGGTCAGGACGAGGGCTTCCTGAACTGTTCGATCAGGGCCGCGTAGCTGCTGCCGGCGTGGCCGTCGGCCGCCGCGCGGTCGGTGAACGCCTTGAAGAGACGGGGCAGTTCGGCGTTGACGCCGAGCTTCTCGCTCTCCTCGGCGAGGTGTTCCAGGGCGTCCCGGTGCACCGTCACGGTGGCGTCGTCGGCCGGGTAGGCGCCCGCGTCGATCTGGGGGGCGTACGCGGTCACGTACTCGGTCACCACCTTGATCATGGTGTTGGCCAGCGGGGCGAAGGCGGTGGCCGCGACGCCCGCGGTGCCGAGCAGGGCGGCGCCCTGGAGGAAGCCGTTCAGGACGCCCCACATGATGCCGAGCAGCGACATGTCGTGGAGCGCCGACAGGCCGGGGTCGGTGTCCAGATACGTGGTGCCCGCCGCGCCCAGCGCGCGCAGCGTCTCCCCGTGCTCCTCGAAGGCCTCCTCCGGGCCGCTGTAGAGGAGTACGGCCGCGTCGGTGGCGATGTCCGCCGGGATCGCCATGACGGCGCCGTCGAGGTAGCGGACTCCCAGGTCCGCCGCCCACGCGGCCGTCTCGCGGGCCTGCTCCGAGGTGCCCGTCGTCAGGTTCGCCAGGACCTTGCCGCCGAGCGGGCCGGCCTGCGGGTCGAGCAGTTCGCGCACGGCGGCGTAGTCGGTGACGCAGACGACGACCAGCGGGCTCGCCGCGATCGCGTCCCCGACCGAACCGGCGAGGGTGGCGCCCCCGGCGACGAGCCGGTCGGCCTTGGCGGCCGTGCGGTTCCACACGGTGGTGGGGTGGCCGGCCGCGAGGAAGGCGGCGGCCAGGGACCGGCCCATCGAGCCCAGCCCGATGACCGTCACCGGAGCCTGGGACCTGTCGGTTCTCGGCATGGAGCACTCCTGTTCCCGCCCACCCCGCGGTGCGCGTCGCTCGCGTGGCCGGTGCCGCTCGCGCGGTCGCGTCGCGGCCGTCCGACCCTCACCCGCACCCTCGCACCGGCGGAAAGCGGGCCGACAGTGGCGGAAGTGCCGACCTTCGCAAAATTACTGCCGTAGCCTCGGCGTCATGCATCCCGGCTCCGTCGCCATCGCCCTGGTCAACGACACCGACATGGGGGTCTGCGAGGTCTACGAGACGGCCATCGCCTACGCGGTCTTCGGCGATCCCCAGCCCGACCTCGCCGATCCCTGGTACGACCTGCGGGTCTGCTCGGTGTCCCCTCCCTCCGCCGCGGAACCGGCGCGGGGCTTCTCCGTCCGCACCTCCCACGGGATCGAGGACCTCGTCACCGCCGACACCGTGATCGTGCCCTCGGTGCCGGACGCCGTCGCCCGCCACGGGGCCTCCCTCCCGGCCGAGTTCACCGACGCCCTGCGGCGCGCCCACGCCTCCGGCGCCCGCGTGGTCTCGCTGTGCACCGGGGCGTTCGCGCTCGCGGAGGCCGGACTCCTCGACGGCCGCCGGGCCGCCGCGCACTGGATGAACACCGCCGACCTGGCGGCCCGTTACCCCGGGGTGGAGGTCGACGACAGCGTCCTCTACGTCGACGAGGGGCGGGTCCTGACCAGCGCCGGCATGACGGCCGGCCTCGACCTGTGCCTGCACATCGTCCGCAGCGACCTGGGCGCCCACGTGGCCAATCAGCTCGCCCGCCGTCTGGTGGTCTCCGGCCACCGGCCGGGCGGCCAGGCGCAGTTCGTGGACCTCTCCGTCCCGGTCACCGACGACGACAGCCTCGCGCCCGTCCTGGACTGGGCCGCCCGCCACCTGGACGAGCCCCTCACCGTCGACGACATGGCCGGGAGGGCCGGGATGAGCACCCGCACCTTCTTCCGGCGCCTGCGGGCCGCCACCGGGATGACCCCGCTCAAGTGGCTGCTCAACCTGCGCCTGGCGCACGCGCGGACGCTCCTGGAGACGACCGACCTGCCGGTCGAGCGGATCGGCGAGTTCAGCGGTCTGGGCACGGCGGCCAACCTGCGCCGCCACTTCACCCTGCACGTGGGGGTGACGCCCACGGACTACCGCCAGTCCTTCGGATCGGCGTCGGCGCGGGCGCGGGGGAAGCGGCCGGCCGCCCCGGCGGAGCGGTCGGCCGGGGGCTCCGGCGCCTCCCCGGCGCGGCCCGTCAGCTGATGTCCGCGCCGTACACGTGGTCAACGGTCATGGTGATGAGGACCCGGCGGTCGGACACCATCACCGCCCGGTACTCGTCCCAGTCCGGGTGCTCGCCCGCGGCGGCCCGGTAGTACTCCACCAGCGCCTCGACCTCCGGGCCGTGCGGGTCGGTCCCCGGGCCGGTGAGCGTGACGACGCCCTCGGCGGTGGCCCAGGACAGGCCGTCGGGGCCGGTGACCTCCAGGGCGGCCCGGGGGTCCCGCCGCAGGTTCGCCGTCTTGGCCGTTCCGGCGGTGGTCGACACGCGGACGACGCCCGCCTCCTCGTCGTAGGAGGGCTGGACGGGGGAGAGCTGCGGACGTCCGTCCGCCTTGATGGTCGCGAGGACGCCGAGCCGGCTCTCGGCGAGCAGCGCCCTGGGGTCGAAGGACGAGGAGGGGGAGGGAGAGGGGGACGAGGGTGAGGATGAGGCGGTCATGGCCCGATCATCACCCGCCGCGCGGAGAGGAAGTCAAGTGAACTTCCGCCCGGACGACGGTACTCGGCCGGGCGAGAGACGGGCGAGTGCCGGGCGAGAGACCGGCAGGAGACCGGCGAGAGACGGGCGGATGCCGGAGGGGCGCCGGCCGGGTGCCAGGCGAGTACGGGAGAGGTGCCGGGCGGTCCCTCGGGTCGAGGCCCGCGCTTGTGGCCCGCCCCCGGAGCCGTTCTCCCCATGGACGACATCACGCCACGTATGGAGCGGTACGGGGGTTCCCGGCGCCCCGTCTCCACGCCGGAGCGGGCGGCGGGCGCACCCCGGGTCAGGGATGCCGACCGCCCGCGCGGGTGACGGCGGTCCGGTCGGGGCGGTGGGGAGGAAGCGGCGTCCGGGCCGGGGGCGGCGGGGCAGCGGGAGGCGGGTACGCAGGGCAACTGCCCTGCTCCGCAGCGTACATGGCGCAAAGAGACCGGAAGGCGGCCGTCCCTCGGGGTGGGTATCGGCGGTACGGCCTTGTTGTCCGTCCTGTGGTGCACACTTGCTGCCTGGTACAGCGCTCACGGGGAAGGCGGCATGGCCATGCTGACGGGGATCGAGGAGGTCGACTGGGCCTCGCTGGGACATGCGTACGGCCCCGCGGACGACGTGCCGGAGTTGCTCCGGGGACTCGCCTCCGCCGATCCCGCCGAGCGGGAGACGGCCCTCGACGGCATGTACGGGGCGGTGCACCACCAGGGCGACGTCTACGACTCGACGCTCGCGTGCATCCCCTTCCTCCTCGAACTCGTCGCCGATCCCGGGGTCCAGGACCGGGGCTGCATCGTCGAACTCCTCACCAGCATCGGGGGGATCGAGCTGGACGACGACGAGGAGATGAGCGAACACCCCTGTGAGGACGGGGAGTTCATTCCGGCCGCCAACTACGCCATGGCCGCCGCCGCCATCGCCGCCGGGGCCGGCGTCTTCCTGGAGCTCGTCGCGGACCCCGACCCCGAGGTGCGGCTCGCCGCGCCGTGGGCGCTCGCCTCGCTGCACCCCGAGCCCGCCCGGGTGCTGACCCTGCTGCGGGAGCGGCTCACCGTCGAGCGCGACACCGAGGTGCGGCTCGCCCTGGTGGCGGCCGTCGGGCAGATCGCCCTGCGGCACGCGTCGCTGCGCGCCGAGACCGTCGAGTGGCTCGGCTGGCTGGCCCGCGCCGCCCAGGACCCGGGGCTCCGGCTCGCGGCCCTCGCGCAGCGGGCGCGCTGCGCGCCGGGCGAGATCCCCGACGACGTCGTGCCGTGGGTGACGGCCCTCCTCGAGGAGATCAGGACCGCGTCCGTCCCCGCGCCGGGGTCCGACGCGCCCCGGGGCGCCGCCCCGACGCTCATCGGGCAGGTGCGGGAGCTCCTGGAGGAGCACGCGGCCGGGCGGCCCGCGCCCTGGACCGAGGAGCTGCTGCGGACCCTGCACGCCGCGCTCGACGACCGCGTCGACGACCGGATCGCGCTGGTCCTCGCCCAGCTCCGCAGCCCCGACCGGTGGCAGCGCTCGGACGCGATCTGGCTGTGCGGAGGGCTGATACGGGTCTGGCGCGGGCGGTACGAGGAGGTCGTCCGGCTCGTCGGCGAGCAGCTCCAGGATCCCGAGCCCCGCCTCCGGGAGGCCGCTTCCGCCTTCCTGGAGCGGCTCTTCGAGCTGGGCGCGCCCGCCGCCGACGCGCTCGCGGCGCGCCTGGCCTCGGCTCCCCCGGGGCCGGGGCCGGTCGGCGGGTGCGGTTCCGCCGGGCGGTCCGGGCGGGACGGGGCACTGATCGCCCTCGCCCGCGCCGGGGACGTCCGCGCGGTGCCGCTGCTCGCCCGCGCCCTGGAGGAGGGCGAGGTGCGGCGGGAGCTGCTGTACGCCACGGACGGCCTCGGGCCCTCCGCCGCGATGCTCGCCCCCGCGCTCCGGCGCCGGCTCGCCCGGGTCGAGCTGGACGAGCTGCTGTACGACCGGGCGGCCCCGCTGCTCTACGCGCTGGCCGCCGTCCGGGGCGCCCAGGCCCTTCCCGAGGTGCTGCGGGTGCTGCGCGGCGCGCCCGCGAACCGGCGCGACCGGGTGCGGGAGGCCGCCCTGCGGGCCCTCGCGGCCTTCGGGCCCGCCGCCCGGGAGGCCGTGCCGGACCTGCGGGAGCTCCTGGCCGACGAGTCGGCCGCCGTCTCCACGGCGGCGGCGCGCGCCCTGTGGGCGGTCGGGGAGGACCCGGCGGAGGTGCTGCCGGTCCTGGAGCGGTGGCTGCGGCCGGGTCTGCCGGACGCGGACCGGTGCGCGGCCGCCCGGGTCCTCGGCGAGATCGGCCCGGCGGCGGCCGCCTCGGCCCCGGCCCTGCGGCCCGCCCTCGCCTCGCGGGACCTGTGGGTGCGGGTCCGTGCCGCCGCGGCCCTGTGGCGGGTGACCGGCGGGACGGAGGAGGCCCTTCCGGTGCTGCTCGCCGCCTGGGAGGAGAACCGGCACGCGCGCGTGGACATCGCGGAGTGCCTGGCGGAGATGGGCCCGGCGGCCTCGGGGGCCCAGCTGGTGATCCTCACCGAGCTGACCCGCAGACGCCGCCACAACGCCCGCGAGGGCGTCTCGGGCACGCACGACGTGCACCTCGACGAGAAGCTGCTCACCCTGTGCCGGGCGGCCCTCGCCCGGATGGAGCGGGGAGCGTACTGAGCGGGGGCGCCCGGCGGTGGGGGCTCGCGGTGGGGGGCACCCGGGAGCAGTGGGGGCACCCGGGAGACAAAAAGGACTTCGGTCCGCATAAGGTCTACGGGGAGCGGGATGGCCCGTAGACCGACCGGGAGCAGGTGGCCACGTGGGACCGCGCGGAGTGCACGGCGCCGTCGGCGTCCTGTGCGCGCTGTTCGTCGCCGTGCTCGCCGGGTGCGGATCCGCCGGTACGGGCGGCCTGGAGAGCGCCGGGCCCACGAGCCCGGCGGTGGGGCCCGTACGGCTCTGGCCCGATCTGCCGCCCGCCACGAATCCGCCGATCGACTACGGCGAGTCCGACATCCAGCGCGTCCCCGGCATCCGGGTCGCCGGCGGCGACGTCCGCTCCGTCGACGCGGTGGAGGTCGTCCGCGCGGAGGTGCGCGCCCACCCGGACGCGCGCAGCGGGGCGGACGGGCTGTACGAGGAAACCGCGCGGGCCGTCGAGGCGTGCGTGCGCGAGCCGGGGGCCTGTCCGGTCCTGCGGCCGTACTACCGGGACCTCGCCGGCGACGGGCGTGACGAGCTGATCGTCGGGATCCGGATGCCCGAGCAGCAGGTCGCCGTACGGGTCTACCGCGCCGAGCGGGGCGGCCTCACCCGGATCATGTCCACCGTGGACCAGGTCATCAGCGTGGAACTGGCCGGGCGCGACCTGATCATGCGGGTCGGTTCGGCCGGCATCCCCGGGTACGAGTACCGCACGGCCTGGTCCTGGGACGAGCGGCAGGGCAGCATGTTGCCCACCCGCGACGAAATCGTCCGCACGGGCCGCCCCGGCGACGGACCCCCGAGCGCCCGGCCGTCCGGGACGGGGTCCCCTGGTACGGGACCTGCCGGGACGGGGCCTTCCGGAACCGGACCCGAAGGTACCCGGCCTTCCGGTACGGGACCCCCCGGCACCGGCCCCGCGCCCGGGGACCCCGTACCCCCGCCCCCTCCGGAGGAGGCCCCGTGAGGGTGGTGCGGCCCGCGTGGACCGCGACCCTCACCTGGAAGGCCGCCGTGTTCATCGCGGTGATGTGCTGCGCCCTGGCCGCGCTGCTCGGCGCCCTCGTCCACGTGTCCGTGACCCGGCAGACCGTGCACGACGCCCGGGAGAAGGCGCTGGCCCGGCTCGGGGAGGTCACCGACCTGTACGAGGCGGGCGAGCCGCTCCCCCGGTTCGCGGGGATCGACCCGCCGGACCTCCCGGCCGCCCTGCGGCTCCTCGCCCTGCGCGGCGAGCGCGGCACGGTGGTCGCGGACCGCGGGGGCCGGCCGGCGATGTGGGCGGCGGGCCCCGCCGACGGCCGGGCCCTCGCCGTGCGCCTCGACTACACGCAGAGCGCCGGGACGATCGACGCGCTCGGCCGCTCGCTGCTCGGCTCCTCGGTCCTGGCGATCGGGGCGACCCTGGTCGTGGGCGTCTTCGCCGTCACCCGGGTCACCCGCCGGCTGCACCTCACCGCGCGGGTGGCCCGCCGGATCAGCGCCGGGGACCTCGACGCGCGCGTGGACGACCCGAGGACGAAGGACCCCTCCCGCCCCCAGGACGAGGTGGCGACCGTCTCCGGCGCGCTCGACACCATGGCCTCCTCCCTCCAGCGGAAGCTGCAGAGCGAGCAGCGGTTCACCGCCGACGTGGCGCACGAACTGCGCACCCCCCTGACCGGGCTCACGGCGGCGGCCGAACTGCTGCCGGAGGGCCGCCCCTCGGAGCTCGTACGGGACAGGGTGCGGGCGATGCGCGCGCTCACCGAGGACCTCCTGGAGATCTCGCGGCTCGACGCCCGCAACGAGACCGTGGACTTGGCGGCGCACGAGCTCGGCCCGCTCGCCGGGCGGGTGGTCCGCGCCTCGGGCACGGAGACGGAGGTGCGGGTCGTCCGGGACGCCACCGTGGAGACGGACCGGCGGCGCCTGGAACGGGTCCTCGGCAATCTGGTGGCCAACGCCCACAAGCACGGGGCGCCCCCGGTGGTGGTCACGGTGGACGGCCCCGTGGTGACCGTGCGGGACCACGGGCCCGGGTATCCCGCGTACCTGCTGGAGTCCGGGCCCCAGCGGTTCCGCACCGAGAGCGGGGGCAAGGGGCACGGCCTGGGGCTGACCATCGCGGTGGGGCAGGCGGAGGTGATCGGCGCCGAGCTGGTCTTCGCCGGGGCGCCCGGCGGGGGCGCCGAGGCCCGGCTGCGGCTCCCCGAGTACGTACACCTGTCCGATCCGGAGCCGGAGGGGCCGGAAGGGAGCGCTTGAGGGCGCGGCAGGGCCGCCGGAGGAGCGCGACGGCACACCGTCCCGCAAAAGGGACATAGCGCGCACCGCTTGCTACGTTGCGCTCCATGACCGCACCGCGAACGGACGCGCCCCCGCCCGGGGTCCCCGTCCCGAAGCGCCGCGGCGTGGAACTCTCCCTCCTCGTCTGCGCCGTCCTCATCGCCGTCTACGGCTACGCCGCGGTCGGTCTCGCCCGCGGCGGCGCCGTGCCGCCGGACGCCGCCCGCTACGGGGCCGGGCTCGGCCTGCTCGCGCTCGTCGCCCACCTCGCGGTCCGCTTCGGCGCCCCGTACGCCGATCCGCTGCTGCTGCCGATCGCGGTCCTGCTCAACGGCCTGGGCCTGGCCCTGATCCACCGGCTCGACCTGGAGACGCCGTACGACCGGGCGGCGACCACCCAGCTGGTCTGGTCGGCGCTCGGGGTGACGCTCTTCATCCTGGTGGTGCTGCTGCTGCGCGACCACCGCTCCCTCCAGGGGTACGCGTACGTCTCCGTCGCCGCCGCGCTCGCCCTGATGCTCCTGCCGATCTTCTTCCCCGCCGTGAACGGCGCCAGGATCTGGATCAGGATCGGCGGGCTCTCCTTCCAGCCGGGCGAGTTCGCCAAGATCCTGCTCGCGGTCTTCTTCGCCGCGTACCTCGCCGCCAACCGCACCGCGCTCGCGCACACCGGCCGCCGGATCTGGAAGTTCCAGTTCCCCTCGGGCCGGGTGCTCGGGCCCGTCGTCGCGATCTGGCTGCTGAGCGTCGGCGTCCTCGTCCTGGAGCGGGACCTCGGCACCTCGCTGCTCTTCTTCGGCCTCTTCGTGATCATGCTGTACGTGGCGACCGGCCGGACCGGCTGGATCGCGGTCGGCCTGGTGCTCGCCTCCGCCGGCGCCTTCCTGGTCGGCTCGCTCGAACCGCACGTCCACAGCCGGGTCCAGGACTGGCTCGACCCCTTCGCCTCGATCCGGGCGGGCGAGGGGCCCGGGCAGCTCGCCCAGTCCCTGTTCGCCTTCGCGGCCGGCGGGATGCTCGGCACGGGGCTCGGCCTCGGCCACTCCGTGCTCATCGGCTTCGCCGCCAAGTCCGACTTCATCCTGGCGACGGCCGGCGAGGAGCTGGGACTCGTCGGCCTGACCGCGCTCCTGCTGCTGTACGCGCTGTTCGTCGGCCGCGGCTACCGCGCCGGCCTCCTGCTGCGCGACCCCTTCGGGCGGCTCCTCGCGATCGGGCTCGCCTCGATCGTGGCGCTCCAGGTCTTCGTGATCGCGGGCGGGGTGATGGGGCTCATCCCGCTGACCGGCATGGCGATGCCGTTCCTGGCGCAGGGAGGTTCCTCGGTGGTGACCAACTGGGTGATCGTCGCCCTCCTCGTCCGGGTCAGCGACTCGGCCCGCGCGCCACGGCCGGAGTCGGCCGACACCGGGGAGCTCGCACGGGTCAAGGAGGGGGCCGTGTGAACGGGCGGACGACGGGGTTCACGGGCGGGCACACGGTCAGGCGGACGATGGGGTTCATGGCCGGGCGTACGGCCGGGTGCTCCTCCGGGGAGGTCCGGTGACCCGCTACATCCGGCGCGCCGCCGCGCTCTGCCTCGTCCTCCTGGCCGCACTGTTCGTCAACGCGGGCCGCGTGATGGTCGTCGAGGCCGGGTCGCTCGACGACGACCCGGCCAACCGGCGGATCGCGATCGGCCGGTACGCGCAGCCGCGCGGCGAGATCGTCGTCGACGGGAAGCCGGTGACGGCCTCCCGGGACAGCGGACAGCAGCTGCGCTGGGAACGGACCTACCGCCAGGGGCCGTTGTACGCGCCGCTGACCGGCCACGCCTCCCAGACGTACGGCACGACGCTCGTCGAGGACGCCGAGGACGCGGTCCTGGCGGGCACGGAGCCGATGCTGGCGCCGCTGCCGCTCCTGAACGGCCTCACCCGGGGCCGGGAGCCCGGCGGCGACGTGATCACCACCATCCGGGCGCCGATGCAGGAGACCGCCTTCCGGGGGCTCGAAGGAAAACGGGGCGCGGTGGTGGCGGTCGAGCCGGCCACCGGCCGGATCCTGGCGCTCGTCAGCTCGCCCTCGTACGACCCGGGCGTGCTCTCCGGGACGGGCCCGGGGGTCAAGGAGGCCTGGGAACGGCTCAACTCCGCGCCGGACCGGCCGATGCTGAACCGGGCGCTGCGGCAGACGTACCCGCCGGGGTCCACGTTCAAGGTCGTGACGGCCGCGGCGGCCCTGGACGCGGGCGTGGTGCGGGACGTGGACGCGCCGACGGACACCCCGGACCCGTTCGTGCTGCCGGGCACCCGGCAGGTGCTGCCGAACGAGGCGAAGGGCTGCGGCGACGCCTCCCTCGCGTACGCGCTCCAGTGGTCGTGCAACACGGTGATGGCCGGGCTCGCGGTGGAGGTGGGCCTGACGGGGATGGTCGACGCGGTGGAACGGTTCGGCTTCAACGACACGGGGCTGCGGGTGCCGTCGTGGGTGGCGAAGTCCACCTTCGACCGGGAGATGAGCCCGGACCAGCTGGCCCTGTCCTCGATCGGGCAGTTCGACACGACGGCGACCCCGCTCCAGATGGCGATGGTGGCGGCGGCGGTCGCCAACAACGGCGAGATCGCCCGCCCGCACCTCGTCGACCGCACGACGACCTCCGGCGGCGCGACCGTGGAGCGGACCGCGCGCCGCGCCTACCGGCAGGCGATGAACCCCTCGACGGCGCTCCGGCTCCAGGAGCTGATGGTGCGGGCGGTGGAGGACGGGACGGGGACGAACGCGGCGATCCCGGGGGCCCGGGTCGGCGGCAAGACCGGTACGGCCCAGCACGGCTTCGGCAACACCGGCACTCCCTACGCCTGGTTCATCGCCTGGGCGCAGGGCGAGGAAGCGGCCCGGCCGGCGGTGGCGGTGGCGGTGGTGGTCGAGGACGCGGAGGCCTCCCGTACGGACATCAGCGGGGGCGGCAGCGCGGCGCCGATCGCGAGGGCGGTGATGGAGGAGGCGCTGCGGCTGGAGACGGAGGGGCGGAGGTAGAAGGGGCGGGGGTAGAACAGGCGGGGGTAGAAAGAAGGGGCGGAGGCAGGAGGTCGGAGGCAGGACGCGGGGGCCCGGCTCCGGAGGCCCCTACTCCGATCCCGCCTCGATCCCGCCCGCCTCGATCGCCGCCGCCACCTCCGCCGCCCGGTCCCGTTCCTCCGCAGCGAAGCGCTCCGCGTCGAGCCGTTCCGCGAGCTCCTCGTCCTGGGCCATCAGCAGGTCCAGGTTGGAGTCGCCGAGGTCGAAGACGCCCATGTCCAGGTAGGCCTTCTGGAGGCGCGGGCCCCACAGGCCGATGTCCTTGACGCAGGGGACGATCCGGCTGAAGAGCAGCTTGCGGAAGAGCCGGAGGAACTCGCTGCGCTCGGTCAGCTCCTCGGCCTCCTTGCGTGCGACGCCGAAGTTCACCAGGACGTCGGTGGCGCGCAGCCGGTCGCGCATCAGGTGGCAGCCCTCGATGACGAACTCCTCGCGCTCGCGGAGCTCGGCGTCCGAGAGCTGCCGGTAGTGGTCGCGCAGGGCCATCCGGCCGAAGGCCACGTGCCGGGCCTCGTCCTGCATCACGTACGCGAGGATCTGTTTGGGGAGCGGCTTGTCGGTGGTGTCGCGGATCATGCCGAAGGCGGCGAGGGCGAGGCCCTCGATGAGGACCTGCATCCCGAGGTAGGGCATGTCCCAGCGGGAGTCGCGCAGGGTGTCGTCGAGGAGGCCCTTGAGGTTGTCGTCGATCGGGTAGAGCATCCCGACCTTCTCGTGGAGGAAGCGGCCGTAGATCTCGGCGTGCCGGGCCTCGTCCATGGTCTGGGTGGCCGAGTAGAACTTGGCGTCGAGGTCGGGGACGGACTCCACGATCCGGGCGGCGCAGATCATGGCGCCCTGCTCGCCGTGGAGGAACTGGCTGAACTGCCAGGAGGAGTAGTGGCGGCGCAGCTCGCCCCGGTCCTTGTCGGTCAGCTTGGCCCAGTGGCGGGTGCCGTGCAGGTCCAGGGCCTCGTCCGGGGTGCCGAGCGGGTCGTACGGGTCGACCTCCAGGTCCCAGTCGATGCGGGTGGCGCCGTCCCACTGCTTGTCCTTGCCCTTCTGGTAGAGGGCGAGGAGGCGGTCGCGGCCGTCGTCGTAGTCCCAGGAGAAGCGGGCGGCGCCGGCGGCCGGCACGTCCCAGACGGCTCCGTCCGGGGCGTTCGCGTAGAGGTCGTGCGTCGACATGGACGACTCCTTCCGCCGACCCGCTTCGGTCCGGCCCCAGCAGGCTCACACGCTGTTGACGGTCCGTCAACAAGTCGGACGGGGTCGTGCGCGAAGGATTGACGGCGCTGCTGACGAGCAGTCCAATAACAGTCGACCCACGGCAACGCGACGGCGAGCACTGCGAGGTGTCTCCACATGAGCCCTTTCCACGAGCCCGACTTCACCCTCGTCCGGGACGCGCTGGGGCCGCTGCGCGACCGCGAGCAGGTCGCCGAACGCCTCCTGGAGTCCTCGCGCAAGCACTCGTACGACCCCGACACCGAGCTGGACTGGGACGCGCCCTTCGAGGAGGGGAAGTGGTTCTGGCCGCCCGAGCTGGTCTCCCTCTACGACACCCCGCTGTGGCGCCGGATGTCCGAGGAGCAGCGGATCGACCTCTCGCGGCACGAGGCGGCCTCGCTCGCCTCCCTCGGCGTCTGGTTCGAGATCATCCTCATGCAGCTGCTCGTCCGGCACATCTACGACAAGTCGCTGACCAGCCATCACGTGCGGTACGCGCTGACCGAGATCGCCGACGAGTGCCGGCACTCGATGATGTTCGCCCGGCTGATCCGGCGCGGCGGCACCCCCGCGTATCCGGTGCCGCGGGTCTACCACAACCTCGCGCGGATCCTGAAGACCGTCTCCACCACCCCGGGCTCCTTCGCCTCGACGCTGCTCGGCGAGGAGATCCTGGACTGGATGCAGCGCCTGACGTTCCCGGACGAGCGGGTGCAGACCCTGGTGCGCGGGGTGACGCGGATCCACGTGGTGGAGGAGGCCCGCCACGTGCGGTACGCCCGCGAGGAGCTGCGCCGCCAGATGGTGACCGCGCCGCGCTGGGAGCGGGAGTTCACCCGGCTGAGCTGCGGCGAGGCCGCCCGGGTCTTCTCGGTCTGCTTCGTCAACCCGGGGGTGTACGAGGCGGTGGGCCTGGACCGGCGCGAGGCCGTCGCCCAGGTGCGGGCGAGCGGGCACCGGCGGGAGGTCATGCGGGCGGGCGCCAAGCGGCTGACGGACTTCCTGGACGACGTGGGGATCCTGCGCGGCCCGGGCCGGCGGCTGTGGAAGTCCTCGGGGCTGCTGGCCTGAGGGGCCCGGTCCGGGCGCCCGGCCGGGGAGGCGCGCGGTTACGCTGCGGGGCATGACGAGTCCCGCCACGCCCGCCTACCGCAGGCTCAGCGTCGAGGAGCGGCGCGGCCAGCTGCTCGACGCGGCCCTGGGGCTCTTCGCCCACCGGCCGCCCGAGGACGTCTCCCTCGACGACGTCGCCGAGGCGGCCGGCGTCTCGCGGCCCCTCGTCTACCGCTACTTCCCGGGCGGCAAGCAGCAGCTGTACGAGGCCGCCCTGCGCTCCTCCGCCGACGCCCTGAACCGCTGCTTCGCCGAGCCGCCGGACGGGCCGCCCACGGAGCGGCTCGGCCGGGTGCTCGACCGCTATCTGGCCTTCGTGGACGGGCACGACGCCGGGTTCAGCGCCCTGCTGCGCGGCGGCAGCGTGGTCGAGACCCCGCAGACCACGGCGATCGTGGACGAGGTGCGGCGGGCCGCCGCCGAGCAGATCCTCCTCCACCTCGGGGTGGAGCGGCCGGGGCTCCGGCTCGGGATGCTGGTCCGGACGTGGATCGCCGCCGTGGAGGCCGCCTCGCTCATCTGGCTGGGCGAGGGGAAGCGGCCCCCGGCGGCGGAGCTGCGCGACTGGATGGTGGACCACCTGGTCGCGCTGCTGGCCGCGACGGCGGCGGGCGACGCGGAGACGATGGAGGTCGTCCGGCGGCTGCTCGCCCAGGAGGCGCCCGAGGGGCCGGTGGCGGCCCTGGCCCGCCGGGTGATCCCGGTGGTGAGCGAGGCGGCCCACCTGCTGTGAGCCGCGCGGGGGACGGCGAGCCCTTCGCGGGAGCGGCGGGGGAGACTGGAGGGGTGAGAAGCGAGAACACCCCCTTCCGCGGCGGACCCCTGGACGGCCGGGTCCTGCCGATCCTGCTCGGCCCGACCGGCCACCCGCCGAAGTGGTACGAGGTCCCGGTCCCGGCGCACGACGGGAACCCGCCGACGGTGTACGCCTACCGGCGCGAGCCCGCCGGGTACACGAAGCGGCTCGGCCTCCAGCGCGGCTGGGTCTACGCGTACGCCCCCGGGGGCCGGGAGCGGCGCGAGCTGAGGTGGCCGTGGTCGAAGCCGGGCGGGAGGACCGACGGCTCCGGTCCGGCCGAATGAGCCCGACGGATGAACCCACCCGAACGAGCCCGCCCGAATGAACCTGCCCGAACGAGCCCGCCCGAATGAGCCCGACAGGATGAGTCCGACCGGGTGAGGGCACCGGACGCGCCCCGCTCATCCTCTCATCACACGAAATGAACCGTCATCATCCCCATGGAGGTGGTGACGTGTCACGAAGGCTGCTGCGCACGGTCTGCACGGGGGCCCTCGCCGCGCTGGCGGCGCTCACGGGACCGGTCACGGCGGGCGCCGACCCGGCGGACCCGCCCGTGGAGCCTCCGGCCCGGGCCCCGGTCGCCCGGCCGGACCCGGAGCGGGAACCGGTGGGCCCGGTGGACCCGAAGGTCCCCGTACCGACGGCCTCCATCGAGCCGAAGGACGCGGAACCCGACGACGCCGCCGCCCTCGCACCCCCCGGCGGAACCTCGGTCACCGGCCTGCTCACCCGGCTGCGCACGCTCTACCGGCAGGCCGAGGAGGCCACCGAGCGGTACAACGCGGCCGAGGAGCAGCTGCGGCTCCGGACCGCCGACGCGAAGGACCTCGCGGTCCGGCTCACCACCGCGCGCAGGGCCCTGGACCGGGAGCGCGCCGAGGCGGGGCGGATCGCCCGGGCGCAGTACCAGGGCAGGTCGGAGCTCTCCTCGTACCTGGACGTGCTCTTCGCCCCGGACCCCCGGGCGGCGATGGACCGGGAGCGGCTGGCGGCCCGGGAGGGCCGGGACCGGGCCGGCGCCGTCGCCCGGCTCGAAACGGCCGCCCGCCGGGCCGACGCCCTCGCGAGCGCCTCCCACAAGGCCCTGGACCGGCAGCGGCGCCTCACCGCCGAACAGCGCACCCGGAGCGACGAGGTCCGGACGAAACTGAAGGAGGTCGAGAAGCTCCTCGCCGGCCTCTCCCCGACCCAGCTCACCCGCCTCACGGAACTGGAGCGGACCCAGACGGCGGGCGCCCAGCGCGAACTGCTGGACTCCGGCGTCCTGGACGGCCCGCGCACCCCGTCCCGGGCGGGCGCGGAGGCCCTGCGGTTCGCGGTGGGGCAGATCGGCAAGCCGTACGAGTGGGGGGCGGAGGGCCCGGAGGCGTACGACTGCTCGGGGCTTACGCAGCGGGCGTGGGCGGCGGCGGGCCGCGAGATCCCCCGGACCAGCCAGGAGCAGTGGGCGACGCTCCCCCGGGTCGCCCTCTCCGAGCTGCGCCCCGGGGACCTGGTGCTCTACTTCCCGGGCGCGACCCACGTGGCGGTCTACCTGGGCGAGGGCCTGGTGGTCCAGGCCCCGCGCCCCGGCGCGAAGGTGAAGGTCTCCCCCCTCGCGGCGAACCCCCTGCTCGGAGCCGTACGCCCGGACCCGGACGGCACGGCCCTGACCTCGTACGCCCCACCGGACCTCCCGGCGGGCGCGAGGACGGGCGAGGACGAGGGCTTCGACCACGCCTGAACCACCCGGTCGACCGCCCGCGCCAGGCGAGGGCGTTCGAGAGGGACATGTCCGCACGATCGAACGGAACAGGCCACCGCCACGACCGGTTTTCGGCGGTCGTGGCGGTGGCCGGTCCTTGTCAGCCCTGCGTCAGCGACGCCAGGTACGCGCCCGTCTTCTCCGGGTCGTAGAAGAAGTTCTCGAAGTCGGAGGGGTCGTTGAAGCCGTTGGCGAAGCGGTCGGCGGCGGGCGGGAGTTGGCCGGCGGCGCCGAGGAGGTTCAGGACGTGCTCCGGGGGCGGGGCCAGCATCGCGTTCGTCCACTTGGTGACGTGCCGGGCCGTCTGCCAGTAGCGGTCGAAGGTGGCGCGCATCCAGGCCTCGTCGAAGGGCGCGTCGCCCCGGTCGACGATCGAGGAGAGGTACGCGGCCGCGCACTTGGCGGCCGAGTTGGAGCCCTGGCCGGTGACCGGGTCGTTGGCGACGACGACGTCCGCGACGCCGAGGACCGGGCCGCCGCCGGGGAGCCGGCCGACCGGGTTGCGGACGGTCGGGGCGTAGCGGCCGGCGAGGGTGCCGCCCGCGTCGGTCAGTTCGACCTTGGTGGCCCGCGCGTACTCCCACGGCGTGAACCGCTCCATCAGCTCCAGCGTGAGCGCCAGGTGCTCGGAGGGGTCCTTGACGCCCTTGAAGACGTCGAGCGGGCCGCCGGGGATCCCCTCCCAGAAGAGGATGTCGGCGCGGCCGCCGGTGGTGAGGGTCGGCATGACGAACAGCTCGCCGACGCCCGGCACGACGTTGCAGCGGACCGCGTCGAAGTCCGGGTGCTCGGGGCGCGGGCCGAGGCCGTGGACGTACGCGACGGCCAGCGCCCGCTGCGGCTCGGTGTGCGGGGAACGGGACGCGTCCCGCTCGAACATGGAGACCAGCTCGCCCTTGCCGGCCGCGACGAGCACCAGGTCGTAGGTGCGGGAGAAGTAGTCGAGGTCCCCGACGGCCGCGCCGTGGATGACGAGCTGGCCGCCGCGCTGGGCGAAGGTCTCCATCCAGCCGGCCATCTTGACCCGCTGGTCGACGGACTGGGCGTACCCGTCCAGCTTGCCGACCCAGTCGATGAGGCGGGAGGAGTCGGGGCCCGCGACGGAGACGCCGAGGCCCTCGATGCGGGGCGCCTGGGACTCCCAGAAGTTGAGCCCGAGGTCCCGCTCGTGCTGGAGGGCGGTGTCGAACATGCACTGGGTGGACATGACCCGGCCGGCGCGGATCTCGTCCGCCGTCCGGTTCGACATGAGGGTGACCTCGTACCCCCGGGACTGCAGTCCGAGGGCGAGCTGGAGACCGGACTGTCCGGCCCCGACTATGAGTATCTTCCGCATGGGTGGTGCTCCTGGCGTGGCGTAAGTGAGGGGGCGGCGGGCTATTCGGGGGTGGCGTCCAGGGAGTGCGCGACCATGGCCAGCAGGGTCTCGACGACGCTGTAGCGCTTGCGCGCGTCCATGATCACCACGGGGACGTGCGGGGGCACGGTCAGCGCCTCCCTGACGTCCTCCGCCTCGAACAGCTCGCTGCCCTCGAAGTGGTTGACCGCCACGATGTACGGGAGCCCGCAGCTCTCGAAGTAGTCGAGGGCCGGGAAGCAGTCCGTGAGGCGCCGGGTGTCGGCGAGCACGATCGCCCCGATCGCCCCGCGCACCAGGTCGTCCCACATGAACCAGAAGCGCTGCTGCCCCGGCGTGCCGAAGACGTAGAGCACCAGGTCGTCGTCGAGCGTGATCCGGCCGAAGTCCATCGCCACCGTGGTGGTGAGCTTGTCCGGGGTGGCGGTGAGGTCGTCGGTGTCCTCGCTCGCCCGGGTCATCAGGGCCTCGGTCTGGAGCGGGGTGATCTCGGAGACCGCGCGGACGAAGGTGGTCTTGCCCACGCCGAAGCCGCCCGCGACGACGATCTTCGTCGCCGTGGGGGCGCGGGTGTGGTCGAGCTGCCAGTCCTGCGCGCCGTCCTCGGCGTCCGGTGCGAGCGGATCGGGGCGGGGCTGGGCGGGGATGCCGACGGCCGCCGGGGCGGCGGGGTCGGCTTCGGCGACGCTTCCGGGGACGGGGACGGTCCCGGAGACGGCGGAGGCGTCAGAGACGACGGAGTCCACTCAGCACCCTTTCGAGGAGCGCGCGGTCGGGCTGGCCGGTGCCGTGACCGGTCCCGTACACACGGATCTTTCCCTGGTCGGCCAGGTCGCTGAGGAGCACCCGGACGACCCCCAACGGCATCTTCAGAAGCGCCGAGATCTCCGCCACCGTCCGCATCCGGCGGCAGATCTCGACGATGGCCCGCATCTCCGGCATCAGACCGCGGGCGCCGGGCCCGCCGTCCGTCAGGACCTTGCGCGCGGCGGGCGCTTCGAGCGCGGCCACGAAGGTCTCGACGAGCAGGACGTGGCCGAAGCGGGTACGGCCGCCGGTCAGCGAGTAGGGGCGCACGCGCGCGGGGCGGCGCCCCTCTCCCCGTACCGGCAGCTTGAAGGAGTGAGGAACCGAGGACATGGCCGTCACTGGGGGCTCTCCAACGATTTGCGCAGCTCGCTGCGGACTTCGGGGGTGAGTACGTGACCGGCGCGGCCCACGAAGAGCGCCATGTGGTACGCCACGACGCTCATGTCGCAGTCGGGCGTGGCGTGCACGCCGAGCAGCGAGCCGTCGCTGATCGACATGACGAAGACGCTGCCCTCGTCCATCGCCACCATGGTCTGCTTGACCCCGCCGCCGTCCATCAGGCGCGCGGCGCCGATGGTGAGGCTGCCGATGCCGGAGACGATGGTGGCCAGGTCGGCGCTGGAGCCGCGCGGCCCCTGGGGACGGCCGGCTTCGTCGGCGGCCGTGGTGTCCTGCTGGGTGGCGGGGTCCGAGGACAGCAGCATCAGGCCGTCCGAGGACACGACGGCGACCGAGCGGACCCCCGGCACCTCCTCGACCAGATTTCCCAGCAGCCATTGCAGGTTGCGGGCTTCCGTACTCAGTCCGAACGTTCCCGTCGCGGTCAACTGCGTGCCTCCTCGACTGTGTCCCCCGTCTTCTCCTCTGTACGTGCAGTGCTTGCGTTCGCTATCCCCGTCGTGCCCATCTCCGCCTCCACGTCCCGGCGCCCGGCCTCGGCGCCCCGGTGGAAGCCGCCGAGCCGGCGGCGCAGGGCCTCGGCGTCCACGCCGCCCCCGCGGGGAGCGGCGGCGGGTCCGGCCTGGCGCACCACCTGGGGGGTGCGCTTGGGCAGGCCCTTGTCGGTGACCCGTTCCCACTGCCCGGCACGCGGTCCGGGAACCGCCTGGTCGGCGACGGGCTCCGCCGGAGCGGGGTGGGTGGCGTCGGCGTCCGCGTCGGCGGCGCGCTCGTGGGCGTCCGGCTCCGGCGGCGGGACGGGGAGGCGGACCTGGAGCGTGGTCTCGGAGACGGACTCCGGGGCGTGGCCCCCTCCTTCTCGTTCGTACGACTCCGAGGGCGAGGGCTCCGGTTCGGGGGCGTACGGCTCCTCCGCCGTCCGCCGCGGTTCCGGGTCGTACGGCTGCTCGGAGACGGCGTCCGGCCCGTACGGCTCCTCCGCCGTGCCGTCCGGGTGTCCCCCGGAGGGCTCCGCCTCCGCGAAGGCGCGTTCCGCCGCTTCCACCAGCGGGTCGCGGGTGCGGGAGGGCAGGGTGTTGGAGTTGGCCTCCGCGACCGAGCCGGGCAGCTGGATGACGGGGGCCGTGCCCGGGACCCGTACGGGCTCCGTCACGGCCGCCGGCGGGGCGGTGGGCAGCAGGGGCAGCGGCAGGACCACGACGGCCGCCGTGCCGCCCGGCTGCTGCTCGCGCAGCTCGACGCGGACGCCGTGGCGGGCGGCGAGGAGGGCGACGACCCTCATGCCGAGCCCCTCGCCCTCGAAGGCGTCCGGGTCGGCCTCGGCCAGGCGGGCGTTCAGCTCGGCGAAGCGGGCGGGGGTCATGCCGATGCCGGAGTCCTGGACGGAGAGCATCACCTCGCCGGTCTCCAGGAGCCAGCCGGAGAGCTGGACCTCGGCGTCGGGCGGCGAGAAGGAGGTGGCGTTCTCCAGGAGTTCCGCGACCAGGTGGCTCAGGTCGTCCGCGGCGAAGCCGGCGATCTGGGCGTGCGGCGGCAGGGACTGGATGGTGACCCGCTCGTACCGCTCGATCTCGCTGACGGCGGCGCGCAGCACGTCGACGAGCGGGACGGCCCCGGCGTGGCCGTGGACGTGCTCGTGGCCGGCCAGGACGAGGAGGTTCTCGCTGTGGCGGCGCATGACGGTGGCCATGTGGTCGAGCTTGAAGAGGGTGCCGAGGCGGTCCGGGTCCTGCTCGCGCTCCTCCAGCTTCTCGATGACGCCGAGCTGGCGCTCGACGAGCCCGAGGTTGCGCAGGGAGAGGTTGACGAAGGTGTGCCGGACGGTGCCGCGGAGCTTTTCGAGCTCGGCGGTGAGGAGGGCGACCTGTCCCTGGAGCTCGGCGCGCTGAGCGGCCAGCTCGGCGGCGAGGGCCTCCTTGTCGGCGGCGAGGTCGGTGCGCTCGGCGGTGAGGTGCCCGGTGCGGGCGGCGAGGCCGGCGAGCTTGCCGTGCAGGGTGTTGAGGGAGCGGACGGCCTGGGCGAACTCGTCGTTGCGGCCGGTGAAGCGGACCGGCTCCTCGGTCTGCGGCTCGGGGGCGGCGGCGAGCCGGGCGGCGCCGATGCGCAGGACGGCGAGCGGCCGGGTGAGGCTGCGGGCGACGTACGTGGAGACGCCGACGGCGACGAGGAGACAGCCGCCGAGGAAGGCGAGGCGCAGTTCGAGCGCGGTGACGTCGTCGTCGCGGAGCGCGGAGAGGCGTTCGACGCGCTGGGCGGCGAGGGCGGACTCGACGCCGCGCATCTGCTCGACGCGGGCGGAGAGCGCGGCCTCCAGGGCGGCCGGGTCGGTCTTGCGCTCGGCATCGGTCAGCCGGGGCTGGTCGGTGAGGGAGGCGAGGGAGCGCTCGGCGCTCTTGACGTCGGGTCCGGCGACGGTGCCGGCGAGCGAGTCGCGGGCGGCGGCCCCGGCGGCCTGGTCGAAGTCGCCGAGGGCGGCGAGTTCGCGGACGCGGGCCTGCTGGGCGGCGGCGGTGAGGCGGTCGCGGGTCCGGTTCGCCTCCGCCGTGCCCTTCGGCTCCTCGGGGACGTAGGTGCCGGTCGTGGCGTCGTAGCGGAACTCGCCGGTGGGCTCGGGCTGCGGCACGGCGAGCGCGGCGAGGAGCAGGCCGCGGGTGGCGGAGGCCTGTTCGACGGCGCGGCCGAGGGCGGCGGGGGCGCGGGTGGCCTCGGTGAGCGAGGGGTCGGCGGCGCGGGCCGGGGTGCGGTCGGCCAGCTCGTCGGCGAGGGCCTGGAGCTTGTCGATGACGTCCGAGTACGCCTTGTGGGCCTCCAGGGCCGTGCCCTTGCCGGTGAGGGCGGCGCGGCGGACGGAGGGGACGCCGGCGAGGTCGCGGCGGAGCTCCGTGGAGGCGGCGGGGCGGATCTCGTCGATCTGCCGGTCGACGCGGGTGGAGCGGACGGTGGTGACCTTGCGCTTCTTCTCGGCGTCGCCGGTCTGGGCGTCGCGTCCGGCGGCGATGTACGCGACGACCTCGTCGCGCTCGTCGGCGAGGGAGTGCGCGAGGGTGACGGCCTGGCGGTCGAGTTCGGCGAGGGTGACCAGGCGCTGGGAGTCGGTGAGCTCGGCGGAGGCGGCGAGGATCGCGGGGGCTCCGGCGGCGAGGACGGTGACGCCCACGAGGGCGACGCCGGCGACGAGGCGGTTGCGGACGCGCTTGGCGCGGCCGGCGGGTGCGGCGTGGTGCTGCGCGGGGGCGTGCGGCTGCGCCGGGGCGGACGACGGGGCGCGGTCGGGGGCGGCCGCGCCTCCGGCGGGGGCCGTGGCGGCGCCCGGGGCCGGCGGTACACCGGTGTTCTGGCTCCGCGTGCCGTTCTTGCTCCGAGGCCGCTTCATCTGCACCGGTGCTCGCATTCTTGACTCGTCCACCCACCAAGCAGGGGTGACGGCCGGTCACATGGAGCGCCCCCACCCCCGATACGGCTTCCGACCATTCCAGCGCTTCCGGGAAGGGGACGGCCATCGGCCGCTCCGCCACCCGAACGAGTGAACAACACTCCCGAGTTGGCGAACAACTTCCCCGGGCGGGGTCCGAAGGCCCGGAAGCGGCCCCGGTTGGATCTTCCGGGCGGCCTTTGGCAGGATGCCCGCCCGCAGGTCCGCGACGGCGTCCGTTCCGCTCCTTCCCCCGCGTCCGCCCGGTTGGTACAGGCCTTTTCCCGTCATTCGCGGGTCCGGTGAAGGGTCCGGTGGGGACGGGCGCGGGTCCGGGCACACTGGGCTCCATGCGCAGCGACGTCCTCTCCCTTCCCGGCAGCCCCGAACGCCCCAATGAGGACTGGACGGCCACCGCCCTGTTCGCGGCGGAGGGCAGGGGGACGCTCGTCCTCCTCGACGGCGTCACGCCGCCCGTCGGCGATGACGGTTGTGTGCACGGCGTGCCGTGGTTCGCCGCCCGGCTCGGCGGGGCTTTGACCGAACTGTCCGCTTCCCGGCCGGACGTCCCCCTGTCCGAGATCCTCTCCCTGGCAATCCGGCGCACCGCGGACGCCCATCGGGGGAGCTGTGACCTTTCTCACGTGAGGACGCCTCAGGCAACCGTGGTCCTCGCCCGCTGGGACGGGGCGGTGGTCGAGCACCTCGTCCTCTCCGACTCGGTCCTCCTCCTGGAGGGGCCGGACGGGGCGGTACGGGCGATGCTGGACGACCGGCTGGACCGGGTGCCGGCCGAGGTGCTGCGCTCCGTGGCGGCGACGGACCGGCTGCGGAACCGGGAGGGCGGCTTCTTCACGGCGGCGGCCGATCCGGCGGTCGCGGAGCGGGCGGTGACCGGGACGGTGCCGCGCGCGGAGGTGCGGGCCCTGGCGGCGCTCACGGACGGGGCGAGCCGCTGGGTGGACCTGTTCGGCGAGGGCGACTGGGCGGACTGCTTCGGCGTCCTGCGCGCGGAGGGGCCGGCCGGGCTGCTGCGGCGGGTGCGGGAGCGGGAGGTCGCGGACGCGGCGGCGGGGGGCGTACGGCGCTGGAAGCTGCACGACGACGCGACGGCGGCGTACGTGGAGCCGGGGCCGCCGGAGGGCTGAGCCCTCAGCCCTCCGCCCGTACGTTGAAGTGGTTCAGGAGGCGGGCCAGCTCGGCGACCTCCGCGCGGTCCCAGTCCGCGAGCTTGCGGACGTAGCGCTCGCGCCGGGCGTCGCGGACGCGGCGGAAGCGGTTCCGGCCCTCCTCGGTGAGGCGGACGAGGGAGGCGCGGCCGTCGGCGGGGTCGGGGTCGCGGGCGACGAGACCGAGGTCTTCGAGCGCCCGGAGCTGGCGGCTCATGGTCGCCTTGCCGACGCCGAAGTACCCGGCGAGCTCGGTCGCCCGCTGCGGCCCGGCGTCGTCGAGCCGCACGAACAGCCCATAGGCGGCGGGCTCCAACTCGGGATGCACCTCCCGCGCCATCTCCCCGGACTGCGCCCGCGCCCGCCGCAGAAACACCGCCAGCTCACGCTCGAGAGCGAGAAACTCCCGGTCCACGGGGGGCGGGGTGAGGGTCCCGGCTCCGCCGGGGGCGGGTGGGACGGTTCCGGCTCCGCCCGGTGCCGGAGGCGTGGCCCCGGTGCCACCAGGGGCCGGTGGGGCGGTTTTGGCCCCACCCGGTGCCGAAGACGTATCCCCGCCCCCGCCCGCGGGGGCTGATGGAACGGTTCCAGCCCCGCCGGGGGACGGCCAGGCGGCTCGGGCGCCGCCCGGTGCCGGAGGCTTGGCCCCGGACCTGCCGGGGGACGGCGAGGCGGTTCCGGGCTTGCCCGGCGTCGGGGGCGTATCCCCGTCCGCGTCGGGGGTCGGCAGGGCAGCCCCGGTTCCGGGTAGGGCCCGCGGGGTAATCCCGCTTTCGCGTGCCGTACCGCTTTCGTGCACGTCAGTGCCTCCCGCGTGTTTCCCGTGGCGCGTCTCCGCCACACCGGCGGCCTTTCGGCCGCTGAAAGTTTCTTCCCGTCGCGGCCGTTTCCGCAGCTCTTCCAGTATTTCGCAGGCGTAGACCAACGGCGGCGACCAGGTCCCCTTCCACGGGCGGGTCTACGTGCGTAGCGTCGTTTCCACCACCCCCACTGACATGTCCACACCAGGACGTGTCGCCCCCTCTCCCCACGAGCCTTTCGGAGGCACGCGATGCGTGTGCACAGATCCGGAACGACCCTCGCCGGCGCCGCCCTCGCGGCCCTGGCCCTCCTCCTCCCCTTCGCGGGCCCCGCCGGAGCCGCCCCGGACGCGGACGTCCGGAAGGCGCCCGCCCGCGGCACCGCGAGCATGGGCATGGGCGTCCTCGCGCACGACGGGCGCGACGGCACCCCCGGCGCGCCGACCCGGGCCGTCCAGACGGAGGGCGTGGACGTCTCCAGCCACCAGGGGAACGTCGCCTGGTCCACGCTGTGGAACAGCGGCGTCCGGTGGGCCTACGTCAAGGCCACGGAGGGCACCTACTACAAGAACACCTCCTTCACCCAGCAGTACAACGGCTCGTACGACGTCGGCATGATCCGGGGCACGTACCACTTCGCCACCCCGGACACCACGGGCGGCGCGGCCCAGGCCGACTACTTCGTCGACAACGGCGGCGGCTGGTCGAAGGACGGCAGGACCCTGCCGGGCGTGCTCGACATCGAGTGGAACCCGTACGGCGCGACCTGCTACGGCAAGACCCAGGCCGGGATGGTGACCTGGATCCGCGACTTCCTGAACCGCTACAAGGCCCGGACCGGGCGGGACGCCGTCATCTACACGGCGACGAGCTGGTGGACCCAGTGCACCGGCAACCACGCCGGCTTCGGCGCGACCAACCCGCTGTGGGTCGCGCGCTACGCCTCCGCCGTGGGGACGCTGCCGGCCGGCTGGGAGTACTACACGATGTGGCAGTACACCTCCACCGGCCCGACGGTCGGCGACCACAACCGCTTCAACGGGGACCTCTCGCGCGTGCGGGCGCTCGCGAACGGCTGACGCCCCCGTCGCCCCCGTCGCCCCTCCCTCCCGGCGGCCCCCGGGCGCACGACGCGCCCCGGGGGCCGCACCCGTTTTTCCTCCACCCCCTTGCTCATTGGTATGGACCAATGCGAGGCTCTACGACGGTCGCCCGGGTTTCAACTTCCCGGCGCCCCGCGCGCGTTGCTCGTTCCGTACTCCCCCACGCACGAGAGAGAGCCCCCGCATGTCCTCCCTGCCCTCCGTCCGCCGTGCCACCGCCGCCGGTGCCGCGGCCCTGTCCGCCGCCGCGCTCGTCGGTCTCACCCCCACGGCGGCCAGTGCCCACGGGGCCGTCTTCAACCCCGTGAGCCGGTTGGCCGCCTGTTACGCCGAAGGCCCCGAGACGCCCAGGTCACAGGTGTGCAAGGACCTCGTCGCCGACTCCGGCACCCAGCCGCTCTACGACTGGAACGAGGTCAACATCGCCAACGCGGACGGACAGCACCGGTCCCTCATCCCGGACGGCAAGCTCTGCTCGGCGAACCGCGAGAAGTACCGGGCCCTGGACTGGGCGCGCACCGACTGGCCCGCGACGGCGGTCGCCGCCGGCTCCTTCGACTTCAAGGTCCGGGCGACGGCGGCCCATTCGGGCACCATGACGGTCTACATCACCAAGGCCGGCTTCGACCCGACCCAGCCCCTGAAGTGGTCGGACCTGGACGCCACCCCGGTCGCCGTCCACCACACCACCCGCACCGCCACCGACGGCTACTACAACTTCACCGGCACCCTGCCGGCCCGCACCGGCCGCCACGTCGTCTACAAGGTGTGGCAGCGCAACGACAGCCCCGAGGCCTTCTACAGCTGCTCGGACGTCACCTTCGGCGGTACGGCGGCCAAGGCCGCGACCCCGGCGAAGGCCCCGACCGAGGCGAAGATCGCGGCGGGCGCCGCCCTGTCCACCGTGAGCCACGCGGGCCACGGCGGCGACGAGCGGCCCCCGGCGCTCTCCGCCGAGGCCGCCGGCACCTCCTCCCCCCTGGTACCGGCCCTCGCGGGCGCGGGCGCCCTCGCCGCCTTCGCGGCGGGCAGCCTGCTCCTGGGCCGCCGCCGGAACACGTCCGCCTCCTGACGCACCCCCACGCGTCCCCGGGACGCCGCCCGGTCCCGCTCGGTCCGGGCGGCACCTAGGAGCCGGACGGCCCGAGCGGGAAGAGGGCGGCGAGCCGGGGCAGGGCCAACCCCTCCGGCCCGGCCGCCCCGCGCTCCTCGCCCTCTTCCCCCTCGTCCTCGTCCTCTTCGTCCTCCGCGGCCTCCACCGCTTCGAGGAACTCCTCCCCGTCGTCGTCCTCCTGGCCGGTCAGCTCGTCGTACGCGTCCTGGGCGACGTAGTCGAGCTCCTCCCACTCGGGCCACTCGTCGTCGTCCCACTCGCCGTGGTGCCGCCCCACGAGCGCCCGCACGTCGGACACGTCGGCCAGCGCGTCCGGGTCGGCGAGCACCGACGCGTACACCTTCCGTCCCTGGCCCACCAGCCAGAGGGTGAAGTAGTGGAAGCCGTCGTCGGTGCAGCGGCCGCCCTCGATCAGGTCCGCCGCCCTCCACAGCGCGTGCGTGTCGGCCGCCCCGCACGCCTTCTCCAGGCGCACCTGGAACGCCACGCTCTCCCCGGCCGGACGCCGCAGCAGCTCCCCCTCCAGCCACTCCAGCCGCTCGTCCCGGGTGCCGGGGCGGCCGCTCAACTCGTCGATGAGAGCCCAGAAGGCGTCTTCGTTCATGCGTACGATCATGACAGCCGGGACTGACATCGCGGAGCCGCCCCCGGACCGGCGTCCGGACGTGCCGGAGCGGGGTGCCCCCGAGGGAACACCCCGCTCTCGACCAGGGGTTACGCGGCCACGCCCACCGGCACCTCCGCCGGGGCGAGGGCGATCTCCAGGACCTGCCGGACGTCCGTCACGGGGTGGACCTCCAGCTTCTCCAGGATCTCGGCCGGGACGTCGTCCAGGTCGGCCTCGTTCCGCTTGGGGATCACGACCGTGGTGATGCCCGCCCGGTGCGCGGCGAGCAGCTTCTGCTTCACGCCGCCGATGGGCAGGACCCGGCCGGTGAGGGAGACCTCGCCGGTCATGGCCACGTCCGTGCGGACGAGCCGGCCGCTCAGCAGGGAGGCGAGGGCGGTCGTCATCGTGATGCCCGCGCTCGGCCCGTCCTTGGGGACCGCGCCCGCCGGGAAGTGGATGTGCACGCCCCGGTCCTTGAGGCCGGTGACGGGCAGCTCCAGCTCCGCGCCGTGCGAGCGGAGGAAGGAGAGCGCGATCCGCGCCGACTCCTTCATCACGTCGCCCAGCTGTCCGGTGAGGGTGAGCCCCGCGGCGCCGGTCTCCGGGTCGGCCAGGGAGGCCTCCACGAAGAGGACGTCGCCGCCCGCGCCGGTCACCGCGAGTCCGGTGGCGACGCCCGGCACGGCCGTCCGGCGCTCGGCCGGGTCCTGCGCCGACTCGGGCACGTGGTGCGGACGTCCGATCAGCTCCCGCAGGTCCTCCGGACGGACCGTGAACGGCAGCTCGCGGTCGCCCAGTTCGTGCTGGGCCGCGACCTTCCGCAGCAGCCGGGAGATCGCCCGCTCCAGGGTGCGGACGCCGGCCTCGCGGGTGTACTCGCCGGCCAGCTTCCGCAGCGACGCCTCCTCCAGGACGACCTCGCCGGGCTCCAGGCCCGCCCGCTCCAGCTGCCGGGGCAGCAGGTGGTCGCGGGCGATGACGACCTTCTCGTCCTCGGTGTAGCCGTCGAGCCGCACCAGTTCCATGCGGTCGAGGAGGGCCTCCGGGATGGACTCCAGGACGTTCGCGGTGGCCAGGAAGACCACGTCGGAGAGGTCGAGCTCGACCTCCAGGTAGTGGTCGCGGAAGGTGTGGTTCTGCGCCGGGTCGAGGACTTCGAGGAGCGCCGCCGCGGGGTCGCCGCGGAAGTCGGAGCCGACCTTGTCGATCTCGTCGAGCAGGACCACCGGGTTCATGGACCCGGCCTCCTTGATCGCGCGGACGATCCGGCCGGGCAGGGCGCCCACGTACGTGCGCCGGTGGCCGCGGATCTCCGCCTCGTCCCGGACGCCGCCGAGGGCGACCCGGACGAACTCGCGGCCCATCGCGTGGGCGACGGACTCGCCGAGGGAGGTCTTGCCGACGCCGGGCGGGCCGACGAGGGCGAGGACGGCTCCGCCCCGGCGCCCGCCGACCACGCCGAGCCCCCGGTCGGCGCGCCGCTTGCGCACCGCCAGGTACTCGGTGATCCGCTCCTTCACGTCGTCCAGGCCGGCGTGCTCGGCGTCGAGCACCGCGCGGGCGCCCCGGATGTCGTACCGGTCCTCGGTCCGCTCGTTCCAGGGCAGTTCGAGGATCGTGTCGAGCCAGGTGCGGATCCAGGAGCCCTCGGGGGACTGGTCGCTGGACCGCTCCAGCTTCTCGACCTCCTTGAGGGCGGCGTCGCGCACCTTCTCGGGCAGGTCGGCGGCCTCCACGCGGGCGCGGTAGTCGTCGGACTCGTCGCCCTCGGCCTCGCCGTTGAGGTCGCGGAGCTCCTTGCGGACGGCTTCGAGCTGGCGGCGGAGCAGGAACTCGCGCTGCTGCTTGTCGACGCCCTCCTGGACGTCCTTGGCGATGGTCTCGGCGACGTCCTGCTCGGCGAGGTGCTCGCGGAGCCGGGCGGTGGCCAGGCGCAGCCGGGCGACCGGGTCGGCGGTCTCCAGGAGCTCGATCCGCTGGGCGACGGTCAGGAAGGGCGAGTAGCCGGAGTTGTCGGCGAGGGCGCCGACGCCGTCGATCTGCTGGACGCGGTCGACGACCTGCCAGGCCCCGCGCTTCTTGAGCCAGGTGGTGGCCAGCGCCTTGTACTCCTTGACCAGCTCGGTCACGGAGCCGGGCAGCGGGTCGGGCAGGGTCTCCTCGACGGCGGTGCCCTCGACCCACAGGGCGGCGCCGGGGCCGGTCGTCCCGGCACCGATGCGGACGCGGCCCCGGCCGCGCACGAGCGCGCCCGGGTCGCCGTCGGACAGGCGTCCCACCTGCTCGACGGTCCCGAGGACGCCGGTGGCGGCGTAGGTGCCGTCGACGCGGGGCACGAGCAGCACCCGCGGCTTCCCCTCTCCGGGCCGTGCGGCGGCCTGGGCGGCCTCGACGGCGGCCCGTACGTCGTTGTCGGACAGGTCCAGCGGCACCACCATTCCGGGCAGCACGACCTCGTCGTCGAGCGGCAGCACAGGCAGAGTGAGCGGCGCGGACGCCATGGACTCAGAAGCCATGATCTCCCCTTCGGCAGTCAAGTTGAGCTGTACGGACTCAATGCATGTGAGCCCGTGAATGTTCCCGGACGCCTGTTCGCTCTGAGCGATCACTCTCGCGCATCTCGCCGAACAGCCGATGTAATACCTCCATGGATATGCGAGCCATTACATCGGCGTGGGTGGAGGGCTGGACCGTCTCCCGGGGCACCTCGGCCGCCGTCGACCAGCCGTGGGGGTACCGGATCGACGTGGGCCTCCCCCGGCACGTCCTGCGGCACGTGCTGCCCGCGCCCGACGCGGCCACCGTCGGCGCGCTCTGCGAGCGGCTCACCGAGCCGTACAGCTGGCTCAAGGTGATGGCGGACGCCGAGGAGGTGGCGCCGTGGATCACCGAGGGGTGGACGATCCCCGACGACCCCGGCTTCATGATGGTCAAGCCGCTGGACCCCGGCGCCCGCCCCGCGCCGCCCGAGGGGTACGCACGGAACGTCGAGGTCCGGGACGGCGTCGTCCGGGTCCGGATCCTCGCCCCGGACGGCACCCTCGCCGCCCGGGGGCAGATCGCCCCGACCGGCGCCACCGCCGTCGCCGACCAGATCGAGACGGACCCGGCGCACCGGCGCCGGGGCCTCGGCGCGAACGTCGTGCTCACCCTGGAGGCCGCCGCCGCGCAGGCGGGCGCCGCGACCGGAGTGCTCTCCGCCACCACGGACGGCCGAGGGCTCTACGCCGCGCTGGGCTGGGAGTACCGGGGGCCGCTGACCGGGATCGTACGGGGCGAGGTCTGAGCCCCGGACGCTCCGGACGGCGGCGGAATCCCGTCGTCCGGCTGCGGGGAGGCGCCCCGCCGGGCATCCTCCTCCCATGAGTCCCACGAGACGAGGCGGACGGGGAAGACGATGCGGGGCCGTGCTGCTCGCGGCGGTCCTGGCGGGCGGCGCGACCGGCTGCGGCTCGGGCTCCGGCACTCCCCCGGCACCCGGCGCACCCGGAACCACGGCCGGACCGAGCGCGTCGGGCCCGACGACCGGACCCGGCACCCCCGGCACCACGACCGGACCCGGCACCCCCCGCACCACGGGCGGGCCGAGCGCCCCGAGGGACGACCCCCGGCCGGGCCAGGTCCTCGTCCGGGTTACCGTGACCGGCGGTTTCGCCGGGGTCCGGAACCGGCTCGTCGTCCACCGGGACGGGGCGTGGACGGTCCAATCCGGCGACAAGCCGCCCCGGACCGGCCGGCAGACCCCCGCCGAGGCCGCCGAGCTGCGCGCGGCCCTGGAGGACCCCGCGTTCGCCCTCGTACCGGCGCGACCGACCGGACGGCCGATCGCCGACGGCTTCCAGTACGAGGTGGCCTACCGCCACCGCGTGGTCGTCGCGGGCGACGGCGACCGCCCGCCCGCGCTCCAGCGCGTCTTCGACGCCCTGCCGGAGGGCGGCCCGCCGACGAGTCCCTGAGGCCGCCCCGGCGCCCGGTCTCCCGATCCGTGAACCGAACCGTGAACCGAACCGGGGCCCGTCCGCGATAGAGAGGGCGTGAGACTGTCGCGCCCCACGGGGGGAGGCCCCTCCGGGGGCGACGAGGACGACGCGGCGCTGCTGCGCGCGGTGGCCCGGGGGGACACCGGGGCGCTCGCCGTGCTCTACGACCGGCACGCCGGCTGGCTGCACGCCCGGCTCGCCCGGCGCTGCCCCGACGAGGAGACCGTGCGGGAGGTCCTCCAGGACACCTTCGTCACGGTCTGGCGCTCGGCCGGCGGGCACCGGGGCCGGGGCGAGGCGGGCGGCTGGCTCTGGGTGATCGCCGCCCGGCGCCTGGTGGACGCGCGGCGGGCCGGGGCCCGCGCCGCACGCGCCCCGGCCGCGCCGGAGCCCGCCGCTCCCGCCCCGTCCGCCGAGGACCGGGTGCTCGCGGGCCTGGAGTACGGGGAGGTCGGCGCCGCCCTGGACCGGATCTCGCCCGAGCTCGCCGAGGTCCTGCGCGCCACCGTCGTCGACGGCCTGACGACCCGTGAGGCGGCCCGGCTGCTCGGCATACCCGAGGGCACCGTCAAGACCCGCGCCCTGCGCGCCCGCCGGGAGCTGCGCGCCGCCCTCGACGCCGGACGCGCCCGGGGCCCGCACCCCCTGGGAGGCACCGCGTGAGCCGCCGCACGAGCCGCCGCACGGAGCCTTCCTGGCACGTCGCCGAAGACCTGGCCGCCCGGTACGCGGCGGGCACCGTCCCCGAGACCGACGCCTGGTCCCTGGAGAAGCACGTCGAGTCCTGCCCGGCCTGCGCGGTCCGCGTCTCGGCGGCGGTGCGGGCCGGGGCGGCGGGCCCGGTCCTCGCCTCCGTACGGACGGAACTCCTGGCCTCGCTGGGACACGCCCCGGAGGCACCCGCCCCGGGCCCCCTCGGGCGGCGGGCGCGGCTCTGGTGGTCCGCCGGGCCCGCGCTGCGCGGCTCCTGGCTGGTGGCGGTGGTCCTCGTCGTCGGCGGGGCGTTCGGGCTCGCCCACGGGGCCGGGGTCCAGGGCGCGCGGAGCTGGCTGCTCACCGTCTCCCCCCTCCTGCCGCTCGCCGGGGTCGCCGTCTCGTACGGACGGCACGCCGACCCGCTGCACGAGATCACCGCCGCCACCCCGTCCGGCGGGCTGCGGCTGCTGCTCACCCGCACCGCCGCCGTGCTCGCCGTGTGCGTCCCCCTGCTGACCGCCTGCGGTGCCCTGCTGCCGCGCGCCGCCGGGTCCCCGGGGGCCGCCGCCTGGCTGCTTCCGGGCCTCGCCCTGACCCTGGCGGCGCTGGCGCTCGGCTCGTTCGTCGGCTGCCGGGCGGCGGCCGCGACGCTCGGCGGCGGGTGGCTGCTCGCCGTCGCGCGCTCCCTCGTCGGGGCCCCGGACGCCGCCGGCGTCGCCCCGTACGTCACGGGCCCCGCCGTCCAGGGCGTCTGGGCCGCCGCCGCGCTGGCCTGCGCGGCCCTCCTCGCCCTGCGCCGCCGTTCCTTCGACCACCTGGAGACCCGGTGAACCCGCCGACCGCCGTCGCGGTGTCCGGACTGACCGTCCGGCACCGCCGCACCCTCGCCCTCGACGCGCTCGACCTCTCCCTCGGCCCCGGCGTCCACGGTCTGCTCGGCCCCAACGGGGCCGGGAAGACCTCCCTCATACGGGTCCTCGCGACCGTCGCCGCCCCCTCCTCCGGCCGGGTGGAGCTCCTCGGCGGCGACGCCACGGACCACCGCGAGCGCACCGGGATCCGGCGCCGGCTCGGCTACCTGCCGCAGGAGTTCGGGTACTACCCGGCCTTCACCGTCCGGGAGTTCGTCGAGTACGTCGCCTGGCTCAAGGAACTGCCGTCCGACCGGGCCCCGGCGGCCGTGGAGCGGGCCGTGCGGCGGGTCGGGCTCGCCGACCGGATCGACGCCCGGATGAAGACCCTGTCGGGCGGGATGGTCCGGCGCGCGGGCATCGCGCAGGCCCTCGTGAACGACCCGGACCTGCTGCTGCTCGACGAGCCGACCGCCGGGCTCGACCCGGAGCAGCGCGTCGACTTCCGCGCCCTGCTGCGGGAGCTCGGCGCGGAGGCGACGGTGGTCGTCTCGACGCACCTGGTCGAGGACGTGGCGGCGGCCTGCGCCGAGGTCGCCCTGCTCGAGGCGGGCCGGCTCGCCTTCCGGGGCACGACGGCCGAACTCACGGCGCTCGGAGGGACCCCGGACGGGGCCGCCGACCCCACGACGAGCGCGGTGGAACGCGGCTACACGGCCGCCCTGCGCGCCCACCGCTCCCGTACGGGGGCGGGGACGGGGGCCCTGCGGTGACGACCGCCTCCCGCGTCCGGTCGTGCGGGGTCGCCCCGGTGACGGTCGCCGCCGCCCGGGAAGAACCCGCAGGTGACCGCGCCCCGTCCCGTACGGGGCGGCCCCGGTCCCGTACGCCGATCGCCGTCCCCGCTCCCCGTCCCCGTACGAGAAAGGCCCTCCCGTGACCGCCGTCCTCGACCCGCCCCGTACGGGAAGGCCCCCGGCCGTCCCCCCGCTCCGGACCGAGCTGCGGCGCGGGCTCGGGCCCTGGACCGGTGCCGCCGTGCTGGTGGTCGTCCTGGTGACGATGTACGGCAAGGGCGGCTGGCAGGGCCGGTGGGCCGACACCACGAACCTGCTGCACGTCGCCGTCGGCGTGTTCTGCGTGCCCCTCGCCCTCGCGGCGGGCTGTTGGCAGGGCGGCCGGGACCGGCGGCGCGGCACGGCCGAGCTGTGGGAGTCCGTCCCCCGCCCTCCCCTGCGCCGCCTGCTCGTCGCGGTCTCACCGTCCGCCCTCTGGCCCGCCGCCGGACTGCTCCTCGCCGACGCCGTCTGCCTGCTCTCCACCTGGCCGTACGTGTCCGCCGGACGCCCCTTCCTCGAACTGCTCGCCGCCGACGCGGTCGCGCTCGCCGCCGCCGGTGCCCTCGGCCACGTCGCCGGACGCCTGGTCCGGTGGCGGCTCGCCGCCCCGCTCCTGGGGATCGTGGGGTACGTGGTCCTCCTCTTCTCCGCGTACGCGGAGAACTCCACGCGCTGGCTCGGCCCGGCCGGCGAGCACGCCTCCCCCTGGGACCGGCCGGTGTGGTGGTACGCCCCCGCGTCCATGGCGTGGACGGCCGGGCTCGCGCTCGCCGCGCTCCTCGCGCACGGCCTGCGCCCGGCCCGGCTGCGGCCGCTCGCCCTGGTCCCGCTGGCCGTCGCGGTCGCCGCCGCGTCCCTGATCCTGCGCCTGCCGGAGGACGAGGGGCCGTGGCGCCCGGACCCGGCCCTGGCCCGGCCGGTCTGCGACGACGGCGTCCCGCGGGTGTGCGTGACGGCCCTGGACGCGAAGCTGCTGCCGGAGGTGTCGGCGGCCCTCGCCCCGCTGAACGCGCGCCTGGCGGGGCTGCCCGGCGCCCCCGTCCGCTGGGTGACCGGACCGTACGGGGCCACGCGCCCCGGTGACGTCGAGCTGCCCGACCCCTGGGAGGACGCGACCCGCAGCCGGCTCACCCGCCCCGACCTGTACCGGAACTCGGCGGTGACCTGGCTGTTCTCGGCCACCTGCACGACGGGCGCCCTCGCGGGCCCGGCCGCCGAGCGGGCGGGCCTCGTCCACCTCGCCGTCATCGAATGGCTGGCGCCGACCCCCGAGGACTACGGCCCCGCCACCACCGACGCGCAGCCGTACATCGACCGGCTCCGCGCCAAGTCGCCCGCCGGGCAACGCGCTTACCTCACCCGCTACCTGGCGGCGGACGCCTGCGACCCGGACGGGGTGCCGATCCCGTGAAGCCCCTCTCCCCCCTCCTCCTCTACGCCCGCTCCCGCGCCCTGCCCGGCGCGCTCGTCGCCCTCGCCGGTACGGCGGCGGTCGCCGCGGGGACGGCCCGATGGCTGGAAACGATCCCCGGTTCCGGCCCCTCGGACCGGCTCCCGGTCGTCGTCCTCGGCCCGCTGCTCGCGGCGGCCGCCGTCGGCACCTGCCTGCGCGCGCCGAGCGACGAGCTGGACCGGACGGCGGTCCGCGCGTGGTGGCCGCGCCGGCTCGCCCACCTCCTCGTCCCGGCCGCGCTCGCCGCGCTCCTGCTCGCCCTGGCCGTGCCCGGCCACCCGGCGGAGTTCGGCGCTCCGGCGGCCGTCCGGAACACGCTGGGCCTGGTGGGCGTCGCGGCGGCCTCCGCCGTCCTCCTCGGCGCCCGCCTCAGCTGGCTCCCGCCCGCCCTCTACGCGGGCGCGGTCCCCCTGGCGGCCCCCGCCGGGGCGGGCGGCGCGGCGGACTGGTGGGCCTGGGTGGCCCGGCCGGGCCCGCAGGGCGGGGCGTGGACGGCGGCGGCGCTCGCCTTCGCGGCGGGCACGGCCCTGTACGCGTGGCGGGGCGCCCGGCACGGGCCCGGCGGACGCTGAAGCGGGCCCGGACCCGGCGGACCCGGCGGACCCAGCAGATCCGGCGGACCCGGCGGACCCGGCGGGCGTCGAAAGGCCGGAACAAGGCGCCGGGCGGTGCGGTCCGGGCGTCCGGCGCGTGGCCTCCCGGGGGTGGGGCCGGGTGGGGGTGGGCCTGGGTGGAGGGGGCGGAGGAGGGGCTTCCGGGAAGGGGCTCTGGCCACGACTGCCCGGTCCCGTAACGCGTTTGTGGTCGTCACGGCCGTCCGGCGAGGATGGCGGGAACCATCCGACGAGACGACGAGAGCGGAGCGACCGACGATGTCAGGACCCGTGACCCTCGACCGGCGCGAAGGACCCCACGGAGAGGTCGTCCTGCGCCGCCGCGACGAGCACTACGAGATCATCGCCAACGGCACCTTCCTGATGGACACCTCCGACGGGCGTTCCGAGCGGCTCCTGATCGACGCGGCCCTCGCCGCGCTCCCCGAGGAGCGCCGGGCCGGCGCCTCCGTGCTCGTCGGCGGGCTCGGCGTCGGCTTCTCCCTCGCCCACGCCGCCGCCGACCCCCGCTGGGGCCGGATCGTGGTCGCCGAGCGCGAGGAGGCGATCATCGACTGGCACCGGCGGGGACCGCTCGCCGCGGTCTCCGGGGCCGCGCTCGCCGATCCCCGGACCGTGATCCTGCACACGGACCTGGTGGAGCACGTCCGCACCTCGACCGACACCTACGACGCCCTCTGCCTGGACATCGACAACGGCCCCGACTGGACGGTCACCGAGGACAACGAATCCCTTTACTCCGCCGAGGGGTTGGCGGCCTGCGCGGCCCGGCTGAACCCGGGCGGGATCCTCGCCGTGTGGTCCGCGCGGCCCTCCGATGATTTCGAAGCAACCTTGCGGAATGCCGGATTCAGCGGGGTACGGACGGAAGAGGTGCCCGTTGCCCGGGGCGTCCCGGACGCGGTCCACCTCGCCGTGCGTCCCGGCTGACTCCTGGATAGCCGGGACACCACCGGTACCTCTAGGCTGCTGCACCGACATCGGCGACGCGAGGCGGGGCAATGGAGCAGACACACACCACTCACCACGGTGCGGCGGCCACTCCGGGGGCCCAGCGGCGCGTCCTGGTGGTCGAGGACGACGCCACGATCGTGGAGGCGATCTCCGCCCGCCTGCGCGCCGAGGGCTTCCTCGTGCAGACCGCGACCGACGGCCCCGCCGCCGTCGACGCGGCCGAGGCCTGGCAGCCCGACCTGATGGTCCTGGACATCATGCTGCCCGGTTTCGACGGCCTGGAGGTGTGCCGCAGGGTCCAGGCCCAGCGGCCCGTCCCGGTCCTCATGCTGACCGCCCGCGACGACGAGACCGACATGCTGGTCGGGCTCGGCGTCGGCGCGGACGACTACATGACGAAGCCGTTCTCGATGCGCGAGCTGGCCGCCCGGGTGCACGTGCTGCTCCGCCGGGTCGAGCGGGCCGCGCTCGCGGCGGTCACCCCGCGCAGCGGCATCCTCCGCCTGGGCGAACTGGAGATCGACCACGCCCAGCGGCGGGTCCGGGTCCGCACCGAGGACGTGCACCTGACCCCGACCGAGTTCGACCTCCTCGTCTGTCTGGCGAGCACCCCCCGCGCGGTCCTCTCCCGCGAGCAGCTGCTCGCCGAGGTGTGGGACTGGGCGGACGCCTCGGGCACCCGGACCGTGGACAGCCACATCAAGGCGCTGCGCCGGAAGATCGGGGCCGAGCGGATCCGCACGGTCCACGGCGTCGGCTACGCGCTGGAGACCCCGGCGCCATGAGTCCCCGCAGGCCCGGCGGGCCGGAGGAGCCGAAGCGGCCGGAGGCGCGGGGCGGAGCCGGCGGGCCGGGAGGGGCGGGCGGCCCCGGGAGATCCGGCGGGCCCGGAGGAACGGGCACGACCGACGGGTTCGGGGGATTCGGAGGAGCGGGCACGACCGACGGGCCCGGCGGGTTCGGCGGGCCCCGTGGCGGGCGGCGGCGGCGCCACCGGATCGTGATCTCCATCAAGACCAAGCTCGGCGCCCTCGTCGTCGGGGCGGTCCTGCTGACCTCCTGCCTCGCCCTGGTGGCGATCCGCACGTCCACCGAGTTCCGGTACATCACGATCTTCGCGATGATCGCGACCCTGCTCATCACCCAGTTCGTCGCGCAGTCCCTGACCGCGCCGCTGGACGAGATGACCACGGTGGCCGGAACGATCTCGCGCGGCGACTTCAGCCGCCGGGTGCGGGGCGCGGACCGGCGGGACGAGCTGGGCGACCTCGCCTCCACGATCAACCGCATGGCGGACGACCTGGAGGCCGTGGACCGGCACCGCAAGGAGCTGGTGGCCAACGTCTCGCACGAGCTGCGGACCCCGATCGCCGCGCTGCGGGCCGTCCTGGAGAACGTCGTGGACGGGGTCTCGGAGGCCGATCCCGAGACGATGCGGTCGGCCCTGAAGCAGACCGAGCGCCTCGGGCGGCTGGTGGAGACGCTCCTCGACCTGTCACGCCTCGACAACGGTGTCGTGGCCCTGCGGGGAAGCCGTTTCGAGGTCTGGCCGTATCTGTCGGGGGTGCTGCGGGAGGCGAACCTCGCCGCGTCCCAGCGCGGCCTGTCGTCCACCTCGGGCCTGCACAACCGCACGGACGTGCACCTGCACCTGGACGTGTCGCCGCCCGAGCTGGCCGCCCACGCGGACACGGAGCGGCTGCACCAGGTGATGGCGAACCTGATCGACAACGCGGTGAAGCACTCCCCGCCGCATGGCCGGGTCACCGTGCGGGCCCGGCGCGGCCCGTATCCGGACTCCCTGGAGCTGGAGGTCGAGGACGAGGGACCCGGCATCCCGGAGTCGGAGCGGCACAAGGTCTTCCAGCGGTTCAACCGGGGCTCGGCCTCGCGCCGGCAGGGCCCGGGCAGCGACGGCGGGACGGGGCTCGGGCTCGCGATCGCCCGCTGGGCGGTCGATCTGCACGGCGGCGAGATCGGCGTGGCCGAATCATCACGCGGGTGCCGCATCAGAGTCACTCTTCCGGGCAGTCGTCCACCGACGGATTGACGTAGGGTTCGAACCGGAAGAACACGTTCTGCGTGTACGGGGGTGAGACCTCCGCGCACGTGAACGGGGTGCGATCAGGGGTGCGGCCGAAGGGGGCCGTACCGATGCTTTTCCGTACCCTCACACCAGCGGAACCACGCTTGTTTCCCGCCATTCACGGCTCCGAAACACCCCGTCAAGTGTGACTTGCGCGACGTTGGAGTGCCCGGCCTGCACCTCCCGGCCGGACAGGCGTAGCCTTTATTTCCGCTGTCCATCACCTTGTGAAGCGGAAGAGGGCGGTTGCCGCCGTGTCGTCTCAGTCCCCCAGTACCCCGAGCTCCCCGACCGACCAAGACGGGCAGGGCCAGAACCCTGCGACCGCCTTCGGTGCCAATGAGTGGCTCGTCGACGAGATCTACCAGCAGTACCTCCAGGACCCGAATTCGGTCGATCGTGCCTGGTGGGACTTCTTCGCCGACTACAAGCCCGGAGCGTCGGAGACCCCGGCCGCCCCGGCGCCCACCCAGAGCACGCCGAGCGCCCCCGCCGCGCCGCAGACGGGCCCCGCACAGGCCGCGCCTGCCGCTCCGGCCTCCGTGCCCGCCCCTGCTCCGGCTCCCGCCGCACAGAAGCCGGCCGCGGCTCCCGCCGCCCCGGCCGCGGTGAAGGCGGCCCCCGCGGCCGCCAAGCCGGCCGCCGCCCAGGCCGCTCCGGCCGCCGCGAAGCCCGCCGCCAAGGCCGCCCCGGCGACCGAGGCCCCGGCCGGTCCCGAGCTGATCACGCTGCGCGGCCCCGCCGCCGCGGTCGCGAAGAACATGAACGCCTCCCTGGAGGTGCCGACGGCCACGTCCGTCCGCGCCGTCCCGGTGAAGCTGCTCTTCGACAACCGGATCGTGATCAACAACCACCTGAAGCGCGCCCGGGGCGGGAAGATCTCCTTCACGCACCTCATCGGCTACGCGATGGTGCAGGCGATCAAGGCCATGCCGTCCATGAACAACTCCTTCGCGGAGAAGGACGGCAAGCCGACCCTGGTCAAGCCGGAGCACGTGAACTTCGGCCTCGCGATCGACCTGGTGAAGCCCAACGGCGACCGCCAGCTCGTCGTCGCGGGCATCAAGAAGGCCGAGACGCTCAACTTCTTCGAGTTCTGGCAGGCGTACGAGGACATCGTCAAGCGCGCCCGCGTGGGCAAGCTGACGATGGAGGACTTCTCCGGCGTCACCGTCTCCCTGACCAACCCCGGCGGCCTCGGCACGGTCCACTCCGTGCCGCGTCTGATGCCCGGGCAGTCGGTCATCATGGGCGTCGGCTCGATGGACTACCCGGCCGAGTTCCAGGGCACCTCCCAGGACACCCTGAACAAGCTGGGCATCTCCAAGGTCATGACTCTGACCTCGACGTACGACCACCGCGTGATCCAGGGCGCCGCCTCCGGCGAGTTCCTGCGGATCGTCGCGAACCTCCTCCTCGGCGAGGAGGGCTTCTACGACGAGATCTTCAAGGCCCTGCGCATCCCCTACGAGCCGGTCCGCTGGCTCCGTGACATCGACGCCTCCCACGACGACGACGTCACCAAGGCCGCGCGCGTCTTCGAGCTGATCCACTCCTACCGGGTCCGCGGCCACGTCATGGCCGACACCGACCCGCTGGAGTACAAGCAGCGCAAGCACCCCGACCTGGACATCACCGAGCACGGCCTCACCCTGTGGGACCTGGAGCGCGAGTTCGCGGTCGGCGGCTTCGCCGGCAAGTCGATGATGAAGCTCCGCGACATCCTCGGCGTGCTGCGCGACTCGTACTGCCGCACCACCGGCGTCGAGTTCATGCACATCCAGGACCCGAAGCAGCGCAAGTGGATCCAGGACCGCGTCGAGCGCCCGCACTCCCGCGTGGAGCGCGAGGAGCAGCTGCGGATCCTGCGCCGGCTGAACGCCGCCGAGGCCTTCGAGACCTTCCTGCAGACGAAGTACGTCGGCCAGAAGCGCTTCTCCCTGGAGGGCGGCGAGTCCGTCATCCCGCTGCTCGACGCGGTCATCGACTCGGCCGCCGAGTCGCGCCTCGACGAGGTCGTCATCGGCATGGCCCACCGCGGCCGGCTGAACGTCCTGGCGAACATCGTCGGCAAGTCGTACGCGCAGATCTTCCGCGAGTTCGAGGGCAACCTCGACCCGAAGTCGATGCACGGCTCCGGTGACGTCAAGTACCACCTGGGCGCCGAGGGCACCTTCACGGGCCTGGACGGCGAGCAGATCAAGGTCTCCCTGGTCGCCAACCCCTCGCACCTGGAGGCGGTCGACCCGGTCCTGGAGGGTGTCGTCCGCGCCAAGCAGGACGTCATCAACAAGGGCGGCACGGACTTCACCGTCCTGCCGATCGCCCTCCACGGCGACGCGGCCTTCGCCGGCCAGGGCGTCGTCGCCGAGACGCTGAACATGTCGCAGCTGCGGGGCTACCGCACCGGCGGCACGGTCCACATCGTCATCAACAACCAGGTCGGCTTCACCGCCGCCCCGGAGTCCTCGCGTTCCTCGATGTACGCGACCGACGTGGCCCGCATGATCGAGGCGCCGATCTTCCACGTGAACGGCGACGACCCGGAGGCCGTGGTCCGCGTCGCGCGGCTCGCCTTCGAGTTCCGCCAGACGTTCAACAAGGACGTCGTGATCGACCTCATCTGCTACCGCCGCCGCGGTCACAACGAGGGCGACAACCCCTCGTTCACCAACCCGCAGATGTACAACCTGATCGACAAGAAGCGTTCGGTGCGCAAGCTGTACACCGAGTCGCTCATCGGTCGCGGCGACATCACCCTGGAAGAGGCGGAGCAGTCGCTCCAGGACTTCCAGGGCCAGCTGGAGAAGGTGTTCGCGGAGGTCCGCGAGGCCACCACGGCCGCCCCGTCCTCGGTGCACGTCCCGGACGCCCAGGCCGAGTTCCCGGTCTCCGTCACCACCGCGGTCTCCCAGGAGGTCGTGAAGCGGATCGCCGAGTCCCAGGTGAACGTCCCGGACCGGATCACCGTCCACCCGCGCCTGCTGCCGCAGATGCAGCGCCGCGCCGCGTCCATCGACGACGGCACCATCGACTGGGGCTTCGGCGAGACCCTCGCCATCGGCTCCCTGCTGATGGAGGGCACCCCGGTCCGGCTCTCCGGCCAGGACTCCCGCCGCGGCACCTTCGGCCAGCGCCACGCGGTCCTGGTGGACCAGGAGACCGGCGAGGACTACACCCCGCTGCTCTACCTGGCCGAGGACCAGGCCCACTACAACGTCTACGACTCGCTGCTCAGCGAGTACGCGGCGATGGGCTTCGAGTACGGCTACTCGCTGGCCCGCCCGGACGCCCTGGTCGTCTGGGAGGCCCAGTTCGGCGACTTCGTCAACGGCGCGCAGACCGTCGTCGACGAGTTCATCTCCTCCGCCGAGCAGAAGTGGGGCCAGACCTCCGGCGTCACGCTGCTCCTGCCGCACGGCTACGAGGGCCAGGGCCCGGACCACTCGTCCGCGCGCCCGGAGCGCTTCCTCCAGATGTGCGCCCAGGACAACATGACGGTCGCCATGCCGACGCTGCCGTCGAACTACTTCCACCTGCTGCGCTGGCAGGTCCACAACCCGCACCACAAGCCGCTCATCGTCTTCACCCCGAAGTCGATGCTGCGCCTGAAGGCGGCGGCGTCCACGGTGGAGGAGTTCACCACCGGCGGCTTCCGCCCGGTGATCGGCGACGCGACAGTCGACCCGGCCAACGTCCGCAAGGTCGTCTTCTGCGCCGGCAAGGTCTACTACGACCTGGAGGCCGAGCGCCAGAAGCGCGGTGACACGGAGACCGCGATCATCCGTCTGGAGCGCCTGTACCCGCTGCCGGGTGCCGAGCTCCAGGCCGAGATCGCCAAGTACCCGAACGCCGCGAAGTACATCTGGGCGCAGGAGGAGCCGGCGAACCAGGGTGCCTGGCCGTTCATCGCGCTCAACCTGATCGACCACCTGGACCTGGCGGTCGGCGCGGACATCCCGGCGGGCGAGCGCCTGCGCCGGATCTCGCGTCCGCACTCCTCCTCCCCGGCGGTCGGCTCGGCCAAGCGCCACCAGGCGGAGCAGCAGCAGCTGGTCAACGAGGTCTTCGACGCCTGACCCCGTACCGCTCGCGCGTGACGGCGGAGGCCCGGCACCCCCGAGGGGGTGCCGGGCCTCCGGCGTTTCCTCCGCCGGTCCTCGTGGGGTCCTCAGCCGAGGTAGGCCTCGAAGTCCCAGTAGGGGCGGTTGCGCTGGCGGGCGGAGAGGGTGTGCGGGTGCTGCGCGCCGAGGGTCCTGGTGAGGGCCAGGAGGCCGTCCTCCTCGACCTTCCCCGCCTCCTCGACCTCGCGGACCCCCCGGAGGTCGGCCGCGAGGGCGATCCGGCAGGAGAGGGTCAGCGGGTGCTCGTCGCCGAGGACCCGGCGGGCGCGGCGGAGCGTCTCCCGGCTCAGCTCGACGGCGTCGCCGACGCGCCCGTTGAAGTTGCGGGCGGCGGCGGCGTTGAGCGCGCAGCCCAGGACCCAGGGGTGGTCGGGGCCGAGGGTGGCGGTGAAGCCGCCGAGGGCGGACTCCAGGAGGGCGAGGGCGCCGGAGCGGTCGCCCGCGGCCTGCAGGACGAGGCCGGTGTTGGCGACCATGCCGGTGGCGACGGGGTGGGCGGGGCCGAGGATCGAGCGGAATCCGGCCTCCGCCTCGGCGGTCAGCTCGCGGGCGTGGTCGAGGTCCCCGTGTTCGCGCAGGTAGTTGGCGTAGTTGTTGATGAAGGTGAGCGTCGTGTGGTGCTCCCGGCCGTGCACCTGCTCGATCTGTTCGAGGAGGCCCGCCATCTGCGCCCCGATGTCCTGCTGGGCGCCTCCCTCGCGGCGGCGGCAGAGCGCGAGCTGGGCGCGGGCCGAGAGGGTCTGCGGGTGCTGCGGTCCGAGGACCTGGACGTGCAGCCGGACACTGGCCTCCTGACGCACGAGGGCGTCGCGGTAGCGGCCGAGGAGGCGCAGGTCGTGGGCGAGGGCGCTGCCCGAGTTGAGGGTGTTGGCGTGGCGGGCGCGCAGGACGGTCTCGCGGCGGGCGAGGTTCTCGGCGTCGAGGTCGTACGCCTCCTGGTAGCGGCCGAGGAGGCGGAGGCTGACGCCGAGGTTGTGGCGGGCGAGGAGGGTCATGAACTCGTTCTCGCCCAGGATCCGCTGGGACTCGTCGAGGAGGCGGCGCTGGAGCTCCTCGGCCTCGGTGTACTGGCCGAGGTAGCGGAGGTTGCTCGCGGCGGCGCTGTGGGCGATGAGTTCGGCGTGCTCGTTGCGCGGGGTCTGCGCGCGGAGCCGTTCGAGGGCGGACGAGTCGAGGACGTGGGCCTCGCGGAACCGGCCGGCGGCGCGCAGGATGTTGCCCTCCTGGCTGGTGAGGGTGAGCATCGGCGGGGCCACCGGGTCCATGAATCCGCTCCAGCTGAGCCGGATCCGCTCGGCGAGCCGGATGCCCGCCTTGAACTCGCCGCTGCGGTAGCAGTAGCGCAGGCAGTTGAGGACGGCGTTCTGGATGCGGGGGCCGCGGCTCTCCAGGGCGCCCGAGGGTTCGAGGTGCGGCAGGAGTTCGGCGTAGCGGGGCCAGTTGCGGCTGTCCATGGGGTTGCCGGGGTCGGCCTCGGCGAGCAGGGTGCGGACGGCCTTGCGGTGGGCGGCGCGGTGGGTGCCGTCGGTGAGCCGGGAGACGATGTCGTGCACCAGGCGGTGCATGTGGACGGACTCCTGGTGCGGTCCCATGTCGGTGCTGACGGGGCCTCGGGTCTCCCGGGTGAGGACGGAGTAGTTGACCAGGGTGTCGAGGGCCCGGGTCCAGGCCGGCAGGTCGTTGACCATCCAGTGGAGGTCCTCGGGCAGTTCGGCCTGCGGATAGGCGCGCACGAGGCCGAGGGGGATGCGGCCGGGGGCGAAGGAGGCGCAGAAGCTGAGGATCTCGACGGCCTGCGGCTGGGCGCGGCGGAGCCGGTTGATCAGTATCGACCAGGAGGTGAGGGAGGCGTTGGGCATCCCCTCGCCGCCGGTGGGGTCGTCAACGGTGGAGAGGCGGCCCTCGCGGACCATGCGGAGGTACTCGGGCGCCTCCATGCCGGACTCGCCGAGCCAGGCGGCGGCCTGGACGAGGGGCAGGGGGACGTCGCCGAACTCGTGGGCGACCTCGTCGGCCTCGGCGGCGGTGATGTGCGGGGCCCGGCGCATGAGGTAGCCGGTGGACTCGGCGCGGGCGAAGCCGCCGACCTCCAGGAGGTCGGTGTGTTCGCCCCAGAGGCGGTTGCGGGAGGTGATCAGGACGTGGCCGGGGCCGTGCGGGAGCATGACGCCGACGTCCCTGATGTCGTCCCAGCCGTCGAAGACGATCAGCCAGCGGCTGTGCGGGTCGCCGCGGCGCAGGGCGTCGCGGACCGCGCGGATGCGTTCGCCGGGCTCGTTGCCGACGGGGAGGCCCAGTTCGACGGCGAGTTCGCCGAAGCGGTCGCGCTGGACGTTGCGGTCGTCGGAGCTGACCCACCAGACGGCGTCGTAGTCGGGGCTGAAGCGGTGGGCGTACTCGGCGGCGATCTGGGTCTTGCCGATGCCGGACATGCCGAGGAGGGTGCAGGCCGCGTTGCCGCGTTCGGCGTCCATGAGCCGTTCCTGCAGTGCGGTCAGGAGGTCGTCGCGGCCGGTGAACCGGGGGTTGCGGCGCGGGACCTCGCCCCAGACCTCGGGCGGGGTGTCGGGGTAGCGGGCGAGGGCGCCGGGCGGGATGCGGCGGCCGGCGGAGCGGCGGGGTTCGATGCCGAGGCGGCCGAGGAGGCGGGCCTCCGCCTCTTCCTCGCCGACGCCCCACAGGCCGGCCGGTTCCAGGACGGCGGTGGCCGGGAGCAGGGGCCGGTTGGTGAGGTTGACGGCGGCGAAGCGGTCGGCGTGGGCGGCGACGAAGCCGCGCAGGACGTCGTTCCACTCCCCGGCGGGGCGGGGGCCGAGCTCGAAGAACCAGTCGTTGAGGACGAGGAGGACCTGGCCGCGGGCGAGCAGCAGGTCGCCGAGGGAGTCCTCCAGGGGGACCTCGCGGGGCGGGTCCCAGCGGTGCGGGGTGGCGCGGACCCCGTGCAGGTCGAGGCGCTGGCTGATCCAGGTGGCCCAGGGCCGGTGGTATCCGGGGAACACCACCAGGACGTGTTCGGGTGCCGTGCTTCCGCGCGGGGTTCCGCCCCCGGTCGGCCGCGCCTGTTCCGCCATGTGTACCTCTCCCTGTCCGCTCGCACGCCACGCGGTGTCGTCACGCGCGTGCCTAGTGTCACCGAAGTGCTCGGGGCGTGGCGCCAAGACGCGCGTGGTGCTGCTGCATGTGGCGGGCGAACTCCCTTCCCGCGTTGGTCAGTTCATCGGATTCAAGCAGGACCGAGAGGGCCCGGCCCACCTGATGGTGGAATCTTTCGAACTGCTGCCCGGCCCTCGTGCGCCAGGGGGCGGGCAGTCCGGTCGAGCGGGCCGCGCGCCGCCACAGGTCGGTGAGGGCGAGATGGGCGTAGGCGCCCTGGAGGACCCCGGCGATCGGGCGGGCGTCGGTGCGCCAGCCGACCCGGTGCACGGTGGCCGGTCCGGCGGTGTGGAGCGGTACGAGTTCGTGGACGGCGGCCAGTTTGGTGTGCTGGGTCTCGTGGACGAGGACCTCGGCCATCTCGCGGGGTCCTTCGGGCAGCGCGGCGAGGACGGCGCCGGGGGCGGCGCGGAGGGTGGCCCCGAAGGGTCCGGTCCCCTTCTCGGCGTGGGCGACCGGCACCAGGACCCGGACGAGGCTCCGGACCTCCCCGGCGCGGCCGGGGTCGGTGGCGTCGAGGAGGCGGAGGGCCGCCCTCCACTGCCCGGCCCAGACGGCCCGCCCGGCGGGTCCGGCCTCCACGCCGGTACGGGGCGGGTTGCCGATGCCGCCGCGCGGCACCCGGTAGGGGTCGAGGTCGTCGAGGACGGCGGTCCCGCCGGGGAGCCGGAGCACGGGGCTCCAGCCGGATCCGGCGGGGCTCCCGGAGCGGGGGTCGCGCGGGAGCAGGACGGTCCGGTCGGGTCCGGCGCCCTCGGGGGTGAGCCGCGCGTGGCGGCCGGTGGTCCGCACGGCGACCCGGTCCGCCCCGGTCAGCAGCCTTCCGAGGCCGGTGAGGGGCAGGGTGCCGTGCGGGGTCGCCACGGTGAGGTCCAGGGCGCAGCCCGCGCGCAGCGCGGCGGTGAGGGCGAGGGCGTCGAAGTGGGCGAGCCGCGCGTCGAGTTCCGGGCCGGGCGGCGCGGTGAGCGCGGCGGCGAGCCAGCCGCCGGTGGTGGGGTAGTCGAGGAGGTCGCGGACGGCGGACGGGGCGCGCCGCTCCGCCCGTTCGAGCAGGTCCCAGGCGACCTCGAACCGGCCACCCACGCCGCCGCCGAGCTCCGCGCGGTGCCGGTGGACCCGGACGAGCAGCGCCTTGAGCAGAACGAGCCGGCGCGCGTGCAGCGCGGAACGGAGCAGAACGGCGCCGTCCCGCGTGGGCCGGGTCCGCGCGAACAGCCCGAGCAGGGCGGCGGAGGGGGGAGCGTGGGTCACCGCCGCCTCCTCGGGGGGTGGGGCGGGGTTTTCGGGGCGGTGGGGGAATTCGGGGGGCCTGAGGTCTCCGGGGCGTCCGGGGTCTCCGGGGCCCTTGGCGTCCTCAGTACATCCGGGGCTTCCGGTGCGTCCGGGGTGCCCGGAGTCCCCGGCACCTCCAGCGCCCCTGGCTCCCTCAGGGCCTCCAGCATCCTCGGCGCCCCCGGTAACCACCCAGCCGTCCGGCGGGTGCCGGTGCCGGTGCCGGTCAGGTCACTCGGCGCCCTCGTCGGAGAACCACGACTCGCCCAGTTCCGCCGCGCGTCCGAGGACGCGGTCGACCTCGGCCACGAGCGCGGGGTCGTCCAGGACGCGCAGGGTGCGCAGGTCGACGGCGGCGAGATCGGGCAGCCGCGCGGGGCGATCGGGCAGCCGCGCGGGGCGGTCGGGCAGGCGCGTCGCGCGGTCGGGCGAGGGCGGCAGTACGCGGTCGGGCCGGTGTGCGGCGCCGTCCGGCAGGCGTACGGGACGGTCCGGCAGGTGTGCCGTGCGGTCGGCGTCCCGGCCGGCACCACTCGTCCACCCCGTGTGCTCGAACACCCTCGGCTCCTCCTCACCGGCGCCCGTCCCCCGCAGTCGTAGCGGCGGAGCGGTTCTTCCCGACGCCGGGAAGACGGAAACACGTTCGACTCAACTGCGCTCATGTGCGCCCCCCGTCGTCACGCCGCTCACCCGAACGAATCGGCCAAGGTCCACCAGGGGGGCGCGATGCCCCGCCGCTCCCGCTCGTCCGGCCGTACGGCCGGGTTGTCGTACGCGGCCTCCGCCGTCCCGAGCAGCGCCCTGGTCCGCTCCACGTCGGCCCGGTCCACCTCCGCCGGTCCGCCCGTGAGCCGCCGCCAGCGCTCGGCGGCGGCGCGCAGCGCGGTCCCGGCCCGGCCGGGGCGCCCCATCAGGAGCAGGACGGCCCCCTGGCCGTGCAGGGCGCGGGCGGCGGTGACCGAGCCCGGGTCGTCGCCGTGGGCGGCGCGGGCGTCCTCCTCGGCGTTGCGGTAGGCGGTGAGCGCGGCGCCGATCAGGCCGTCCCTGGCCACTTCGGACAGCTCCAGGCGCACCCGGGCCAGTTGCAGCCACGCCTCGGCCCGCGCGCCCGGCTCCTCGGTGCCGCGGACGGCCTGTTCCAGGAGGTGGCGGCTCTCGAAGAGGTCGGGCAGGAACCCGGCGCGGTGGAAGCGGAGCGCGAGCACGCTGCCGATCAGGGTCCGGGCCCCGGCCCGTTCGGGCGCGTCGGCGGGCAGCCGGGTGAGGGCCTCGCGCAGGACCCCTTCGGCCCGGTCGACGGGGGCCGTGCCGGTGCCGGCGGCGGCGCGGCGCAGCAGGGAGCCGCCCCAGGCGAGCAGGGTCCGGCCGCGCTGTCCGCTGTCGGCGGGGGCGAGGAGGGTGGCCTCCTCGTAGGCCGCGTCGGCGGCGGCCCCGTCACCGGCCGCGTCGTACAGCCGGGCGCGGGCCGTGGTGTGGCGGAGCCGCAGGGCGCGGCCGTCGCCGAGGAGCGGCGCGGCGCGGTCGAGGACGGGGGCGATCCGGTCGGGTCCGGCTCCGGCGAGGCGCAGGGCGTCGGCGAGGTCGAGGAGGACGGGGGCGCTCTCCCGGAGGCCGAGGGCGGCGGTGAGTTCCCCGGCGGCCGCCGCGCCGTCGCCCCGGGCCAGGAGCAGGCGGCCCCGGCGCAGGTGGAGGGTGTGGCGGGTGGTCTCGGGCCAGTGCTCCGGGGGTCCGGCGAGGGCGTCGAGGGCGGCGTCGAGGTGGCCGGGGTCGTCGGTGTCGCGCCACAGGGAGTGGTGGACGACGGCGAGTTCCAGCCGTGCCTCGGCCCACGCCTCGTCGCCGGTCCCGGCCAGTTCCCCGGCCCGTACGAGGGTGTCGGCGGCCCGGGCGAGGAGTTCCGCGCGCCGGTCGGAGCGCCGGGCGGCCGCGGTGCCGGCCTCGGCGTGGAGGGCGCGGGCGAGGACGATCCGGGCCTCGACGGGTTCGGCCGGGAGGGCGGCCTCGGCGCGTTCGCGGGCACCGGCGAGGAGGGCGGGGTCGGACTGGCCCCGGCCCTGGGCGAGGAGGCGGCGGGCCTCGGTGAGCGGGTCGGGGGTGACGAGGTCGGGGTGGTAGAAGCGGAGCACGCGCGCGGGGATGCGGGCGAAGAGCTCGGTCTCGGCGCTGTCGGGCCCGAGGGGTTCGTCGGTCGCGTCGGGCGGCGCGGCGCTCCCGGACTCCGGTTCGTCCCCGGCCTCCGCGCCGGCCAGGCGGGCGGCGGCGAGCGCCGGGAAGTTGCGCATCCCCTGGCCGAAATTGCGCTCCACGTAGGCGGAGCAGTGTTTGAGGACGAGGGCGGCGGCGCTGGGGTCGAGCGAGCCGAGGAAGTGCTGCTGGACGCCCGGCGGATAGCTGAAGCAGGGGTACGGGGTGGGGCCGGGGAGGCGCCGCAGGAGTCCGCTGAGCAGGACCTCGGCCAGCTCCATGGGGCCGGTGTCGGGCAGCATCGCGCGCTGGACGAGCTGCATGACGGGGAGGGTCAGGGGCGCGGCGGCGAGGTGGACGGCGAGCCGGAGGGCACCGGGCGAGGCGCCCGCCCGGAAGGCGCGGAGGAGTTCCTCGTCGGCGCGCGGGGCGCGGGGCGCCCGGGGGGCGTGCGGGGCGGCGGGTCCGGCCGGTCCGGGGGCGAGCCGGGCGGCCCAGCCGCGGACGGCGTCGCCGCCGTGGCCGGTGTGGAGGCGGACCCAGGAGGCGAAGGCCTCGGGGGTCGGGGTGAGGACGGGGACGGCCCGGCGGCCGGGCACGAGGGGGCCCCAGGGCTCGTCGTCGGAGCGGAAGGAGGTGTGCCCGCCGGGGGTCGCGGAGCGCTGGAAGGTGCCGGGTTCGGCGGGGAGCGCGGTCCGGGGCCAGAGGCGCGGCGGCAGGGGCTGGACGAGGGCGAGCGGGGCGCGGCCGGGCCACTGGAGCAGGAAGCGCTGGGCGGCGCCGCGCTGCCAGAGGGGTCCGACGCAGTCGCTGACGACGAGGGTGAGCCGGCGGCCCGTGGGGTCGTGGAGCTGGTCGACGGGGCGCAGCCGGGGCCGGCCGTCGGCGCCGGAGGTGGTGGTGACGAGCGGGGGCCCGTCGCCGGTGTCGTACAGGCGGTGCACCTGGACGTCCCGGAAGGCGCCGGACTGCTGGCAGGCCTGGCGGAGTTCCTCGACCATCCGGCTCCAGACGCCCATGGCGGGGCCGGTGTCCATGAGGAGCTGGATGTCGGGGCGGTGGCCGGCGGCGGGGCGCAGGACGGGGGTGAGGATGCCGGCGGCGGCGCTGCGCTCGGCGGTGGCCTCCTCGTCGAGGACGCCCTCGCCGGGCCGGGGCGGGGCGGGGGCGTAGTTCCGCAGGGGGCGGAGGGCCTTCTGGAGGCCGAGGAGGCCGGGCAGGGCGTTGGCGCCGGGGGCGCGGACGGGCAGCCCCGCGCCCCGCTCCGTGCGTCCCGCGCCGCCGCGCGCGCCGGGGGCTCCGGCGCGCATGTGGAGGGAGACGGACTCCCGGGCGGCCCCGGCCGGACCCGCGCCCGCGTCGCCGTCCTCCCGTACCCCCCCGTCCCCGCCCCGTAAGGAACCGCCCGGGTCCTGATCCTGACTCTGGTCCTGCTCCCGGTCCGCTTCCCGGTCGTCGGCACCGTCCCCGGGGGTCCCGGGGAGCGGGCCGGTGCCCGGGGGTCCGGTCTCCGGTTCGGGCCCGGGGAGCCAGCGGGCCAGCCAGAGGGCGTCCGCGAGGTCCTCGGCGGTCGGGTCCTGGCCGCCGGCCCTCAGTCTGCGGGCGAGCTCCTCCAGGTGCGGCCGGTCCGGCCGGTGCATCCGGTCCTCACCTCGGCTGGTCGAGCGGTTGCATGAGCATGTCCGCGATGCGCTCCCTGGTGACCCGCTCGGCGCGGGAGGCGTGCTGGGTCAGGTAGAGGGCGTTGAGGAGCTGGTCGGTGGCGATCACCTCGCCGGGTTCGCGGTTCAGGAACCGCTGGACGAGGTCCCGTTCGCCCTCGCCGGTCGCGGCGTCGGCCCCGAGGTGGGCCTCGATCATGGCGCCGAGCTGCTCCTCGCCGGGCGGTTCGAGCTCCAGGCGGATGCAGCGGCGCAACAGGGCGGCGGGAAAGTCCCGTTCGCCGTTGGAGGTGAGGACGATGAAGGGGAAGGTGGTGCAGCGGACCCGGCCGCCGAAGATCCGCACCTTGCGCCCGTCGTCGCTCAGGACCTCCACGACGGGCTCCCGGTCGGCGAGCCGCTCCAGCTCGGGGATGGCGAACTCGCCCTCCTCCAGGGCGTTCAGGAGGTCGTTCGGCAGGTCGAGGTCGCTCTTGTCGAGTTCGTCGATGAGCAGCACGCGGGGCTGCTCGGAGGGGAGCAGCGCGGTGCCGAGCGGTCCGAGCCGGATGTACGAGCCGATGCCGGCCGGGGTCGCGGCGGCGGAGCCGGTCGAGTCGGGCCGGGCGCGCTCCAGTTGGACGTCCTGGAGCCGTCCGATGGCGTCGTACCGGTAGAGGCCGTCCTGGAGGGTGGTGCGGCTGACGACGGGCCAGCGCAGCACGCGCCCGAGGCCCAGTTCGTGGGCGACGGCGTGGGCGAGGGTGGACTTGCCGGTGCCGGGGTTCCCGGTGACGAGCAGTGGGCGCCGCAGGTACAGGGCGGCGTTGACGGCGTCGGTCTCGGCGGGCCTGGGGTGGTGGTTCTGGACGAGCCGGCGGCGGACGCCGAGCCTCCGGCCGGAGCCCGCCAGGGTGTCGTCCGCGCCGCCGGCCGAAAAGTCGCGCCAGGGCGGCGGGGCGGGCAGCCGCCGTATCTCGTCGTGCGGGAGACCGGCACCACGGTAGATCCGCCAATCGTTCACGAGGGACTCCTCCTGGCTGTGGTGTCGGTGCCGGGCCCGTCGAAAATACCGCCCGGGGGCGGGGGCCGCCGATGCCCGTTCCGGCCGGATCGGGGTGCCGTCGTCCCGGTGGCCGCCGCGGTCACTGCTCCCCCTCCCCGAGCAGGGGCGGGGCCTCCAGGCGCCCGCCGTGCGGGGGCCGGTCGGGCGGGTCGAGGAGTACGGCGATGGTCTCGGCCCAGCCGTAGGCGGCCCGCGCCTCGGGGCCGGCCGCCCGGTCGGGGGCGCGGGTGCGCAGGGAGCGGACCGGGCCGCGCACGCCCCAGGCGGTGGCGGCGTCCGCGAGCAGCCGGTCGGCCCGCTCGTGGAACTCGGCGCAGTCGGTGTGGTCGTGGGCGCCGGTCCGCCAGAGGGCCAGGGGGTGGCCGGCGGCGAGGGCGGCGTTCATCGCCATGAGCCCGTCGCCGCTGCCGACCGGGCCGCAGTAGACGGGGACGGTGCCGCCCTCGGCGTCGCGCAGCCGGTCGTACGCCTCCGCCCAGGTCTCCCGGCGCACGCGCGCGGTGTGGGCGCCGGGGCCCGCGCCCGGCACCTCGGCGCGCAGCGGGGCGGCGCGCAGCGGTCCGCGCTCCCCCGCCTCCCAGCGCTCGCGCCATTCGGGGGCCGGTTCGCGGTCGTGGCGGCGGGCGTCGCGGATGACGACGATCCGGCGCTGGCCGAGGGTGGCGGCCCAGGTGTCCTCGGGTCCCTGGGGCGGTTCGAGCCGCCAGGTGTCGAGAGGTTCGTCGAAGAGTTCGCGGGGCAGCACGGCCTCCACGGCGGCCAGGTGCGGTCCGCTGTCGCCGCGCCGGAGGGCGTCCGCGAGCGGTTCGCGCAGGGTCTCCCGGAGCCGGGCCCGCTCGACCCCCCGGTCGTCGCAGTGGAGCGGGCTGACCGTGTGCCCGTCGAGGAGGAGCTTGACCCGCCAGGGGTAGCGCCGGTCGTAGCGGGGGGTGTCGATCTCCAGGAGGACGTCGGCACGCGCGCGGGGTTCGCGCACGGAGAGGGGCGCGGCCCGGCCGGGGCCGACCAGCCGGTCGATCGCGCGCCTCAGGTGGCGGTCGGCGTCGCCCGACTCGTCGACGATCCAGCGGGTGAGGGCGGCGGTGTCGGCCCGCTCGCCGTACCGCCCGGAGACGTGCCGGACGACGTGGGCGGCGTACAGCAGGACGGCGTCGAGGTCGAGGTCGCGGACGCCGTCCCGGCGGGGCGCGCGCAGGCCGCGCAGGAGTCCGGCGCCCTCGCTCCAGGTGCGCGGGTCGTCCTCCAGGGCGTCCGGCAGGTCGTCGTCCCTGATCCAGGCCTTGACCTGGTCGATGAGGTCCATGACCTCGCCGGGGGCGGTGGGCGCGGGGAGTTCGGCGAAGTGCCCGTACAGCTGGGTGCGCAGGCCGGGGCTGACGCCGTGGGAGGCGGGCAGCAGCCGCTGGGCGCGGGTCCAGTCGGGCCGGTCGTCGAGGGAGCGGTAGCGGGCGAGGTGGTGGCGGTCGTGGGCGCGCAGCGCCTCGCCCATCGCGCCGCCGCCGGGGAGGTCGTGGAGCCGGCGCAGGGCGGTGACGGGGACGACGGCCCCGCCGTCGCGTCCGCGTCCCTTGTTGAGGCCGACGACGGCCCCTTGGGCGAGGTCGACGACGGGGCCGCCGGAGCAGCCCTCGACGGGCATGACCCAGTCGGTGATCAGGGCCTGTCCGTCGCTGCCGATCAGCTGCCCCTGGACGTGCCGGACGCCGAGTTCGCCGGTCTCGCGGGACCAGCCGTGCAGGCCGACGGCGGTCGGCGGGACGGGCGGGCGCTCGCCGAGGCGCACGCAGGACGCCTGCTGGGTGCCGGGCACGCGCAGGAGCGCGACGTCGGGGAAGGCCCACCGGTCGGGCGGGTCCTCGGGCCGCTCGGGGCGGGGCAGGGCGAGCACGACGGTGCCGGTGGCCTCGCGGGTGGTCTTGCCGTCCTCCCAGGTGACGCCGACGACCGGCTCGCTCCTCCACACCGCGCTTCCCCCCTCGGCCACGACATGGGCGCAGGTCAGCACCCAGCCGGGGGCGATGAAGAAGCCGGTGCCCCAGTACCGGTCGCCGTGCGGGTCATACCCGCTGCCGGGAGCGGCGATGCGTACCAGTGCGGGGCGCACGAGAGCGTCGAAGGCGCTCATGCGGCTCCGTCGTCCGCCACGCGCGCGTGCGGACCGCTCCCGGGCGGCGGCGCGGCCCCCTCCGGGAGCGGGGCGCGCGCCGGCGGGACGGTGGGCGCGGGGGGTACGGGGGGCGAGGCGGGGACCGGGGGCACGACGGGCGGCCGGTACGCGGGGGCGGGGGCGGGCGCGGTGCTCGCGGCGGAGGCCGGGCCCGGGGTGGCGGCGGTAGTGCCCGGCACGGGGGTGGCGCCAGGAGTAGCGGCCGCGCCGGAAGTCGAGTCCGCGCCAGGAGTCGTGGCCGTACCGGAAGTCGAGCCCACGTTGGGAGTCGGAGCCGCGCCGGGAGCCGGAGCCACGTCAGGAGTCGGGGCCGCTTCAAGGCCGGTGGTCTCGTCCGGCGCGGGCCGGGGGCCCGGTTCGGTCCAGGTGAGGGAGACGTTCACGGAGGCCGTGCCCGACCCGTCCGCGAGGACGCCGATCACCTTGCCGGACTGCGCCGTCAGTTCGATGCCGAAGCTGACGGCGACCTCGACGGGTCCCTGGGGGTCGAGCCCGGCGCGCAGCGAGCCGACCACCCCGCGCACGACGTCCGTGAGTCCCCCGGCCATGGAGACCACCCGGTCCCTGACGCCGGTGTCCTGGAACCCGCCGCCCCCGCCGAGTTCCTCCGCGTCCCCGACCCGCGCCCACACGGGCGTGCCGTCGTCCAGCCGAATCCGAGCGATCCCCTGCGCCACAGCGGCCCCCGCTCCCCGAAGCGTTGTTGGATCCAGAAGGCTAATCGGTGGGACTGACGGGCGACAGGGGACGGGAGGAGACGGCGGGGCACGCCGGGGACACGGCCTATCCTGATCGCATGTACTTCACCGACCGTGGCATCGAGGAACTGGAGAAGCGGCGAGGCGAGGAGGAGGTCACCTTCGAGTGGCTCGCCGAGCAGCTGCGGACGTTCGTCGACCTCAACCCCGACTTCGAGGTGCCGGTCGAGCGCCTCGCGACCTGGCTGGCCCGTCTGGACGACGAGGACGACGACGAGGAGTAGGACGCGGGCGTACGCGCGCCGCCCCCGGGCGTACGGTCGCCGCTCACGGCTCCCGGCCCGCGGTCACCGCTCCCGCAGCCGGTCGTAGGCGAGTCCGAGCGCGCCGTGCGCGACGAGCAGGGCCCCGGCCGTCGCCCAGCCGCCGCTGCGCCGGCCGGCGCCCCAGAGCAGCAGCGGCACCCCCGCCAGGAGCTGCGCCCCGCCCAGCACGCGCGCCCTGGGGCCGCGCAGGTACGGGCCGAGGGGCCCTTCCTCCACCACGTCGAGTTCGGCGCGGACCGCGTCCCTCCAGGCGGCTCCTTCGATCGGTTCGGCGCCCTGGGCGAGGGCGACGGAGCGGAGCCGGTCGGCGTTGTCGCCGGGGGCGAGGCCGGTGGGCAGCGCGAGCCCGGCGCGGGCGAGGACCGCGACGACCCCGACGAGCCGGCTGTGCGCGTCGGCCTCCGGGTCGGGCCCGGTGAGGGGTTCGAGGGCCTGCACGTCGAGGACGGGGTCGAGGGCGAGCCGGGCGGCGAAGGTGCGCATGGCCTCGTCCTCGCCGACGGGGGTGCCGTCCGCGAGCCAGGTGTAGCCGACCGTGCGGCGGAAGCCCGCCGCGAGGGTGAGCCCGGCCCGGTCGCGGTCCCACCACAGCGCGACGACGGGCCAGGTGGCGGCCGGGACGGCGAGGGCGGTGGCCCAGCCGGTGACGACCTGTTCGACGGACTCCCCGCCGTGGAGCCAGGGCTTCCCCTCCGGTACGAGCACGCTCCAGCCGGTGCCGGCGGGGGCGAGGAGCAGGTGTTCCCCGAGCAGCCGGGCCGGCGGCCGGACCGCCGGGGGCTCGGCGCGGCAGAGCAGCAGCGCCCCGACGGGGTTCGGTCCGGATGTCGCGTTCATGCCCCTACGCTAGGGCAATTTGTCCACACAAGGGGGTGATTGCCCCCCCTTGCCTCAGGGACGAGTCAGGGTTGACTTCACCGAACCGCGATATATCGTGTTGTTCGAGAGACGCGATATGTTGCGTTGCCGATACGGGAGGTCAGCACCATGACAGAGTGGTCCGTCACCGAGCCGACGAAGCTCGCGCCGGCCGACCCCGTGACGCGCCTGCGGATCCGCGTCGTCAACGGCACGGTGAACGTGGTGGGGACGGACGAGAGTTCCGCCCGCGTGGAGATCTCCGAGATCGACGGCCCGCCGCTGGTCGTCTCGCAGGACGGCTCCACCCTGACAGTGGGGTACGAGGACCTCCAGTGGAAGAGCGTCCTCAAGTGGTTCGACCGCAAGGAGTACCGGCGCCGGGCCGTCGTCTCCGTCGCCGTCCCCGCGGGTGCCGACGTCGAGGTCGGCGTGGTCGGCGCCGAGGCCGTCGTCTCCGGCGTCAGAGGGCGTACGGAGGTGCGCGGCGTCAGCGGCGACACCACCCTGCTCGGGCTCTCCGGCCCGGTCCGCGCCGAGAGCGTCTCGGGAAACCTGGAGGCCCAGTCGGTCACGGGCGCCCTGCGGGCCAACTCCGTGACCGGGGACGTGACGGTGATCGAGGGCGCCGGCGGCTCGGTGCGGGCCGAGACGGTCAGCGGCGACATGGTCGTCGACCTGGACCCGGCCGGGCTCGACGGCCCGCCCGCCGACATCCGGCTCACCAGCGTCTCCGGCGAGGTCGCCATCCGGCTCCCGCACCCGGCCGACGCCCGGGTCGAGGCGAGCACCACGAGCGGCTCCGTGTCGAACGCCTTCGAGGACCTCCGGGTGGGGGGCCAGTGGGGCACCAAGACCGTCACCGGCACCCTCGGTTCGGGCCGGGGCACGCTCAAGGCCACCACCGTCTCCGGCTCCATCGCCCTGCTCCGCCGCCCCGAGGCGGACGAGGACACCGGCGCCGGCCCCTCCTCCGCCCCCTCCGCGACCGGAAAGGTGCTCTGACATGCCGCCCGTCTTCGCCCATGGCCGCCTGCGCCTCTATCTGCTCAAGCTGCTCGACGAGGCCCCGCGCCACGGCTACGAGGTGATCAGACTCCTGGAGGAGCGCTTCCAGGGCCTCTACGCGCCCTCCGCCGGGACGGTCTACCCCCGTCTGGCCAAGCTGGAGGCCGAGGGGCTCGTCACCCACGCCAGCGAGGGCGGCCGGAAGGTGTACTCGATCACCGACGCGGGCCGCGCCGAGCTGGACGGGCGCGGGGCCGAGCTGGACGACCTGGAGCGGGAGATCCGCGAGTCGGTGTCGGAGCTGGCGGCGGAGATCCGCGACGACGTGCGCGGCGCGGCCGGCCGGGTCCGCAGCGAGATGCGCGCGGCGGCGGGCCGGACGCGGACGGCGGAGCCCTCCTCGTTCGCCGACGCCAAGGAGGAGCTGCGCCGGGTCGGACAGGAGTGGAAGCAGCAGGCCCGCGAGGCCCGCGAGGAGGCCCGGTCCGCGCGCCGCCAGGCGAAGGAGTTCCAGCGGATCGCCCAGCAGGTGCAGGAGGAGGTCCAGGACCGCTTCTCGCGCGGCGACTGGCCCAAGGGCGTCTGGGAGGGGATCTCCGGCATCACGGCCCAGCTCGGGGACCTGGTGACGGGCACGACCCATCCGAAGGCCGCCGGCGCCGACCGGGAGCCGCCGTTCACGGCGCCCCCGGCCGAGGCGCCGGAGTGGGCGCGGGACGTGGAGGGTTCGGGCGACCCGGCCCGCGACCTCGACCGGCTCCTCGACCGCTTCCGCGACGAGATCCGGGACGCGGCCCGCGACCACGGGGTGACCCCGGAACAGCTCGCCGAGACCCGCCGACACCTCTCGACGGCGGCCCACCACGTCACGAACCTGCTGCACCCGGAACGGAAGGCGTGAGGGGACGGGGGCCTAACGGCCTGTAGGGGCCGCCCTGTACGGGCTCGGGCCCCTTGGGCCCATACGGGCTCAGGGCTTTCCGGCCCGCACGGGCTCAGGACCTTCCGGGCCCGTACGGGCCCAGAGCCCTCGGGCCCGTACGGGCTCAGGGCCCTCGGCCAACGGCCCAGCTCGTGCGGGCAGGTGCCCGGCGCCCGTACGGGCCGGGGCGGCCGGCTCCCCGCTGACACCGGGGTCCTGCCCGGCGCCCGCCGCCCCACCCCCCTCCGCGCCCGCCTCCCCCGGCGTCAGCCGCGGGTGGCCGTGACCGTGACGCGGGTGTCCGGGGCCGCGAGGATCCAGGTCCTGCCGCGGTCCTTGCGGAGGACGAGGGCCGCGCCGCGGGCCGTCACCCGCCAGTCGCCGGGCGGCAGGGAGAGCTCGGTGACCCGGGAGCCGCGGCGCCCGGCGGCGTCGTACGTGAGGCGGTAGACCCCGGCCCCCGGGTCGTACGTCGTGGAGCGGACCCGGCCCGCGACCGCCTCCGCGTACGGCTCGGCGGTCAGCTCCTTGTTGGCGCGGAAGGTCCCGGTGCCGTCGACCGCGCAGTAGCCGCCGCCGTAGCACCAGACGTAGCCCGCCCAGCCGGAGCCGTAGCGGCCGAGGGAGGACATCGCGTCGCGGTAGAAGCGGTTCATGTTCGGCAGGGAGTTGTTGAGCGGCCCCCACTCCCCCACCACCACGGGCACCTTGTACTGCTCGGGGTAGCGGGTGACGGCCCGCTCGTAGCTCTCGATCCAGCCGGCGGCGGGGTCGTAGTCGGCGCCCGCCTCCATGGCGGTGTTGTAGAAGTGCGGGGCGTAGACGACCTTCGGGTCGTCGATCCGCCCGAGTCCGGTGGGCACCCCCTCCCCCACGATGGGGGTCGGCTCGACGAAGATCCAGGCGTCCCGGTCGACCGAGCGGACCGCGTCGGCGAGCCGGTTGTAGAGCGGGGTGAGCTGGTCCCGTTCGATGCGCCGGGCCGCCGTCGCCAGGTCCTCGCCCTCCCGGACCTCCCCCATCGGCTCGTTGATCAGGTCGTAGCCGAGGACGGCCGGATGGTCGTCGAAGCGGTCGGCGAGCACCCGCCACATGCGGGCCTGGGCGCGCCTCAGGTCCTCGTCCTCGTACAGATGGGTGAAGGCCCGCTGGACGGCGGGCTCGAAGTACTCGGAGAACCAGTCGTCCGGGCGCGGGGTGAAGGGCAGCCCGTCGGTCCTGGTCGCCCACTCGGGGATGCCCCGGTGGCCGAACGCGGGCCCGAAGACGTCCTGATGGGCGTCGAGGAGGACCTTGACGTCGTGCTTCTCGGCCCAGTCCAGAATCCGTTCGATCTTCCGCAGATAGGTCTGGCTGTACCGTCCGGGCCGGGGCTCCAGGTCGTCCCAGAAGACCAGGAGGCGGGCGAAGTTGAAGCCCTTGGCCCGCATGTCGCGGAAGTGCTTCTCGGTGACGGCGGAGAGGGCGGCGTCGCCCCGGTTCGCCTTGTCCTCGACGTTCCAGCCGCGCAGGGTGAGGACGCGGCCGTGCTCGTCGGTGAGGGCGGGGATGCCACCGCCCGCATGGAGTCCCACGGCCCCGGCGCGGGGCTCCGCGCGGGCGGCGGTCGGGGCGAGCAGCGCGGCGGCGAGGGCGCTCACGAGCAGAGTGGTTCGCCAGGTGGTTCGCGGCATGGAGGACCTCCGGCACGACGGTGTGTTCGGGGTGCGCGTGCCGGAGATCCCATCAGCATTACTGACGAGTCATCAAGGGGTCGTCGGAAGATCCGTCGTCGGAGGACCCCCGGGCGGTCGTCAGGAGGCCGTCAGGACGACCTTTCCGAAGAGGTCGCCCGCGGCCATCTTCTCGAAGCCCTCCCGCGCCCGGTCCAGCGGCAGGACGTCGTCGATGACCGGCCGGAGGCCGGTGGCCGCGCAGAAGGACAGCAGGTCCTCCAGCTCGTCCTTGGAGCCCATCGTGGAGCCGACGACCTTCAGCTCCAGGAAGAAGATCCGGGTCAGCTCGGCGTGCGAGGGGCGGTCGCCGCTCGTGGCGCCCGAGATGACGAGCGTGCCGCCCGGCCGCAGCGACTTGACCGAGTGGGACCAGGTCGCGGCGCCGACGGTCTCGATGACCGCGTCCACCCGCTGCGGGAGCCGCGCCCCCGCCTCGTACGCCTCGACGGCGCCCAGCTCGACGGCCCGCTTGCGCTTCTCCTCGTCCCGGCTGGTGGCGAAGACCCGCAGGCCGGCGGCCTTGCCGAGGGCGATCGCGGCGGTGGCCACGCCGCCGCCCGCGCCCTGCACGAGGACCGAGTCCCCGGGCCGCACACCGGCGTTGGTGAAGAGCATCCGGTACGCGGTCAGCCAGGCGGTGGGCAGGCAGGCGGCCTCCTCGAAGGAGAGCTCCTTCGGCTTGGGCAGCACGTTCCAGCGGGGGACGGTGACCCGCTCGGCGAAGGTGCCCTGGTAGCGCTCGGTGAGGATGGACCGGGGCTCGTCCGGGCCGACGCCGTGGCCCGTCTGGCCGATCACGGAGTGCAGGACGACCTCGTTGCCGTCCTCGTCGATTCCGGCGGCGTCGCAGCCGAGGATCATCGGCAGCTTCTCCTCGGGCAGGCCCACTCCGCGCAGCGACCACAGGTCGTGGTGGTTGAGCGAGGCGGCCTTGACGGTGACGGTGGTCCATCCGGCCCGCGCCTCGGGTTCGGGGCGTTCGCCCAACTCGAGGCCGTTCAGCGGCTGGTCACGGTCGATTCGGGCGGCGTAGGCAGCGAACATGGCCCCGACCCTAGGGCGCGCGGGCGGGCGGGGGAACCACACCCCGGTGTGACCCGTGTCGCCCGGCGATCCCTGGACACGGGGCCCGCCCCCGTACAAGCTCCTGGGCACGGGCCCGTGCCCCGTACGTACGGCTCACGAAGGCCCTGGGCGCCGGATCCGCGCCCGTACGGGCCTCGCGCGCCCGGAACCCCTCGTACGCCGAAGGGCCCCGTCCCGGTGTGCGGAGCGGGGCCCTTCGGGCGTGCCGGAGGCGCGTCAGCGGCGGGCGACGCCCTCGGCGCGGGCGGCGGCGGCGACCGCGGCGGTGACGGCCGGGGCGACCCGCTCGTCGAACGGCGACGGGATCACGTAGTCGGCGGCGAGCTGGTCGCCGACCACGTCCGCGAGCGCGTTCGCCGCGGCGATCTTCATGCCCTCGGTGATCCGGGAGGCCCGGACCTGGAGCGCGCCGGCGAAGATGCCGGGGAACGCGAGGACGTTGTTGATCTGGTTCGGGTAGTCCGAACGGCCGGTCGCCACGACGGCCGCGTACTTGTGCGCGACGTCGGGGTGGACCTCGGGGTTCGGGTTGGCCATGGCGAACACGAAGGAGTTCGGGGCCATGGAGGCGACGGCCGCCTCGGGGACCGTACCGCCGGAGACGCCGATGAAGACGTCGGCGCCGGCCAGGGCGTCCTCCAGGGAGCCGGTCAGACCCGCCTTGTTGGTGATCTCGGCGAGTTCACGCTTGACGTCCGTGAGGTCGCCGCGGTCGCGGCTGACGATGCCCTTGCGGTCGGCGACGGCGACGTCGCCGAGGCCGGCCTCCAGGAGGAACTTGGCGATGGCGACCCCGGCCGCGCCGGCGCCGGAGATGACGGCGCGCAGGTTGCCCAGGTTCCGGTCGGTCAGCTTCGCCGCGTTGCGCAGGGCCGCGAGGGTGACGATCGCGGTGCCGTGCTGGTCGTCGTGGAAGACCGGGATGTCGAGGCGCTCCTGGAGCTTGCGCTCGATCTCGAAGCACCGGGGGGCCGAGATGTCCTCCAGGTTCACGCCGCCGAAGGAGGGGGCGAGCCGGACGACGGTCTCGACGATCTCGTCGGTGTCGGTGGTGGCGAGGGCGATCGGGACCGCGTCCACGCCGCCGAACTGCTTGAAGAGGATGGCCTTCCCCTCCATGACCGGGAGGGAGGCCTCCGGGCCGATGTCGCCGAGGCCGAGCACCGCGGTGCCGTCGGTCACGACCGCGACGACCTGGGACTTCCAGGTGTAGTCGTTGACCAGTTCGGGCTGCTCGGCGATCGCGGTGCACACCTTGGCGACGCCGGGCGTGTACGCGAGGGACAGGTCGTCCTTGTCCCGGAGGGGAACGGTGGCCTGCACGGCCATCTTGCCGCCCCGGTGGAGGGCGAAGACAGGATCGAAGGGCTCCTCGGGAGCCTCCGTACCGCTGTCGTTGCGAGGGTTGACGATCTCCGCTGCCATTGGGTTGACCCCTTGAGTCTGTTTCATTTGAGGGTGGCCGCTCCTGGTTGAGGAGGGGTGGGGAGGCACCGCGGCCGCCTTGTCGGGCAGCCGCTCGGGCACGCCGCACAACGCGCCCTGAGCCCCGGATGAGGGGTGTAAGGATCCTTCTTACCGGACGGACGGCACCGCAGACGAGTCCATACCCGTTCGGTGACACGACTCATACCGAGAGCATCCGGGCACGGTCGGGTGATGACACGTCACACGATGTCCGTATAGGTGCCCAGGGCACCCGATTGGCGGCCTTCCTGTCGTCCGAATGGCGAGATCAACCGGAGATTTTTCGGTGTCGGGGAAGGGATTCCGCAGAAGGTCCGGCCCTGATGGAGCGGTCTGTCGCGATTCGGGGGTCACCCGTTACCCGATTTTGACATCCGTGGCCGTCTGTTTGAGGCAGTCCGAATGGCAAGATGCCGTAATCACACGAGGCCGCGACACTCGAAGATGCGTACGTGGCCACCTGGCATCTCCCTGATACGCCGGAGGAACCCGACCATGACCGCACGCTCCACGCGCTGTACGACCGCCGCCAAGACCCGCACGTCCCGTCTTGCCGCGGTCGCCGCCATCGCGGTCGCCGGCTCCATGCTGCTGACCGCCTGTGGCGACCAGACCGAGAGCGGTTCGGCGGAGGGCACCTCGCCCTCCCAGAAGCCGGCCTCCAACGCGCCGCTCTTCTCGAAGCTCCCGGCCGAGATCCAGAAGTCCGGCGTCATCAAGGTCGGCACGGACGCCTCGTACGCCCCGATGGAGTTCACCGAGGGCGGCAAGATCGTCGGCGTCGACCCCGACATCGCGCAGGCCCTGAGCAAGCAGCTCGGCGTGAAGCTGGAGTTCGTCTCCGGCACCTTCGACGGCCTGATCACCTCGATCTACACCGGCCGCCAGGACCTGATCATGTCCTCGATGACGGACAACAAGAAGCGTCAGGAGGGCCTGGACGACGCCGGGAAGAAGATCGGCAAGGGCATCGACTTCGTCGACTACTTCAGCTCCGGCGTCTCCCTCCTGGTCAAGAAGGGCAACCCGCAGGGCATCAACTCCCTCGACGACCTCTGCGGCAAGACCGTGGCCGTCCAGCGCGGCACGATCTACGAGGACACCTTCAAGGCGCAGGCCGCCAAGTGCGGCGACAAGAAGCTGACGATCCAGGCCTTCGACACCGACGCCGAGGCCCAGACCCGCGTCAAGGCCGGCGGGGCGGTCGCCGACCTGAACGACTACCCGGTGGCCGCGTACATCGCGAAGACCTCGGGCGGCGGCAACGACTTCGAGGTCGTCGGCAGCCAGAGCGACGTCGGCCTCTTCGGCATCGGCGTCTCCAAGGACAAGCCCCAGCTGCGCGACGCCGTCAAGGAAGCGCTCGACGCCATCATCAAGGACGGCTCCTACGCCGAGGTCCTGAAGAAGTGGGACGTCGAGGACAGCGCGGTCAAGTCGGCCACCGTCAACGCCGGCAAGTGACCTCGTCGCACCACTGAAGGGCAGTCGTCATGACTGACAAGATCAACAAGGACCCGGCCGCCGCTCCGGCCGGGTCCGACCCCGCGGGCTCCAGCCCGTACGAGGCGATCAAGGCCGTTCCCGTGCGGCACTACGGCCGCTGGGTCAGCGCCGTGGTGGTCGTGGTCCTCCTCGGCTGGCTGGTCTACGCCTTCTCCCAGGGCAACGTCATCTGGGACACGGTGTGGGACAAGGTGTTCGACCCGTCGATCATCAGCGGCCTGTGGAACACCATCCTCATCAGCGTCGCCTCGATGGCGCTCGGCCTCGTCCTCGGCGTGCTCTTCGCCGTGATGCGGCTGTCCAAGAACCCGGTCACCGGCGCGGTGGCCTGGCTCTACATCTGGTTCTTCCGCGGCACGCCGGTCTACGTGCAGCTGCTCGTCTGGTTCAACCTGTCGCTGATCTTCCAGTACATCGACCTCGGGCCGATCTACAAGAACGAGACCGTGGACGTCATGACGCCGTTCATGGTGGCCCTGCTCGGCCTCGGCCTGAACGAGGGCGCCTACATGGCGGAGATCGTCCGGGCCGGCATCCAGTCGGTCGACGAGGGCCAGACCGAGGCGGCGCACGCGCTCGGCATGTCCCAGACGAAGACCATGGGCCGGATCGTCCTTCCGCAGGCCATGCGGGTGATCGTGCCTCCGACGGGCAACGAGTTCATCAACATGTTGAAGACCTCGTCGCTGGTCTCGGCCGTGCAGTACACCGAACTCCTGAGGGCCTCGTCGAACATCGGCAGCACGGCCGGCGCCGTGATGGAGATGCTCTTCGTCGCCTCCATCTGGTACCTCGCGCTGACCAGTGTGTTCAGCGTCGGCCAGTACTACCTGGAGCGTCGCTTCTCCCGCGGTTCGACCCGCAACCTGCCGCCCACCCCCTGGCAGCGGATCAAGGCGAACCTGACCACCTTCAAGCGATCGGCGGTGTCCGGATGACCGGCGAGCCCATGGTCAAGGCCGAAGGCGTCCACAAGTCCTACGGCGCCGCCCACATCCTCCGGGGCATCGACCTGGAGGTCCGCAACGGCGAGGTCTTCTGCCTGGTCGGCCCGTCCGGCTCCGGCAAGTCGACCTTCCTGCGCTGCATCAACCACCTGGAGCGCATCGACGCCGGCCGGCTCTCGGTCGACGGGCACCTGGTGGGCTACCGCCAGAAGGGCGACAAGCTCTACGAGCTGAAGGACAGCGAGGTCGCGCTCCAGCGCCGCGACATCGGCATGGTCTTCCAGCGCTTCAACCTGTTCCCGCACATGACGGCCCTGGCCAACGTCATGGAGGCGCCCATCCAGGTCAAGGGCGAGTCCAAGGCGGTGGCGCGCGAGCGCGCCGAGCGCCTGCTCGACCGGGTCGGCCTGCGGGACAAGACGGGCAACTACCCCTCGCAGCTCTCGGGCGGCCAGCAGCAGCGCGTGGCCATCGCCCGCGCGCTGGCGATGGAGCCGAAGCTGATGCTCTTCGACGAGCCGACCTCGGCGCTCGACCCGGAGCTGGTCGGCGACGTCCTCGACGTCATGCGGGACCTGGCCGAGTCGGGCATGACGATGGTCGTCGTCACGCACGAGATGGGCTTCGCCCGCGAGGTCGGTGACTCGCTGGTCTTCATGGACGGCGGCGTGGTGGTCGAGTCGGGCAACCCGCGCGACGTCCTGGGCAACCCGCAGCACGACCGGACGAAGGCGTTCCTGTCCAAGGTGCTGTAGGGCGTACGGGAAGGGGCGGTACGGGATCTCCCGTACCGCCCCTTCCCGCGTACCCGGCGGTTACTTCACCGCGAGGAGCAGGGTGTCGGAGGGCGAGGCCCAGACGGTCCGGGCCTCGCCGAAGCCGGCGGCGCGGAGGGTGTCGGCGTGCCAGCGCGGGGAGGGCATGTCGCCGTCGGCGTGCTCGCCGTAGATCTCGAAGCGGCGGGCGGTGGGCCCGGCCAGGACGGGGTCCTTCGCGGCGAGGGCCCACCAGTCGGCCCAGTCGAGGACGCCGGCGGCCTTCTCGCGGTCCATGCGCGCGTGCCGCCGAGCGCGCTCGGCGGCGTTGATGCGGGGCGTGGACTCGTCGATCATGTGGTCGGCGTTCATGAGGACGCCGCCGTCCCGGACGAGCCCGGCGAGCTGCCCGTAGAGGGCGGCGAGGGGCTCGCTGTGGAGCCAGTGCAGGGCGGTGGCGGTGAGAACGGCGTCGTACGAGTCGTACGGCAGGCTCGCGGCCCACGCGGGGTCCTTGAGGTCGGCGGTCACGAAGGCGACGCGCCCGTCCCCGGCGAAGTACCCCTCGGCGATGGCGAGGAGGGCGGGGTCGAGGTCGACACCGGTACTGGTCGCCTCCGGGAACCTCTTGAGGAGCCGATCCGTGATACTTCCCGTACCGCACGCGAGGTCGAGGACGCGGGGCTTCGGTCCCACCACCGCCTCGACCATGTCGAGCATCACGCGGAACCGCTCCTCGCGGTCCGGCATGTACCACTCCTGCTGACGGTCCCAGCTCTGCTGCCAGCCCGCCCAGTCGGTTCCGGTCATCGCCGTGCCCTCCCCACTTCGTAATACCCTCGAAGGGAAAACAGTCGTTACCCCCTTCGACCGAGACACTAGCCCGCCGAAGTAAGGACTACAAGTGGAACTGGCCCATTACTCGGATTTCGCCGTGCGTCTGGTCAACACCGAGGAGCCGGCCCGCGGCAAGGACTCCCTGACCTCCGTCGAGGTGGTGCGGGACCTCTTCGGGGAGGCCTCCCAGATGGCCCGGCGGGTCACCGAGGCGGACCTGCCCCGCTTCCGCGCGATCCGGACGCGGCTGCGGGCGGTCTTCACCGCGGCCGACGAGGGCGACCACACGGGCGCCGTGGACCTCCTGAACTCGCTGCTCCTGGAGTTCCCGGTCAGCCCCCAGATCTCGGGCCACGACTTCCTCGACGAGGAGGGCCGGCCGCGCTGGCACATGCACCTCGCCGACCACTCCTCGAACGCGACGACGGGGTACGCGGCCATCTGCGCGATGGGGCTCGCCTTCCACCTCACCGAGTTCGGCGCGGACCGGCTCGGCCTGTGCCAGGCGCCGCCCTGCCGCAACGCCTACCTGGACACCTCCACCAACCGGTCCCGCCGCTACTGCTCGGACCGCTGCGCGACCCGCGCCAACGTGGCGGCCTACCGGGCCCGCAAGCGCCTGGAGGCGGAGCGCACGGACCGCACGGGCCTGACGCACGAGACGAGCCAGGAGAGCACCACCCCGGCCGAACGCTGACGCCCCGGCGTCACCGGCCGGTACCGCGCCCGCACCCGCCCGAGCACGAGTTCGGGCGGTACGGCGCCGAAGACCCGGCTGTCCCCCTCGGCGTCCGGGTTGTCGCCGAGCACCCACCAGCCGCCGTCGCGTCGCTCGATCAGGCGCTTCACGACGAGCAGGTCCTGCTGGAGCGGATGGCGCAGCACGGCCACGCACCCGGGCCGCAACCGCCCGCCGTAGTGCACGAGCAGCCGGTCCCCGTGCAGCAGCGTGGGCACCATCGACACGCCCGTCACCTCGGCGATCCCGAACGGAGCCCCGGCCTCCCCCGCCCGCTCCCGCCCCGACCCGCTCATCCGGCACCTCCCGATCCACTCGTCCACTCGTACACGAGTCCCATGGTGACCCTGGACTTTTGACCTAAGCCCCCGGGGGCGCCCGAGAAAACGCCCTTCTCACCGAGTAATGTCCCACCTGAGAAGACGATCACGAGGAAGGACGGCTCAATGCTCTCCCGCCTGTTTGCCCCCAAGGTGAAGGTCAGCGCCCACTGCGACCTCCCGTGCGGCGTGTACGACCCGGCCCAGGCCCGCATCGAGGCCGAGTCTGTCAAGGCTGTCCAGGAGAAGTACCAGGCCAACGAGGACCCGCACTTCCGGGCCCGCGCCACGGTCATCAAGGAGCAGCGCGCGGAGCTCGCCAAGCACCACGTCTCGGTGCTCTGGAGCGACTACTTCAAGCCCCCGCACTTCGAGAAGTACCCCGAGCTCAACCAGCTGGTCAACGACACCCTGAAGGCCCTCTCGGCCGCCAAGGCGTCGACGGACCCGAAGACGGGCGAGAAGGCGCTGGAGCTCATCGCCGAGATCGACCGGATTTTCTGGGAGACGAAGAAGGCCTGACCTTCCGTCCCCGATCCGAAGGGGCACGACCGCCTGGCGGTCGTGCCCCTTCGGGCGTTAAACGGTACGAGCAACTACGGGCAGCTGCGAGACCCATGCCGCGAGCTCGTCCAGATGCTCGGGTTGCAGCCCGAGACGCGAGACGGGCTGAATGAGGAAGGTCGGCACTCCCCTGGTGGTGCGCTCCGCGGCCCAAGCATGGTCGAGGTCGGTGAAGTCGTCGTCGATCCAGACGACGGGAGCGTCACCGAGCCAGGCGTCGACGTGGTCGCGCTTCCAGAGGTAGCCGTTGGGATGGCTGGTAGTGATCCGGGGCCGCGGCAGGTCGATGTAAGGCAGGCTCGGAAGGTTGAGGAGCGGGCCGATGAGGGCGGTGGCGTCCTGGCGCCAGCTGGTGCACCAGACCGGGGTGACCAGGCCGGTGCGGATCACGTCCATGAGCAGGCGGCCGTGGTCGGGGTGGAGCCAGACGGTGACCGGGTTGTCGGCGCTCCGGCCGGTGGGGACGACGTCGTGGCGGGCGTGGGTGGCTGGGGTCGAGCCGTGCTCGTCAGGGAAGGGTATGAGGACGCCGTCGATGTCGAGGAGCAGGTAGGGCGGGCGCATCGGTCCTCCAAGGGCCGGGGCGAGGGTCGGCGGTCAGAGCTTGCGAGCGCGGATCAGCAGGGTGGTGGGCCAGTGGCCCATGCGCGGGTCGTGGAACTCCTGGGCCGAGGTAAGCCAGCAGCCCGCCCGGCTGAGGTGCCTCTCCCAGCGGTCGGTGTCGAACTCCCAGCGGGCGATGGGGATCCGGGTGCGGTCGGGGAGGGTGACGTAGTCGCGGCGAGGCCGGTCGTCGCTGGAAGGGCTTCGGCCGCCACGCTGCGGGTGGGGGACGGAGAAGGCGAGCACTCGTCCAGGCGTAAGGCGCTGGGCGATGGCCGGAAGCAGGAGCTCGGGAGCGACGAGACCGATAGCCCCGAAGACGGAGTAGATCGCGTCGAACTGCTCGTCGGAGGCGTGCAGGTAGTGCAGCGCGTGGCCGGCCACGAAGGTGAGGTTGTTCAGCCGTCCGTAATGGGAGCGGGCGCGGCAGACCTGGAGGCCGACCAGGTCGACGCCGGTGACGTGGGCGCCGTGGCGGGTGGCGAGGTGGGCGGCGTTGTGGCCGGGGCCGCAGCCGAGTTCCAGGAGTCGTTTGCCGCGCAGGTCGGGGCCGAGGACGTCAGCCCCGGGCCCCTGGCCGGGTCTCGTGGTCCATTCCATCCGTGGGGGTACGGACAGGGGTTCGGCGAGTCCGGCGGCGGTGCGCTGGGCGGCGTGGGCGTGCCAGGGGGATGCCTGGGCGAGCACGTCAGATCCCCAGGAGGTGAAGGACATCGGTGAGGTGGCGGCGGACGGCCTTGAGGTAGGCGGGGTCGGTGGCCGGGTCGTCGATCCAGCGGACGGACTGCTCCATGAACCACTCGACGGCCCACATGCGGTGCCAGCCCAGGGCCCAGTTCTCGGCGGTGAGCCCGCCGCGCGGGGCGAGGGCGTCGGGGGTGCCGCCGGCGGCGACGTACTGCTCCAGGAAGACGCGGAGGCGTACGGGGTGCGGGGGCTCGATGGTGCCGTGCCAGCTGGCGAGGTCGAGCAGGCCGGGACCGGTGAAGGCGCGGGCGAAGTCGAGCAGTCGCCAGCCGCGCTTGCCGATGTGGAGGCTGGTGGGGTGGAACTCGGAGTGCACCCAGCCGAACGGTTCCAGCGTCGCTCCGGCCGAGCGGGCCTCGGCGGCCCGGGCGATCCGGTCGAGCGCGTCCTCGACGTCGTCGGCGTCCTGCCACCGGTCGACCTTGCGCAGCCGTTCGAGATGCTCCAGCGCACGGGCCGGGAGCGTCCGCAGCCGCTCCTGGTCGAGGAGGGGCAAGGGCGGAGCCGTACGGGTGCTGTGCAGGACCACGGCCGCGGCGACGCCGTCGAGGTCGTCGGCCTCGCGGACGAACGGTCCGAGGTCCTCCATGAGCATGCCGAGCCAGCCGTCCAGGACGGCGTAGGCGTGGACCTGGGGGACGGGTACGCCGAGGGTATGGGCCAGCCGGAGGGCCTGGTCCTCGCTGTCGAAGGGCTTCTTGGCGTACTTGAAGATGGCCGTGGAGCCCTCGGGGAAGGCCACGCGCTCGACGCCGGACATGGACCACACGCGCACCTCCTCCCGTACGGCGGTGGTCTGGCCGGTCGCGGTGAGCAGGTTGTCGAGGAGTTCGGCGCTGGGGTTCGTGGTCACGGGAGGGCTCCGGGGATGGGTGGTGGCGTCCGGGGCGGGCGCGGGATGCCGACCCGCCCCGGAGCCCAATCAGGTGGTGGGTTACGCGGCGGGGTTCACGCGGTGGGCGTAGACCTGCTCGATCCAGCCCGCCTTGAACGCGGCGAGGTCGTCGCGGAAGTTCGCCATCGAGGCACCGTAGGGCGCGACCACGCCGCCGGACTGGTCCGGCACGGACTGGCAGCCGTGTACGAGCCGGCCGCCGAGGGCGGCGTGGGCCTTGATGGACTCGATCCGGCGGTGCTCGTTGAACCAGCCGCCGTGGTAGACCTCGTCGAGCATCCCGCCCGTCTCGTCGTCCAGGTCGAAGACGACAGAGGTGGCGGCGGGGAAGAACCAGCACGGGCCGACGTTGGAGATGTGTCCGTCGAGCTCGACCTTGTTGAGCGCCATGAACGTGGCCGCCTCGCGGAGCATCCGCAGGTGCTCGGCGGTGATCTGTGGCAGGCCGAGGCCGGCCAGGTGCTCGTCGCGGAAGAGGTAGGCGTACACCTCGTACGCGGTGGCCAGGACGCGGGCTGCGTCGGACGTGGACTTGCTCTGCTGCTTGATGAAGTCGAGCGCGAGCTGCTCGACCGCACTCTCGGTCGTCTCGTCCACGTTCAGGAGCTGGGACTTGACCAGCTCCCAGTCGGCGACGAGCCAGGTGTTCGACTCGAAGCGGAAGAAGTACTCGGCCGGGTCGATGGTGATGCGCCGGCCGTCGACCTGGATGCCGGGCAGGCGGCTCCAGCGCGCGTCGAACGCCTCGGGCAGCTCGACCGTGATGGCCGTGGTGTCGATGGTGGTCACCGTGTCTCCGTCTCTGATCGGCCGGGTCCGGGCACAGGAATGCCCGAGCCTGGTGTGGGCGTACGGAACTTCGGGGTGCCGCCCGGACCAAGGGGGAGCCTGGATCACGGTCGCGCCGTTCCGGGCGGCTGCTGATAAGTGAACCGGTGGTCACGCTCAGTGGGTACGGTGGAAGGAAGTTGAAGCGGTATACGCGGTTTACAGCTCCGGAGCGGAGGCGATCGTGGCGGCGCCGAGAGAACCCAACTCCCGTCTGCGTGACGTCGTCGCGGCGGTCGACTGCACCTATGAGGCCCTCGCCAGAGACGTGCGGCGCATCGCGGCCGAGAACGGCGAGATCCTCCAGACCAACAAGTCGGCCATCTCCCACTGGGCGAACGGCACCCGCACCCCGTCGGGCCGGGTAGGTCAGTACCTGGCCGAGGCGTTGTCCCGCCGAGCGGGGCGCACGGTCACTCAGACCGAGATCGGCCTCCAGGCCAGCGATGACGAAGCACCGACGGAATCCGACCCCGTCCTCGCCGCTACCGACCTCGGCCGCGCCGACGTCGAACGCCGCCGCTTCCTCGCCATCGCGGCCTTCACCACCGCCGGCGTCGCCATGCCTCTCGGCTACGACCACGAAGCCGCCACCCGCATGCTTCGCGCCCGCACCGGCACATCCCTGATCGGGGTGGAGGACGTGGACGTCGTACGCCAGATCACCACGGCCTTCAGCGCCGCCGACGAACGACTCGGCGGCGGGCACGGCCTGACCACCGTCACTGCGTATCTTGCCGACACAGCCGCCCCGATGCTCCGCGGACGCTTCCCCAGCGAAGCCTTACGCCAGGCCGCCTTCGGCGCCGTCGCCGAACTCGCCTACCTCGCTGGCTGGAAGCACCACGACCTCGGCCAGGAAGGCGCTGCCCAGCGCTACTACCAGGTCGGCTACAAGCTCGCCTGCGAAGCCGACCCCCACGGCCACGCCGCCTGGATGATGCGCGCCCTCGCCCACCAGGCCCTCAGCCTCAAGCAACCCCACCACTGCGTCGACCTCGTCGAAGGCGCCCTCCGCACAGGTCTCGGCCACGTCGACGGCCAGACCGAGGCACTCCTCCACATCACCCACGCCCGCGCCTACGCCGCCGTGAACGAGAACCCCCAGGCCGCGCGCGCCCTGCTTGCCGCCGAAGACGCCCTCCTACGAGACGACGGTCCCCAGCCCAGCTACTCCCGCGTGAGCGGCCCCGCCGCCGGCACCGTGGCCAGCCATACCGCCCGCACCCTCACCGACCTCGCCGACCACATCGGTACCGAGCAGCAGCACCGCGACGCTCTCACCCGCTGGGACCCCGAAAAGTACAAGCGCGTCCACGCCCTCACCCACGCCGACCTCGGCGACAGCCTCGCCGCCCAAGCCCGCGCCGACGAAGCCGTCGCCGCCTGGACCCAGGCCCTGGCCCTCATGGAGGGCATGACCTCCGACCGCACCCGCAAGGCGATCACCTCGATCCGCTCCACCCTCGCGGTCTACCAGCGCCGCCGCGTTCCCGGCGCCGCAGATCTCGCCCGCCGCGCCCGCGAGGCCCTCGCCTAACATGCCCAACAACCCGCCCGACGAAGGGAACACCGTGACCCAGCAGACCGACGACCAGCCCAAGGCCCTCAAGCCGGCGCTCGAATCGATGACCCTGCTGGTCGCGGCCGTCATCGTCCACGACAAGGCCACCAACCGCGTCGTCCTCCTTCAACGCAGCGAGAACGCCAAGTTCGCCCAGGGCATGTGGGACCTCCCTGTCGGCAAGAGCGAACCGGGCGAGCCCATCACCGAAACCGCGGTCCGGGAGCTCTACGAGGAAACCGGCCTCACGGTGAAGCCCGAGTCCCTCAAGGTCGCCCACATCATCCACGGCGCCTGGGGCGTCGAAGCCCCCAACGGCTTCCTCACGGTCGTCTTCGCCACCCACGAATGGACCGGCGAACCCGAAAACCGTGAACCGCGCAAGCACTCCCAGGTCCGCTGGGTCGGCGTCGACGCCATCCCTGACGCCTTCGTCGACACCACCGCCAGTGCCCTCCACCGCTACCTCGTAGACGGGCCCCAGGTGTCCCTGGAGGGGTGGGCGTAGCGCCTAATGGGCTCGCCGATACGCCGTCCATTTGTCAGTGACGCCCTCTACGCTCATCCCTCCAGTACCAGCAAGGGGGGGCCTTGAGCACGGCGAGCAGGTTCGACAAATTCCTGAAGAACATCAAGGTGACGAGTGATCACCGTGTAGCCGCACTGACGAGCGTTAACGCCATAGCCCGCAAACTGCAGGGGCACTACAGCAACGCGCCGTACACGGATGCCTGGCGGATGGTGATCGGCTCGTACGGGAAGGGGACGGCGGTACGCCCGCCAAGGGATGTCGACGTCCTGTTCTTCATGCCCGTCCACGAGTACGACCGTTACACCAGGCGCACGCACAATGGGCAGTCGGCACTCCTGCAAGACATCCGTCGCCTTCTCCTGCAGCGCTACTCGCGGACCGAAATCGGCGGCGACGGCCAGGTCGTAGTGGTCGACTTCGCCACCGGACACAAAGTAGAGGTCCTGCCCGGCTGGCATCGGCAAGGCGGCGGGATGATCGTGCCCAATACCCACGACGGGGGCAGCTGGCAGCACGTCGACCACAACGCGGAGATCGCCTTCGTCGCCGATTCCGACGCCAAGACCAACGGCAACACCCGAAATCTCATCCAAATGATGAAGGTGTGGCAGACATATTGCTCGGTTCCCATCAAGTCGCTGGTCCTGGAACTTCGAAGCGTGGAGTTCCTGAAGGGGTGGGGGTACGCCCAGTCGTCCACGACCTACTACGACTGGATGGTGCGAGACTTCTTCGCCGAGCTCATCAAGAAGGCCAACTCCTGGCACACGATCCCCGGCACCAGTGAGAAGAAGCAGTACGGTGACGCCTGGCTGAGCAAGGCGCAGAGCGCCCACGGACGGGCGATCAAGGCGTGTGAGTACGAGCTGGCCGGCAAGCAGCTCAGCGCCGCAACAGAGTGGCGCAAGATTTTCGGGGGTCAGTATGAGTTCTAGCCCGAGCACCAGGCACTCGGCCAACGTCCAGTCCATCCGGGAAGCCTTCGGCCGCGTCGTCTACTCACACAAGACCCACGAGAAGGCCCGGGAGCTGGAGGCCACCAAGGCTGAGCGGGCCAAGTGGGTCAACATCATCCTGCTGACGCTCACCGCCGGGACACTACTGACCTCCGTGATCACGAACGAGCGGATCCTTCTCTACATCAGCAGCGTTGCGTCTGCCCTGGCACTCGCCTTCACCATCTTCCAGCTCAGCTTCAACCCGGAGAAGGCCGCTGAGCAGCACCGGGCCGCCGCCAAGGAACTCTGGTACGTCCGGGAGCTGTACCTGCACCTGCTCACCGACATACAGACCGATCCACAGACCGTGGACATCCCGCGCCGCAGGGACGAGCTGCTCGAGAAGTTGAACCACATCTACCGGCTGGCGCCTGACACATCGAGCCGTGCCTACCGTGCAGCCCAGCGAGCCCTGCAGATCGACGAGGACATGACGTTCAGCAGCTCAGAGATTGACCGCTTCCTCCCGGAAGCACTTCGCACGCCCTGATGCCCGCCCCTGGGTTCTGTCAGGCGAATCACGGGCGGGTTCCTATTCAGTGTGGCCGCGCCGGGGGACGCTATTCCGGGGCTTCCGCGAGGCGGGCACCTTTCGCTGCTCAGCACGCTGGGAGCGCCGGTCTCGGTACCGCATAGCGGCCAGCCACAGGTCACGTTTGTGCTCGGAGTCCGACGGCATAAGCACCAGCGCAATGAGGATGCCGAAGGCCGCGGTGATCGTGAGGACGACTGCGATGGCCACCGCCCACCATGGGGCCCCCACGAAGGCGAGCGCGCCGATGGCGCCCCCGCCGCCGAGGACAGTCCCGCCCAGCATCCGTCGGCCGTTCGGACCGGACGGTGGCGGCCCGGGGGATGCGGCCGGCTGCCGAACTGGTGTGCTCATCGGGCCGCCTCCTTCTTGCATTCCCTGCGGGCATTGCGGGCCGCTGCCTTGCGGGCTTCATCCTCACGGCCTCGGGCCCAGTGGGGCGTGATCAACGGCGAGACCGTGAGCTTTCTGGTGTTCCGCAGCCGCGTAAGACCGGGATTCTTGTTCTCCATGCCCTCGTATACTGCCCGTATGGGACATTGGTCTGAGGGCCTTGTCGACGAGGCCGCGAAGCTGATCGGCGACAGCCCAGATCGCCAGGTGCTGACGGACATGCTCTTCCAAGCCGGCCGTGAGATCGATGTTCTCTCAGGCCGCACCTTCCAGCCGCTGCGCCGAACGACCTCAGTCATAGAGCCCAACGGCTTGCCCTTCGTGGACGTCCCAGACGTGCAGGTCGGCTCGATGGAACGAGGGGCAGCTGTATGGGAGGTCCCCGACCCGGTGGACGGCGAAATTGCGACCGTCCTGCAGGTCTCACCCTTGCCTAGCCCTGGCCCGAGTGCCGTGCGTGCGGCGGACGCGCTCTGGGTTGCTGGCCAACTCGTCGCCGGGGCATCGCAGGCGGGGCGACTGTCAGCGGAGCATGTCCTCCGCTGGCTGGGTACGTCCGTAGACCGTGAGAAGCGAAAAGATCTGTTTCGCCGCGTTATGGACCCTGCGGTTCGCTTTTACGTCCCGATTCTCGGGGCCCCCATCAACGGATGGTGGATCCAAATCGCCCGGCGTCTCATTTGGGTGACGAGCGATACCGAGGACGAAGGGCGGCTTATCGAACCGCTATTGGACAAGCGGACCACCGAAGGACAGATCCCTCCACTTGCAGCCGTCGAGGCTATCCTGACCGTGGCCCCGATCACGCGACACCCGGCAGACTGGGCATTCACGGCACGCATCTGGACCGAGCAGGTTCAGCGCCCTATCGATCGGCCATGGAGAAGGCTCGCGAAGGCTATCCACGGTCACGGCATACCGACCATCACCCTCGACCCCGCCTCGACCCCTTACGAGATCGCGTGCCAGGTGGTCTTGAAGGGCTACTGGCATGGCTACATCGAGGGCAACGAGCCCGCACTAGCGAACGCCGTCGCGATGGCGTACCCGCGACAGGTCGACCGCATCCAGCGTGAGACCCGTGCCCCAGACAGAGCCTCGGCGGCCGCAACGCTACTCGAACAACTGATCCACCCCGGATTCGATCCGGCGCGGGGCGCGGAGGCTACTCGTCGGTACGTGCGCCGGAAGGCCAGCATCGCGATCATGCAGCATCGGAAGAGCGAGGCGCCAGATCGGTACCCGTGGACACAGGTCGGAATCAGCGAACGTCGCTACTACAAACTCCTGCCGCTATTCGCAGAGAAGGTCAACGGCCGCTATGACTACGACTATGACGACGTGGTGGCACGCATGAAGGTCCACCTGAACCTCGTAGACAAAGCGCGAGAAGTACGAGCAGCCGCCCTTGAAGTCCTCCGGTCACACGGCTTCGGCGACGAGGCCGCACGCAAATGGCTACAGCGGCATCCGCCTGAGGAAGCTGTCAACGCCTGGCCGCGTGATCGGCGCCCGTAATACCGGCTAAGAGCTTGTCCCGTAATGATCGCCGAGACACCGCGGGGTGAGTCGCCGTGCGACCCTTACCTATCCAGCAAGGGCAAGGTTGTGCATGCGGGCAATGCCGACCGTCGCGTGGTGGACACCGTCTCCCCTGAACGGCAGTCGCGGAGGATCTTCCAGGTCTTCATGCAGGCGAAGGCGTGTTCAACCCGGGCCCAGTCCTGCTTGTCAGACCGATTGTGCTCTTCCTTCCAGTCCGGGACCTCGGCCTGGCCGCGCTCGCACGGTGTGGGATGACGAGTCCGGCGCCCGGGTAGCCCGCTCAGGAATCCCCCCGACGTCGGCTGCCAGGCCCGCCCCGACCGGTGTTGGTCGGAAGACGCAACAAGCAGGGTGGGCGCCGCCGCAATTGGCAGTAGGACCTGGTCGCGCGGGACGTACTGCGCCACAGGCTCGCGAACTTCTGACTAGCATTCAGCGCACCAACAGGAAAACGGCGATCGCTGCGATGGCAACCGCGTACATGCATCGGGTCTTCCAGTCCCGAAGCTCCTGCTCCTGCTTCTTCAGCTTCGCGTTGTACTGCCGTTTAGTCTGCTCCTCCTGCCGGCGGTACCTCTCCGCGAGGGCCACCACGTCCAGCTTGACGAGAGAATTCTTCGCTTCCGCGAGCCCTCGGTTCGCTTCCGTGAGCCCTTGGTTCGCTTCGGCGATGAGGGACAGCGTTTCCCTCTTGGCCTCCACCAGCTTCTTCATGTCCTCCAGGACCTGGCCAAGGTCTGAGACCACAGGATCGCTCTCCAGGTAGTTCACGGCCCGTGAGAAGTCGTCCAACCGCCTCGAATCCACCAGATGCGCAGTGCTGGCGAAACCTTCGAGGACATCCATGCTCAGACCGTTGGCCGCCTGGCTGAACATTTCAGCCATCGACCAGTTCATCTTGCTCGACAGCGCGTTGGAGAAGTCCTTGAGGACCTTTGAGTCCAGGCGGTTGAGGGCTGAGGCGACCTCGGGGAACTCCTTCGCCACTTCGTTGATCACGACGTGGGTGTCCCGGCCGGAGTGGAAGGAGAGGTACTTGTCGCCCATCAGAGGTTGATGGTGCCGCTGAAGTCTCTGCCCACGTTGTAGTTCGTCTGAGCGTGCACCTCGCCGAACGTCACGGTGGAGGTCGAGTTGTCGATCATCAGGTTGTGCTGGATGAGCCTGACCCTCCAGTAGGCGGCGATGTCCTCCAGCGGGAGAGCTTCCTCCCTGAGCAGGACCGCATGGTCGGCGGCCTCCTCCGCGTATCGGTCCTGGACTTCCCGGGGCTCACCAGAGACGAGCGCCCTGACGCGTTCGCGTACGTGGTCGAGGAGCCCTGTGGCTGCGCCTGCGGCGACAGCTTCGGTGACTGCGACGGCGGCTTCAGCGGCGTTGACCATAAGAGGAAAATATCGAAGCGGGAAGTCCGTTGCAGGGGAATGCGATCTTTGACAGGCATGGAACTGGAGTAGCTGCTGGGCGACCTGGAGACACCGGCAGCTCCCAACGGGAGGCAAAACGGTAGCTTCGCCCACACCTTGGTGGTTGGTGACCATGCTGCCTGGCGTTCCCTGTGTCGGCGCGATGAGACCGCGCTGCCGGCAGCCCCCTGATCCACAGCCGGGCAGCAGTCCGCACACAGTCCGCAGGACACCCGATCAGGACCGTCGCACCCCATCGCCACCCATCACCAAAAGGCCAGGTCAGCGACCTGCGGCACCCATCCCCGCAGGTCACCGACCCGCCCCGTTACTAGGAGACGAAGAAGGCCTGATCTCCCGCTGAGCGGCTCGGCCTGCGCTTCCGCAAACCGATCCGCTCATCCGACCGCACCCGGTCCGCGGGGCGCCGAACACGGCGTCCGCTGCGGCCGGGTGCGGTCGTCTTCAACGGGCCGCGGCCGGCGTCTCGGCGGGTGAGACGATCCGCGACGTGACCGGATGGATGCGGCACGGTCTGCGCCCGTACGGCTGGGCGCCGGGGCGGCTCAACCTCTACTGGCCGTCGCCGGCGCTGTTCGACGTGCTCGCCGCCGTGTTCCTGCTCCGGGGCGAACGCCGGGGGATCGGCCTCTCCTGCGCCGTCGTGGCGATCGACCTCGCCGCCAACTGGTACGCGGTGTACGGCCTCCGGCACGGTGATCTCGCCGCTCAGCCAGGCCTCCAGCGCCTGGCCGTCTTCGCCGCGGTCGTCCTGGGGACGGCGCCGTTCGTCCGGCGGCGCCTCCCCCCGGTGAGACGGCCCCTCAGGAGTGGTTCCGCTCCTCACCGGGCAGGTCCAGGGCCCGGGCGAGGGCCCCGTGGAGGCGGGTTCCGCGGTGGTGAGGAGACGGCGCAGGTCGGTGAGGGGGAGGTCAATCACCGGGCTGTCCTCGTGGTCCGCGTCGACGGTGAGGCGGGCCCGGGCACCGGTCCGTTCGGCGGTCGGGAAGGGGTCGTGGCCGAAGGAGGCCGCCCCGTCACCGTCGACGACCTCCGACCAGTCGCCGCGCTCTTCCAGGCCGTTGCAGCACCCCGGTGACAGGACGACGCCGGTCGCCGTGTCGGTGACCTGCAGGCCGCCGGGGACGAAGAGGTCGTCCAGGGTGAGCAGGCCGTGGAGGAGGGACCCCAGCGGGCCCTGCGGCTTTCGCGATCCGTCCTCCGGCTCGATGTCGTTGGCCATCGCGATGCTCATGACGGCGGTGCCGACCTCGGCCGGCGCCAGGTCGCCGTTCAGGGGCAGGAAGCCGTACGGGGCGAGGGCCGCCACCGGCCACAGGTCGAAGCCGGCGGTCGGGCGGGTCTCCAGGACGGGGTGCAGGGTGATCACCCGGAGAGTGTGCGTCGGCGCGCGGCGGCCGGGCGAGGGATTTTCCGGGGCGCGGGCGTGGAGGCGGGTACGGGCACGGGGGCAGGCGCGAGCACGGGGGGCAGACGCAGGCCCAGGGCCCGGGTGAAGGCTCCGTGGAGACGGGTCGCACGGACCCGGGCGTTCACACCGGCGTCAGGCACGGCCCCACCGACAGGCCCGCCGCCGCCCCCTGTCCCCGTAACCATTCGCGGTACGGGGCCGCGCGCAGGGCCGCCTCGCGGTAGGCGGCGGCGAGTTCCGCGTAGAGGACGTCCAGGGGCGCGCCGGGGCGCGCGTACAGCAGGAGGCGGACGGCCAGGGGGTCGCCGCGCAGGGGGCGGACGGCCATGTCCTCGCGCGGGCCCGAGGTCGGCTGGCAGGGGGCGACGGCCTCGCCGAGGACGATGAGGGAGGCGGCCGTGTGGTAGTCGCCGTGGAGCAGCGGCGGGTCGATGCCGGCGGCGTGCAGGACCCGGCGCAGGCCGTCCCATTCGCCGTCGACGGTCGGGTCGACCATCCAGTGGTCGTCGGCGAGGTCGGTGAGGTCCACGACGGGCCGGGCGGCGGCCGGGTGGTCGCGGGCCATGGAGACGAACTGCGGTTCGCGGGCGACCAGGACGCGCCCCGTGAGGCCCTCGGGGACCTGTAACGGGCAGCCCTCCACCTCGTGCACGAAGGCCACGTCGAGCTGCCCGGCGGCGACCATGCGGAGCAGCGCGTGGGCGGAGACGTCCACCCGCAGGCCGACCTCGGTGCCGGGCAGCCGCTGGCGGAGCCGGCGCAGCCAGCCGGGGAGCGCCCGGCTGGCGGTGGAGCCGACGCGGAGTCCGGGGCCGCCGGCCCGGGCGGCCGCGGCCCGGGTCTCGGTGACGAGCGCGGCCATGTCCGCGACCAGGGGGCGGGCCCGGCTGAGCAGCGAGCGGCCGAGCGGGGTGGGGCGGCAGCCGGTGCGGCCGCGCGAGAAGAGCTCGGCGCCCAGGGAGTTCTCGATCCGGCGCAGCTGGGTGGTCAACGAGGGCTGGCTCATGCCCAGTTGACGCGCCGCCTTGTGCAGGCTGCCCGCGTCCGCGATGGCGCAGAGCGCGCGCAGATGTCTCACCTCCAGCTCCATGCCCCGAGGGTAGGGCGGCGCCCTGAGTCGCACCAGATACCCGGAACCCCTCAATCACCTTTCATTCCAAGGTCGTTGGGGAGGGGGAGGAAGGTGATGCGGCGGGGCTATCGGCGGTTGACATCATCCCCGCACGTCCCGGCTCCCCCCAGACTCTCCCCAACCCCACACAGGAGGAGCCCCCCATGCCTCGTTCCAAGGTCCTCGCCTCCGCGCTGACCACCGCCCTCGGCCTCGGTCTCGCCGTCTCCCTCGGCGCGTCCCCGGCCGCCGCCGCGCCCGACGACCGGGCCGTGTCCCCCGCCGACGCCAAGGTGGCGTACGCCGGTTCGGCCGAGGAGGCCAAGGCCAACCAGGCCTTCTTCGACGCCGTCGTGAAGTCGGTGGCGAAGAAGCGGGCCGCCGCCCCCGGCGCGGCCGCCGTCACGGTCGTCTACAGCGCCTCCAACGCACCGAGCTTCCGCACCCAGATCGCCCGCTCGACCCAGATATGGAACAGCTCGGTGGTGAACGTCCGGCTCGTCGAGGGCAGCAACCCCGACTTCCGCTACTACGAGGGCAACGACTCCCGCGGCTCGTACGCCAGCACCGACGGCCACGGCAGCGGCTACATCTTCCTCGACTACCGGCAGAACCAGCAGTACGACTCCACCCGGGTGACCGCCCACGAGACCGGGCACGTCCTCGGCCTCCCGGACCGTTACAGCGGTCCGTGCAGCGAGCTGATGTCGGGCGGCGGCCCCGGCACGTCCTGCCGGAACGCCCAGCCGAACGCGCAGGAGCGGGCGCGCGTCGACCAGTTGTGGCGCTACGGCCTCGCGTCGGCCTTCAAGGGCTGACGGGCAGGAGACCGGTACGAGCAACGAGTACGGCGGCGTCCCTCCCCGGGCGCCGCCGTCCCCGTTCCCCGCCCCGGGACCTTCGGGCCGTCAGGCCGGCTGGAGGAGCCGGCGGCCGAAGTCCGCGCCGGGCGGCAGCTGGCGCCGGACCCGGTCGAGGGCCCCCTCGAAGTCGCCCCCCGCGACGCACGCCTCGAAGGCGGCGCCGCCGTAGTGCAGCGTGAGGCTGAGGTCGGACCGCTCGCCGAGGGTCAGCAGGCAGCTCAGCGTGGCCTGTTGGGAGGCGCCGTCCACGACGACGGGGAGCGGCAGGTCCCATTCCAGGACACAGCCGGTGAGGGCCTGCCCGTCCGCGGCCGCGAGCGCGGCGAAGCTCTCGCCCGCGTACTCGGCCCCCCTGATCCGAACGGCGACGCGCCGTCCGTCGGCCGTGATGACGATCGCTTCCGCGCCGCTGCGGTCCCGGTACCAGCCGGTCCAGACTTCCGTCGACTCCGATGACATGCGCGGACTGTAGCGGTATGACCGGCTCCACCGCGCGTCCGGTCGCCCCGGGGCCGGACTTATCCCGGTCTCGCCGTTCTTGCCGGTCACATGCGGTGTGCGGCTTCCGCCCCTTCGCGCCCCCGCGCGGAGGGCCCCGCGCTACCGCTTCCTGGCGTACGTGCGGACGATCACGCCGTTGTCGAAGGCGCGCACGTCGTCCAGCGTGAAGTCCCGGGGCTCGAAGCCGGCGCCGAACATCGGCATTCCGGTGCCGTACACCTGCGGGTAGGTCTTGATGATCAGCTCGTCGATCTCGTCGACGAGTTCCCCGGCGATGGTCGAGCCGCCGCAGAGCCAGACGCCCAGCGGGCCGTCCTCGGCCTTGAGTTCGCGGACGCGGCCGACCAGGTCGTCGTGGATCAGCTCGACGTTCGGGTGGGGCGATTCGGCCAGGGAGCGGGTGGCGACGAACTCGCGCAGGTGGTTGTAGGGGCTGGTGATGCCGACGTCCAGGGCGAGCCGGTACGACCCGAGCCCCTGCACGACGGTGTCGAAGTGCCGGTTGGGGCCGTCGACACCGAAGGCCTCCCGGCCCTGGGTGGGGATCGTCTCCGGGTATTCGGCCCCCATCCACTGGGCGTACGGCCCCTCGGTGAACTTGAACATGGAGGTGGCGTCGCCCTCGGGGTCGCCGATGAAACCGTCGATGGTGCAGGCGATGTAGTAGGTGAGCTTGCGCAAACCGGTCCTCTTCCTCGGGGGTGCTGGGGACGTGGCCGCTCTCGCAACCACGACAGCCATAGTGCTTCACCTGTAGTGGTTGCGCAAGCCCTATCGTCGATGCGCACACGCTCAGCACGGATGGAGCCCCACGTGGCGAGAAACCCGGAACGCCGTACGACCCTGCTCGACGCCGCGATCGAGGTACTGGCGGACGAAGGCGCCCGCGGTCTGACCTTCCGGGCGGTCGACGCCCGGGCCGGAGTCCCCACGGGCACCTCGTCCAACTACTTCAGCGACCGGGACCTGCTGCTCTCCCAGGTCGCCGACCGGATCTTCGTCCGGCTGACCCCGGCCCCCGGCGCCATCGACACCGCCCTGCGGCCCGAACCCAGCAGGGAGCTGGTGGTCGAGCTGATGCGCTGGCTCGCCCGGCGCATGGCGGCCGAACGCGCCTGCTACCTGGGGCTCTTCGAACTGCGCCTCGAGGCCGTGCGCCGCCCGGAGCTGCGGAACCGGCTCACCGGGGTGCTCCGCTCCGACCTGGACGAGAACATCCGGCTGCACCTCGACTCCAAGATGCCCGGAGACGCGGACACGGTCCGGCTGCTCTACTTCGCCCTCACCGGGCTGCTGCTCGACCACTTCACCGTCCCCGGCCTGCACGGCGAGCGGGACCTGGACGAGCTGATCGAGACCGTGGTCACCCGCGTCGTCCCCGAGGCCTGACCGTCCCGGGCGCCGGGACGGGACTCAGCGCGTGCGCCGGGTGACGAACTCCGCCAGGGAGAGCAGGTCCCCCGCGGCCGCCAGGTCCGGGACCGCCTGCGCCAGGTACTCGACGGCCCGGCCCATGCGCTCGGCCGCCTGGGCCTGCGCCCAGTCGCGCCCGCCGGCCCGCTCCACCGCGTCCGCCGCCGCCCGCACCCCCGCCACGTCGAGGACCGGCCGGGAGTACAGCTCGGCCAGCTCCTCCCCCGCCGGGGTCCCGGAGGTGAGCGCCGCCACCACGGGCAGCGACTTCTTGTGGGCGGCCAGGTCGGCCCCGGCCGGCTTGCCCGTGCGCTCCGGGTCCCCCCAGATCCCGATGAGGTCGTCGATCAGCTGAAAGGCGAGCCCCGCCTCCCGGCCGAAGGCGTCCATCGCCGCGACCTCCTCCTCGTCCGCGCCCGCGTAGAGCGCGCCGAGGGCGCAGGCGCAGCCGAGCAGCGCGCCGGTCTTGGCGGTGGCCATGGCCGTGCACTCGTCGAGGGAGACCTCGCGCGGGCCGCGCTGCTCGAAGGCGCAGTCCGCCTGCTGTCCCGCGCAGAGCTCGATGATGCAGGCGGCGAGGCGCGCGGAAGCGGCCGCCGAGGCGGGGTGCGGGTCCTCGGCGAGCAGCCGCAGGGCGAGCGCGCTCATCGCGTCGCCCGCTATCAGCGCGTCCGGGATGCCGAAGACCGTCCAGGCGGTGGGCCGGTGGCGCCGGGTCGGGTCACCGTCGACGATGTCGTCGTGGAGCAGGGTGAAGTTGTGGGCGAGCTCCACCGCGGCGGCGGCCTTCACGGCCCGGGCCTCCTCGGCGCCGAGCGCGCGGGCCGCGGCGAGGACGAGGGCGGGCCGGATGGCCTTGCCCGCCTGCTCGGCGGCCGGGGTGCCGTCGGCGTGCTCCCAGCCGAAGTGGTACATCGCCACCCGGCGTATGGAACCGGGCAGGGTCTCGACGGTCGAGCGGAGCTGGGGCTGGACGGCCGTCCGCGTCCGGTCCAGGAGCGTCACGGCCCCCTGGCCGCCGGTGGCGGCATCCGCGCTGGTCATGGTCACGGTCACTTCCTTCGCGTCCTTCGCGGCGGTCGTCCGCCGCAGCGGGCCGGGAACGCCCGGCGGCGGGGGGGTCCGCCCCCGCCGCCGGGCGTCACGGGCTCAGCGCCAGCGGCTGACCTCGACGTTCTCCAGGACGCCGAGCGCGTCCGGGACGAGGACCGCCGCCGAGTAGTAGGTGGTGACCAGGTAGGAGATGATCGCCTGCTCGTCGATGCCCATGAAGCGGACGGAGAGGCTGGGCTCGATCTCGTCGGGGATGCCGGTCTGGTGCAGACCGATCACGCCCTGGTCGGCCTCGCCGGTACGCATACAGATGATCGAGGTGGTGCGGGCGTCCGAGACCGGGATCTTGTTGCACGGGTAGATCGGCACGCCGCGCCAGGTCGGGATGCGGTTGCCGTTGACGTCGATGGTCTCGGGGACCAGTCCGCGCTTGTTGAGCTCGCGGCCGAAGGCGGCGATGGCACGCGGGTGGGCGAGGAACATCTTCGAGCCCCGGCGGCGGGAGAGCAGCTCGTCCATGTCGTCCGGGCCGGGAGCGCCGTCGTGGGGCTGGATCCGCTGCTCGTAGTCGCAGTTGGAGAGGAGGCCGAACTCCTTGTTGTTGACGAGCTCGTACTCCTGGCGCTCGCGGAGCGCCTCGACCGTGAGCCGCAACTGCTGCTCGGTCTGGTTCATCGGCTGGTTGTAGAGGTCGGCGACCCGGCTGTGGACCTTGAGCACGGTCTGGGCGACGCTCAGCTCGTACTCGCGGGGCGAGGCGTCGTAGTCGACGTACGTGTGCGGGACGACGGCCTCGCCGACGTGGCCGGCGGAGAGGTCGATGGCGGCCTCGCCGTACTTGTTGGTGCGCTGCTCGGGCAGGGCGGCGACGGCCGCGAGGTGGTCGGCGAGCGAGCCGGCCCGGTCCGCGAGGTTCCGCACGTCGGCCCGGGTGAGCTCCAGGACCGTGCAGGCGGTGGCGGCGCGGGCGGTCCACTCCCAGGTGGCGTCCTCGCGGATCAGGGAGGACTCGCCGAGGTAGGAGCCGTCGGCCAGGACGCCGAGGACGGCCTCGTCGCCGTACGGCCCCTCGCCGATCTGCTCGATCCGGCCGTGGGCGAGGAGGTACACCCGGTCCGCGGGGGCGCCCGCGGCGGCGATGACCTCGCCCGCCGCGTACTCCCGCTGGGTGCAGCGGGACGCCAGCTCGGACAGCGCGTCCTCGTCCTCGTAACCGCGCAGGGCGGGGAGTTCGCCGAGTTCGGCGGGGATCACCGCGACGCGCTCGCCGGTCTGGACGAAGGTGACGCGCCCGTCCCCCACGGAGTAGCTGAGCCTCCGGTTCACCCGGTACGTGCCGCCCTGCACCTGGACCCACGGCAGCGCCCGCAGCAGCCACCGGGAGGTGATCTCCTGCATCTGCGGGGCCGACTTGGTGGTCGTGGCGAGGTTCCGCGCGGCGGCGGTGCCGAGACTCTGCTGCGGCGCCTGCTGCTCCGCGCGGACCTCGTCGCCAACCGAACCTACGGACATGGAACTCCCTCTCGTATGACTGAGTTGCGAGAGCAGCCTTTCAGTACGCAGCGTGCCGGCGCCATTACACAATCGAGTGGGACTGTTCGAAGATCTTCGGGGCATGTCACTGGTTTTCCATCCGGACAGTCCAGTCACCTCGGCCCCTCCGGCCACTGTCCGGATCGGCTCGCACACCGTCCGAACGGATGGCGGCGGAGCGGCGGACTCCGGTACTCCGGAACCTCACCCGTCCTCCGGAAGGAGTCAGCCATGGCTGCACCCATGTCCGCGAACAGGTTCCTCACCGCGCTGCGCGCCGAGGGCCTCGCGGTCGTCCAGGTCGGCGACTGGTCCACCCACAACCGCAACCACAAGGGCCCCTGGGGCCCGGTGCACGGCGTGATGATCCACCACACCGTGACCCGGGGCACCGCCGGCACCGTCCGCATCTGCCGGGACGGCTACGCGGGCCTGCCCGGGCCGCTCTGCCACGGCGTGATCGCCAAGGACGGCACGGTCCACCTCGTCGGCTACGGGCGCGCCAACCACGCCGGGCTCGGCGACGACGAGGTGCTCCGGGCGGTCATCGCCGAGCGCCGCCTGCCACCGGACGACGAGGCCACCACGGACGGCAACCGGCACTTCTACGGCTTCGAGTGCGAGAACCTCGGGGACGGCGTGGACCCGTGGCCGAAGGTGCAGCTGGAGGCCATCGCGAAGGCGGCCGCGGCCGTGTGCCGGGTGCACGGCTGGACCCACCGGTCGGTCATCGGCCACCTGGAGTGGCAACCGGGCAAGTCGGACCCGAGAGGCTTCACGATGGCCTCCATGCGGGAGCGGATCGCCGAGCGGATGCGGTAGCCGGAGCCGGGCACCGGGGCTTCCGGGCTTCCGGGCTTCCGGGCTTCCGGACGACACAATGGTCCCGTGAACGCGTTCGACCTCTCCCGGCTGCGGCCCCGGCTCCCCTCGCCCCTGGAACCGGTGCGGGACGAACGTTTCGCCCGGCGCGGCCTCACGCTGTTCCTGAAGCGCGAGGACCTCATCCACCCGGACCTGCCCGGCAACAAGTGGCGCAAGCTCGCGCTCAACCTGGAGGCGGCGGCCGGGCGGCCCGTGCTCACCTTCGGCGGGGCGTACTCCAACCACCTGCGGGCGACGGCGGCCGCCGGCCGGTTGCTCGGCTTCACCACGGTCGGGGTGGTCCGGGGCGACGAACTGGCCGGGCGCCCGCTCAACCCGTCCCTCGCGCGGTGCGCGGCGGACGGGATGCGCCTGGAGTTCGTGGACCGGTCCACGTACCGCGCGAAGGGCGATCCCGCCGTCCTCGCGGCGCTCCTGGAGCGCGCGCCCGCGGGCGCGTACGTGGTCCCGGAGGGCGGCAGCAACGCGCTCGCCGTGCACGGCTGCGCGGAGCTGGGCCGGGAGCTGGCGGGGGCGGTGGACGCGGTCGCCGTCGCCTGCGGGACGGGCGGCACCCTGGCGGGCCTGGCGGCCGGTCTCGGCCCCGGGCGGCGGGCCCTCGGCTTCCCGGTCCTCAAGGGGGGCTTCCTGGGCGGGGAGGTCCGGGCCCTCCAGGAGGCGGCGTTCGGCGGCCCGCGCGGCGACTGGTCCCTGGACGAGCGCTTCCACGGTGGGGGCTACGCGCGCGTGTCCCCGGCTCTGGAGGCGTTCACACAGGACTTCGAGGAACGGCATGAACTCGCCATCGAGCGACTGTATGTGGCCAAAATGCTGCATGGTCTGGTGACCCTGGCCGAGGAGGGCGCGTTCCCCCCGGGCACCCGGATCGCGGCGGTGGTCACGGGCGCCCCGGACGGGGTTCAGCCGTCCTCCTCCTCGCGGTAGGCGGCCGCCTCCTCCAGGTCGAGGCGGCGGAGCAGGGTGCGCATCATCTCGTCGTCGATCCGGCGCTCGTCGCGGAGCCGCACGAAGACCTCCCGCTCGGCGTCGATCATCTCGCGCGAGAGGCGCCGGTAGGTGTCGTCGGCGGTCTCGCCGGTGGTCTCGTTGACCGAGCCGAGGCGCTCCCAGACGGCGTTGCGGCGCCGTTCGAGGACGGTGCGCAGCCGGTCGGCGAGGGGCTCCGGCAGGGCGTTGCGCTCGTCCGCGAGGAGCTCGTCGAGGCGCTCCTCGGCGGCCCGCGAGGCCTCGCTCTGGGCCTGCGCCTCGGCCAGCGTCTCGGCGTACCGGTCGCGGCCGGGGAGCTTCAGGAGCCGGATGAGGGGCGGCAGGGTGAGGCCCTGCACCACCAGGGTGCCGATCACGGTGGTGAAGGTGAGGAAGAGGACCAGGTTGCGGGCGGGGAACTCCTCGCCGTCGGCGACGACGGGGATGGAGAAGGCGATGGCGAGCGAGACCACTCCGCGCATCCCGGCCCAGCCGACGACCAGCGGAGCCCGCCAGTCCACCCCCGGCTCCCGCTCCCGGACGCGGGCGGAGAGCCACCGGGGCAGGAAGGTCGCCGGGTAGACCCAGACGTAGCGGACCAGGACGACGGCGACGAAGACGCCGACCGCGTACCCGGCCGCCTCGCCGACGCCGTACCGGCCGAGGCCCTGGACGACGTACGGGAGTTGGAGGCCGATCAGGGCGAAGACGGCGGATTCGAGGATGAAGGCGACCATCTTCCACACGGCCTCGTCCTGGAGCCGCGTGGCGAAGTCGACCTGCCAGGCGCGGTGGCCGAGGAAGAGGCCGACCACGACGACGGCGAGGACCCCGGAGGCGCCGACCTCCTCGGCGGCCGCGTAGGCGACGAAGGGGACGAGCAGGGCGAGGGTGCTCCGGAGCAGGGATTCCCGCAGGTGGACGCGGAGCCAGTGGATGGGGACCATCAGGACCAGGCCGACGCCGACGCCGCCGACGGCCGCGAGCGCGAACTCCCCGAGCCCGCCGGCCCAGGTGACGCCCTCGCCGACGGCCGCCGCGAGGGCGACCTTGTAGGCGGTGATCGCGGTCGCGTCGTTCACCAGGGACTCGCCCTGGAGGATCGTGGTGATCCGGTTCGGCAGGCCCAGCCTGCGGGCGATGGCGGTGGCGGCGACCGCGTCCGGCGGAGCGATCACCGCGCCGAGCACGAGGGCGGCGGTGAGCGGCAGGTCGGGCACGAGGACGTACGCGAGCCAGCCGACGGCCACGGTCGCGAAGAGGACGTACCCGACGGAGAGCAGGGCGACGGGCCGGATGTTGGCCCGCAGGTCGAGGTAGGAGGAGTCGACGGCGGCCGTGTAGAGGAGCGGGGGCAGGATCAGCGGCAGCACGACGTGCGGGTCGAGCGTGTAGTCGGGGACGCCCGGGACGTACGAGGCGGCGAGGCCGACGGCGACCAGGAGCAGCGGGGCGGGCACCGGGGTCCGGCGGGCCGCCCCCGCGATCGCGGCGCTCGCCGCCACCAGTGCCACCAGTTGCAGTGCGTCCATGCCCGTCCGTCCGCCCTCTCGCCCGTACCGCGACGTAACCTGGCCATCATGAGCGAGTGCCCGCACCTTGCCGAACTGCCGCGCCCCGAACCGGCGCCGCTGACCGACACCTGCCCCGAGTGCCTGGCGGACGGAACGCATCCGGTCCAGCTGCGGCTCTGCCTGACCTGCGGGCACGTGGGCTGCTGCGACTCCTCGGTGGGGCGCCACGCGACCGCGCACTTCTCCTCGACCGGGCACCCGGTGATGCGGACCTTCGAGCCGGGCGAGCGGTGGCGCTGGTGCTTCGTGGACGGTGCGATCGTCTGACGGTTGCGCGGCGCGCGGTTCGACGGGCTCCCGCTTGGGTACGTCACCCCTCCGCCGGTCGCTCGGTTCCGTTGTCCACAGGCCTTCGTCCACCGTCCGCACCCATGGGCCTACCATGGGTGACGGGTCGTGACGGGGTCGGAGAACGCACGGCGACACGGCGGGACGGATCGCGATAGCGTCACGGCGGACCGCGCAGCCCCCTGCGTACCGCCCGGTTCGGGGGCCTCTCCCCCCGAGCCCCGAATGAGTTTGTGCCACCTTGGAGGTGAGGGTGTCCCAGATCGCAGGCGAGCCCGGGACCCAGGACTTCGTGGAAGTCCGGCTGCCCGCTGCGGGTGCCTATCTGTCCGTGCTGCGTACGGCCACGGCCGGCCTCGCGGCGCGCTTGGACTTCACCCTCGACGAGATCGAGGACTTGCGGATCGCGGTCGACGAGGCCTGCGCCATCCTGCTCCAGCAGGCCGTGCCCGGATCCGTCCTCAGCTGCGTCTTCCGGCTGGTCGACGACTCGCTGGACGTGACGGTCTCCGCCCCGACGACGGACGGCCGTGCTCCCGAGCGGGACACCTTCGCCTGGACGGTGCTGTCGGCGCTGGCCGGGAAGGTGGAGTCGTCGGTGGCCGACGACCGCACGGTCTCGATCAGCCTGTACAAACAGCGCGGCGCGGGGCCAGGCCCGGCGTGAGGAGCGGGGACGCGACGGCCGGCATCCCCGGGCAGAAGGCGCGGCCGCATGAGGTCGCTACGGAGCGGGCGGACCAGATGAGCGAGCACGAGCAGCAGCACGAGGGTGCCGGGACACCGGGCGTCCCCGGGGCCTCCGCGGGTTCCGAGGCCCCCGCGGAGGCCTCCGGGCCCCCGGTGCCCGGCGCCGCCGGGCACGAGGACGGGGCCGGGGAGAAGGACGCTTCCCCGGAGAAGGACGCCTCCCCGGACGAGGACGGGGCCGGCGAGGCGCCGGAGACCCCCGTCGTCCCCGCCCCGCACGACCGGAACGGCGCCCGCGCCCTCTTCGTCGAGCTGCGCGAGCTGCCCGAGGGCTCCCCCCAGAAGGCGGAGCTGCGCAACCGGCTGGTGCGGATGCACCTGCCGCTGGTGGAGCACCTGGCCCGGCGCTTCCGCAACCGCGGCGAGCCGCTGGACGACCTGACGCAGGTGGCGACGATCGGCCTGATCAAGTCGGTGGACCGGTTCGACCCGGAGCGCGGGGTCGAGTTCTCGACGTACGCGACGCCCACGGTCGTCGGCGAGATCAAGCGCCACTTCCGGGACAAGGGCTGGGCGGTACGGGTGCCCCGCCGGCTCCAGGAGCTGCGGCTCTCGCTGACCACGGCCACGGCGGAGCTCTCCCAGCAGCACGGCCGCTCCCCGACCGTGCACGAGCTGGCCGAGCGGCTGGGGATCTCGGAGGAGGAGGTCCTGGAGGGGCTGGAGTCGGCGAACGCCTACTCGACGCTCTCCCTGGACGTGCCGGACACCGACGACGAGTCGCCCGCGGTGGCGGACACCCTGGGCGCGGAGGACGAGGCCCTGGAGGGGGTCGAGTACCGCGAGTCGCTCAAGCCGCTCCTGGAGGACCTGCCGCCCCGGGAGAAGCGGATCCTGCTGCTTCGCTTCTTCGGGAACATGACCCAGTCGCAGATCGCGCAGGAGGTGGGCATCTCGCAGATGCACGTCTCCCGGCTGCTGGCCCGGACGCTCGCGCAGTTGCGGGAGAAGCTCCTGGTGGAGGAGTAGAACCCGCCGCTGTCCGTTCGCTTGCCCCGCTTACGGAGTTCCATTCACCCGGATCCGCTCAGCGGATTCCGTTCAGCGAATTCCGTTCAGCGGATTCCGTTCACGGGGTGTCCTGGCCGGGGCGCCGGATGCCGAGCGCCTCGGTCGTGGCCGGGCTCACCAGGAGGACGAGCCCGGTGACGGCCAGGACGCCGAGGACGGCGCCCGCCGGGATCAGCGCGCTGTTCGCCTGGAGCATCTGCCAGGCGACCGGCAGGGCCAGGATCTGGGTGATGACGGCCGGGCCCCGGCTCCAGGAGCGGCGCAGCCACAGGCCGCGGGCGGCGGCGAGCGGGATCAGGCCGAGCACGACGAGCGTCACGGCGCCCGTCAGCGCTCCGGTGAGGTCGCCGGGCGATCCGGTCAGGGCCTTCACCAGCATGTACACACCCCCGGCGACGAGCCCGAGCGCCTCGACGGCGGCCACGGCCGCCGCGGCGGCGAGACGGGTGGGAGGGGGAGTCCGCTCCGTACGGCCGACGACCTTCTCCGTACCGCCGACGGCCTTCTGCGCGCCGCCGGCGGAGGTCCGCTCCGTACCGCTGAGGGGGGTCTGCTCCGCACTGCTCATGGAAGGCAGGGTAGCGGGGCCGCCTCCGGGACCGCCGGGGCCGGGTGCCGCCGAGCGGGCCGGGACTGGGCCCGGTACCGCCGGGTAGGTACGCTGGCGACCATGCGCGCACTTCTCGTGGTCAACCCGGCAGCCACCACCACCAGTGCCCGCACCCGTGACGTGCTCATCCACGCCCTTGCCAGCGAGATGAAGCTGGAGGCGGTCACCACCGAGTACCGCGGACACGCGCGTGACCTGGCCCGACGGGCCGCCGACACCGGAAGCGTCGACCTGGTCGTGGCCCTCGGCGGGGACGGCACGGTCAACGAGGTGGTCAACGGACTGCTGCACGGCGGGCCCGATCCGGAGCGGCTTCCGGGCCTCGCGGTCGTCCCCGGCGGGTCGACCAACGTCTTCGCCCGCGCGCTCGGACTGCCGAACGACGCGGTGGAGGCGACCGGCGCCCTGCTCGACGCGTTGCGTGAGGAGCGAACACGTACGGTGAGCCTCGGGCTCGCCTCCGGGGCGCCGGGCACGGAGGACGAGTCGGTGCCGTCCCGCTGGTTCACCTTCTGCGCCGGCCTCGGTTTCGACGCGAGCGTCATCGGCCGGGTCGAACAGCAGCGGGAGCGCGGGAAGAGATCCACCCACGCCCTCTACCTCCGCCAGGTGGTGCGCCAGTTCCTGGGGGAGACGAACCGCCGGCACGGCACGATCACCCTGGAGCGCCCGGGCGCGGAGCCGGTCGAGGACCTGGTCCTCTCCATAATCTGCAACACCTCCCCCTGGACCTACCTGGGCAATCGTCCGGTGTACGCGTCTCCGGAGGCCTCCTTCGAAACCGCGCTCGACGTGCTCGGACTGAGGCGTCTCTCCACCCCGGCGGTCGCCCGGTATGCCACCCAGTTGCTCACTTCGTCCCCGGAACGCGGGCCCCGCGGCAAGCACGCGGTCTCCCTGCACGATCTGACCGACTTCACCTTGCATTCGAAGGTCCCCCTCCCCCTCCAGATGGACGGAGACCACCTGGGACTGCGTACGAGCGTGGCGTTCACAGGCGTTCGCCGTGCACTGCGTGTGATTGTGTGAGTGGAAGGGCCCAAAGTCCTTTCACTCGAACGTTTAGGCGCGCATCCACCCCTAAGAAGTACGGCTGTGACCTAGCCGACACCGAGGAATCAAAAAAAACTTTCCAGAAGGGGTTGTATCCGCTGCCGAGGTTTGCGAGTCTCTTCTTGGCGATCGGGACGGCCCGCAAGACCGGCCTCCACTGAGAGCCAGAACCCCTCCTCAGTCCAAGGACCACACCAGTTGATCTGGCAGTCGGCCCTTCCCTTGCGGGGGGATTCGTGAAAGCGTTCACATTCACAAGCAACCTGCACGTAATACCAAGAGAGGTAGCAGCCATGGACTGGCGTCACAACGCCGTTTGTCGTGAGGAAGACCCCGAGCTGTTCTTCCCCATCGGCAACACCGGTCCTGCGCTGCTGCAGATCGAGGAAGCCAAGGCCGTCTGCCGCCGCTGCCCCGTCATGGAGCAGTGCCTGCAGTGGGCGCTCGAGTCCGGCCAGGACTCCGGCGTCTGGGGTGGCCTCAGCGAGGACGAGCGCCGCGCGATGAAGCGCCGTGCCGCTCGCAACCGGGCGCGCAACGCCAGCGCCTGACGCCCCACTCACAGCCTCAGGCGAGCGGCGCACACATCGCGTGTGCAATCACCGCCCTTGAGTCGCAGCGCGCAGTAGTACCCCACAGCATTCGAGCCCCGGACCGAATCCCCTTCGGTCCGGGGCTCGCTGCTGTGCGCCGCCGCGCGGTGCTACTTCTGGGGCTGTACGGGAATGTCGAGGACCACCTTCGTACCGCGCTCCGTGCCCGGCAGCATGTCGAAGGTTCCGCCCAACTCCCCCTCCACCAGGGTCCGTACGATCTGGAGGCCGAGGTTTCCGGCACGCTGCGGGTCGAAGCCCTCGGGCAGGCCGCGGCCGTCGTCCTTGACCGTGATGAGGAGGCGGGCGTCGGCCCGGGCCTCGCCGCGGACGGCGGAGACCTCGACCGTGCCCTGCTCCCCCTGCGCGAAGGCGTGTTCGAGCGCGTTCTGCAGGACCTCGGTCAGGACCATGGAGAGCGGGGTGGCGACCTCGGCGTCGAGGATGCCGAAGCGGCCGTTGCGCCGGCAGGTGACCTTGCCCGGGGAGATCTCCGCGACCATCGCGATGACGCGGTCGGCGATCTCGTCGAACTCCACGCGCTCGTCCAGGTTCTGGGACAGCGTCTCGTGGACGATGGCGATCGAACCGACGCGCCGCACGGCCTCGTTGAGGGCCTCGCGGCCCCGGTCGGAGTCCATCCGGCGGGCCTGGAGGCGCAGCAGGGCGGCCACCGTCTGGAGGTTGTTCTTCACCCGGTGGTGGATTTCCCGGATGGTGGCGTCCTTGGTGATCAACTCGCGCTCGCGGCGGCGCAGTTCGGTGACGTCCCGGAGCAGGACGAGCGAACCGATGCGGGTGCCCTTGGGCTTGAGCGGGATCGCCCGCAGCTGGATCACCCCGCCGTTGCCCTCGACCTCGAACTCGCGCGGCGCGTAGCCGGAGGCCAGGGTGACCAGGGCCTCGTCCACCGGGCCCCGGGAGGGCGCGAGTTCAGCGGTGATCTGGCCGAGGTGCTGGCCGACGAGGTCGGCGGCGAGGCCGAGCCGGTGGTAGGCGGAGAGGGCGTTGGGCGAGGCGTACTGGACGATGCCCTCCGCGTCCAGGCGGACGAGGCCGTCGCCGGCGCGGGGCGAGGAGTCCATGTCGACCTGCTCGCCGGGGAAGGGAAACGTTCCGGCGGCGATCATCTGGGCCAGGTCGGAGGCCGACTGGAGGTAGGTGAGCTCCAGCCGGGAGGGGGTGCGGACGGTCAGCAGGTTGGTGTTGCGGGCGATGACGCCGAGGACCCGGCCCTCGCGCCGCACGGGGATCGACTCGACCCGCACCGGGACCTCCTCGCGCCACTCCGGGTCGCCCTCGCGGACGATCCGGCCCTCGTCGAGGGCGGCGTCGAGCAGCGGGCGGCGGCCGCGCGGGACCAGGTGGCCGACCATGTCGTCCTGGTAGGAGGTGGGGCCGGTGTTCGGCCGCATCTGGGCGACGGAGACGTACCGCGTGCCGTCGAGGGTCGGGACCCAGAGGACGAGGTCGGCGAAGGAGAGGTCGGAGAGCAGCTGCCACTCCGACACCAGCAGGTGGAGCCACTCGAGGTCGGAGTCGCTCAGGGCGGTGTGCTGGCGCACGAGGTCGTTCATGGAGGGCACGGTGCGAGCGTACCCGCGGAATTCGGGGGCGGTGAACCTGGATCTCCGGGGCCGCGTGTTGGAGTATGGGCCAGGAAAGACCGCGTTCCCGTGGATGGACAGACAAGAATGGTCTAGTCCACAATGAATGCAACAGAGCCTCCATCCTCCCCGCACAGGAGGGTGGAACGAGGTACCCGACGCTCTCTGCCCTGACTGCGTCGAGACCTCCCACACGGCCGAGGGACCGCACACCCCCGGCCGAGCAACTCCGGGCTGCGGTGCCGGGCGGGCTGAGGGTCCCGCCGGGCGCCGCGGCCCGCGGGTGTTTCCGGGGCCGCGACGGAGACCGGGACGTCCTTCCGCGGGCTCACGCCCCCGCCCCCCGCCTCCCCCGGTTCCGTGGCTTTCATCAGCCGGGCGCGCCCTGATCCGGGGCCCGAGCCCGGGGGCCGAGTGGCTGAGGGGGCCGGTGCGGCAGACGATGGGAGCGGGGCCGTCCGGGGGGCGGAACGGCATGGGACGGAAGCCCCTCCTCTGCTAGATTTGACCTTAGATTGGTCTATACCACCGGACCCCTTCCCAGCCCCTCACCAGATCGGCAGGCACAGCGTGGAAGTTGTCATCGTCAAGGACGCCAAGGCGGGCGGCGAGCTGATCGCGGACGGCATCGCCGACCTCCTGCGCCGCAAGCCCGACGCGCTGCTCGGCGTGGCCACCGGTTCGACTCCGCTGCCCATCTACGACGCCCTGACCGCCCAGGTGCGGGCGGGCTCGGTGGACGCCTCGCGGGCCCGGATCGCGCAGCTGGACGAGTACGTCGGCCTCCCCGCCGGGCACCCGGAGTCGTACCGCTCCACCGTGCTCCGGCAGGTCGTCGAGCCGCTCGGGCTCTCCCCGGAGGCCTTCATGGGGCCCGACGGCTCCGCCGAGGACGTCCAGGCGGCCTGCGAGGAGTACGACCGGGCCCTGCGCGAGGCCGGCGGCGTGGACCTCCAGATCCTCGGCATCGGCACCGACGGGCACATCGGCTTCAACGAGCCGTGCTCCTCGCTCGCCTCTCGGACCCGGATCAAGACGCTCACCGAGCAGACCCGGGTGGACAACGCGCGCTTCTTCGACAACGACATCGAGCAGGTGCCGCACCACGTCATCACCCAGGGCATCGGCACCATCCTGGAGGCCCGCCACCTGGTGCTGCTCGCCACCGGCGAGGGCAAGGCCGAGGCCGTGGCGCAGACCGTCGAGGGCCCGGTGGCGGCGCTCGTGCCGGCCTCCGCGCTCCAGCTGCACCCGCACGCCACGGTCGTCGTGGACGAGGCCGCCGCCTCCAAGCTGAAGCTCGCGGACTACTTCCGCCACACCTTCGCCGCCAAGCCGGCCTGGCAGGGCATCTGAGCCGCCCGGAACCCCCGGCGGCGACGGCGCGAAGGGGCCCGGCACCTGTCTCCAGGTGCCGGGCCCCTTCGTACGGGACGGGTGCGGGCGGCCGTCAGGCGCCGGTTCCGACGACGGCCTCGGCGGCCGCGCGGCCGCAGACCCGGGCCGCGCCGTGCGTGGCGATGTGCAGGGCCCCGCGGGGCTCCGCCTCGTTGAGGCCCATCTCGACCACGACGGTGTCGGGGCGGGCCGCGAGGAGGCCGTCGAGGGCCCGGATCATCCACGGGTGCCGGTGGAGGTCGCGTACGACCGCCACCACGCGCCGCTCCCCCGCGGCGGCGAGGACGGACTCGGCGGAGGACTCGTCGTACGAGCCGGTCTCCGTGCCGGGCAGCAGGCGCTCCAGCTCCGCGGCGATCCCCCAGGGGGTCTCGTCACCGACCGCGAAGTTCGCGACCGGGGTGAAGGAGGCCACGTACGGGGCGCCGGTGATCGGCGTGTACGGGCGCTCCCCGCGGGTCACCTTCAGGGCCCGGCGGGCGGCGACGAGTCCGATGTCGGCGCCGGGCGCGGTCCCCTCCTGCACTGCCGCGCCCGGCACCGATCCAGCCCCCCTGACCCGGTGCGCCTGGGTCCAGGCCGCCAGGGCGCGCACGCGCGCCGCGGCGTCGGCCAGCCGCTCCTCGGGCAGTTCACCGGTCCGTACCGCGTTGACGAGCGCGTCGCGCAGTCGCAGCACGGTGTCCTCGTCGCACAGCCCGCCGCCGACGCAGATGGCGTCGGCGCCCGCGGCGATGGCGAGGACGGATCCGCGCTCGATGCCGTACGTCGCCGAGACGGCCTGCATCTCCATGCCGTCGGTGACGATCAGCCCCTCGAAGCCCAGCTCCTGGCGCAGCAGACCGGTGAGGATCTGCGGGCTCAGGGTGGCCGGGCGGTGCGGGTCGAGCGCGGACAGAAGGATATGCGCGCTCATGACCGCTTTGGTACCCGCGGCGACGGCCGCGCGGAAAGGTACCAGCTCACGGGCGTGCAGTGTGGCGAGGTCCACATCGATCCGGGGCAGCGCGTCGTGGGAGTCCACGTTCGTGTCGCCGTGTCCGGGGAAGTGCTTCGTGCAGGCCGCGACCCCGACGCCCTGGAGGCCGTCGACGTACGCCACGGTGTGCCGGGCGACCAGGTCCGGGTCGGGTCCGAAGGACCGGACGCCGATGACCGGGTTCTCGGCGTTGGAGTTGACGTCGGCGGAGGGGGCCCAGTTGAGGTCCACCCCGCACTGCGCGAGCCGGCGGCCGAGCTCGCGGGCCACGGCCCGGGTGAGCTCGACGTCGTCGACGCTGCCGAGGGCGTAGTTGCCGGGGAAGGACGAGCCCTGCTTGACCTCCAGGCGGGTGACGTCGCCGCCCTCCTCGTCGATGGCGACGAGGACGTCGTCCCGCTCGGCCCTCAGCTGCGCGGTGAGCGCGGTGAGCTGCTCGGGGGTGACGATGTTCCGGCCGAAGAGGCCGACCGACGACAGGCCCTCGCCGATGCGGCGGAGCAGCCAGTCGGGGGCGGTGGTGCCGACGAAGCCGGGCTGGAGGACCGTGAGCGCGTCGCGGGTGAGCGTGTCCGAGGCGTGTACGAGAGTGGTCATGAGACCCGTTATCCCTTCACCGCGCCGGCGGTCATGCCGCCGACGGCCTTGCGCTGGAGGAAGATGAAGACGACGAGCACGGGGAGCGCGAAGAGGGTCGAGGCGGCCATGGTGGCGCCCCAGTCGTTGCCGAAGGCGGTCTGGAACTGGGTCAGCCAGAGCGTGAGGGTCTGGTCCGTCTTGTCCTTGTTCAGGACGAGGACCATCGCGAACTCGTTCCAGGCGGTGATGAAGCCGAAGAGCGAGGTCGACATCAGGCCGGGGGCGAGCAGCGGGAAGATCACCTTGCGGAAGGCCTGGCCGCGGGTGCAGCCGTCGATCTGCGCGGCCTCCTCCAGCTCGACCGGGACGGCGGCGATGAAGCCGCGCAGGGTCCAGATGGTGAAGGGCAGGACCATCACGAAGTAGATCGCCGTGAGCAGCGGGATGCTGTTCAGCATGTCGTTGTCGCGGGCGATCATGTACATCGCGATGACCATGACCTCCCAGGGGGCCATCTGCGCCATCATCACGATCAGGACGATGCCCTTGCGGCCCTTGAACTTCATGCGGGCGATCGCGAAGCTCGCGGCCAGGGCGACGAGGAGGGCCAGGAGGACGGCGCTGGCGGTGACGATCAGGCTGTTCGTGGCGTAGGTCCAGAACAGGTCGACACCGGTGGCCGTCGAGTAGTTCTCGAAGGTCGGCGTGAAGAAGAAGACGGGATCCTTGGTCAGGATCTCGCTCTGCGGCTTCAGCGAGGACGAGAACATCCAGTAGACGGGGAAGACGAAGACCACGGCGACCACGAGGGCGGCGAGGTTCTTCGCCACCGTCGCCGGCCGGAGCGGGCTGCGGGTCCGCAGCTTCTGGGGGGTCGGGGTCGTGGTGCTCACTGCTCGTCCTCCTGCTTCAGGATCAGGCGGAAGTAGAAGGACATGGCCACGAGCAGCATCACGATGGTGAGGATCGAGATGGCGGCCGCGAGGCCGTAGTGCTGCTGGCCCATGCCCTCGATGTAGGCGAAGACCGGCAGGGTCTCGGAGGAGCGGTCGGGGCCGCCCTGGTTCATGGCGTAGACCTGGGTGAAGGCCTTGAAGATCCAGATGATCTCCAGGAACGTGGTGATCATGAAGAACGGCTTCAGGTTCGGGAAGACCACGGACCAGAAGGTGCGCCAGCCGCTCGCGCCGTCCATCTTGGCGGCCTCGTACAGCTCGGACCCGACCGTGGTCAGGGCGGCGTACATGTTGAGGGCCACGAAGGGGATCGAGCCCCAGACGAGCAGGATCGTCACGATGACGAAGGTGGAGAAGCCGGTCTCGAACCAGTTGTGCTGGTCGTAGCCGGAGAAGCCGATCGACCGCATCAGCCAGTTGGCGACGCCGAACTGCTCGTCGAAGAGCCACCGGAAGACGGTGACCGAGGCGACGATCGGCATGGCCCAGGCGAACATCAGCGCCAGGGAGAGCACGAACCGCATCTTCTTGCCGAGGCGGTTGAGCAACATGCCGATCAGCGTGCCGAACAGCATGACGAGGGCGACGTTGACGGCGGTGACGACGAGCGACCGGACGACGACGTTCCAGAAGTCGGGGTCGCTCAGCAGCTTGGTGTAGTTCTCGAAGCCGACCCAGGGCGTCTCGCGCCGGATCATCTCCCGCTTGTTGACCCCCTGGAAGGAGAGGACCACGTTGCGGAACAGCGGGTAGAGCAGCAGCACCGCCATGGAGAGCAGGGCGGGCGTGACGAGCAGGTACGGCAGCAGCCCGCTGGGCAGGGAGCGCCTGCCACGCGGAGGCCGAAGGGATTCCTTCGCGCCGGAAGGGGGTGGCGGAGTCTGCGACTTCCCTGCCGCCCTCCCGGGCGCGTCCTGAGGAACGGCGCTGGCCGTCCCCTGGGAGTCCACGGTCATGGTCTTCTTCCTCGCGGTTCTGGGGCTCCCGCGCCCACCGGGGCGCGGCCCGGGGGGAGCGGGCCGCTGTTCACTGCTATGACCGAATGGCGCGGCCGGTACGATCCGGCCGCGCCACCGGGGTGGTTACCGCTACTGGTTGAGGCGCTCGGCGATGACCTTGTCGGCTTCCTCGCCGGCCTTCTTCGGGTCCTCGCCCTTCAGGACCTTGGTCATGTAGCCCTTGATCGGGTTGGGCTCGGTCTCGACGTTGGCCCAGCCCTCGGTGATCGGGGTGATGCGACCGCTGCTCGCGGACTTCACCATCGCCTCGGCGAAGGAGCCGGCCTCGGGCTGGATCTGCGCGGACGGGTCGTTCGGGACGATGCCGCCCTTGACCGCGGTGCCGTAGGCCTGCATCCCCTTCTTGTTGGTGGCGAGGGCCAGCCACTCCTTCGCGAGGTCCTTGTTCTGCGAACGCTCGGCGACGGCGAGGTTGGAGCCGCCGAAGAAGACGGAGCCCGGCTTGTCGGCGGTCTTGCCCGGGATCGGGAAGTAGCCGAAGTCGGCCGTCTTGCCGGCCTTCTTGATGGCGTCGATCGCGCCGCCGGCCTCCCAGCCGAGACCGATCCAGGACGACACGCCGCCCTTGGGGACGATGTCGGTGGACTGCTGCGGGGTCGCCTCGTCCTTGTCCTTCGGAGCGGTCGAGTAGGACTGCAGCTCCTTGTAGAAGTTGATGGCCGAAGCGGCCTCCGCGGTCCCGAGACCGCCCTTCCACTTGTCGCCGTCCTTGGTGGCGAGGTCGCCGCCCTCGTCCCACAGGAAGCCGGCGAAGACGTACCAGCTCTGACCGGGCAGGTAGAGCGGCTGGGACTTCGGGTCCGCGGCCTTGAGCTTCTTGAGACCGTCGATCCACTCGGCGCGGGTCTTCGGCGGGGTGACGCCCGCCTTCTTGAAGGCGGCCTTGTCGTAGATCACCGCGCGGTTGGCGGCCCACCACGGAGCGGCGTAGAGCTTGCCCTCCAGCTCGGCCGAGGGCTTGATGCCCTCGCTCCAGTTGGCGTAGCCGAGCTTGTCCTTGTCACCGCTGAGGTCGGCGAGACCGCCGGAAGCGGCGTAACCCGTGGTCTGGGTGTTGCCGATCTCCAGGACGTCCGGCGGGGTGTTCTCGGAGAGGGCCGTGGTGACCTTGGTCTGGATGTCGGTCCACTGCTGCGTCTCGACCTTGACCTTGACGCCGGGGTGCGAGGCCTCGAACTCCTTGTTGACCCCGTCGATCCACTCCTGGGGAGCGGAACCGTCCATCACCCAGACGGTCAGGGTCTTGTCGCCCCCGGCCGTGCCCTTGTCGCCGTCCTTGGCCTTGTCGCTGTCGGAACCACATGCAGCGATGGAGACCATCATGCCCGCGACGCCGATCGCCGCGATGAGCTTGCGCTTCACGCCACCCTCCTCAGGGATGCCTGCAACCCCCCTGCCCACCGCGCGAAGACATACGTCGGGTAATGCTCGTGGGGCTGGGACCTGGTCTTTAATGGTTTAGACCAGTACTCGGAGCTTGGCCTAGACCTTTTTGGGTGTCAAGGGTGCGCAAGACGGGTAAGGGCGTCCGTTATCGGACCGACACCTGGTCGACGTCCGGCCACGACCGCAGGATTCACGCCAGTCGCCGCCCTTCCGGAGACGCCGCACGCACCCCCGGCGGAGCGGAGGGGACCTCCTGTTCCGCCGGAAGAAGCCTCTCACCTCTCGCCGGAATGGCCTAGACCAACGGGGGATATCACGGTGTATAAGAAGCAGGGGACGACTCCTCCTCGCCGAACCGGCACATATCGGCAGGAGAAACCGTGGAGGCACATGAAGCGTGCCACCATGTGAGCCGCGACAGACGGAGGAGCCGGTGACGGCAACAGCACAGGAGTCGGGAAGGCAGGCCATGGCCACGGACGCGGGCAGCACGGAGACAGAGAGCGGGACGCCCACCCGTACCGCGCGCGTGCCCAAGTACTACCGGCTGAAGCGGCACTTGCTCGACATGACCGAGACGCTGCCGCCCGGCACGCCGGTCCCGCCGGAGCGGACGCTCGCCGCCGAGTTCGACACCTCCCGCACCACCGTGCGCCAGGCGCTCCAGGAGCTGGTCGTCGAGGGGCGCCTGGAGCGCATCCAGGGCAAGGGCACCTTCGTCGCCAAGCCCAAGGTCTCCCAGGCGCTGCAACTCACCTCGTACACCGAGGACATGCGCGCCCAGGGCCTGGAGCCCACCTCCCAGCTCCTCGACATCGGCTACGTCACCGCCGACGACACCCTCGCCGGACTGCTCGACATCTCGGCCGGCGGCCGGGTGCTCCGCATCGAGCGCCTGCGGCTCGCCAGCGGGGAGCCGATGGCGATCGAGACCACCCACCTGTCGGCGAAGCGCTTCCCGGCCCTGCGCCGCTCGCTCGTGAAGTACACCTCGCTCTACACCGCGCTCGCCGAGGTCTACGACGTGCACCTCGCCGAGGCCGAGGAGACCATCGAGACCTCCCTCGCCACCCCGCGCGAGGCCGGGCTGCTCGGTACGGACGTGGGCCTGCCGATGCTGATGCTCTCCCGCCACTCGCTGGACGCGCAGGGCGAGCCGGTGGAGTGGGTGCGGTCCGTCTACCGCGGCGACCGGTACAAGTTCGTGGCCCGCCTCAAGCGCCCCAACGGCTGAGCCGCCGCGAGGGCTCCCGGACGACGGCCGCACCCCCCGACGGGTGCGGCCGTTCCGCGTTTCCGGGAATGTCGTATTCCCTTCCCACGGCACCGCGGGAGACCAAAGAGGGCCGGTTCTGACAAATCGCATCCGTTATGCGGACAGGGGTTCCATGAAGCGGACGCGTCCCCTAGATTTCCCCAGCATTACCGAGGTGATCAGCGAGGGGACGGAATCGCCATGTCAGAAGTGGCACAAGGGAAACAACCGACCATCACCCCCCTGCGGGTGGTGATCGCGCTCTGTCTCGTCGCCCCGTTCGTGGCGATGCTCTGGGTGAGCTCCTACGCGAAGACCGAACCCCTCTTCGCCGGCATCCCCTTCTTCTACTGGTACCAGATGCTCTGGGTGCTGGTCTCCACCGCGCTCACCATGGTCGCGTACAAGCTGTGGCAGCGGGACCAGCGGTCCCGCAAGGGGGGTGACGCGCGATGAAGGACGGCGTGAACGGCGTGGCGCTCGGCGTCTTCGTCTTCTTCTTCCTGGCCGTGACGGTCATGGGCTTCCTGGCCTCGCGCTGGCGCAAGGCCGAGAACGAGAACAGCCTCGACGAGTGGGGTCTGGGCGGCCGGTCCTTCGGCACCTGGGTGACCTGGTTCCTGCTCGGCGGCGACCTCTACACCGCGTACACCTTCGTCGCCGTCCCGGCGGCCATCTACGCGGCGGGTGCGGCGGGCTTCTTCGCCGTCCCCTACACGATCCTCGTCTACCCGCTGATCTTCACCTTCCTGCCCCGTCTGTGGTCGGTCTCGCACAAGCACGGGTACGTGACCACCTCCGACTTCGTCCGGGGCCGCTTCGGCTCCAAGGGCCTGTCGCTCGCGGTGGCGGTCACCGGCATCCTCGCCACCATGCCGTACATCGCGCTCCAGCTGGTCGGCATCCAGGCCGTCCTGGACGTGATGGGCGTCGGCGGCGGCGAGACCACCCACTGGTTCGTCAAGGACCTGCCGCTGCTCATCGCCTTCGGCGTCCTCGCGGCCTACACGTACTCCTCCGGCCTGCGCGCCCCCGCGCTCATCGCCTTCGTCAAGGACACCCTGATCTACATCGTCATCGCGGTGGCGATCATCTACATCCCGATCAAGCTGGGCGGCTTCGACGAGATCTTCGCCAGGGCGAGCGAGGCGTACGCACAGACCAACCCTGATACCCACAAGCCGCGCGGCGCGCTCGTGCCCGGCGAGGCCGGCCAGTGGACGTACGCGACCCTGGCCCTCGGCTCCGCGCTGGCGCTCTTCATGTACCCGCACTCCATCACGGCGACGCTGTCGTCCCGGAGCCGCGAGGTCATCCGCCGCAACACCACGATCCTGCCGCTGTACTCCCTGATGCTGGGCCTGCTCGCGCTGCTGGGCTTCATGGCGATCGCCGCTGGAATCAAGGTCGGAAACAGCCAGCTCGCCATCCCGCAGCTCTTCGAGACCATGTTCCCGGACTGGTTCGCGGGCGTCGCGTTCGCCGCGATCGGCATCGGCGCGCTCGTCCCGGCCGCGATCATGTCGATCGCCGCCGCCAACCTCTTCACCAGAAACATTTACAAGGACTTCATCAAGAAGGACGCGACCCCGGCGCAGGAGACCAAGGTCTCCAAGATCGTCTCGCTCCTGGTGAAGGTCGGCGCCCTGGCCTTCGTCCTCACCATGGACAAGACGGTCGCGATCAACTTCCAGCTGCTCGGCGGCATCTGGATCCTGCAGACCTTCCCGGCCCTGGTCGGCGGCCTGTTCACCCGCTGGTTCCACCGCTGGGCGCTGCTCGCCGGCTGGGCCGTCGGCATGGTCTACGGCACGGCCGCCGCGTACGGCGTCGCCAGCCCGACCCAGAAGCACTTCGGCGGCTCCTCCGCCGAGATCCCGGGCATCGGCGAGATCGGCTACATCGGCCTCACCGCCTTCGTCCTCAACGTCCTGGTCACCGTCGTCCTCACCTTCGTCCTCAAGGCCGTCAAGGCCCCCGAGGGCATCGACGAGACCTCCCCGTCGGACTACACGGCCGACGCCGGCGACCCGGGCGTGAAGACCGAGATGGAGAAGGTCACCGTCCCCACCCACTGACGCCACCGGCACGCAGGGCCCGGGACCTCCGCCAGGAGGCCCCGGGCCCCGTCGCGTTCCCGGCGGGCACACTTTCCCCCATGGACTTCACGATCAGGGCGGTACGGCCCGAGGAGTACGAGGTGCTCGGCGAGCTGACCGGGCGCACCTATCTGGACGACGGGCTGCTGGCGCACGGGGCGGACGACTCCTACCTGGCGGTGCTGCGGGACACGGCGCGCCGGGCCCGGGAGAGCGAGGTCCTCGTCGCGGAGGACACCGGGGACGCGGCGGGGCGGATCGTCGGCGGGGTGACCTTCGCCCGCGGCGGCACCCCGTGGGCCGACATCGCCGTGCCCGGCGAGGCCGAGTTCCGGATGCTCGCGGTCGCCCGGGAGGCCCGCGGCCGGGGCGTCGGGGAGGCGCTCGTACGGGCCTGTGTCGACCGGGCGAGGGCCCTCCCGGGGTGCGCCAGGATCGTGCTCTCCACGGGCGCGGAGATGGTCGCGGCGCACCGGATCTACGAGCGGATGGGCTTCGTCCGCACCCCTCACCGGGACTGGGAGCCGATCCCCGATCACTCTCTGCGCACCTACTCCCTGGAGTTCTGAGCCCAAGTCCCGTCCAGGGGGCGACACAACATGTGGGGGGTGCCACGAGCGGCGCCCCCCACATGTATGCTCGTCCTCGCTGTCGACGCAGGGGAATCCGGCGCGAATCCGGAACTGTCCCGCAACGGTGTACTTCGTGCGGTTTCGTCCGGAGTGAGTCCGAACACCTGCCGACAGCGCGCCCGGTCCTTCCGTTCCGGGTGCCACAGACGTCCGGGCCTCGCGGAGTGGGCCGGTGGACGCGGTGCGTCGTGCGTGGACGCCCGCCCGTCCGCCCTTCCCCCGCCGAGGCCCCGAGCCGAGCGAGGGAGAGCCCCCACGTGACCATCGCGCCCGCCGATCCGGCTTCGGCCGAGGCTTCCGCGGTCGAGAGCGACGGCCCCGGGACCGTACTGCTGCGGACCCTGACCGACCTCACCGCCGATCTCCCCGACACCGACCCCGGCCGGGTCGCCGCCGCCGCGCTCCGCGGCCGCAGCGCCGCCGCGGACGAGGCGGAGCTGCGCGAGCTGGCCACCGAGGCGGCCGCCGGCCTGATCGCCGAGGACCCGGCGTACTCCCGGCTCGCCGCCCGGCTCCTCACCATCACCATCGCGGACGAGGCCGCCTCCCAGGGCTCGGTGAACTTCTCCTCCTCGGTCGCCGTCGGGCACCACGAGGGCCTGATCGCCGACCGCACCGCCGAGTTCGTCGCGCTGCACGCCGACCGCCTCGACGCCACGATCGACCGGGCCGGCGACGACCGCTTCGGCTACTTCGGCCTGCGCACCCTCTACTCGCGCTACCTGCTGCGCCACCCGATCACCCGCAAGGTGATCGAGACCCCGCAGCACTTCATGCTGCGCGTGGCCTGCGGCCTGGCCGAGGACGAGAGCGTCCGCGCGCTCGACGAGGTGGCCGCGCTGTACCGCCTGATGAGCCGACTGGACTACCTGCCGTCCTCCCCCACGCTCTTCAACTCCGGCACCCGCCACCCGCAGATGTCCTCCTGCTACCTCCTGGACTCCCCGCAGGACGAGCTGGACTCCATCTACGACCGCTACCACCAGGTCGCGCGCCTCTCGAAGCACGCGGGCGGCATCGGCCTCTCGTACTCCCGCATCCGCGCCCGCGGTTCGCTGATCCGCGGCACCAACGGGCACTCCAACGGCATCGTGCCGTTCCTGAAGACCCTCGACGCCTCCGTCGCCGCCGTGAACCAGGGCGGCCGCCGCAAGGGCGCCGCCGCCGTCTACCTGGAGACCTGGCACGCGGACATCGAGGAGTTCCTGGAGCTCCGCGACAACACGGGCGAGGACCAGCGCCGCACGCACAACCTGAACCTGGCGCACTGGATCCCGGACGAGTTCATGCGCCGCGTGAACGCCGACGCCGAGTGGTCGCTGTTCTCCCCCTCGGACGTGCCCGAGCTCGTGGACCTGTGGGGCGAGGAGTTCGACGCCGCCTACCGCAAGGCCGAGGCGGCCGGCCTGGCCCGCAAGACGATGCCGGCCCGCGACCTGTACGGCCGGATGATGCGGACCCTGGCCCAGACCGGCAACGGCTGGATGACCTTCAAGGACGCCTCGAACCGGACGGCCAACCAGACCGCCGAGCCCGGCCACACCGTCCACTCCTCCAACCTCTGCACGGAGATCCTGGAGGTCACCGACGACGGCGAGACCGCGGTCTGCAACCTGGGCTCGGTCAACCTCGGCGCGTTCGTGGTCGGTTCGGACATCGACTGGGAGCGCCTGGACGCGACCGTCCGCACGGCCGTCACCTTCCTCGACCGGGTCGTCGACATCAACTTCTACCCGACCGAGCAGGCGGGCCGCTCCAACTCCCGCTGGCGTCCGGTCGGCCTGGGCGCCATGGGCCTCCAGGACGTCTTCTTCCAGCTGAAGCTGCCCTTCGACTCCCCCGAGGCGCGGGCGCTCTCCACCCGGATCGCCGAGCGGATCATGCTCGCCGCGTACGAGGCCTCCGCCGACCTGGCCGAGCGCAACGGCCCGCTCCCGGCCTGGGAGAAGACCCGCGCGGCCCGCGGCGTGCTGCACCCCGACCACTACGACGTCGAGCTGAACTGGCCGGAGCGCTGGTCCGCGCTGCGCGAGCGGATCGCCGCCGTCGGGATGCGCAACTCCCTGCTCCTCGCCATCGCGCCGACCGCGACGATCGCCTCGATCGCCGGCGTGTACGAGTGCATCGAGCCGCAGGTCTCCAACCTGTTCAAGCGCGAGACGCTGTCGGGCGAGTTCCTCCAGGTCAACTCGTACCTGGTGGACGAGCTGAAGAAGCTCGGCGTGTGGGACGCGCAGACCCGCGAGGCGCTGCGCGACTCCAACGGCTCGGTGCAGGGCTTCACCTGGGTCCCGGCCGAGGTGCGCGACCTGTACCGCACGGCCTGGGAGATCCCGCAGCGCGGCCTGATCGACATGGCCGCCGCCCGCACCCCGTTCCTGGACCAGTCGCAGTCGCTGAACCTGTTCCTGGAGACGCCCACCATCGGCAAGCTGTCGTCGATGTACGCGTACGCCTGGAAGCAGGGCCTGAAGACGACGTACTACCTGCGCTCCCGCCCGGCGACCCGGATCGCCCGCGCCGCCCAGGCGTCGACGGCAGCCGCCGCGCCCATCCCCGTCCAGCAGGTCGCCGACCCCGACGCGGTCGCCTGCTCCCTGGAAAACCCCGAGTCCTGCGAGGCCTGCCAGTAATGTCCACCCCGAACACCGAGAAGAACCTGCTCGACCCGGGCTTCGAACTCACCCTGCGTCCCATGCGCTACCCGGACTTCTACGAGCGCTACCGGGACGCGATCAAGAACACCTGGACCGTCGAGGAGGTCGACCTCCACTCGGACGTCGCCGACCTCGCCAAGCTGACCCCGGCCGAGCAGCACATGATCGGCCGTCTGGTCGCGTTCTTCGCGACGGGCGACTCGATCGTCTCGAACAACCTGGTCCTGACGCTCTACAAGCACATCAACTCCCCCGAGGCGCGGCTCTACCTGAGCCGGCAGCTCTTCGAGGAGGCCGTGCACGTCCAGTTCTACCTGACGCTGCTCGACACCTACCTGCCCGATCCGGACGACCGCGCCGCCGCGTTCGACGCGGTCGAGGAGATCCCCTCCATCCGCGAGAAGGCGCAGTTCTGCTTCAAGTGGATGGACTCGGTCGAGAAGATCGAGCGCCTGGAGACGGCCGCCGACCGCCGCCGCTTCCTGCTCAACCTGATCTGCTTCGCCGCGTGCATCGAGGGCCTGTTCTTCTACGGCGCCTTCGCCTACGTGTACTGGTTCCGGTCCCGGGGCCTGCTGCACGGCCTGGCGACCGGCACCAACTGGGTCTTCCGCGACGAGACGATGCACATGAACTTCGCCTTCGAGGTCGTGGACACCGTCCGCAAGGAGGAGCCGGAGCTCTTCGACGACCAGCTCCAGCAGCAGGTCACCGACATGCTGAAGGAGGCCGTCGAGGCGGAGCTGCAGTTCGGCCGCGACCTGTGCGGCGACGGCCTGCCGGGCATGAACACCGAGTCGATGCGCGAGTACCTCCAGTGCGTCGCCGACCAGCGCCTCCAGCGCCTCGGCTTCGCCCCGGTGTACGGCTCGGAGAACCCGTTCTCCTTCATGGAGCTCCAGGGCGTCCAGGAGCTGACCAACTTCTTCGAGCGCCGCCCGTCCGCCTACCAGGTGGCGGTCGAGGGCTCGGTGGACCTGGACGAGGACTTCTAGACCCAGACATGACGAGAGGGGGCCCCGCAATCGGTCGAGTGCGGGGCCCCCTCTCGTACTGGGATGTCACTCCGGTGTGAATGCGTACTGCACCTCGTAGAGGTGTCCGGCCTTGACCATGACGGTGACTTCGATGGGTCGTTCGTCGTCGCTGTGGACGACACGAAGCGTACGAAGCACGGGGAGGTCGCTCGGCAGCTTCAGGGCCCGGTACTGGTCCTGGGTGGGGACGCGCGCGGAGACCCGGTCGACGCTGAGCCGGGGCGGGAAGCCCAGGGCGGCGAGGAGTGTCGGTGTACCGCCCTTGATCTTGCGGCTCTCCATGAGAGGGGTGGCACGGGCGATGTCCAAGGGGTAGTAGGACGTGACGAGTTCGGCCGGCTCCCCGTCGAGCGAGAGCACCTGACGGCGCAGGAGTGCGGTTTCGCCGTCTTCCAGGCGCAAGGCGGCGGAGACGTCGGCCGGGGGCCTGGTCTCGGCGACTTCCAGCAGGGTGCTGTGCGGTCTCGTGCCGAGCCGCGCGGCTTCGGTGAGCCACCGGTACGGTTCCCCGGCAGCGGCCGGGGCCATGAAGGCGGAAGGGCGCACGGTCCGCTGGCGATGCTCCCGGACGGTGACCGAGGCACCCGCACGACCGATGACCAGTCCCTCCTCCTTGAGGAGTTGCAGTGCCTTCTGCACGGTGGCGCTGGAGGCGTCGAACCGGGCTTTGAGGTGCACCGTGGACGGCAGTTTGGCGCCGGGCGCGAGATCTCCGCTCATGATCTCGTCGCGCAGGTCGGCGGCGATCCGTTCGTGCAGTGAGCGCCGGTCTTCGATGTCGGGCACGGTCATCCGATCGTGATCTCGTAGCGGAGCCGCTGCCGATGCGCGGGCATGGTCATCATGTCGACCTGGATGGGCCGGTCCCGGTCGTCGAGAGTCACCCTCGCGAGTCGGAGCACCGGCTCGTCACGTTCCATTCGCAGTGCTTCCCGCTCGTCGGCGTTGGGCATCCGTGCGCTCACGTCCTCACGGACGCGGACGCCGACGTGGCCGAGTTCGGCGAGCAGTGCGACGGCACCTCCCCGGATCTTGAGCGTCTCGGCCAGCCGGGTGCCCCGTGCGATGGACGCAGGGTAATAGGTGTCGGTCAACTCGCATGGTTCACCGTCGAATTCGATGACTCGGCGCCGTACGACGACCGGTACCCCGTCGGCCAGGCCGAGCAGAGATGCGACGGCGCTCGGGGCCGGCACCTCACCGGCGTGAACGATGCGCTGACTTCCCGTACCGCCCCGGGCGGTGGCTTCGGCAGCCCAGGCGTCGGACTGCCCCTCGCCGTTCTGCGGCGTCAGGTACGGCACAGAAGTGCTGATCCAGGCCTTCTCGCTCACGACGTCCTCCCGTGCGACCGCCTTGTTCGACCTTGCTGCTTTGCACGTTAAGCGACGCGCTTCCCAGGGCCCCGGAATGACATCCTTACTGCTTTTCGCGAATAGCGATACGGAGCTGGAGCTCGTACAGCCCAGGATCAAGGTGGTGGTCACCATGGCTTTGTCGTGGCAGCGACGGTTCCCTCGTGCGCGCAGCTCGGTTCCGGCGGCGCGGGCCTTCGCGCTCGAAGCTCTGGCGGAGTGGGGGATCACGGACCGTCGGGAGGAGATCCGTCTCTGCGTCTCCGAACTCGCCACCAACGCCCTGCTGCACGGGGTCCCGGCAGGGCGTGAGTTCTGTCTGCGGATGACGGCGGACGACCTGACGGTTCGCATCGAGCTGCGTGACAGCGGCGGAGGGCATCCGAGGGTCGTACAAGGGGGGAACGGACGATTGCGGTGGCCGGGGGCTTCGGCTGGTCTCGGCTCTGGCCGACGACTTCGGTGTCGACGAGCACGTCGTCGGCAAGACCGTCTGGAGCAGCTTCAAGGTCGCGTCCGTCCGGGGAGGCGATCGGTGATGGAGACCTTCGAGCGCGCTCGGCTGGACGCCTACTTCGACCGGATAGCCTCCCTCTTCGCACCCACCGAGCGCCCCGCCTCCTTACTGATCACCCACCTGCTGCCGGAGCGCCCGGCCTTCGTCCGGGGCGTGGCCGCCATGACCGAGGTCCGCGCGGTACTGCCTAAACCGAAGTCCGTGCACACCGAAGCGCTGCGCCGGGTCGAGGGCGACGGGCACGTGTGCGACAAGCTGTCGCGGGAGCTGTTCGCCGATCCCGAGCGCGCCGTGCGGTACCTCGACACGCGCGCCGCCGGGCGCCCGATGGTGCTGTTCGACGTCGGTGGTTACTTCGCTCCGTCGATCGAGGCTTTGTGCGCCCGTTTCTCGGGCCGGATCCTGGGCGTCGTCGAGGACACGGAGAACGGCCACCGGCGCTACTCCAACCTCGTCGACCCGCCGTGCCCGATCGTCTCGGTGGCACGCTCGCCCCTCAAGGACCCCGAGGACTTCCTCGTGGGCCAGTCGATCGTGTTCTCCACCGAGGCGCTCATGCGCGGCCGAGGCGACATCCTGCACGGCCGTACGGCTTTCGTGATCGGTTTCGGCAAGCTCGGGTCGAGCATCGCCCGGCTGCTGCACGCCCAAGGTGTCAGGGTCACGGTGTACGACATCGATCCCGTACGCCGTACGCAGGCACTCGCACAGGGCTTCACGGTCGCGCGTGACCGCGAGGCGGGGCTCGGCGAGGCCGGGCTCGTACTGTGCGCGACCGGGGCGCTCGCGCTGCGCGGAGAAGACTTCCCCAGACTGCGCAACGGAGCGTACGTCGCGACCGTTACCAGCAGTGAGGACGAGCTGGAACTCACCGGGCTGCCCAACGTGTACGAGCGTGCTCACATCGGCGAGCACGTCACGCGCTATGTGACGACCGGCCACTACTTCTACCTGCTCAACGGAGGAAACGCCGTCAACTTCCTGCACGGCGCCGGCGTAGGGCCGTTCATCTTCCTCGTCCAAGCCGAACTGCTCGCCGCCTCCGCCGCGATCGCCCGCGGCGATCTCGGTCCCGGAATGCACGAGACCCGCCCGGCCGATCGCGCCGCCATCGCCACGACCTGGCTGGACTACTTCAACCGCTGAGGAGACACCCGATGTCCATCACGTCCGATCACATCCGCGAGACATTGGATGCCTACCTGGAAGTCCACCCCGACGAGAAGCGGCGGCTCTCCGTCCTCACGGAACTCCTCGACGCCGGGGCCGAGCTCACGAGCCGTAAGGAGTTCCGGGGCCATGTCACCGCCGGTGCGATCCTGGTCGACCCCGCCGGCCGAGTGCTGCACATCAAGCACCTCGCGCTGAACCGCTGGCTCCTGCCCGGAGGGCACGTCGAGGACCACGACACCACTCTCCTCGCCGCCGCACAGCGCGAGCTGACCGAGGAAACCGGGATCGCGGCCTCGGACGTCGTCCCGGCCGGAAGTCGGCCCGTGCACATCGACGCCCACCCCATCCCGGACAACCCGGCCAAGGACGAGCCCGATCACCGGCACTTCGACTTCCGGTTCCTCTTCCGTACGTCGGCCGACGTCGTCGCCCTCCAGAGCGACGAGGTCACGGCGGCGGCATGGCGCCACGCCGACACGATCGAGGACGAAGACCTGCGGGACCGAGTCCTCCGGGTGCTGCGCTGACCGCACGACCCCGCCGGGGTACGGCGAAGGCCCCGCACTCTCCGGAGTGCGGGGCCCTTTCGCGTACGCGCGCGCGTGGATCAGGCGTTCGGGACCGTCTCGTAGCGCGGGGTGCCCTCCTCCATCTGCCGCAGGGCGTCCTTGCGGTCCCGCTTGGAGAGGCGGTCGATGTACAGGTAGCCGTAGAGGTGGTCCGTCTCGTGCTGGAGGCAGCGGGCGAAGTAGCCGGTGCCGCGCACCTTGATCGGGTTGCCCCGCGCGTCCTGGCCGTGGACCTCGGCGTAGTCCGGGCGGGCCAGCTCGGCGTAGGCGGTCGGCACGGAGAGGCAGCCCTCGTTGGACTCGTCCAGGACGCGGCGGTCCGCCGGCAGCTCCTGGAGCACCGGGTTGACCACGACGCCGGTGTGCCGGACGCCCTCGTCGTCCGGGCAGTCGTAGACGAAGACCTTGAGGTCCACGCCGATCTGGTTCGCGGCCAGGCCCACGCCCTCGGCGGCCTTCTGGCTGGCGAACATGTCGTCGATCAGCGCCGCGAGCTCGTCGCCGAACTCGGTGACGTCCTTGCACTCCTTGTGCAGCACGGGGTTGCCGACGACCGTGATCGGGCGGGCCGTGCCGCGCTCACGGTAGGCGAGCTCACGCGCCTCGCAGTCCTCCGTGTCCACGACGAAGCCGTCGTTGATCTGCGTCTGCTCGTCCGTCTCCTGCTGCGCCATGTCCGGCCGCGCCTTCCTGAAAACCCGATTCCGTCGGAGGACAGCCTACGGGGAAGGGACGGGCCGCTCAGCAGACCTCTTCGAGATCCCGCCACTCGCGGCTGTCCGGGCTGTCCGCCACCCAGCCGTCGAGGAGCCCGCGCACCAGACCGGCCGGGGCCGCGATGCCGCACTCCCGCTCCGGCACCCACAGCTCGCCGGGCGAGCGGTGGCCGAGCGGCCCGGGGTGCCCCGGCTCGCTGTGGTCGTGCGGGTCGGAGTGCTCGCCCTCGCCCTCGGCGCTCGGCATGGTCGACTCCGAGCAGGCGCGGCAGAGCAGCCGCACGGAGGACGACCAGTCCTCGGCGGCGAAGCCCGCCTCGGCGGCCAGCTGCTCCAAGGCGTCCCGGTCGGCCTCGGTGGCGGCCTCCAGGAGGACCACCCAGGTGGGGACGGGCGAGGGCGCCCACAGCTCGATCTCGTCGAAGACCGGGTAGGAGGGCCCGGCGGTGGTGGTCCGCTCGCCGTTCGGCACGCCGTCGTGGAGGACGACCTCGCCCCAGCGGCGCCCGGAGGACGGCAGCGGGATGGAGAGCACCTCTATCCGGGCCGGGTCGAGCCGGCGGCCCCACACGACCTCGGCCTCGCCCTCGGGCGAGAGCCGGACGGCGGCGCTGCCCAGCTCCATGCCGGCGGGCTCGCCCGTGCCCGAGGCGGCCCCGGGCACCCGCAGCCCGTACGCCTGCCAGGCGCGGCGGGCCAGCGGCCAGTCCTGGAGGGCGGTGGCGGCGATCCCGACGTTCCACCAGTCGGGGGCGCCGGTCTCCTTGTCGAGCAGCGCGACCGCGCGCAGCCCGGCGGCCCGGGCCTGCTCCCAGTCGTGCCGGAACTTGTGCAGCAGCGCCAGGTTGAACCAGGACTCGGAGAGCCAGGGCTCCAGGTCCGCCGCGCGCGTGAGCAGGGCGCCCGCGTCCTCGTACCGGCCGTCACCGATCAGCGTGAACGCGCGGTCGGTGGCCTGCCGCCACGAGGCGGAGGGCCGATGCCGTACCTTCCCGAAGATCTTCACGATTCCCGCCTGCCGGTCGCTTCACCCTCTTGTTCGCATCCAACCATGCCCGGTCGGACGCGCGCTCATTACCCATGGGTTACCCAGGGACGACCGGGGTCACCCCAGCCGCCCCGCCCCGGGCCAGGACCCTGGCCAGGCACTCGACGACGTCCGGGTGGTGGTCCCGGGCGGTGCCGAGCCGGAGCCGCTCCAGGGCCCCGAGGGCGGCGCCCGGACCACCTCCTACCCCGCTCCCCGGCCCGGCACTCGCCAGGTCGTCGTAGGCGTTCACGGTCCGGACGATCCGGGCGGGCAGCGGCTGCTCGCGGTACGGGTCGGCCTGCCGCTCGACGATCACGGCGACGGCCGCCGGGACCCCGGTCCTGCGGACGACCTCGCCGCCCAGGAGGGCGATCCGGCGCTGCTCCTCGGTCGGCAGGAGGGCGGTGGCACCGCCCTCGACCGGGTCCACCAGGGAGAGTTGGCCGATGTCGTGCATGAGCGCCGCGTGTTCGAGGACGGTCAGCTCGGTGCCGGAGAGGCCCAGCTCGCGTCCGACGGCCGCGCTGAGGGCGGCGACCCGGTGGGCGTGGCCGGGCGGGGTGCAGCCGGCCACCTCGGTCGCCCGGGCGAGGGAGGCGATGGTCTGCCGGTTGACGGTGCGCACGGCCTCGTACCGCCGGTAGGAGACCTGGGTGAGCAGGAGCGGGACGGCGAGCACGGGCAGGGCCCACAGTCCGGCGGCGGCGACGCCGAGGGCCATGACGGTGCCGGTGGCGCAGACGGCGGAGCCGATGCCGAGGAGGGCGCGCAGCTCGTCCCGGAGGAGGGGGCCGTAGGGGTATCCCGTACGGGCGCGGAGCAGGAGCGCGGCGAGCACGGCGTCCCACAGGAAGGTGAGGACGAGCAGGAGCCCGAGGAGGAGGACGTACAGGGGGCCGTCGCCGAGGTGCCGGACGACGGCGCCGGAGTTGTAGAGGGGCTGGAAGCAGACGGCGGCGAAGCCGACGGCGAGGACACGGCGGGCGAGGTGGTCGGGGCCCGGACCCCGGCCCCGGGCGAGGTGGGGGACGATCCCGGCGAGGCTCGCGGCGGCGACGACGGCGACGATCTGGAGGACGCCGTGGGTGGTGGCGCTCCCGGCGCTCTCCCCCAGCAGGGCGTACGCGAGGGCTCCGGCGGCGGCGAGCGGCGCGGGCTCCCGCTCGCCGGGGGCGGCGCCCCAGCGGGCCAGCTCCCCGAGGGCGACGAGGGTGCCGAAGGCGAGGGCTTCGCCGGGCTGGTCGACGCCGTACCAGAGGGTGGAGCCGAGGGCGGCGAGGCCGAGGAGCAGGGCGGCCGCGCGGACGGCGCCGACGGTGGGGGCGCCGGGCCTCACGCGCGCTCCCTGGAGGGGGAGGAGGCTTCGCGGGCCTGGGGGACGCTTCCGCCGGACGGGGTCTCGTCGGCGGTGACGGCGGGCCGCCAGCCGTGCCGGTCCAGGGCCCGGACGAGGGCGTCGACCATCCGGGGGTCGAAGTGGGTGCCGGCGCACCGCTCCAGTTCCGCGACGGCGGTCGGCACCGGCCGGGCGCGGCTGTAGGAGCGGTTGGAGGTCATGGCGTCGAAGGCGTCGGCGACGGCGACCATCCGGGCGAACTCGGGGATCTGCTCGCCGCGCAGCCCGTAGGGGTAGCCGCTGCCGTCCATGCGTTCGTGGTGGTGGAGGATCGCGGCCCGCGCCTCGCCGAGGAAGCCGATGCCCCGGACGATCTCGTGCCCGTACTCGGGGTGCAGCTCGATGACCCGGCGCTCCTCGGGGGTGAGCGGGCCGTCCTTGCGGAGCACCCGGGTGGGCACGCCCAGCTTGCCGACGTCGTGCAGGATGCCGGCGAAGCGGACGGCGTCGAGCCGGTCCCCGGACATGCCGAGTTCGCGGGCGATCAGGACGGAGGCGTGGCCGACGCGCTCGCTGTGGCCCCGGGTGTAGCGGTCCTTGATGTCGACGGCCTGGACGAGGGCGCGGATGGTGGCGTGGTGGGCGGCGCGCTCGCGGTGGTACTGGGCGAAGACCCAGCAGGAGATGTACATGGGCAGGAGGACGAAGAGCCCCGCGACCGGCCCGTGGCTGCCGCGCCACAGGACGGCCATCATCAGCCCGGCGAGGCCGTGCACGAGGTGCGGGGCGAGGGCCCGGCCGAGGAGGCCGCGCCAGGCGGCCCGCGGGGGCAGTCCGTCGGCGGTGGCGCGGACGCCGCCGTCGAGGGCGGTCAGGACCAGGCAGAAGACGAGGGCGGCGGCGCAGGCGGGCAGCAGCGCGTACGGGAAGTCGGGGGCGTCCGGGCCGTGTCCGAGGGCGGCCGGGCCGCCCAGGGCCCCGGCGGCGTGGGCGGCGGCCCAGACGGCGAGGGCCGTGGCGGCGGCCCGCCAGGCGCGGCGGGGCGCGGCCGGGGGTTCCTCGACGCGGGCGAGGAGGCTGCCGGGCAGGGCGGTGAGCGCGGCGGCGGCGGGCGGCAGGAGCAGCGCGGCGGCGAGGAGGACGGGAAAGAAGGAGCCGGTGCCCAGCGGGACGGAGCCGCCGAGCGCGCGGCCCATGAGGGGGCAGCGGGCGGGCAGCTCGCAGAGCGCGTACAGGGCGGCGAGGAGCGCGATCGTCTCCCAGGGCGCGCCGGGGCGCAGCGCGGGCAGGACGCACGCGCCGGCGGCGAGCAGGGCGCAGCCGATGTACACGCGGGCCGCCGGGGGAATGACCTTCACGCCCATCATCCCCGTCACGCTAGCGAGTCGGGCGGCCCGGGACGGCGCGGTACGACTGATTCGCACCTTCGGGTGATACAAGCCGACTTACGCCGGAGGCCGCCGCGATCGCGTCGCGGCGGCCTTCCGTGCCCGTGCGTCCGTACGGGGGCGGTGCTACTCCTGCGGGGCGGGCGTCGCGGGCGCGCCCGCCGCGACGTCCTGCTCGGGGGCGGGCAGGCCGGAGCGGATCAGCTCGATCCGGCCCATGACCTTGGCCCGCAGGTCGGTGGGGACGTCGTCACTGCCGCAGCAGCGCTTGACGAGCTTCTTCACGGCCTGCTCCAGGCCGTACTTCTCCAGGCACGGGGAGCACTCCTCGAAGTGCACCTCGAACTTGGTGCAGTCGCTGTCGGGCATCTCGTTGTCGAGGAACTCGTAGAGATGGTCCAGGACCTCTGAGCAGTCCGTCTCGTGCGGCTCTCCGCAGCTCATGAGCCCGAGCCTTTCAGATCGTTCGACGACTCTCCGGCGCCCGCGGGGACGAGCCCGCGGTCGCGGGCGTAGTCCTCGAGCATTCCGCGCAGCTGGCGGCGGCCCCGGTGCAGTCGGGACATCACCGTACCGATGGGTGTCCCCATGATGTCCGCGATCTCCTTGTACGCAAAGCCCTCGACATCGGCGAGGTAGACGGCGATGCGGAACTCCTCGGGGATCGCCTGCAGCGCTTCCTTCACGTCGGAGTCGGGAAGGTGGTCGAGGGCCTGGGACTCGGCGGAGCGCAGGCCGGTCGACATGTGCGACTCGGCGCGGGCGAGCTGCCAGTCCTCGATCTCCTCGGCGGCGCTGCGCTGGGGTTCGCGCTGCTTCTTGCGGTACGAGTTGATGAAGGTGTTCGTGAGGATCCGGTACAGCCACGCCTTGAGGTTCGTGCCCTCGCGGAACTGGTGGAAGGACCCGTACGCCTTGGCGTACGTCTCCTGCACCAGGTCCTCCGCGTCCGCGGGGTTGCGCGTCATGCGGAGCGCGGCCGAGTACATCTGGTCGAGGTAGCCGAGGGCGTCCCGCTCGAAGCGCGCGTTGCGCTCCTCGGTCGTCTCCTCGGGGCCGTCGTCGGTCCCTGTGTCGGTCCCAGTGACCGGACCCACCTCCTCCAGCGCGGCGGCGAGCCCGGGGACGGACCCGCTCGTTTCGGAGGATAGACGAGGAACCGCTCCGCCCGCCGCCCGAATCGGGGCGCCCTTGGGCGCGGGCAGCACCGTCCAGTCGAGGTCAGCGCCCTGCGCGCGCTCCGGGCAGATGGTCGAACCCATGCGACGGACTCCCTCTCCTCTTGCTCTTCCCTGCTGTCGTACGACGTACCGAACAACAGCGCTCCCCCGCTCGGCATTCCCGGTGCGGGGGCGGGGCGGACAGGGCGTCAGCGGAGGGCGTCGAGCCACTCGGCGACGGCGTCCACGAGGAGCCCGAGGGCCTCGTCCGCGCCGAGGGGGGCGCGCTTGGGCAGGGCGAAGCCGTGGTCCCCGTAAGGGATCCCGACGAGGGCGTACGGGCCTTCCGGGTACTCCTCGGGGCGGCCGAAGGGGTCGTTGCCGCCCTGGACCACGAGGGTGGGCAGGCCGGTGCCGAGCAGTTCGCCGGCGCGGGACCTCTCGGGCCTGCCCGGGGGGTGCAGGGGGAAGCTCAGGGCGAGGACGGCCGTGGCGCCGAGTTCGCGGCCGGTGCGGCAGGCGACCCGGGCGCCGGCGCTGCGGCCGCCCGCGACCACGGGGAGGCCGGGCTTCGCGAGGGCGGGCCAGAGGCCGCGCCAGGCGGTGTCGAGGGTCTTGGGGGCGGGCGCGAGCTTCTTGCCCGCGACCCGCCAGGGCTGTTCGACCAGGGCGACGGTCACGCCCCGGGCGGGCAGCGCCCCGGCGAGGGCCCGGAGGTCGCGGGCCTCGATCCCGCCGCCGGCGCCGTGGCCGAGGGCGAGGACGGTCCACGGCTCCGCGCCCCCGTCCGGCTCGTACCAGGTGACGCGGGCGTCTCCGGCGTCGGTGGGGACGGTCTCGCGGCGCGTCGCTCCGCCGGTCACGTCGTCGGTCGCTCCGCCGGTCACATCGTCGGTCGCGCCGTCGGTCGTCGCTTCATCGGTCACGTCCTCATTCTGCCGCGCGGGGGCGGGTCGGAAGAGGAGGCGGGTCAGAAGAGCGTGCCCACCTCCGGGCCCTCCAGCTCCGTCAGGAGTTCGGGGCCGTTGTTGCGGACGTTGCTGACGGCCGTCGGCACCGGATAGGCCCGCATCAGGCCCTCCGGCGGCGGGGCGAGCAGTCCGCGCAGCTCTTCGAGGTCGCTGTTCTCCGGGGTGAGCCAGGCGTCCCAGCGGTCCTCGGTCAGCATCAGCGGCATCCGGGGGTGGATGTCGGCGAGCGAGCGGGGCCCCTCGGCCGGGGCCACGCCCAGCGGCCCGGTCTCCGCCTCCGTGGTGATGACCGAGCAGGTGACCCACCAGGAGGAGGGGTGGTCGTCGGGGAGGGTCCGGTCGCGCCAGAACTCGTAGAGCCCCGCCATCGCGAAGACCGAGCCGTCCGCCGGGGTCACGAAGTACGGCTGCTTGCGCGGCCGCTTCTTCTTCCCCTCGACCTCCAGGTCCCGCTCCGCCGTCCCGGTCACCCATTCGTAGTAGCCGTCGGCGGGAATGATGCAGCGGCGGGAGGCGAAGGCCCGCTTGAAGGAGGGCTTCTCGTGGAGGGTCTCGGAGCGCGCGTTGATCATCCGGGCGGCGCCGTCCGGGGACTTCGACCAGGACGGGACGAGCCCCCACTTCAGGGTGCGCAGCTGGCGAACCGGCTCCTTGGATTCCGCGTCCTTCACAGGACGCTCCAGAACGGCCCAGACCTGTTTGGTGGGGGCCACGTTCCAGTCGGGGGCCAGGGTCTCCTCCGGCTCCCACTGCTCCACCCCGAAGGTCTCCACGAGGTCCTCGGGCCGTCGACTCGATGCAAACCGTCCGCACATACGTGCCAGACTGCCACGATCCCGCCCGCGACCGAGGAGCTTCCGCCGAATGAACGACATCCTCGGCACCCAGCCCGCCCCGGACGAGTGGATCGTCTGGTTCACCGCCGGCTGCGCGCTGTCCCTGGTCGTGTTCCGGCGGCTCTGGCTGCCGGCCCGCAACGCGATCACCATCGCGCACGAGGGCGGCCACGGCATCGTCGCCCTGGCCACCGGCCGCCGCCTGGAAGCGATCCGGCTGCACTCGGACACCAGCGGCCTGACCGTGTCCCGGGGCCGCCCGACCGGCCTCGGGATAGTCCTCACGCTGGCCGCCGGCTATCCCGCGGCCCCGCTCCTCGGCCTCGGCGGCGCGGCGCTGCTCGGCACCCACCGGACCACGCTGCTGCTGTGGGCCGCGACCGCGCTGCTCCTCGCGCTCCTCGTGATGGTCCGCAACGCGTACGGGATCCTCACCGTCCTGGTGACGGGCGCCGCCTTCCTCCTCGTCTCCCTCCTCACCGGGCCCGACGTGCAGGGGACCTTCGCCTACGCGGCGGTCTGGTTCCTGCTCCTGGGCGGCGTCCGGCCGGCCTTCGAGCTCCAGGCGAAGCGGCGCCGGGGCGGCGCCCCGGACTCGGACGCGGACCAGCTGGCGCGGCTCACCCACGTGCCCGCCGGGGTGTGGCTGATCTTCTTCCACACGGTCTCGATCTGCTGTCTGATCGGCGGCGGTCGCTGGCTCCTGCGGTTCTGACGCCCCCGTACAGTGAGGGCATGACCGCAGCAGCTTCCCCGCACACCGACCCGTCCACCGACCTCTGGCCCGCTCCGTACGCGCGCGGCGCCGTCGACGCGACCGTCACCGTGCCCGGGTCGAAGTCGGTCACCAACCGCGCCCTGGTGCTCGCCGCGCTGGCCGCCGAGCCCGGCTGGCTGCGCCGTCCGCTGCGCTCCCGGGACACCCTCCTGATGGCCGAGGCGCTCCGTACCCTCGGCGTGCGGATCGAGGAGGGCGTGGGTCCCGACGGGTCCGGCGAGGCCTGGCGGATCATCCCCGCGCCGCTGCGCGGCCCCGCGACCGTCGACGTCGGCAACGCCGGCACGGTCATGCGCTTCCTGCCGCCGGTCGCGGCGCTCGCCGACGGACCGGTGCGCTTCGACGGCGACCCCCGCTCCCACGAGCGCCCGCTGCACGGCGTGATCGACGCGCTGCGCGCGCTCGGCGCCCGGATCGAGGACGACGGCCGGGGCGCGCTGCCGATGACCGTGCACGGCGCCGGGGGCCTGGACGGCGGCACGGTCGAGATCGACGCCTCCTCGTCCTCCCAGTTCGTCAGCGCCCTGCTGCTCTCCGCGCCCCGCTTCAACCAGGGGGTGGAGGTGCGGCACGTGGGGTCGCGGCTGCCCTCGATGCCGCACATCCGGATGACGGTCGACATGCTGCGGGCGGTCGGCGCGCGGGTCGACGAGCCGGAGCACGGCGGGGAGCCGGACGTGTGGCGGGTGGCGTCCTCCGCGCTGCGCGGCCGCGACCTGGTCGTGGAGCCGGATCTGTCGAACGCGCAGCCGTTCCTGGCGGCCGCCCTGGTGACCGGCGGCCGGGTGACGGTCCGGGACTGGCCCGCGCGGACCACCCAGCCCGGTGACGCGCTGCGGGAGATCTTCACCGAGATGGGTGGTTCCTGCGAGCTGACCGAGGCGGGTCTGACCTTCACCGGCACGGGCCGGATCCACGGCATCGACGTGGACCTCGGCGAGGTCGGCGAGCTGACCCCGGGCATCGCGGCGGTCGCGGCCCTGGCCGACTCCCCCTCCACCCTGCGCGGGGTCGCCCATCTGCGGCTGCACGAGACGGACCGGCTGGCGGCGCTCACCAAGGAGATCAACGAGCTGGGCGGGGACGTGACGGAGACCGGGGACGGTCTGCACATCCGTCCGCGCCCGCTGCACGGCGGCGTCTTCCGCACGTACCACGACCACCGGATGGCGACGGCGGGCGCGGTCATCGGCCTGGCGGTCGAGGGCGTGGAGATCGAGGACGTGGCGACGACGGCCAAGACCTTGCCCGACTTCCCGGCGATGTGGACCGAAATGCTCGGGGCCTGAGCCATGCGGCGCTACGGCAAGCACACCGACGAGGACGACATCCGCCAGCGGCCCAACCGCAAGGGGACCCGCCCCCGGACCAGCATCCGGCCGAAGCACGAGGACGCCGTCGAGGGCATGGTCCTCACCGTCGACCGGGGCCGGCTGACCTGTCTGGTCGACGACCGGGTCGTGACGGCGATGAAGGCGCGCGAGCTGGGCCGCAAGGCCGCCGTGGTCGGCGACCGGGTCTCGATCGTCGGCGACCTCTCCGGGGAGCGGGACACGCTGGCCCGGATCGTACGGATCGGGGAGCGCACCTCGGTGCTCCGGCGCACGGCCGACGACGACGATCCGTACGAGCGGGTGGTGGTGGCCAACGCCGACCAGCTGGCGATCGTCACCGCCCTCGCCGACCCCGAGCCGCGGCCCCGGCTGATCGACCGCTGTCTGGTCGCCGCGTACGACGGCGGCCTCTCGCCGCTGCTCGTGCTCACCAAGTCGGACCTGGCGCCGCCGGACGCGCTTCTGGAGATGTACGGGGCGCTGGGCGTGCCGCACGTGGTGACCACCCGGGACGAGTTCGTCGACGGGGCGGCCGCCGAGCGGGTGCGTGAGCACCTCAAGGGGCGGACCACCGCGTTCGTGGGGCACTCCGGCGTCGGGAAGACGACCCTGGTGAACGCCCTGGTGCCGCCGGAGCGGCGGCGCACCACCGGTGTGGTGAACGCGGTGACGGGCCGGGGCCGGCACACCACGACCTCGGCGCTCGCGCTGCCGCTGGACGACAAGGAGGGCGGCTGGGTGATCGACACCCCGGGCGTGCGCTCCTTCGGCCTGAACCACGTCGACCCGTCCCGGGTGATCCTGGCCTTCCCCGACCTCGTGCCGGGCACGGAGAACTGCCCGCGCGCGTGCAGCCACGACGAGCAGGACTGCGCCCTCGACGCGTACGTGGCGGAGGGGCACGCCGATCCGGCGCGGCTCGTGTCGCTGCGGCGGCTGCTCTCGACCCGGGAGCGACGCGAGGGCGACTGAGCCGCCCGGGTTTACGTCCGTTCGGTACCGGTAAGTGCATAATCGCACCAAGTGCGACGAAGCAGTCACCGACGGCGTGGGAGGCACTGACGATGGCGTGGCTGCTGGTGGTGGTGGCAGGGTTCCTGGAAACGGGTTTCGCGGTCTGCCTCAAGCTCTCGCACGGGTTCACGCGCCTGTGGCCGACGGTCGCCTTCGCCTCCTTCGCGCTGGGCAGCTTCGGTCTGCTCACGCTGGCGCTGCGGAAGCTCGACGTGGGTCCGGCGTACGCGGTGTGGACGGGGATCGGCGCGGCCGGGACCGCGATCTACGGCATGGTCTTCCTGGGGGACGTGGTCTCCACACTCAAGATCGTCTCGATCACCCTGGTGATCGTGGGCGTCATCGGGCTCCAGCTCTCCGGCTCCGCGCACTGACCCTCCGCCCTCCGCGCCCCCGCGGCCGTTCCGTACGGCACCGGGGGCGTTCCGTACGGCACCGGGGGCGCGACGACGTGGCTGAGGGCGATCCGGACGGCGAGTTCGCAGCCGGCCGCCCACCGCTCGTCCGCGCAGGCCACGGTGGCCGCCACCAGTTCCCCGGGCGCGGGCGGCCCGGCGTCGGCGCGGCGCTGGGCGGGGACGGCCGCGGGCCGGGCGCCCGGGCGGGCCGGCCGGGGCGCGGGCAGCCGCGCGTCCCAGGCGCCGGTGAGCAGGGCCCGCAGGACCGGCCGGGCGGCGGTCCTGGCCACGATCCACTCGGCGAGGGTGGCGAGGGTCCGGGCGGCCGGCCCGGGGTCGGCGAGCAGTTTCCGGACGCCCTGGAGGTAGGCGTCGGCCTCCCTGCGCACGAGTGCGCGGGCCAGCCCGTCCTTGCTGCCGAACTCGTTGTAGAGGGTCTGCCGGGAGACCCCGGCGGCGGTGGCGAGGTCGGCCATCCGCACGGCGGACCAGGGCCGGTGCGCGAGCGCGGCGAGCGCCGCGTCGAGCAGGGCCTCGCGGGCAGTCGGCATCGGCGCCTCCCGGGCCGTACGTGTCGGTGCGGGGTGCGGCACGCTCCGTGCGCGGACCCTCACACAGAGTCGGCAGGCTTCCCCGCCCTGTCAAGGAGCCCGGGGCCGCGGTGGACGGTTCGTCCGGCCCGGATCACCCGGGGATAGAGTGCCGACCATGGCCGATTACCACGATGACCTGCGCCTCGCCCACGTTCTCGCCGACGCCGCCGACGCGGCCACCATGGACCGCTTCCAGGCGCTCGACCTCCAGGTCGAGACGAAGCCGGACATGACGCCGGTGAGCGAGGCGGACAAGGCGGCGGAGGAGCTGATCCGCGGTCAGCTCCAGCGGGCCAGGCCGCGCGACGCGATCCTGGGCGAGGAGTACGGCGTGGAGGGCTCGGGTCCGCGCCGTTGGGTGATCGACCCGATCGACGGGACGAAGAACTACGTGCGCGGGGTGCCGGTCTGGGCGACCCTGATCGCGCTGATGGAGGCCGGGGAGACCGGGTTCCAGCCGGTGGTGGGCGTGGTGTCGGCCCCGGCGCTCGGCCGCCGCTGGTGGGCGGCGAAGGGCCTCGGGGCGTACACGGGCCGCAGTCTGGCCTCGGCGACCCGGCTCGGGGTCTCGAAGGTCTCCTCCCTGGCGGACGCGTCGTTCGCGTACTCCTCGCTGAGCGGCTGGGAGGAGCGGGGCCGCCTCGACGGCTTCCTGGACCTCACGCGCGCGTGCTGGCGGACGCGGGCGTACGGCGACTTCTGGCCGTACATGATGGTCGCGGAGGGGTCCGTGGACCTCTGCGCGGAGCCGGAGCTGTCGCTGTGGGACATGGCGGCGGTGTCGATCGTGGTCCAGGAGGCCGGCGGCACGTACACGGGCCTGGACGGGCGGCACGGGCCGCACAGCGGGAACGCGGCGGCGTCCAACGGACTGCTCCACGGCGAGCTGCTCTCGTACCTGAACCAGCGGGCGCCCGGGGAGGACTGACGGCCCCTCCGGGAGCACCGGGCGCCCCCCGGCGCTCCCGGAGACGCCTCGCGCGCCCTCTTGTCGGCCCCCTCCCCCGGTGCCACTCTGAGACTCCCCCCACTTGTGAACTTGTGAAAAAGTTCTCGAACCGGAGGTGGTCCCTTCCATGCTCGTCCGCGACGCCATGAGTCCCGTGACCCTCACCATCGGCCCGGCCCACACCCTCCGCCAGGCGGCACGACTGATGTCGGCGCGCCGCGTCGGCGCCGCCGTCGTCCAGGACGGGGATTCCGGCGGCATCGGCATCCTCACCGAGCGCGACATCCTCGACGCCGTCGGCGCCGACCGGAACCCCGACCACGAGACCGCCGACGCCCACACCACCCGGGACGTCGTCTTCGCCGCGCCCACCTGGACCCTGGCGGAGGCGGCCGAGGCCATGACCCGGGGCGGCTTCCGCCATCTGGTCGTCCTCGACGACCACGGGCCGGTCGGCATCGTCTCCGTACGCGACATCGTCCGCTGCTGGATCCCGGTGCACAGCGCCGCCGCCTGAGCACGCACGAGAGGGCCGGTCCACCGTACGAATACGGGGGACCGGCCCTCTCTCCCCGGCGGGCCGCCGTCGGCCGCGCAGGGCCTGGACCGCGACCTCCGGCCGCCCACCGAAGCCCCGACCCTACCTTGGACAAAGTCCAATTCAAAGGTGACTCCAAAATCACACTCGTTCGCGATCTTGTCACCGACTGTTAGGCTGACCCTCATGAGCGACCTGTTGGAACGACTGCGCGGACGTGGCTGGCGCATGACCGCGCAGCGACGTGTCGTGGCCGAAGTGCTCGACGGGGACCACGTCCACCTGACCGCCGACGAGGTCCACGCGCGCGCCGTGACGCGGCTGCCCGAGATCTCGCGCGCGACCGTCTACAACACGCTGGGCGAGATGGTGACGCTCGGCGAGGTCATCGAGGTGGCCACCGACGGACGCGCCAAGCGGTACGACCCGAACGCCCACCGTCCGCACCAGCACCTGGTCTGCGGCCGCTGCGGCGCGATCCGCGACGTGCACCCGGGCGGCGACCCGCTGGCGGACCTGCCGGACAGCGAGCGCTTCGGCTTCACGATCTCCGACGTCGAGGTCACGTACCGGGGCATCTGCCCGAGCTGCGCCACGACGGCCTGAGAGTGACGGAGGCCCCCGCCGCGGCGGGGGCTTCTTCGTGCGGCCGGCGCACACACGACGAAGGCCCGGATCCAAGAGGATCCGGGCCTTCGTTTGCTACTGAGTAGCGGGGACAGGATTTGAACCTGCGACCTCTGGGTTATGAGCCCAGCGAGCTACCGAGCTGCTCCACCCCGCGTCGGTGAACCCAACCTTACGGCTCTCCCGTCACCCGCGCAAATCCGTTAACGCCCGCCGCCTCCGGTCCGGCCGTCACGCCGTGAGCTCCTGGTGCAGCGCCTCGCTCAGCCGGGCCGCCCGCTCGGCGACCTCGGCCGGGCCCAGTTCCACCGCGCGGGCGCACCAGCGGCGCCCCTCGGTGAGCTCGCCCCGGCGCGCCGCGAGCAGCGCGAGCCGGAGCGCGGCGCGGCCGTGGCCGGCCCGGGCGGCCCGGGTCCACCAGAGGGAGGCCTCGCGCTCGCTGCCCTCGCGGGCGAGCAGCAGTCCCAGGTTGAAGGCGCCGTTGCGGCTGCCCGCCTCGGCGGCCTCCCGGTACCAGCGGTCGGCCTCCGCCAGGTCGCCGCGCGCGGCGGCGAGCATCCCGACCCGCACCTGGGCGCGCCGGTGGCCCTGCCGGGCGGCCCGCTCGTACCACTCCTCGCACTCGCTCTTCTCCTCGCGGGGCGCGCCGAGCACGGCGGGGCCGGGCTCGGGGCGGCGCGCGTCGAGCACCGAGGCGAGCCGGAAGGCCGCCTCGGCGCTGCCGCCGCCCGCCGCGCAGCGCAGGTGCCGCTCGGCGGTCCGCTCGTCGCCGTCGCGCAGGGCGGCGATGCCGACCTGGAGGGCGGCCTCGGTGTGCCCGGCGGCGGCGGCCCGCTCGTACCAGACGAGGGCCGTGCGGTCGTCGTCGCGCCCGGCGTGCAGGATGCCCAGGTTGAAGGCGGCGTCCACGCTGCCGGCCTCGGCGGCCTTGGAGAACCACGGCTCGGCGCCGTTCGCGTCGCCGGCCTGGAGGAGCAGCACGGCGAGCGCGTTGGCGGCCTCGCGGTGGCCCGCGTAGGCGGCCCGCCGGTACCACTGCTCGGCCTGCGGGATGCGGTCCTGGGCGGCGCAGAGCAGCCCGAGGTTGTAGGCGCCGTTGACGTCGCCGGCGTCCATGGCGGCCCGGTACCAGCGCTCGGCGGTCTGCTGCTCGCCCCGGGCCGCGTGCAGGGCCCCCAGGGCGTTGGCGGCGTTGCCGTCGCCGTCCTGGGCGGCCCGCAGCCACCACACGGCGGCGCTCTCCTCGTCGCCCGCGTCGCGGAGCAGGAAGCCGAGCGCGCAGGCGGCCCTGGCCTCGCCCTCCTTGGCGGAGCTGAGGTACCAGCGGCCGGCCTCCTTCAGCTCGCCGCGCTGCTCCAGGATGGCGCCGAGGTGGAGGGCGGCCCGCCGGTGGCCGCGCGCGGCGGCCTGCCGGAACCACTGCTCGGCCTCGGCGAGTTCGCCCACGGTCTCGGCGGCCGGGGCCTCCGGCAGGATGCCGGGGGCCGCCTCCGCGGCGCTCCTGGCGGCGCCGGGGACCGGGAGCCGGGTGCCGGTGGCGTGCGGGCCGCGGGTCGTCTCGGTGGCGCGCCGCTCCAGGGCCATGGCGAGCCGGTAGGCGGCCTCGCGGTGGCCCTGCTCGGCGGCGGCGCGCAGCCAGCGCTCGGCGCCGACGTCGCCGCGGTGCTCCAGGAGGTCGGCGAGGGCGTACGCGCCGAGGGCGTGGCCCTGCTCGGCGGCCTGGCGCAGCCAGTACTCGGCGGCGGGCTCGTCGCCGCGCTCGCGGTGGTGGCGGCCGAGGGCGTGGGCGGCGGGGGCGGAGCCGGCGACGGCGGCGACCCGCCACCAGCCGGCGGCCTCGTCGGCGTAGCCGCGCTGGTGCAGCAGGACGCCCAGGTTGTTGGCGGCGGCCCGGTCCCCCTCGGCCGTGGCGCCGCGCAGGTAGGGCTCGGCGCCGTCCAGGTCGCCGCGGCGCAGCAGCAGGGCGCCGAGGGCGCTCATCGAGGCGAGGTCCCCGTACTCGGCGGCACGGCGGTGCCGGGCCTCCGTCTCGGTCTCGTTCTCGGTGTCGGCATCGGCCACGGCCGTGGTGCCGAGGACCGTCTCGGCGGCCCCCACCGCCTCGATGATCTCGTCCGCGGCGCTCCTGGTATGCCGCTGCACAAACCGCCCTGTCTCCAACAGAGTTGCCCTGTCCCCCATAAATACCATCGTCGCACCACCCGCCACCCGAGCACACCTGGTAAACCGCAGCCAGTGAGGTCACTCAGCGTTTTGTCGACATGCCCACAGAGAGACAAGTCAAACACGACTCACGCCAACTCGCCCCTTCCCTACCGCTCTTCGGTACCCCCTGGCACGTCGACACACGACGAGGGCCCGGATCCTTATGGATCCGGGCCCTCGTTTGCCACAGAGTAGCGGGGACAGGATTTGAACCTGCGACCTCTGGGTTATGAGCCCAGCGAGCTACCGAGCTGCTCCACCCCGCGTCGGTGACGTAACAGTATCACGACGCGGAGGTGGAAAACCTCAGGTCAGCCGCCTGCTCCCGGTGACTTGAGCTTCGCCCCGGCCTCGGCGGCCTTCTGGAGGGCCGCCTGCAGGTCCTCCTGCGCCTTGCCGTACGCGGTCCAGTCGCCCTTCTGCAGGGCGGCCTCGCCCGCGTCGTACGCCTTCTGGGCGTCGGCGATCGCCTGCTTCAGCGCGGCGTCGTTCGACGCCGGCGGCGGAGGCGTGGTGCCCGGCTGCTCGGGCGTCGGCTGCGTCGGCGCCTCCACCCCGAAGACCGCGTTGAGCGCCTTGGTGAGGTTGTCCTCGAACACCGTGGTGTCCTTGGTCGTGTCGCCCTCGGGCTGGTCCGCGTCCACGTACGACACCGCGACCTTCTTCAGGAGCGGATACAGCGCGTTCCGTCCCTGGGCGTACACCGGCTCGACGTACAGGAACCCGCCGTCGAGCGGCACGGTCAGCAGGTTGCCGTACTGGATGTCGGAGTCGGCGCCCTTCATGTCCCGGACGAACTGGGCCACAGACGGCAGGCCGTTGAGCTTGCTCTGCACCTGGGCCGGGCCCGGCACGTCCTGGGTGACCCGCAGCAGTCTCAGCCGGCCGTACTCCTTGCTGGTGGCGTCGGCGTCGACCGCCATGAAGCCGCCCAGGTTGGGCCGCCCGTTCGGCGTGAACGTCGTCGTCAGCGAGAAGCGCTGCGCCGCGTCCCCGGGCATCTTCATGCTCAGGTAGTACGGCGGGACCGCGTTGCCGTCCTTGTTGGTCGGGTCGTCCGGCACCTGCCAGGCGTCCGAGCCGCTGTAGAACTGCGCCGGGTTGGTGACGTGGTACCGGGTCAGCAGCTCGCGCTGGACCTTGAACATGTCCTGCGGGTAGCGCAGGTGCTCCAGGAGGTCGCCCTTGATCTCGGACTTCGGCTTCACCGTGTCCGGGAAGGCCTTCATCCAGGTCTTGAGGACCGGGTCCTGGGTGTCCCACTGGTACAGCTTCACCGTGCCGTCGTAGGCGTCGACGGTGGCCTTCACCGAGTTGCGGATGTAGTTGACCTGGTTCTGCTGGGCGACGACCGTGCGCTGCTGGTTGCCGACGGTCAGCGAGTCGGCCGTGGTGTCGCCGAGCGTGGTGCGCGAGGCGTACGGGTAGCCGTTGGTCGTCGTGTACGCGTCGACGATCCACTGGATCCGGCCGCCGACGACCGCCGGGTAGGCGTCGCCGTCGATGGTCAGCCAGGGCGCGACCGCCTCGACGCGCTGCTTGGGCGTGCGGTTGTAGAGGATCCGCGAGCCGTCGCCGATGGCCCCCGAGTAGAGGATCTGCGGCTCGCTGAAGGCCACCGCGTACGCGGCGCGGTTGAAGGCGCTGGAGAGGCTGACGCCGCTCTTCTCCTTGTAGCTGGTGGTCTTCTCGCCGTTCTCCTCGTAGTCGAGCTCCCGCTGGGGCCCGCCCACGATCGAGTACTGGTCGGTCTTCTCGCCGTAGTAGATCCGCTGCTCGTACTTCGGGAGCTGGCCGGTGGTCGGCAGGCCGGACTCGGTGAAGACCGGGGAGCCGTTGGCGTCGGTCTGCGTGCCCGAGGCCATGATGGCGCCGTAGCCGTGGGTGTAGGTGAAGTGGTCGTTGATCCAGTTCCGCTTCGGGATGCCCCGGATGTTGAGCTCGCGGAGACCGATGACGGTGTCCTTGCCCTGGTAGCGGTCCACGTCCAGGGTGGTCGGGAACTGGTAGTACTTACGCTTCTGCTCCAGCTGCTGGAACGTGGGCGAGACGATGTTCGGGTCGAGGACGCGGTAGCTGGCCGCCGTGTCGGCGTCCGTCCGCAGCTTGTCCTTGTCCTTGACCGTCGACTTGCCCGAGTAGTTCTCGGGCTTCGTCCCGTCGATCGCGTACGCCTTGCGGGTCGCGTCGATGTTCTTCTGGATGTACGGCGCTTCCTTGGCCTGCTCGTTCGGCTGGACCTGGAACTTCTGCACGATGGCCGGGTACAGGCCGCCGATCAGGACCGCGGACAGCACCATCAGGCCGAAGCCGATCACCGGCAGCTGCCAGGTGCGGCGCCAGAGCGTCGCGAAGAACAGCACGGCGCAGATCGCGGCGATGCAGAAGAGGATGGTCTTCGCCGGCAGGTACGCGTTGGCGTCGACGTACCGCAGGCCCGTCCAGTTGCCGGTGGCCTTGAAGTCGCTGGACTTCACGGCCAGGCCGTACCGGTCGAGCCAGTACGCCACGGCCTTCAGCGACACGAAGACGCCGAGCAGCACCGACAGGTGGCCCGTGGCGGCGGCGGTGGCGCGCGCGCCCGGGCTGGTGACCCGCAGCCCGCCGTACAGGTAGTGCGTGAGCGCGGCGGCGATCAGCGACAGGACGGCGGCGGCGAAGCCGAACGCGAGGAGGAAGCGGTACCAGGGCAGGTCGAAGGCGTAGAACGACACGTCGAGCCCGAACTGCGGGTCCTTCTGGCCGAACTTCACGCCGTTGACCCACATCAGCCAGGTGCGCCACTGGCCGGAGGCGGAGGCGCCGGCGATCAGGGCCACCAGGGCCGTGACCGCGAGCAGCACCCACTTCTTGAAGGGGGCGAGGCCCATCCGGTACCGGTCGAGGCTCTGCTGCTCCAGCGACATCGCGCTGAGCGGCGGCCGCAGCCGGTGCGCCAGCCAGATGTTGAAGCCGACGGCGAGCCCCATCAGGAGGCCGAAGACCGCGAAGAGGCCGATCTTGGTCCACAGGGTGGTGGTGAACACGGACGAGTACGCGACGGAGCGGTACCAGAGCCAGTCCGTCCAGAACCCGGCGAACATCACGAACGCCATGGCCAGGACGGCCAGCACCCCGAGTGTCATGAGCAGGGTACGGGCCCGCCGGGACGGCCGGCCGACTCTCATCCTTGGCCCTGACGGGCCTCCGCCGCGGTCCGGCATCTGGAAAGCCAACGTGCGCCCCTCGATGTTGATGCGTCTCGGTGTCGATGTGTCGATGCGTGCTGGTGGGTCTGAAGCAGGCCCCGCGATCGTAGGGCCCACTGATGCAACTTACCGAGGCTTTACCTAGTTCCCGGCTTCGGGGAAAGAGGAGGCAGGATATTGGTCATGTCCAACGTTTCCCCCTCCGGCCCGGCGATGGCCGCGAGCCCCCTCACCCGCACCGTGCTCGAGATCGACGAGTACGCGTCGGGCCTCGGCTGGGACCAGCCCGCCCGCCTGTTCGCCCTGGTCGACACCGCCCGGCTGCGCGCCCAGGAGCCCAAGCTCGCCTCCCAGCTCGGCCTGGGCGACGACTCCACCTCCTACACCCCGATCGAGCAGGACAAGCTGCCGCGCGGGAAGCCCCTCGACGAGTTCCTCGGCACGATCGCCTGGCCCGACGCGGTCGCCGGCTGCGCCATGACGGTGGAGCGGCTCATGCTGCCCCCGTCGGCGGAGGCCCAGGTGCCGCAGGGGCTGAGTGAGAAGCAGCTCGCCAAGTGGGTGGCCGGGCACCCGGACCGCCAGGAGGTGCGGATGACCGTGGCGGTGCTGCGGAGCGGGGCGCGCGAGGCGGCGATCCGGCTGCGCGAGAAGGACTCGGCGACCGAGGTGCTGACGGGCCCGGACCTGGTGCCGGGGCTCGCCGAGGCGCTCGCGGCCACCTTCGAGGGCTGAGGGCCGTACGTACGGAAGAGAGGGCGGCGCCCCCGGTGGGGGTGCCGCCCTCTCGTGTCCCTGCGGGGCCGCTCAGCCCTTCGAGCAGCTCGGGAGGGACGCCGTGTCGCCCTTGCGGAGCTTCTCCAGGGACTTCGTGGCGTCGTCGATGGTGTCCACCTTGACCAGGGTGAGGCCGTCGGGGATGTCGGAGGCGGCCGCGGCGCAGTTGTCGGCCGGGGTGAGGAAGTACTCGGCGCCCGCGTTGCGCGCGCCGACCAGCTTCATCTCGATGCCGCCGATCGGGCCGACCTCGCCCTTGTCGTCGATGGTGCCGGTGCCCGCGATGAACCGGCCGCCCGTGAGGCTGTCCGGGGTGAGCTTGTCGATGATGCCGAGCGCGAACATCAGCCCGGCGCTGGGGCCGCCGACGTCGGCGAGCTTGATGTCGATCGTGAACGGGAAGACGTGGTCGGTGCCGGCCTGGATGCCGACGACGGCCCGGTCGCCCTCTTCGGAGGTGGTGGTCGTGATGACCACCTCGCGGGTCGCGGTCGGCTCCTTGCCCGCCTTCTCGGCGGCGGCCGCCTCCTTGGCGGGGACGATCGTGAACTCGACCTTCTGGCCGGGCTTCCGCTTGACCACCTGCGCGGCGACGTCGCTCTGCTCGGTGATCGCCACGCCGTCGACGGCCTTGATGACGTCCCCGGCGTGCAGTTTGCCCTCGGCCGGGGCGCCCTTGACGACCGTGGCGACGACGACCCGGGAGACCACCGGGATGCCCAGCTCCCCGAGGGCCGCCACCTTGGCGCTCTCCTGGGACTGGCTGAACTCCTCGGCGTTCTCCTGGCTCGACTGCTCCTCGGTCTTGCCGTCCGGGTAGAGCGTGTCGTGCGGCACCACCACGTTGTCGTGGGCGAGCCACCCGTAGACGGCCTCGACGGCGTTCATCCGGTAGTCCGCGCCGGTGACGCGGACCGTCGTCATGTTGAGGTGGCCGTCGGTCGGGTACGTCTTGCGTCCGGAGATCTGCAGGACGGGCTCCCCGCGGGCGTCGCCGAGGGTGTTGACCGTCGGTCCGGGGCTCATCTCCGCGTACGGCACCGGGATCAGAACGCCCGCGATGAGCAGGCAGATCAGGACCAGGGTGGAGGCGAGCATCGTCGCGGTGCGGCGTGGCATGGAACGACAGTACGGGACTCGCCTGTGGGTGCACCCCCGGGGCGGGTCCGTACGGGGCGGCCCGCGTCGGCCGGGGATCGGCCGGGGGCCGGCCGGAGTCAGCCGGAGTCAGCCGGAGGAGGAGGGGGTGACGGCGGTGGCGGCCGCGGCCGGTTCGCGCTCGTGGCGGGCGGAGTCGGGGAGCACGGGGTGCACGGGGTGCGCGGCGTCGGAGGGCGCGGGGTGGACGCGTTCCATCGCGTCCCGGAAGCGGGCGTAGCCGGCGAGCTCGGCCACGTCACCTATGGTCTTGTTCCTCGAAGCCCAGCTTCCCCATATCGCCGCGCCGACGACTGCGAAAAGCGGAATCAGCAACCAGGCCAGCGCTGCCATCCCGACCTCCCATCCCCAGTGAGTTGATCAGCAGACTGTTTCATCCGTGTCGTCAACGCTCGCGTGCGGGGGTCGGTTACGCAAATCGGGCGTTCGGCTACGCCCCGTCGGCGCGTCGCCTTGCTTCCCGGGCGCCCCTAGCAGGCACCCACCCATTCCTCGGTTCCGTCCGAGAAGGTCTGGTGCTTCCAAATGGGTACTTCGTGCTTGAGGTCGTCGATCAGCTTGCGGCAGGCCTCGAAGGCCTCGGCCCGGTGGGGGCAGGAGACGGCCACGACGACCGCGATGTCGCCGACCCGGAGGTCGCCGACGCGGTGGACGGCGGCCAGGGCGCGGACCGGGTGGTTCGCGACGACCTTCTCGGCGACGCGGCGCAGCTCCGCCTCGGCCGTGGGGTGGCAGGAGTAGCCCAGCGCGTCGACGTCCGCGCCGCCGTCGTGGTTGCGCACGGTGCCGACGAAGAGGGTGGTGCCGCCGGAGGCGTCGTCCCCGACGGCCCGGAAGACCTCGTCGACGGAGAGCGGTGTCTCCCGGATCGCGAGGAGCTTGATGGGGTCGGCCGAGGCCTGCTCGCCGGGGTGGTCAAACGTCAGTGCCATGAGCCCATCGTGCCGTACGCCGCCGACAACCCGGAAGAGCGGTTTCGACCGGCGCTCGGGACCCTCCGTAGGAGGGTCCTACAGTCCGCCGGAAGGCCCCCTCCCGGATGCGGACGGCCCTCGGACGGCCCTCGGGACGCATCGCGGGGGGCACGTCCCCCGGGCGCGGGTCAGATCCCGCGCCGCTTCCGCATCTGCCGGACGAGCGCCGCCGTGCCGAGCAGGGCCACCGTCGCCCCGGCCGCCCCGGCCGCCGTCGCGTCCTTGCGGCCCAGGCGGCGGCCGGCGACCGTGTGGCGGCCCTCGACCTCCTCCAGGAGCGCGGCGAGGACCTCCTCGTTCGTCCACTTCGGCCGCCAGCCCGCGTCGTGCAGGCGTCCGACGCTGACCACCCAGGGGTGCATGGTGTACGCGAGGTCGCCCGCCGGGGACGGGGTCAGGCCGATCCGGTGGAGGCGGGCCGCCGTGCCGAGGGCGACGGCGGAGGGCAGCTCCATGCGCCGGATCCCGGACAGCTCCTCGACCTCCTCCTGCTCCAGCCAGCCCTCGCAGCCGACCGCGAACTCCCCGTCGACCTTCTCCAGGGCCGCGTACTCCAGGGCGCTCACCAGGTCCTCGACGTGGCAGAACTGCCAGGTGGGCCGGGAGCCGGCGACGACGAGCAGCCGGGGCGACTCGAAGTAGCGGGTCAGCGCCGTGTCCGTACCGCCGACGAGGACGGCCGGGCGGACCACGGTGACGTGGAGGCCGGGGTGCGCGCGGGGCGCCCGGCGGCCCAGGCGCTCGATCTCCAGCATGTCGCCGACGCCGGTGGCCTCCGCCGTGGCCTTCAGCTCGGCGTCCTCGGAGAGCGGGACGTCGTTGTCGGGCAGGGCGCCGTAGACCATCGCGGAGGTGCAGAGCACCACCCGGTGGACGCCGGCGGCCGCGGCGGCGGTCAGGACGGTCTGCGTGCCGCGCACGTTGTAGGCCGTCCGGGCCGCGGGGTCGGTCTCCAGGTCGAGGTCGACGGCGAGGTGCACGACGACGTCGGCGCCGCGCAGCTTCTCCGCGATGGCCGGGTCGCGCACGTCGAGGACGTGCCACTGGGCCTCGGGGACCTCGCCCCGGCGCTCGTCGATGGCGACGACCCGCTTGACCTCGTCGGAGGCGGCGAGGCGCCTGGTCAGGAGGTCGCCGACGCCGGACGCGGCGCCGGTGACCGCGACGACGGGCCCGCGCGCGGTGGACCGGGTCGAGTGGTTTCGCGTTCCGCGAACCTGTGGATCTGGGGAACTCACCGGGCGTCTCCAGCGGTTGTCTTCAGTACGTACGCCGCACGACGTACGGACCAGGTGGCGTCCATCCTGCCGCAGGCCGTGCCCCGGCGGAGCACCGAGCCCGTTTCCGGCCCGGATGTCTACGCTGGTGGTGTGCGGAGCCTGTCGTGGGCAGGCTCTGGTCGGGCAGTCGCCGTCGGCAGGAGGCCGGCGGCCCTACGAGCCGAGGAAACCTGTGAGTGACACCCCATTCGGATTCGGCCTTCCGCCGGAGGAGCCGGAGGACGGCGACGAGGGCAAGAAGAAGGACCCCGCCGGAGGTGGCCAGGGGTCCGGTGGCCAGGGCGGCAACCCGTTCGGGGCGAACCCGTTCGGTTTCGGCGCACTGCCGGGCATGGGCGGACCGGGCGGCGCGGACAATCCGTTCGCGGCGATGTTCGGCTCGCTGAACCCCAACGATCTGGGCGCGGCCTTCCAGCAGCTCGGGCAGATGCTGAGCTACGAGGGCGGTCCCGTGAACTGGGACATGGCCAAGCAGATCGCGCGCCAGGTGGTGGCCCAGGGCACCCCCGACGGCACCAAGGACGCCAGCGTGGGCCCGGCCGAGAAGTCGGCGGTCCAGGAGGCCCTGCGCCTGGCCGACCTCTGGCTGGACCAGGTGACCTCGCTGCCCTCCGGGGCGAACGTCGCCGTGGCGTGGAGCCGCGCGGAGTGGGTCGAGGCGACGCTGCCGGCGTGGCAGCAGCTCGTGGACCCGGTCGCCGAGCGGGTCGGCACGGCCATGGGCGACGTGCTGCCGGAGGAGATGCAGGCCATGGCGGGCCCGCTGATCGGCATGATGCGCTCCATGGGCGGCGCCATGTTCGGCCAGCAGATCGGGCAGGCCGTGGGCGCGCTCGCCGGTGAGGTCGTGGGCTCGACCGACGTCGGCCTGCCGCTGGGCCCGGCCGGGCGCGCCGCGCTGCTGCCGCTGAACGTCGAGGCCTTCGGCAAGGACCTGGGCGTTCCCTCGGACGAGGTGCGGCTCTACCTGGCCCTGCGCGAGGCGGCCCACCAGCGCCTCTTCGCGCACGTGCCGTGGCTGCGGGCGCACCTGTTCGGCGCGGTCGAGGGGTACGCGCGCGGGATCAAGGTCGACACCTCGAAGCTGGAGGAGGCGGTGGGCCAGCTCGACCCGACGCATCCCGAGCAGCTTCAGGAGGCGCTCCAGCAGGGCATGTTCCAGCCGGAGGACACCCCGGAGCAGAAGGCGGCCCTGGCCCGTCTGGAGACGGCGCTCGCGCTGGTCGAGGGCTGGGTGGACGCGGTGGTCCACGAGGCCGCCAAGACCCGTCTGACCTCGGCGGACGCGCTGCGCGAGACGCTGCGCCGGCGCCGGGCGTCGGGCGGTCCCGCCGAGCAGACCTTCGCGACCCTGATCGGTCTGGAGCTGCGGCCGAGGCGGCTGCGGGACGCGGCGCGCCTGTGGGCCTCGCTCACCGACGCGCGCGGGGTCGACGGCCGGGACGGCCTGTGGGAGCACCCGGACATGCTGCCGACGGCGACCGACCTGGACGACCCGGACGGCTTCGTGCACCGCGAGCACCTGGACTTCTCCGAGCTGGACAAGATGCTGGGCGAGGCCGCGAAGGGCGGCTCCCCGAAGGGTGACGCCCCGGAGGGCGGCTCGGCGGAGGGCGACGCTCCGGAGGGCGGCCGGGACGGGAACAACGGCGGCGGGGACGGCAAGGAGTGACCCTGCACGACGACGCGGTCCTCGTGCTCAAGGAGTACGGGGGCCAGGAAGAGCTGCGCCAGGCCTACCTGGACCATCTGGACGCGCACCCGGACGGCATGTACAAGCCCTGCGCGGCCGGTCACCTGACGTCCAGCGCGCTGGTGGTCGACCCCTCGCGGGGCCGGGTGCTGCTGACCCTGCACAAGAAGCTGGGCCTGTGGCTCCAGATGGGCGGCCACTGCGAGCCGGGCGACACGACGGTCGAGGCGGCCGCGCTGCGGGAGGCGACGGAGGAGTCCGGGATCCCCGGGCTCGTCCTGCTGCCGGGCGGTCCGGTGCGGCTGGACCGGCACCCGATCCCGGCGCCCTGCCACTGGCACCTGGACGTGCAATACGCGGCCCTGGCCCCGGCGGACGCGGTGGAGCGGATCAGCGAGGAGTCGCTGGACCTGCGCTGGTTCGCGTACGAGGACGTGGCGGGCACGGCGGACACGTCGGTGGTCCGCCTCCTGGAGGGCACGCTGGCGCGGCTGTGAGGAGACGGGAAGGGGGGCGGGCGCCCGACCGGCGCCCGCCCCCTTCTCCGTACCCCTGTTTCTCCGTACCCCTGTCTAGTTCCAGGCGTTGTTCTGGTTCTGGCCGTGGGCGCCGTGCTGTCCGGCCCCGTACTGGGCGGCGATGCCCTGGCCGATGGCCGCGTGCTGCGGGGGCATGACCTCGCTGGGCTGGACGAGGGCGAAGCCCTGTCCGAGGAAGCTGAGCTCCCAGCCCTCGCCGGTGTCGCCGCGCCGGCGGCGGACGCTGGAGTTGTGGGTCTGGGCCTGCATCTGGACGCGGAGGCCGGTGGACCAGGCGACGATCGCGTCCGCGTCGACGCTGACGTACTTCTCGGGCGTGACCTGCATCATCAGCGGCTGCCCTGAGGTCATCAGGGCGACCTTGCCGCGGCCGGAGATGTTGAGCTGGTACTTGCCGGAGCCGGAGACGCCGTACTGGCTGTCGACGGCGATGACCTCGGTGTGGAGGGTCGAGTCGAGCGCCAGGACATAGGCGCTGTCGACGGTGAGGCCCTCCTGCTCGACCTCCACGACGTGGACGTACTGCGCGAGGTTGGCGAAGTAGACCGTGCCCTGCCCGGAGCAGCGCATCAGGTCGAGGCCCTCGCCGGTCCGGGCGCGCGCCCGGCGCTGGTTCGCGGTCTGGTACTCGCCGTCGAAGTCGATGAGGCCCTGGTAGGCGACCATGGCGCCCTTGCGGGCGAGGACGTCGTCCTGCCCGGTCAGGCTGACCCGCAGGAGCTGCGGGTTCTGGACGACGTACCGCTCCTGGCTCTGCTGCTCGGCGTGGTTGAAAAGCGGGCTCTGCATGGTGTGTTCTCGCTCCCCCTCAGCCCCGGGCCCGCAGGCGGTCGGTGCTGTCCTCGCTCGGCTGTACGACGACGATGCCCTGGCCCGAGAAGGCCATCTGGTACGCCTCGCCGCTGCCCCGTCCGATGAGGGAGGAGGCCTTGAAGCTGCGCTTGCCCTTGACCTTGAGCCCGGGCGACCAGGCGACGAGCGCGTCGGGGTCGACGTACGTCTCGTCCTCGCCGCGGCCGCAGTCGACGACGATCGGGGTGCCGCGCGAGGTGAGCGCGACCCAGCCGGTGCCGGCGATCGTCACGTTGAACAGGCCCTGTCCGGCGAACTTGGCGAGGCCCTTGACCCGCTCGACGCCCCACTGGAGGTGCGCGTCGAAGGCGAGGAGGTTGGTGCCGTTGACCGACAGGGAGTCGTTGTTCAGGTTGATCACGACGACGTCGGCGCCGTAGTCGGCGAGGTAGAGCAGGCCGTCGCCGGAGCACTTCATGATCGGCGCGCCCTCGCCCGTGACCCACTGCTGGGCATACTGCCGGACGGCGGGCGGATTGGGCTCGTAGGTGATGAAGCCCTCGTAGGCGACCATCGAGCCCGAGCGGGCGTAGAGGTCCTGGCCGCTCGCCATGGCGACCTTGAGCATGGCGCTGCCGTGGTTCTCCATCCGGGCCGCGACGGGGGTCGGGGCGTAGCCCGCGAGTTGCTGGTTCATGGCTTCGGGCTCCCTCAGACCTCGTAGGGCTGGACGACGACGAAGTTGCCGGGGGCGCCCCGGAACTGCAGGTTCACGGTCTCCCCGCTGTGGCCCGGGTAGGCGTTGCGGCGCAGGCGGACCTGGCTGGAGAGGATGACCTGGGAGGCGGACGACCAGGCGACGACGGCGTTGCAGTCGGCGAAGGTCGTGGGCGTGACCGGGAGGACCACGGGGATGCCGCGGGTCTTCACGACCACCGTTCCGCTGCCCTGGAACTGCATGGTGAAGAGGGCGCCGCCGGGGATGCCGTGGCCCTCGATGCGGCGGATCTCGTACTGGAGGGTCTCGTCGAACGCGAGGACGTTCTCGGCGGAGACGCAGATGCCGTCGCCCTGGAGCTCGATCGGGTGCAGCTGGGCGCCCTCCTCGGCGAGGAAGACCTGGCCGCGGCCGGTGCAGCGCATCAGCTGCATCTCCTGGCCGGTGGCGTTGCCGACGATCCGGCCGGCGAAGCCCGCGCCCTTGTAGCCGAAGTCGACCTTGCCCTGGTACATGACCATGGAGCCCTGCCGGGCCAGGACGGGCGTGCCGCCCATGGCCAGGTCGACCCGCATGAGCTGCTGGTTCTGCGGGGTCCAGCGGGAGCCGGTGGCGGTCTCCTTGTACGGCGCGAGCGCGGCCGCGAGGCCCGCGCCGGCGGCGGGGACGCCCTGGGGCACGCCCGCGTGCTGCTGCCCGAACGCGGGCGGCTGCTGGCCGTACGGGGGCGGGGTCTGCCCGTAGGGGGGCTGCTGGCCGTACGGCTGCTGGTGGCCGTGGGGCGGGGTCTGCGGCGGCTGGCCGTGGCCGGGGTACTGGCCCGGGGGCTGCCCGGGGACCTGCCCGTACGGGGGCGGCGTCTGCCCGTACGGGGCGGGGGCCGGAGCGGGCGGGGGCACGGGGGCCGGGGCCAGGGGCGCGACCATCGTGGGCGCCGTGTGGACCGGAGGCGCCGGCGGGGCGGGCGCGGGGGCCGGGGCGGGCGGGGCCGCCGGGGCGCCGAACGCGGGCGCGGGTGCCGGAGCCGGGGCGGGGGCGCCGAAGGCCGGGGGCGCCGCCGCCTGGGGCGGCGGGGCGAAGCCGGGCGCGGCCGCCTGCTGCTGCGGGGCGGCGGGCTCCTCCTCGGCGACCTCGCCGCCGAAGTTCCGCAGGAGCGCCTCCAGGCCTCCGTCGAAGCCCTGGCCGACGGCGGCGAACCGCCAGACGTCCTTGAGGTAGAAGTCGCCGAGCATCACCGCGCGCTCGGTGGAGAACTCCGCTCCGGTGAACGCGTACCGGGCGACCTCCTCGCCGCCCGCGACGATCCGCAGGTGGCCGGGGCCGACCTGGGACATCTGGCCGGCGCCGTCGATCGTGGCGGTGAAGGACAGCTTGTGGATGTGCGCGGGGACGCGGTCGAGGGTGACGCGGAAGGACTCGGTGTCACCGGCCTGGGCGCCGAGCTGCTGGATGGACTCCTCGGGCGACTTCGGCTGGTTGAAGAAGACGAAGTAGCGGTCGTCGGAGAGCCGCTCGTCGGCGTCGAGGCCGAAGCAGCTGATGTCGAAAGTCAGTCCGGGCGCCGCGATCTGCACGCCCACGTACAGATCGGTCCCCGCGGTCAGATCACTGATCTTGGCCTTGTGGCCGCGTTGGAATTCCCTGGCCATGCGTAACGACCGTCCCCCATCCCGAATGGCGAATGCTCGCGCCAGGCTAACCGCTGCGTGCGACATTGAGACAGGCCAGGTCGTTTTCGGTACGGAATCGGGAAATCCGCGTGCCGAGGCGTGGCGGCGCCGTCACTCCTCGCGAGCGTCCGGGAGACCGGGGCGGTCCGGGTGGCCCGGGTGGCCCGGGTGATCCGGATGATCCCGTCGGGCCGGGTGATCCGGTCGGGCCGAGTCGTCCCGGAGGTTCGGGAGGCGCTCCGCGGCGACCACGCCCTCCAGGTATCCCCGGGCCCGCTCGGTGCGGGGGTAGGCCTCCAGGAGCCGCCAGAAGCGGGGGCCGTGGCCGGGGACGAGCAGATGGGCCAGCTCGTGCAGGAGGACGTAGTCGACGACGTACTCGGGCATTCCCTGGAGCCGGTGGGAGAGGCGGATGCTGCCCTCGGAGGGGGTGCAGGAGCCCCAGCGGGTGTTCTGGTTGGTCACCCAGCGGACCGAGCCGGGGCGGGCCCGGCCGTCGAAGTACTGGTCCGACAGGCGGCGCGCCCGCTCGGTGAGCTCGCGGTCGCCGAGGACGCTCCGGCTCTCCTTGGCGGCGAGCTTGTCCAGCATGACCCCGACCCAGCGCCGCTCCTCCGCCTCCGACATGCGGGCGGGGATGAGGACGACGGTCCGGTCGCCCTCGCGGTAGGCCGAGACGGTCCTGCTGCGCCGCGCGCTCCTGCGGACCTCGACCGCGCTCGTCCCCGGGTCGCGGGGCGGCTTGCTGGTGACGCTGCGTCGTGGATCGGCGGGCACGGCCCCGACGTTACCCGTTGCCGGGACGGTTTCGGGAACGGTCCGGCCGCACCGCGCCCCATTTGAATGACTAATCCCCCGGCCTGTGGACAACTTTCCGCACCGGTCGGGGCTGCGGGGGCATTCTCACTCCCGTGACGACGGAAATCCGTTGTCGATCATGAATGCGGATCGCGCGTGCGGATCATGGGCGCGGGTCATGGGAGCGGACGGGGGGCGGGGAAATGCATCCGATGGTGAAACCGGCACTGCGGCGGGCCTGGCGGAGCCTGCGGTGCGTGCAGTTCGGGGTCACTCCGGCCCATGCCGTGGTGCTCGACCCGGTCGGCCCGGAGACGGAGGCGGTGCTCGGGCTGCTCGACGGGACGCGCGGGGTGGAACTGCTGCGGACCGAGGCACGGGCGCGCGGTCTGCCGGACGGGCGTCTTGAGGCCCTCCTCGGCCGTCTGGAGTCGGCCGGGCTCCTCACGGACGGGGCGGCGGGGCGGCCCGGGCGGGCGGGTCCGGCCGCCGGGGCGGCGGACGCGGCCCTCGATCCTCTCCGGGCGGACCTGGCCTCCCTGTCCGTGGTCCATCCCGAGCCGGAGCGGGCGGCGGGGACCCTGGCGGCCCGGCGGGCCCTGCGCGTCCAGGTCCGGGGCGCGGGGCGGGTGGGGGCGACGGTGGCGGCCCTGCTCGCGGCGGCGGGCGTGGGCCGGGTCGAGGTGCTGGACTCGGGCCGGGTCGAGCCCTGGGAGACGGCCCCGGGCGGCCTGCCGCCCGAGGCCGTCGGCGAACGCCGGGCGACGGCCGCCCGGCGCCTGGTCGGCCACTGGTCACGGGGCGCGGCACGCGGGGGCCGACGGGGCGGCGGGGGCGGCACCGGGCCGGGCGGGGGTTCGGGGAAAGGAAGGGGCGGGCCGGACGGTGGGGCGGGTGAAGGGAGGGGCGGAGCCGGGCTTTCACTCGTGGTGGTGACGCCGAGGGACGGGCTCGGCGCGTACGTCCCCGATCCGCTCCCGGCCGAGCGGTGGGTCTCCACCGGCACCCCCCACCTGTACGCCGGGGTCGTCGAGGCCACGGGGGTGGTCGGCCCGCTGGTGCTGCCGGGCGGCACGGCCTGCGCCCGCTGCCTCCAGGAGGAGCGGACGGACCGGGACCCGCTCCGGCCCCGGCTGCTCGCCCAGTGGCGCTCCGGCGCCCCGCATCCGCTGCCCGCCTGCGACCTGGGGCTGGCCACGGCGGTGGCGGGGCTGGCCGCCGCGCACGCCCTCGCCTTCCTGGACGGGGACCTGCCGGCGAGCACGGGCACCCGCTGGAAGGCGTCGCTGCCGTTCCTGGAGTGGCGGTCGGAGCGGCTGAGACCCCATCCGGCCTGCCCCTGCGGGGCGGCGCGCGGAGGAGAGGGGGAGCGCGCCTCGGCGGTGCTGGACGCGCACGACACAATGGCGGGGTAACGGTCCCGCGCGGCACGGCAGTCTGGGTTATGGAGGGGCGCATGTCTGATCTTCCCCGGAAGGCGGTCACCCGGACCGCCAAGTTGGCCGCGTTGCCCCTGGGCTTCGCGGGCCGGGCCACCTGGGGCCTGGGCAAGCGGATCGGCGGCAGGTCCGCGGAGATCGTCGCCCGCGAGCTCCAGCAGCGCACGGCCGATCAGCTCTTCAAAGTCCTCGGGGAGTTGAAGGGAGGGGCCATGAAGTTCGGGCAGGCCCTCTCCGTCTTCGAGTCGGCCCTGCCGGAGGAGGTCGCCGGGCCCTACCGGGCGGCGCTGACGAAACTCCAGGACGCGGCGCCGCCGATGCCGACGCGGACGGTGCACGCGGTCCTGGAGGAGCGGCTGGGCGCCGACTGGCGGGAGCTGTTCCTGGAGTTCGAGGACAAGCCGGCGGCCGCGGCCTCGATCGGGCAGGTGCACCGGGCCGTGTGGCACGACGGGCGCGAGGTCGCGGTCAAGGTGCAGTACCCGGGCGCCGGGGAGGCGCTGCTCTCGGACCTGACGCAGTTGAGCCGCTTCGCCCGGCTGCTCGGCCCGCTGGTGCCGGGCATGGACATCAAGCCGCTGATCGCCGAGATGCGGGACCGGGTCTCGGAGGAGCTGGACTACGCCCTGGAGGCGGCGGCCCAACGGAAGCACGCGGAGGAGTTCGCGGACGACCCGCACGTGGTGGTCCCGGCGGTGGTGCACCAGTCGGACCAGGTCCTGGTGACCGAGTGGATGGAGGGCCTTCCGCTCGCGGAGGTGATCGCGGACGGCACCGGGGAGCAGCGGGACCGGGCGGGTCAGCTCCTCGCCCGCTTCCTCTTCTCCGGCCCGGCGCGCACCGGTCTGCTGCACGCCGATCCGCATCCGGGGAACTTCCGGCTGCTGCCCGGGACCGGGGAGGACGAAGGGGCCGGCGGGGAGGGGGACCCGGAGGGCTGGCGGCTCGGCGTCCTGGACTTCGGCACCGTGGACCGGCTGCCGGGCGGGCTGCCCGAGATGATCGGCACCTGTCTGCGGATGACGCTCGCCGGTGAGGCGGAGACGGTCCACGACCTGCTGCGCGCGGAGGGGTTCGTCAAGGAGACCGTCTCGCTCGACCCGGACGCGGTCCTGGAGTACCTGCTGCCGATCATCGAGCCGGCCGAGGCGGAGTCGTTCGTCTTCACCCGTTCCTGGATGCGCACCCAGGCGGCCCGGATCGCCGATCCCCGCTCCCCCGCCCACCAGTTGGGCAAGCAGTTGAACCTGCCGCCCTCGTACCTGCTGATACACCGGGTGACGCTGAGCACCATCGGGGTGCTGTGCCAGCTGAACGCGACGGTCCGCCTGCGCGACGAACTGGACGAGTGGCTCCCGGGCTTCGCGGAGCCGGAGCCGGAACCGGAGACCGAGGCGGAACCGAAGCCGGAGACCAAGGCCGCGACCGAGGTCGAGGCCGACTAGGAGGCGTCCCACCAGGAGGAGTCGAGCCTGCCCTCGATGGCGCGGAGGTTGGCCCGGGAGCAGTCCTCGCAGAAGTACACCCGGCGGCCGTCCTCGACCGCGCGGGTCCAGGTCAGCGGCAGGGTGTCGGCGGTCCTGCCGCAGCGCGCGCAGGTGAGGGGCTCTTCGGGTGCACCGGCGTCGTTCACCCTTGCGACGATAGCCCGGCCGGGCGCCCGCGGTCCCGCACCACGCACCGCGGGGGCCGGTCCTGAAGGACCGGCCCCCGCGACGGCGCCCCGGAGGGCGCGGGTTCTCAGTGCATGACGGCCATGGCGAGCGCGCGGCGGGCGCGCAGCGAGACGCGCTCGGCGCGGCGCTGCATACGCCGGGCGGCGACCAGGCGCACGGCCTGGCGTTCCGCGTCGGCCTCGCGCCGTCGGTCGTGCATATGGGCACGGGCCAGGGCTTCTGGGATGAGTTGCATTTCACGGGTCCTGTTCTGACGCGCCACGGGCGCGGCGGCGGGGGAGAAGCTGGGGGTCGCGGAGCCGGCGGGCTCGCTGGTGGAAGAGGTCATCGGGGCCTGCTTCTGGGGATCGTGCGTGTGGGGGCGGTCGATGGTTCCGGTGGCGTTCATGCCGCGACCGGGTTCTTGCGCGGACGGCCACGCGGCCGCTTGCGGGCGACGACCACGCCCTGGACGAAGAGCTCACCGCCCCAGACGCCCCACGGCTCGCGCCGCTCCTTGGCGCCGGCGAGACAGGCGGCCATGAGCGGGCAGGTGCGGCAGAGGGACTTCGCGTACTCCACGTCGGCCGGGGACTCCGCGAAGAAGACCTCCGGGTCGTAGGAGCGGCAGGGGACGGGGACGCCGAGGTTCTCGATGGCGTCGTCGAGCGCGGTGAGCGCGGTGAGGGGGGTGAGGGGGGTCAAAGCGGGGTCCTCCGTGGGGCGGCCGGTCTGGGGGAGCGATGCGGAAGGCGGTACGGACGGGGCGTGCGCTTCGAGTTGCACGGTGTTCTTTCCTCGTCTGGTCGTTCCGGCCTGTTGGCCGGGCTTTCGGCTGGTACCGGGTGTTTCTGTCCCGAGGCCCCTTCGCCCGTCCGTCCCCGTTCGGGGACAAACAGAAGGGCCGCGGATCCCGGGTGGGGTTCCGCGGCCCTGAAGGCGCCTGCCTGATCCTGGATCAGGCTGGATCACTCCAGGGTTCGAGCCCACGGAAGGCCCACATCATGTGGTGCGTCGTCTGCTGCTGGGTGCCGGCACCGGTCGCCGCGAAGGCATAGGCCTTGGCCTTGCCCGCTGCTCCTGCTTCCAGTGCCTTGGTCGGTCGCTCGTTGCGCAGGCCCACGGAGGGCCGGAGCTCCAGGGCGCCGGACACGCCGAGACCGGAGAGACCGGTGGTAGGCAGACCGGTGCCGACGAACGCCGAGGCGGAGAGGCCGAGCGTGCAGGCGGAGACGACCGAGCGATCGGTCATTTTGGCGGTGCTGACGAAGCTGACGGTGCTGGTCTGAATCGTGTAGCTGATCACTGGAATCGCCTCCTCTCGGCGTCTCGGAGGGCTCGGGTGCGAGCCGGACCCTCATGTTTATTTGGACAAGTACAGCACGAAGACAGGGCTTCGAAGAAGCCGCCGTGTCCGTGGTTAAGAACCTATGGGGCTTGACGGGGCAGGCGCAAACTATTTTTCCGACGAGTTTTCCTCAGAGCTCGTCGACCCCCTCCCCTCCCTCCTCACCTGCGCAGATGGCCAGGACGTCGGCTCCGAAGCGGTTCAGCTTGCGGGTGCCGACGCCGGAGATCGAGGCGAGCTCTCCGCCGGTGGCGGGGACGCGCTCGGCGATCGCCATGAGCGTCTTGTCGGTGAAGACGCAATAGGCCGGCTGGCCGAGCTCGCCCGCCCGCTCGGCGCGCCAGTCGCGGAGCCGCTCGTACAGGCCCTCGTCCATGTCCGAGGGGCAGTCCTCGCAGCGCATCAGCTTCATCGCGCCCGCCTCGGTGAGAGTCGCGCCGCAGACGCGGCAGAGGACGGGGCCGCGCGGCCTGCGCCGGGCGGTGGCGGTCCCCCGCTCGACGGAGGCCGGGCCGCCGCCGTGTCCCGTGGCGCCGAGGGGGCCGGAGCCGGGGCGCAGGCCCTTGAGGAAGCGGGTGGGGCGCCGGGAGGCCCGGCCGCCCGGGGAGCGGGAGAGGGCCCAGGAGAGCGTGAGGTGGACCCGGGCGCGGGTGACGCCCACGTACAGCAGGCGGCGCTCCTCCTCGACCTGCTCGTCGGTCTTGGCGTAGGTGATCGGCATCATGCCCTCGGTGAGGCCGACCAGGAAGACGGCGTCCCATTCGAGGCCCTTGGCCGCGTGCAGCGAGGCGAGGGTGACGCCCTGGACGGTCGGGACGTGCTGGGCGGCGGCCCGCTCGTCGAGTTCGGCGACCAGGTCGGAGAGGGTGGCGCCGGGCCGGGCGCGGACGAAGTCCTCGGCAAGCCGGACGAGGGCGGCGAGGGACTCCCAGCGGTCGCGGACGGCGCCGGATCCCGCGGGCGGCTCGGTGGTCCAGCCCTTGGTGGAGAGGACCGCCCTGACCTGCGCGGGCAGGTCCTCGGCGTCGTCGAGGAGGGAGTCGTTCCCCCCGGCGCGGGCCGCGCCGCGCAGGGCGATGCCCGCCTCCCGGACCTCCTGGCGCTCGAAGAAGCGCTCGGCGCCGCGGAGCTGGTAGGGCACCCCGGCGTCGGCGAGGGCCTGCTCGTAGATCTCGGACTGGGCGTTGATCCGGTAGAGGACGGCGATCTCGCCGGCCGGGACGCCGGCGGCGACGAGGTCGCGGACGCGGCGGGCGGTGCCCTCGGCCTCGGCGGGCTCGTCGGCGTACTCCGTGTGGACCGGCTCGGGGCCGGGGTCGCGCTGGGAGATCAGCTCCAGGCGGTGCTCGGCGGCCCGGCCCCGGGCCTGGGAGAGCAGTCCGTTGGCCAGGTGGACGACCTGGGGGGTGGAGCGGTAGTCGCGGACCAGCTTGACCACGGTGGCGCCGGGGTGCCGGGCGCGGAAGTTCAGCAGGTGGTCGGGGGTGGCGCCGGTGAAGGAGTAGATCGTCTGGCTGGCGTCGCCGACCACGCAGAGGTTGTCGCGGTCGCCGAGCCACAGGTCGAGCAGCCGCTGCTGGAGCGGGGAGACGTCCTGGTACTCGTCCACCACGAAGTGCTGGTACTGGCGGCGGACCTGGTCGGCGATGTCGTGCCGGTCCTGGAGGATGCCGACGGTGAGCAGCAGCACGTCCTCGAAGTCGATCACCGAGCGGTCGCGCTTCAGCTGCTCGTACGTGGCGTAGATCTGGCCGATCTCGGCCGGGTCGCGGGGGGCGTCCCTGAGGGACTTGGCGACGACGGCCGGATAGTCGGCGGGGACGGTCTGGGTGACCTTGGCCCATTCGATCTCGCCGGTGACGTCCCGCAGCTCGTTGCGGTCGAGCCGGATCCGGCAGCGGGCGGCGGCCTCGGCGACGAGCTGGACCTTCCGCTCCAGGAGCCGGGGCAGGTCGCCACCGACGGCTTTCGGCCAGAAGAACTGGAGCTGGCGGAGGGCCGCGGAGTGGAAGGTGCGGGCCTGGACGCCGCCCGCGCCGAGCTGCCGGAGCCGGCCGCGCATCTCGCCCGCGGCGCGGTTGGTGAAGGTGACGGCGAGCACGCCGGCGGGCTGGAGGACGCCCGCCCGGACCCCGTACGCGATCCGGTGGGTGATGGCCCGCGTCTTGCCCGTGCCGGCTCCCGCGAGCACGCACACCGGGCCGCTCAGGGCGAGCGCGACCTCGCGCTGCTCGGGGTCGAGTCCGTCGAGCACCGCGTCGGCCGTCTCCGGCACCTGGGGGAAGAGAGTGGAGTGCGTCGCTGCTGTCACCCCGCCATGCTGCCAGGTCGCGCGGGGCCGGTGCGTCGGGTTGTCCACAGGCGGGAGGCGCCGGTCATACGAATTCCGGGGCGGAGGGGCCGGGCCCCCGGCCGGTCCGGAAGCGGTCCGGAAGCAGTCCCGCGCCGGCCCGGAACCGGTTCCGGGAATGGGACGGACAGGGCGTACGTTCTCCTTCTCGGACCCGTCAGCGAACGCAAGCGAAGAACCAGAGGAGCGTCCGGCCATGCAGGGCACTGTGACGATGTACAGCACCACGTGGTGCGGCTACTGCCGTCGGCTGAAGAGCCAGATGGACCGCGAGGGCATCGCGTACACGGAGATCAACATCGAGCAGGACCCGGACTCGGCGGCGTTCGTCGAGAAGGCCAACGGCGGCAACCAGACCGTGCCGACCGTGCTCTTCCCGGACGGCTCCACCCTGACGAACCCGAGCCTCGCGCAGGTCAAGCAGAAGATCGGCACCTGATCGATTTTCGGCCACTGCGGCCGCCGCTCGCGTCACGCCCCCTTCGGTCACACCCGACCGGAGGGGGCGTTCTCGTGCTCCGGACGCTCCGACGGCCCGTCCGCGAGGGTCGGGTAGTCGGTGTAGCCGTTCTCGCCGCCCGTGTACATCAGGCCCTCCTCGCGGACGGGGTTGATCGCGGCCCCGGTCCGGAGGCGTTCGACGAGGTCGGGGTTGGCGAGGAAGGGACGGCCCAGGGAGATCAGGTCGGCCCCGGCGGCGAGGAGCCGCTCGGCCGCGTGCCGGCCGCCGTCGGCGGGCAGGGGCCCGCCCCAGCCCAGAACGGGATTGGCGATCAGGGTTCCCTCCCAGGTCTTCCGGATGTCCTGGAAGAGCGGCTGGTCCGGGTCGGCGAAGACGAGGTGCAGATAGGCCGGTCCGATGGGGGCGAGGGCGGCGACGAGGGCCGGGTAGACGTCCTCGGTGTCGCCCTCCTCGATGCCGTTGACGGTCAGGCCGGGCGCGAGCCGCACGCCCACCCGCTCGGGGCCGATCGCGTCGGCGACGGCCCGGACCACCTCGACAGTGAGGCGGATCCGCCCGGCGACGGAGCCGCCGTACGCGTCGGTGCGGAGGTTGGTGTTCTTCGCCAGGAACTGGTGCAGCAGGTAGCCGTTGGCGGAGTGGACCTCCACGCCGGCGAAGCCCGCGTCGACGGCCCTGCGGGCCGCGGCCGCGAAGTCGGCGACGGTGGCGCGGATCTCCTCCACGGTCATCTCGCGCGGGACGACGGCCTCCCGGCGTCCGCCCGGCGTGTGGATCGGCTCGGGGAGGGCGACCGGCGAGGGGGCGACGGGCGTGAGCCCGCTGTTGTCGGGGTGGCCGACCCGGCCGCCGTGCTGGAGCTGGAGGAACATCCGGCCGCCGGCCGCGTGCACGGCGTCGGTGACCCGCCGCCATCCGGCCACGTGGGCGTCGTTGTGGATGGCCGTGATGTTCGGGTAGGTCTGGCCCACGGCGTTCGGCGTGGAGGCCTCGGCGATGATCAGGCCGGCGGAGGCGCGCTGGGCGTAGTAGGTGGCCATGACGGGCTTCGGGACGCCGTCGGCCGTGGCGCGGTTGCGGGTCATCGGCGCCATCACCAGCCGGTTGGGCAGTTCCAGCGGGCCGAGACGGGCGGAGTCGAAGAGGCGGGAGGGGCGGGATGCGTCCGGTGCGTTCGTCATGCCCGTACGGTAGGAGTTGACACTGGTGTCAGGTTCAAGTCCGGTTCCGGCGAACGGGGATGTGACATGCGGATCGGTGAACTCGCCCGGCGCAGCGGGGTGAGCGAGAGGTCGCTGCGCTACTACGAGACGCAGGGCCTCCTGGCGTCCGAGCGCACGCCGGGAGGGCAGCGCGTCTTCGGCGCATGGGCGGTGGACCGCGTCATCCGCGTCCAGGCGCTGTACGCGGCCGGGCTCACCAGCAGGAAGATCGCGCTGCTGCTGCCCTGCATACGGGACACGGACGGGGCGGCGAGCGAGATCGCCACGCCCCGGCTCGTCGACGAGCTGAGCGCGGAGCGCGACCGCATCGACCGTACGATCGCGGACCTGGTGCGCTCCCGCGACGTCCTGGACGAGGTCATCTCCACGGCTGCCGCCTCCCTCGCGGGGGAGGCGGTCCGTTCCTGACCGGCCCGGGTCCGGGTCCCGGAGCGGGGTCCGGGCCCCGGGCGGGCCGCGCGGGTCAGAGCACGTCGCCCGGCTTCGGGAGCGGTCTGCCGTACCAGCGTTCGATCAGGCGGGAGGCGATCGAGATGCCGTACGGGGGGAGGACCTCGCCGGTCTCGAAGCCGGCGGCCAGCTCCTCGCGGGAGAACCAGCGGGCCTCGTGGATCTCCTCCCCGTCCACGGTGATCTCGGAGGAGGTGGCGCGGGCGAAGAAGCCCAGCATCAGGCTGGACGGGAAGGGCCAGGGCTGGCTGGCGACGTACTCGACCTCGCCGACCGTGACGCCCGCCTCCTCGAAGACCTCGCGCACCACCGACTGCTCGATGGACTCGCCCGGCTCGACGAAGCCGGCGAGGGTCGAGAAGCGGCCCTCCGGCCAGTGGACCTGGCGGCCGAGCAGGGCCCGGTCGTGCTCGTCCGTGACGAGCATGATCACCGCGGGGTCGGTGCGCGGGTAGTGCTCGGCGCCGCAGGCCTGGCAGCGGCGGATGTGCCCGGCCGCGGCGATGACCGTGCGCTCGCCGCAGCGCGAGCAGAAGCGGTGGAGGCGCTGCCAGTTCTCCAGGGCCACGGCGTGCACCATCAGGGCGGTGTCCCGGTCGGAGAGCAGCATCCCGGCCTCGCGCAGCCCGGCGGGGCGGGCGGACTGGTCCATGCGGCCGGGCAGGGAGTCCTTCTGGAGCGCGAAGTAGGAGACGCCGTCGGCGTCGGTGCCCAGGAAGTAGCGGTGGGTCTCGGTGACCGGGGCCTCGAACGCCGGGGTCATGACGAGTTCGGTGGTGCCGTCGGCCCGGTCGTCGATCAGCACCTGGCCGCCGGAGACCACGAAGACCCGGGTCGTGGGGTGGCTCCAGGCCGCCGCGAGCCACGCCTCGTCGAGGCGGTGGTGGGCGGCGCGGTCGATGCCGCTCGGGGCGGTGAGCGAGATCGGACGGTCCGCCGACGCGTGCGCCGGGGCCGGGGCGCCCGGCGCGTTCTCCGGGGCCGCCGCGTTGTTCAGGGCCGGCGCGTTCTTCAAGGTGCTCACAGGTTGCTTCCAACTCCCCCGGTTCGGTGTGGTGGGTTCAGCGCTCGGCGGCCCGGAGGGCGACGGGCAGGTCGCCCCAGAGATGAGCGGTCGTCTCGACGCCCTTCATGAGGAGATCGAGCTCGATCTTCTCGTTCGGGGCGTGCCAGCCGTCGGACGGGACGGAGATGCCGAGGAACAGGACGGGTGCCTCCAGGACGTCCTGGAGGTCGGCGGCCGGACCCGAGCCGCCCTCGCGGGTGTAGCGGACCTCGGCGCCGTCGAAGGCCCGGCTCATGGCCCCGGCCACCGCCTTCAGGGCGGGGTGGCCGAGGGGCGTGAGGCAGGGGCGGGTCGGGGCGCCGAAGACGATCTCGTACCGGATCCCGGCCGGGACGAGTCCGGCGAGCCAGTCCCGTACCGCGAGCTCGATCTTGGCCGGGTCCTGGCCGGCGACGAGCCGGAAGGAGAGCTTGAGGTGGGCGGAGGCGGGGACGATCGTCTTGCCGCCGGGGCCCTGGTAGCCGCCGCCGATGCCGTTGACCTCGGCGGTGGGGCGGGCCCAGACCCGCTCCAGGGTGGAGAAGCCGGCCTCGCCCAGGGTGCCGTGCGACTTGGCGGTGCGCAGCCAGGCCGCCTCGTCGAAGGGCAGCTCGGCGACGAGGGCCCGCTCGGTGTCGGTGAGCTCGGTCACGCCGTCGTAGAAGCCGGGGATCGCGACGCGCTCGGCGTCGTCGTGGAGGGCGGCGACGATCCGGCCGGCGACGGTGGCCGGGTTCGGCACGGCGCCGCCGAAGGAACCGGAGTGGATGTCCTGGTCGGGGCCGTACAGCTCGATCTCGCAGTCCGCGACCCCGCGCATTCCGGTGCAGACGGTGGGGGTGGTCTCGGACCACATGCCGGTGTCGGAGACGATCACGGCGTCGGCGGCGAGCCGCTCCGCGCGGGCCTCGACCAGCTCGCGGAAGTGCGGGGAGCCGGACTCCTCCTCGCCCTCGATCAGGAGCTTGAGGTGGACGGCGGGGGCCGTGCGGCCGGTGGCGGCGAGGTGGGCGCGGACGCCGAGGGTGTGGAAGAACACCTGGCCCTTGTCGTCGGCCGCCCCGCGCGCGTACATCCGGCCGTCGACCACGGTCGGCTCGAACGGGTCCGTGTGCCAGCCGTCCTCGCGGGCGGCGGGCTGCACGTCGTGGTGGCCGTAGACGAGGACGACCGGGGCGCCGGGGTCGTCCGAGGGCCACTCCGCGAAGACGGCGGGGGCGCCGGCGGTCTCCCAGACCTCGGCCGTCGTGAAGCCGGTCTCCGTGAGCTTGGCGGCGAGCCAGTCGGCGCTGCGCCGCACGTCACCGGCCCGCTCCGGCTGCGCCGAGACGGACGGGATGCGCAGCCACTCGGCGAGGTCGTCGAGGAAGGCGGTGCGGTGCCGCTCGATGTACGTGCGCACTGCGTGGACGGCGCTGTCCGGGGTCTCGCTCATACATATGAGCCTATCGGGCGTCCGGGGGTGCCCCGCCCAGCAGGATCGCCTCCAGCCCGGCCCGGCCGGGCAGCCGGGCGGGCCGGGCGACCTCGCCCGTCCGCACGTACACGAAGGCGGCGGCCACCTCCTCGGGCGCGAGGCCGTGCTGCTCGGCCCAGGCCAGCCGGTAGATCGCGAGCTGGAGCGGGTCGGCGCTGCGCGTCCGGCTGGTCTTCCAGTCGACGATCTCGTACGCGCCGGTCTCCGGGTCCCGGTAGACGGCGTCGATCCTGCCCCGGACGACCCGGCCCGCGAGGGAGAGGTGCACGGGGACCTCGACGCGGTACGGGGTGCGGCGGGCGTACGGGGTGCGGGCGAAGGCCTCCTTCAGCTCGTCCAGGTCCCGTTCGTCGAGGATCTCGGGCTCGCCCGCGAAGTCCTCGCCGCCGGGCAGCTCCTCCGGGCCGAGGAACGGCAGCGGCAGCTCCTCGTGGCGGGACTCCACCCACGCGTGGAAGCGGGTGCCCCGGCGGGCGGCGGGCTGCGGCGGCTTCGGCAGCGGCCGGGCCAGCTCCCGCGCGAAGCCGTCGGGGTCGGCGGCGAGGTGCAGCACCTGGGAGGCGGAGAGGTACGGGGGGAGCAGGACGTCCCGGGTGGTGGCGCGGGCGCGGCGGAGCTCGGTGGTGAGGGAGGTGAGGTCGCGGTCCCAGGAGGCGACGGTCCTGGCGTCCTCGGGGGTGAGGGCGCCGGGCCCGTCCGGGGCCCCGGGGTCTCCCGGGGTGCCGGTCCCTTCCGGGGCCCCGGGGTCTCCCTGGGCCGCGTACGCCTGCGGTCCCCGGGTCCCCGGGGCCGGGGCGTCGGTCCCTTGCGGGGCTCCGGGCTCCCGGGACACCGCCGGTTCGGGGGCGTCGGACTCCTCCGGAACCTCCTGCCCCGGGGCCCCGGGCCCCTCCGGCTCCGGGGGCCTCGGGGCCGGGACCGCGTCCGCGTGGGTGTCCTCGGGGAGGGACTCCTCGTCCTCGCCCCAGATCGGCTCCTCGTCCCAGACCGGCTCCTCGTCCTCCCGGGGTTCCCCGGGGCGCGGGTCCCCGAGGGCGGGTACCGCGCCCGTGGGGCCGCTCCCCTCCGTTCCGTCCTGCGGGGCGACCGCCCACAGCAGGGACGTCACCCGCTCCGCCGCTTCCCGGCGGCGCGCGAAGGACTCCCGGTCCAGCGGCAGCGGCCACGCCTCGTCGCGGTCCGCCGCCGCCAGGGTCGGGTTCTCCGCGCCCTCCTCCGGCGCGTCCGCCCAGGCCTCGATCTCGCCGTGCCCTGCCGCGCAGTGCTCGTACAGGGCGAGGAGGAAGTCCGAGGGGCCGCGGGGCTTCTTCTGGCTCGGGCCCCACCAGTGGCCGGAGCCGAGGAGGAGGGAGCGGGGGCGGGTGAAGGTGACGTAGCCCAGGCGCAGTTCCTCGGTGTGCTGGTGCTCGCGCATGTCGGTCTTGAACGCGGCGAGGGACTTGGCGTCCCAGGTGTCGATCGGCGGCAGCGTGGCGGCGTCGCCGCGCAGGGCGTGCGGCAGGACCTGCGGCTGGGAGGTCCACGCCTCGCGCGCGCGTGCGCTGGGGAACTGACCGGTGACCAGGCCGGGGACGGCGACGACGTCCCACTCCAGGCCCTTGGACTTGTGGGCGGTGAGGACCTTGACGGTGTTCTCGCCGCCGGGCAGGGCGCTGTCGAGGCCCTTCTCGAACTGGACGGCCGTGCGCAGGAAGCCGAGGAAGGCGAGGAGGGTGGCCTCGCCGTCGAGGGAGGCGAAGCCGGCGGCGACGTCGAGGAAGTGGCCGAGGGTCTCGCGGCGGCGGGCGGCGAGGGCGTGCGGGGACGCGGAGAGCTCGACCTCCAGGCCGGTCGTGGCGAGGACCCGGTGGAGCACGTCCATGAGGGGGTCGGCGAGGGAGGTGCGCAGGGAGCGCAGCTCGGCGGCGAGGCGGGCGAAGCGGACCCGGGCCTCGGCGGAGAAGGGCAGGCCGTCGTCGGGGGTGCCGCCGGAGTCGAGGAAGGTGTCGAGCGCGTCGGCGAGGGAGATCACCTCGGCCGGGTCGACGCCCTCGACGGCGGCGGCAAGCCGCTGCTCGGGGTCGGTCTCGCCGCTCCCCCGGTGCACCAGGAGGCGGGCGCGGCGGCCGAGGAGGGCGAGGTCGCGGGGGCCGATCCGCCAGCGGGGGCCGGTGAGGAGCCGTACGAGGGGGGCGTTGGCGCCCGGGTCCTGGAGGACCTCGCAGACGGCGACGAGGTCCGCGATCTCGGGCAGGTGGAGGAGGCCGGAGAGGCCGACGACCTCGACGGGCACGTCCCGGGCGACGAGGGCCGCGTGGATCGCGGGGAAGTCGGTGGCGGTGCGGCACAGGACGGCGATCTCGCCGGGCTCGCGGCCGGTGCGGACGAGGTGGGCGAGGGAGTCCGCGAGCCAGTCGAGCTCCTCGGCGTGGGTGGGCAGCAGGGCGATCCGCACGGTGCCGTCGTGCTCGGCGCCGGGTGCGGGCCGCAGCGCCTCCACGCCCGCGTGCAGAGCGCGCAGGGGGGCGGCGAGGCCGTTGGCGAGGTCGAGGAGGCGGCCGCCGCTGCGCCGGTTCTCGGAGAGCGCGTAGCGGCTCGCGGGGCTGCCGTCGCGGTGCGGGAAGTGCTCGGGGAAGTCGTCCAGGTTGGCGACGGAGGCGCCGCGCCAGCCGTAGATGGCCTGGCAGGGGTCGCCGACGGCGGTCACGGCGTGTCCGGTGCCCTGGCCGAAGAGACCGGAGAGCAGCAGCCGCTGGGCGACGGAGGTGTCCTGGTACTCGTCGAGGAGGACGACCCGGAACTCCTCGCGCAGGATCGTGCCGACCTCGGGCCGGGTGGTGGCGAGTTCGGCGGAGCGGGCGATCTGGTCGCCGAAGTCGAGCAGGTCGCGGGAGCGCTTGGCGGCCCGGTAGCGGACGACGAGGTCGAGCAGCTCGCGGCGGGCGGCGGCGGCCTCGGGGACCTTGCGCAGCTCGGCGTTGCTGAGCCTGGCGCCCGCGAGGGCGGTGAGCAGGTCGGAGTCGTACGCGCGGAGCCGGTCGGGCGGGACGAGGTGCTCGGCCAGTTCGGCGTCGAGGGCGAGCAGGTCGGTGATGAGGGTCGGGAAGGACCGGGTGAGCGCCGGGTACGGGCCGGGGGCCTCGCGGAGCACGCGCGCGGCGAGCTGGTAGCGGGTGGCGTCGGCGAGGAGCCGGGAGGTGGGCTCCAGGCCGATGCGGAGGCCGTGGTCGGTGAGGAGCTGCCCGGCGAAGGCGTGGTAGGTGGAGATGCGGGGTTCGCCGGGCGGGTTGTCGGGGTCGATCACGTCGGGGTCGGTGACGCCGGCGCGGACGAGGGCGGTGCGGACGCGCTCGGCGAGTTCGCCGGCGGCCTTGTTGGTGAAGGTGAGGCCGAGGACCTGCTCGGGGGCGACCTGGCCCGTGCCGACGAGCCAGACCACGCGGGCGGCCATCACCGTCGTCTTGCCGGAACCGGCTCCGGCCACGACGACCTGCGGGGCGAGCGGCGCGGTGATGCAGGCCGTCTGCTCCGGGGTGAACGGGATGCCGAGCAGCTCCTTGAGCTCCTCGGGGTCGCTGATGCGTGCGGTCACCGGAAGAGGCTAGCGGGGCGGTCGGACAGTGCCGGTCGGGCGCGGGCCCGGCGCCGGGCGTCCGGGGTGCCCCGTACCGGGAGTTACGGACGTCCTCCGCCGGGAGTTCCGGCGCGGGGCGCCGGGGGCTGCGGACGCCGTGCCCACGCGCGCGTGACCGACCTCTCTTTCCGACGGGGGCTCGCGCGCGTGGTTACTCGACCACGTGCCGGCCCTCCGGCCGGGCGCTGCACGAGGCGCGGAAGGAGCAGGTGGCGCAGTGCTGGCCGGTGGTGGGGGTGAAGCGCTCGTCGAGGACCCGGCCGGCGGCTCCGGCGAGCAGCTCCCCCACCCACTCCCCGGACAGCGGCTCCTGCGCCTGCACCTTCGGCAGGGCGTCGCCGCCCTCCTTCTTCGCGGCGGCCTGCCGCAGTTGTACGAGCTCGGCGCCGCCCGGCTCGGGGCGGCGGCCGTCGAAGACCTCGTCGAGGGCGCCCTCGCGGACGGCGAGCTGGTAGACGGCGAGCTGCGGGTGGCGGGCGACCTCGTCCTTGGTGGGGGCCGACTTCCCGGTCTTGAAGTCGACGACGTAGGCGCGGCCCTGCGCGTCGGTCTCGACGCGGTCCATGGAGCCCCGGATGCGGACCTCGTACTCCCCCGCCTCCAGGGTCACGTCGAAGTCGTGCTCGGAGGCGGCGGGGGTGCGGCCCGCGCGGTCCATGACGTGCCAGCTCAGGAAGCGTTCGAGCGCCACGCGCGCGTTCTGCTTCTCCTGGGCCGACTTCCAGGGGGCGTCGAAGGCGAGGGCGTCCCAGACGGAGTCCAGGCGGGCCATGAGGACGTCGAGGTCGGCCGGGGTGCGACCGGAGGCGACCTCGTCGGCGAGGACGTGGACGACGTTGCCGAAGCCCTGGGCGGCGGTGGCGGGTTCCGCGGCCTTGACCTCGCGGCCCAGGAACCACTGGAGCGAGCAGGTGCTGACGAGGTTGTCGAGGGAGCTGGGCGAGAGCGCGACGGGCCGGTCGCGCTCGCGGAGCGGGGCCGTGCTGCGCGTCGGCTCGAACAGGCCCCACCAGCGGTCCGGGTGCGCGGCCGGGACCAGCGGCTGGCCCTCGTCGTCGGTGAGGGCGGCGAGCCGGGCGAGGCGGTGGGCGGCGGCTTCCCGGAGGGCGGGCGAGGCGTCCGGGTCGACGGTGGTGGCGCGCAGCTCCGCGACCAGGGCGGAGACGGCGAGGGGGCGGCGGGGGCGGCCGGGCACGTCCTTCGGTTCCTCGCCGAACTCGGTGAGGAACCGGGAGGGCTGGTCGCCGTCCTCGGCGGCGGCCTTCACGGCGGTGACGACGAGCCGGTCACGCGCGCGCGTGGCGGCGACGTAGAAGAGGCGGCGCTCCTCGGCGAGGAGGGCGCCGGGGGTGAGGGGTTCGGCCAGGCCGTCGCGGCCGATGCGGTCGGCCTCCAGGAGGGAGCCGCGGCGGCGCAGGTCGGGCCAGAGGCCCTCCTGGACCCCGGCGACGACGACGAGGCTCCACTCCAGGCCCTTGGAGCGGTGCGCGGTCATGAGCCGGACGGCGTCCGGGCGGGTGTGGCGGCGGGTGAGGGTGTCGGCGGCGATGTCCTGGGCGTCGAGCTCTTCGAGGAAGTTGACGACGCCCCGGCCGCCGACGCGCTCCTCGGCGCGGGCGGCGGTCTCGAAGAGGGCGCAGACGGCGTCGAGGTCGCGGTCGGCGTTGCGCCCGGCGGGGCCGCCGCGCAGGGCCGCGCGCTCCAGGCGGCCGGACCAGGGGGTGCCCTTCCAGAGCTCCCAGAGGGCCTCCTCCGCGGTGCCGCCCGCGGCGAGCAGCGTCCGGGTGTCCCGCAGGAGCCTGCCGAGCCGCCGCACGCCGTGGGTGTACGCGGAGTCGTGGGCGACGAGCCGCTCGGGCTCGGCGAGCGCGCGGGCGAGCAGCACGTCGGAGGGCGGCGGCACCTTGTTCCCGGCGGCCCGCTCCTCGTCCCGCAGCGCCCGCCCGAGCCGCCGCAGGTCCGCCGGGTCGACCCCGGCGAGCGGCGAGGCGAGCAGCGCGAGCGCGGTCTCGGTGTCGAGCCACCCGCCGTCACCGTGCCGCCCCGGGCCCGCGCCCGCGCTTGACCCTCCGTCGGGCACGGCCCCGCCCGAAGCGGCCCCGGCAGGAGCGGTCCCGGCAGGAGCGGCTCCCTCAGACACGTTCCCGTCCGAAGCGGTCTCGTCAGGAGCGGCTCCGTCGAGCACGGCCCCGCCCGGACCGGTCCCGTCCGGGGCGCCCCCGTCAGGCACAGCTCCACCAGGCACGGCCCCGTCCGAAGCGGCCCCGTCCAAAGCGGCTCCGTCGAGCATGGCCCCGTCCGGACCGGTCCCGTCCGGGGCGGTCCCCTCGGAAACGTCCCCGTCCCGAGCCGCGTCGCCGTCGGGGCCCTCCTCGCGTACGACATCCCGGACATCGTCGACCGAATCGTCCCGTACGGGCTCCGCGGTGGGACCGGACGCCGGGGCCGGCGCGCCCTCGTCGGAGCCGCCCGGCGGGGTCCCCGCTCCCGATACCGCCCGCAGGGCGAGGAGCAGCGGGGCCACCGCCGGTTCGTGGCGGAGGGGGGTGTCCGCCGCGTCCGTCTCGACCGGGACGCCCGCCGAGGTGAGGGCGCGGCGGAGGGCCGGCAGGGAGGCCCCGGCGCGGGTGAGGACGGCCATGTCCTGCCAGGGGACCCCGTCCTCCAGGTGCGCGCGGCGCAGCAGGTCCGCGACGTTCTCGGCCTCCGCCGAGGCCGTGGGGTAGGTGTACGCCTCCGCCCGGCCCCCGTCCCGCACCGCCGTCAGCTCGCGGTGGGCGCGGACCCGGTCGGCGGGCAGCCGGGGCACCGGCATCCGCCGGGCGAGCTCCCGGGTGGCGGCGAGGAGCCGCGCGCCGGAGCGCCGGGAGGTGCGCAGGACCCGGACGGGCGCGCCGCCGAAGGAGGCGGGGAAGTCGAGGATGCCGTTCACGTCGGCGCCCCGGAACGCGTAGATGGACTGGTCCGGGTCGCCGAAGGCGACCACCGTGTTCCGGCCGCCGCCCGCGAGCGCGTGGAGGAGCCGGACCTGTGCCGGATCGGTGTCCTGGTACTCGTCGACGTACACCGCGTCGTACCGGGGCAGGGTGACGCTCCCGGCGAGCAGGACGGCCCGGTGGACCAGCTCCGTGTAGTCGAGGACGCCCTGGAGGTCGAGGACGTCGAGGTACTCGGCGAGGAAGCCGGCCGCCGCCTTCCAGTCGGGGCGGCCGACCCGGTCGGCGAAGCGGGCGAGGGCGTCCGGTTCGAGGCCCAGTTCCCGCGAGCGCGCGAGGACGGCCCGCACCTCGTCGGCGAAGCCCCGGGTGGTGAGGCAGGCGCGCAGTTCGTCGGGCCAGCGGACCCCGCCGAGGCCGCTCCTCTCCAGGTCGATCTGGCCGGCGAGCAGCTCGCGCACCGCGAGGTCCTGCTCGGGTCCGGAGAGCAGACGGAGCGGTTCCGCGAAGAGCCCGGCGTCCTGGTGGGCGCGGATCAGGGCGTAGCAGTACGAGTGGAAGGTCGTCGCCTGCGGCGGGCGGCGGCCGCCGAGCCGGGTCGCCATCCGGTCGCGGAGTTCGACGGCGGCCTTGCGGCTGAAGGTGAGGACGAGGAGCCGCTCGGGGTCGGCACCCTTCTCCATCCGGGCCGCGACCGCCTCGACCAGGGTGGTCGTCTTGCCGGTGCCGGGTCCGGCGAGGACGAGGAGGGGTCCGCCGTCGTGCTCAACCACTTCCCGCTGGGCCGCGTCCAGTCGAGGGGGATCCAGCGGGGCCGGCGCGGTGCGCACCAGCCGGTACGCGCCCGGGGTCCGCTGCCGTCCCGGACCCGGGTGCGGCTGTCCCTGGTGCGGCGGCGTACGCCGGGTGGTGGAGGAGGAGCTCACGTGGATCGCCGGTCCTGGTGGGTGTGGTGGTGCGGGTGAGGCGGCCGTGTGCGGTGGCCGCCCCGGAAGACGCGAACGACGACGTTACGCGAAGCCGGAGGGCGACGAGCCGTACTCCGCACCGCTCCCCGTACCGCGTCCGGTCCGTCCGTCCCGCCCGGCCCGCGCCTCCTGGGCCGATGCCCTCACGTGTGAGTTCCGGCACCCCCGGGGGCACCGCCGGCGTCGTTCCCGGCCGCGTCCGTGACGCCGTCCCACCGGGCCCGCCGCATGTCGATCCTGGGCACGTGCCCCTCGGACGCCGGGCCCGCCTGCCGCAGCGGCGTGCCCTCCTCGCGGTAGTGGGCGAGGGCCCGGAGCTCGGCGCCGGGCAGCAGCGTGCCGTCCGCGCGGACCACGCGCCACCACGGCGCCGCCCCGCCGTACAGGGCCATCACCCGGCCGACCTGGCGCGGTCCGCCCTCCTCCAGCCACTCGGCGACGTCGCCGTAGGTCATCACGCGGCCCGGCGGGATCGCGTCCGCGACGTCGAGCACCCGCTCCGCGTACGGGGGCAGCTCCTCCACGTCCCCGGGCCGTTCCTCCGGTGCTCCTCCGGTCTTCCCCACGGGCCCCTCCACCCTCGTCCGTCCCGTCCCACGGGCCCCTCCGGGCTCCCGCGCCCCATCCTGCCTCACGCCACCGACATGGCCCTGATGCCTCCGCCCGGCGGCTCTTCGTGCCACCATCGTGCGGGCGGTGACTGGTGATACGAGATCAAGAGCGACAAGAGCGACACGTACGGGAACGCGTACGAGAACGAGAACGACACGGCGCGCGGGCAGAGACGGACATGGTGATGGGGCAGGACACGCAGCCTCCCGAGGAGGGCAGGGCCGACGTGCCCGAGCGGGTCTCCGGCGACGAACCGCTGCTCGCGGCCCGTGTCCACCGGCCCTCCGACCTGATGCGGCTGCTCGGCGGCCTGCTCGCGATCGGGCTCGTCCTCGCCGTCGCCGCATTCGCCCACGCCACCACCTCCGGCCTGGAGAAGGACATCAACGAGGGCGCCGGCGGCGCCCCGGACGTCTTCGTCAGGATCGCCGGCCTCGTCTCCTCCATCGCCGTCCTCCTCGTCCCGGTCGCCTTCGCCATCGAGCGGCTGATCAAACGCGACGGGCTGCGGATCGCGGACGGCGTGCTCGCCGCCGTCCTCGCGCACGGCGTCACCCTCGCCACCGACCTCTGGGTCGCCGAGGCCGCGCCCGGCACGATCCGGGACGCGCTGACCCAGCCGCAGTCCGGGGGCGGCCTGACCGACCCGGTGCACAACTACCTCGCCCCGGTGATCGCGTACATGACCGCCGTCGGGATGGCCCGAAGACCCCGCTGGCGGGTGTCGCTCTGGGTGGTGCTGCTGCTCGACGCGTTCACCATGCTGGTGGCCGGCTACACCACGGCCCTCTCGATCGTCCTGACCGTCCTCATCGGCTGGACGGTGGCGTACGGCACGCTGTACGCGGTCGGCTCGCCGAACGTCCGGCCCACCGGGCAGACCCTCCTCGCCGGTCTGCGCCGGGTCGGCTTCCGGCCGGTGACGGCGCTGCGCGCGGAGGGCGTGCCCGACTCCGCCGACAGCGGGGACCGGGGCCGCCGGTACATCGTGACCCTGGAGGACGGCCCACCGCTCGACGTCACCGTCGTCGACCGGGAGCAGCAGGCGCACGGCTTCTTCTACCGCGCGTGGCGGCGGATCACCCTGCGGACGATCACCACCCGCCGCTCCATCGTCTCGCTGCGCCAGGCCCTGGAGCAGGAGGCGCTCCTCGCGTACGCGGCGATCGCCGCCGGGGCGAACGCGCCGAAGCTGATCGCCACCTCGGAGCTCGGCCCGGACGCCGTGATGCTCGTGTACGAGCACATCGGGGGCCGCAGCCTGGACGCGCTGGACGACGACGAGATCACCGACGACCTGGTCCGCAGCGCCTGGCGGCAGGTGAAGGCGCTCCAGTCGCGGCGGATCGCGCACCGCAGGCTCACCGGCGACGCCATTCTGGTGGATCGTTCCGGCAGGGTGGTCCTCACCGATCTGCGGGGCGGCGAGATCGCGGCCGGCGACCTGGTCCTGCGGATGGACGTCGCCCAGCTGCTGACCACCCTCGGGCTGCGGGTCGGGGCCGAGCGGACGGTCGCCGCGGCCGTCGAGGTGCTCGGCCCGGACACGGTCGCGGACTGTCTGCCGCTGCTCCAGCCGATCGCCCTGAGCCGCTCCACGCGCGCGACGCTGCGGAAGCTGGCGCGGGAGCGGTCGGCGCGGGAGCGGGAGGCCGTCCTCGCGGCCTCCGAGGCGGCCAAGCGCGAGCGGGAGCTCGCCAAGACCGAGGCCGCCGACGCCGCCGCGGACCGGGTCGTCGTGCGGACGGAGACGAAGGCCGAGACCAAGGCCGAGAAGAAGGCGGACAAGAAGGCCGAGAAGCGGGCCCTGGACACGGCGCTCGACGAGGCCCGCGAGGAGGACCTGCTCGCCCAGATCCGGCAGCAGGTGCTGCTGATCCGCCCGCAGGCCCCGGTGGAGCCGGTGCGCCTGGAGCGGATCAAGCCGCGGACCCTGGTCAGTCTGATCGCGGGCGCGGTCGCCGCGTACTTCCTGCTCTCGCAGATCGCCCGCACCCCGCTGTCGACGATCAGCCAGGCGGACTGGCGGTGGGTGGCGGCGGCGGTGCTGTTCTCGGCGCTGAGCTACGTGGCGGCGGCGATGAGCCTGCTGGGCTTCGTGCCCGAGCGGGTCGGCTTCTGGCGGACGGTGGTGGCGCAGGTCGCCGGCTCGTTCGTGAAGATCGTTGCCCCGGCGGCGGTCGGCGGCGTCGCCCTGAACACCCGCTTCCTCCAGCGGGCCGGGGTCCGGCCGGGGCTCGCGGTGGCCAGCGTGGGCGCCTCGCAGCTCTTCGGGCTCGGGGCGCACATCCTGCTCCTGCTCGCCTTCGGCTATCTGACGGGGACGGAGAAGTCGCAGTCCTTCACCCCGTCGAGGACGGTCATCGCCGGGCTGCTCACGGTCGCGGTGCTCGTCCTGGTGGTGACGGCGATCCCGTTCATGCGCAAGTTCGTGTCGACCCGGCTGCGCTCGCTCTTCGCGGGCGTGGTGCCGCGCATGTTGGACGTGCTCCAGCGGCCGGTGAAGCTGCTGACCGGCATCGGCGGGATGCTGCTGCTCACCGGCGCGTTCGTGCTCTGTCTGGACGCCTCGATCCGGGCCTTCGGCCACGACAGCCAGTCGATCAGCTACGCGAGCGTGGCCGTCGTCTTCCTCGCGGGCAACGCGCTCGGCTCGGCGGCGCCCACGCCGGGCGGCGTCGGCGCGGTCGAGGGCGCGCTCACCTTCGGCCTGGTGGCGGTGGGCCTCCCCCTGGAGGTGGCGACCCCGGCGGTGCTCCTCTACCGCCTGCTCACCCTGTGGCTGCCGGTCCTGCCGGGCTGGCTCTGCTTCAACTGGCTGACGAGGCGCGAGGCGCTGTAGGGCCCGTCCGGCGGATCGGGCGCGGCCCCGGCCGTGATCCGCCGGACGGCCCGACACGCCCGGCCACCCGCTTGGCCCCCCTCCCGCGCGAACGCGCGGGCGACGGCCCACCATGGATCCATGCCGACCTCCGCAGCCCACCGCGCCGCCCTGCTCGCCGCCACCGCCGTGCTGCTCGCCGCCGGGTGCTCGGACGGCGGGGACGACGCCGCGGAGCCGCCGAAGGAGTCGGGCCCCAGCGGCCGCCCGGCGCTGACCGCGCAGAAGCTGTCCTGGGCGCCCTGTCCGCCGCCGTCCGCGGCCGAGGGCGGCGGTCCCGCGCCGTCCGCGCTGCCCGGCGGCGGCTCCTGGGAGTGCGCGTTCCTCCAGACCCCGCTCGACTGGTCGAAGCCGGAGGGCGAGACCATCGAGCTGGCCCTCATCCGGGCCCGCGCCCGGGAGGCCTCCCGCCGGATCGGCTCCCTGGTCTTCAACTTCGGCGGCCCCGGCGGCTCCGGCATCACCGGCCTGCCGAGCTTCGCCGAGGACTACGAGACCCTGCGCGGCCGCTACGACCTGGTCTCCTTCGACCCGCGCGGGGTGGGCCGCAGCGATCCCGTCGAGTGCCTGGGCGACAAGGAGCTCGACGCGTACTACGCCCTGGACTTCACGCCCGACGACGCGGCCGAGGAGCGGACGCTGTCCGACGCGCAGAAGAAGTACGCGGCCGGCTGCGAGAAGGACTCGGGTCCCTCCCTGCCGCACGTCGGCACCGAGAACGCGGCCCGGGACATGGACCTGATGCGCCAGGTCCTCGGTGACGAGAAGCTGCACTACTTCGGCATCTCGTACGGGACGGAGCTCGGCGGGGTCTACGCCCACCTGTTCCCGAAGAACGTCGGCCGGGCCGTCTTCGACGCCGTCGTCGACCCGGAGGCGGGCGTCGAGGACGGCGCCCTCGGCCAGGCGAAGGGCTTCCAGCTGGCCCTGGACAACTTCGCCCAGGACTGCGTGGACCGGGGCGACGAGTGCACCCTGCCCGGCTCCAGCGTCGCCGAGATCGAGACCTTCATCACCGACCTCCTGGCCTCCCTCGACAAGAAGCCGATCGCCGGGATCGGGGACCGCAAGCTGACCCAGACGCAGGCCACCAACGGCATCGCGCAGGCCCTGTACTCGAAGGAGTTCTGGACCTATCTGGAGCAGGGGCTCGACGCGGCCGACGGCGGCGACGGGGCGCTGCTGCTCTCGCTCTCCGACTCGATGAACGGGCGCAGCCAGAACGGCTCGTACAGCAACATCCAGGCCGCCAACGCCGCCATCAACTGCGTGGACTTCAAGGAGCGCTACACCCTGGGCCAGGCGAAGGAGCGGCTCGGCGAGTTCCGCGAGGCCTCGGCCGTCTTCGGGGACTTCATGGGCTGGTCGCTCGCGGGCTGCTCGCAGTGGCCGGTGCCGGGGACCTGGGAGCACCCGGACGTCTCGGCGCCCGGCTCGGCGCCGATCCTGGTGATCGGCAACACCGGCGACCCGGCCACGCCGTACGAGGGCGCCCGGGCGATGGTGAACGCGCTCGGCAAGGGCGTCGGCGTGGAGCTGACGTACGAGGGCCAGGGGCACGGCGCCTACAACGGCGGCAGCGCGTGCGTGAAGAAGGCGGTGGACGCGTACCTGCTGGACGGGAAGGTGCCGAAGTCCGGGACCGTCTGCAAGTAGCGCGGAATAGCGAGAAGAAGAAATCAAATATGCCCGCCGGCCGGAAACCGTGATGGTTTCCGGCCGGCGGGCATATTCCGGGGAAATGCGGGTCCCGGCCCGGAGGTCAGATCCGCGGGCCGTGGCCGTGGTAGTAGCCGCCGACCTCGTCGTGGTAACCCGGGTTGCCGAGGTGCTTTTCCTTGTCGAACTCGGGGGCGCTCTTGATCTCGTCCTTGGTGCGGGCGATGTAGACGGTCTCGTTGGCCGTGTCGACGTGCTTCACGGTGCCCGCCGGCAGCAGGACCTCCTTGCCGAAGATCCAGACGCCCGTGTCGACCACGATGTACTGCGAGTCGACGTCGTTGGAGTGCTTGTCGACCTTCCCGATGTGGCCGTCGGTCGCCTCGACGCGGTAGCCCGTCAGGTCGGTTCCCGCGTCGTAGCCGGAGGCCGATCCGTAGTTCCACACGTTGTTTTCGGGGGTGGTCACGAGAATCCTCCTGAGACGAATGCGATGTCCGGGGTCATCGGGTCCGGTTGTCCGACCGGCCCTGCACTCCGTCTCTCTCGGATTCTCCGATTCAAACCCGGGAATTCTCGCATCGCTTCGTCCGGAAACGCCGGAGGGGCCGTCGGCCACGAGGATCCTCGTGGCCGACGGCCCCCGGCCGTGCGGGTCCGCCCGGTTGGTCAGTAGACCGGCTTCTCGGGCTCGATCTGGTGGACCCAGCCGATCACGCCGCCGCCGACGTGCACGGCGTCCGCGAAGCCCGCGGACTTGAGCACGGCGAGGACTTCCGCACTGCGGACACCCGTCTTGCAGTGCAGGACGATCCGCTTGTCCTGCGGGAGGTCCTGGAGGGCGGTGCCCATCAGGAACTCGTTCTTGGGGATCAGACGGGCGCCGGGGATCGAGACGATCTCGTACTCGTTCGGCTCGCGGACGTCGATGATGTCGATGTTCTCGCCGTCGTCGATCCACTCCTTGAGCTGCTTGGGAGTGATCGTCGCGCCGGCCGCCGCCTCCTGGGCCTCCTCGGACACGACGCCGCAGAAGGCCTCGTAGTCGATGAGCTCGGTGACGGTCGGGTTCTCGCCGCAGACCGCGCAGTTGGGGTCCTTGCGGACCTTGACCTGGCGGTACTGCATCTCCAGGGCGTCGTAGATCATCAGGCGGCCGACCAGCGGGTCGCCCACGCCGGCCAGGACCTTGATGGCCTCGGTGACCTGGATGGAGCCGATGGACGCGCAGAGCACGCCCAGGACGCCGCCCTCGGCGCAGGACGGGACCATGCCCGGCGGCGGGGGCTCCGGGTAGAGGCAGCGGTAGCAGGGGCCGTACTCGGACCAGAAGACCGACGCCTGGCCGTCGAAGCGGTAGATCGAGCCCCAGACGTACGGCTTGTTCAGCAGCACGCAGGCGTCGTTGACCAGGTAGCGGGTGGCGAAGTTGTCCGTGCCGTCGACGATCAGGTCGTACTGGCCGAAGATCTCCAGGACGTTGTCGGCCTCGAGCCGCTCCTCGTGAAGGACCACGTTCACGTACGGGTTGATGCCGAGCACGCTGTCGCGCGCCGACGCCGCCTTGGAGCGGCCGATGTCGGCCTGGCTGTGGATGATCTGGCGCTGGAGGTTCGACTCGTCGACCTCGTCGAACTCCACGATGCCGAGCGTGCCCACGCCGGCGGCGGCCAGGTACATCAGCGCCGGCGAGCCGAGGCCACCGGCGCCGACGCACAGCACCTTGGCGTTCTTCAGCCGCTTCTGCCCGTCCATCCCGACGTCCGGGATGATCAGGTGGCGGGAGTACCTGCGGACCTCGTCTACGGTGAGCTCGGCGGCCGGCTCGACCAGGGGTGGCAGCGACACGGGGACTCCGGTGGTCGGTATGTCAGTACGGTTGTTCTCCCCGTAACACTGCCACGCCCCTTCTCATTCCGAGACACCCGGTCCGATCCGCGAGACGATTTCGTCCCAGTAGCCGGGCAGCGAGTGAAATGGCACGGTCTGTCCCGGAGGCCCCGTCCGGTCGGTGAAGAAGATCGTCCCCGCCCCTTGCCAGCGGGCGATCCGCAGGGCCTCGTCGAGGTGGGTCCTCGGGACGCCGTGCACGAGGTGGACGAACTTCGTCTCCGTGTACTCGGCGGTCCACTCGGCCACCTGCGACCAGCGGTAGTCCGTCCAGGCGCCGGAGAAGGTCACCAGCTGGTCGGCGGTCTCGGCGTACCCCGGGTGGGGGTGGGTGCCGTGGCCGAGGACGAGGTGGGCCTCGCCGCCGAGGACGCTCTCCAGGGTCGCGCAGACCCGCCGCACCCCGACCAGGTCGGCCCGGTCGACGGGGCAGCGGTCCAGGTAGTAGCCGTCCACCTTGTACCAGTCGAAGAAGCGGTGGGCGTCGGTGACCAACTCCCCGAAGGGCCGGGAGCCGTGGGCGGCGTCCAGGTGCCCGAGGACCCTGACCCCGGCGGCGCGGAGCTTCCCGGCCGCCTCCAGGCAGTGCGGGTCGGGGCGGCTGCCCGGCCCGTCCGCGACATTGAGGACGGCCCAGTGCAGGGGGGTGCCGGGGCGGGTCAGCTCGGCCCATTCGACGGGGGCGAGCAGCGGGTGGGCGTAGCCGGGGACGCCCACCCCCAGGGCCTGGACCGCCCCGGTGGCCGCGGGGGTCGTCAGATGCGACACGCCGCCTCCATCCAGATGTCGGCGAGCGACTCCTCCAGGTTGATCCGGGGCCGCCAGCCGAGCCGGTCGCGGGCGGTGCGCACGTCGGCCTGCTGCCAGGGCCCGCAGCCGTCGGGGTACGGGTAGGGGGCGGAGGCCAGCTGGTCGGCGATGGTCCCCTCGGTGCGGGGGGCGCCGATCATCGGGCGCTGCGGGATGCCGTGCGGGGCGTCCAGCTCGTTGAGGTTGCCGGAGTAGCCGGCGACCCGGGCCAGGACGGCGGCGGCGTCGCGGAGCCGGACCGCGCGGCCGGTGCCGATGTTGACGACGCCCTGGGCGGCGGAGAGCGAGGCCGCGTGGACGGCCCGCGCCACGTCCCGCACGTCGACGAAGTCCCGCTGCACGCCGAGGCCGCTGAGCTTGAGCTCGCCGTCCCCGGCCTGCATCGCCCGGCGCATCGCCTCGGCGAGGCGGCCGAGCGGGGAGCCGGCGGGGGTGCCGGGGCCGACGGGCGAGAAGACCCGCAGGACGACGGCGTCGAGGCCCGAGCCGAGGACGAGTTCGGTCGCGGCCAGCTTGGACACGCCATACGGGCCGCCGGGGCGGGGCACGGCGTCCTCGGCGGTGGAGGAGCCGGGCTGGCTCGGCCCGTACTCCGAGGCGCAGCCGACCTGGACGAGCCGGGCGCCGCAGCCGCTGCGGCGCAGGGCCTCGCAGACGGTGGCGACGGCGACGGTGTTGTGCCGGGTCAGGTCGCGGGCGCCGCCGCGGGTGGCGCCGGCGCAGTTGACGACGACTCCGGGGTGGACGGCGTCGAGGAAGCGGGTCAGCGCGCCGGGGCTGCCGGACGCGAGGTCGAACCGCACGTCGGCGTCGTCGCCCCGGCCGAGGGCGGTGAGGTGGACGGCCGGGTCGGCGAGCAGCCGGTCGGCGACGAAGCGGCCGATGAAGCCGTTGGCTCCGAGCAGTAGCACCCTCATCGCGCGGCCCCTTCGTGCCGACCGGCCGTTCCTCGGGATTGCGGGGTCATGGTCTTCGTTCTCCTTGCGGGGTGATGAGAGGGGTGGTGAGGGGGGCGGAGGAGCACGCCCGCGGCGTCGGCTCCGCGGGTGCGCGGGGGGTTCACGGGGTGGTGTGGGCCGAGGCCCGGGCGAGGGAGCCGGTCGCGTGGGCCAGGAGGCCGAGCGCGGCGGCGCCGCAGACGAGGGCGGGGACGGCCCCGGGGCCCCAGGTGTCGACGACGGCGCGCACCGGGACGGCGAGCGCGTCGAAGCCGGGGAGGGGGAGGCGGGAGGAGAGGACGCTCGCGAGGGCGAGCGCCTCGGCGGCGCAGGCCGCGGCGAGGGCGGCCGAGGCCGTCTCGGGGTGGCCGTGGACGGTCAGGAGCCGGGCGAGCAGCAGGAGCGCGCCGAGGGCGAGGGCCCCCGGGCCGGCCCCGGTGGGGGCGAGGAGGGCGGCGAGGGCGAGGAGTTGGAGGGTCACGGTGCCGAGGAGCAGCGGCCGGACGGCGGCGGCGAAGTCGGCGAGGCCCCGGCTGTCGGCGATCCGGCGGCGGGCCCGGCGGGCGAAGAGGTGGGCGCACCAGGCGGCGGGGGCGACGGCGAGGGCGAGGCCCAGAAGGGGGCCGGGGGTGAGGTCCCAGGGGCCGTCGGGGCCGCCGGTGAGCACCTCCGCGAGGAGTCCGTCGCCGCCGGCCGCGTACGCCAGGAGCCAGAGGGTCCAGAGGCGGGCGGCGGGCACGGTCCGGCCGCCGGGCGCGCGGAAGGGACCGCGCCGGACGGCGAGGAACAGCGCCCCGCCGAGCCCGAGGGCCCCGGCGGCGCCGACGGCGGTGCGCGCGGGCCCGTGGGTGAGGGCGAGTCCGAGCGCGGCGAGGGCGGCGACGGCGCCGGGTGCGAGCACGGCGAGCGCCCAGGGGGCGACGGGCTCGGTCCGGACGGCGGCGACGGCGGTCCCGGTCTCCTCCCGGCCGCGCGGCACGCGCGCGTACAGCTCCTCGGCGAGCGAGAAGACGTCCCGGTGCCGGTAGCGGGCGGCGGTCCGGTCGGTGAAGCCCTGGGCTTCGAGCCCGGCGGCCACCTCCAGGGGGTCGACGGCCCGCTCGCACAGCTCCCGGTGCCGGTGCATGAGCACTTTGACGGGGTCGGCGGTGCCGTGGCGGGGACGGGAGGCGGGGGCGGGGGTCGTCGTGGCGGGCGGGGGTGCCGTGTCCGTACCCTCCGGTGCGGCCCCGTCCCGCGACGGCCGGTTCTCGTCCTCGCGCTCCGGCTCGGCCGGTTCGGCGGACCGTTCCTCCTGCGGCCGCGGGGGCGCCGCCGCCGTCGTCCCCGGGGCCTGGGCTATCGCGGGCGGGGCGTCCTCGACGGTGCCGGCCGTGAGGGCGGGGGCGCCGAGGAGGACCTCGGAGCGGGCGTCCCGGGCGGTGGGGCCCGGCGGGGCGGCGGAGCCGCGCATGGGGTCGTCTCCTTCAGGCATCGGGGGCTCCTGTGCCCGCGGTCAGGGCTCCGGGGTTCCAGCTGCCCGGCACGTGCGCCTCGGCGGGGTGGGCGAAGAGGGCTCCGTCGCCGGGGCGGTGGCGCACCGGGGCGCGGGAGAGGAGTTCGAGGTAGATGTCGCGGAACGCGGCCAGGTTCTGTTCGACGGTGAAGAGTTCGAGCGCGCGGGCGCGGGCGGCGGCGCCGAGCCGGTGTCGCCGGCCGGGGTCGCGCAGCAGCGCGAGGCAGGCGTCGGCGAGCGCCCGGGGGTTGCGCGGGGGGACGACGAGCCCGGTGCCGCCGATGATCTCGACGACCGCGCCGACGTCGGTCGAGACGGTGGCCCGCGCGCAGAACATCGCCTCGACGAGGCCGGCCGGGAAGCCCTCGACGACGCTGGAGAGGACGACGACCGCGCCGGAGGCGTACGTCTCCTCCAGGGTGGGGGCCTCCGGGCCGCCGAGCTCCTCGAAGGAGACGGGGTTCTCGCCGACGGCGTGCGCCCCGGCGGCCTCGTCGGGGAAGAGCTGCGCGGCGAAGCCCTTGCAGTGGGCGAGGTACGCGTCGGCGCCCGGGTCCCGTGCGGGGACGGCGACGATCCGCAGCCGGGCGTCGGGCTGCCGGGCCCGGATCTCGGCGAAGGCGTGCAGCAGGGCGATCAGGTCCTTGGCGGGTTCGGGGCGGCCGACCCAGACCAGGGTGGTGGGGTCGCCGCTCTCCTCGTCCTCGCCGACGCCGTCGAAGCGCTCGGCCGCCATGCCGGGGTGGACGGTGCGGACGCGGGCCCGGTCGGCGCCGCACCTCTCCTGCCAGCGGCGGGTGTGGGCGTTGCCGGGGGTGAGCAGGGCGGCCTGCCGGTAGACCTCGGCGGCGAGCCGTCCGTGGAGGGCGGCGAGCAGGGTGCGCAGGGGCGCGGAGCGGTCGGCGCCGGAGGAGGAGAGGTAGTGGGCGCGGAGCGGGACGCCGTACTCGGTGACGAGCAGCGGGGTGCCGAAGAAGTACTGGGCCAGGAGGCCGGGGAGGGCGGTGGTGCCTCCGGCGGCGGCGTGGCAGAGGTCGGCGGCGCCGAGGGCGTCCTCCTCGTACCAGTCGAGGGAGAGGGGGCGCAGGACCGCCTCCAGGTGCTCGGCGAAGGCGAGGTGGTCGGGAAGTCCGGCGGCGGCCGCGCCCCGGCGTGCGCCGGGCGCGCGGCAGGCGGCTTCGAGGGCGCGGACGGCGTCGTCGGAGCGGAGCGCGCCGGGGAGGCCGCCGCGCTCGCGGGCGAGTCCGGCGAGCGCGTGGAGCCCTTCGGCGAAGAGGTCCGCGGCGGTCTCCTCCCCCTCCTCCGCGCAGAGACCGGTGGCGAGCAGTTCGTACGCCTCGGTGAAGCGGCGGCGGTCGCGGCGGCCGTAGGCGCGGCGGGCGGCGCGGTGCGCGCCGAGCGCGGCGCGTTCGAGGAGGTTCCCGGAGGCGCCCCCGGGGTCGGCCGCGCGGACGAGCCGGGCGTGGGGGGGCAGCGGCAGGGTGGCGCCGGTGGCGGAGGGGCGGCCGACGGCGTACAGGTCGAACCGGTGCTGTCCGAGTCCGCGCACGAGGCGCTCGCACCAGACTCCGGACTCACCGACGGCGTACGGGTAGCCACCCTCCGTGAGCAGTGCGATCCGCACGAGTGCACCCCCGATCTCCCTTGACGGCGGCCACCGTTGGTCCGGTGACTCGCAGCGGGAAGAACGTAAACAAAGAAGTCGGTGGTGCGACGGACGGTTGTCCGTCGCATCACCGGAAGGGGTGAATGCTCGTAACTTTCCCACCCCGGTCGCGTTCTGTCGCGGTAAGCGGCAGGACGGTCACGGAGGGTCAGGCGACGGCCAGTTCCTGGCCCCGTTCCCCGAGCCGTTCCCGGCGCTCCTCCCGGCGTGCCGCCGCGAGGACCGGGTCGAGGGAGGGGACGGCGGCGAGCAGTTGCCGGGTGTAGGGGTCGCGGGGCGTCCCGTACACCTCCTCAACCGTGCCCTGTTCGACGATCCGGCCGCCGCGCATGACGGCGACCCGGTCGCTGACCTGCCGGACGACGGCGAGGTCGTGGGCGATGAAGACGAGTCCGAGGCCGAGTTCGGCCTGGAGCTCGGCGAGCAGCGCGGTCACCTGGGCCTGGGTGGTGACGTCGAGCGCGGAGACGGGTTCGTCGCAGACGATCAGCCGGGGTTCGGCGGCGAGCGCGCGGGCGATGCCGACGCGCTGGCGCTGGCCGCCGCTGAACTCGTGCGGATAGGCCTCGTACCGGTCGGGGTCGAGCCCCACCCGGTCGAGCAGCTCCCGCACCCGGTCCCGGATCCGCTTCTCGTCGCGCTCCCCCGCTGTCCGCAGCGGGTCGGCGATCGACTCGCCGACGGAGCGGCGCGGGTTGAGGGAGGCGACGGGGTCCTGGAAGACCATCTGGAGTTCGCGGCGGTACGGGCGCAGCTCCCGCTCCGGCAGGGCGCCGATCTCCGTGCCCCGGTAGCGGAGTCGTCCGCCGGTCGGGTCGAGGAGCCGCACCAGCATCCGGCCGAGGGTGGTCTTGCCGCTGCCGGACTCCCCGACGACGCCGAGGGTCTCGCCCGCGCGGACGGTGAGGGAGACGTCGTCGACGGCGGCCACGGCCCGCTTGCCGCGCCCGAACTCCCGCCGCAGACCGACCGCTTCGAGCAGCGGCTCGCCCTGCCGGGCCGGGGTCCTGACCGGCCCGTCGAGCCGGGGCACGGCGGAGAGCAGCTTGCGCGTGTACGGCTCCGAGGGCGCGCCGAGGAGGGCGCCGACGGGGCCGCGTTCGACCTCGCGTCCGTCGCGCATGACGAGCACCTCGTCGACGCTCTCGGCGGCCACGCCCACGTCGTGGGTGACGAGGAGCAGCGCGGTGCCGGTCTCGCGCCGCAGCTCGTGCAGCAGGTCGAGGATCTGGGCCTGGACGGTGACGTCGAGGGCGGTGGTCGGCTCGTCGGCGACGAGGAGCCGGGGCTCGCAGGCGAGGGCCATCGCGATGAGGGCGCGCTGCCTCATGCCGCCGCTGAACTCGTGCGGGCGGGAGCGGGAGCGGCGGGCCGCGTCGGGGATGCCGACCCGGTCGAGGACCTCGACGGCCCGGGCGCGGGCGGCCTTCCGCGAGCCCCCGGCGTGGATCCGGTAGACCTCGGCGATCTGGTCGCCGACGGCGTAGTAGGGGTCGAGGGAGGACAGCGGGTCCTGGAAGACCATGGCGGCGATCCCGCCGCGCAGCCGCCGCAGGTCGGCGGGGCCGGCGGTGGCGACGTCGACGCCGCCGACGCGCACGGTGCCGGTGACCTGCGCGCCGGTGCCCCGGTGGAGGCCGAGGAGGGCGCCGGCGACGGTGGACTTGCCGCTGCCGGACTCCCCGACGAGGGCGAGCGCGCGGCCTTCGGCCAGGGTGAGGGAGAGTCCGTCGACGGCCCGTACGGGGCCGCCCTCGCGGGCGAACGAGACCGACAGGTCCCGCACGTCGACCAGGGGGGCCGGGGTCTCGGACGCGGTCGCGTCAGGGCCACCCTTCAGGGGGGCCGGAGTGTCGGACGCGGTCACGTCAGGACCACCCTTCGGTCGGCGGCCGCGTACAGCAGGTCCGCGACGACGTTGGCGAGGACGACGGCCGTGCCCATCACCATGACCACGCCGACGACCACGGGCAGGTCGATCTGGCGCACGCCGTCGATGAGGGTCTTGCCGAGGCCGGGGATGCCGAAGAGGGATTCGGTGAGGACGGCCCCGCCGAACATCGAGCCGAGGTCGACGGCGCTGATCGCGATCACCGGCGGGACGGCGCCGCGCAGGGCGTGCCGGGTGACGACGGACCGCTCCCCCACCCCGTAGGCGCGGAAGGTGCGGATGTGGTCCTCGGCGAGCGTCTCCAGGGTGGAACTGCGGGTGAGCCGGGCGTACTTGGCGGATTCGAAGAAGCCGAGGGTGATCCAGGGCAGCAGCATGTTCCAGGCCCACTGCTCGGGGTCCTCGCCCAGCGGCACGTAGCTGGGGAAGGGCAGCCACTGGAGGTAGGCGCAGACGGCCATGAGGAGGAGCAGGCCCAGGATGAAGACGGGCGTGCCGGTGCCGGCGAGGGTGAGCACGGTCAGGACGCGCTCGGTGATCCCGCCCCGGCGCAGCGCCGAGAGCAGTCCGGTGCCGACGCCGACGAGCAGCCAGACGGCCATGGCGCCGAGGGCCAGGGAGGCGGTGGCGGGCAGGCGCTCCAGGACGAGCTGGGTGACCTGCTGGTCGCTCTGGTACGACAGGCCGAGGCAGGGCGCGTCGCAGTGCACGACGGAGGTTCCGGTGGAGTAGTCGCGGCCGGTGAAGACGCCCTGGAGGAAGTGCAGGTACTGGGCGAACACGCTCTGGTTCAGGCCGAGTTGCTCGCGGACCTGGGCGATCTGCTGGGGGTTGCAGCGCTCGCCGCAGGCCAGCCGGGCGGGGTCGCCGGGGGCCAGGTAGAAGAGGCCGTACACGAGGACCGAGAGCGCCAGGAGGACGAGCGCGGCACCCGCGAGCCGCTTGAGGACGAAGCGGGTCATCGGGAGGACTCCTTACGGGTGCCCACGCGCAGCCGGCTCGCCTCGCGCGGGTCGAGGGCCGTGCGGACCGCGTCGCCGAGGACGGTGAAGGCGAGCACGGTGGTGAAGAGCAGTCCGGCGGGCAGCAGGACGTACGCCGGGTCGGCGCGGAACCAGGTCTGCGCGGTCGACAGCATCTGTCCCCAGGACGGGGTGGGCGGGGTGACGCCGACGCCGAGGAAGGAGAGGGACGCCTCGACGACGATGTTGGTGGGGACGAGGATCGCCGCGTAGGTGATGACGGGGGCGGCGAGGGCGGGCAGCAGCTCCCGGCGGGCGGTCCGCCACCGTCCGGAGCCGGCGAGGCGGGAGGCGGCGACGAAGTCGAGGCTCTTGAGGGTGAGCGTCTGGGCGCGCACGATCCGGGAGGTGCCGGCCCAGCCGAGGAACCCGATGACGAGGATCAGGAGCAGCGGCCGGGGGAAGTCGCGGGGGACGACGGCGGTCAGCGAGATGGCGAGGACCAGCATCGGCAGGGCGACGAGGACGTCGGTGGCGCGGCCGAGGACGGTGTCGACCCAGCGGTTGCCGAGCCCGGCGGCGAGGCCGACGAGGACGCCGATGAGGATCTGGACGACGGTGGCGCCGATGCCGACGAGCAGTGAGATCCGGGCGCCGTACAGGAGCCGGACGAACAGGTCGCGGCCGGTGCCCGGCTCGACGCCGAGCCAGTGGTCGGCGCTCGCGCCGCCGAAGGAGCCGTACGGGACGCCGCCGCGCGCCGAGTCGACGAGGTCGTCGTGGTACGCGTACGCGTCCTGGCCCTCCAGGGCGGCGAGCAGCGGCGCGGCGAGGGCGAGGAGGACGAGCAGGAGCAGGACGGCGAGGGAGGCGAGGGCGGCCGGGCGGGTGCGCAGCCGTCGCCACACCTGCCGGGCGGCGCCCGTGGCGGGGATCCCCGCCACGGGCGCCGGCGTGTCGGTCAGGGTGGTCACTTGACCGCGACCTGCGAGACGTCGAGGACGCCGGTCCAGTCGCTGATGACGACGTTCTTGACGTCCTTGCCGACGAGCCGCTTGTAGACCGGGTGGAAGAGCGGCACGTCGAGGGCCTGCTCGCCGATCTTCTTGTCGAGGGCGCCCCAGCGCGCGGCGGCGGCCTTGAGATCGGTCAGCTTGTTGATCTCGTCGATCTCCTTGTTGACCGCCGGGTCGTTGAGCTGCGCGTGGTTGTAGTTGGAGCCGTTGGTGACGATCTGGCGTCCGTCGAAGATCGGCGCGAGGAACGGGCCGCCGGCCGGCCAGTCGGCACCCCAGCGGGAGAGGAAGAAGCCGGGCGCGTCCTTGACGCTCCAGCGCTTCTCGTTGAAGGAGTTGGGCTCCTGGCCGTCGAGCTTGACGGTGATGCCGGCCTTGCCGAGGGCCTCCTGGACGGCGGTGGCGATCTCGGGGCTGGTGGTGCGGTTCTGGGCGGTGGAGTGCAGCAGGGTGACGGTCAGCCCGTTCGGGAAGCCGGCCTCCTTGAGCAGTTCCTTCGCCTTCTCCGGGTTGCCCGTCCTGCCGGCCGGGAAGTGGTCGTACGGCGTGAAGCCGAAGGCCTTCTGCTCGGGCAGGAAGGTGGTGGCGGGCTCGGCGAGCGCGGAGCCGCCGGCGGCGTTGACGACGCTGGTGCGGTTGACCGCGTACGAGATGGCCTGGCGGACCTTCGGGTTGTCGAAGGGCTTCACCTTCGGGTTGAAGGCGATGTAGTTGGTGAAGCCGAAGTGACCGGTGCCGACGCGGGCGGCGAGCGCCTTGTCCGAGCCGATCTGGGCGAGTTCGGCGGGGCCCAGGTTGGTGTCGGTGGTGACGGCGGCGGCGTCGGCGCCGGAGGAGGTGGCAAGGCGCTGGTTGATGACGGCCTCGTCGAGCCCGGACCGGACGTCGATCTTGTCCGGGTAGGCCTTGCGCTCCTCGTCGGTCTTGGGGTCCCAGTGCTCGTTGCGCTCCAGGACGAGGCGCTCGCCGTCGTTCTCGTTGCTCACGACCTTGTACGGGCCGGAGGAGACGGGGTGCTCCTCGTACTTGGCGCCCTTGTCCTTGGCCTTGGGCACGGGGGCGAACTGCGTCTGGGTGGCGACGAAGGGGAACTCGCCCTCGGGCTTCCGCAACTTGAAGACGATGGTCTTCGGGTCGGGGGTGACGATGGACGCGAGGCCCTTGGGGTCCTTGTAGGGGCCCTGGTAGGTGTCGCCGCCGACCAGCCAGTCGCGCAGGTAGGGCGCGCCGCCGGAGAGCTCGGCGGCGAAGGAGCGCTCGATGCCGTACTTGACGTCGGCGCTGGTGATGGGCGTGCCGTCCTCGAACTTCAGCCCGTCCTTGAGGGTGTACGTCCACTCGGTGGCGTCCTTGTTGGGACGGCCGATGTCGGTGGCGAGGTCGGGGACGACCTGGGTGCCGGCGGCACCCGCCTCGCGGTTGCGGGTGGTGAGCGTGCGGAAGACGAGCGAGGGGACGTTGCCGCCGCCGGAGGTGTAGAGGCGGGCGGGGTCGAAGTCGGTCTGGGCCTCGGCGTTGAGGACGGTGAGCGTGCCGCCCTTCTGCGGGGCGGACGAGCCCTTGCCGGAGGTGCCGCTCTCGGCGCCGGCGTCCTCGGGTCCCGCGCAGGCCGCGGCGCCCGAGGCCAGGACGACGCTGACGGCGGCCGCTGCCACGCGGCGGGAAATGACGGACGGTTGACGCATCGGAGAAGACCTCTCGGAGAACTGCGGCGGAAGGAAGGGGAATTCCTCGCGGGCAGCGGCGAGAGACGGTGTTTCCAGGGAGGTGTCGAGCAGAGAGGTGCCGAGCATTCCTGTCACACGGAGGAGCCGCGCCCACGGAGACGGGAACCCGGGCGCGGAAGGGCATCGGCCGGTGCGGGAAAGGCGAAGGGGCCGACGTGCGCTCGGGCGGTGGTCAGCGACAGAGAACGTCGGACACGGCATGTCCGGACACGCCGATGAGCGCCAGCTCGATGGCGGCGCACTCGGAAACGGCGTGACGGGGCGACATGCCGAGAAATATGGACGAACACGCGAGCGATGTCAACGCGATGCGCATTACTTTTGAGACAAGCGTCTCGGCATACGATCGGCCACGGGGTGTCCGCTGACCGGACGCTACCTCAACTTCCGGGGTGCACCCAGGGGTTGGGACGGCAGCGTACGCCGTCGACGTTCAGGGACTTCGTCTGCTGCTGCATCACGGGGGCGAGGGCGCCGGGAGTGCGGCAGGACACGTGGTTGTGCCCGAGCCGGTGGCCGACCTCGTGGTTGATGAGCATCTGGCGGTAGGCGTGCATGGCCTTGGGGCCGAAGGTGCTGGAGCCCTGGGCCCAGCGGAACGCGTTGATCATCACGCGCTCGGTGGAGGCGGAGTCGCAGGAGACGTTGTCGACCGTCGTGTCGAGCCCGGACTTCCGGCACCAGTCGCCGGTGGTGCCGGGGCTGGCGAGCGTGATGACGAACTCCGGTTCCCCGCTGGAGATCCGCTCGAACGTCATCGCGCCGTCGCCGGCCCAGCTGCGCGGGTCGTTGAGGGTCTTCTGCACGGCGTCGGCGAAGAGCTTCGGATCGAGCCCGATGCCCTTCTCGACGTCGACCCGGTAGCGGATGAGCCGCCCCTTCCCGGGCGCCTTCTCGAAGCCCCGGACGGCCTCGAAGGCCCCGGACCCCTTCAACTGGGGATCGATGGGGAACTGATGGGTCATCAGCTGCTCGTACGTGAGGACCACGGGCTTCCGGGGCACGGGGCGCGTCGGGGTGATCCGGTCGTCGGAGCGGGAGGCGGAGGACTCGTCCACGGCCCGCTCGGCCGCCTCCCCGGCCGCTTGGGAAGCCGCCTCGGGCTCCTCCTGGCCGGCGACCTGCCCGGCGACGACGACGGCGAGGACGGTCGCGACGGCGGCGGCCGCGACCCCGGCGAGGGTACGGCCGAGCCCGCCGCGCCCGGCCGGGACCTCGGCCTCGGGCTCGTCCTCGTGACGGGGCCCGGGGACGAACGGCCCCTGCTCGTCGGCCTGTTCGGGCTCGGCGGTCAGCGTCCGACCACGCCGCCCGCCGTAGGGCACGGGACGCGCACCGGCCTCGTCGTGCTGCGGGTGCCCACCCCGCGCGGGGGCGGTCCGGTGAGCGGGGGTGCCGGGGGTGCCGTGGGCCGGGGTGTCGGAGACGGACGCGGGGGCGGCCGCGGCGGGGGCGCCGTGACGCGGGACCCGACGGCCGGGGGGGCCTTGCGGGGGGCCACCGTACGCCGGGGTGCCGTGCGCGGGGGTCCCGTGGACCGGGGTGCCGTGGGCGGGAGTGCCGTGCGCCGGGGTCCCGTGGGCGGAGCCCCCGCGCCCGGGAGTGCCGTACGTGGGGGTCCCGTGCGCGGGCGTTCCGTGCGTCGGGGAGCCCTGGCCGGGGGCGCCGTACGGCGGTTTTCCGTACGGCTGTGTCCCGCGCGGCGGCGTGGCCGTCGGGTCCCGGCCGTCGTCGGTCGCGGCCGCGCTCCTGCGGCGGCGGCCCGTGCCGGGGGCCGGTCCGGCCGCGGCCGGTTCCGGTGCGGTCCGTTGCTGGCCGGTCCGTTGCTGTCCGGCGGCCGGCGGCCGGCCGGTGTCGGCCGGTGAGGGCGCGGCGCCCTTGCGGCTGTGTCGTCCCACGCCCCGGATCAGCTCCCGCCGTGATCGGCGATCAGTTCCCGGGCGGCCTGGGCGACCGTCTCGGGGTACTCCATCATCGCCACGTGCCCCGCGTCGGGCAGGGTAAGCAGCCGCGAGCCGCCGAAGGCGGCGGCCGCCCTCCGGGCCATCCGGAACGAGACGAGCCGGTCGCGCCCGCCGTAGACCAGCAGCGTCGGGGCGAGGACCCGCTCGGCCTGCCGCCACAGTCCGTGCTGCCCGCCGAGGGTGTACGCGTCGACGATCCCGCGCGAGGAGCGGGCCATCGCGTCCCAGAAGTACGGGAGCTCCAGGCGCCGCTCCATCTCCTCGACCGCGTGCAGGAAGCCCTCGTCGGTCACCCGGCCGGGGTCTCCGTAACAGAGCGCCATGACCCCGCGGACCCGCTGCTCGGCCGTCCAGTCCCGGGTGAGCCGCGCGAAGAAGGAGGAGACGCCGGGCAGCGCGAGGAGCGCGGTGGGCCAGGCGGTGCGCTGGGCGCGCAGCTCGGGCAGGGCCGGCGAGACCAGGGTGAGGGTGCGGACCAGGTCGGGCCGGACGGCGGCGACGCGGGTGGCGACGGCGCCGCCCAGCGAGTTGCCGAAGAGGTGCACCGGTCCGCGTCCCTCGGAGTCGAGGAGCCGGATGACGGCGCGGGCGTGGCCGGTGACCGAGTAGTCGCCGTCCTCGGGCGGCGGGGAGACGCCGAAGCCGGGGAGGTCGACGGCCTCGCCGTCCACGACGTCCGCGAGCAGCGGCATCAGGGCGGACCAGTTCTGCGAGGAGCCGCCGAGGCCGTGGACGTACAGCGCGGGCGGCAGTCCGGGCCGGGTGCCCGGCCGGGAGCGGACGGTCAGGCTGAGGCCGGGCAGGGCGACGGAGCGGAGCTCCTCGCCGTCGGCGACCCGTACGGCGCGGGTCCGCGACGCGGGTGGTGCGGCGGCGGTCCGGGTTTCCGGCAGCTCGGTCGAGGACATGGCCGCAATATTACGAGACGATCACGCGCCCCCGCGTGTGGGTGCGGTCACAAGTCCGTGTGCGGCGGGGCGCGTGTACTCCTAGGCTCGAAGGGAAGCCGTCGGGGAGGGGCCTCGACCCCGTACCGGAGGGAGCCGCATGACCGTCGATCCGACCGAGCCGGACACGTTCGCCGAGGAGGAGGTCGTCGAGCTGGACGAGGAGACGCCGGAGGCCGACGCCGCCGAGCAGCACGCCGAGCTCCGGCCCCGCGGGGACGAGCCGCTGACCCACGTCGAACGCGAGTCGGCGAACGAGGCCGACGCGTCCGAGCAGGCGCGCGTCGTCGAACTGGACGAGGACGACTACCGCTGAGCACCGGCGCGAACGCCGGGAGGCGTCCGTGCGGAGAAGCCCGGAGGAACGCGGGGCGGCGGCCCCCGGGCCGCGCTTCCCGTCGATTCGTTCGGTTCAATCGTGAACCGGCTGTCGACCCCGGTGTCCGGTCCGTGAAATTCTGCGTCCGCACCGCGCACAGCCGGGTTACCCAAAAGTACGATGGCGGCGCGTCGCTACAGCGCGCATGGATCGAATCTTGGGAGGCCGCGTGAGCGCCATCGAGCAGACAGAGGCAGCACGCCCTCGGGGCACGCGCCTGCCGCGACGTGCCCGACGGAACCAGCTGCTCGGCGCGGCCCAGGAGGTCTTCGTCGCCCAGGGGTACCACTCCGCCGCCATGGACGACATCGCCGAGCGGGCGGGCGTCAGCAAGCCGGTGCTCTACCAGCACTTCCCGGGGAAGCTGGAGCTCTACCTGGCCCTGCTCGACCAGCACTGCGAGTCCCTCCTCCTGGCGGTGCGCACCGCCCTGGCCTCCACCACGGACAACAAGCTCCGGGTCGCGGCGACCATGGACGCGTACTTCGCGTACGTCGAGGACGAGGGCGGCGCGTTCCGGCTGGTCTTCGAGTCCGATCTGACGAACGAGCCGGCCGTGCGCGAGCGCGTGGACCGGGTCAGCCTCCAGTGCGCCGAGGCGATCTCGCAGGTGATCGCCGAGGACACCGGTCTGTCCAAGGACGAGTCGATGCTGCTCGCCGTGGGCCTCGGCGGCGTCTCCCAGGTCGTCGCCCGCTACTGGCTGTCGAGCGAGTCCCCCATCCCACGCGACAAGGCGGTGGGGCTGCTGACCTCGCTGGCCTGGCGCGGCATCGCGGGCTTCCCGCTCCACCCGGTCGACGGCCAGCCGGGCGCCGAGGGCCACTGACCCCGCGCCGTCGGTTCGCCCCCGAGCGTGTTCGCTCCTGGCGTGTGGCGACCGCGCCGTGCTCGTCCCCTCACCGGGCTAATGTGTGCAGCGTACGGCGCGGATGAATCGCGCAACGCTGACCGTTCGGAGGGACATAGCCGTGGAGGTCAAGATCGGCGTGCAGCACGCGCCCCGGGAGATCGTTCTGGAGAGCGGGCAGTCCGCCGAGGAGGTCGAGCGCGCGGTTGCCGACGCGCTGGCCGGCAAGGCGCAGCTGCTCAGCCTCACGGACGAGAAGGGCCGCAAGGTCCTCGTCCCGGCCGACAAGATCGCGTACGTGGAGCTCGGCGAGCCCGCCGTCCGCCGCGTGGGTTTCGGCGCGATCTGAGCCCAGGATCTGCGGAAAGGGCCCGGTGGACCGTCTTCGGTCCACCGGGCCCTTCGCGTACCCGTATGTCCACGTCGGGCGGTACGGGAGGATTGCGCGCCGAGCGCCACGGGTAGGTAGGACCTCGACCGCACCACCCGCCCCGCACCCCTCGCGAGGTGATCTCCCCGATGTACCTGGAAGTCCTCGGCTCCGCCCTGCTCGGTCTCGTTCTGGCCTGGGCCGCCGTGCACCGGCTGCCCGACCGTCTCCCCGGCCGGGGGCTCGTCCTCTCCGCCGGCGCGCTCGGCGGCGTGTTCGGCGCGTTCGTCACCCACGGGGCGCTCGGCCCGGGTCACTCCCTCGCGACCCTGGTGGGCGCGGTGGCGGTGGCGGCGGTCCTGCTCTCGCTGCTGGTCCGCCCGGCCTCGCGCCGGCTGCGCCGATCAGCCACCGTCTGACGCCGCCGCCCTCCTCCGTACGCCCGCTCTCCGTACGGCCCCTCCGTACGCCCGCGCCGTACGCCCCTTCGGTACGGCCCTAGGCGGCGAGCCCGAGCGCGGCCATGCGCTTGGTGTGCGCCTCGGTGATCCGGGAGAACATCCGGCCGACCTCCGCGAGGTCGAAGCCGTCCGCGACGCCGCCGACCAGCATCGTGGAGAGCGCGTCCCGCTCGGCGACCACGCGCTGGGCCTGGGAGAGCGCCTCGCCCATCAGCCGGCGCGCCCAGAGCGCGAGCCGGCCGCCGACGCGCGGGTCGGCGTCGATCGCGGCGCGCACCTTCTCCACGGCGAAGTTGCCGTGGCCGGTGTCGTCGAGCACGGAGAGCACGAGCGCGCGGGTGTCGGAGTCGAGCCGGGCCGCGACCTCCCGGTAGAAGTCGCTGGCGATCGAGTCGCCCACGTACGCCTTGACCAGGCCCTCCAGCCAGTCCGACGGCGCGGTCTGGCGGTGGAAGTCGTCGAGCGCCTTCGCGAAGGGCTCCATGGCCGCCGTCGGCTCCGCCTCGACGGTCGCGAGGCGGTTCCGGAGCTGCTCGAAGTGGTGGAACTCGGCCGAGGCCATCTTCGCCAGCTCCGCCTTGTCCGCGAGGGTCGGCGCCAGCTTGGCGTCCTCGGCGAGCCGCTCGAAGGCCGCCAGCTCTCCGTAGGCGAGGGCGCCGAGGAGGTCGATCACGGCGGCGCGGTACTGCGGCTCGGCGGAAGCCGTCGCCCAGTCCTTGGCGGCGATCCCGGTGGGTGTGGCGTTGTCAGGCGTCTCCATGGAGCGCACAATAGCCCGCCCGCGCGGCCCGGTAAGGCCCTGGTCAGTCAGTGTGACCGTGCCCTCATCACGTTTTCTCCCGACACACCTGCGCGATTCCGGGGTACAGTGGTAAGGCGCCTGCTGAGTATGCGGACATGCTTTCGCACGTTCGGACGTATCCGGTGGGCCGACTCATGAATGAGGATGCCCGGTCGGTGGCCCGATCGGCTCCGGCCCGACAGCCCTTCCGGCGGACCCGCGGAGGGGTCACCCTCAGCGGTACGACGCTCGAGCGACGGCAGTGGTCCCGTGCCACCCGGCAGCGGTCTTCCCGATCGCGCCGACAGCGATCCGGCACGGTACGACCCCCTTCGTTCGCCTCGCGCCGCGTCTCACAGAAGAGGCAGCACCCTGACTACGACTTTCCGAGAGCTCGGAATCCTTTCCGAGACGGCCGAGGCCCTCGAGGCCGTCGGCATCGTGAACCCCTTTCCCATCCAGGAGATGACCCTCCCGGTCGCCCTCACCGGCACCGACGTCATCGGCCAGGCCAAGACCGGCACGGGCAAGACCCTCGGCTTCGGCCTGCCGATCCTGGAGCGCGTGACGGTCCCCATGGACGTCGAGGCCGGCCGGGCGAAGCCCGAGCAGCTGACCGACGCCCCGCAGGCGCTCGTCGTCGTGCCCACCCGCGAGCTGTGCACGCAGGTCACCAACGACCTGCTGACCGCCGGCAAGGTGCGCAACGTGCGCGTGCTCGCCATCTACGGCGGCCGCGCGTACGAGCCGCAGGTCGAGGCGCTGCGGAAGGGCGTCGACGTCGTCGTCGGCACCCCCGGCCGCCTGCTCGACCTGGCCGGCCAGCGCAAGCTCGACCTCTCCCACGTCAAGGTCCTCGTCCTGGACGAGGCCGACGAGATGCTCGACCTGGGCTTCCTGCCCGACGTCGAGAAGATCATGAACATGCTTCCGGCGAAGCGCCAGACCATGCTGTTCTCGGCCACCATGCCGGGCGCGGTCATCGGTCTCGCCCGCCGCTACATGTCGCAGCCGACGCACATCCGCGCCACCTCGCCCGACGGCGAGGGCGTCACCGTCGCCAACATCAAGCAGCACGTCTTCCGCGCGCACTCGATGGACAAGCCGGAGATGGTCTCCCGCATCCTGCAGGCCAACGGCCGCGGGCTCGCGATGATCTTCTGCCGTACGAAGCGCACGGCGGCCGACATCGCCGAGCAGCTGGAGCGCCGCGGCTTCGCCTCCGGCGCCGTCCACGGCGACCTCGGCCAGGGCGCCCGCGAGCAGGCGCTGCGCGCCTTCCGCAACGGCAAGGTCGACGTGCTCGTCTGCACCGACGTCGCCGCGCGCGGCATCGACGTCGAGGGCGTCACCCACGTCATCAACTACCAGTCGCCGGAGGACGAGAAGACGTTCCTCCACCGCGTGGGCCGCACCGGCCGCGCGGGTGCCAAGGGCACCGCGGTGACCCTGGTCGACTGGGACGACATCCCGCGCTGGCAGCTGATCAACAAGGCGCTCGGCCTGGACTTCCACGACCCGGTCGAGACGTACTCCAGCTCCCCGCACCTGTACGAGGAGCTGGACATCCCGGCAGGCACCAAGGGCGTCCTGCCCCGCGCCGAGCGGACCCGCGCGGGTCTGGGCGCGGAGGAGCTGGAGGACCTGGGCGAGCCCGGCGGACGCCGTGGCCGCGGCCCGAAGGCGGCCGAGCGGACGGAGCGGACCGAGGAGCGCCCCGAGCGCACCCGGACCCCGCGCCAGCGCAGGCGCACCCGGGGCGGCGACTCCGTCGACGCCCCGGCGCCGTCCGAGCAGACCCAGCAGACCGAGCAGGCCGCTCCGGCGGGTGACGAGGCCCGGACCGAGTCCGGTCCGCGCACGCCGCGCCGCCGCCGTCGCACCCGGGTCGGCACCCAGGGCGTTCCGGTCGCGCAGCCGGCCCAGGCCGCTCAGGTCGCCGTCGCCGAGGCCCCGAAGGCGGTCGAGACGCCGAAGACCGAGGCTCCGGCTCCGGCCCCGGTCGTCACCGAGGCCCCGAAGACCGAGGAGCGGAAGGCCGAGGCCGCGAAGGCCGAAGCGCCGAAGGCCGAGGAGCCGAAGGCCCCCCGTCGCCGCAACCGCGCCGCCCGCCCGGAGGCCGTCCAGGCCGCTCCGGCGGTCCGCACCCCCGCGGCCCCCGCCGTCCGGGAGCCGGCTCCGGCCGTGCGCCGTCGCCGCGCCCGGGTCCGTCCGGCCGAGGAGACCGTCTCCTTCCAGACGCCCGAGACCGCCGCGGCCGCCCTGCGGGCGCAGACGGCCGTCGAGGCGCCGAAGACCGAGGCCCCGGCCGCCGTCGTGGCGCCGGAGGCCGAGGAGCCGAAGAGGGCCCCGCGCCGCCGCACGGCCGCCAAGGCCGTCGAGACCGCCCCGGCGCCCGTCGAGACCGTCGAGACCGCCGCCCCGGTCATGGCCGAGCCGGTCGCCGCCGAGGCCCCGGCCGAGGTTCCGGCCCCGCGCCGCCGCCGTACCGCCCGGAGGCCCGCCGGTTCGCCGGTGACCGCCGAGGCCCCGGCCGCCGAGCCGGTGGCCGAGCCGGTCGCGGCTCCGGCCGTCGAGGAGGCGCCCGCACCGCGCCGCCGTCGCGCGGCCACCCGGGCCGCCGGTTCCCCGGCGTCCGCCGAGGCCGCCGCGATCATCGTCGTACCGGCCGTGGCACCGGCGCCGGTGGCCGAGGAGGCTCCCGAGCCCGCCCCGCGCCGCCGCGCCGCCCGCAAGGCGACCGCCTCGCCGGTGGTCGAAGCTCCCGCCACGGAGCCGGTCGCCGAGGAGGCCCCCAAGAAGGCCGCCCCGCGCCGCCGCACGACGAAGAAGGCGGTGGCCGAGGCCGCCGTCGCCGAGGCCGCTCCGGCGACCGAGGCCCCGGCCGCCGAGGAGGCCCCGAAGGCTCCCCGTCGCCGGGCGGCCAAGAAGACGGTCGCCGCCGAGGCGCCCGACGCCTCCGAGCCGCAGGCGCCGAAGGCTCCGGCCCGTCGCCGTACGGTGAAGAAGGCCGTCGCGGAGCCGGCCGCCGGGGCCGAGGCCGTGGCCGAGGAGCCGAAGAAGGCGGCCCCGCGCCGCCACACCACCAAGAAGACGGCGGCGGCCCCGGCCGAGAGCTGAGCCCCGCACCACGGCGACGGCCCGGTCCCCCTTCCCGGGGGCCGGGCCGTCGCCGTGTCCCCGGGCCGCGCCGTCCCGCGCGCCGGGGATTACAGTCCCGGTATGAGTAAGCCCAGGTCCCTGGTCCTGCCGCCGCGCACCCGCGTCCGCCGTCTCGACACCGTGCGCGGACCGTTCGCCGTGCTCGACGCGGAGCCGGACGGGGAGCGGCGGGGGACGGTCCTGCTGCTGCCCGGGTACACCGGCAGCAAGGAGGACTTCCTGGCGCTCCTCGGGCCGCTGACCGGGGCCGGGTACCGGGCGGTGGCCGTGGACGGGCGCGGGCAGAACGACAGCCCGGGCCCCCGGGGCCGGGCCGCCTACCGCCGCCGGGCGCTCGCGCTCGACGCGGTGGCGCAGGCCGCCGCGCTCGGGGACGGCCCCGTGCACCTGGTGGGGCACTCGTTCGGCGGTCTGGTGGCGCGGGCGGCGGTGGCGGTCGCGCCGGACGCCTTCCGCTCCCTCACCCTGCTCTCCTCCGGCGTCGGCCGGGTCTCCCGGCCGCAGCGGGTCCGGGTGCGGGCGCTGCGGACCGGGCTCGCGCTGCTGTCGAAGGACCGGGTGTGGCGGGCGATGTGCTGGCTGGACAGCCGGGGCGAGGAGCCGGACACGTCCGACGTGCCGGGGCTCGCGGACTTCCTGCTGCGGCGCTGGAACCGCACCCGGATCGCCCAGCTGAGGGGCGCCGGGCGGCTGCTGCTGGACCGCAAGGACGGTACGGAGGAGCTGCTCGCGCTGCGGACGCCGCTGCACTTCGCGTACGGGACGGACGAGATGGTCTGGTCGACGGCCGACCTCGCCGCGGCGGCGGCCCGCACCGGCGCGCACCACACGGTGGTGGCGGGCGCGGGCCACTCCCCCAACGTGTCGCACCCCGAGGAGCTGACGGCCCGTCTCCTCTGCTTCTGGGAGCGCGTGGTCGCCGCCCCGGAGGTCAGTACTGCGCCTTGAGGTGCTGCCAGAAGCCGTCCCGCAGGGAGCGCCGGAGCGAGGCGTGGCCGCGCAGGGAGCGGCTGAGCAGGCGCTCCGCCTCGACGAGCAGGTCCTGGTCGACCGATCCGGGCAGGTAGGGCGCGCCCGGCAGGAGCTCGGCGAGCCGGTCCCGGCCGCGCTCGGCGAGCCAGGTCGCCGCGATCTGGGCGCCGACGAAGCGCACCTCCTCGCGGGAGGGCGGCGGCTCGCCCTCGTTCTCGTACGTGGTGACGGGGCGGCGGGTGACGTACGGGCGGCAGAAGTCCAGGTCGAAGGTGCGCTGGCTGTCGACCTCCCAGAGGAGGGCCTCGGCCTGGTTGCGGCCCTCGGCGGCTTCGATGCCCCAGAGGTGGACGCGGGCGCCGTAGCCCTGAGCGGCCTCGACGGCCGAGACGAGGTCCTCGTCGCCGCCGACGAGGGCGGCGTCGCTGATGGCGCGGTGGCGGGCGAGGGACTCCAGGTCCGTGCGGATGAGGGAGTCGACGCCCTTCTGCTGGTTGTTGGCGTTGAGGTTGCCGAGGCGGACCTTGACGTCGGGGAGTTCGGCGATGGCCTGCTGCTCGGGGGTGTGGATGCGGCGGCGGGCGCCGTCGTACCAGTAGACGCGGAGCAGCCTGCTGTCCGCGAAGATCGTGCGGGCCTTGTCGATGAAGGCCTCGATGAGCCCTTCCGCGTCGAGGTCGAAGGAGCGCCGGTCCTCGGTGCCGACGACCAGCAACCCGGCCGCAGCATGGACGTAACCCGCGTCGACGAAGATGGCGTGGGTGGAAGGGGTCTTGGCGACCTCGGCCAGCATCCGCCGGAGGAGGTCGTTGGTGCGCTCCAGGCGTGCGTCGAGTGCGCGGAGGCGGGTGTCGGTCTCGGTCACCTGTGGGGTGTCTGCGTCGTTCATACGCGGCTCATTGTCCGCCGCCGTCCGGCCGGCCGCCACACCCTCTTACTCGTCAGTATTTAGCCATCCGAAAATTTTCCTTAGCGTAAGGAATGTTTGCAGGGTGCACGTCGTTGTACAGCGATGTAACGCAGTTCTCCACCAGGAGGATCAACTCAGACGAAGGGAGAAGCCCGTGCGCTTCGAAATCCTGCGACTCGACGACGTCGACGGCACGCCCGTCGACCGGACGGTCGTGGACGCCGCCTCCGTCAACCGGATCGTGCAGCAGGCCGCCTCGATCGGCCAGCGCATCTGGATCCGCCCCGCCGAGACCTCGGCCTCGTAACAGGTCGGGTCCACCCCACGCACCGCGCCCCCGCACGGACTTCGCGACAGCGGAATCCGTACGGGGGCGCAGTGGTGTCCGGGGCCGCCCGGGTGCGGGTCAGGAGCCCCGGATCACCTGGGTGACGCCGTTGATGATCTGCTGCACCGCGATGGCGGAGAGCATCATGCCGGCGAGCCGGGTCACCAGGACGACGCCGCCGTCCTTGATGATCCGGATGATCACCAGCGAGTACCGCATGGTCAGCCAGAGGACGATGTGCATGGCGGCGATGGCGGCCCAGACGGAGATCTGGGCGGCCGCGCCGTCGGCGTGCTGCACGGCGAGGATGACCGAGACGATCGCGCCGGGTCCGGCGAGCAGCGGCATCCCGAGCGGGACCAGGGCGACGTTGACGTCCTTGGTCTGCTTGGGCTCGTCGGTCTTGCCGGTGAGCAGGTCGAGCGCGATGAGCAGCAGGAGCAGTCCGCCCGCGATCATCAGCGCGGGGACGGAGACGTGCAGGTACGCCAGGATCTGCTGGCCCAGGATGCCGAAGACGGTGATGACGCCGAAGGCGACGGCGACGGCCTGCCAGGCCATCCGGCGCTGCACCTTGGCCGCGCGGCCGGAGGTGAGGGCGAGGAAGATCGGGGTGATCCCGGGGGGATCCATGATCACGAAGAGGGTCAGGAACAGCGAGCCGAAGACGGCGACGTCGAACACGGTGGGGTGCCTTGCGGGAGAGGTGGAACGGTGGGGTGTCGCCCACGTGCCGCGGAATGTGGGATTCCGGCATCGGGGCAGGGGGTGTGCCGCCCCGCGCGCGGCGCGCGGCCGTGCGGGGGTGGACCGGGAAGGGGAGGCCTGTGGGCGGCTCGACGAAAGGGGCCGCGCGGGCGCGCGTCGGCGCCCGGGGCGGGTTCCGTGAAGGTACGGGCCCCGGACGGCGGGGCCGGAGGCCTAGGCGGTGACGGGTCCCCCGGCGCCGGGGACCGGGAAGGCCCCCGCCGCGCGGCGGGTGATCTCGCCGTAGATCTCGGGGTCGGTGGTGTACTCGCCGAGGCGGCAGGTCTTGCGGCTGCCGTGGTAGTCGCTGGAGCCGGTGGTCAGCAGACCGAGCTCCTTCGCGAGGCCGCGCAGGCGTGCCCGCGTCGCCTCGTCGTGGTCCATGTGGTCGACCTCGATGCCGTCGAGACCGGCCTCGGCGAGCCGGGCGATCGCGGCCTCCGGGAGGACCTGGCCGCGCTTGACGGCGAGGGGGTGCGCGAAGACGGTGACGCCACCGGCCGCCTTGACGAGGCGGATCGCCTCGACCGGGTCCAGCTCGTGCTTGCCCACGTACGCCCGGCCGCCGTCGGCGAGCCACTCGGGCGTGAAGGCGCCGGACACGTCCGGTACGACCCCGAGCTCGACGAGCGCCTCGGCGACGTGCGGGCGGCCCACGGAGCCGTCGCCGGCGATCCGGGCGACCCGCTCCCAGGTGACGGGGACGCCGAGGTCCCGGAGCTTGCCGACCATGGCGCGGGCGCGGGGCACGCGGTCGTCGCGGACGAGCTCGCGCTCGGCGAGGAGCGCGGGCTCCTCCGGGTCGAAGAGGTACGCGAGCATGTGCAGGCCGATCCCGTCGACCCGGCAGGACAGCTCGGCCCCGGTGACGAGGGTCAGCCCCTCGGGCAGCGCGGCGATCGCCTCGGCGTGGCCGCGGGTGGTGTCGTGGTCCGTGAGGGCGACGACGTCGAGCCCGGCGGCGGCCGCGTTCCGCACGAGTTCGGCCGGGGAGTCCGTGCCGTCGGAGGCCGTGGAGTGGGTGTGCAGATCGATGCGCACGACGCGGTACTCCGGGGGCTCGGGACGGACGAGGGACGCTCCAGCATAACGGGCGAATCGAACACGACCGTACGGAAGGAACGCCGGGCCCCGGGGCGGGGCGCGGCCGGAGGCGGGGCACGGCCCGGACGGCGATCCGCCGGAGAGGCACGGGCCCGACGGGGCGGGACCGTGGCCCGGACGGCGATCCACTGGAGGGCCTGGGCCCGGCGAGGCGGGGTGGGACCTGGGCCGTGATCCGCCGGAGAGGCGGGGGGCCGGCGGGGCGGGGCCGTGGCCCGGACGGCGATCCACTGGAGGGCCTGGGCCCGGCTAGGCGGGGTGGGACCCGGACGGCGATCCGCCGGAGAGGCGGGGGCCCGGCGAGACGAAACGCGGAGACCCAGGCACGGACGGCGCCCCGGCGCGGCGACTCCGGCACGGCAGTACCTCGACACGGCAGCGCCTCGCCCCGACAGCACCTTGGCACGTCGACGCCCCGGCACGGCAGCGCCCCGGCGCGGGCGAGCCCCGGCCCGGCGGGCCTCAAGTCCGGGGGCCTCAAGTCCAGCGGCGGTCTCAGCCCAGCAGTCTCGGGGTGAGTGCCCCGCACGGCAGGAGTTCGACCTCGGCGCCGGCGTCGCGCAGGTCCGTGAGGACCAGTTCGTCGTACATCAGGAGGCCGGACTGCTCGGGCCAGACGATCGCCCACAGCCACAGGCCGCGCGCCTCGCCCGCGAAGACCGCGCGGTCGTGCGGGGCGCCGCTGACGTGCCAGAGGGGGGTGGGGCGCCCGGCGGCGAGGACCTTCGTCTGGGGCGGTTTCTCGATGGCCATGCCGGAGCCGGGGTCGAGTCCGTCGATGCCGGCGTAGCGGGCACCGAGGCCGACGCCGAGTTCCTCGGCGACCAGGAGCAGCTCCCCGATGCCACCGAGCGGGCCGGGGCCCGAGCAGGCGACGGCGGTCGCACGGCCGCCGCTGCGGTCGTCGCCCGCGTAGGCGACTCCGGTGAAGAGCCAGCCGACGGGCAGGGGCCACGGCATCCACACGGGCACCTGGGAGCGGTGCGCCACGACGCCGAGGGCCTCGACGCTGGGCGGGACGACGGGCTGGAGCGGGTGCACCGAGCCGTGCGCGTCACACTGCCAGGAGTCGGCGAAGAGACCGGGCGCTCTGACCCGGCCACCGCACTTCGGGCAACTGGGTTCGCCCCTCATAGGGCTCAACGGTCCTACCCCTTCCGTCCCGCGTCAAGGACGACCCCGAACGATCACCCGTCCGACACGGGCCGCCCACTCGCACATCCCTTCCGCTATACCCGCACTCCACCTCCGCATATAGATGTAATTTACATCTATATGACCATCCGGCACGCTTCGCGCCCGCGCACCCGCACGGGCGCCGGCCGCGCACAGGAGCCGGGACCCCTCAGTCCAGCTCCACGGACCTCCGCAGGGGATCCCGCAGGTCCGTCCCCCGGGCCAGCCAGCGCTCCTCCAGGGCCTGCGCCCCGTGCACCCGCTTCCACGCCGCCTCGTTCGACGTCATCGGCAGCAGCGGCAGGAACCGCACCGGGTCCATCGGCTCGTCCAGGTCCAGGTCCTCGACCAGGCCGCCGGACTCCGCCACCAGGACCGAGCTGAAGGGGGCGCCCGGCCAGAGCGGGTCGCCCACGTCCAGCGAGGCGCCGGGGGCCACGACCACGCCCTCGACCTGCGGGGTGGCGGCGAGCACCGCGAGCGGGCGCAGCACCTTGTCGGTGTCGGCGAGCCCGGCCCGCACGGTGAGGACGAGTTCCGCGCGCGGGCCCTTCACCGGATCGGCGAGCGCGGCGGTCGGATCGGCCATCGGCTGCGCGGACATCCCGAGGGTCGCGTACCGCACGAGATCGCCCTCGGCGAAGCGGAGCACCTCGATCCGGTCCGTGCCGAGGAACGTCACCGCGGCGCGCGCGTCCGGTTCCCCCAGGGCCGTACGCAACCGGGCCTCGACCAGAGCAAGAACTTCTCCCATGGGTTGAGCATAAAGCGCGTATGGAACGGGCAAAGGACAGGATTGACCCTCTGTCGGCTGATAGCCTTGGCCGCTGGCCGGGAGCGCTGAATCCCCGACCACTCGTCACACGTCATCCCCCACGGGGGACCGGCCGGAGGAGGTGGGGCTGCGATGGACCGAAGTCGGTCGGGCAGTACCAGCGGCTCTTCCGCCCCGCACCCCAGCCCGGTGCGCTTTTCCTCCCGGTGATTCCGGGTACGCGATTCCAGGACCGCGCGATCCCCCGATCCGCACGGACCGCGCGACCCCCTTCTCCGGCATCTCGCACGACGGAAGAGCACTTCGCCCTCGCTTGTCCGTAGCGAATGTCTGTAGCGAACGCCGTCACCGCGATCCCCCGGTGCCGCCCGCTTTGTGGACGACGTAGCTCCACGTCCCCATTCCGGGCTGTGCCACGCTCGCCGACGGCCTCTCCGTGAAGGAGTATGCCCATGTCGATGATCCGTGACCTGCGCGCCGCCGTCCGTCCGAGCCTGCGGCACCCCCTGCGCAAGACCCCCACCACGTACACCGCGTACGACCCCACCCGCGACCACTCGGCGTCCACCGCCGTCGTGGACTGCGCCGTCTACCGCGACGGGCGCCGGGTCGAGGACGACGAGTGCCTGACCCCGCGCGGCGCGATGCGGCGCGTGCGGGAGAAGGGCGGCTTCGCCTGGATCGGCCTGCACGAGCCGACCGAGGCCGAATTCGCCGGAATCGCCGCCGAGTTCGGGCTGCACCCGCTCGCCGTCGAGGACGCCGTCCACGCCCACCAACGACCCAAGCTGGAGCGGTACGACGACACCCTCTTCACCGTCTTCAAGACGATCCACTACGTCGAGCACACCGAACTCACCGCGACCAGCGAGGTCGTCGAGACCGGCGAGGTCATGTGCTTCACCGGCCCCGACTTCGTCATCACCGTCCGGCACGGCGGCCAGGGCTCCCTGCGCAACCTCCGCCACCGCCTCCAAGGCGAGCCCGAGCTGCTGTGCAAGGGCCCCTCGGCCGTCCTGCACGCCATCGCGGACCACGTCGTCGACGGCTACATCGCGGTCGCCGACGCCGTCGAACTCGACATCGACCAGCTGGAGATCGACGTCTTCTCGCCGGCCGTGAAGGGCTCCACGCGCGGCACGGACACCGGCCGGATCTACCAGCTCAAGCGCGAGGTACTGGAGTTCAAGCGGGCCGTCACCCCGCTGCTCCGGCCGATGCAGCTGCTCAGCGAGCGGCCGATGCGGCTCGTGGACCCGGACATCCAGAAGTACTTCCGGGACGTCGCGGACCACCTCGCCCGCGTCCAGGAACAGGTCGTCGGCTTCGACGAGCTGCTCAACTCGATCCTCCAGGCCAACCTGGCGCAGGCGACCGTCGCGCAGAACGAGGACATGCGCAAGATCACCTCGTGGGCGGCGATCGTCGCCGTCCCCACGGCGGTCTGCGGGGTGTACGGCATGAACTTCGACCACATGCCGGAGCTGCACTGGAAGTACGGCTACCCGATGGTGCTCACCGGCATCGTCGTCGTCTGCCTCACCATCCACCGCACCCTCAAGCGCAACGGCTGGCTGTAGCCCGGACCCGGGTGGATAGGCTGCGGCCATGACCGATCAGTCCCTCGGGCCCGCCCTCGTCGAGGAGGCCACCAAGAAGTCCGGCCTGGTGTGGGTGCGCGGCACCGGGTCCGCCCGCGCGCTCTGGCACGTCTGGCACGACGGCGCCGCGTTCGTCGTCGGCGACGGCCCCGGCGAGCAGCCGCTGCCGGGCCTGGTGGACGGCGGGACGGCCGAGGTGACCGTCCGCAGCAAGGACAAGGGCGGCCGGATCGTCGCCTGGACGGCCGCCGTGCGCGAGCTCGCCGCCGGTACGGAGGAGTGGGACGCGGCCGTCGCGGAGCTGAAGGGCAAGCGGCTCAACGCGCCCGACGGCGAGGCGATGCCGGGCCGCTGGGCGCGCGAGTGCCGGGTGGTGCGGCTGGACCCCCGGGAGATCGCCGCGGAGCTCCCGGACGGCTCCCTGGCGGCCGTACCGCTGCCGACGGGGGCCACGACCCGGCGTCCCGCGCCGGCCGCGCTCCCCCGGCTGCTCCTGAAGCGCCGCAAGCGCCGCTGAGGAGCCGGGAGACCGCTTCCCCTCAGGTGCGGGGCAGCTGCTTGCCGTAGTCCACGGTCTCGTCCTTCGTCGGCGCGGCGAGCGGGAAGTCCTTGTTCCAGTCGGAGAGCATCACCACGCCCCCGCCGCCGCCGCGCGCGAACTGCACGGGGTACGGGGAGCCGTCCAGGGCCACGTCGAGGACGCCGCCCTCGCCGTCCGCGCCGCCCTTGACCTTGATCGTGCGGACCGCGCCGACCCGCGTGCGGTCGCCCTTGACCTTCTCGCCGTGCAGCCCGATCAGCCCGTCGAGCAGCGGCTTCATGTCGGTGAAGCCGCGCAGCTGCTTGTACGAGGGGTCGTCCTGCGGCACCTTCACGTACTTGCCGTCGAGCTTCTCGGCGGCCTCGGCGTCCGCCTTCGTCGGCTTGTCGTCGCCCTTGTCGTGGGACCAGAAGCCGGCGTCGGCCTTCAGGTAGAGCGTGTCCCCGACCCGCATCAGCTCGAAGGTGCTGTTCCGCGTCGTCACCGAACCGGTGGCGCCGTCCCGCTTGAGCCGCATGTTCAGCTTGAAGGTGCCGCCCTTGCTGACCAGGGTGCCGGCCAGGCGCACCGCCTTCGCCGCGTCCGCCACGGTCCGCGCCTCGCGCTCGATGTCGGGGGCGGCGAGCCGCCCGACCCCGTTGGTCCCCTCGTCCGGGTCGGCGGCGCAGGCCGTGAGCCCCGCCGTCAGTCCGGCGCAGAGCGCCAGGGGCACGACGGCCCCGCGGATACGCGATGACGGGGTGCGGACGGTCATCTGCGCTGCCTCTCGTGTCGTGCGGGCGTACGGGCGCCGGGCCCCGGCCGGGCGGAGGGGCGGGGTCCGGTACCGCGGGCGGTACCGGGGGTTCCGGCTCCGGTACCGGGGTAACAGCAGACCGCAGCGTACCCGGGCCGGCCGGCGGCCCCCGCAGGCAGCCGTACGGAGGCACTGCCGGGGCGGCCCGCAACGGCACGGGCTAGCCTGAACCGGTAGCGCTCCGCGATCACCGGCCGGGCGCTGCGAGGACTCGAATCGTGCGGCACCGAGGAGGCGCGTGGCATGGCGGCAGGCGCCCCCCGGATCTTCGTCTCCCACCTGGCGGGGGTTCCCGTCTTCGACCCCGTCGGCGACCAGGTCGGCCGGGTCAGCGACCTGGTGGCCATGCTGCGGGTCGGCCGCCGGCCGCCGCGCCTGCTCGGGATGGTCGTGGAGGTGCTGAGCCGCCGCCGGGTCTTCGTGCCGATGACCCGGATCACCGGCGTCGAGTCCGGGCAGGTCATCACCACCGGCGTGGTCAACATGCGCCGGTTCGAGCAGCGGCCCACCGAGCGGCTCGTCCTCGGCGAGCTCCTCGACCGGCGGGTCCGGCTCGTGGAGGCCGACGGGCGGGAGGGCGAGGAGGTCACCGTCCTCGACGTCGCCATCCAGCAGCTGCCCGCCCGCCGCGACTGGGAGATCGACAAGGTCTTCGTCCGCAAGGGCAAGGGCGGGGCGCTGCGCCGCAAGGGCGAGACGCTGACCGTCGAGTGGTCGGCCGTCACCGGCTTCTCCCTGGAGGAGCACGGCCAGGGCGCCGAGAACCTGCTCGCCACCTTCGAGAAGCTGCGCCCGGCCGACCTGGCCAACGCGCTGCACCACCTCTCCCCCAAGCGGCGCGCCGAGGTGGCCGCGGCCCTCGACGACGACCGGCTGGCGGACGTCCTGGAGGAGCTGCCCGAGGACGACCAGATCGAGATCCTCGGCAAGCTGAAGGAGGAGCGCGCGGCCGACGTCCTGGAGGCGATGGACCCGGACGACGCGGCCGACCTGCTGTCCGAGCTGCCCGAGGAGGACCAGGAGCGGCTGCTGACCCTGATGCAGCCGGACGACGCGGCGGACGTGCGCCGCCTCCTGGCGTACGAGGAGCGCACGGCGGGCGGTCTGATGACGACGGAGCCGATCGTGCTGCGGCCGGACGCGACCGTCGCGGACGCGCTGGCCCGGGTCCGCCAGCAGGACCTGTCCCCGGCGCTCGCCGCGCAGGTGTACGTGTGCCGGCCGCCGGACGAGACGCCGACCGGGAAGTACCTGGGCACGGTGCACTTCCAGCGGCTGCTCCGGGACCCGCCGTTCACCCTGGTCAGCTCGATCGTGGACAGCGACCTGCCGCCGCTCGGGCCGGACACCCCGCTGCCGGCCGTCACCAGCTACCTCGCCGCGTACAACATGGTCGCCGCGCCCGTCGTGGACGAGAGCGGCTCCCTGCTCGGCGCGGTGACCGTCGACGACGTGCTCGACCACCTGCTGCCGGACGACTGGCGCGAGACCGAGTTCCACGAGGAGGGGGCCGGGCATGGCCGCTGAACGCACGCAGGACCGCGAGCGGGACCGGGAGCGGGAGCGGTCCGTGCCCCGGATCCGGCTCGACCTGCCGCGCGAGCGGCGGGCCAGACTGCTTCCGGAGTACGACCCCGAGGCCTTCGGGCGGATGTCGGAGCGGATCGCCCGCTTCCTGGGGACCGGGCGGTTCCTGGTCTGGATGACGCTGACGATCGTCGTCTGGGTGCTGTGGAACATCTTCGCGCCGGGGGCGCTGAAGTTCGACGAGTACCCGTTCATCTTCCTGACCCTCGCGCTGTCCCTCCAGGCCTCGTACGCGGCACCGCTGATCCTGCTCGCCCAGAACCGGCAGGACGACCGGGACCGGGTCAACCTCGAACAGGACCGGAAGCAGAACGAGCGGTCGATCGCGGACACCGAGTACCTGACGCGGGAGATCGCGGCGCTGCGCATGGGCCTGGGCGAGGTCGCCACGCGCGACTGGATCCGCTCGGAGCTCCAGGACCTCCTCAAGGAGATGGAGGAGCGCCGGGATCTATTCCCGTCCGGCGGCGGCCGGGGAAGTGACGTACCCGACCGTTGACGGCCCTTTCATGGGGCGGTGGTCGGCGCCGTACCATCGTCGGTATGGCTACGGAAGACGCGGTGCTCGCGGCACTGGCGACGGTGAACGACCCTGAGATCAACAAGCCGATCACTGAGCTCGGCATGGTCAAGTCGGTGGAGATCGAACCGGACGGCAGGGTCGCCGTCACGGTCTACCTGACCGTCGCCGGCTGCCCCATGCGCGACACCATCACCCAGCGGGTGACCGATGCCGTGTCCCGCGTCGAGGGCGTCACCGCCGTCGACGTGTCGCTGGACGTGATGGGCGACGAGCAGCGCAAGGAGCTGGCGGCGGCGCTGCGCGGCACCGGCGCCGAGCGCGAGGTGCCCTTCGCGAAGCCCGGCTCGCTGACCCGGGTGTACGCGGTGGCGTCCGGCAAGGGCGGCGTCGGCAAGTCGTCCGTGACCGTGAACCTGGCGGCCGCGATGGCCGCCGACGGGCTGAAGGTCGGCGTCGTGGACGCCGACATCTACGGCCACAGCGTGCCCCGGATGCTGGGCGCGGACGGGCGGCCGACCCAGGTCGAGAACATGATCATGCCGCCGTCGGCGAACGGCGTGAAGGTCATCTCGATCGGCATGTTCACCCCGGGCAACGCGCCGGTGGTGTGGCGCGGCCCGATGCTGCACCGCGCGCTCCAGCAGTTCCTCGCGGACGTGTACTGGGGCGACCTGGACGTCCTCCTGCTCGACCTGCCCCCGGGCACCGGCGACATCGCGATCTCGGTCGCGCAGCTCGTGCCGAACGCGGAGATCCTGGTCGTCACCACCCCGCAGCAGGCGGCGGCCGAGGTCGCCGAGCGGGCCGGTTCGATCGCCGTGCAGACGCACCAGAAGATCGTCGGCGTCGTGGAGAACATGGCGGGCCTGCCGTGTCCGCACTGCGACGAGATGGTGGACGTGTTCGGCACCGGCGGCGGCCAGAAGGTCGCGGACGGGCTGACGCAGACCACGGGCGCGACGGTCCCGGTCCTCGGCTCGATCCCGATCGACGTGCGGCTGCGCGAGGGCGGCGACGACGGCAGGCCGGTCGTCCTGTCCGACCCGGACTCCCCCGCCGGCGCGGCGCTCCGCGCCATCGCGGGCAAGCTGGGCGGCCGCCAGCGCGGCCTGTCGGGCATGAGCCTGGGCATCACGCCCCGCAACAAGTTCTGAGCGGTTCACGAAGTTCTGAGCGGTTCACGAAGAGAAGAAGGGCGTCCCGGTTCGCCGGGGCGCCCTTCCGCCGTCCTCAGGCGTACGCGTCGAGGTCCTTGATCTGCGAGAACCCGAGCCCGTACGCGCTCATCCCCCGCCCGTACGCCCCCAGGTGCACGCCCGCCGCCGAACCGGCCAGGACCCAGCCGAACTCGGACTCGCGGTAGTGGAAGGGCACCGGCACCCCGTCCACGGGCAGCGAGAGCGTCGTCCAGGCGGGCCCGTCGAGGTCGTCGGCGAGCTCGAAGGCCGTCTCGGTCTGCTGGTCCAGCCAGTGGTCGCGGGTCACGTGGTCGAGCGAGGCCGGCCAGGTGTGGACGAGCAGTCCGGAGCCGGCCAGCCAGGCGGCGGAGGAGACCGTGGTGGCGTCGAGGACGCCCGTCCCGTCGCCGGTCCGCCGCACGGGGCTCGCCGCGACCGTCACGACGACGGTGAAGCGCTCCTTCTCCGCGGTGCTCGCGTCGGACTTTATCGACGGCACGTCACCGTGCCCGGTCGATCCGTGCTGCACGCTGCCGTCGGCCGCCGTGCCGACCTGCATCAGCCGGCGCGGCCCGGTGAACGCCTCGTCGAGGCCGTACCAGGCGAAGGGCGCCCGCAGGTAGCCCTCGTCGATCCGCCGGGCCACGGGCGTGCCCTCCACCCGGCTCGTGGTCTCCATCTAGGCCGCCTCCTCGTTCCGTCAACAGAGCGAGGATAGCCACCGGGGCGCGCCGGATCGGTGACAGCCCGTCGTCAGGTCGCGTCGGAGTCGTACGGGGGCCGCTCGCCGACGTCCGGCTTGTCCTGCTTCTTGAGCAGGTCCGGGGTGCCCGCCGGGGCGCCGCCGGCCGGTGCTCCGGCGCCCGCCGAGCCGTTGACGGCGGGCAGGGTCTCGCGGCCGTGGACCGCGTCGGCGACCTCGTTCATCTCCTTCTTGAGGTCGAAGGTGCCGCGCAGCTCCCTCAGCTCCCGGAGGTCCTCGTTGCTCTCCATCTGCTTGCGGAGGAACGTCTTGGGGTTGAGGTCCTCGAACTCGAAGTCCTTGAACTCCGGTCCCAGCTCGCTGCGGATGTCGTTCTTCGCGCTGTCGGAGAACTCGCGGATCTTCCGGACGAAGCGGGAGACGTCCTGGATCACCTTCGGGAGCTTGTCCGGCCCGAAGACGAGCACGGCGAGGACGACGAGCGTCACCAGCTCGAGTGCGCCTATGTCGCTGAACACCTGATAGCTCCTTCACGCCGGTCCGGGGCCCGGTCCACGGTACCCGCCGAAACCGCCGGGCGGGTACCTCGCGGTGTCGGCCGCATGGCGCTCAGGTGCCCTGCGAGGAGCCGAGCGTCAGCGTCTTTGTCAGCTCTTTGCCGTCGCGGTTCAGGGTGAGCTCCAGGCGGTCGCCGGGGCGGTGGGCGCGGATCTTCACGATGAGCTCCTCGCCGTTGTGCACGCGCTGGCCGTCGACCTTGGTGATGACGTCGCCGGGCCGGAGCCCCGCCTTGGCGGCCGGGCCGCCGGGCGTGACGGAGGCGGTGCCGTCCTTGCCCTTCTCGCCGACGCGGGCGCCGTCGCCGTTGTACTGCATGTCGAGGCTCACGCCGATGACCGGGTGGGTGGCCTTCCCGGTCCTGATGAGCTCCTCGGCGACCCGCTTGCCCTGGTTGATCGGTATGGCGAAGCCGAGGCCGATGGAGCCGGGCTGGCTCGCGCCGCCGCCCTCGCCGTCGCCGCCGGAGCCGCCGGCCGCGCGGATCGCGCTGTTGATGCCGATGACCCGGGCCTTGGAGTCGAGGAGGGGGCCGCCGGAGTTGCCGGGGTTGATGGGGGCGTCGGTCTGGAGCGCGTCGACGTAGCTGATGTCGCTGCCGTCGCCCTTCTCGCCGCCCGCGGTGATCGGGCGCTCCTTGGCGCTGATGATGCCGGAGGTGACGGTGTTGGAGAGGTCGAAGGGGGCGCCGATGGCGACGACGGGGTCCCCGACGCGCACGTTGTCGGAGTTGCCCAGCGGCAGGGGCTTGAGGCCGGAGACGCCGGTGACCTGGACGACGGCCAGGTCGTAGCCGGTGTCCTTGCCGACGAGCTTGGCGCGGGCGGTCTCGCCGCTGGAGAAGGTCACCGAGATGTCCGCGGAGGACCGGGCCCCGTCCACGACGTGGTTGTTGGTGAGGATGTGGCCCTTGGTGTTCAGGACGAAGCCGGTGCCGGTGCCGGAGGAGCCGCTGCCCTTGACGTGCAGGGTGACCACGCCGGGCAGGGCGCTGGCGGCGATCCCGGCCACGCTGTCGGGGGCGCGGCCGGTGTCCTCGGCGGCGGCCTGGGGCAGCTCGACGGTGGTGAGTCCGCCGTTCCGCTCGACATAGGCGCCGATCCCGCCGCCGATGACGCCGGTGAGCAGCGCGAAGACGAGCGCCCCCGCGACGGCGAGGCCCTTCCGGGACCTCTTCGCGGGCGCGGGCGGAAGCGCGGCACCGCCGACGCCCCAGGGGTCGTACTGCCCCCAGGGCGCGGGGCCCCGCGGCTGCGGCGGCACGGGGGGTACGGGGTGCCCGGGGCCCTGCTGGGGCGGTACGGGACCGGGGAGACGCTGCACGGGCGGCGCGGGCGCCCACGGGCCGGGCTCGCCGTAGGGCGGCGTCCGGTACTCGTCGGGGGCGTGCAGGGGCTGTGCCTGCGGCGCGGGGGCCGGGTCCGCCGGGGGGACGGGGGCGGGGGCGGGCTCGGGCGCCGGGTCCTGGGCCTGCTCCGGCACCTGGACCCGGTCCTGGTCCTGGTCCCGTACCTGCTCCTGCGGGTCGCCCTTGGTCAGGACGACGGAGGGCGCGGGAGGCTCGGCCGGGGCGGCCGCCACCGGCGGTTCCGGGGCCGCCTGCGGCTGCGGCGCGGGCAGGGGGAAGTCGCCCTCGCCGTCACCGGACGGAGGCGGCGAGGGTATCCGCGCCGCCTCCGGTGTGCTCGAAGGACGGCTCCACCAGTTCGGCTTCCCGTTGTTCATGCTCTCCCCGCAACCGCTGACCCGTCCGCGCCCCTGGGTCGGGCGCGTCTGTCCCTGGATTCAACCAGGTCGCGGGTCAACGGGGGGAGCCGAGAGGCACGGTCGTCGGGCTCGGCGCCGGACTGGGTCCGGGAGCGAAGGCCGGCGGCGGGACCGGGCCCGTCGACCGAACGTAAGGCGAGAGGGGGAATGGGGACCGGGAAGGCGGGTACGAGAGGCCCACGGCCACCAGGGGCGGGGTGAAGGAGCGCGCCATCAACGGGACCGCGACCGCCACGGGCGCCTGCGGGACCGCCGCGGGCGTGACCGCGGCGAGCGGCTCGGCGGCGACGGCCTGCGCGCCCGTGCGCTCGCCGGAGCGCGTGCCCCGGCCGAGGGACGTGCCGGTGCCGGTGCCGCCGGTGGTGGTGGCGCGCAGCGGGGTGACCGTGCTGCCCGTGCCCTGGGCGCCGCGCCCGCTCGCGCTCACCGACGCGTCCAGCGGCAGGGTGCCGCCGAGGGCGATGGCCGCGAACGAGACGGCGCTGGCCGCCGCGAAGGCGAAGCGCCGGCCGCGCCCGCCGGAGCCCGAGGGGCGGTCACCGACCTCGTGTATGCGGAAGCCGGTGACGGACCGCCCCGGGTGCGGGGTGACGACCGCCGCCGTGGCGAAGCCGTCCGACTTCAGTCCCCCGGCTCCCAGGAGCTCTTCGAGGGGGCTTTTCGGACCCCCCGTGCCCCTGAGGCCCCCGGGGCCTCCCGGGGCCCCGGGATCTCCCGACGGTCCACCGGGTCCTCCGGGAAGGCCCTGGAGCCGGGCGAGGAAGCCCTCCGAGGGCGGCGGGGGCGCGGCGGAGGCGAAGACGCTCTTCAGGGTGCGCTGCGCGTCGGCCTCGGCCTTGCAGCGGGCGCAGGTCGCGAGGTGGGCGAGGACCCGCTCGCGGGCGTCGTGGCCCAGCTCGCCGTCGACGAGCGCGGCGAGCCGGTCCCCGAGGTGGTGCTCCGCGGGGGTCGGTGACGTGGGGAGTGTGCCGCTCACGCTGTGCCCGCCTCCCATCCGACGGAGGCGAGCGCACGCTCCGCCCGGGCCTCGGGCGAGCGGTGCTTGAGCGCCTTGCGGAGGTGGGAGCGCCCGCGGTGGATCCGGCTGCGGACGGTGCCGAGCTTCACGCCGAGGGTGGCGGCGATCTCCTCGTACGACAGTCCTTCGATGTCGCAGAGGACGACGGCCGCGCGGAACTCGGGCGCGAGGGTGTCGAGGGCCTGCTGGACGTCGGCGTCGAAGTGCGTGTCGTTGAAGGCCTGCTGCGGCGAGGGCTCGCGGCTGGGGAGCCGCTCGGCGGCGTCGTCGGCGAGCGCGTCGAAGCGGATGCGCTGCTTGCGGCGGACCATGTCGAGGAAGAGGTTGGTGGTGATGCGGTGGAGCCAGCCCTCGAAGGTGCCCGGGGTGTACGTCGACAGCGAGCGGAAGACGCGGACGAAGACCTCCTGGGTCAGGTCCTCGGCGTCGTGCTGGTTGCCCGTGAGGCGGTAGGCGAGGCGGTAGACCCGGCCACTGTGCGTGCTGACGATCTCCTCCCACGTGGGAGGGGTCCACGCCTGCGATTCCGCATCCGATGCGAAGGTCGCGGTGGTGGGTGCGGAGTCGGCGGTGCGGAAACGGTCAGCGGTGTCGGTCACGGATTTCGGCTCACCCGCCGACCTGAGAAGACGCCGAAGCACTCCTCCCCGATCCACAGGCGCAGCCGCACCTCCCCTGTCGGCTCTGGTGGTGTCCAGTGGAGCCCCTACCATAGCCACCTCGCCCGTTAGTTCCGGATAAGAATCTTTACGCGAATTTGGAACCGGCTCGCCCGGCTGCCTCCGTCGCGTCCCTCCCCTGGTGAACGCACGGTCCCATCTGCGGGTTCCCGCCGGCAGCGGATACAGTCACCGTTGCGTCAACTACGGGGACAGGAGAGGGCCATTACCGCCAACCGGCAGACGAGCTGGGCGTTCGCCGACGCCTTTGTCGCCGAGGACGAAGCACTGCGCTGGGCCCGTGAGCGGGCCCTGGAGGCGGGCTTCCCCTCGGTGTCGCCGGGCACCGGCGGGGCGCTGCGCCTGCTCGCCGCGACGGCGGACGCCAAGGCGGTGGCGGAGATCGGCACCGGCACGGGCGTGTCGGGCATCTATCTGCTGCTCGGGATGCGGCCGGACGGGGTCCTGACGACGGTGGACCTCCAGCCGGAGCGGCAGCAGCTGGCGAAGACGGCCTTCCGGGCGGCGGGCTTCGCGGGCAACCGGGCCCGGTTCATCCCCGGCCGCGCCCTGGACGTGCTGCCCCGGCTCGCGGACGGCGGGTACGACCTCGTGTTCTGCGACGGCGACCGGCTCGAGTACCTGGACTACCTCGCTGAATCGTTGCGCCTGCTGCGACCTGGGGGTCTGGTCTGCTTCGAGGGCGTCTTCGCGGACGGCCGGACGATCGACTCGTCGGCGCAGCCGGCGGAGGTGCAGCGGGTGCGCGAGCTGCTGCGCGCGGTGCGGGAGAGCCAGGACCTGGTGCCCTCGCTGCTGCCGGTGGGCGACGGCCTGCTGTGCGCGGTGCGCCGCGGCTGACCGGAGCCGTACGCACCCCCTGGGATACGGAGACACCGCTGCCCCGGCACGGCGGACCGTACCGGGGCAGCGGTGGAAAGCGTGGAGAGAGGGTCAGCCGACGACCTTCTTGAGTGCGTCGCCCAGCGCCTCGGCCTCGTCCGGGGTCAGCTCGACGACAAGCCGACCGCCGCCTTCGAGCGGAACGCGCATGACGATGCCCCGCCCCTCCTTGGTCACCTCGAGCGGGCCGTCACCCGTCCGCGGCTTCATGGCCGCCATGCTTGTTCCCCTTCCTGAAACCAGCCCATAGACAACCGGGCAGCTCCTTGATGTGGAGCACGCGTCACCGGCTTCGAACACATTGCTTCCAGGTCATTATCCCGCATGGCAGGACCCGATGACCAACATCGAATGGCATCGCTTGCGCAACGCGCTCTCTCATAACCCCACATTTCGGCGATCGGCCTGCGATACTTCGCCGCCCGGCGTCCGGCGGGACCCCCTCGTTCTTTGACGCAGCTCACATGTGCGACGGGGGTGATCTCCGCCATGCTGTGCTGGTCAACCACGCGACGAGGCGGAGGAAACCCATGGCCGACACGGTGCTGTACGAGGTGAGCGACGGGCTCGCCACCATCACGCTCAACCGGCCCGAGGCCATGAACGCGCTGAACGTGGCGACCAAGGTCGCCCTCCGGGACGCGGCGGAGACGGCCGCGTCGGACCCCGCCGTACGGGCGGTGCTGCTCACGGCGGCCGGGGACCGGGCGTTCTGCGTCGGGCAGGACCTGAAGGAGCACGTGGGACTGCTCCTGGCGGACCAGGAGTCCGGCACGCGCGACACCATGAACACGGTCCGCGACCACTACAACCCGATCGTCCGGGCCTTCGCCGGGATGCGGAAGCCGGTGGTGGCGGGCGTGAACGGCGTCGCGGCCGGGGCCGGCTTCGGCTTCGCCCTCGCGGCGGACTACCGGGTGGTCGCCGAGACGGCCTCCTTCAACACCTCCTTCGCGGGCGTGGCGCTGACCGCCGACTCGGGCGTGTCCTGGACGCTGCCGCGCCTGATCGGCGCGAGCCGCGCCTCCGACCTGCTGCTCTTCCCGCGCTCGATCAGCGCTCAGGAGGCGTACGAGCTGGGCATCGCGAACCGGCTGGTCCCGGCCGCCGACCTGGCCGCCGAGGCCGAGAAGACGGCCCGGAAGCTCGCGGAGGGCCCGACGGTGGCGTACGCGGCCCTGAAGGAGTCCCTCGCGTACGGCGCCGACCACTCGCTCTCCGAGGCCCTCGGCAAGGAGGAGGAGCTCCAGAACCTGGCGGGCGCGTCGGAGGACCACACCATCGCGGTCCGCGCCTTCGTCGCCAAGGAGAAGCCGGTGTACCTGGGCCGCTGAGCGGACGGCCGAACAGGCCGCTGACCAGCGGCTGAGCAGGGAGGGAACCCGGTCGTCCGGACGGTGGGCGGAGCTATAGGATCCGCTCACCATTCGTACGCACATGACCTGGGGGGTTCCGTGCGTCTCCATTCTTCCGCGCGCCTTCTTCGCGGCGCGCTCACGGCGGGCCTGGCCCTGGGCCTGTCCGCCACCGCCCTGTCCTCGCCCGCGCGGGCGGCCGACGGCTGGGACCGCTGTCCGCAGGGCAGCGTCTGCGGCTTCAGCAAGCCGCTGTACCAGGGCGACATGCTGGTCATCCGCAAGCCGATGGCCTCGCTCGGGTCCTGGGACAACCGCATCCGGTCCTTCGTCAACAAGCTCTCGGGGCCCGGCGACGCGGTGTGCTTCTTCCCGAAGGCCGGGCTCGACCCCGAGGGGTCCACGCACTTCTACACCTCGGCGTCCTTCGACGAGAGCGCCTTCCCGGAGCTCGACCGGGCGGTCAGCTCCGTGGACGTCGGCCCCGAGGCCGACGACTTCTGCGGCGGCGAGAGCCGGTTCCCGATGCTGTGGGACACCGTCGAGCCCCGGCCCAAGACGCTTCCCGCGCACGGCGCGTTCGGCGACATCGACCGCGACGGTTACGCCGACGTCCTCTCCCGCAACATGCTCGGCCAGCTGTGGACGACCCCCAGCTACGAAAGCCCCCACCGGCCCCTGCTGGTCGGCGGCGGCTGGGAGGGCATGACCAAGCTGGCCCGCCACGGCGACTACGACGGCGACGGCAACGAGGACGTCTTCGCCCGCGACAAGGCCGGCGTCCTGTGGTTCTACCCCGGCAACGGCAAGGGCTGGTTCAAGCCCCGCGCCAAGGTCGGCGGCGGCTGGAACGCCATGAGCGACCTGGCCGCGGCCGGCGACCTGACCGGCGACGGCAAGGGCGACCTGCTCGCCACCGACTCCGCCGGGGTCCTGTGGACGTACCCGGGCAACGGCAAGGGCTGGTTCGGCGCCCGCAAGAAGGTCGGCGGCGGCTGGAAGGCGATCAACGAGCTCGTCGGCGCCGGCGACATGAACTCCGACGGGAAGGCCGACCTGGTCGCCCGCGACACGGCGGGCAAGCTCTGGCTCTACCCCGGCAACGGCAAGGGCTGGTTCGGCGCCCGCAAGCTCATCGGCACCGGCGGCTGGAACGGCCACAAGGAGCTCGCCGGCCTCGGCGACGTGACCGGCGACGGCCGCCCCGACCTGGTCGCCCACGCCTGGGGGACCTACGTCCAGGCGGGCCACTTCCTCCTCACCGTCTACCCCGGCACCGCCGACGGGCGCCTCCAGGCGCCCCGCGACCTCGCCCAGGTCCGTTCCTCGCTCTTCGTCTTCTGATCCCCTTCCCGAACGGATTCCCGCGCATGATCCGCACCGTCCGGGGCCGCCGCGCCCTGGCCGCGGCCGTGACCACGGCCGCCTCCCTCGCGACGCTGATGACCGCCGCTCCCCCCGCCGCCGCGGGCGAGGAGCGCTGCCCCTCGGGCAGGCTGTGCGTCTTCCAGTACCCGGAGTACAAGGGCGAGATGAAGATCATCACGTCCAGCCAGGCCTCCCTGGGGACGTGGGACAACACGATCTCCTCGCTGGTCAACCACTCCGCCCTGCACGCCGTCCTCAGCGTCGACCGCGACTACGGCGGGAACGACTCCCTCGTCGTCGACCCGCACAACGGCGGGGTCAGCCTCGACGGCTCCGTCATGGGGCAGCTCGACAACAGGATCAGCTCGATCCGCGTGGCCACCACCCACTGGGAGGCCAGCTCGGGCGTCGCGTGGATGGACTGGTGGCCGCAGGAGAAGCGCCCCGCCGGCCTTCCCGCCGCCGCGCAGTTCGGCGACCTCAACAACGACTCCCGGCCCGACCTCCTGGAGCGGGCCGACGACGGCCGGCTGTGGTACCTGCACGGCTACAGCGCCCGCTGGGACGTCTCCCCCAAGGCCGTGCTGATCGGCGGCGGCTGGAACAGCATGACCCAGATCGTCCGGCACGGGGACTACGACGGCGACCGCAACGAGGACGTCTTCGCCCGCGACAAGGCCGGCGTCCTGTGGTTCTACCCCGGCAACGGCAAGGGGTACTTCAAGCCCCGCGTCAAGATCGGCGGCGGCTGGAACGCCATGAAGGAGCTCAAGGCCGTCGGCGACATCACCGGCGACGGCCGCCGCGACCTGGTCGCGCGCGACACTGCGGGCGTGCTCTGGACGTACCCCGGCAACGGCAAGGGCTGGTTCGGCGCCCGCACGAAGGTCGGCGGCGGCTGGAACGCCATGACCCGGCTCGTGGCGCCCGGCGACATGAACGGCGACGGCCGGTCCGACCTGGTGGCCCGCGACAACGCGCGCGGCCTCTGGCTCTACCCGGGCAACGGCAAGGGCGCGTTCGGCGCCCGCACCAAGCTGTCGTACTCCTGGCCGTCGGACGCGCCCGTCCTCTCCGTCGGCGACGTGACCGGCGACGGCAGGTCGGACATCATGCGGCCGATCGACGGGCAGCAGCTGTACGTCTACGCCGGCAACGGCCGCGGCGGCATCGGCGGCCCGCAGGCGGACATGAGCTGGGACACCGCCGACCGCGTCCACGTCTTCTAGCCCGCCGGGCTCAGTGGTCCGGGGCCGTTCCGCCGCCCCGGGCCACGCATTCCTCCAGGTGGTCGTCGACGAGCCCGCACGCCTGCATCAGGGCGTAGGCCGTGGTGGGGCCGACGAAGCGGACGCCGCGCTTCTTGAGGGCCTTGGACAGGGCCGTGGACTCGTCGGTGACCGCCGGGACGTCGGCGAGCGTGCGCGGGGCCGGGCGGGCCGCCGGGTCGGGCGCGTGGGACCAGATCAGGGCGTCGAGCTCGCCCGGGTCCCAGCCGGCGAGCAGCTTCGCGTTGGCGAGGGTGGCGTCGATCTTGGCCCGGTTGCGGATGATGCCCGCGTCCAGGAGGAGCCGCTCGCGGTCCTCGTCGCCGAAGGCGGCGACGGCCGCGATGCCGAAGCCGGCGAACGCGCGCCGGAAGCCCTCGCGGCGGCGCAGGATCGTGATCCAGGACAGGCCCGACTGGAAGGCCTCCAGGCAGAGCCGCTCGAAGAGGGCGTCGTCGCCGTGGACCGGGCGGCCCCACTCCTCGTCGTGGTACGCCACGTAGTCCTCGGCCGACAGGCCCCAGGGACAGCGCGCGAGGCCGTCCGGGCCGGTGACCGTCCCGCCGGCCGTCACGGGCGGTCGTCCTCGCCGCCGGAAGTGGACCCGGGACCGGAGGCGGACCCGGGACCGGACGCCGGGCCGAAGCCGGAGCCGGACGCCGGGCCGAAGCCGGGGCCGTCGCCCGCGCCCGTGAGCGCCTCCTCCAGCTCGGCGATCCGGGCGTCCCGCTCGGCGAGTTCGGCACCGAGGCGGACCAGGACGTCGTCCACGTCGGCCATCCGGTAGCCCCGGGCGGCGACGGGGAGGCGGAGCGCCTCGACGTCGGCGCGGTCGACCGGCCGGCTGACCGGCAGGGGGTCGACGAGCTGCTCGGGCGCCACGTCGGGCAGCACCTCGCTGTCGCCGCCGCCGACCACGGCCAGGGTCACCGCGGCCACGACCACGACCATCGTGATGAGCAGAAACCAGAACACCTGCGCGCCTCTTCCCGGAGTGGAAACCGTCCGGTGCCGATCGTGCCATGCGTCACCGACGGTTAGGGTCGCAGGCGAACGGACGCGAGGGAGGACAAAAGGGATGCTGCGCTTGGGACGGCGTGAATTCGGGCCGCACGAGCCGGTGATCATGGCGATCGTGAACCGGACGCCGGACTCCTTCTACGACCGGGGCGCGACCTTCCTGGACGAGCCGGCGCTCGCCCGGGTCGAGCGCGCCGTGGCCGAGGGGGCGGCGATCGTGGACATCGGCGGGGTGAAGGCGGGCCCCGGCGAGGAGGTGACGGCCGAGGAGGAGGCGCGGCGCACGGTCGGTTTCGTCGCCGAGGTGCGCAGGCGCCACCCGGACGTGGTGATCAGCGTGGACACCTGGCGGGCGGACGTCGGCGAGGCGGTCTGCGAGGCCGGCGCGGACGTCCTGAACGACGCGTGGGGCGGGGTCGACCCCCGGCTCGCGGAGGTGGCGGCGACGTACGGGGCGGGGCTCGTCTGCACGCACGCGGGCGGCGCGGAGCCCCGGACCCGGCCGCACCGGGTGGAGTACGAGGACGTGATGGCCGACGTCCTGCGGGTGACCGTGGGGCTCGCGGAGCGGGCGGCGGCGCTGGGGGTGCGCCGGGACGCGATCATGATCGACCCGGGGCACGACTTCGGGAAGAACACCCGGCACAGCCTGGAGGCGACCCGGCGGCTCGGCGAGATGGCGGAGACGGGCTGGCCGGTGCTGGTGTCCCTGTCGAACAAGGACTTCGTGGGCGAGACGCTGGACCGTCCGGTGCAGGAGCGGCTGCTCGGCACCCTGGCGACGACGGCGGTGTCCGCGTGGCTGGGGGCCCGGGTGTACCGGGTGCACGAGGTCGCGGAGACCAGGCAGGTCCTGGACATGGTGGCGTCCATCGCGGGCCACCGCCCGCCGGCCGTGGCACGGCGCGGGCTGGCGTAGGACGGCGGGAGGGGGCGCCGCCGCGCGGCGCCCCCGGGCGGGTCCTACTTGCCGGTCTCCTTGCTCACCAGCGCCACCGCCTCCTCCACGTCGTCCGTGACGTGGAAGAGCAGCAGGTCCTGCTCCGCCGCCTTGCCGCCCGCGACGACCGCGTCGCGCAGCCAGTCGACGAGGCCCTTCCAGTACTCCGTCCCGAAGAGGACGATCGGGAAGCGGGTGACCTTGCGGGTCTGCACCAGGGTGAGCGCCTCGAAGAGCTCGTCGAGGGTGCCGAGGCCGCCGGGCAGGACGACGAACCCCTGGGCGTACTTCACGAACATCGTCTTCCGGACGAAGAAGTACCGGAAGTTCATGCCGATGTCGACGTACGGGTTGAGGCCCTGCTCGAAGGGCAGCTCGATGCCGAGGCCCACCGAGACGCCCTTGGCCTCGCTGGCCCCCTTGTTGGCCGCCTCCATGGCGCCCGGGCCGCCGCCCGTGATGACGGCGAAGCCCGCCTCGACGAGCGCCCGGCCGAGCCGCACGCCCGCCTCGTACTCGGGCGAGTCCGGCTTGGTGCGGGCCGAGCCGAAGACGCTGATCGCGCTCGGCAGTTCGGCGAGGGCGCCGAAGCCCTCGACGAACTCGGACTGGATGCGCATGACCCGCCAGGGGTCGGTGTGCACCCACTCGGAGTCGCCCTCGGTGTCGAGCAGCCGCTGGTCCGCCGTGCCCGGCTGGACCTGGTCCCTGCGCCTGAGCACCGGGCCCTGACGCTGCTCCTCGGGCTTCGCCACTCCCTCGGGAATGCCCATGGCCTGCTCCCTCCGCCGATCGGCGGTCCGCCCTGGACCGCCAACTGATCTTCTGGTCCGGACAGGGTAGGACGACACAGGTGACGAAACGCGAAATTACGGAAGTCGGGCGGTCAGCCAGTCGTGGAGGCGTGCCTCGCAGTGGTGGATCCGCTCGACGACGACGTGCTCGTCCCGCTTGTGCGCGTACATGGGATCGCCCGGCCCGTAGTTGACGGCGGGGACGCCGAGGGCGCTGAAGCGGGAGACGTCGGTCCAGCCGAACTTGGGGTGCGCGCTGCCGCCGACGGCCTTCATGAAGGCCTCCGCGGCGGGGTGGGAGAGGCCGGGCAGGGCGCCGGGGCTCTCGTCGTCGACGACCAGCTCGGCGATGTCGCAGTCGGCGAAGACCTCGCGGACGTGGGCGAGGGCCTCGGCCGGGGAGCGGTCGGGCGCGTACCGGTAGTTGACGGTGACGGTGCAGGCGTCGGGGATGACGTTGGTGGCGACGCCGCCCGCGATCGCCACGGCGTTGAGGCCCTCGTGGTACTCCAGGCCGTCGATGACCGGCTTGCGCGGCTCGTAGGCGGCGAGGCGGGCGAGGATCGGGGCGGCGGCGTGGACGGCGTTGGAGCCCATCCAGGAGCGGGCGGAGTGGGCGCGCTCCCCGGCGGTGTGCAGGACGACGCGCAGGGTGCCCTGGCAGCCGCCCTCGACCTGGCCGTCGGAGGGTTCGAGGAGGACGGCGAAGTCGCCCTCCAGCCAGTCGGGGTGCGCGGCGGCGATCTTCCCGAGGCCGTTGAGGTCGGCGGCGACCTCCTCGTTGTCGTAGAAGACGAAGGTGAGGTCGCGGTTGGGCTCGGGGACGGTGGCGGCGATCCGGAGCTGGACGGCGACGCCGGACTTCATGTCGGAGGTGCCGCAGCCCCACAGGACGCCGTCCTCGTCGAGCCGCGAGGGCACGTTGTCGGCGATCGGGACGGTGTCGACGTGGCCGGCGAGCACGACCCGCTCCGCGCGGCCGAGCGTCGTGCGGGCCACGACGTTGTTGCCGTACCGGTCGACGGTGAGGTGCGGCAGGGCGCGCAGGGCCCGCTCGATCGCGTCCGCGAGGGGCCGCTCGGTCCCGCTGACGGACGGGAAGTCGACGAGGGCCGCGGTGAGCGCGGCCCCGTCCAGGGACAGGTCGAGGGGGGCGTCGAGCGGGGTGATGTCAGCCATATGCCGACCCTAACCCGGCCTCCAGTACGGTGGGCCCCGTGTCCGAGCCCATCCGCCCCGCCCGCCGTGGCCGCCTCGCCCGCTCCGCGGCCGCCCTCGCCGTGCTCCTCGGCCTTGCCTCGTACGTCGGTCTCCACCAGATGACCGGCAGCAAGGGCACCCCCCGGTGCAGCGTGGGCAGCGGCGACCACCGGTACGAGTTCACTCCGGAGCAGGCGTCCAACGCGGCGACGATCTCGGCCGTGGGCACCACCCGGGGGCTGCCGGAGCGGGCGGTGACGATCGCGCTCGCGACGGCGCTCCAGGAGTCGGCGCTGCGGAACATCGCGTACGGCGACCGGGACTCGCTCGGCCTCTTCCAGCAGCGCCCCTCGATGGGCTGGGGGACGCCGGAGCAGATCATGGACCCGGTGTACTCGGCGGGGAAGTTCTACGCGGGCCTGGAGAAGGTCCCGGGGTACTCGCGGCTGCCGCTGACGGTGGCGGCGCAGAAGGTGCAGAAGAGCGGTTTCCCGCAGGCGTACGCGAAGCACGAGCCGGACGCCGCGCTGCTCGCCGCCGCCCTGACGGGCCGGACGCCGGCCGGGCTCTCCTGTACGGCGAATCCGGAGGAGGGCCGGCCGGGCGACCCGCGGAAGGTGCGCGCGGAGCTGATACGGGCCTTCGGCGAGAGGGCGGCCCCGACGGCGGTGACCGGCGGTCCGAGCGCGGGCCGGTCGGCGGCGGAGCCTCCGGTCCTGGTGGTGCCGGTGCGGCCGGTGGCGGGCGCGGGGTCCGGCGCGGACGAGCGGCGCGGCTGGGAGCTGGCGCAGTGGGCGGTGGCGCGGGCGGAGGCCCTGCGCATCACGGAGGTCTCCTACGGGGACCGGGTCTGGCGCGCGGGCGAGGCCCTCGGCGGCTGGTCGAAGCCCTCGGGCACCCCGGCGGAGGGCGGCGGGTCCGTCCGCATCCGGCTGGCGCGGTAGCCGGAACCTCCCGTACGGCCGTTCCCTCCCTCACCCGCCCGTGGCACGGGCCGGGTCCGGGGCACGGGGAATTCGGCACGCCTTCGGAGCGGATTTCCGGGGTGCTCTTTCCGACCCCGAATCCCCTTGCCCCGCAAGGGAAGTGACGGTTCGCCAGGTGCCCTCGCGATGACGCCTTCGTCCATTTTCCTCCCCGCCCGACAATACGACGCATTGCCAATTCTTTACCTTCGACCGCCGCAACCTCTCCCTCCCCGGAGCCGGTTGTCACTGCGTCCGAACGCACACGTCGCACCTCGTCGAAGGAGCACCATGTCCCTCCCCCTGACCCGCCGGATCGCCCGCGCCGCCCTCATCCTCGCGGCCGGAGCAGCCCCCGTGGTCGGTGCGGCCGGCTCCGCGAGCGCCCTCGACCACGGCCTCGCGCCGACCGGCGCCCTGGGCACCCTGTCCGCCCTGGACTCCGCCGAAGCGGGCGGCACCGTCGACAGCGCCTCGCGGACCACCACCGACGTCGTCGGCGAGGCCGGCAAGGCCGCCACCCCGGTCGCCCAGAAGGTCGCGGGCGACACCGCCGGCGGCGCGGGCGAGGCCCTCGGCAAGACCGCCGGCGCGGCCGCCGAGAGCACCGAGGCCCCGACCGGCGGCGCCCTGGGCGGCGGCCTCGGCGGCCTGCCGACCGGCCAGACGCTGGGCGGCCTGCCCCTCGGCGGCTGACCTCCGCACGGAACGCCGGAAGGGCCCGGGGAGCGCGCGTCGCTCCCCGGGCCCTTCCCCGTGTGCCGTTTCCGGTCAGCCCAGACGCTTGACGGCCGCCTCGACCCGCTCGTCGGTCGCCGTGAACGCCACCCGCACGAACCGCTCCCCGGCCTCGCCGTAGAAGTCGCCGGGCGCCACCAGGATCCCCTTCTCCGCCAGGTACTCCACGGTCTCCCAGCACGGCTCGTCCCGGGTCGCCCACAGGTACAGGCTCGCCTCGCTGTGCTCGATCCGGAAGCCGTGCGCCTCCAGGGCCGTCCGGAGGGCCGCCCGCCGGGCCGCGTACCGTCCGCGCTGCTCGGCCACGTGCGCGTCGTCGCCGAGCGCCGCGACCGTCGCCGCCTGCACCGGGGCGGCGGTCATCATGCCGCCGTGCTTGCGGATCCGGAGCAGCTCGCCCAGCACGGCCGGGTCGCCCGCGACGAACGCGGCCCGGTAGCCGGCCAGGTTGGAGCGCTTGGAGAGCGAGTGGACGGCGACGATCCCCTCGTACGAACCGCCGTTGACGTCCGGGTGCAGGACGGAGACCGGGTCGGCCTCCCAGCCCAGCTCCAGGTAGCACTCGTCGGAGAAGACCAGGACGCCGTGCTCGCGCGCCCAGGCCACGATCCGGGTCAGCTCCTCCTTGCCGAGGACCTTCCCGGTCGGGTTGGACGGGGAGTTGAGCCAGAGCAGCTTGACGGCGGCCGGGTCGAGGTCGGCGACCGGGTCGTCGTAGACGACGGGGGTCGCGCCGCAGAGCCGCGCGCCGACCTCGTACGTCGGGTAGGCGAGGCGCGGGTAGGCGACCGCGTCTCCCGGGCCGAGACCGAGCTGCGTCGGCAGCCAGGCCACCAGCTCCTTGGAGCCGACCACCGGGAGGACGTTCTCGTGGACGAACCCGACCGCGCCGAGGCGCCGCTCGCACCAGCCGGTGAGCGCGTCCCGCAGCGCCGGGGTCCCCCACACCGTCGGATAGCCCGGCGAGTCCGCCGCCGCCACCAGGGCCTCCCGGATCAGCGCGGGGACCGGGTCGACGGGCGTGCCGACGGACAGGTCCACGATCCCGTCCGGGTGCGCCAGGGCCGTCTTCTTGTACGGCTCCAGCCTGTCCCAGGGGAAGACGGGGAGGCGCGAGGAGACTGCGCTCACGGATTGGCTCACTTCCTCGTAGGGGCGCGTGCGGGCCCGTACGGACTGGCGGACTCGGACTGGCTGTCGCGGGAAACGCGTCGGCCCCGCACGGCGCTCGACGCCGTGCGGGACCGGATGCGGTCGATCAGCCGTTCTGCGGCGGCAGGGCGGCGACGAAGGGGTGGTCGCGCTCGATCTCGCCGAGCTTGGAGGCACCACCGGGCGAACCGAGCTCGTCGAAGAACTCGACGTTCGCCTTGTAGTAGTCCTTCCACTCCTCCGGAGTGTCGTCCTCGTAGAAGATCGCCTCGACCGGGCAAACCGGCTCACAGGCCCCGCAGTCGACGCATTCGTCCGGGTGGATGTACAAGGACCGCTTGCCCTCGTAGATGCAGTCGACGGGGCACTCCTCGATGCACGCCTTGTCCTTGACGTCGACACAAGGCTGCGCGATGACGTAGGTCACGCTGTCGTTCCTCCTCGATAGGGCTGGTCTGCGCGGGAGCGCGGCGTCGTCGATGCCCGCACCTAGTATCTCCGTTCTCGGGGGCGATCCGAACAGGAGGGGTGGAGAAGCAGTGGAATTCACCGGCGGTGGGCGCCTTGAGATCCGTGTCACCAGCGCTGACGTGGGAAAACGTGTCTCCGTTCGGTGCGTGACCGACTCGGGCGAGGCGGGCGGCATGTTCACCGACACGGTCGGGGTTCTCACATCATGGGACGGTGGCGTGCTGCTGATCACACGAAGGAGCGGCGAGACCGTCCGGATCGCGGAATCCTCCCTGGTCGCGGGCAAGGTCGTGCCCGCCGCGCCGGCCCGCCGACGGGGCCCCTCGGCCACCTTCCCGGAGCTGGCGCGGGCCACCGCGCGCGCGTGGGAGCCGGTCGAGAGCGAGATGCTCGGGGACTGGGTCCTGCGCGCCTCCGACGGATTCACCCGGCGGGCCAACTCCGTGCTCCCCCTGGGTGATCCGGGGCTCCCGGTCGCCGAGGCGCTGACGCGCGTGCGGGAGTGGTACGCGGACCGGGGACTGCCCGCGTACGTCCAGGCCGCGACCGGCGCCGAGGGCACCCAGGAGCTGCTCTGCGCCGAGTTGGAGCGGCTCGGCTGGCGGCGCGAGGTGTCCGCCGAGGTGCGGATCGCGGCGCTCGCCCCGATCGGGGACCAGGACGCCGACGTCTCCGCCGTTCTCCTCTCCCGTACGGTCGACGAGGCCTGGTTGCGCCGCTACGGGCGCTCCGGGGAGCCGGGTCCGGCGGTGCGGGCGGTCCTCGCCTCCGGCCCGAGCGTGTGGTTCGCGTCCGTGGCGGGCGCGGACGGGGTGCCGGCGGCGATCGGCCGCTGCGTCGTCGACGGGCGCTGGGCCGGCTTCATGGCCGTCGAGGTCGACCCGGACCTGCGGCGCCGGGGCCTGGCCACGTCCGTGATGACCGCGCTCGCCCGCCGGGCCCTGGACGAGGGCGCGTCGGCGGCCTGGCTCCAGGTGGAGGCGGGCAACGACGGCGCGCGGGCGCTGTACGACGGCATGGGCTTCGCGCCCCACCACCACTACCACCACTACCTGCGGGCGGAGTCGTGACGCGGGAGGACCCCCTCGGCGACCCGGCCGACGGGCCGGAGGACGAGGCCCCCGGACCGCCGGACTGGCGGCGGGAGTTCGCCGAGGAGGCGCGGGCCGAGCGGCCCGACCTCGCGCGGCTCTGCCTGCTCATCGGGGCGGTGGCCGACCCCGCCGTCACCCGGCACGACCTCGACGCGGCCGAGATCGAACTCGACCGGCTCGCCGGGCTCGTCCCGTACGCGACCCGGGTCACCGGCGACTGGGCGGCCGCGCTCGCCGCGCTCCTCGGCCGCCACGAGGGGTTCGAGGGCGTGCCCGCCGACTACCAGCGTCTGGAGTCCTCGCTGCTCCACGAGGTGCTGCGGCGGCGCCGGGGGCTGCCGATCCTGCTCTCGGTGGTGTGGATGGAGGTCGCCCGCCGGGCCGGGGCGCCCGTGTACGGGCTCGGGCTGCCCGGCCACTTCGTCGTCGGCTTCGGCGACCCGGCCGACCTGGACCTCGCGGACCCGTTCGCGGGCGGGCGGGCCATGACGGGCGCGGACGCCGAGCTGCTGGTGACGAGCGCGACCGGCGAGGCGCTCGACCGCTCGATGCTCCGGCCGGCCGAGCCCGGCGCGATCGTGCTGCGCGTCCTCAACAACATCCGCGCCTGGGCGGCCCCCCGCCCCGAGCGCTCCGGCGTCGCCCTGTGGGCGGTCGAGCTCGCCCTGCTGCTCCCCTCCCACCCGGCGAGACTGCGCTACGAGCGCGCCGAGCTGCTGGTGCGGCGCGGGGACTTCCTGACGGGCGCGGTGGAGATGGAGGCGTACGCGCAGGTCATGGACGCGGTGGACCCGGAGGCGGCGACCACGATCCGCCGCCGGGCACTGGCGGCGCGGGCCCGGCTGAACTAGGGCCGGTCCGGCGGGCGCGGGCACAGGCGACGGCGCTGGCGGCTGGCGGCCGGCGGCCGGCGGCCGGCCGGGAACGGCCGTGGGGGGCGAGTGGTGCGCCACTCGCCCCCCACGAACGTTCGTCCCCGGGCCGTCAGCCCTGGCCGGACAGGTCGATCGTCTTCGTCCGCTCGGCGGGCGTCTTGCCGAGCAGCGCGTCGCGCATCACGAAGGCCACGTCGTCGGCGGAGACCTCGTGCTTGGTGCCGTCGCCCTTGGTGATCATGATGCCCTCGAAGGCGCCGTCCAGGAGCCGCTCGATCGCCTTCTTGTCGTAGACCTCGACCAGGCGGCCGTCGACGGCCTTCATGGAGAGGATCTGCGGCAGCGACCGCGCCGGGCCGAACTGGATCTCCTTGCCGCCCGCCCTGATCGTGATCCGGTCGGACATCGCGGGCTCCGCGAACTCCTTCATGGCCCGGTCCAGCTCGGCCTTGGTGACCGACGGCTGGCGGGACGTGACCGGCAGCTCGACCAGGTTGCTCCGCCCCGTCTCGACCTGGGCGCGGAAGGCGTCCTTGACCGAGAACATCGCGCGGCGGACGTCCAGGCCCTTGCCGGGCTTGCCCTCGACCGGGGTCACCTTGTTCGGCGCGAAGAGGATCGTGCCCTCGGTCGCGGAGCCGGAGGTGCCCGCCAGGTCGGTCAGGGCGACGGCGAGCTTCTCGTCGTCGACCGGGAAGACCGGCTTGGCGACCCGCTCGCCGCCGAAGAGGGAGCCGATGACCGAGACGGGGTTGTAGTCGCTGCCCGCGGCCCCCCGGACGGTCTCCTGGCTGTCGAGGGACAGGCCCGCCCGGTCCGGCGGCAGCTGGACCTTCTTGCCCGCGACGGAGAGCTGGAGCGGGGCCTGGGCGCGCTTGCCGAGGGCCTTCTCCAGCTTGTTGACGGCCTCCTCCTTCGTGCCGCCGCCGATGTCCACGCCGAGCACCGTGGTGCCCTTGGGGACGTCGGAGTGGTTGAGGAGCAGCCCCGCGCCGTAGGCGATGCCGAGGAGGCCGACGACTCCGGCGCCGAGGAGGACCAGCTTGGAGCGGCCCTTCTTCGCCGGGGCCCGGCCCGCCGGGGGCGCCTGGCGCGCGGCCGGGGCGGGAGCGGGGGCCGGGGCCGGCCGCTCCTCGATCCTCGGGGTGAGGTTCGGGCGGGCCGCCGTCGGCGGGACGACGGGGATGCCGCTGGTGAGCGTGTCGCCGGAGACGTGACCGCCGCCCCCGGCCGCCGGGCCGCCCGGGCCGGGGCCACGGCCGGGACCGGGCGCCGGGGCGGGCTGCTGGGGCGTCAGGACCGCGGTGTCGTCGGACATGCGGGGGGCGCCGCCGGGGAACGGGGAACCCCCGCCCGGACCGCCGTGCCCCGGCCCCGGCCCCTGACCCGGGCCCTGCGGCTGTCCCTGGCCCTGGCCCCGGAAGGGGCCCTGGCCCGCGCCGCCGGGGCCGCCGAGCGAGGCGATGCCGCTGGCCGGGCCGGTGGTCGGCCCGGTCGGAGCCGCCGGGCCCCCGTGGACGGGCGTGCCGCCGGCCGGGGTTCCGTCGTACAGGGGGGTGCCACCGGCGGGAGTGCCGTCGTACTGCGGCACACCGCCGGCAGGGGTCCCGTCGTACTGCGGCACGCCGCCCGCGGGAGTCCCGTCGTAGCGCGGTACGCCGCCCGCCGGGGTCCCGTCGTACGCCGGGGTGCCGCCCGCCGGGGTGCCGGTCTCGTAGAGCGGGTTGCCGGGGACGGGGCCGGGGCCGGGCTGGGCGACCGGGCGGCTCGACGGGGCGCCGCCGACCGTCGGGACGCCCGAGGTCGCGGAGCCCGCGAAGCCCGTGCCCGGGGCGTCCGGGCCGGGAGCCGTCCGCCTCGGGCCCGGCGCGGGGGCCGGGGACGGCGCCGGAGCGGGCGCGGGAGCCGGGGCGGGTGCGGGCGCGGAAGACTTGCGGGGGGCGAACCAGTCGCTCGTCTCCTTCGCCTTCGGAGCGGCCTCCTCTGCCCTCGGCGGCTCCGGGGCCGCCACCGGCTCGGGCTCCGGTTCCACGGCGGGGGCGGGCTCCGGCTCGGCCTCCGGGGCGGGCGTCTCGTTGACCGTCTTGCGGACCACGACCGGCGGAATCGGACGCGAACCCGGGATGTTGATCCGGATCCGGGTCGTCAGCGTCGTCTCGGTCTTGGGCTCCTCCGGCGGCGCGGACGCGGCGGCGGTCTCCTCCGGCGCGTCCTGCGAGGGGTGGAGCGACGGATACTGGCGGGAACCGTACGGCGGGGTGCCCGAGGGGTATGCGGCTCCACCGCGCCCCTGGGCGCCGGAGGACGGACTGTCAGTCTCTCGACCAGTTTCACGACTCAAAGCAGGATCTCCCGGTTGGCTCCACCGCCCGCTCTTGCTGATGCTCGTGTGACCCGGGCGGTTCGGCGGCGCGCACCACCATACTGGCCGCCGCCGTCACGCACCCGACCCCCGGGCCGCCGACGACGGGCAATCCGGCTGAAGTCGGGACGTCCCCGACCTCAAGTCCTCCTGCTCACCGGGCCGGTCGCGGCAGCCGCGCCAGCGTGGTGCACATCACAGCGATGCCCATGCCCCCGAAGAGGAAGAGCAGCTCGCCGACGCCCCCGCCGAACACCCCGTCGCCCTCGGGGCGTCCGAAGCTGAGCAGGACGACGGCGACGAGCCAGCCGCCGCCCGCGGCGGCCACGCCGACCTGGGTGCCGGTGGCGCGCAGCCCGCCGTAGAAGAGGCCGGCGGCGGCGAGGAGCGCCAGGAGCAGGCCGGCGGGGAGCCAGGCGGCCTGGACGAGGGCCCCGGCGGTCCCGACGAGGGCGCCGAGGACGAACAGGAGGGCGTACCAGACGTATCGGGCGTTGCGGGAGACGGGGAAGCCGTCGGACGCGGCGGCCGGACGGCCGGGCGCGGCGGGGCGGCCCGACGAGGCCGCGCGCCCGCGCGACGGGTTCGGCGAAGACCCCGGAGAGGACTTCGGGGAGGGCTCCGGGGAGGAAGAGGAGGGGCTCACGCGGTCACCCCCGCGAAGAGGTCCGTCTCGCGCTCGCCCTCGGGGGCGCCGGGGACGCCCCGGACCAGCTCGTAGTACTCGGTGGTGAGGATCGGCTGCCCGAGGTCGTTGGAGAGGGCGAAGAAGGGCCCGTCGACGGCGACTTGGGTGGCGTGCGCGGCCATCGCGGCGGTCTTGCGGGCCGCCTGCTCCGGGGTCGCGGCGATCTCGGCGGTGATCCGGTCCTCGGCGACGACGCCGGGGACGTCGGTGACGTCCGCGACCGCCGGGAAGGCGGAGCCCTCGGCGCGCAGCCGGGCGAAGCCGGCCTCGGCGACGGGGCGCGGGACGCGGTTCCAGTAGACCTTGGCGATGGTGTGGGCCGGACCGAGGTCGGGGCGGAAGGCCGGGTCGGCGGCCAGTTCGGCGGCGCGGGTGGCGACCCGGTGGGCCTGGATGTGGTCGGGGTGTCCGTAGCCGCCGTCGGGGTCGTAGGTGACCAGGACCTGCGGGCGGGTCTCGCGGATCACCTCGACGAGGTACGGGGCGGCGGTGTCGACGTCCGTGCTCCAGAAGGCGCCGTCCCGGCCGTTCTGCTCGGCACCCATCATCCCCGAGTCGCGGAAGCGTCCCGGGCCGCCGAGGAAGCGGTGGTCGGTGACGCCCAGCTCGGCCATCGCGGCCGCGAGTTCGCCGACGCGGTGCGGGCCGAGCCGGTCCTCCCGGTCCGGGGCCAGGTGGGCGAGGCCGGGCGGAATGACCTCGCCCTCCTCGCCGAGCGTGCAGGTGACGAGGGTGACGAGGGCGCCCTCGGCCGCGTACCTGGCCATGGTGACGCCGTTGTTGATCGACTCGTCGTCCGGGTGCGCGTGCACCAGCAGCAGACGGCGGGCGGGGAGATCGGACATGCCCCCACCCTACGAGACCCCGCGCGGCCGGACCGGGAGGAGGCCCCGGGTGCGGGGGCTCAGAACTTGAGGCCGCCGATCATGCCCGCCACGTTCGTCGTGAGGGTGCTGATGGACGGGGCGATGGACGAGCTCGCCAGGTAGAAGCCCAGGAGGGCACAGACCGCCGCGTGTCCGGCCTTCAGTCCGGATTTCCGGATCAGAAGGAAGACGACGATCGCCAGCAGCACCACCACGGAGATCGAGAGTGCCACGGCGGTTCACCTCCACACTTCTCGGTCGGACTTCTTCGGTCGGTTCGCCCGGAGCGGTTCGGGCATGGAGCAGAGAGCATGTGCCAGACGGATGCATACCCACCCAGCGCTACGGATCATAACTATCCGTGCCATCGCATCGATCGGCGGACGGAGGCACGAGGGGGGCGCACAGCGCTAGTTTCGGCCTCATGACCTCGTCTCGACAGCAGTCCGCCGCATCCTCGGCCGGACTCTCCTTCCCCCGCCAGCAGGCCAGGACCCAGCGCTTCACCCTGGGGGTCCCGCGCGGCTTCTCGGTCTCTCCCGACGGGGAGCGCGTGGTGTTCGTCAGATCCGGCTCCGGCACGGACCGTTCGCACCGGCTCTGGGTGCTCGACCTGCCCCGGGACGGCGCGCCCGCGGAGCGGGTGGCCGCCGACCCGGAGGCGCTGCTCGCGGGCGCGGAGGAGGAGTTGTCCCCGCAGGAGCGGGCGCGCCGGGAGCGGAGCCGGGAGGGCTCCTCCGGGATCGTGGCGTACGCGGTGGACGGCGCCGTGGAGTTGGCGGCGTTCGCCCTGTCGGGGCGGCTGTTCGCGGCGGAGCTGCGGGCGGGGACGGCGCGGGAGCTGCCGGTGCCGGGCCCGGTGATCGACCCGCGCCCCTCGCCGGACGGACGGCTCGTGGCGTACGTGGCGGAGGGCGCGCTGCGGGTGGTGGGCGCGGACGGCGCGGACGACCGGGAGCTGGCCGGTCCGGAGGACCCGCACGTCTCCTACGGATTGGCCGAATTCATCGCCTCGGAGGAGATGGGGCGGTATCGCGGCCACTGGTGGTCCCCGGCGTCGGACCGGCTGCTCGTGGCGCGGGTGGACGACCGGGCGGTGCGGGGCTGGTGGATCGCGGACCCGGCGCACCCGGAGCGGGAGCCGCAGCGGGTGGGCTACCCGGCGGCGGGGACGGACAACGCGGAGGTGCGGCTGTTCCTCGTGGGCCTCGACGGGTCCCGTACGGAGGTGGCGTGGGACCGGGAGCGGTACCCCTACCTGGCGCGGGTGCACTGGTCGGCGGCCGGGCCACCGCTGCTGCTCGTCCAGACCCGGGAGCAGCGGGAGCAGGCGCACCTGGCGGTGGACCCGGCGACCGGGACGGCCTCGGTGGTGCGGGTGGAGGAGGACCCGGCGTGGCTGGAGCTGCTTCCGGGGGTGCCGGCGTGGAGCGCGGACGGGCGGCTCGTACGGATCGCGGACGTCGCGGACGGGGGCGCGGACGTGGACACGGGCGACGGCGGGACGCGGGTCCTGGCCGTCGGGGACCGGGTCCTCACCGACGGGCGGCTGCACGTCCGGGCGCTGCTCGACGCCGGTCCTGACGACCTCCTCGTGTCGGCCTCGGCGGGTACGGGCGCGGCGGCGCCGGAGACCGGCGAGATCCATGTGTACCGGGTGACGGAGGAGGGCGCCGAGCGGGTGTCCGGAGGCGTCGGCACGCACGGCGCGGTGCGCGCGGGGTCGGTGACCGTCCTGGTGTCGGCGCGGCCCGAGGAGCCGGGGAGCACGGCGCGGGTGCTGCGGGACGGCGAGCAGGTCGCGGTGGTCGCCTCGTACGCGCAGCGGCCGGTGGTCACCGCCCGGCCCCGGCTCACGGAGGCCGGGGCCCGGCGGATCCCGTGCGCGGTGCTGCTGCCCTCGGGGTACGCGGAGGGCGACGGGCCGCTGCCGGTCCTGATGGACCCGTACGGCGGCCCGCACGGGCAGCGGGTGGTGGCCGCACACCATCCGCACCTGACGTCCCAGTGGTTCGCCGACCAGGGCTTCGCGGTGGTCGTGGCGGACGGGCGGGGCACGCCGGGCCGCTCCCCCGCCTGGGAGAAGGCGATCCTGCGCGACCTGACGCCGACGCTCGACGACCAGGTGGAGGCGCTGCGCGCGCTCGCCGGGCGATTCCCGCTCGACCTGGGCCGGGTGGCGGTCCGGGGCTGGTCGTACGGCGGCTATCTGGCGGCCCGGGCGGTGCTGCGGCGGCCGGACGTCTTCCACGCGGCCGTGGTCGGGGCGCCGGTGACGGACTGGCGGCTCTACGACACGCACTACACCGAGCGGTACCTCGGGACGCCGCAGGACGACCCGGAGGTGTACGCGGCGCAGTCGCTGCTCACCGACGACGGGCTGTCCTCGCCGGAGGTGCCGGTGCGGCCGATGATGGTCGTGCACGGGCTCGCGGACGACAACGTGGTGGTGGGGCACGCGCTGCGGCTCTCCTCCGCGCTGCTCGCGGCGGGCCGGCCGCACGAGGTGCTGCCGCTGTCGGGGGTCACGCACATGACGCCGCAGGAGCAGGTGGCGGAGAACCTGCTCCTGCTCCAGGTGGACTTCCTGAAGCGGTCCCTCGGGCTCGACCGGGACTGAGGGCGGGACCGGGACCGGGACCAGGGCTGGAAACGGGGCTGGAGCCGGGGCCGGTTCACCAGCCGGGTGGCCGGGGGTGCGGCGGGGGCGGCGGCAGCGCCCCCGCCGGCGGGTACGGGGCGGGCGCGGCGGCGGGGGCGCCGCGCCCGGCCAGGAGGACCAGGACGACGAGGCCCGCGAGCAGTCCGAGGACGGAGGTGAGGACGTCCGTCCGGTGCGGGGCGGGGAGGTCCGCGAGCCGTTCGAGGATCCCGTACCGCAGGGCCCCCGCCGTCCCGGCGAGGCCGCCCGCGGCCAGGAACGCCCCGGCGAGCAGCCCGGAGGCGCGGGCGTGGCGGGCCCGCGCGAAGGCGGAGGCGGCGGCCGTGGCGTACAGCGCGACGAGGACCGCCGACAGCCAGCCGGGCGGGGGCGCGAGGGTCGCCTTGACGACGGACCGGCCGCCGGTGAACCGGTCGACGGTGATCTCCGCGGGCAGCCGGACGCCCCAGTACAGCTCCCAGCCGGTGACGGTGACGGCGGCGGCCGCGAGGAGGACCCCGGCGGTGACGGCGGGGCCGGTGCGGGGGCGGCCGGGGAGCGGCTCGTAGGGGGTGTCCGCCGGGCGGCGGCCGAGGGCGGCCACGAGGACGAGGCCGGCGGCGAGGGCCAGTTCGAGGAGGGCGGTGACGAGGGCCCCGCTCCCGGGCGCCCAGAGGCCGGGCAGGCGCAGGGCGAGGGTGACGGTGCCGGTGGCGGCGAGCGCGGAGGCGGCGTGCCGCGAGCGGAGGGCGGCGACGGCGGTGGCCGCGGAGGCGGCGAGGAGCACCGGGTCGGCCAGGGAGGTGGCGGCCCGGCCCCGGGCCAGGAAGAACCGGTCCCCGGCCCAGTACCACGCGAGGTCGGCGGGCGAGCCGAGCGCGGCGAGGTCCTTGAGGATCCACACGGCGGCGACGAGGACGAGGGCGCCGCAGAGGGCGGCGCCGGTGAGTCGTGCCGGTCGTGTCACAGTCACGGCTTCGATACTCACGGTCGCGACCGGCCGAAACAAGCGGTTCCGGATATCCGGAGGGGCGGGGGTGGCCGGCCGGGGCGCTCGATGCGTCCCGGCCGGCCCACGGCACCCGCACGGCCGTACGGTGTGCAGTCTGTCGTGTCCGTATATCGGAGCCGAGTCGGGCGGGTTGCCCCGGTGTTAAGGGGTGCCGGGGGGCGGGGGGTCCGCCTCCGGGGGGTCCGTCTCCGGGGCCCCGTCGTCCGGGCGGAGGAGGTGGCTGCCTCCCGGGGGCGGAGTGCCGGGCCTCTTCTCCAGGTCCGGGGCGCCCTCCGGTGGGATGCCGACGCCGTCCTCCGGCGGGGTCCCGGCGCCGTCCTCCCCCGGCTTCTCCAGGACCGCCCGGTGTTCCTCCGCCACCACGTGCTTCTCCTCCGCGAAGTGGCAGGCCGAGTCGTGGCGGGCCGGGCTGTCGGTGAGGCGGAAGACGGCCGGGACCGCCAGGAGGGGGACCTCCTGGGCGCAGCGCTCCCGCGCCTTCCAGCAGCGGGTGCGGAAGCGGCAGCCGGAGGGGATGTTGGCCGGGGAGGGCACGTCGCCGGTGAGGATGATCCGCTCGCGGTGGGCGCGCGCCTCGGGGTCGGGGACGGGGACGGCGGAGAGCAGCGCCTGCGTGTAGGGGTGGGTGGGGTGGTCGTAGATCTGCGCGTCGGTGCCGATCTCGACGATCCGGCCGAGGTACATGACGCCGACCCGGTCGGAGATGTGCCGCACGATGGACAGGTCGTGGGCGATGAAGACGTACGACAGGGAGAACTCGGACTGGAGCTGTTCGAGGAGGTTGACGACCTGGGCCTGGACGGAGACGTCGAGGGCCGAGACGGGTTCGTCCGCGACGATGACCTCGGGCTGGAGGGCGAGGCCGCGGGCGATGCCGATGCGCTGGCGCTGGCCGCCGGAGAACTGGTGCGGATAGCGGTTGATGTACTCGGGGTTGAGGCCGACGACGTCCAGCAGGTCCTGGACCTTGCGGCGCCGGTCGCCCTTGGGCGCGACCTCGGGGTGGATCTCGTACGGCTCGCCGATGATGTCGCCGACCGTCATGCGCGGGTTGAGCGAGGTGTACGGGTCCTGGAACACCATCTGGATGTTCCGGCGGACCGCCTTCAGGGCGCGGGCGGAGAGCTTGGTGATGTCCTCGCCCTTGTAGCGGATGGTGCCGGAGGTGGGCCGCTCCAGGTTGACCAGCATCTTCGCGACGGTCGACTTGCCGCAGCCGGACTCGCCGACGATGCCGAGGGTCTCGCCGGCGACGAGGTCGAAGTCGACCCCGTCGACGGCCTTGACGGCGCCGACCTGCTTCTTGAAGAGGATGCCCTGGGTCAGCGGGTAGTGCTTGTGGAGGTCCCGCACTTCGAGGATCGCCTCGCCCGTCCCGGCCGCCCCGGTCGTCTCAGCCATGGAGGCACTCCTTCCAGAAGTGGCAGGCGCTGGCGCGCGGCACCGGGGACTCGGTCACCTCGTACAGCGGGGGCTCGTCGGTCCGGCAGACGTCCTGGGCCATCGGACAGCGCGGGTTGAAGGCGCAGCCGGGCGGGATGTGCAGCAGGTTGGGCGGCAGGCCCTTGATCGCGTACAGGTCCTGGCCCTTCTGGTCCAGGCGCGGGATCGATTCGAGGAGGCCCTTGGTGTAGGGGTGGGCGGGGGCCTTGTAGATCTCGTGGACGGGGGCCCGCTCGACGATCCGGCCCGCGTACATCACGGCGATCTTGTCGGCCACGTCGGCGACGACGCCGAGGTCGTGGGTGATGAGGATGAGCCCCATGTTGAGCTCGCGCTGGAGCTCCGCGAGGAGGTCCATGACCTGGGCCTGGACGGTGACGTCGAGGGCGGTGGTGGGCTCGTCCGCGATGATCAGCTCGGGTTCGAGGGCGAGCGCCATGGCGATCATGATGCGCTGGCGCATCCCGCCGGAGAACTGGTGGGGGTACTGGCCGACGCGTTCCTTGGCGGCGGGGATGCGGACCCGGTCCATCAGCTCGACGGCCTTGGCCCGGGAGTCCTTGCGGGACATGCCCCGGTGGACCTGGAACATCTCGCCGAGCTGGTCGCCGACGCTGAGGACGGGGTTGAGGGAGGACAGCGCGTCCTGGAAGACCATCGCCATCTTGGCGCCCCGGATCTTGCGCCGCTCGTCCTCCTTGAGCTTCAGGAGGTCCTGGCCCTGGAAGAGGATCTCGCCCCGCGTGATCTTCCCCGGGGGGACGTCGAGGATGCCCATGACGGCCTGGGCGGTGACGGACTTGCCGGAGCCGGACTCGCCGAGGACGGCGAGGGTCTCCCCCGCGTCGACGGAGTAGTCGACGCCGTTGACCGCCTTGGCCACCCCGTCCCGGGTGTGGAACTCCACGTGCAGGTCGCGCACTTCGAGCAGCATGGATCCCTACCTCAGCTTGGGGTCGAGGGCGTCGCGGACGGCGTCGCCGAGCATGATGAAGGCGAGCACCGTGACGGCCAGCGCGCCGGCCGGCCAGAGCAGCATGTGCGGGGCGTTGCGGATGTACGGCGAGGCCGCGGAGATGTCGATGCCCCAGGAGACGGTGGGGGGCTTGAGGCCGACGCCGAGGAAGGAGAGCGTGGCCTCCAGGGAGATGTACGTGCCGAGGGCGATGGTGGCGACGACGATCACGGGGGCCACGGCGTTGGGCGTGATGTGCCGCAGCAGCATCCGGGAGTTGGAGGCGCCGAGCGCGCGGGCGGCCTGCACGTAGTCGTTCTGCTTGGCGGTGATGACGGAGCCGCGGGCGATGCGGGAGATCTGCGGCCAGCCGAGCAGCACCATGAAGCCGATGACGGGCCAGACGGTGTTGTTGCTGACGACGGAGAGGAGGACCAGGCCGCCGAGGACGACGGGGATGGCGAAGAAGATGTCGGTGATCCGGGAGAGGAAGCCGTCCCAGGCGCCGCCGTAGAAGCCGGCGAGGCCGCCGAGGACCGAGCCGAGGAGGGTCACGCCGAGGGTGGAGAGGACGCCGACCTCGATGGAGGCCCTGGCTCCGTAGACCGTGCGGGTGTAGACGTCGCAGCCCTGGCCGTTGAAGCCGAAGGGGTGGCCGGGCTGGGAGCCCTCCTGGGCCTTGGAGAGGTCGCAGTCCAGCGGGTTGCCACTGGCGATGAGCTGCGGCCAGATCGCGATGACCACCAGGAAGAGGATGACCAGGCCGGAGATGATGAAGACCGGGTTCCGGCGCAGGTCGTGCCAGGCGTCGGACCAGAGGGAGCGGGCCTTCTTCTCGGGGCCCGTGCCGTCGGGGCCGCCGGGGGCCTTCTCCAGGGTCTCGGCCTCGGACATCGCGAGGTCGGTGGCGCCGCCGGCCCCGGTGGAGGCGATGGCCGACCCTTCGTCGTGGTGCTCGGGCATCTCAGGCATAGCGGATCCTCGGGTCAAGGACGGCGTACAGGAGGTCGACGAGCAGGTTGGCCACCAGGAAGACCAGGACGAGGACGGTCACGAAGCCGACGACGGTCTGGGTGTTCTGGCGGAGGATGCCCTGGTAGAGCTGGTAGCCGACCCCGTGGATGTTGAAGATCCGCTCGGTGACGATGGCGCCGCCCATGAGCGCGCCGATGTCGGTGCCGATGAAGGTGACCACGGGGATGAGGCTGTTGCGCAGCAGGTGCCGGGTGATGACCCGGCGGCGGGGCAGGCCCTTGGCGACGGCGGTGCGGACGTAGTCGGCGCGCTTGTTCTCGGCGATCGAGGTCCGGGTGAGCCGGGTGACGTAGGCGAGCGACACGGAGGCGAGGACCAGGCCGGGGACGATCAGTTCGTCGAAGGTGGCGGCGGAGGAGACCGAGGGGTCGATCCACTTCCACTTGACGCCGAAGAGGAGCTGGACGAGCAGGCCGGTGACGAAGGTCGGGACGGAGATGACGACCAGGGTGAGCAGCAGCACGGTGGTGTCGACGGGCCGGCCGCGCTTGAGGCCGGTGAGGACGCCGAGGCTGATGCCGATGACGATCTCGAAGAGGATCGCGACGATGGTGAGGCGGATGGTGACCGGGAAGGCGTTGGCCATCAGCTCGGTGACCTCCTGGCCGTTGAAGGCCGTGCCGAAGTCCCCGGTGAAGACGTTGCCCATGTAGGTCAGGTATTGCTGCCAGACCGGCTTGTCGAGGCCGAACTCCTTCTTGAGCTGGGCGGCGGTCGCCGGGTCGCACTGGCGGTCGCCGCACAGTCCGGCGACGGGGTCGCCCATCACGTTCACCATCAGGAAGATCAGCAGCGTGGCGCCGAAGAAGACCGGGATCATCTGCAGCAGTCGCCGGATCACGTATCGACCCATGAGGGACTCCGGGGGTTGGCTCCGGGAAGGGATGCGGGAAGGCGTACGGCCCGGCGCGGGGGTCCGCGGCCGGGCCGTGTGCCGTCGGCCTCGCTACGGCGTCAGTTCACCTTGATCTGGTCGTAGACCGGGACGCTGAAGGGGTTCAGGGTCACGTTGCTCACGCGCTCCGAGTAGCCGGCGCTGCCGTTCTGGTACCAGAGCGGGAGGGCGCCCATGTCGTCGCGGAGGACTTCCTCGGCCTGCTGGAAGATGCCGACGGCCTTGGCGGTGTCGGCCTCGGCGTTGGCCTGGTTCACCAGCTTGTCGAACTCGGGGTTCGTCCACTTGCCGTCGTTGGACGAGGCGTTGGTGTAGTACAGCGGCTGGAGGAAGTTCTGGATGAGCGGGTAGTCCATCTGCCAGCCGGCGCGGAACGGGCCGGTGAGCTTCTGCGTGGTGACCTGGTTGCGGTAGTCGGCGAAGGTGCCGACGGGGTTGCCGACGCAGGCGCGGTCGTTGCCGAGGGCGCGGTTGATGGAGTTGCAGACCGCGTCCACCCACTCCTTGTGGCTGCCGGTGTCGGCGTTGTACGAGATCTTCATGGTGCCGCCGGGGATGCCGCCGCCCTCGGCGACCAGCTTCTTCGCCTCGGCCGGGTCGTACTTGCAGAGGTCGCCGCAGACGTCCTTGAAGCCGCCCTCCTCGCCGAGGACGGGCGAGGTCCAGTCGACGGCGGGGGTGCGGGTCTTCTGGAAGATCGTCTCGGTGATCTGGTTCCGGTCGATCGCCCGTGACAGGCCCTGGCGGAGCTTCTCCTGGCCGGGCTTGTTCCAGTTGGGGTCGTAGAACGGGAAGGAGAGGGTCTGGATGATGCCGGCGGGCACGTTGATGTACCGGTCGCCGAGGTCGGCCTCGACGTTCTTGAGCTGGGCGGCGGGGACGTCGTCGACGAGGTCGAGGTTCCCGGCGATCAGGTCGGTGTAGGCGGTGTTGTTGTCGGTGTAGACCTTGAGGGTCACGCCGCCGTTCTGCGCCTTGTCGCTGCCGGGGTAGGCGTCCCACTTCTTCAGGACCATCTGGGACCCCTTGGAGTAGGAGTCGATGGTGTACGGGCCGTTGCCGACGGGCTTCGAGAGCCAGCCGGCGTGGTCGCTGAAGAAGGACTGGGGCAGCGGGGCGAAGGCCGCGTAGCCGAGGGTGACGGGCCAGGTGGAGAACTTCTGGGTGAGCTTGACCGTGAAGGTGCGGTCCCCGGTGACTTTGAGGCCGGACATGGTCTCGGCGGTGGGGTCGCCCTTCTCGGGGTGGACCTGGTCGTAGCCCTCGATCTGGCCGAAGAAGTAGGCGTTCTTCTGGTTGTTCTTCAGGTGGGCGCCGTAGTTCCAGGCGTCGACGAAGGACTTGGCGGTGACCTTCTCGCCGTTGGAGAAGGTCCAGCCGTCCTTGACGGTGACGGTGAAGTTGGTGGAGTCGGTGGTGTCGATCTTCTCGGCGAGCATGTCCTTGGCCTCGCCGGTCTTGGGGTCGTACTGCTTGAGCCCCCGGAAGATCATGGACAGGACCTTGCCGCCCTGGACCTCGTTGGTGTTGGCGGGCTCCAGCGGGTTCTGCGGGTCTCCCCACGAGGAGGACACGACGCCGTCGGCCCCTCCGCCGCCGCCGCTGTCACCGCCGCCGCAGGCGGTCGCCGCGAGGGCGACGGCGGTGGCCAGAGCGGCCCACTTGGCGTGCGTGGCTCCGCGCATGGAGTGCCTCCCGTATGTACCGATTCGCACTGAGAGCCCCAATATCACCCCGCATCAGCTCGCCTGCACGTTGTCGGCGCCCATCAGTGCGACGGCGGGGGCGGGGGCGGGCGCGACGGCGGGCGCGCGAAAACGGCCGGCTCCCGGCGCCGTGGGGCGCCGGGAGCCGGCCGTGGAGAACCGCGCGGGGTGTCAGTGCACCGGCACGACCTGCTTCTCCTCGGCGAAGTGGCACGCCGAGAAGTGGGCGGCCGGGGTGTCCTGGCCCTGGAAGTGCGCCGGCACCGCGAGGAGCGGGACCTCCTGGGCGCACCGCTCCTGCGCCTTCCAGCAGCGGGTGCGGAAGCTGCAGCCCGACGGCGGGTTCGCCGGCGAGGGGACGTCACCGGTGAGGATGATCCGCTCGCGGTGCGCGCGGGCCTCCGGGTCCGGCACCGGCACCGCGGAGAGCAGCGCCTGGGTGTACGGGTGCGTCGGGTGCTCGTAGATCTCGGCGTCCGTACCGATCTCGGCCATCTTGCCGAGGTACATGACGCCGACGCGGTCCGAGATGTGCCGGACGATCGACAGGTCGTGCGCGATGAAGAGGTAGGAGAGGTTGAACTCGTCCTGGAGCTTCTCCATCAGGTTGATGACCTGGGCCTGGACGGAGACGTCCAGGGCCGAGACCGGCTCGTCGCAGATGATGATCTCGGGGTTGAGCGCGAGGCCGCGGGCGATGCCGATGCGCTGGCGCTGACCGCCGGAGAACTGGTGCGGGTACCGGTTGATGTACTCCGGGTTCAGACCGACGACGTCCAGGAGCTCCTGCACCTTGCGGCGCCGGTCGCCCTTGGGGGCCACCTCGGGGTGGATGTCGAAGGGCTCGCCGATGATGTCGCCGACCGTCATGCGCGGGTTGAGCGAGGTGTACGGGTCCTGGAACACCATCTGGATGTTCCGGCGGACCGCCTTCAGGGCGCGCCCGGACAGCTTGGTGATGTCCTGGCCCTTGTAGAAGACCTCGCCGGCGGTGGCCCGCTCCAGGTTCATCAGGAGCTTGGCGACCGTGGACTTGCCGCAGCCGGACTCGCCCACGATGCCGAGGGTCTCGCCCTGGTAGAGGTCGAAGGAGACCCCGTCCACGGCCTTGACCGCGCCGACCTGCTTCTTGAAGAGGATGCCCTGCGTCAGCGGGAAGTGCTTCTTCAGACCGCGCACCTGGAGGATCGGCTCGCCGCGGACCACGGGGGCCTCGATGGCGGCGACGAGGGCCTCTTCGTTGGCGGCGGCCACGGCCTCGTCGTTCTTGCTGAGGTCAGCCATGGATCGTCTCCTTCCAGAAGTGGCAGGCGCTCTTGCGGCCCGGGAGGTCCGTGCCGTCCCGCTCGGTGACCGGCGCCAGGGCCGGGATCTCCGTGCGGCAGATGTCGTCGGCCTTGGGGCAGCGCGGGTTGAAGGCGCAGCCGGTGGGCACGCGGAGCAGGTTGGGCGGCAGGCCCTTGATCGCGTAGAGCTCCTGGCCCTTCTGGTCCAGGCGCGGGATCGAGTCGAGCAGACCCCGGGTGTACGGGTGGGCCGGGCGCTTGTACAGCTCGTGCACGGGCGCCTGCTCGACGATCCGGCCGGCGTACATCACGGCGATCTTGTCCGCGACGTCGGCGACGACGCCGAGGTCGTGGGTGATCAGGATCAGGCCCATGTTGTATTCCTGCTGGAGCTCCGCGAGGAGGTCCATGACCTGGGCCTGGACGGTCACGTCGAGAGCCGTGGTGGGCTCGTCGGCGATGATCAGGTCCGGCTCCAGGGCGAGCGCCATGGCGATCATGATGCGCTGGCGCATACCGCCGGAGAACTGGTGGGGGTAGTCGGAGACCCGGGCCTTGGCGGCCGGGATCTTGACCTTGTCCATCAGCTCGATGGCCTTGAGCCTGGCGTCCTTCTTGGACAGGCCCTGGTGGACCCGGAACATCTCGCCGAGCTGGTAGCCGACGTTGAGGACCGGGTTCAGGGAGGACAGCGCGTCCTGGAAGATCATCGCGATCTTGCGGCCGCGGATCTTCCGGCGCTCCTCCTCGGACATCTTCAGCATGTCCTGGCCGCGGAACAGGATCTCGCCCTGCGGGATCCGGCCGGGGGGCATGTCGAGGATGCCCATGATGGCCTGGGCGGTGACGGACTTGCCGGAGCCTGACTCGCCGAGGACGGCGAGGGTCTCGCCGGCGTTCACCGAGTAGTTGACGCCGTTGACCGCCTTGGCCACGCCGTCACGGGTGTGGAACTCCACGTGCAGGTCGCGGACTTCGAGCAGCGGGCCGGTGCCGGACCCGTCGCGCGGCGCGGGGACGGCCGCGGTCTTGTCGATGATGCTCATCTTTTACGCCCTCCTCAGCGCAGCTTGGGGTCGAGGGCGTTGCGGACGGCTTCGCCGAGCATGATGAACGCCAGAACGGTGAGGCTCAGCATGATCGACGGGTACAGCAGGATGTGCTGCGACGTACGGATCGCCTGAACACCCGCGGAGATGTCGACACCCCACGAGACGGTCGGGGCGGCGAGGCCGAGCCCCAGGTAGGACAGGGTCGCCTCGGCGGAGATGTAGCCGCCGAGGGCGATGGTGGCGACGACGATCACCGGGGCCATGGCGTTCGGCAGGATGTGCCGGAAGAGGATCCGGCCGGTGCCGGCGCCGAGCGCCTTGGCGGCGTGGACGTAGTCGGCCTGCTTGACCGTGATCACGGCGCCGCGCATGACGCGGGCCATCTGCGTCCAGCCGAGGAAGGCGAGGGCGAAGACGACGACCCAGACGGTGCGCTCGACGAAGGCCTGGAGGACGACCATCGCGCCGAGCAGGAAGGGGATGCCGAAGAAGACGTCGGTGAGGCGGGAGAGGACCGCGTCCACCCAGCCGCCGAAGTAACCGGCGATCATGCCCATGGCGCCGCCGATGACGGTGACGATCAGGGTGACGCAGACGCCGACGATGATCGAGGCACGGGTGCCGTAGATCAGGCGGGCGTAGACGGAGCGGCCCTGGATGTCGTAGCCGAGCCACCCGGGCGAGCCGATGTTGCCGAGCTCGGGCTTGCCGACGTAGTGCTTGACGAGGTCGCCTGCCGTGGGCGAGGCGCTGGTGAACATCCCCGGGAACGCCGCGATGAGCAGCAGGAAGAAGATCAGCACCGACGACACGAGGAAGTACGGGTTGCGGCGCAGGTCGCGCCAGGCGTCGCCCCAGAGCGAGCGGGGCTTCTCCGGCTTGCCCTGCGGGGCGGGCGCGGCCGCCGGGGAGGCGGCTACGGCGTCCGGCGCCGTGGTGGCGGTCTTGGTCACGTCAGGCATACCGGATCCTCGGGTCCAGGACCGCGTACAGCAGGTCGATGAGCAGGCTGGTGATCAGGTAGACGACCACCAGGACGGTGACGAGACCGACGAGGGTGCTGCCCTCGCGGCGGCTGATCGACTCGTAGATCAGACCACCGACACCCTTGACGTTGAAGATGCCTTCGGTGACGACCGCGCCGCCCATCAGGGCGCCGATGTCGGTGCCGAGGAAGGTGACGACGGGGATCATCGAGTTGCGCATGAGGTGGACGCCGATGATGCGGCGCTTCGGCAGGCCCTTGGCGACGGCCGTGCGCATGTAGTCGGCGCGCAGGTTCTCCGCCATGGAGGTGCGGGTGAGCCGCGCCACATAGGCAAGGGAGAGACCACCGAGGACGATGGCGGGGGCGATCATCTCGGACAGCAGCTGGTCGTTGCTGACGTTCGGCTCGATCCAGCCGAGCTGGAAGGCGAACACCATCTTGATCAGGAAGCCGAGCACGAAGACCGGGATCGAGATGATCAGCAGGGTGAAGATCAGGATCGCGTTGTCGGCCATGCGTCCGGCGCGGAGGCCGGCGATGATGCCGAGGCTGAGGCCGAAGACGAGCTCGAAGGCGAAGGCGAGGGCCGCCAGCTGGATCGTGACGGGGAACGCGTCACCCAGTACCTCGGTCACAGGCCGGTCGTTGCGGATCTGCGTACCGAAGTCGAAGTGGAAGATGATTCCACTGATGTAGTCCCAGTACTGCTTCAGGATGTGCTGGTCGAGACCGAGCTTGTGTCTGATCTCCGCGATGGTCGCGGGGGACGCCCCCTTGTCTCCGAACAGACCGGCCACGGGGTCACCGGGCAGGCTGTAGACCATGAGGAAGATCAGCAGGGTTGTCCCGAAGAAAACCGGGATCATCTGGAGCAGTCGTCGTGCGACATAGCGCCCCATCATGCCTCCGTTGAGATGTGACGGCCGCAGCCGAGGGCCCTCCCCCGACGTACTGCCCGGATTCGGGCAGCACGATGCCGTGGAAGGGCCCCCCAGCCGCTGCGTAAGGCGCCGGAACGGGACTGACGATCCGTCAGTCCCGTGACGGCTTGCGGACTACGCTTTCGGGTTTACTTGTGGACCTCGACGCCGGTCAGGATCGGGTCGCCGTCCTGGCCGTAAGCCACGCCCGAAACCTTCTCGGAGTAGCCCGCGTTGACCTTGTAGTACCAGAGCGGGATGGACGGCATGTAGTTGACCAGGTCCTTCTCGATGGCCTGGTACTGCTTGACCGACTCGTCCAGCGTCGACGCGGAGTCCGCCTTGGCGATCTTGGCGTCCAGCTCCTTGTTGGAGAAGCCGCCCTGGTTGCCCGCCGCACCCGTACGGAACAGGTCCGAGATGAAGTTCGCGTTCACCGGGTAGTCGAGCACCCAGCCGGAGCGGTAGAACGACTTGACCTGCTTGTTCTTACGAGCGGTCAGGTCGGCCTGGAAGTCCGGCTTGCCGTCACCGACACAGGCGACGCCCGTGGACTGGGTGATGGAGTTGCAGACCGCGTCCACCCACTCCTTGTGGCCGCCGTCGGCGTTGAACTGCAGGGAGATCTTGTTGCCGGGGACGCCGCCGCCGGCCTTGATGAGCTCCTTGGCCTTGGCCGGGTCGAACTTGGTGACGTCGACCGCGTTCGGCTGGTAGCCGAGCACACCCTTGGCGACCCAGCCGGTGGCGGGCTCGCGGGTGCCCTGGAGCACCGTCTTGGTGATGGTGGCGCGGTCGATCGCCATCGAGATGCCCTGGATGACCTTGGGGTCGACCGGCTTCGGCTTGCTCCACTGGTCGGCGTAGAACGCGACGGCCATGGTCTGGACCGCGGAGTAGGCCTGGTCGACGGCGCGGTCGCCGAGGTCCTGGCGGTAGACCGGGAGGTCCTTCGGGGCGAGCTGACGCAGGACGTCGACGTTGCCCGACTTCAGGTCCTCGTACGCGGCCTCGAGGGTGGTGTAGTTCTTGAAGACCACACCGCCGTTCTTCGCCTTGTTCGGGCCCTTGTAGTCGTCGTAACGGACGATCTCGATCTGCTTCTTGTGGTCCCAGCTCTTGAACTTGTAGGGACCGTTGCCGACCGGCTTCTGACCGGCGGCCTTCGGGTCCTTGTAGAAGGACTCGGAGAGCGGGGCGAAGACGATGTAGGCGAGCTTGTGGCCGAAGTACGGAACGGCCTTCGAGAGCTCGATGGTGAAGGTGTTCTCGTCGACGATCTTCAGGCCGTCCAGCTTGTCCGCGGTGGGCTTGGCGCCCTCCTCGGCCGGGCTGAGCTTCTCGAAGCCCTTGATGTCGGCGAACCACGAGTTGAGGCCCATGGCGTTCTTGACGTTGGCGTTCCAGTTCCACGCGTCCACGTAGGACTTCGAGGTCACCGGGGTGCCGTCGTGGAAGGTCCAGCCCGGCTTGAGCTTGACGGTCCACGTCTTCGAGTCCGTCGTGGTGACCGACTCGGCGTTGATCATCTCCAGCGAGCCGTCGGCCTTGTAGTCGACCAGGGTCGAGAACAGGCCGGCCATGACGGCGGAGCCGTTGGACTCCATCGTGTCGCCGGTGTACAGGGGCTTCTCGGGCTCACCGAGCTCGATGGAGAAGATCCCGTTCGGGTCAACAGCGCCCTTGGCGTCGCTGCCGCCGTCGCTCTTCCCCCCGCCACAGGCGGTCGCAGCAAGGGCGACGATGATCGCGCCCGTTACCCACTTGGCGCTCTTGGCACCGCGCATGGGTTCCTCCTCATGAGTCCACTTTGTCACTACAAGAGGGGCACTCCGAGTTTCGCCGACACCCCTGACGGCTATGCACTCAAGTGCCCCGAGTGTGCTCGTGAGTCGGCACTCCCCACAGTGCGTGACCCATTGACCCGAGCTCAATGGAGCCAACTATTAAGTACGTCCGGGCCGTAAACCACACTTAAGTGGTCTCGTTTTGACAACATCACCCCGCCCCGAGGTACCGAAATCCGGACAAAGTGAGTCCAGACAGACACCCCCGAAACGGACTGTTAATACACGTTCCGGAGAGCGATGACCGGTATCCGGACGCCGGGTCTCTGAATTCGACTTGACGGCGGGTGCGGGAGCCGCCCTCCCCCACCGGCCCCGCGACGGCCCGGTGACGGCCCCGTGGCGGCCCCGTGGGCCGCTTACGGCGGCGAGGAGGCACGACTGAGCCCCGCCGGGGCCGGCGGGGCTCAGTCGTGCGTGCGGGCCGGACGAACCGGCCCCGGATCAGGCGTTCTTGGCGCGCGAGGACGCGCGGCCGCGCGCGTTCTGGTCCAGGATCACCTTGCGGATGCGGACGGCCTCCGGGGTCACCTCGACGCACTCGTCGTCGCGGCAGAACTCCAGGGACTGCTCCAGGGAGAGCTTGCGCGGCGGCACGATCGCCTCGAAGGAGTCGGCCGAGGAGGAGCGCATGTTGGTGAGCTTCTTCTCCTTGGTGATGTTCACGTCCATGTCGTCGGAGCGCGAGTTCTCGCCGACGATCATGCCCTCGTACACCTCGGTGCCGGGGTCGGTGAACAGGACGCCGCGCTCCTGGAGGTTGGTCATCGCGAAGGCGGTGACGGCACCGGCGCGGTCGGCGACCAGCGAACCGTTGTTACGGGTCGTCAGCGTGCCGAACCACGGCTCGTGGCCCTCGTGGATCGAGTGGGCGATGCCCGTGCCGCGGGTGTTGGTCAGGAACTCCGTACGGAAGCCGATGAGGCCCCGGGACGGGACGACGAACTCCATGCGGACCCAGCCGGAGCCGTGGTTCGACATGTTGTCCATGCGGCCCTTGCGGACGCCCATGAGCTGCGTGACCGCGCCCATGTGCTCCTCGGGGACGTCGACCGTGAGGCGCTCGACGGGCTCGTGCACCTTGCCGTCGACGAGCTTGGTGACGACCTGCGGCTTGCCGATGGTGAGCTCGAAGCCCTCGCGGCGCATCTGCTCGACCAGGATGGCGAGCGCGAGCTCACCGCGGCCCTGGACCTCCCAGGCGTCCGGGCGCTCGGTGTCGAGGACGCGGAGCGAGACGTTGCCGATGAGCTCGCGGTCCAGACGGTCCTTGACCTGGCGGGCGGTGACCTTGCGGTTCTTGACGGCGGCCTTGGCGTCCGCGCCCTTGCCGGTGCCGCCGCGGCCGACGAGCGGCGAGGTGTTGGTGCCGATGGTCATGGAGATGGCCGGCTGGTCGACCGTGATCAGCGGGAGCGCGATCGGGTTCTCCGGGTCGGCCAGGGTCTCGCCGATCATGATGTCGGGGATGCCGGCGACGGCGCAGATGTCACCGGGGCCGGCGACCTCGGCGGGCTTGCGGGTGAGCGCCTCGGTCATCATCAGCTCGGTGATGCGGACGTTGGAGATCGTGCCGTCCCGCTTGATCCACGCGACCGTCTGGCCCTTGCGCAGCTCGCCCTGCTCGACGCGGAGCAGCGCGATGCGGCCGAGGAAGTTGTCGGCGTCCAGGTTGGTGACGTGGGCCTGGAGCGGGGCCTCCTCGTCGTACACCGGGGCCGGGACGTGCTCCAGGATGGCGTTGAAGAACGGCTCCAGGTTGTCGCTGTCCGCGGGAACGGTGCCGTTCTCCGGCTTGGTCAGCGAGGCGATGCCGTCGCGGCCGCAGGCGTAGACGATCGGGAACTCGATCTGGTCCTCGTCCGCGTCCAGGTCCAGGAACAGGTCGTAGGTCTCGTTGACGACCTCGTCGATCCGGGAGTCCGGGCGGTCCGTCTTGTTGATGCAGAGGATGACGGGCTTGCGCTGCTGGAGCGCCTTGCGGAGCACGAAGCGGGTCTGCGGGAGCGGACCCTCGGAGGCGTCCACGAGGAGGACGACCGCGTCCACCATCGACAGACCGCGCTCGACCTCGCCGCCGAAGTCGGCGTGGCCGGGGGTGTCGATGATGTTGATCGTGATCGGGGCCCCGCCGTCCTTGGGGTGGTACTTCACCGCCGTGTTCTTGGCGAGGATCGTGATGCCCTTCTCACGTTCCAGGTCGTTCGAGTCCATCATGCGGTCGTCGAGCTGCTGGTGGGCGGCGAAGGCACCGGCCTGCTTGAGCATGGCGTCGACGATGGTCGTCTTGCCGTGGTCGACGTGGGCGACGATGGCGACGTTACGGATGTCGTGGCGCGTGGGCATGGGTGGCTTGCGCTTCTCTCGGATCGTGGGAATCGGCGTCAGTTCCTCTTACGCCCGCCGGGCGGACGCGCCACGGCTATGTCCCATGGTACGGGGCTGCCGTGCAAGAGGCTTCCCCGCCCGGGTTCCGAGAGGGTCTACTGGGAGGTTCCGAGGGTGTGGGGGAGGTCGTGCGGCCGGGTCAAGGGGCCGACGCGATCCTGCCCGCCGGGGACACCGGCGGGCAAGGAAGTTGAGCTGGTTCTGAGGTTGTGACCTGCGGTTTCAGAGCTTTCAGTGGTTTCAGCGGTTTCGTGCCGTGGTTTTACCGGTTCCGCTCGGATCCCTTGGGGGTCTCGGCCTTCTTGAAGCCGATGTCCTGGTAGCGGGGGGCGGCGAAGCCCCAGGCGCCCGCGTTCACCAGATCCGCCCTGGCGGCGACGAGCTGGGGGCGCTGGTAGAGGGGGATGGAGCCGGCCGCGGCCCAGATCCGGGCGTCGGCCTGGCGGACGAGCTCCCGGGCCTCCTCCTCGTCGAGGGTGCCCGCCGCCTGGTCGAAGAGCTGGTCGATGCGGTCGGTGCCGACCCGGGAGTAGTTCTGCTCGACCATGAGCGAGCCGTCCGAGGCGGGCTCGGGCTTGGCGAAGATCGGCCGGGCGTCGGTCGCGGGGAAGGCGGAGGCGGGCCAGGAGTAGAGGGCCAGGTCGTAGTCGCCCGAGGCGATGTGGTCCTTGAAGAAGCTCTCGTCGGAGACCTTGGTGACCTCGGTGCGGATCCCGACCGCGTCGAGCATCCGGACGATCCGGTCGCCCACCGCCCGCAGCGACTCGGAGCCCGGCCCGGACGGCAGGACGAAGCGGAGGCTGAGCGCCTTGCCGTCCTTGCCGAGGGCCTGGCCGGCCCCGGGGACGGCGGCGGGGGCGGCGGTGCCGCGCGGGGCGTAGGCCCCGGGCATCCCCCGGTCGGGCTGGGCGGCCTGCCGGGCGTCGGCCCGGGCGGCGGCACCCGTACCGGCGTCGAGGGCCCCGGGCCGGGCTTCGAGCGCCTCGGGCCGGGTGTCGAGGGCTTCGGCGCGGGCCCGGAGCGCGGCGCTCTCGCGGGCGGCGGCGGGGGCCGGGACGAGGACGCGGGTGGCGCTCTCGGGGCCGCCTGCGACAGGGGCGGGGGCGGCCCGGCGCTCGCCCGGCTTGTCGTCGCCGACGATGTAGAGGCCCTCGTCGGAGGGGGCGTCCCCGGAGGCGTCGTCGCTCTTCTTCTTGGCGTCGGTAGGGGCGGTGGCGGTGCTCTTCGCGGGCTTCCCGGACTCGACGGCGGCCTTCTCGGCCTCTTCCTTTTCCTTCTTCTCCGCCCCGGCCTTCTCCGCCTCGCCCTTCTCCGCCTCACTGCCCGCCTTCGTGCCTGCGGGCTGCTTGACCGCGCCGCCGGGGACCCAGCCGGCGTCGGCGAGGAGCGCCCGCGCCTCCTGGGTGTCCTGGCCGCCGAGGGCGTCGCTGCTGTCCTTGTACGCCGCCTGGCCGGCGAGGGCCAGGTGGCTGCCGGGGGGCTGGGCCGGGAGGCCGAGCGGCTTGAGCACGGATTCGGCCAGCTCCTGGCGGTTGATGGCGCGGGCCACCGCGCGCCGCACCCGCTCGTCGGAGAGCGGCCCGGACTCGCCGTTCAGCGAGAGCTGGGTGTAGGCGGGCTCCAGGGACTTGCGGACCGCGTACTTCGCCAGGGTGTCCTGCGCGCTCGCGTACCGGGCGATCGCCTCCTGGTTCTTCTTGCGGGCGGCCCGTACCTCCTCCGCCTTCTCCTCGTCGGAGCCGTGGGCGAGGGCCCAGGACGCCAGGGCCTTGGAGGGGGTGATCGAGGAGCCGGGGCCGTGGGCGAGGGCGGCCTGCGCGCCGTTCCGGCCGGCGCGGGCGTCCCGGAGGGCCAGGGCGATCCGGTCGGCCGTGGAGCGGTCGATCTCGGCCAGGTCGAGGGTGCCCGCGGCGAGGGCCTCGGCCCGGTCGGCGCGGGGGACGGCCTTGAGGACGACGGTGTCGAGCTTGGCGGCCTGTCCCCACCAGCGGGGGTTGCGGGTGAGGGTGACGTCGCCGCTCCCGGAGTCGACCGACTTCAGCAGGAACGGTCCGGCGGTGGCCTTGAGGGCGGTGCGCGCGCCGTCGTTGAAGGAGTCCGGGGACCCCATCACCTGCTTCGGGTAGAGGGGGGTGAAGAGGGACTGCCAGTCGGCGTAGGGCTTGGCGAAGGTGACCCGCACCTCCAGGTCGTTCTTGCCCCGCTCGATCTTCTCGATCCGCTCGTAGCCGGAGTTCCGGGCGGTCCAGTACGCGGTGTCGCGGCCGCTCAGGGCCCGCCACTGGGCGACGAAGTCGGGCGCCCCGATCTCGCGTCCGTCGCTCCACACGGCCTGCTGGTTGAGCTTGTAGAGGACGACCTGCTTGGGCTCGGTCTCGACGACCTGCGCGGACTCCAGGTAGTCGGGGTTCAGCTGTGGCCGGCCCCGCTGGTCGAGGGTGTAGAGGGCGGGGAGCACGGCTCCGGCGATGCGGGAGGTGGTGGCGTCGGCGTCGGCCTGGAAGGCGTTGAGGGTGGTGGGCGCCGCGTCGACGGCCCAGCGCAGGGTGCCGCCGTCGGCGACCCGGTCGCGCGGGGCGGGCGCGTTGTCCTGGGCGGCGAGCGGGGCGGCGTCGGTCTCGTCGTCCGCGCTGCATCCGGCGAGGGCGGTGACGGCGAGGACGGCGCTGGTGAGGGCGGCGACGGTGCGGAGCGTGCGGGAGCGGGGGCTCTTGGGGCATGTCCCCCCGTGAGGGGCGCCGATCTGGGACATGTCTTGTACCCCTTCGTCCAGATTCATTCCATTTGGAGATGATCACACCTATTGCTTGTCCACTGAAAAGGAGGAGAGGGATCCGGCCATAGCGACACGGCGAAATGGCCGGAAGATGCCACTCGGGCGGCCCAACCCCCGACCTCCGGCGCGCGGGACCGGTCGCGGGCGGACATACCCGGACATAGCCTCACGCTTGTGACGCGAACAGCCACCCGAGCCCTCCTCGCGGTACTGGTGGCGGCGTGGTGGCTCGTCGTCCCCGCCGTGCACGGTGCCCGCGCCGACGACCCCGTCGTCCTGTCCCGGGACGGACAGATCACCGACCGGGTGGGCGCGCTGCGCGACCGCCGCGCCTCCGTGGAGCAGGCCCTGGACCGGCTGTACGAGGAGGAGCGCGTCCAGCTCTTCGTCGTCTACGTACGGGACTTCTCCGGGCGCCCGGGCCAGGACTGGGCCGACGCCACCGCCGAGCGCAACGGGTTCGGCCCCGACGACCTGCTGCTCGCCGTCGCCACCCACGACCGGCTGTACGGCTACTCCGCCGACCCCGGCTCCGGCCTCACCCAGGCACGGCTGGACGAGGTCGCGCGGACCGCGATCGAGCCGGCGCTGCGGCAGAACGACTGGGCGGGTGCCGCCATCGGCGCGGCGGACGGGTACGCGGCCGCCCTCTCGGGCCGGCCCGTCACCGCTCCCCCGATCACCCCCGGGCCCGCCGACCCGGGCCACGCGGCCGACGACGGCCCCTCCGGCTCCGACCTGATCCTGCCCGCGGTGCTGGTCGGCGGCGCCGGAGCGGTGGGGGCCTACGCGTACGCCAGGCGGCGCCGGCGGACCGGGACCCGCACCACACCGGGGGGCGGGCAGGGCTGGGGGCCGCCGAAGGAGCCCGCGCCGCCGACCCTGGACGAGCTGGACGGGGAGGCGCGCCGGACCCTGGTCGCCACCGACGACGCCGTCCGCACCAGCCAGGAGGAGCTGGGCTTCGCGTCGGCGCAGTTCGGCGAGGAGGCGGTGCGGCCCTTCACCGAGTCCCTCGCCTTCGCCCGGGAGCAGCTGACGGCGTCGTTCCGGCTGCGGCAGAGGCTCGACGACGCCTTCCCCGAGGACGACGCGACCCGCCGGTCCATGCTGGAGGAGATCCTGCGCCGCTGCGGCGAGGCGGACGCGCGGCTCGACGCCGAGACCGAGTCCTTCGACCGGCTGCGCGCCCTGGAGCGGACCGCCCCCGAGGCGCTGGCGGCGGTCGAGGCGGCGCTGCGGGAGCAGACGGCCCGGATGGGCACGGCCGAGGCGGCGCTGACCGCGATGCGCGAGCGGTACGCGGAGACGGCGTCCGCGCCCGTCGCCGGTGACGTCGAGCAGGCGAAGGACCGGCTGGTCTTCGCGAGGACGCACGCCGACGGGGCCCGGCAGCGGATCGAGGCGGGCGACAACGGCGCGGCCGCCGTGCACGTCCGGGCCGCCGAGGGCGCCGTGGACCAGGCGGCCCGGCTGATCGAGGCGGTGGACCGGCGGGCGCAGGAGCTGGCGGAGGCCGTGGGCCGGCTGCCAGGCGTGCTCGCGGAGACGGACGCGGACCTCGCGGACGCCCGCGGCCTGCTGGAGGGGACCGCCGCCGGGGTGTCCACGGCCGACCTCCAGGGGCGGATCGCCCGCGCCGAGGCGGTGGCGGCCGAGGTGCGGCGGAGCGCGGAGGCCGGGCGGTACGACCCGATCGGCGCCCTGCGCCGGGTCGAGGAGGCCGACGCGGCCCTCGACGAGGCGCTTGAGGGGGCCAGGGAGCGCGAATCGGGCACGCGGCGGGCACGCGCGCTGCTCGACCAGGCGATGCTGACGGCCCGTTCGGCGATCGGGGCGGCGTCCGACTACATCACCACCCACCGGGGCGCGGTGGGCAGCGAGGCCCGGACACGGCTGGCCGAGGCCGGGCGCCGCTGGGAGAAGGCGGGGGCCCTCGCGGCCGACGACCCGCAGTCCGCCCTCGCGGAGGCCCGGCAGGCGGACGCGCTCGCCCGGCGGGCGCAGGAGCTCGCCGAGCGGGACGTCCGCGCCTACGGGAACCCGAACGGTCCGGGCGGGGCGCCGGGGACGGCGGGAAACGCGGGCGGCGGGCTGGGCGGGGCGGTGCTCGGCGGCATCATCCTGGGCGGCCTGTTCGGCGGGGGCGGCGGGCGGGGCGGGCACGGAGGCTTCGGGGGCGGGGGGTTCGGCGGGGGCGGGGGCTTCGGCGGCGGGGGCTTCGGTGGCAGCGGGCCCGGCAGCTTCGGCGGCAGCGGCACGCGCGGCCGGCTGGGAGGCGGCGGCCGCTTCTGACCCGGGGCCACCCCGGGCCCCCATCCCGTACGTCTCCCTCTCCCCGGGCCCCCTCCATCCCGTACGTCCCCTCTCCCCGCGCCTTCCCCCTCCCCGTACACCCCACATACGCCCCCAAGGAGAACCCCATGAGCAAGCAGACCGTCCTCGGCCGGGTCACCCAGCTGGCGAAGGCCAACATCAACGCCCTGCTGGACCAGGCGGAGGATCCGCAGAAGATGCTGGACCAGCTCATCCGCGACTACGCGAACAACATCGCGGACGCGGAGGAGGCGGTGGCCGCGACCATCGGGAACCTCCGGCTGATGGAGCAGGACCACCAGGAGGACGTGGAGGCGGCGAAGGAGTGGGGCGGCAAGGCGCTGGCCGCCAGCCGGAAGGCGGACGAGCTGCGGGGCGGCGGTCAGACGGCGGAGGCGGACCGCTTCGACAACCTGGCGAAGGTCGCCCTGGGCCGCCAGCTCCAGTCGGAGAAGGAGGCGCGGACGGCGGAGCCGACGATCGCGGCGCAGACCGAGGTGGTCGCGAAGCTCAGGACCGGGCTCGACCAGATGAAGGCGAAGCTCGCCGAGCTCCAGGCCAAGCGGGACGAGCTGGTGGCCCGCGCGAAGTCGGCGCGGGCGCAGAACACGATGATGGACGCCGTCAAGAACGTCGACGTGCTCGACCCGACCAGCGAGCTGAGCCGCTTCGAGGACAAGGTCCGCCGGGAGGAGGCGCGGGCCCTCGGCAAGCAGGAGCTGGCGGCCTCCTCCCTGGACGCGCAGTTCGAGCAGCTGGACGCGCTCGGGGACGACGCCGAGATCGAGGCCCGGCTGGCCGCGCTCAAGGACTGACCGGACGCCGCTCCCGTACCCGTACGGTCAAGTACCGGCCAGCCGCACCCGTACGGGTCAGAACATGCTGAGCAGCTGCTCCACCGTGGGTTCCGCCGCCTCCCCGCCCTCCGGCAGGGCCAGTTCGAACCAGACGGTCTTGCCGCGCGGGGTGCGGCGCGAGCCCCAGGAGGAGCTGAGGAGGCCGACCAGCTGGAGGCCGCGGCCGCCCTCGTCGGTGTCCTTGGCCCGGCGGCGGCGCGGCTGGACCAGGCCCGCGTCCCAGACCTCGCAGACGAGGGTGCGGTCGCGCAGCAGCCGCAGCCGGATCTCCCCCTCGCCGTAGCGCAGGGCGTTGGTGACGAGTTCGCTGACGAGGAGTTCGACGGTGTCGACCAGCGGTTCGAGGTCCCAGGCGGCGAGCTGGGCGCGGGCGAGCTCGCGGGCCCGGCCGACCGAGCGGGGCTCCCTGGGCAGCCGCCAGTCGCCGACGGCCTCGCCGGGCAGGCCCTGGATCCTGGCCATGAGGAGGGCGATGTCGTCCTCGCCGTGCCCGGTGTTCAGGCTGCCCAGGACCCGGTCGCAGACGTCCTCCAGGGGGCGGGACGGGTCGGTGAGGGCGCGCCGGAAGGCGCTGAGGCCCTCGTCCAGGGGGTGGTCGCGGGACTCGACGAGGCCGTCGGTGTAGAGGGCGAGGAGGGCGCCCTCGGGGATCTCGACCTCGACCTCCTCGAAGGGCTCGCCGCCGACCCCGAGCGGCATCCCGGGGGGCACGTCGAGCAGCCGGGCCGCCTCGCCGGGTTCCACGAGGACCGGCGGGAGGTGGCCGGCGTTGGCGAAGGTGCAGCGCCGGGTGACCGGGTCGTAGACGGCGTAGACGCAGGTGGCGAGGTAGACCTCGGAGAGTTCGGGGCCGCGGTTCTTGTGCGCGCGGGACTGCTGGGTGCCGATGGGGGCGCCGAGGCCGCGGGCGATCTCGTCCAGGTGGGAGAGGACTTCGGCCGGTTCCAGGTCGAGCTGGGCGAGGGTCCGCACGGCGGTGCGGAGTTCGCCCATGGCGACGGCGGCGCGCAGGCCGCGGCCCATGACGTCGCCGATGACGAGGGCGGTGCGGTGGCCGGGGAGTTCGATGACGTCGAACCAGTCGCCGCCGACCTCGGTGGCGTCGGCGCCGGGGAGGTAGCGGCAGGCGATGTCGAGTCCGGCGGCCTCGGGGTCGCCGGGCGGGAGCAGGCTGCGCTGGAGGATCAGGGCCCGCTCGTGCTCGCGGCGGTAGAGGCGGGCGTTGTCGATGCAGACGGCGGCCCGGGCGGCGAGTTCGGCGGCGAGGGCCCGGTCGCGCTCGCCGAAGGGCTCGCTGCCCTTGGCGCGGGAGAACTGGACGAGGCCGACGACGGTGTCGTGGGCGGTCATGGGGACGGCCAGGGTGTGCCGGGCGAGGTCGCCGTCGTCGCCGGACACGGTGCGGATCCGGCCGGTGCGGAGGGCTCCGGCGTACGGGGAGTTGAAGGGGTAGCGGTGGACGGCGCCGACCTCGATGGGCGCGGTGCCCGGACGGTCGGGGTCGGGGGCGTGCCCCCCGTCGGTCCTGCGGGGGGTGTCGGAGACGGCGCTGGCGAAGGCGACCCGGCGCAGTTCGGCGCTGCCGGCCCCGTAGCCGACGTCGTGGGAGCTGCCCCAGCGGCCGGGCGGTGCCTCGTCGCCGGTGAGCAGGCCCTGGTAGAGGTCGACGGAGGCGAGGTCGCAGAAGCCGGGGACGGCGACGTCGAGGAGTTCGCGGGCGGTGGCCTCCAGGTCGAGGGTGTTGCCGATGCGGGCGCCGGCCTGGTTGAGGAGGGCGAGGTTGCGGCGGGCGCTGGCGGCCTCCCTGGCCGCGTTGTGGCGGCGGGTGACGTCGATGCCGAGGCCCGCGACGCCGATCGGGCGGCCGGACCCGCTGTGCACCCGGTAGAGGTTGATGGACCAGTGGCGGCGGTCCCTGGCGCCGGGGGCGGCGCCGACGATCCTCAGGTCGGTGACGGACTCGCCGGTCTCCAGGACCTTCCGGAGCGCGGTGGTCATCCGCTCGGCCTCGGGGCGGCCCAGGTAGTCGTGGACGGTGCGGCCCCGGTGGTCGTCGGCCTCGCCGCCGAAGACGGTGGCGAAGCGGCGGTTGGCCCGCCGGACGGTCAGGTCGGTGTCGAAGAGGAGGAAGCCGAAGGGGGATTGGCCGAATATCGCCTGGGAGGCGGCGAGGTCGGTCTCGATGCGGCGGAGGGCGCGCACGTCGACGACGATGCAGAGCGCGGCCCGCTCCCCGCTGTCGGTCTCGGTGGGCATGACGTACATCTCGGCCATGCCGTGGGGCTGTTCCTCGCCGGGTGTGCGGAAGGGGACGAGGCCGGTCCACTCCTTGCCGTCGAGGATCTCCTTGACCCGCCGGTGGCCGCGCTCGCGCAGGTCGGCGGGCACGAAGACCTCCACCGGGTCCTTGCCCCTGGCCTCCTCCGCGCTGACTCCGAAGAGGTCCACGGCCCTTCGGCTCCACTGCTCGACCAGGCCGTCGGGCCCGATCGAGAAGGAGGCCACCCGGATGTGGTCATAGATGGAGCCGGGCGGGCTGCTCTGCCACACGACGCCGCCGCTCGCCGTCTCAGGTATCTCGCTCACGCGACCGTCCCCTCCAGCTCACCGCACCGGACCGGCCATGCCCGCAGTATTCAATACGGCGGGCTCCGGCGGTACGACGTTCACGATCACAGGGTGGTCTCGTTCGTTCCGCGCCGAGTACCGGTGATCGTTGTCCCACCCTGTTTACTCACCAGGGAGAGCCAGCTCGAACCATACGGTTTTGCCGACGGCCCCCATCCTGATCCCCCAGCGGCGGGCGGTGCAGGCCACGAGGCCGAGGCCGCGGCCCCCCTCGTCGTCGGGTCCGGGGACCTTCGCGGTCGGCGGATCCGGAAGCGGATCGGAGACCTCCACGAGCAGGGCCGCCGCGCGGGCGGGGTCGGCGCCGTCGGGGTGGACGCGGACCAGGCGGACCCCGATGGGCCCGGAGGCGTACCGCAGGGAGTTGGTCACCAGCTCGCTGACCAGCAGGACGGTCACGTCGCCGAGGGGGCCGTCGAGCTCCCAGGAGCGCAGGGTCTCGCGCACCGCGTGGCGGGCCGTGCGCACGGCGTTCGCCTCGGCCGGGAAGCTCCACTCGGCGCGGTCGCCGTCGGTGTAGATCACACCCGATCACTTCCCCAGCCGCGTGTCAGCAGGAAGGCCCACGTCCCCCTTGCGAGGTACCAATGGGGACATACCCACCATTCGGGGCAAGTTATCCCACTGGGGGCGGTCACCGGCGCACGGTGGCACGAACGGCGTAGGGAGCCGTCCGCGCGCCCCCTCGGAGGACACCCTTCCGGCGGACGCTTCCGGAAGCCCCGGAAACCTCGGCGCTCCGACGGGCTCAGCGCTCCGGAAACCTCAGCGCCGCCTCGGCGACGGCCGGGCGGTCCTGGTCGAGCCAGTCGACCGAGTCCAGTTCCGGCCGGGTGAGCCAGCGCAGTTCGTCGTGGTCCTCCAGGGGCCGCGGTTCGCCGGAGAGCAGCCGGGCGGTCCACACCCGCAGGACGTAACCGGGTTTCAGCGGCCACTCGCCGGGGATGCGCTCGCCCGGTTCGACCTCCACGCCGAGTTCCTCCCGGAGCTCCCGGACCAGGGCCTCCTCGGGGCTCTCGCCCGGTTCGAGCTTGCCGCCGGGCAGTTCCCAGCGGCCGGCGAGCTCCTCGGGGGCGCTGCGCCGCGCGGCGAGCAGCCGCCCCCGGTCGTACAGGGCGCCCGCGACGACGACCACGGGGCCGCGGTCGTGGTGGGGCTCGGTGGTGGTGCGTTCCGTCATGGGCGGGAGCGTAACCCGCGCTCCGGGGCGGCCCAGGGGTCGCTCCGGGGCGTCGCCGGGCGGTTCAGAGGGCCGGGCTGCCGACGCGCTCGACCCAGTAGAGCTGCTTGTGGCCGCGGTCGTCGAGGCTGTCCGCGATCTTCTGCGCCTCGTCCCGGGTCGCGTACCGCCCCACCCGGTAGCGGTTGCCGTTGTCGTCCTGACGAATGACGAGCCAGGCGAGCACGGGGCCGCTGTCGGTCATCGGGCTTCTCCCTCCGCCGGTCCGGGTGCCCTCATGGATCTCCGGGAAACCGCAATCCGCATATGCCGGAGCTTACGCCTGACCTTCACACAGCGGATACGGGTTTGCACAAAGAGGCACGGTTCGGCCGGTTACCGACGGAGGGAGGCCGAAGTCGGGCCCCGGCCACCGCCCCCGGGACGACGACCCCCGCCCCCGGGACGACGGCCACCGGCATCGGGGCAACGGGCACCGACACAGAAACGATCGGACGGCGACCCGACCCGACGGCCCGTCACCTCACGGAAGTACGCACCCGGGCCCGGGACCGACCCGCCCCGGAGCCGAAAGGCCCCGGGACCCACAGCCGCACGCGGCACCAAAAGCCCCCCGCCCGCCCCCGGACCGGCGACGGGCCGGGGAGCACGGGCGGGGCGGCACACCGCCGGCGAGGGCGCTACCGCACCGGCAGGTGGTACGCGATCCGGTAGCGGTCGGCCGGGACCACCACGTCGGCCGTCTCGACGGCCCGGCCCGAGGCGTAGTAGGTCCGCTCGACCACCATCACCACGTGGCCCGGGACCCCGCCGAGCGCCAGGAGTTCCTCGGCGAGGCCGGGGCGGGCGCCGACCTCCTCCACCACGTTGTCCACGACGACGTCGATGGCGGCCATCCGCTCGACGACCCCGCAGCCGCCCAGGGGTCCTTCCTCGGGGAGCATGACCGGGGTCCGGCCGGTGACGGCGAGGGGCTCCCAGGAGGTGGAGACCATCATGGGCTCGCCGCCGTCCCGGTACACGTACCGCGTGCGCATCACGCGCTCCCCCGGCTCGATGCCGAGCCGCGCGGCCACCTCCGCGCTCGCGGGCTCCTGCCCGCTGCTCGACTCCCAGGTGCCGCGGGCCCCTTCGGCCGCCTGCTCCTGCCGGAAGGGGCTGGCGCCCGAGGCCGGGCGGTAGCCGGAGCGGGCGATCCGGCGCGGCACCGGGCGCTCCCGCACGTAGGTCCCGGAGCCCGAGCGCCCCTCGACGAGCCCCTCGGCCATCAGTACCTTGCGGGCCTCCAGTGCGACGGTGTCCGACACCCCGTACTCCTCGCGGATGCGTGCCTGCGAGGGGAGACGGGTATGAGGCGGAAGCGAGCCGTCGGCGATCTTCTCCCGCAGATCGCTCGCCACGCGCAGGTAGGCGGGCTGCTCACCGAACGTCACTGGACACTCCCCTCAGGTTGACTGTCAGCAACAGCGTGGCAACCGTGGGTCGCAGACCGCAAGCATGGGCCAAAGTTTCACCCGAAGTGATGAAGCCCCGGCTTCACACCCCCGGTTACCGAGGGTCGCCGGGCGACGGATGCGGCCGGATCTCTTGACCTCTATTGGTACAGACCAATACCTTCCTCCCTGCACGCGCATCCGCTCCATCCGCACGCTCCCTCCCGCCTCGCACAGGAACGAGCCCATGCGTCCCAGAGCCATGACCAAGCTGACCTTCGGCGCGGCCACCGCCGTCACCCTCGGCCTCCTCGCCGCCCTGGCCCCCGCCGCCGACGCGCACCAGGCCCCGCACGGATCCGCCCACAAGCCCGCCCACGGGCAGGCCCTCAAGCGGATCGGCTACTTCACCCAATGGGGCATCTACGGAAGGAACTTCCAGGTCAAGGACCTGGAGACGAGCGGCACCGCCGCCAAGCTCAGCCACATCAACTACGCCTTCGGCGTGATCGGCACGGACGGCAAGTGCCTCATGGGCAACGCGCCCGGCTCCGACCCCTGGGCCGACTACGTGCGCCCCGTCGACGCCGCGAACTCCGTGGACGGCGTCGGTGACGCCGACGGGCAGCGCCTGGCCGGAAGCTTCAACGAGCTGCGCGAGCTGAAGGCGAAGCACCCCGGGCTCAAGGTCATGATCTCGCTGGGCGGCTGGACCGGCTCCGCGCACTTCTCCGACGCGGTGCGCACGGAGGCCGGCCGCAAGACCCTCGTCGCCTCCTGCATCGACACGTACATCAAGGGCAACCTGCCCGTGGACGGCGCCCGGGGCGGCGCCGGAGCGGCCGCCGGGGTCTTCGACGGCATCGACCTCGACTGGGAGTGGCCGGGCTCGGAGGGCGCCCCGGGCAACGTGATCCGCCCCGAGGACAAGCCCAACTTCACCAAGCTCGTCCGGGAGTTCCGCGTCCAGCTCGACGCCTACGGGCGCACGCTGAAGAAGCGCAAGCACTACGAGCTGAGCGCGTACGTGCCCACCGCCCCCGCCAAGATCGACGCGGGCTTCGAAGTCGCGAAGATCATGCGGGACTTCGACTTCGTGAACCTCCAGGGCTACGACTTCCACGTCTCCGGCGAGTCGAGGACCAACCAGCAGTCCGCGCTGTACGCGAAGGACGACTTCAGCGTCGACCAGACCGTCAGGGCCTGGCTGCGGCGCGGCGCCCCGGCCCACAAGCTGGTGGTCGGGATGCCCTTCTACGGCCAGGGCTGGACCGGTGTGACCGGCGGCGGCAACGGCCTCGGCAAGCCCGCGACCGGCCCCGCCCCCGCCACCTGGACGGCCGGCTCGGAGGACTACAAGTTCCTGAAGCGGCTCGCGGAGTCGGGGACGTACACGCTCCACCGGGACGTGCGGAACGGGCACGCCTGGCTCTTCGACGGCACCACCCTGTGGACCTACGACGACCCCGCCGTGCTGCGCGCCAAGGCGGCCTACGTCCGGCAGAACGGGCTCGGCGGCGCGATGGTCTGGTCGCTCGACGGGGACACCCCGGACGGCGAGCTGATCACCGCCATCGACCGGGGCCTGAAGAAGCGGCGCTGATCCCGCGCCCGGACGCGCGGACCGCGCCTCAGGCCGACGTGCCCCCGCCCTCGGGCGGGGTGTCCGTCAGGCCGAGCGCGGTCCGCGCCGACGCGCTTCCGGGCAGGGGGTCGCGGGCCTTGTCGTACGCCTCCCAGTACGCGTCGGCGTCGGCCGCCGCCGCCAGCTCGCGCCACTCCTTCGAGGCCGCTGCCAGGTCCTTGCGGAGCGCCGCGACGGGCTCCGCCGCGGCACCGGTCCAGGAGCGCCGTCCGAGGTCCGCGTGCGCCGCGTCGATCGCCGTCCGGACCTTCGCGGCCCAGGCCTTGTTCGCCGCGAGGTCCTCGTCGGGGTCGTCCTCCGGTATCAGGTAGAGGACCGTCTCGATCGGGTTCACGGCCTTCAGGAAGTGCGTCTGGCCGGCGTTCAGGGTCGTGGCGTCGGAGCGCACCGAGCCGCTGAACGGCTTTCCGTCGGTGGCGAACGCGCAGGTCACGGTCCGGTCGCCGAACCGCCAGCTCTGACTGCTCGGCAGGTAGTAGTAGGCCCAGACGTCCTCCGGGACCCGCCAGGTGTCCAGCGCGTAGGCCTGGTTGAGCGTCTCGCAGCGCTTCTCCGCGATCGCGTCGATCGCGTCCTCGCCGGGCCAGGAGGTGAAGCCGGTGACCTTGAAACCGCCGGTGACCTCGCCGTCGTGCGGGCGGGCGCAGTCGACGACGGTCACCTCCGTCGTGTACTCCTCCAGCTTGCCCCGGTCGGTGAAGCACTGGCCGGTGCGCAGCGAGAACGGGGACTTCGAGCGGGAGGCCTCGTCGACGCCCTCCTTGAAGCCGTTCCAGGCCGAGGCGAAGCCGCCGGTCACCAGGCCGAGGACGAGGAGCAGGCAGCTGAGCGCGGAGAAGACCATGCCGGTGATCGCGAGCGGCCTGCCCGCCTGGTCCTTCTTCCTGATCTGCGGGAGGGCCACGAGGCCCAGGACCAGACCGAGGGGCGGGACGCAGCAGAGGAGGCCGGAGATGAGGGAGGCGACGGCGAGGCCGTTGGTGGGGCGCGCGGGCCGCCCGTAGGGACCCGGGCCGGGGCCGCCGGGCGGGCCGTAGGGGCCGGCCGCGTAGGGCGTTCCCGGGGAGGTGTACGGCCCCGGGGCGGGCCACCCCTGCGGCTGCGGGCCCCCGGGGGACGGCGGGACCGGCGGGGTCGGCTGGGTCGGGTCCACGGGTGGGTGCTCCTGCGGGGCGGTGATACGAACAGGTGAACGAGCGCGCATCGTACGCGGTCGGGCGGTGCGCCGTCGCGCGCGTTCGCGTGACGGAGGGGCGGCCGCCCGCAGGCGACCGCCCCTCGTCGTTCGGTGTTCAGCGTTCAGGAGGCCCGGGTGCTCGGGTCAGAACTGCAGGCCCCAGGAGTCGATCTTGCCGGTGTCGTAGGTCGCGTTGTCCGTGACCCGCAGCTTCCAGGTGCCGTTGGCGACCTCCGAGGAGGCGTTCACGGTGTACGTGGTGTTGATGTTGTCCGTGCTGCCGCCGGTGCCGAAGGACTTCAGCGTGTACGCCGAGCCGTCGGGGGCGATCAGCTGGACCTGGAGGTCACCGATGTAGGTGTGGACGATGTTCACCGGCACCTTGAGGGCGGCGGGGGCGTTGCCGGCGACGCCGGTGACGGTGATCGGGGACTCGACGGTCGCCTTGTCCGCGATGGCGTAGTCCGTGGTGTTCTCGAAGTTCTTGCCGGGGGGCGGGGTGGTGCCGCCGTCGCCGACGTACAGGAGCCGGTTCGGGGAGCCGGTGCCCGGGTTGGTGACGACGTTCGGGGTGGCGGCGGTCGTCAGGGCCGTGGAGACCTGGGCCGGGGTCGCCGTCGGGTTGGCGGCGAGGTAGAGCGCGGCGGCGCCGGCGACGTGCGGGGTGGCCATCGACGTGCCGGAGATGGTGTTGGTCGCGGAGTCGCTGGAGTTCCAGGACGAGGTGATGGAGGAGCCCGGCGCGAAGATGTCCAGGATCGTTCCGTAGTTGGAGTAGCTGGCGCGGGCGTCGGTGTTGGTGGTGGCGCCGACGGTGATGGCCTCCGCGACGCGCGCCGGCGAGTAGTTGGAGGCGTTGGCCCCGTCGTTGCCCGCCGCGACCGCGTAGGTGATGCCGGAGGCGATCGACCTGCGGACGGCCTCGTCGAGGACGGTGTCGACGCCGCCGCCGAGGCTCATGTTGGCGACGGCCGGCTTGACGGCGTTCTGCGTCACCCAGTCGATGCCCGCGACGACCTGGGCGGTGGTGCCGGAGCCCTGGTTGTTGAGGACGCGGACGCCGACGATCTTCGCCTTCTTGGCGACGCCGTACGAGGTGCCCGCGACGGTGCCGGCGACGTGGGTGCCGTGGCCGTGGCCGTCCTGGGAGACGTTGTCGTTGTCGATGGCGTCGAAGCCGTTGTAGGCCCGGCCGCCGAAGTCGCCGTGGCTGATGCGGACGCCGGTGTCGATGACGTACGCCGTGACGCCCTGGCCCGCCGCGTCCGGGTAGGTGTAGCTCTGGTTGAGCGGGAGGGCCTTCTGGTCGATCCGGTCGAGGCCCCAGGACGGCGGGGAGGGCTGCGTCGCGGCGATGGTGAAGACGCGGTCCTGGGCGACGGACTTGACGGCCGGGTCGGCGGCGAGCTTCTTCGCCTGCGCCTCGGAGAGTTCGACCGCGTAGCCGTTGACCGCCGAGGTGTACGTGCGCTTGATCTTCGCGCCGAACTTGGCGGGGATCGCGCGGCCCTTCGCGGTCTCCGCCGGGGCGGACTCGTGGAGGGTGACGATGTAGCTGCCCGGGACGGCGTCGGCGGCTCCGGCGTTCTCGATGACGCCTTCCGGGGCGGCCGGGGCGGCGGTGGCCGGGAGGGCGGAGAGCGAGCCGAGGCTCAGTGCGACGACGGCCACGGCGGCGGCGGTGGCGATTCTGCGACGCGAGTCACGCATCACTGACATGTGAGGGGTCCTCCTCATTGGTGGTGCGCTGCTGTGGGGGTGCGACAGGGACATGACAAGGCGACGCGAGATGTACGCGCCGTTTCGAACGTCCGGCTGTCGAGCGAAAGATTGGCGGATCCATAGGAATCGCACAAGGGTGCCCGGCGTCCCGTAACGCGCGCGCCACACGGCTGCCATCCTGGGGATCATGACCGCCTACACGTGCCCCCGCTGCCGCGTTTCCTCGCCCGTGTCCGCGCTCACCTGGTGTTGTCCGGAGTGCCGGGGGCCGTGGGACCTCGACTTCGCGAGCGAGCCGGTTTCCCTCCCGTCACTCGCGTCACGTGTGAATTCATTGTGGCGTTACGCGGAGGCATTGCCTCCGCTGCCGCACGCGCCCGAGGTGACCCTCGGGGAGGGCCGCACGCCCCTCGTCCCCCTCACCGGATCCGTCGCGGCCAAACTCGACTTCCTCATGCCGACGCTGTCGTTCAAGGACCGGGGCGCGGTGGTGCTCGCCGCGCACGCCCTGCGCCTCGCGCGCGCCGGCGGCCTCGACCGGGTCGTCGCCGACAGCAGCGGGAACGCGGGCACGGCCGCCGCCGCGTACTGCGCGCGGGCCGGGCTCGCCTGCCGCGTGTACGTCCCCGGGGGCACGTCCCCGAAGAAGCTGGAGCAGATCAGGGCGCACGGCGCCGAGGTGGTCGAGGTGCCCGGCGACCGCGAGGCGACGGCCCGCGCGGCCCGGGAGGCCGCCGACGAGCCCGGCACCTTCTACGCCTCCCACGTGTACAACCCGTACTTCACCCAGGGCACCAAGACCTACGTCTACGAGCTGTGGGAGGAGCTCGGCGGGCGCCTGCCCGACACGATCGTGGTTCCCGTCGGCAACGGCACCCTGCTGCTCGGCGCCGCCCTCGCCGTCGAGGAGCTGTACCGGCACGGGCTCGTGGACGCCCGGCCCGCGCTCGTCGCCGTGCAGGCGGAGGCGGTGTCCCCGCTGGCCGAGGCCTTCCACGCGGGCGCGGACGACATCGCCGGGCCCGCCGCTGTCCGCCCCACCCTCGCCGAGGGGATCGCGATCCCGGCGCCGCCCCGGGCCCGGCAGATCCTGCGGGCGGTCCGGGCGACGGGCGGCACGTTCCTGACGGTGCCGGAGGAGCGGATCCGCGCCGCCCAGCGGGACCTGGCGCGGCGCGGTCTCTTCGTGGAGGCCACCGGCACGGCCTGCTGGGCGGCGGTGGAGGCGGCCCCGCCGCGCCCGGGGCTCACGGTGGTGCCGCTGTGCGGGGCGGGGGCGAAGACGGGCCTGGCGCCCTGACGCGGCTCCCCCGCCTCCGTACCGGTCAGAACTCGTCGGCGCCGTTGCGCAGCTCGTACGTCCAGTGACCCGTCTTCGCGACGGCCTCGTTGACGGCGAGGCCGCCGGCCGGGGCCTTGACGACGACGCTGCCCTCGGCCGGGCCGTCGGGGGCGAAGAGGTTCACGGTGAACTCCTTCACCACCTTGTTCTCCTCGTGGACGCCGCCGAGGGAGACCCGCACGTTGGCGTACGCGGACTCGCCGTTCCCGATCACGACCGGAACGGTCGACCTGCTCTTCGCGACGGCCGGGACGTCCTTGGCGGTCTGGATCGGGCCGAAGGCGAGCAGCGGGTACTTGAGCAGGGTGCAGGCGCGGCCGGAGACGTTGGTGGCGGTGAGGACGATGTGCTCGGTCGGGACCTCGTCCGCCTTCTCCGTCGTCACCTTGACGTCGCCGTGGGCGCAGGCCGGGGCCTTGGCGGCGGTCTTGCCGCCGGTGGTGGAGCCGGTGGACGCGGTGGAGGCGTTCGTGCCCTTGCCGCCGCCCGTGGAACCACCGGCGGTGGCACCGCCGGTCGTGGAACCACCGGCCGTGGAGCCGCCGGTCGTGGAGCCGCCGGTCGTGGTGGCCGAGCCGCCGGTGGAGTCCTGGCCGCCCTCGGCGGGGGCCGCGCCGTCGCCCGTACCGGCGGAGGCCCGGGGGGCGGAGCTCGCGCTCCCGGCGTCCTTGGCGCCGGCGTCGGAGCCGCCGCAGGCGGTCAGGCCCAGCGAGAGGGCGGCGAGGGCGGCGGCGGCCAGGACGGTGTTCTTGTGGTGGTGGCGCATGGTGGTTCTCCCCCGGGAAGCGGTCGGCCGGCACGCGCTCGGTGCTCGCACGCCGGTGCACCTTTTCGGTGCGTGCGCACCGGTTCGTCGATCGGTGCTGTATCCAGCTTTCCGTTCCGTACTGCCGTCCCGCTTGCGTGCCGCTAACGATCGGCTGACAGGCGCGAAAGACGGTCCGCGGCCCGCGCCGAGCCCTCCGGGAAACCGGCCTTCTCGGAGGCCACGATCGCGCGTTCCAGCTGGTCGGTGGCCTCTTCGAGGCGTCCGATCCCGGCCAGCGCCTCGCCCCGGACGATCTGGAGCTGGGCCCGCACGACCACCGCGTCGGAGGCGACGAGCTCCTCCGCGCGCAGGGTGTGGGCGAGCGCCGCCTCGTACTCCTCCGCCTTCAGGCAGTGGCCCGCCAGGTGCTGGAGGGTGAGGACCTGGGTGGAGGGGTGGCCGGTGCGGTCCGCGAGCGAGACCGCGTGCAGCATGAGCAGCCCGGCCCGCTCGTGCTCGCCCGTGGCGTCCAGAACGGCGGCGTGGTTGACGTGGGCGATGGCCTCGCTGATCGTGTCGCCCGCGCGGGCGGCCAGGCCGGGCGCCCTCTCCAGGTGGACGAGCGCCTCGGCGTTCCGGCCCTCCGCGTGCAGGATCCAGCCGAGCAGCGCCCTGGCCCGGGACTGCGCGTCGGCGTCCCCGACCCGCTCGGCGGAGGCGAGCCCGGCCTCCAGGAGCGGGGTCCAGCCGTCCCCGATCCGCATGAGCATCAGCGGCCACTGGACCAGGGCGAGCCGCCAGGCCCGGTCGTGCAGGCCGAGGGCGGCCGCGGCGGCGACCGCGCCCTCCAGGGCGGCGCGCTCGGCCGCGTACCACTCCAGGGCCGCCGTCCGGTCCTCGAACTCCCTGGTGGCGGCGGGCCGCCGGGCGTCGGCGGGCAGCGCGTAGCAGGGCTGGGAGCCCGGCTCGGCGGCGGCGTCGGCCGCGAGCCCGGTGTAGAGGTAGTGGTCGAGGAGGCGGGGCAGCCCCTCGGGGTCGGCCTGCGGGGCGAGGTGGCGGGCGTAGAGGCGCACGAGGTCGTGCGGGGTCCAGCGGCCGGGGACCGCCTCGGTGAGCAGGTGCGCGGCGGCGAGCCGGTCCAGGTCGGCGGAGGCCTGCGCGGGCGAGGTCCCGGCGAGCGCGCCCGCCGCGAACCGGTCCAGGTCGGCGCCGGTGTGCAGGCCGAGCGCGCGGAACATGCGGGCGGCGGAGTCGGGGAGCTGCTGCACGGTGAGCCGAAGCGCGGCGGAGACGCCCCGGTCCTCGACGTCCAGGAGGGTCAACCGGCTCTGCTCGTCCGCGAGTTCCCCGACCATCGCGCCGAGGGTCCAGGCCGGGCGCTCGGCGAGCCGGGCGGCCGTCACCCGCAGCGCGAGCGGCAGCCCGTCGCAGAGCCCGGCGAGCCGCGCGGCGGCGTCCGGCTCGGCCGCGATCCGGTCCTCGCCGAGGACGGTGGCGAGCAGGGCGGCGGCGTCGGCCTCCGGCAGGTGGCCGAGCGGCACCGGCCGGGCGGCGTCGGAAGCGATCAGGCCGCCGAGCCGGTCGCGGCTGGTGACGAGGGTCGCGCAGTGGTCGCCGCCGGGCAGCAGCGGCCGGACCTGCCCGGAGGAGCGGGCGTTGTCGAGGACGACGAGCAGCCGGCGCCCGGCGGTCAGGGAGCGGAAGAGCGCGCCCCGCGCCTCGACCCCTTCCGGCATCCGCTGGGCGGGAACGCCGAGCGCGAGCAGGAACTCGCGCAGGACGGCGGCGGTCTCCGGCGCCGGGGTCTCGCTGAAGCCCTTCAGATCGGCGAAGAGCCGCCCGTCGGGGAAGTCGGCGCGCCGCTCGTACGCCCAGTGGACGGCGAAGGAGGTCTTGCCGACGCCCGCGGGCCCGGTGACGAGGCAGACCGGCCCGTCCCCGCCCCGGACCGCCCGGTCGAGCGCGGCCAGCTCGGCGCCGCGCCCGGTGAAGCCGCGCGGCGCCCGGGGCAGGCCCTCCGGCGCGGGGACCTCGACGGGCGGGGCGACGGGGCGGGCCGCAGGGGCGGGCTCGGCGGAACGGAGCAGCGTCGCGTACGCCTCGCTGAGCGTCTCGCCGGGGTCGACGCCCAGCTCCTCGGCGAGCAGCCGCCGGGTCCTGTGGTACCAGTCGATCGCGTCCGACTGGCGGCCCGAGCGGCCGAGGGCCAGCATCAGGGCGGCCGCGAGGGACTCGCGCAGGGGGTGGGCGACGGCCTCGGTCCGCAGGACGGCGGCGGCCCTGGCGTGCTCGCCGAGCTGCCCGTACGCCTGCGCCAGCGCCTCCACGGTGGCGAGCCGCAGCTCTTCGAGCCCGGTGGCGGCGGCCTCCAGGGGCCGGCTGTGGACGGTCCCGGTGAGCGCCGGGCCCTGCCAGTACGACAGCGCCTCCCGCAGCATCCGGACCGCGTCGGCGGGCTGCCGCTGCACCCCGGCGAGACCCACCAGCTCCTCGAAGCGGTGCACGTCCACCAGCGACTCCGGCATCCGCAGCACGTACGCCGAGCCCTGGGTGGCGAGCTCGACCCCGTACGCCCCGGCCCCGTGCTCGGCGAGCAGGGCCCGCAGCCGCGAGACGTGCCCCTGGAGGACGGTCTTGGCGTGGACGGGAGGCTCCTCCTCCCACAGGGCGTCGGTCAACTGCCCGACGTTCACCGCGCTGTTGGGGCGCAGCAGGAGCATGGCGAGGAGGCTGGACCGCTTGGCGGGTCCCAGGGCTACGTCACCGTCCTCCGTCACCATCGCAACGGAGCCGAGCAGCCGGAACTCCACCTTCACACCTCCGCGATCACGCTCCCCCGTTTTCCCCGGCAGTCGAGGATACGTGGGGGAAGAGGGTCGCCCGTGACGCGGAGTTCCCCCGTACCGCCCGCGTCGGCCGAATCCGGACGTGGCGTTCCACACAGTGACCGGTACGGCGGTGCGGCGGTACGGCGGCGCCCGGAGCGCGGGCCGGGGCGCGGGCGGGGCGCGCTCAGATGTAGCCGTTCTCGACCGCGCGCTGGCCCAGCTGGAAGCGGCTCTGGGCGCCCAGTTTCTCCATCAGCTCCGAGATCAGGCGGCGCTCGCTGCGCAGGGAGATGCCCAGGCGGCGGGCCGCGGCCTCGTCCGTGTAGCCCTGGGCCAGGAGGCGCAGCAGCTCGCGGGGCTGCGAGCCGGGGTCCTCCAGGCTGCGCCGGGGGGCCTCGCCGAACGGGACCGCCGACGCCCACACCGTCTCGAACAGCGCGAGGAACGCCGCCACCGCGCCGGGCTGGCGCAGCAGCACCGCGCCGGCCGCGCTGTCGGCCGGGTCGATCGGCACCATGGCCAGTTCCTGGTCCTTGATCCACAGCCGCATGGGCAGCGCCGGTACGGTACGGACCTCCGCGCCGCGTTCGGTGAGCCACTGGGCGTGCTCCAGGGTGCCCGGGGCGTTGCGGATGGAGTCCAGGTACACCGAGCGCATCCGCACCCCGCGCGCCAGCGGCTCCGCGCTGGTCACCTTGCTCGCGGCGAGGACCTCGGGGGTCTGGGCGCCGCCGGGCACGAAGGCCAGGGACTCCTTGTGCATGGTCGGCACCAGGTCGGTCATCCGGGCCCGTACGGCCTCGGCGCCGCGGAGCTGCTCGACCTCCGGCTCCTCGTCGCCGCCGTGCTGCGCGGCGTACTGGGCGAGCAGCATCTCGGCGGCGGCCTGGCTGCGGGCCAGGGTGCGGTTGCGCTCGGCTATCTCGGCCTGCTGGAACGCGAGCAGCGTGTCCAGGGCGGCCTTGGGGTTCACGACGTACAGCCGGCCGTGGTCCGACCCGTCCGACGTGAGCAGTTCCCGGCGCGTCAGCTCCCGGAGCGCCTCGTCCAGGGCGTCCGCCGAACCGCCGAACTCCCCAGCGGCCTTCGCCGCGTCGCACCCCGGCTGGGCGAGGACGAACCGGTAGAGCCGGTCGGCCCCTTCCGTGAGACCGAACGGAGTCAGCACGTGGACAGCTCCCCCACAAGTCACAGCGCTGCGACGGGCGGTGCTGACCGGCGTCCTCGGCGGTCGCCGCCCTGCGACGTAAGACTTCTCGTTTCGTCGTGCGGCGCGACCCCCGTCGACGGCGTTCGTTCGCGCCGCACTGCAGTGTCGGTTACGGACCGCGAGGGCGCAACGCACGTCCAACGGGCGGACGTCCGGCCTCCGGTGACACGGTTGTGCCGGGGCGGTTCGTGCCAGCCGATCTCCCTGTCCGCGCGCCCGGCCCGGCGGCAGTATCGGTACCGCCGGGGAACACCGGCAGTCACGAACCGTCACCCAGCGAACAAAGGACACCTCATGCTGCGCGCCGCCGTCGCCACCACCGTCACCGCCGTCGCCCTCGCCCTCGTCGCCCTGGGCGGCACGGCCACCGCGGCGGAGCGGCAGGACGGTCCGGCGCTCGCGATCGGCTTCCCGGCCAAGGTCGCGGCGGCGAACGAGGAGCCCATCTGGGGCTGACGCCCCCGGCTCCCCCGGCTCCTTCGCTTTCCCGCTTTCCCGCTTTTCCTCGACGGCCCGAGGCCGCCGCATCCGACACCGGGTGCGGCCGCCCCGGGCCGTCGCGCGTCGGCCGCCCCTCACCCCTGCTCGTGGAAGTACACCGGCACCGACTCCGGCAGGACCGTCCCGGCCGGGACGAGGCGCTCGTCCTCGCCGGCCCAGAGCGGCAGCCGGGTCTCCCGGTCGACGGCGATGCCCAGCTCCCCGGCGAGGAAGGCGGACCAGCCGGGCATCAGCGGCGCCGCCGTCACCGTGAACGCGGCGAGCAGCTCGACGTGGGCGGCGAGCCCCGTCGCGTACTCCCGTTCCTGCCCGGCGTCGCGGAGCACCCGCAGCCGGTGCACGTCGATCAGCGCCCGCTCCACGACGGCGGCCAGGGCCTCGGCGGCGCGCGCCGGCGCGTACGTCCCGGGCGCGAGGGCGTCCGCGATCCGCCGGGTCAGGTCGCGCCGCTCGGCCGTCATCGGACCGTCCGGCGCGGCCGGGGGGACCGTGCGGTGGAAGTCCCCGGCGAGCAGGTCGAGGACGGTGTCGGTCCACGTCTCCAGGCCGCCGGCCAGCACGGTGGCGACGGTGTCGGCGTACTCGCCGAGGGAGAACTCGGCCGGGGAGGAGCCGTTCGGAGAGGGGTGGTTCGAAGAGGGGTGGTTCGAAGAAGGATGGTTCGGAGAGGAGTGGCTCGGGAAGGGCTCGTCCTCCGTTCGTTCGGCCGCGGTGAGACAGAGGTGGAAGCGCAGCGCGTCGGCGTTCGTCCGGCGCAGGAAGTCGACGCCCCACACGGCGCTCGACTCCGCGTCCCTCGGCCGGACGTCCTCGCCCGCCACCACCCGGGCGGGCAGGCCCGGCGTGCCCTCGGCGAGGAGCAGCGCGGGCCACAGCACGACGTGCGCGAAGAGCTGGTCGACACCGGTGAAGGAGACGATCCGGGTGTCCGGGTCGGACCACAGCGGCAGCGCCCCGTCCTTCTCGCCGTACGCCTCGGCCAGCCGCTCGGTGGCCGCGAACAGGCCCCAGACGCCGCTGAACGCCGTGTCCAGGACGTGCCCCTCCCACTCCGGCAGCGGCACGGGAATGCCGTGGTCCGCCACCCCGCTGACCGGGACGACGGGCAGTTCGGCGGCCAGCAGCCGGTCCAGGAAGGCACCGGCCCGGTCCCGGGCCCCGGCGTAGTGCGCGACGAGCCGCTCGCGGTGGCGCTCCAGCGGAAAGGCGATCCGGCGCCGGAGGACGGTGTCGGGGACCGTCCCGCAGTCGGCGCACCGGGGGTCGACCAGCTCCTCCGGGCCCTGCGGGAGCCCGCAGGTGCCGCAGGACGCGCCGTCGACGGGCGCCGCGCAGTGCCGGCAGCCGCCGCGCACGTCGGCCCCGTGCAGATAGCGGTCGCAGGGGGCGCAGCGGAAGACCGGCAGCTCCCGCGCCTCCAGCGCGCCCGCCTCCCACAGCGCGAGGAAGAACCGGCGCACCCACTGGGCGTGCGCGGCGTCGGTGAGCGGCCGGGTGAACCAGTCGGGGCGCATCGCGCCCAGCGCGAGGGCGTCCGCGATCCGGTCGCCGACGACCCGGGCGAGGGCGTGCGGCGTGACCCCGGCCTCGGCGGCGCGGGAGGCGACCCGGGGGGAGTACTCGTCGCAGTAGCCGACGTACCGCACGTGGTGGCCCCGCTGGCGCAGATGGCGGGTGAGCACGTCGGCGCCGAGGAACGAGCCGGTGAGCCGCCCGAGGTGCGGGTCGGCGTCGGGGCTCGGAGGGGCGCTGGTGACGACATACGTGTTCATGGCAGGGGATTCCCGGGAGGTGCGGCGGCTGGGGGAGGAACGTGAGGGGAGGGAGGAGGGGAGGGAGGGGCGGCGCGTGCGGGCGCCGGGGGCTCATCGTGCGCCGAGCGCCGCCTCTTCGCGGAACCTCGGCGCCGGGTCGAGCGTCAGCGCGGTCTCCAGCTCGGCGGCCAGGGCGTCGTGCCCGGACCCCGGCGCCAGGACCACCCGGTCCACCAGGTCCACGCGGTGTGTGACACCGGCGACCGGTGCCTGGTTCCAGCCCTGGTCCCGGTCCCGGTCCCGGTCCTCGTCCCGGCGGACCGCACGGTGGTGTTCCTGGAGCGACCGGACCTCGCCGGGGAGGTTCCGGAGCGCGTCGATGCCCTGGACGGCTGCGGCGAGGGCCTGGACGGTGGTCAGGCACGGGACGCCGCGGGCGACGGCGGCGGTACGGATCTCGTAGCCGTCCAGACGGCCGCCGGTGCCGTAGGGGGTGTTGACGATGAGGTCGACCTCCCCGTCGTGGACGAGCTGGACGATCGTCTTCTCGCCGTTCGGGCCCTCGCCCTCGCTGAGCTTGCGCACGATCGTGGCGTTGATCCCGTTGCGCTTGAGGACCTCGGCGGTCCCGGAGGTGGCCAGGAGCTCGAAGCCGTGGGCGACCAGCTCACGGGCCGGGAAGATCATCGAGCGCTTGTCCCGGTTGGCGACCGAGATGAACGCCCGCCCCTTGGTCGGCAGCGGCCCGTACGCGCCGGCCTGCGACTTGGCGTAGGCGGTGCCGAAGACCGAGTCGATGCCCATCACCTCACCGGTGGACCGCATCTCCGGCCCCAGGACGGTGTCCACGCCCCGGCCGTGGATGTCGCGGAAACGCGACCAGGGCATGACGGCCTCCTTGACGGAGATCGGCGCGTCGAACGGCAGGGTCCCGCCGTCACCGTTCCTCGGCAGCAGGCCCTCCGCACGCAGCTCGGCGATGGTGGCACCCAGCGAGATCCGGGCCGCCGCCTTCGCCAGCGGCACCGCGGTCGCCTTCGAGGTGAACGGCACGGTCCGCGAGGCACGCGGGTTGGCCTCCAGGACGTAGAGGATGTCCCCGGCCATCGCGAACTGGATGTTGATCAGACCACGGACCCCGACGCCCTTGGCGATGGCCTCGGTGGAGGCCCGCAGCCGCTTGATGTCGTGGCCTCCGAGGGTGATCGGGGGCAGCGCGCAGGCCGAGTCACCGGAGTGGATACCGGCTTCCTCGATGTGCTCCATCACCCCGCCGAGGTAGAGCTCCTCGCCGTCGTAGAGCGCGTCCACGTCGATCTCGATCGCGTCGTCGAGGAACCGGTCGACCAGCACCGGGTGTTCGGCTATCAGCCCGGCGTGCTGCCGCAGATAGGTGGCGAGCGACGGCTCGTCGTACACGATCTGCATCCCGCGTCCACCGAGGACGTACGACGGGCGCACCATCACCGGGTAGCCGATCTCCCCGGCGATCCGCGCGGCCTCCTCGAAGGAGAACGCGGTGCCGTACTTGGGCGCGGGCAGCCCCGCATCGGCGAGGACCTGCCCGAAGGCGCCCCGGTCCTCGGCGGCGTGGATGGCCTCCGGAGAAGTACCCAGAATCGGAACGCCGTTGTCCTTGAGCGCCTGCGCCAGACCGAGCGGGGTCTGACCGCCGAGCTGCACGACGACACCGGCGACCGGCCCGGCCTGCTGCTCCGCGTGGACGATCTCCAGCACGTCCTCCAGCGTCAGCGGCTCGAAGTACAGCCGGTCGGAGGTGTCGTAGTCCGTGGAGACCGTCTCGGGGTTGCAGTTGACCATCACGGTCTCGTAGCCCGCCTCGCTCAGCGCGAAGGAGGCATGGACGCACGAGTAGTCGAACTCGATGCCCTGCCCGATCCGGTTCGGACCCGAGCCGAGGATGATGACCGCCGGCTTCTCGCGCGGCGCGACCTCCGACTCCTCGTCGTAGGAGGAGTAGAAGTACGGCGTCTTCGCCGCGAACTCCGCCGCACAGGTGTCCACCGTCTTGTAGACCGGGCGGACGCCGAGCGCGTGCCGGACCTCACGGACCACGTCCTCCCGCAGACCCCGGATCTCCGCGATCTGGGCATCGGAGAAGCCGTGCCGCTTCGCGTACGCCAGCAGTTCCGGGGTGATCTCGTGCGCGTCCGCGAGTTCCCCGGCCACCTCGTGGATCAGGAAGAGCTGGTCCACGAACCACGGGTCGATCTTCGTCGCGTCGAAGACCTCGTCCGGAGTGGCACCCGCGCGGATGGACTGCATGACGGTGTTGATCCGGCCGTCGGTCGGACGGACCGACTCCCGCAGCAGCTCCGCCTTGTCCCCCGGCTCCCCGGTGAAAGCGAACGGCGACCCCTTCCGCTCCACCGACCGCAGGGCCTTCTGCAAGGCCTCGGTGAAGTTCCGGCCGATCGCCATCGCCTCGCCCACCGACTTCATCGTGGTCGTCAGCGTCGAATCGGCGGCCGGGAACTTCTCGAAGGCGAACCTCGGCACCTTGACCACGACGTAGTCGAGCGTGGGCTCGAAGGACGCCGGGGTCTTCTCCGTGATGTCGTTCGGGATCTCGTCCAGCGTGTAGCCCACGGCCAGACGGGCCGCGATCTTGGCGATCGGGAAACCCGTCGCCTTCGACGCCAGAGCACTCGACCGGGACACACGCGGATTCATCTCGATGACGATGATCCGGCCGTCGTCCGGGTTCACCGCGAACTGGATGTTGCAGCCACCCGTGTCCACCCCGACCTCGCGGATGATCGCGATGCCGATGTCCCGCAGCCGCTGATACTCGCGGTCGGTCAGCGTCATCGCCGGGGCGACGGTGATCGAGTCGCCGGTGTGCACGCCCATCGGGTCGAAGTTCTCGATGGAGCAGACGACCACGACGTTGTCGTTCCTGTCGCGCATCAGCTCCAGCTCGTACTCCTTCCAGCCGAGGATCGACTCCTCCAGGAGCACCTCGGTGGTGGGAGAGAGCGTCAGGCCCTGGCCGGCGATGCGGCGCAGCTCCTCCTCGTCGTGGGCGAAGCCGGAGCCGGCGCCGCCCATGGTGAAGGAGGGGCGGACGACGACGGGGTAGCCGCCGAGGGTGTCGACGCCCTTGAGGACGTCGTCCATCGAGTGGCAGATCACCGAGCGGGCGGACTCGCCGTGCCCGATCTTGCCCTTGACGGCCTCGACGACGCCCTTGAACAGGTCGCGGTCCTCGCCCTTGTGGATCGCCTCGACGTTCGCGCCGATCAGCTCCACCCCGTACTTCTCCAGGACGCCCTGCTCGTGCATGGAGATCGCGGTGTTCAGCGCGGTCTGGCCGCCGAGGGTGGGCAGAAGGGCGTCGGGGCGCTCCTTGGCGATGATCTTCTCGACGAACTCGGGAGTGATCGGCTCGACATAGGTGGCGTCGGCGATCTCCGGGTCGGTCATGATCGTGGCCGGGTTGGAGTTCACCAGGATCACCCGCAGGCCCTCGGCCTTCAGCACCCGGCACGCCTGCGTACCCGAATAGTCGAACTCGGCGGCCTGGCCGATCACGATCGGGCCGGAGCCGATGACCAGGACGGACTGGATATCGGTGCGCTTAGGCACGCTCGGCCTCCATGCGGGCGGTCTCCATGCGGGCGGTCTCCATCAGGGATACGAAGCGGTCGAAGAGGTACGCGGCGTCGTGCGGGCCCGCCGCCGCCTCGGGGTGGTACTGCACCGAGAAGGCCGGCCGGTCGAGGAGGCGCAGGCCCTCGACCACCCGGTCGTTCAGGCACACGTGGGTGACCTCCGCCCGGCCGAACGGCGTGTCCACCGGGCCGTCCAGCGGCGCGTCCACGGCGAAGCCGTGGTTGTGCGCGGTGACCTCGACCTTGCCGGTGGTGCGGTCCTGGACCGGCTGGTTGACGCCCCGGTGGCCGTACTTCAGCTTGTACGTGCCGAAGCCGAGCGCCCGGCCGAACAGCTGGTGTCCGAAGCAGATGCCGAACAGCGGCGTTCCGCGTTCCAGTACTCCCTTGACCACCGTCAGGTCCGCCGTGGCGGGGTCCCCGGGGCCGTTGGACACGAAGACCCCGTCCGGCGCCACCGCGTACACCTGGTCCAGCGTGGCGGTGGCGGGCAGGACGTGGACCTCGATGCCGCGCTCGGCCATCCGCTGCGGGGTCATGCCCTTGACGCCGAGGTCGATCGCCGCGACGGTGAACCGCTTCTCGCCGACGGCCGGGACGACGTACGGCTCGGCCGTGGCGACCTCGGCGGAGAGGTCCGCGCCCTTCATCGGCGGGGACTGCCGGACCCGTTCGAGGAGCGCGGCCTCGTCCCCGACCGCGTCGCCGGAGAAGATGCCGACGCGCATGGCGCCGCGCTCGCGCAGGTGGCGGGTGAGGGCGCGGGTGTCGACGCCGGAGATCCCGACGACGCCCTGGCGCTCCAGCTCCTCGTCCAGCGAGCGCTTCGCGCGCCAGTTGGAGGAGACGCGGGCGGGGTCGCGGACGACGTAGCCGGAGACCCAGATGCGGCCGGACTCGGGGTCCTCGTCGTTGACGCCGGTGTTGCCGACGTGCGGGGCGGTCATCACCACGACCTGCCGGTGGTACGACGGGTCGGTCAGGGTCTCCTGGTAGCCGGTCATGCCGGTGTTGAAGACCGCCTCTCCGAACGTCTCGCCCACGGCCCCGTAGGCGCGGCCGCGGAAACTGCGGCCGTCCTCCAGGACGAGCACCGCGCCCCCGGTCCCGCCGGCCTCTCGTCGCGTCCCCATGTCAGATCACCCCGTTGACGAGAACCATGTACAGCGCGACGCCGCCGCCGATCGACAGCAGGGCGTTGTCCGTCTTCCAGTACATGACCGCCGCCACGGCGAGCGAGACCAGTTTCGGCAGCCCGAAGGGGTAGACGGTCACGTCGAGGTCCTTGATGGTGTACGCCACGAGGAGCACCATCACGCCGGTCGGCATCTTCTCGCCGAGGTAGCGCAGGTAGCCGTTCGCGGCCAGCTTCCCCAGGACGACGAAGGGGGCGGCCCGGAGGGCCAGGGTCACCAGGGCGATCACGCCGACGACGGCGAAGGCGTGCGCGTCGGAGAGGGTGTTCACTTCGCCTGCTCCTTGTTGTTCTCGTCGGTGTCCGTGAGGCCTTCGGTGTCGGTGAGTCCGCCGGTGCTCGCGGGCCCTTCGGTGTCCGTGCTCCTGCCCCGGTCCTTCCGGTACATGGCGCTGATGACGACCACGTAGAGCAGCAGGCTCACGATGAGGAACGACTCCCCGACCACGTACCGGTCCACGAGGTAGCCGATCGCTCCGGCGCCCAGGGCGAGCAGGACGAGGGTCGCGCTCCGGCTGGTGCGGACCGCGTTGACCGCGAGGGTCAGGAACATGGCGGTGAGGGCGAACTCGAAGCCCTTCACGCTCTCCGGGATCACCTGGCCGAGCAGGGCGCCGAGCAGCGCGCCGAGGAACCACCAGACGTGGCTGACCACTTGGAGGACGGTGATCTGCCGGCCGGTCAGGTGCATTCCGGGGCCGGCGGAGGTGATGCCGTAGGTCTCGTCGGTCAGGGCGAAGACGCCGTACGCCTTCCGCGTCTTCCCGCGCAGCCGGTCGATCGGGAAGGACAGGCCGTAGAAGATGTGCCGGAAGTTCACGATCAGCGAGGTGAACGCGACCTGGTAGAGCGGCAGTCCGGCCACCATGAAGCCGACGGCGAGGAATTCGATGGATCCCGCGTAGATCAGCAGGGTGGAGAGCGGGGCCCAGTACCAGTTGATGCCGCTCGCGGTCAGCAGCACGCCGAACGCCACTCCCAGCGGGATGTAGGCCATGGCGACGGGCACGGTGAGCCGGACGGCCTCCCCGAAGCCTCCTTCCGGCTGCCGGTGGTCCGTCCGTTCTGTGGGGGGCGGCGATGCGCGCATGGTCTCTCCTGCGAGTTCGTGTTCGTGGGGGCCCGGGCGTCCGGGGGGAGAGGGGGTTCGGTGGTCCCTCTCCCCCCGGTTGCCGGCGGGACTCAGACCGCTGACGGGATGGGTTCGGCCCAGTAACTGGCGGCCTCGGGGTCGACGGCCCGGGTGAGCGGGTCGCGGACCGCCCTCGCCAGGAGGCCGATGGGGGTGACCACCAGGTAGTAGACGATGGCCAGGAGTACGGTACGCACGGCTCGTACGCCCTTTCTGTAGCTTTCTGACGGTTTCTGACGCTTTTCCGGTCAGTCGAGGGGGATTTCGTCTCGCCAGTCGGTCTCTTCCTGCCAGACCGGCTGGTCCTCCTTGCGGAGCAGGAAGTTGCCGACGGCGAGGCGGTCGATGTTGGTCCGCATGAAGCAGGCGTACGCCTCGGCGGGGGTGGCGACGATCGGTTCGCCGCGCACGTTGAAGGAGGTGTTGACCAGGACGGAGCAGCCGGTCCGCTCCTTGAACTCGGTGAGCAGGCGGTGGTACGGGGCGTTCCGCTCGGCGGTGACGGTCTGCACCCGGGCCGAGTGGTCGACGTGGGTGACGGCCGGGATGGTGGAGCGCTGGACCTTGAGCAGGTCGAGTCCGCTGACGCCCTCGTCCCCCGTCTCGGTCTCGATCCGCTGGGCGGGCGAGACGCCGGTGACCACCAGCATGTACGGGCTCTCCTGGTGGAGTTCGAAGTAGTCCTTGGCGTCCTCGGCGAGCACCGAGGGGGCGAAGGGCCGGAACGACTCCCGGAACTTGATCTTGAGGTTCATGGCGGACTGCATGACCGGGTCGCGCGGGTCGCCGATGATCGACCGGGCGCCCAGCGCCCGGGGCCCGAACTCCATCCGGCCCTGGAACCAGCCGACGATCTTCCCGTCGGCCAGCTCCGCCGCGGTCTGCCGGGCCAGCTCCCCGGGGGTGAGACGGGTGTACGGGACGCCCTGGCCGTCCAGGTAGGCCGCGATCGCCTCGTCGTCGAACTCCGGGCCGAGCAGCGAGCCGGACATGCCGTCCGTGCCGTTGCCGAGGTGGTCGCGCCCGGCGCCCCGGTCCGAGGCGACGGCGAGGGCCGCGCCGAGCGCGCCGCCCGCGTCGCCGGCCGCGGGCTGGACCCACACCTCGTCGAAGATCCCCGCGTTGATGATCTTTCCGTTGGAGACGCAGTTCAGGGCCACTCCGCCGGCCATCACCAGGTGGCGCTCGCCCGTGACCTCGCGGGCGTGCTTCGCGAGGAGCAGGACGACCTCCTCGGTGACCTGCTGCACCGAGGCCGCGAGGTCGAACTCCCGCTCGGTGAGCGGCCCTTCGGGGGCGCGCCGGGGTCCGCCGAAGAGCTTCTCGAAGCCGCGCCCGGTCATCACCTGCCCGCGCAGGTACTCGAAGTACTCCATGTCGAGCCGGAAGGAGCCGTCCGGCTTGATGTCGATCAGCTTCTCGCGGATCAGCTGCGCGTAGCGGGGCTTGCCGTAGGGGGCGAGGCCCATCAGCTTGTACTCGCCCGAGTCGACCTTGAAGCCGCAGAAGTAGGTGAACGCCGAGTACAGCAGGCCGAGGGAGTGCGGGAAGCGGATCTCGGAGACGGCCTTCAGCTCGTTGCCGCGGCCGTGCCACAGGGTGGTGGTGGCCCATTCGCCGACCCCGTCGATGCACAGCACGGCGGCGGACTCGTAGGGGCTCGGGTAGAACGCCGAGGCGGCGTGCGACTCGTGGTGCCGGCGGACGTGCAGCTCGGGGACCCGGCCGAGGCCCAGGTCGGCCAGCTCGCCGCGCACCACGTCGGCGGTGCGGCGCTTCCACTTCAGCCAGCCGGGGAGGGTGTCGCGGAAGGAGGGGAAGCCGCCCGGCGCGGCGCCGGCGAAGGTGGTGAGGACGCGGCGCCACTTCAGCTCCGGGTCCTCGTAGTAGGCGACGGCGGAGACGTCGTCGAGGGTGACGCCCGCCTCGTCCAGGCAGTAGCGGATGGCGTTGGCGGGGAAGGCCGAGTCGTGCCGGACGCGGCTGAACCGCTCCTCCTGGGCGGCGGCCACGGGGACGCCGTCGACGATCAGGGCAGCCGCGCTGTCGTGGTAGTAGGCGGCTATGCCCAGGATCAGATCGGGCATGGGAGTGCTCCTCGGGGTGGGTGCGTCGGTGGGGTGCGACGGTGGGGTACGTCGATGGGGTCGGGACCTGCGGGACCTGCGGGGTGAGGCGGGCGGTCCGGCGGGCGGCCGGGTCAGTAGGCAGCCGGGTGGCCGGGTCAGCGGGGCTTGCCCGCCGAGCGGACGGCCCGGCGCGCGGCCTGGCGGGCCCGGAAGCCCGTCGGCGGGTTGAGCGAGCGGTATCCGGTGCGCACGCGCGCCCAGGCGGCGTCCAGCGCGCCCGCGCCCTGGGAGACCGTGAGGGACGAGAGGTAGGTGTCGATGGCGTCGGCGGCCCACGCGGAGTGCCCGGTGGCCACGTTGTCCACGGTGTTGTGGATGTCGACGAAGCGGGTGCTGAACCCGTACTTCTTCAGGGCGAGCCGGGCCCGCCGGTAGGTGCCGCCGACGCCGGAGAGCTCCATCGCCAGGTTCAGGCCGAGCACCTCGGGCATGAAGGTCTGCGGGAACCGGCCGATGCTCAGCCAGTACACCGGAAGCTCGAAGGAGGAGTCCCGGAAGCCCTCCCACTCCGCGAACGCGCGGTCGGCGGTGGGCGGCAGGTCGGCGCCCATCTCGGTGAGCACCTCGCGGTAGATGAGCGGGTGGTTCAGGTCCGCCTCGCCGTTGCCCAGCTCGTCCCAGTAGGTGTCGAAGAGGGAGTGCCCGATCTCCGACGAGGCGTGCTCGTAGTCGGTGAAGCCCATGATCCAGGCCCCGTCGATCAGGGTGAGCGGGGCGAGCTGCACGGTGGAGTCGACGAGCGCCTCGCGGCTGGGCAGCTCCTGCGCGGTGCCCTGCTCGAACGCCTCGCTGTGCCGGTCGTGCATGTCCACCAGCCAGGGCCGCAGGCCCCTCGGCGTCCACCGCTGCGGCAGCGGCATCTCCGCCTCGTCCATGCCGTGCCGCGACCGGCCGAGCCAGCCGTGCGCGTACTCGTGGGCCCAGGCGCGCACGGCGGGCGTGTCGGTGCGGTTCAGGAGCAGGTGGTAGGCCTCCCGCAGGTCCGCCGGGGGCCGCCCGTCGGACTCGGCCCGCCAGGCGGTGAGGCCGAGCGGCCGGGACGGGGCGAGGGCCGCGCCGCCCTCGGGGGTGCCGACGGCGGGCCCGGGCAGGGAGCCGATCCACCGGCGCACCACGTCCAGGTCCTCGGGCGAGAACACCCGGAACATCTGGCCGTTCTCCCCCACCAGGCCGTTGACCAACATGCTCCTGCCCGGGTCGCCGGGGCGCACCAGACGGCTGCGGGACAGCGCCCCCAGCATGGGCCGCGGGTCGGTCTGGCACTCCTTCAGCCAGTCGGCGAGCGGCCGCCCCTCCAGGGGGAACCCGTGGTGGTACACCGCGCCCTCGCGGGCCCGCTGCCGCATCAGCTCGGCCATCTCGAACGCCGGGTCGACGGCGGCAGCCAGCTCGTCGTACACCCGCCGCGTCCACTCCCGGAGGGCGGCCAGCGCCCAGCGGAAGCCGGTGGCGACCCGTACGCGGGCGTCCTCGCCGTCCCGCTCGACGACCCGCCGCACCGCGGTCAGGGCCAGGTCGGCGCCGGCGGGGCCCGTGCCGCGCCCGGTGGCGGGGTCGACGGTCTCCCAGCGGGTGACCGCCGGCAGCTCGGTCCGTACCGGCGCGAGGGCCGGCAGCAGGCCCGCCGACCGCAGGCACAGGTCGGCGCCGAGGATCTCCGGCAGGAAGTCGTCCGGGCGGCGGCTCATGGCGAGCAGCAGGGCCGGGAGGCGGAAGTGGCCGTCGTCCAGGCGCTGGTCGGCCGCGAGCCGGCCGGCGGGCACGGCGTTCTCGGAGACGCCCAGGTGCCGCAGCACCGGCAGGTAGGCGTCGCCGCGCGAGGCGCGCGGGTCGCCGACGCCGAGGTCCGACGCGTACAGCGCGAGGACGGCCAGGACGGCGGGGTCGTCCCCGTTGCCCGGGGAGCTGAGCCACTGCAGCCAGGCGCCGGACATCAGCGCGAGCGGCGCGCAGGCCAGCGCGGCGCGCCGGACGAGCACGGCCCGGGTGCCGGGGTCGAGCGGGCCGACGAGCTCCTGGAACCGCAGGGCCTCCGTCGCCGACCAGTCGGCCGCCCGCTGCCGCAGGTCGTCCAGGCTGCCGTCCGGGTCCGGGCCCGCGGTGAGCTCGGCGCGGATCTGGCCGGGCAGACGGCCGGCGGGCAGGGCCGCCTCGGGGTCCACGACTCTGCCGTAGACGGCCCTGGCGGGTTCGGCGGCGGGGGTGGGGTCCGGGCCGGTGGGGCGGGTCGGTACCGCGGCCACGGTGGGCGCTGCCACGTCGTTCCTCTCTCTCGGTCTCTCGGGTCTCTCGGGTGCGGGGGTTCCGGTCGGGGACCGGTCAGAACATCGGGTAGATGGAGGCGTCGTTCTTCGGCTTCGGCCGGCGGCCGAGGAGCTTGTTGACGAGGTTGCGCAGGAGGGTCATGACGGTGTCCTTATGAGGTGGAGGTGACGGGGGTCAGCGGAGGCCGAGTTCCCTGGCGAGGAGGCCGGCGACGAGGTCGTGGCCCTCGTCGGTGAAGTGGATGCGGTCGACGAAGAGCCAGTCGTCCTTGCCGATCGCGTCGGCGATGACCGGGTTGCTGTCGAGGTAGCGCACGCCCATCCGCTCGCAGCCGGCCTGGAGGGCCTTGGAGTAGGTCTCCCGGGCGTCCATGGACGAGATGTCGCCGTAGACCGCGCCGAAGTTGGAGATCCTGTCGAGCTCCTCGAAGATCAGCTTCTCCTGCGGGGCGGGCTCCTCGCGGACCCAGGTGGCCAGCGGCTGGAGCACGAAGGTCAGCTTCGCGCCCATGCCCTCGGCCAGCAGCCGCCAGCCGTCCAGGTGGCGCAGGGTCGTGTCGGAGCCGATGTCGATCTGCTCCGAGAGGTCCGGGACCCGGGTGTCGACGGGCTCGGGGGCCGGCCGGCCGCGGCCGCCGAACAGGCCGCGCCCGCCGGACGCCTTGCGGTTGCGGGTGCGCAGCTCCTCCATCTGCCCGTAGAAGTCGTTGCAGTTGAAGAACGCGCCGCTGTCGCCGCGCACGGAGGAGGGCAGCCGGCTCAGACCGAGGTCGTTGAAGCCGGAGAAGAGGACGATCTCGTCGACCTGCGGGAGCAGGTGGCGGTAGAGGGTGAAGAGGAGTAGTTCCTGGGTGGAGTTGTGGCTGCGGCCGGCGAAGTTGAGCCACGGCAGGGACGGGGCGTGCTCGCTCCACAGCCGCGAGGGCAGGGTGTGGCGGTCGGCACTGGCGCCGATGCCGAACGAGGTGGAGCTGCCGGCGAACAGCCGGACCGGCCCCTCGGGGAGCGGCCCGCCGACCGAGGCGGTCCGCCCGTCCGGACCGTGGGAGAGGCGGAAGCCGAGCCGGTCGGTGTTGACGACGTCGGAGCGGTGGCCGGCGGCGTGGAAGTACATGAGGTACGGCATCCAGCGGATGTCGCCGCGGTCGTCGAACTTCTCGGAGTACTGCAGCATCTGCGGGGTCAGGGTGGCGCGGTGGGACATGTGCGGGGTGCTCCTTACGGGTGCGGGGCGGGCGGCGGATCGGCGTGTCCGGGGGCCGGGGTCGACGTGTCCGGGGTCCGGGGCCCGGGATCGGGGCGTCCGGGGCCCGGGATCGGGGGGTCAGTCCAGCGCCTGGGCGAAGTCCGCCTTCAGGTCGTCGAGGTGTTCGAGGCCGACGGCGATGCGGACCGTCCCCTCCGTGATCCCGATGGTGCGCAGCCCTTCGGCGTCCATCGAGCGGTGGGAGGTGGCGGAGGGCTGCTGCACGAGGGTCTTGAAGCCGCCGAGGGAGACGGCGCGGTCGGCGAGCCGCAGCCGCCGGGTGAACTCGATCGTCTCCTTGCGGCCGCCCTCGACGTCGATGGCCAGGACGCCGCCGTACCCGTCGGGCAGCAGGCGCCGGGCCAGCTCGTGGCCGGGGTGGCCGGGGAGTCCGGGCCAGTGCACCTCGGCGATCCGCGGGTGGCCGGACAGGAACGCGGCGAGGCCGTCGGCGTTCTCGTGGTGGCGGCGCATCCGCAGCCCCAGGGTGGCGAGTCCACGCAGGGTCAGCCAGGCGGCGAACGGGTCGGCGATGGTGCCGGTCTCCAGCGAGCGGGACCACACCCGGCGGTGCAGGGCGGCGTCGGCGAAGGAGGCGATGCCGCCGAGGACGTCGCAGTGGCCGGAGAGGAACTTGGTGGAGGAGTGCACCACCACGTCGGCGCCGAGGGAGATCGGCCGGCAGCCGATCGGGGTGGCGAAGGTGTTGTCGACCACGCAGGTCAGCCCGGCGGCCCGGCCGGCGGCGAAGAAGGCGGGCAGGTCGGTGACCTGGGCGGTGGGGTTGGAGAGGGTCTCCAGGTACAGGACCTTGGTGGTGGGCCGCAGGGCCTCGGTGACCTCGGCCGCGTCGCGTCCGTCGACGTAGGTGACGTCCACGCCGTAGCGGGTGGAGAGGTCGCGCAGCAGGGCGAACGTCCCGCCGTACAGGTGCTTCTGGACGATGACGTGGTCGCCGCTGCCGAGCAGGGTGTGCAGCACCGTGTGGATCGCGCCCATGCCGCTGGAGGCGGCGAGGCTGGCGGCGGCGCCTTCGAGGGCGGAGACGGCGTCCTCCAGGGTGCGCACCGTGGGGTTGGAGTTGCGCAGGTAGGCGAACGACTCCGGGCTGTTGATGGCCTCGGCCAGGTCCTCGGGGTCGTCGTAGCCGAAGTTGGCGGTCTGGTAGAGCGGCGTGTTCAGCGGCCGGGCCCCACCCAGATCGGGAATCCCTACATGGATCGCCTGGGTCTCCGGATGCAGCTGTGTCGGCACGGTGTTCCTCTCGGGGTGTGCGGGTGGGCCGGTCCGCCCGGCGTACTCGGCGTGATCGACGTACTCGGCGTACTGCGGCGGAACTCAGCTTCACGCGGTCCGGGCCGCCTGTCACCGCTTCCCGGGTGCCACGAAGATGCATGGCACGGGTGTGCCAGAAAACGCCCGGGGAACCGGGAAAACCACTGGTGGAGGCGGCTGTCGCGGCAGTTTCGTGCGATGCACTTTCGTGCCGGGGAGGAGGCGTGGCGCGGCCGGGCGGGGCGGCACAGGATGGGTGCCCGTCGCCCACGAACGCCGAGGAGAGGCAGTACGTCGATGAACACCGCAGAACCGGTGCGCGAGCTGACGGTCGTCCGCGCGGAGCCGGAGGCAGAGGGGGTCCTGGGGATCACGCTGGCGGACCCGGGCGGCGGCCCGCTGCCGGAGTGGACGCCGGGGGCGCACGTCGACGTCGAGCTGCCGTCGGGCCTCGTCCGCTCGTACTCGCTGTGCGGCCGGCCCGGGGACCGCGACGCGTACCGGATCGCGGTGCTGCGCGTCGCGGACGGCCGGGGCGGGTCGGAGGAGCTGCACACGACGGGGCTGACCGGCCGGAGGCTGACGGTGCGCGGCCCGCGCAACCACTTCCCGCTGGTGCCGGCCTCGCGGTACGTGTTCGTGGCGGGCGGGATCGGCATCACGCCCGTCCTGCCGATGCTCCGCGCACTGTCGGACCGCCCGGACGCGCCGCCCTGGTCGCTCCTCTACGGCGGCCGCTCCCTGGACACCATGGCCTTCCGGCCGGAACTGTCCGCGCTGCGCGGCGGGGAGGTCGTCCTGTGGCCGCAGGACAGCCACGGCCTGCCGGACCTGGACCGCGCGCTGACGGGACTCCCGCCGGACACGGCGGTCTACTGCTGCGGCCCGGAGGGCCTGCTGGAGGCGGTACGGAACCGCACGGACCGCCTGCTGCCGCCGGGCGCCCTGCACCTGGAGCGCTTCCGCGCCCCGGACCGGCCCGACCTCCCCCCGTCCGACGGAGGCTTCGAGGTGGAACTCCACCGCACCGGAACGACCCTCCACGTCCCCGCCGACCGCACCCTCCTCGACGTGATCCGCGAAGCGGTCCCGAACGTCCCCTCCTCCTGCGAACAGGGCCTCTGCGGCACCTGCGAAACAAAGGTCCTCGCGGGCACCCCGGACCACCACGACATGCTCCTCACGGACGAGGAACGGGAGACGGGCACGACGATGATGATCTGCGTGGGCCGTTCGAGGAGTGCGCGTCTGACGTTGGATCTGTAGGGAGGGGGTGGGCCCGGCGAGGGCCGTCCACCGACGGAGCGCCCCGTCACGCGCTTGGCACAATGCCCCGGTGTTCGACTTCGACATCGAGACCTACGCCCCCGAGTGGCTGCGCGGCCGCGCCGCGATCGCCGCCCGCCACGGCGACCGTCTGCGCGCGCTCGTGGGGAGGACGCTGGTACAGGCCTGGCTGCTCTGGGACGTCGCGGACGACACGTGGTTCGCGGACGGTCCCGTGCTGCTCGACTTCGGCGGGGAGCAGGTCGAGATCCAGCACCGGAAGTTCGACGACCTCGCGGTGGGCTGGAACTCCCTCGCTCCCCGGGGGTCCGCCCACTGGCCGGGCTTCGACCTGCGTTGGCGCCACGACGCGGTGCCGGCCCTGGCCTCGCTCCAGGGCCGGGTGCTCCAGGACGTCGAGCTCCTGGAGTGGCGCGGTGACGACGCGGCCTGGGGGACGGTGGCCGTCGGGTTCGTCTTCCCGCACGGCCGGGTCACCGTCTTCAACGCGCTCGACGAGAACGGTCTCGGCTTCACGGCACCCGAGCCCTCCTACGAGCGCCACCCCTGGGCCGAACGCGAGGGGCGGACCGCGTGAACGCCCACGACATCCCGTGGCACCCGGACGGGACCATGGCCCGGTGCGCCGTACCGCGGCGCCTGGACCGCCGAGCCGCCGACCTCCACCCCGGCCCGCCTACGAGGAGTGGGCGCGGGCGATGACCGAGGCCACGGCCGACCGCCCCTTCCTGGTCCGGCGCCTGCGGGAACGGTCCCTCTTCCGCGCCGTCACGCTCGGGCTGCCCCGGTGGCCGGACGACCTCCTCGCATCGTCCGACTGGCTCCAGCTCAAGACCGCCGCCGGGACGAACACCGAGGCCGTGGAAATCCTCGCTGAACTCGGCCGCACCAGGCGGATCCGCGACACCGCCGGGGCCGGCCCCACCCACGGCTCTTGACCGCTGGCAGAGAGACGGCTTTCTCACCCTCCGAGAGATCCTCTCTTGCCGTCCGGTACGGGAGACACTGTGGCCTCGGAACATGCCGCGTGGCCCGCCAGGAGAGTTCATGACGCACAGGGGTCGACCTCGAGTTCATCTGCTCACCGGGGGCCCGGCCTGGGAAGAGCGGCGAGCCGCGGCGGAGCCGACGCCACGGAAGAAGTTGCCGAAGAAGCAGCGGGCCGCCCTCAAGCAGTTGGATGCGAGCCTCCTCGGCCTGAAGGTCGCCCTGAGGCACCGGCAGCTCGACTTGGCCCGCCGGCTGAGGAGCGCGGCTTGGGAGCAGGCCGATCTCCTTCCCGCGCACCTGACGCACGAACAGCGCCGGGACCTCTTCCAGGCGAAGCTCGCGATACAGACGCTCGCCCGGCACGTGGAGGGTCGGCGGCGCCCCGGGCCCGCTGAGTAGCATCCCCGGATGCGGCTTCACCTCATCGACCACGTGCCCGACGGCCTGACTTTACGAGCGCGGTCCTTCGTCTCCGCGCACGGCGTCAAGGTCGACGTCCGCCCCGTCGAGGGGCACAGGCAGTGGTGGCTCGAACGGGACGTCCCGGCCTCGGCGATCGACCGGATGACGGCCTACCAGGAGCGATGGGGCGGTCTGCTCCTGCCACCCGCGCCGAAGTACGACGGAGGCCCCAAGTACCTCGATCCGGACGCGCCCGAAGCGGACTCCGCGGGGTGGTGGTTCGAAGCCGGAATGCAGCGGACCGCGGTCCCCTACTCCTTCATGATCGGCCCGTCCGGCGAGTTCGGCATCCACGCGGGAAAGTGGGCTCCCCTCCACGCGACCGTCGAGGGCTGGGTGGAATCGCTCGCCCTGACGTACCACGCCTCCAAGTGGGCCCAACAGGTCACCAAACTCGTCGGCGACGACGTCGACGGCATCGACCTGACCGGCTACGCACCGGTGCGCGAAGTACGGGGCCTGACCGACACCTGGTGGCGCGGACCCGACTCACTGGTCGCCCTCTACGACGGAGAGGCCAAGGCCCTCGACTTCCCCCGGGGCCGCACCGCGATGATCTACTCCGGCCTCGACGAGTGGGGCCTACGGGGAGGCGTGGACGACGACTGACCCCGCCGCGCAGGAGGGCCCGACACGATGAGAGGCCGCCCGGCCCACTCCGTCACGGGCCGAGCGGCCTCTCGCCGTACGCGTCAGGCATTGCAGCGGAATGCTTGGATGCAGCTCCTGACCTGCGGCGGAGCCCTGCGCAGGACCCTGGCCCGGGACTTCCTGGACGGCGCGCCTTGGCTCCCGACGGCTATTTACGGGTGTTCTGCGGACTGGCTACGGGCCGGAGGACACCCTCACCCGGATGACGTGGGCCTCTCGTCCGTCATACCCAGACGCGCCTGTTCCTCTTCGACGATCCGACGTGCCAGCTCGGTGTCCGACACGTCGACCGCGTCCGGGGTGGCTTCGGCCACGGCGCTGCGCCGGGCATAGGCATCGAACAGGCGCGTCTTGGTTTCCAGCATCTTCACCATGCGTTCGTCCACGCCTCCGGTGGCGAGGAGACGGTGCACGCGAACCGGCCTGACCTGGCCCATGCGGTGGGCCCGGGCCACCGCCTGATGTTCGAGGGTCGGCTTGATCTGGGGTTCGCAGATGACGACGACGGAGGCGGCCTGCATGTTGAGGCCGACGCCCGCTGCCTGGATCTGCCCCAGGAGCACCGCCGGGCCCTGGACACCGGCGAAGTCGTCGACGATCTCCTGGCGACGCTGGGCCGGGACGCCGCCGGTCAACGGACCGAACACCGGAGCGGCCCCGGCGGTTCCGGCCACGAGGGTCTCCTTCACCACGCCCAGTACGTCCTTGAAGTTGGAGAAGACCACCGTCTTCTGCCCGTTCTCGCCGGCCTCCTGAACGATCTCCCGAAGTCGTTCCAGCTTGGCCGACTTCTCGGGGCGCATGTACGCGGCCCTGCGCATGGCCATGAAATTGCCCGCGCGCACGGCTTCGCGGTACGCCTCCTCGTCCGAAGCGCTCAGCTCCTCCCACTCGTCGGTCTGCTGAAGGCTCGGGAGTTCCGTCAGCACGTCCTCCTGGTTGCGCCGCAGATAGACAGGGGCCACAGCCTTGCGGAAGGCGACCGATCCGGCCAGCGCGTCCCGTTCACCGAGGGAGTCCGCGACGTCGCCGTCGAGCATCCGGACCAGGTTGCGGAACTCCACGACCCGGTTCTCCATCGGGGTTCCCGTCATGAAGAGGCTCCGCTCACAGCGCTCCGCCCACAGGGCGACCGACTGAGACCGTTTGGCCTGCGGGTTCTTCACGGAGTGCGCTTCGTCGACGACGAGGAGTCCGACCTCCCCACCGCCCGGCGCCGGAAATCCGCGCAGTGCGTCGAACGTGGTCACCCCCACCCCGCCCCGCCCCTTCCAGTCGGCGAACGCGTCGTGCCGGTCGGGGCCGTGGAGCACCATGACGCGAAGGGCGCTGCGGGCCTCGATCTCCCGGGTCCAGTTCACGAGAACGCTCGCCGGGCAGACGACCACGAAGTGACTCTGCCCCTCGGCTGCCAGGTGCGCGAGGACGGCGATCGCCTGGATGGTCTTCCCGAGGCCCATCTCGTCGCCGAGTATCACCTTGCGCTGCGCAAGCGCGAAACGTGCGCCGAACGCCTGGTAGCCGCGCAGGGAAACCCGCCGGTGCGTGTCGTCGAGGTGTTGGGTCCGTACCCGCTCCGCGATCTCGTCCGGCAGAAAGCCCTCCGCGGCGGCCGCGTCCGGCAGCCGCCCGGAGATCTCGGCGAGCAGGCTGTAGTACTCGGCGGAGCGGAGTTCGAAGTCCACCCAGGCCGCGACGTCGGACGAGGGCCCCCGGAGCAGGTCCACCGACACCTGGGCGAGCAATTCGGGCAGGCCGGCCTGCTCCGCCTCGTCCACCAGCGACCGGGTCTCGGCGACCGCTGCCCACGCGCGAGCCTTCTTCTCCCGGCCGGCCAGCAGCATCCGGACCCTTCCGGCGGCGGGCCTGGCGTCGACCAGCAGCGGACCGAGCCGTTCCGCCAGGACGGTGGCCTTGTCGACCGCGCGCCGGGTGTCCGGGCCGGCCTCCACCAGGACGTGCAGGGCCGTGACGAGCGCGGTGGTGCGCGGTTCCGGTCGGTCCACGTCGATGTGGACGGCCACGGTCTCGTGCACGGCCTCGGAGAGCCTGCGGGCGGCGGCGAGCATCTGGTCGACGGTGCGCTGCCCCACACCGGGAATCTGCCGCAGCCGGTAGGGGCCCGCTTCGAGAACACTGCCCAGGGTGCGCAGTCCGCTCTTCTCGACGCTCCCCAGCCGCAGCCGCCCTTCGGTGACGTCCTGCAGCCGGGCCACGGGAATGGCGTCGAGCTCGCGCTTGACCGCCGCATCGTGGATCGGCTTCAGTGCCGCCCTTACCGCCTCCACTGCCCTTCCGTGGTCACCGACCACTGCCTGCGCCGCCTCATGCAGTCGCGCTCCCCTCGCGACTGTCTCCCGCTCGCCACGCCCCACGCTTCCCGCCCCTCTCCGACCCTCCTCGCATCTTCCCACCGCCCACACCCGGCTTCGACGGGCGTTCGTAGCTTCCTGCCGAGCGAACGGGCTTCAGGGCGGTCACGCGCATCCTCGGATGTATGACCGTCATTCGTGGGCCCCAGGCGGCTGTCCACAAGTGCCCGGCGGACCGGCCGGGGCCTCCGAGGCGGCGAAATTCCTGGCACACCGACGGCCTGTATGGAAACTGCGCAAGCGAGTGGCTCCTGCCCTGCCCTCGCTGCGGGCACCGCGTGTTCGACGCAATGCACGGCTCGTACGGCATCTGTCCCGTCTGCTTCCACGAGGACAACGGGGTCCAGCTCCGCCGGCCGACCATGGCAGGCGGGGCAGACCAGGATCTCCCATACCGCCCCTGATCGGGAACTCGACTGGACTGGGCCCCAGGAGCAGCCGGTCGAGGAGCATCGTCCCCTCCCTGAAACCTCCAAAGCCCTCGACGACGGCATCTTCGTCGCCCCACCCGGATCGACCGTACCGACCCGCACCCGGAGAGCTGACCAATGCCGTCCCCGCGCCTTGAGAAAATCAGCTGCGGCCACGTGGTCGAGAGCTATGTGACGAGGACGTACGGCGGCTGCCCGCGCTATCTCGCACTGAACGGCGGACGGTTCCCAGGCCCCCAGTGGTGGCACACCACCCGCTTCACCCGGCATCTGATCGCCGACACCACCGCGATCGCCGATGAGGAACTGGAAACCTTCCTTGGATACGAATGGCGCTCGCGCCTCACCGTTGGCTGGCTGATCGGCGTCCGATCGCCGTGAACAGTTCCGGACGCGCCTAGGCTGTTTCCTTCGGGTCACCTTCGATAGCCTTATCTGGCCTGGATACGGTGACGGCATGACGACACTCCTGCGGCACCCCCCGCCCCGGATCCATGTGGGATTGGTGGGCAGCGGACGCTCACGGCTTCCTCGTGCAGTTAAGCGGTGGGCCTGCTCCTGAGCGTCTACTGGTGCATGTGGATCGTGTCGACGCCGCAGCTGCGTGGGCTGCGGAGAACTGTCCCGCATGGTTCAACGATGCTCCCCATTGCGAGTGTCCGATGCCCCAACAGCCATCGCCGATGTTGCGATCCTGGTTGAACTGCACAAGGCAGTGGGAGACACCTGGACGGTTTACCTCGACCAGGGATGGGTTTAGGCAGCCCGGCTGGAGCCACCTGGCTGACCAGATGAAGATGGCAGCGATGTGCAGTGCGGCGAGGTAGATGGTGGCGGTCTTGTCGTAACGGGTCGCCAGGACCGCGCCACTGTTTGAGCCTGTTGATACAGCGTTCGACGGTGTTCCGCTGCTTGCAAGGCTCGCGGTCGAAGGCCGACGGACGGCCACCGGTTCGACATCGCTTCTTCCGGTTGGCGACCTGGTCGGATGGCTGCGGGATCACGGCCCGGCTCCCGCACTGACGCAGACGGGTCCGGATGGCGCTCGACGAGTACGCCTTGTCGGCCAGGACCACGCCTGGTGTGGTCCTGGCCGGCTGATGGGCCGCAGTACCCGTAGGTGGGCCATGACCTGGGGAAACGCGGCTGTGTCACTGGCCTGTTCTGGGGTAAGGACGAACGCCAGCGGTCGGTAACGGCCATCGGCCGCAAGGTGGATCTTGGTGGTCAGCCCGCCGCCGGGCCGCCGGAGGGCATGGTCGTCCGGCTCACCAGCCGGGGCCCCTTTGACGGGCCCCGCAGCGTGCTGATGAGCCCGGACGATCATGGAGTCGACCGAGACGATCCATCGAGGTCGCCCTCGGCGTCGGCCTGGGCGAGCAGAGCGGTGAAGACCTTCTCCCAGGTACCGTCGGCGGCCCCCTTCCGCAGCCGGTTGTGGACGCCCTTCCACGAGCCGAAGTGCTCGGGCAGGTCCATCCACGTTGTCCCGGTGCGGTACTTGAACGCGACCGTGTCGATCATCTGCCGGTGATCACGCCACCGTCAACCCCGCTTCGGCATCCGGTCCGGCAGCAACGAATCGATCCTCGCCCACTGTGCGTCAGTCAACGAGACGCATCAACCAACAATCAGAAGATCTGAGGGGAACTCCCTAGGCGACCTGCTCCTGGCTGGCGAGGTCTGCTACTCCGGCAGCGCCTACAGCCTGGCCCTGGCCCGCTTCGGCACCCATCGCGCCGACCGCTTCACGAAACTCGGCGGCCTCTGGGACGAGCGGGACAAGGGCGTTGGACGCTTCGGCTACCCCAGCAACCCCCGGGCCGAGCTTCACCGATGAACGGACCTCCACCGCGACTTCGCCAACGGCTGGACCTGGCTGCAGCCGCAGCACCCTCCATCAATCCGAACGCGGTCACGGCCGCAGCCGCCGAGCCTGCGGGGCGTAGCAGACGAATCCCAATGACGTCGCAAGATCGGCGGCGTAGACCGAAGACCCCGGCCATGCGTATCGCGTGGGGAAGTAGATGAACGGTCCGGGCGCTTCACCGATCAACGACCCTATCGCCCAGGGGAGGACACCATCCGTACTGTCCACAACCCGACAGCGCCGGCAGGCTGGACGCCAGTGTCGACGCTGGTCGGGCATCCAGCCCCGGACTTCGACTCCACACGACACAAAAAGGACAACACCGTCGAGCCGTAATCAGCAAGCCTGCGCAGTTGCAGGCCATCGCCACACGCCATGACGACAAGGGCGTCCACCTTTCTCGGCTCTGCCATCCCTGCCGCAGTCCGCACCCGGCTCGGATCTCGGTCGGAGTCAGAGCCTGACAGCTGTGCCATCCTCACGAAAAGGCCAAGGCTACGCCATTCCCAAGGGCTATCCTGGATCTCTTGGTTCACAGAACAACGAGGGGCGGGAACCGCCGTGCGCACACTGCACGTTCACCATGTCAAGGATTCACTCAGTCAGGACTTCACCGGCCTCATCGACTTGAGCGATTTGACAGACAGTCAGCGTGCACAATCCGAAACGGTCTTTCTCAGCAGGGCATTGGCAGCTCGCGCCGTACAGCGCTTCACGGGCTGCACCCTCGACGAAGCTGCAGCCGCCGTGACCGATGGGTTTCGCGACAACGGGATCGACGCTCTGGCCATCGACGAGGAGAACCGCCGGATCATCATCGTCCAGTCAAAATTGGACAGTTCGGGAAACTCCGGACTTTCCCAGGCTGATGCCCTTAAGATCCGGAATGGCTGCAGTGACCTGTTCAACATGAAGTTCGACCGCTTCTCCCCCAAGCTCCAAGCGCGTCGTACAGAAATCACTGCAGCCTTGAGCGACGCCGCAATCACCTTCATCGTGGTTGTCGCTACTACAGGCCGAAGCACCCTGCCGGCAGAGGCCCAGTACGTGTTCGACGACTTCCTGGAGGAGGCCAACGAAAACGACCCAGTAGTCACCCTGGAAGTGCTCGGCCTACGAGAATTTCACTCCATGGTGGTCGAAGGGACAGCAGGACCAAGGATCGAACTGGTCGTGCCTATCGAGCAGTGGGGCAAGGTCGACCTTCCGTATCAGGCGTACTACGGACTTGTTCAGGCAACGGAAATCGCCTCATGGTTCGAACAACACGGCGACCGACTCTTCTCGCAGAACCTGCGCAAGTCGCTCGGAAATACCGAGGTGAACGAGGGATTGACCCACACACTGCTCACTCAGGGCGAGAACTTCTGGTATTTCAATAATGGAATTACCGCACTATGTGAGTCGATCAAGAAGACACCTCGCGGTGGCTCTACTCACGCCTACGGGGACTTCACGATCGAGGGCGTGAGTGTGGTCAACGGAGCTCAGACTGTGGCAAGCATTCACCGGGCCACGAAGAAGGAGGAAAAGTCCCTCGAAGAGGCTCGCGTATGGGTCCGATTCATCTCGCTCGAGGGGTGCCCACCTGATTTCGCCACAGCTGTGACTCGGGCGACGAACACACAAAACAGCGTCGAGAGCCGCGACTTCGTCGCGCTTGACCAACAGCAGGAACGCATTCGTCGGGACATGCTCCTGTCACTGCGCAAGCAATACTCTGTCAAGCGTGGAGAAAACGTACCCGCAGAAAGCGACGGCTGCACGGTCGAAGATGCAATCGTCGCCCTCGCCTGCGCGCACAACAATCCGTACTACACGGTTCTGGCGAAGAGTGCGGTTGGTCGCCTGTCCGAAAATACCGAACGAGCACCTTACACAAACCTGTTCAACAGCGGGACCAGCGCGCACCGGGTATGGCGCTGCGTCCAGGTGATGCGTGCGGTTGATGCGGACTTGACCGATCGCCGGAAGGATCTTGTCGACAGAGAGTTCGCCGTGGCCGCACACGGAAACAGGATCGTGCTGCAGCTGGTCTTCAATCAGCTCAGAATGGACAAGATCAACGACGCAAAATACGACTGGGAAAAGGAGATCAAGAAGGTCCACAAAGTGACCGGAATCGCCCTTGACCACCTAACCGGGGCCATCGAGAGCACCTACTCAAACAATTATCTCGCACCGCTCTTCAAGAACACCACGAAGTGCCGCGACCTAGTCACCCAGGTTGAGGTCAAGTTGAGTTCCGGCTGACCGGCGGCAGCACCCGGCGGTCAGTCTTCCAGAAGTTTCTCCAAGTTGCTCACGATTCGATTCCCGATCGCAGCAATCCACAGGTAACAAAACTCGCCGACTGTGGACTGAGCAGCACCTTCCGTGGTTGGAATTTACCGCCGGGCCCACACCCACAAGAAAAAGCGCCGAATGTCAGTAGCGATAGCAAGCTGCGAGAATGACCGCTTCCTTATCGGCGGCCACGTAGACAAGGCGATGCTCGTCGTCGATCCGGCGCGACCAAGATCTTGGCAAGTGGCACTTCAGCAGCTTGGGCTTACCGTTCCCCGCGAAGGGGTCATGTTTGACGTCCTCGATAAGCTCGTTGATCCGGGCGAGCATCTTGCGGTCGTTCTTTAGCCAGGACGTGCAGTCCTCCCAGCCCTGGCCGAAGACAAACTCACTCGGCGCCCTCACGCGCCACGTGCCTCGGCGAAACGGAGTCGATCAGCTCTCGCTCGGACACGTTGATGTTGCTCAGGGCGTTCTCGTAGGCCTTGAGCAACCGGCGTCCGTTCGCCGGAGGGCCCAGGAGGTACGAGCCTTCACGCAGCACCGCTTAGTTTTCGGCCTAGACGAACACCGCATTGCCGTGCTCGGAGAAAATCTCGATGGCCTCGTAATCGTCGTTGACCTTCTTGATCAGCGGAAAGAGTGCCTTGCGGGCTTCAATCGCAGTGGTGGACATGTCCTTGCCCCTCCCCGGTAGTGGTACCGGATGACGTGCCACTATCGACACATCTCGGCGCGGGAGACAACAGGGGGCCGACTTCCGGAAAAGCCGACCCCTGTCACAGGTGAACGCGGCGGAGCGCTTGGCTCGCAGCAATGATCCGCTCACACGTTGAACCGGAACTCCACCACGTCCCCGTCCTGCATCACATACTCCTTGCCCTCCATCCGCGCCTTGCCCGCCGCGCGGGCGTCGGCGACCGAGCCCGTTTCGACGAGGTCGGTGAAGGAGATGACCTCGGCCTTGATGAAGCCCTTCTGGAAGTCGGTGTGGATGACGCCGGCCGCCTCGGGGGCCGTGGCGCCCTTCTTGATCGTCCAGGCGCGGGATTCCTTGGGGCCGGCCGTCAGGTAGGTCTGGAGGCCGAGGGTGTCGAAGCCGACGCGGGCGAGGGTGGCGAGGCCGGGCTCCTCGGCGCCGACGGACTGGAGGAGCTCCATGGCGTCCTCCTCGTCCAGCTCCGCCAGGTCCTGCTCCAGCTTGGCGTTCAGGAAGATCGCCTCCGCCGGGGCGACCAGGGCGCTCTGCTCGGCCTTGAAGGCGTCGTCCGTCAGCTCGTCCTCGTCCACGTTGAACACGTAGAGGAACGGCTTCGTCGTCAGCAGGTGCAGGTCGTGGAGGAGCTCCGCCTTCTCCGAGCCCTGGACGATGCCCTGCGAGAAGAGGGTGTCGCCCTTCTCCAGGATCGCCTGGGCGGCCTCGACGGCGGCGACCTTGGGCGCCGTGTCCTTCTTGATCCGCATCTCCTTCTGGAGGCGCGGCAGGACCTTCTCGATCGTCTGGAGGTCCGCGAGGATCAGCTCCGTGTTGATCGTCTCGATGTCGTCCTTCGGCGAGACCTTGCCGTCGACGTGCACGACGTTCTCGTCCTTGAAGGCGCGGATGACCTGGCAGATCGCGTCCGACTCGCGGATGTTCGCCAGGAACTTGTTGCCGAGTCCCTCGCCCTCGCTCGCGCCGCGCACGATGCCCGCGATGTCGACGAAGTCGACCGTCGCCGGGAGCACGCGCTGCGAGCCGAAGATCTCCGCCAGCTTGGTCAGCCGGGCGTCCGGGACGCCGACGACGCCGACGTTGGGCTCGATCGTGGCGAACGGGTAGTTGGCCGCCAGCACGTCGTTCTTGGTCAGGGCGTTGAACAGGGTCGACTTGCCGACATTCGGCAGACCGACGATTCCGATCGTGAGCGACACGGTGGCGACTTCCTGAAGTGTGGATGGTGGGCCGATCCCCCAGTTTACGGGCGGGGCGAACCGGCCAGTGACGCCCGCCTTCGGTCGTTCTCGGGGGCAAGGTCACCCAAAGGGCGTGTCCCGGACCTGTTTCCCGCCCCCTCCCGACCTACGTTGGTCGGGTGGAGCAGCACAGGACAAGTCAGCCCCAGGGGCGCCGACGGCCGAAAACGTCCGGTTCACCGGCCGCCGCCCCGCCGCCCGCCGCGCCCTCCGGACCGCCCGTGGAGGGCGCCGCCGTGTACCGCGTGACCGGCAGAGCCCCCCGTACCCCCGGCGGCGCCCGCGTCGAGCGGGCCCCGGCGCCGGGCGCTCCCGGCCGCGCCCCCGGGGCCGTCCCCGGACGGCGGCCCGGCGGCCGGCCCGTGCCCCCCGTCGTCCTCGCCCTGCGGCGGCTGCCCGCGCCCCGGCTCACCGGGCTCGGCGCCGGGCTCTTCGCCTCCGCCGTCATGCTGACGGTCGGCTTCCTCGACCTGCTGCTCCTCGACGGCTCCCCCGTCGCCTACGGGCTGCTGTTCCTGCCGGTCAGCGCCCTGACCGCGCTCTGGGTCCGTACCGCCGACCTGGTCACCGCCCCCATCTCCGTCCCCATCGCCTTCGCCGTCGGCGTCCTGCCCATCGCGGGCGGCACGGGCGGCCTCGGCGGCCAGGCCATGGCCGTCGTGACCGCCCTCGCCGTGCACGCCGGATGGCTGTACGGCGGCACCCTGGTCGCCGGCGTCATCGCCAGCGTCCGGAAGGTGCGGGACATGGGGCGGCGCCAGCAGCGCGCCCGGACCGCCACCGGGACCGGCAGGACCACCGGGACCGCCGCGTCCGTCGGCCCCGTCGCCCCCGTGACCAAGAACGCCAAGGCCGCCAAAGCCGCCAAGGCCCGGTGAGCCGCCGGGCCGCCCCGGTGGCCCCTACGCCCTTCCCGCCGCCGCCGTCGCCGCCATCGCCGCCCCCACGATCCCCGCGTTGTTCTCCAGCTCCGCCGGGACGATCTCCGCGCGGATGCCCTCGATCAGCGGCAGGAACTTGTCCGCCTTGCGGCTGACGCCGCCGCCGATGATGAAGAGCTCCGGCGAGAACAGCATCTCCACGTGCGCGAGGTACTTCTGGACCCGCTTGGTCGCCCAGTGCTCCCAGCTGAGGTCCTCGTCCTCCTTGGCCTTCGTCGAGGCCCGCTTCTCCGCGTCGTGGCCCTTGAGCTCCAGGTGCCCCAGCTCCGTGTTCGGGACGAGCAGGCCGTCCACGAAGAGGGCCGAGCCGATGCCCGTGCCGAGGGTCAGCACGATCACCGTGCCCTTGCGGCCCCGGCCCGCGCCGAAGGTCATCTCCGCGATCCCGGCCGCGTCCGCGTCGTTCAGGACGGTCACCGGAAGGCCCCCGATGCGCTCGCCGATGAGCGCGCCCGCGTCGACGTCGATCCAGGACTTGTCCACGTTCGCGGCGGTACGGATCGTGGAGCCCGTCACCACGCCGGGGAAGGTCACCCCCACCGGGCCGGTCCAGCCGAAGTGCGCCACGACCTCCGCGACGCAGCCCGCCACACCGTCGGGCGTGGCGGGCTGCGGGGTCAGTACCTTGTGGCGCTCCTCGGCGAGCGCGCCGCGCTCCAGGTCCACGGGAGCGCCCTTGATGCCCGAGCCGCCGATGTCCACTCCGAAGACGTTCATGGACCCACCGTAAGGGCTGGGGCGGCCCGTTACTCCTCGACCGGGTCGGCGCGCGACCGGCCGGCCGGGCTACTTCTCGGCCGGCCCGCCCGCGCCGAGCCGCTCCGCCACGGCGCGCAGGTCCTTGTTGCGGAGCTCCTTGGGGAGCGAGAAGGTCAGGGACTCGTCGGCCGTCTTGACGATCTCGACGTCCGCGTAGCCGCGCTCGGCCAGCCACTCCAGGACCTCCTGCACCAGGACGTCCGGGACGGAGGCGCCGGAGGAGAGGCCGACGCTGGTCACGCCCTCCAGCCAGGCCTCGTCGATCTCGCTCGCGAAGTCCACGAGGTATGCGGCGGGCACGCCGGCCTGCTTGGCGACCTCGACCATGCGGATCGAGTTCGAGGAGTTCTTCGAGCCGACGACGATCACCAGGTCGGCCTGCCCGGCCAGCTCCTTGATCGCGGTCTGGCGGTTCTGCGTGGCGTAGCAGATGTCGTCGGACGGCGGGGAGATCAGCTGCGGGAACTTCTCCTTCAGCGCGTCGACCGTCTCCATCGTCTCGCTCACCGACAGCGTGGTCTGGGAGAGCCAGACGACCCGGGAGGGGTCGCGGACCTCGACCTTGGCGACGTCCTCGGGGCCGTCGACCAGCTGGATGTGGTCGGGGGCCTCGCCGGAGGTGCCGATGACCTCCTCGTGGCCCTCGTGGCCGATGAGGAGGATGTCGAAGTCCTCCTTGGCGAAGCGGACGGCCTCCTTGTGGACCTTGGTGACCAGCGGGCAGGTGGCGTCGATGGTCGCGAGCCGGCCCTGCCGGGCCTCCTCATGGACGGTCGGGGCGACGCCGTGCGCGGAGAACATCACGATGTTGCCCGGCGGCACCTCGGTCGCCTGGTCGACGAAGATCGCGCCCTTCCGCTCCAGGGTCTGGACGACGTACTTGTTGTGGACGATCTCGTGCCGGACGTAGATCGGGGCCCCGTACTGCTCCAGGGCCTTCTCCACCGCGATCACGGCACGGTCCACGCCCGCGCAGTAGCCGCGGGGAGCGGCGAGCAGGACACGCTTCGGGCGGTTCGTCGCGGAGGCGGAATCGGGCGTCGGCGCGGGCGTTGCAGTCATGCGTCCCATCGTAAGGCCGCGTCCCCGCGCGCCCGCGTCGGCGGGCGCCCCGGGCGGGCGTCCGCGCCGCCGTCCCGCCACGGCCGCGTCGCTCAGCGGTTCGGCCGCCGTCGTGGCCGAAACTGACCCCATGGCCGAGGAATCGCAGGTGGCGGCGGGCGGGAACAAGGGCGACGGGGGCGGTACGGACCACACGGGGCTCCGCCGGAACCTCGGGTTCCGCGACCTGGTCGTCTACGGACTGCTCTTCATCGCGCCCATGGCGCCGGTCGGCGTCTTCGGGACGCTCGACGCCAAGTCGCACGGCGCGGTCGCGCTCGTGTACGTGGTGGCGACGGTCGCCATGGCGTTCACGGCGTTCAGCTACGCCCAGATGGTGCGGGTCGCCCCGCAGGCCGGTTCCGTCTTCACGTACGCCCGCAAGGGGCTCGGGGAGGGGCCGGGCTTCGTCGCCGGGTGGATGGCGATGCTCGACTACCTGCTGATCCCGGCCGTCGCCTACCTCTTCGCGGGCATCGCCATGGAGGCGCTGGTCCCGGCGGTCGACCGGTGGGTGTGGACCGGGATCGCCGTGGTCCTCACCACCCTGCTCAACCTGTGGGGCGTCCGGGCGGCGGCCCGCGTCGGCTTCGCGGTGCTCGCGATGGAGATCGCCGTCCTGCTCGTCTTCGTCGCGTCGGCGGTGGTGGTGCTCGTACGGGACGGGGCGCAGCGCGACTGGTGGTCGCCGCTGACCGGCGACGCGTCGTTCTCGCTCGCGGCGGTGTTCGGCGCGGTCTCGGTCGCCGTCCTCTCCTACCTGGGCTTCGACGCGATCGCCTCCTTCGCGGAGGAGGTCACGGGCGGCTCGGCGAAGGTGGCGCGGGCGCTGCTCTTCTGCCTGGCGCTCGCGGGCGTGCTCTTCGTGGCGCAGACCTGGCTGGTGGCGCTGCTCGAACCGGTCTCCTCGGCCGAGCTGGCCGCCGACCCCGGCAAGCAGGGGTCCGCCTTCTACGACGCCGTGGACACCTCGGTCGGGGACTGGCTGCACGACCTGGTGGCCGCCTCCAAGGCGATCGGCGCGGCCTTCGCGGCGCTCGCCGGGCAGGCGGCCGGCGGGCGGCTGCTCTTCGCGATGGGCCGCGACCGGCGGCTGCCGCACCTGCTGGCCCGTACGGACGGGGGCGTGCCGCGCGTGGCGCTGCTGGTGTCGGCCACGGTGACGATGGTCGCGGCGGTGTGGGCGGCCCGGCGGGACGACGGCCTCGACCACCTGGTGTCGGTGGTCGACGTCGGCGCGCTCACGGCCTTCGTCCTGCTGCACGCGAGCGTGGTGGGCTGGTTCGCCGTACGGAGGGCGGAGGGGCCGCCGCACGTGCTGAAGCACGTGGTGGCGCCGGTCGTCGGCGCCGCGATCCTGGTCGCGGTGATCGTCGAGGCCTCGGCGGCGGCCCAGGTGGTGGGCGTGGTGTGGCTGGGCGTCGGCCTGGTGGCCCTGGCCGTCCAGGGGGCTTCGCGGACGCGGTGAGTACGGGCGGGGGGCGTACGGGCGCGGGGGCAGGCGTACGGGCGGGGGCGTACGGGCCCGGTGAGCACGGGCGGAGGTCGTACGGGAGCGGCGCCCGCGTCGCGCCTCGCCCCGCACGGCCACCCTCGCCCCGTACGGCCACCCCCGCCCCATACGGCCGCCCCCACCCCGTAAGCCCGCTCCGTACGGCCCTCCCGCCCCCGTCCGCCGTCCTGACGTTGTCGTACCGCGCCGTTACGCTCGGTCCATGGCTCTGACTACGTCCGCCGAAACGCCGCTTCCCGTCGGTGAGGTCTCCCGGATGATCGGGGGCTGGATCGACCGGCTCGGGGCCGTCTGGGTCGAGGGGCAGATCACGCAGCTGTCGCGGCGCCCCGGCGCCGGGGTCGTCTTCCTGACGCTCCGGGACCCCTCGCACGACGTCTCCGTCGGCGTCACCTGCTACCGGCAGGTCTTCGACGCGGTCGCGGACGTCGTGTCGGAGGGGGCCAGGGTCGTCGTGCACGCCAAGCCCGAGTGGTACGCGCCGCGCGGGCAGCTGTCGCTGCGGGCCGCCGAGATCAAGCCGGTCGGAATCGGGGAGCTGCTCGCCCGGCTCGAACAGCTGAAGCGGTCCCTGGCGGCCGAGGGGCTGTTCGCGCCCGACCGGAAGAAGCCGCTGCCGTTCCTGCCGCGCCGGATCGGCCTCGTCTGCGGCCGCGCGTCGGCGGCCGAGCGGGACGTCCTGGAGAACGCGCGCCGCCGCTGGCCCGCCGTCGCCTTCGAGGTGCGCAACGTCGCGGTACAGGGCGTGAAGGCGGTCCCCCAGGTCGTCCAGGCGGTCCGGGAGCTCGACGCGGACGAGGACGTCGACGTGATCGTCGTGGCCCGGGGCGGCGGCAGCGTCGAGGACCTGCTGCCGTTCTCGGACGAGCAGCTCGTCCGGACCGTGGCCGACTGCCGTACGCCGGTGGTCTCCGCGATCGGGCACGAGCCGGACTCGCCCCTGCTCGACCTGGTGGCCGACCTGCGCGCCTCGACGCCGACGGACGCGGCCAAGAAGGTCGTCCCGGACGTCGGCGAGGAGCTGGAGCGGGTGCGCGGGCTGCGCGACCGGGCGCTGCGGACCGTGCAGGGGCTCCTGGACCGGGAGGAGCGCGGCCTGGCGCACGCGCTCGCGCGGCCCGTCATGGAGCGGCCGCTGCGGATGGTCGAGGTCCGCGAGGACGAGGTGTCCGCGCTGCTCGCCCGGAGCCGGCGAGTCCTCGGCCACCTCCTCGACCGGGCCGACTCGGAGCTCTCGCACACCCGGGCGCGGGTCCGGGCGCTGTCGCCCGCGGCGACGCTCGAGCGGGGGTACGCGGTGCTCCAGCGGGCGGACGGCACGGTGGTCCGCTCCCCGGAGGAGGTCGCCGGGGACGAGGAGCTGCGGGCCCGGGTCGCGGAGGGCGACTTCGCGGTACGGCGCGTGGCGGACTCCGGCTGAGCGGCCGCGGGCCCCTCCCCTCCACCAGCACACCGACGGTCCACCAGCACATCGACGGTCCACCAGCACATCGGCAGAAGGACGACGCACATGGCAACGGGTACGCGCAAGGACACGGACGAGGCGGCGCTCGGCTACGAGCAGGCGCGGGACGAGCTGATCGAGGTCGTCCGGCGGCTCGAAGCGGGCGGGACCACCCTGGAGGGCTCCCTCGCGCTCTGGGAGCGCGGCGAGGAGCTGGCGAAGGTCTGCCGGCTCCGCCTGGAGGGCGCCCGGGCCCGCCTGGACGCCGCGCTGGCGGCGGACGCGGACGGCGAGGACGGCACCGGCGACGGGGAGTGACCTACGGGGACGGGAGCAGAACACGGACGGCACCGGCACGGGCGGTGGCCCACGAGGACGGAGACGCGGTCGGCACAGGCGACCGACGACCGGCACCGGCGACCCGCATCGCCACCCGCACCCCCGGCGCCCTTTCGGGCCGGGCCCGTCCTGGCGTAGACTCACGAGTGAACCGGATCACTATCCGGATTGGATAGTTGAACTTTCACCAATCATGGGCGTACTGTCGGGGACGTCGCTCGAACTTTGTACGAGCAACCCCCACCTTGTGCAGTTTTGTGCAGTCCGGAAGGTACGCAGCATGTCTCTCGCCCTTGACCCCGCCGCCCAGGACCTCCTCTTCCGCGAGGCCCGCACCGCCAACACGTTCACCGACGAGCCGGTGACCGACGAGCAGGTCCAGGCGATCTACGACCTGGTGAAGTACGGCCCCACCGCCTTCAACCAGACCCCGCTGCGCATCACCCTGGTCCGCTCCCCCGAGGCCCGCGAGCGCCTGGTCAAGCACATGGCCGAGGGCAACCGTCCCAAGACCGCCACCGCGCCGCTCGTCGCGATCCTCTCCGCCGACAACGAGTTCCACGAGGAGCTCCCGGCGCTGCTCCCGCACTTCCCGCAGGCCAAGGACATGTTCTTCGCCGAGCGCCCGGTCCGCGAGCAGTCCGCCCTGCTGAACGCCGCCCTCCAGGCCGCGTACTTCATCGTCGGCGTCCGCGCCGCCGGCCTGGCCGCCGGCCCGATGACCGGCCTGGACTTCGCCGGCGTCCAGAAGGAGTTCCTCGACGCCGACCACACCCCGCTGATGGTCGTCAACATCGGCAAGCCGGGCGAGGAGGCCTGGTTCCCGCGCTCCCCGCGCCTCTCCTTCGACGAGGTCGTCACCACCGTCTGAGACCGGTGACCACGGCCCGTACGGGCACGGCGAAGGGCCCCGCACTCCACGAGTGCGGGGCCCTTTTCCGTACGTCCGCGCGGACGTACCGCTCAGACCTTCCGCGACCGGAGCGAGCCGGCCATCTCGGCCAGCCGCTCGAAGGACGCCGTGCCGGTCACCACGGTTGTCGCGCCGCCCTCGGTCCGCACGAGCGCGTCGTACTTCGGGCCCTCCCAGCGCTGCCAGACCTGGCCGGCCACCGTCTGGGTCTTCCCGGTGTCCTTCGCCTTCTGCGTCACCTTGGGCACGAACGTGCCCGGCTCCGCCGTCGACTGGTGGACGGCCACGTACTGCGTGTCCGGGGAGAGGAAGCCGAGCTGCCAGGCGTCGGCGTTCTCGCGCTTGTACGAGACGACCGTCGCCTTCCAGCCCTCGTCGAGGCCCTCGGGGGCCAGCACCGGGTACGGCGCCGCCCGCTGGGCCGTCAGGAGCTCGACCCGGTAGTCCTTCGCCTTCACCGGGTCCGCGTGCTCGTCGTGCGGGATGAAGAGATACATCACGCCCGCGGCGACCATGATCACACCGAGGGACTGGAACATCCCGCGTACCGTCTGCCTGCCTCGCATACCTGCCACGCCCCCCATGGTCGCATCACGGTCCCGCGCTCATACGTGGGCCCCTCTGCTCAATTTGTCGACCTGACGATAGAGTCGCAGCACCCTCTTATTTTCCGGCCGTCGCCGTACAGAAAGGTGCGCAACGATGACCGAGCACACCCTCCCGCCCGAACTGGAGGTCTCTCCCGAGGCCCCCGACCGCAACCTCGCCCTCGAACTGGTGCGCGTCACCGAGGCCGCCGCCATGGCCGCCGGACGCTGGGTCGGCCGGGGCGACAAGATCGGCGCGGACGGCGCGGCGGTCAACGCCATGCGGACCCTGATCTCCACCGTCTCGATGGACGGCGTCGTCGTCATCGGCGAGGGAGAGAAGGACGAAGCGCCCATGCTGTTCAACGGCGAGCGGGTCGGCGACGGCACCGGCGCCGAGGTCGACATCGCGGTCGACCCGATCGACGGCACCACCCTGAACGCCAAGGGGATGCCGAACGCGATCGCCGTCCTGGCCGCCGCCGACCGCGGCACCATGTTCGACCCGTCCGCGGTCTTCTACATGGACAAGCTGGTCACCGGCCCGGAGGCCGCCGACTTCGTCGACATCAACGCCCCCGTCTCGGTCAACATCCGCCGGGTCGCCAAGGCGAAGAACTCCTCGCCCGAGGACATCACGGTCGTCATCCTGGACCGCCCCCGCCACGAGGGCATCGTCAAGGAGATCCGCGAGACCGGGGCCCGGATCAAGTTCATCTCGGACGGCGACGTCGCCGGTTCGATCATGGCCGTCCGCGAGGGCACCGGCGTCGACATGCTCATGGGCATCGGCGGCACCCCCGAGGGCATCATCTCCGCCTGCGCCATCAAGTGCCTCGGCGGCGTGATCCAGGGCAAGCTGTGGCCGAAGGACGACGCCGAGCGGCAGAAGGCGCTCGACGCGGGCCACGACCTGGACCGGGTCCTCTCCACGGACGACCTGGTCAGCGGCGACAACGTCTTCTTCGTCGCGACCGGCATCACGGACGGCGAGCTGCTGCGCGGGGTGCGGTACCGCGCCGAGACGGCGACCACGCAGTCCCTCGTGATGCGCTCGAAGTCCGGCACGATCCGCCAGATCGACTCCACGCACCGGCTCTCGAAGCTGCGCGCGTACAGCAAGATCGACTTCGACCGGGCCAAGTAGGCCGGGGGCGGTCGCCCGCCCGCCGGACGGTACGAAGAGGGGCGCCCCCATGTGCGGTGGGGGCGCCCCTTCCCGTACGGGCCGGCGGAACTCTCCGCTCCTCCGTCAGCCCGCCTGGGCGATCCGCTCGGTCGCGGCCGCCTTCCTCAGCTCCACCTCGCGCCGTCGGCGCCGGGCGAGGACGACGCGGCGCTCGGCCGCCGTGAGCCCGCCCCACACCCCGTACGGCTCGGGCTGGAGCAGCGCGTGCTCGCGGCACTCGACCATCACGGGACAGCGCGCGCAGACCCGCTTGGCGGCCTCCTCGCGGGCGAGGCGCGCGGCCGTCGGCTCCTTGGAGGGGGCGAAGAAGAGTCCTGCCTCGTCACGGCGGCACACCGCCTCCGCGTGCCACGGGCCGCCCTCGTCCTCGCGGGCCGGGGTACGGGGAGGGGGGACGGCGACGGCCTGGAGGGGCTGATGCGGCAGTTGCAGCACGGTCTACTCCTGACGACTGACGACGACTTCGCGAGCGAGAGGCGATGCCACGAGCCTTACCCGCTGTGCGCGCGCCTATGCACTGGGTGCCGCGCCGTTCCGCACTGCGGAGGCCCGGAGACGCATTCCGGTCATCCGCCCGAAGGGGCTCCCCGCTCGCGAACGTCCGTCAGTGGCCGAGGTGTTTGCGCAGCTTGCCCTGGAGGTCCGTGATCCACTTGCCGCGCTTGGGCCGCGCCTCGACGTTCCCGAAGACCGAGTAGCCGTTGATGACGACGACCGGGGCCTGCGGGTCGACGCCCTCCAGGGTCACGACCTCGAAGTTCCCGAAGATCCCGCTGCCGTTGCCGCGCAGGCTGATGTTCTCCGGGACCCGCACCTCGACGTTGCCGAAGATGGAGGTGGCGTTGATCGTGGTCAGGCGCTGGGCGAAGATCGCCTCGGTCAGGTCGATCTCGATGTTGCCGAAGAGCGCGAAGGCGTTCGTCCGGCGGCTCACCCGCCAGCGGCCCTTGCGGGTGGTGCTGGAGAAGATCGCGACGAGGTTGTCCGGGGCGCCGTCCTGGTCGTCGGGGCCGTAGGAGTACGCCGGCTCGGGCTCGGGGCGGGAGGTCCGGGCGGCCGGCAGGTCGCGGACGATCGGCTCCAGCTCCCCGACCGTCTTGGCCCGGTAGACCGCGTCGATCCGGTCCGAGTGCTCCTCGGCGTCGAGCCGCCCCTCGGCCAGGGCGTCCCTGAGGATGTCGGCGATCCGGTCCCGGTCCGCGTCCGAGGCCCGCAGCGAGCCCTGCGGATCGGCGAAGGCGGGCCCCGCGGGGGCGGTCTCGGCGGGTGCGGCCGACCGCTGCGGCTGCGGCTGCTTCTCGGGTTCGGGCTGCTTTTCGAGGTCCACGGAGCCAGCCTAGCGAAACGCGATAGATCGCGACCAGGGGGCGGGGCCGGGACCTGTGGACGAGACCGGATCCGACGGGGCGCGCGCCAAGTGAGCCTTACCTCACAGGATCGGCGGAACGGGGGCGTTCTACGCTGGAGGGCGCGTTGCCAACGGAGGCGGCGCCGCCGCCCGCCGAGTGAGGAATGACCGCCGTCATGCCAGAGTTTTCGTACTCCGATCTGCTCCCCCTGGGAGAGGACACCACGCCCTACCGCCTGGTGACCGCCGAAGGCGTCTCCACCTTCGAGGCCGACGGGCGTACGTTCCTCAAGGTGGAGCCGGAGGCGCTGCGGCGGCTGGCCGCCGAGGCGATCCACGACATCCAGCACTTCCTGCGCCCGGCGCACCTCGCGCAGCTGCGCCGGATCATCGACGACCCCGAGGCGTCCTCGAACGACAAGTTCGTCGCGCTCGACCTCCTCAAGAACGCGAACATCGCCGCCGCCGGCGTCCTGCCGATGTGCCAGGACACCGGCACCGCGATCGTCATGGGCAAGCGCGGCCAGAACGTGCTGACCTCCGGCCGCGACGAGGAGGCCCTGTCCAAGGGCGTCTACGACGCGTACACCAAGCTGAACCTGCGGTACTCGCAGATGGCCCCGGTGACCATGTGGGAGGAGAAGAACACCGGCTCGAACCTGCCCGCGCAGATCGAGCTGTACGCGACCGACGGCGGCGCGTACAAGTTCCTCTTCATGGCCAAGGGCGGCGGCTCCGCCAACAAGTCCTTCCTCTACCAGGAGACCAAGGCGGTCCTCAACGAGGCCTCCATGATGAAGTTCCTGGAGGAGAAGATCCGCTCGCTCGGCACGGCCGCCTGCCCGCCGTACCACCTGGCGATCGTCGTCGGCGGCACCAGCGCCGAGTTCGCGCTCAAGACCGCGAAGTACGCCTCCGCGCACTACCTGGACGAGCTGCCCACCGAGGGCTCGGCCGAGACCGGCCACGGCTTCCGCGACAAGGAGCTGGAGGAGAAGGTCTTCGAGCTGACGCAGAAGATCGGCATCGGGGCGCAGTTCGGCGGCAAGTACTTCTGCCACGACGTGCGCGTGGTGCGCCTGCCGCGCCACGGCGCCTCGCTGCCCGTCGCCATCGCCGTGTCCTGCTCGGCCGACCGCCAGGCCGTCGCGAAGATCACCGCCGAGGGCGTCTTCCTGGAGCAGCTGGAGACGGACCCGGCGCGGTTCCTGCCGGAGACCACCGACGAGCACCTCGACGAGACGTCCGACGTGGTGCGGATCGACCTCAACCAGCCGATGGACGAGATCCTCGCCGAGCTGACCAAGTACCCGGTCAAGACCCGGCTCTCGCTGACCGGCCCGCTGGTCGTGGCGCGCGACATCGCGCACGCCAAGATCAAGGAGCGCCTGGACGCGGGCGAGGAGATGCCGCAGTACCTGAAGGACCACCCGGTGTACTACGCGGGCCCGGCGAAGACCCCCGAGGGGTACGCCTCCGGCTCCTTCGGCCCGACGACGGCCGGCCGCATGGACTCGTACGTGGAGCAGTTCCAGGCGGCGGGCGGCTCGAAGGTCATGCTGGCCAAGGGCAACCGCTCGAAGCAGGTCACGGACGCGTGCGGCGCGCACGGCGGCTTCTACCTCGGCTCGATCGGCGGCCCGGCCGCGCGCCTGGCGCAGGACTGCATCAAGAAGGTCGAGGTCGTCGAGTACGAGGAGCTCGGCATGGAGGCGGTCTGGAAGATCGAGGTCGAGGACTTCCCGGCGTTCGTCGTCGTGGACGACAAGGGCAACGACTTCTTCCAGAACCCGGCCCCGGAGCCGACGTTCACGCACATCCCGGTGCGCGGTCCCGGGCTCGCCTGAGCCCGCGGCAGCACCCCGGAGAGCCCCCGGCCGTCAGCGGCGCGGGGGCTCTTCCCTTCACGCGCCCCGTTCCGCCAGGGACTTGATGCCCGCGAGGGTGGTCCCCATCCCCGTGCGCAGTTCCTCCAGGCGGGCGGCGACGATCTCCTCCTCGCGGTCCGGCCACCGGTCGAGGGACAGGGAGACGCCGCTGCGGGCCGGGCCGAGGCGGGCCGACTGGCGGAGGCGGGTGCCGCCGTCCTCGGGGGTGAGTTCGTAGCGCCAGGCCGCCATGGGCCGCGCCGGGTCCGGTGCCGGGTCGCCGAAGCGGCCGTCCGCGTCCGTGACGGCCCAGGCGAAGACCCGCCGCCCGCCCGTGCCGTCCAGCTCGGTCACGTGGGAGACGGTCCGCCACTCGCCGAGCAGCCGGTGGTGGTTGCGGCCCTCGAAGCGGGCGCCCACCCGGGGTCCTTCCGCGCCGTCGAGCCAGGCGGCGCGGCGCAGTTCGGGGCTGAAGCGGGCGGGCAGCAGGATGTCGGTCACCAGCTCCCAGACCAGCGGCACGGCCGCCCCGATGTGGATGTCGCAGTGGACGCTGGGCCCCTCGGCGTACCGCATGGCGTTCCCTCCCGTTCGGTCCTCCGATCATCCGGGGCCCCGGACCGCGTCCACAACGGGACGCACGTCACCCCGCCGGAAGCGGTGCCACCTCTTGATGACGGGCGCTCAGAAAGTCGCTACCGACCGGTAGTCCTCCCGTCACCTACCCGTCAGTATGGGCCGTGAGCATGTCAACCACTGAGTCGGTCGACCTCTCGGGAGCCCCCCATGCCCTCCACCCCCCGCCACCGGCGCGCCGCCGCCGGTTCCACCGCCGTCCTCGCCCTCTCCGCCGCCCTCGTCGTCGGGCCCGCGCCCGCCGCGTCCGCCGCCACCGCCTCCGACCCGGACGCCCACCTGGTGTCGACCGCCGCGCTCGCGGGCGTCGACTACGGCACCTGGCGCCGGGACGTGGCGGCCGTCGTCGCCGAGGCCCGTCCGTACGTCGAGGAGCGCGCGAAGGACGCCGGGCGCGAGAAGCAGGCCCTCGTCCTCGACATCGACAACAGCTCCCTGGAGACGGACTTCCACCCGTTCTGGGAGCTGCCCACCCCGGCCATCGCCGAGGTCCGCGCCCTCGTCCGGGACGCCCACGCGCGCGGGGTGGCCGTCTTCTTCGTCACCGCACGGCCCGGGATCATCCACTCGCTCACCGACTGGAACCTGAAGAAGGCCGGCTACCCGGTCGACGGCCTGTACGTGCGCTCGCTGCCCGACCTGTTCGCCGAAGTCAGCGCGTACAAGACGGAGAAGCGCGCGGAGATCGAGGCCAAGGGCTACACGATCATCGCGAACATCGGCAACAACACCACCGACCTCGTCGGCGGTCACGCCGAGCGCACCTTCAAGCTGCCGGACTACGGCGGCAAGCTCTCCTGAGTCGGTCGCGGGGGCCGTACGCGGTTACGCTGACGATCATGCGACGTCCGATACGGCCCCTGGTCCCCGCCCTCCTCGCGGCGGGGACGCTGCTGACCGGCTGCGGCGGCCCCGAGCCGCTCCCGGAGGTCGCCCCGGGGGCCCGGCCGACGGCGGAGGCCTCCGCCGCGAAGCCCGTCGCGGCGGCCTCCCTCGGCGGGCCGGGGACGGCCTGCGCGCTGCCGGTCTCCTTCTCCCTCGCGAAGGCCTGGGAGCCGGAGGCGGTCGAGGAGCCCGAGGACCCGGACTTCGCGGAGCTCACCCGGCGGGGACCGGCCACCGTCCGCTGCGAGGTGGACGCCAAGCCGGCCGGTCACGTCGGCTTCCTGCGGGTGTGGACGGCGGGGAAGGGCCCGGCCCGGGCCGCCCTCGAAGGGTTCGTGAAGGCGGAGAAGGGCGGCTCCGGCGCCTCGTACCGGGAGACGACGGCGGGCGCGCTGCCCGCCGTCGAGGTGACCTACACGGTGCGGAGCGCACTCCTCGACGAGGACAAGGAGGAGCGGGCCTTCGCCGTCGCCGTCCCGGCGGGGACGGTCATCGTCCACCTCGCCGGGATGGACACCGGTGAGCACCGCGCGATGCTCCCCGCGTACGAGCTGGCCCGCACGAGCCTGAAGGCGCTCTGAGCCGTGGCCCCCGTCCCGCACCGGACGGGGGCCGCGGCGTTCCGTACGGGGTACGGGCTACGCGAACTTCTGGTTCGCGGAGCCGTCGCAGGCCCGGAGCCTGATCTGCTCCTTCGCCGCGCCCTGGGTGAGGCACATGCCGGTCGCGGCGGCGGGCCGGAGGGTGGCGCCGTCGCGGACGAACTTCTGGTTCGCACCGCCGTGGCAGTTCCAGAGGATCAGGCCCGTGCCGGCGCGGTACTGGAGGTCGGGCACGTCCAGGCAGCGGTCCTGGGTGAGGCCGGTGTGGACGGTCTTCCGGGCGGAGTCGTACCACCAGGTCTGGTTGCGGCCGTCGTGGCAGTCCCAGCCGAGGACCCGGGTGCCGTTGGCGCTGGTGGCGGCGTCGACGTCCAGGCAGTTGCCGGTCGCCTGGTTCCTCAGCGGCCGGTAGACGTCGTCCCAGGCGAGCGGGAAGAGGGTGGGCTTCCCGGTGGAGTCGACGTCGGCGCAGCTCGCCTCGCGCAGGCCCGAGGCGTAGAGCTGGGTGAGGCAGGACGCGAAGGCGGCGTGCCCGCGCGCGTTGGGGTGGAAGGACTGCCGGACGGAGTTCTCGTCCGGGAGGCCGGGCTTGGAGAGGTCGATGTAGAGGCCCCGGGCCCAGGGGTCCTCCATGCAGACCTCGTGGCCGTGGAAGAGGCGGGAGTTGTCGAGGTAGGTGGCTCCGGTGGACGCGGCGGCCCTCCGCATCCCGCGCTCGAAGGCGGGGACGGCGGTGTTGCGGCCCCAGACGGTGTCGGAGTCGTAGCCCAGGCCGCCGCAGACCAGCTTGCCGGGGAAGTTCGGGTTGTCGCGGAAGTCGGGGCCGATCGGGCTCGGGTAGCCCATGAGGACGAGCTTGTAGTCGCCGTCGGCGTACCCGGCGTCGCGCATGACGGTCCTGAGGTCGCGGACGGTCTGCTCGACCTTGGGGACGAGTCCGTCGACGCGGGCCTGCCAGCCGGGGGCGTACTTGGGCTCGCAGGCGCCCTGGCTCAGCAGGTAGCGGGTGACGCAGTCGGTCATGACCGGGCCGAACTGGAGGTCGTCGTTGGCCCCGGCGACGAGCAGGACCATCTTGATCCGGGTGTTGCGGGCCTTGATCGCGAGGTTGTCGCTCTGGACGAGTTCGTCGGCGTACTGCTTGGATCCGCCGATCTTGATGTTTCCGCTGTACGCGCCGGAACAGGACACGTTGAACGTGAGGTCCGCGGCGATCCCGGTGCGGTGGATGGCGGCGTCGGGCGAGCGGTGGCACCAGTTGGTGGGGCCGTTGGTGGGGGGTTCGTAGGTGCCGACGCCCTCGCCGGAGATCTCGCTGTCGCCGAGCGAGATCAGGCCGCTCTTGCGCTGGTCGAGCGGGCGCTCCTCGGGACTTCCGTAGATCCTGGTGGCCTCGGCCGCCCGGATCGTCTCCAGGGCGGGGGGAAGGGGTACGGAAGCGGTGGCGGCGGTCCTCGTGCCCGCGGTCGTGTCGGCCGCGCCGGCGGGGGCGGCGGCCGCGATCATCGTTCCGAGGACCGCGGCGGCCGTGGCGACGGCGGCGACGGGCCGGCGGAATCTGTACCTGGTGCGCGTCATTGCGCCTCCTGGAAGTGGGGTTACCCACGGTTTTTACTGGCCGGTACGCGCCTTGGGAATACATCGAACAAGACAAGTGCTCAACTTTTGCGGGAGGTTGGAGAAGATGAACGACAGCGAGCGGGCCGGGGACTTCCGGATCGAGCACGACTCCATGGGCGAGGTGCGGGTCCCCGCGCACGCCAAGTGGCGGGCCCAGACCCAGCGGGCGGTGGAGAACTTCCCGATCTCGGGCCAGCGCCTGGAGCGCGCCCACATCGAGGCCCTGGCCCGGATCAAGGCGGCCGCCGCGAAGGTCAACGCCCGGCTCGGGGTGATCGACCAGGACCGCGCGGAGGCGATCGCCTCGGCGGCGGAGGAGGTCGCGGAGGGGCGCTGGGACGAGCACTTCCCCGTGGACGTCTTCCAGACCGGCTCGGGCACCTCGTCCAACATGAACACCAACGAGGTGATCGCCACCCTCGCCACCGAGCGGCTGCCGGAGGGCCGGGAGGTGCACCCCAACGACCACGTGAACGCCTCGCAGTCGTCCAACGACGTCTTCCCGTCCTCCATCCACATCGCGGCGACCGGCGCCGTCGCCCACGACCTGGTCCCCGCGCTGGAGCACCTGGCCGCCTCCCTGGAGCGAAAATCGGCCGAATTCGCGAAGGTCGTGAAGTCCGGCCGCACGCATCTGATGGACGCCACCCCGGTCACCCTCGGCCAGGAGTTCGGCGGCTACTCGGCGCAGGTCAGGTACGGGGTCGAGCGGCTGCGCGGCGCGCTCCTCCGGCTCGCCGAACTCCCCCTCGGCGGGACGGCGGTGGGCACCGGCATCAACACCCCGGCCGGCTTCTCCGCCGCCGTCATCGCGGAGGTCGCCCGGACCACCGGACTGCCGCTGACCGAGGCCCGCGACCACTTCGAGGCGCAGGGCGCCCGCGACGGCCTGGTGGAGACGTCCGGTCAGCTCAGGACCGTCGCCGTCTCGCTCACCAAGATCGCCAACGATCTGCGCTGGATGGCCAGCGGGCCGCGCACGGGCCTCGCCGAGATCAACCTCCCCGACCTCCAGCCCGGCTCCTCGATCATGCCGGGCAAGGTGAACCCGGTGATCCCCGAGGCGGTCCTGATGGTCGCCGCGCAGGTGACCGGAAACGACACCACGGTGGCGGTGGCGGGCGCGGCCGGGAACTTCGAGCTCAACGTGATGCTGCCGGTGATGGCCAAGAACCTGCTGGAATCCGTACGGCTTCTGGCCAACGCCTCCCGGCTGCTCGCGGACCGCACGGTCGACGGGATCACGGCCAACGTCGAGCGCGCCCGCGAGTACGCCGAGTCCTCGCCGTCCGTGGTCACCCCGCTGAACAAGTACATCGGCTACGAGGAGGCCGCGAAGGTCGCCAAGAAGTCCCTCGCGGAGCGCAAGACCATCCGCGAGGTGGTCCTGGAGTCCGGCTACGTCGAGCGGGGCGACCTCACGGTGGAACAGCTGGACGAGGCGCTGGACGTGCTGCGGATGACGCACCCGTAGCAAGGGGCTGCCTGGCTCGTCCGTGACCCGGATCGCAGCGGCGGTGGGAGCGCGCCAGGGGGTGCCTCGCCGGTCGGGCCGGATCAGCGAGCGGTGCCTGGTGCGTGCGATCGCAAGGCGGAGGAGGGAGGCATGGCGGAGCCATGGCGACCGACGACAACGCGGCGAGCGTGCGTGCCAGGCACCGGGAGCCCGGCCCGACCGGCGAGGCACCCCCTAAGATCTGCGCATGACAGGATCGGGCGGCTTCCAGCACTGGGCGCCGGGGGACCACGTCCTCTGGCGCTACCGCGGCAACGGCACCGGAGCGGTGCACATCTGCCGGCCGGTGACGGTCGTCCGGGACACGCCCGAGCTGCTCGCGGTCTGGATGGCGCCCGGCACCGAGTGCGTCCGGCCCGTGCTCGCCGACGGCACCCCCGTCCACGAGGAGCCGCTCGCCACCCGCTACACCGCTCCCCGCACCACCGAGCGGGCCCGCTGGGCCGGCAGCGGGGTGCTGAAGCTGGCGCGGCCCGGCGAGCCGTGGTCGGTGTGGCTGTTCTGGGAGCGCGGCTGGCGCTTCCGCAGCTGGTACGTGAACCTGGAGGAGCCCCGGACCCGCTGGTCCGGCGGCTTCGACTCCGAGGACCACTTCCTCGACATCTCCGTCTACCCCGACCGCAGCTGGCTGTGGCGGGACGAGGACGAGTTCGCGCAGGCCCAGCGGTCCGGTCTGATGGGCCCGGAGCAGGCGGCGGAGGTGCGGGCCGCCGGGCGGCGGGCGGTGGAGCTGATCCGGGCGTGGGGCCCGCCGTTCGCGGACGGCTGGGAGCACTGGCGGCCGGATCCGGCGTGGCGGGTTCCGGAACTGCCGGCGGACTGGGACCGCACCCCGGCCCGGACCGGGCCGTGAGACCCTTGATGCGCCCCCGGGGTTCAAACGTAGGATCGTCCTCCGCACGTCGGAGAGGCACCGCACAGCACGTCAGAGCTACCGAACAGTACGTCAGCGACCGAATAGCACACTGGACCTGACCGCCAGTCACCCACGAGGGGGAGAGCAGTGCCGGACGTCTGCCCGGGTGTTCCGACCCCCGTCGTCGCCGCGACTCGCGGAGCGTCCACATCCGCTGCATACGAGGGGTTTATCCCCGCCGAAGGCGCGGCATCGGCGAGAAGAGCGAGTGCATCGCACCACCGGCCCGGACGGACGGAATCCCACGCGTGACGGAGCATCCCACCTCCCACGAAGGCCGGCAGCCCCTGGCTGCCCGGCCGCAGGAACGTGCGCGACCCCGCCAGGAGGCGGCGGCCGGCCTGCCCGACGTGCCCGCCCAGCCGGGCGGGGCGGCGGCCCCCGGTACGGAGTCCCCGGCGGCGCCCGCCGCGCCCGCGGCGCCCCTCGGGCCCGGCGCCCCGGGCGGCTCCGGCGCCGTGGCCGTCGCCGTCTCCCCGCAGCCGTCCGGCGGTGCCGGGGGCACCTCGGCGCGGCGGGAGGGCGAGCGGCTGCGGTTCGTCGGGGCGGCCACCCGGCGGATCGCCCGCGGCATCGACCTGGACGAGATCGTCCTCGGCCTGTGCCGGGCGACCGTGCCGACCTTCTCCGACGAGATCCTGGTCTACCTGCGCGATCCGCTGCCGGTGGGCGACGAGCGGCCGGTGGCGCCCTTCGTGCTGCGGCTGCGGCGGACGGACCGGCTGCGGTTAACGGACCCGGAGTCCGAGGAGCTCGTCCTCGTGCCCGATCCGGATCCGACCCCCGCGGCCGAACTCTGCGAGGTGCGGTCCGGCGGGGCGCTCGCCGAGGTGCTGCGCGGGGTGCGGCCGGTCTTCGGCGACTCCGCCGCCGCCCGGGAGGCGCTGTCCGAGCTGCTCGGCACCGACCATCCGCTGCCCGGCGGGCTGCGGGCGATACTGGCTCCGCTGCGCGGTCGGCGCCGGGTGATCGGCGCGGCCGTGTTCCTGCGCCGTCCGGAGCGGTCCGGCTTCGAGCCGAACGACCTGCTCGTGGCGGCCCAGCTGGCCACCCACACGGCGCTCGGCATCGACAAGGCGGTCCTGTACGGCCGGGAGGCGTACATCGCGGACGAGCTCCAGCGGACGATGCTGCCGGACTCGCTGCCGCAGCCGACCGGCGTCCGGCTGGCCTCGCGCTACCTCCCGGCGGCCGAGACGGCCCGGGTGGGCGGCGACTGGTACGACGCGATCCCGCTGCCCGGCAGCAGGGTCGCCCTGGTCGTCGGGGACGTCATGGGCCACTCCATGACCTCGGCGGCGATCATGGGCCAGCTGCGCACCACCGCGCAGACCCTGGCCGGGCTCGACCTGCCGCCGCAGGAGGTCCTGCACCACCTGGACGAGCAGGCGCAGCGGCTCGGCGAGAACCGGATGGCGACCTGCATGTACGCGGTGTACGACCCGGTCTCGCACCGGATCACGGTGGCGAACGCCGGCCATCCGCCGCCGATACTGCTCCACCTGGGCGGGCGCGCGGAGGTCCTCCGGGTGCCGCCGGGCGCCCCGATCGGGGTGGGCGGGGTGGACTTCGAGGCGGTCGAGCTGGACGCCCCGGCCGGTGCCACGCTGCTGCTCTACACCGACGGTCTGGTGGAGTCGCGGCTGCGGGACGTGTGGACGGGGATCGAGCAGTTGCGGGAGCGTCTGGCGGCGACCGCGCAGCTGACCGGCCCGGACCACTCGCCGCCCCTGGAGGCGCTCTGCGACGACGTCCTGGACATGCTGGGTCCGGGCGACCGGGACGACGACATCGCGCTGCTGGCGGCCCGCTTCGACGGGATCGCGCCGAGCGACGTGGCGTACTGGTTCCTGGATCCGGAGGACGCGGCCCCGGGCCGGGCCCGGCGGCTCGCCCGGCGGGCGCTGGCCCGCTGGGACCTGGAGGACCTGACGGACTCGGTGGAGCTGCTGATCAGCGAGGTCGTGACGAACGCCGTGCGGTACGCGGAGCGGCCGGTGACCCTGCGGCTGCTCCGTACGGACGTGCTGCGCTGCGAGGTCGGCGACGACTCGCCGCAGCTGCCCCGGCAGCGGCGGGCGCGGGACACGGACGAGGGCGGGCGCGGGCTCTTCCTGGTGAACCGGCTGGCCCGGCGCTGGGGGGCGACCCGGCTCTCGGGCGGCAAGGTGGTCTGGTTCGAGCTGGCGACCCGTACCTGAGCGACGAGCGGGCCGCGCCCGGACGGCCGGAAGGCCGGACCCCCGAGGGGGTCCGGCCTTCCGCGCGTCCGCGTACCGGCGCTACGACGTCACCGGGGTACCGGCAGGCCGTTGCGGGGCTTTCCGGTGGCGCCTTCGCCCTCGCCGGGGTCGGTGCCGCCACCGCCGTCCGGCGGGTCGATCGAGGGCGGCGGGGACGGCTCGTCGGTCGTCGGCTCCTCGGTGGGCTCCGGCGGGGTGGTGACCGGGTCGGTCGTCGGGGCCGGCGGGGTGGTGACGGGGTCGCTCGTGGTCGGGGGCGTGGTGCCGGGCGTGGCCGTGGTCGGCTCGTCCGTCGGCTCCTCGGGGGCCTCGGTGGTGGGGGTGGGGTCCGGGGCGGGCTCGACCGGGTCGGTGCCCTCGGTCTCCAGGTCGAACGTCGCGTCGGAGCCGCCGTTCAGGGCGCGGGTCGTGTAGTCGCCCCAGATCTTCGCGGGCGTCCGGCCGCCGTTGGCGCGGCCCGGGTTGATGGTGTTGGTCAGGGTGACCTGGTTGCCCTTGGCGTCCTCGCCGAAGAGGCCGACGGCGGTGACGAGTTCGGGGGTGTAGCCGACGAACCAGGCGGAACGGTTGTTCTCGGAGGTGCCGGTCTTGCCGGCGGCCGCGTAGTCCCCGGCGGCGCGGGTGCCGGAGCCGCTGCGCACGACGCCGGTCATGGCCTTGGTGGCGGTGTCGGCGGCCTCGCGGGTGATGACCTGGTCGCCGATCGCGTCGGCGCCCCGGACCGTGCGGTCCTTGTGCTGGGCGGACTTCACCAGGGTCGGGGTGACCCGCTTGCCGTGGTTGTCGAGCGTGGCGTAGACGCCGGCCATGTCCAGGGTGGAGGCGTTCATGACGCCGAGGGAGATGGCGGGGGCCTCGGGGAAGTCCTTGCCGTCCTTCATGCCGAGGGCGAGGGCGGTCTTCTTCACCTTGGCGGGGCCGACGTCGACGATCATCTGGGCGTAGACCGAGTTGATCGAGCTGTTGGTGGCCCGCTGGACGGTGACGGGGCCGTAGCTGCGGTCGTCCTCGTTCTCCGGGCTGAAGGGGATGTCGCTGCCCACGACGTCGCGGCCGCTGGTGCCGTCGTAGATCGTGCCGAGGCCGATGTGGCGTCCGTCCTGGGTCTTCGCGTGGTTCTCGACGGCGGAGGCGAGGACGAGCGGCTTGAAGGTGGAGGCGGGCTGGTAGTCGCGGCGGGTCGCGTTGGAGATCCAGTGCTCGGTGGCGCCGATGCCGCCGTACATGGCGACGACCGCGCCGGTCTTCGGGTCGACGGAGGTGGCGCCGGCCTGGACGACGGCGTGCTTCTCGTTGCCCTTGCGGTCGAGCTTGGACTCCAGCTCCTCGTCGACGGCCTTGACGAGGTCCTTCTGCTTCTTCTCGTCGATGTTGAGGGTGATCGTCCAGCCGCCGGCCTTGATGTCCTCCTCGCTGACACCCTGGCGCATCAGCTCCTGGTTGGCTGCCTCGACGATGTAGCCGGTCTGGCCCTCCATGCCGGGGAGGGGCTTGGGCTTCTGCGGCACGGGGAACTTCATGCCGGCGCGCTCGGACGACGGGAGCCAGCCCTCCTCGACCATGTTGTCGAGGACGTAGTTCCAGCGCTCCTCGACGAGCTTGCGGCCGGTGGCGTTCGCGGAGGTCCAGTCGTACTGGTTGGGCGCCTGGAGCAGGGAGGCGAGGTAGGCGCCCTGGGCGGTGGTGAGCCGGGAGGCGTCGACGCCGTAGTACGAGCGGGCGGCGGCCTGGACGCCGTAGGCGCTGCGCCCGTAGTAGCTGGTGTTCATGTACCCGGCGAGGATCTCGTTCTTGCTCATGTTCTGGTCGACCTTGAGGGCGATGACCATTTCCTTGAGCTTGCGGGTCGCCGTCTGGTCCTGGCTCAGGTAGTAGTTCTTGACGTACTGCTGGGTGATGGTCGAGCCACCCTGCTTGCCCTTGCCGGTGACGGTGGACCAGGCGGCGCGGGTGGTGCCCTTGATGTCGACGCCGTTGTCCTTGTAGAAGCTCTTGTTCTCGGCGGCGACGAACGCCTTCTGGACCTGCTCGGGGATCTTGTCGAGGCCGACGATCTCGCGGTTGACCTCGCCGGTGCGGCCGAGGATCTTGCCGTTGGCGTACTTGTAGATGTTGCTCTGCATCGTCGCCTCGGCGTTGGCCGTCGGCACCGGGACCATCAGGTAGACCACGTACAGGGCGCCCATGCCGAGCAGGCAGCACACGATGAAGGTGCCCAGGAGCTTCTTCCAGGAGAAGAGGCGGCGTATGCCGCTCTTCTTCGCCTTGCCCGTGTCAGGTCGGCCCATGTGTCCCGTCGCTCCGCTCGTCGTGTGTCCCGGCACTCCGGCGTGTGCCCGCGCACCGGATCAGCTCAGCAAGCTAACACCGACAGGACGGACAAAGGAGACCGATCACGTCTTTTCATGACGTGAGAATCAGCACCCACGCCCAGAGAAACCGACGCGCAAATCCGTCGAACGGTTGCATGAAGGGACCATTCCGCTTACCTCCCCTCCGCTATACATCGCGCGTATACACACCATGTACAGTGACCGGCATGTCCATCGGTCACACCCTCCTCGGGCTCCTGGAGTCCGGCCCGCGCCACGGCTACGACCTCAAGCGCGCCTTCGACGACAGATTCGGCCACGACCGGCCGCTCCACTACGGGCAGGTCTACTCGACCATGTCCCGGCTCCTGAAGAACGGCCTCGTGGTCGTCGACGGCGTCGAGGCGGGCGGCGGCCCCGAGCGGAAGCGGTACGCCATCACCGAGGCCGGCATCACCGATGTCGCCCAGTGGCTCGCCACCCCCGAGAAGCCGGAGCCGTACCTCCAGTCCACGCTCTACACCAAGGTCGTCCTGGCCCTGCTGACCGGCCGCGGGGCCGACGAGATCCTCGACGCCCAGCGCTCCGAGCACCTGCGCCTGATGCGCGAGCTCACCCGGCGCAAGAAGGGCGGCGACCTGGCCGACCAGCTCATCTGCGACCACGCCCTCTTCCACCTGGAGGCGGACCTGCGCTGGCTGGAACTGACCGCCGCCCGGCTCGACCGGCTCGCCGAGGAGGTCCGTCGATGACCACCCGCCTCCCCGGACACGACGGACGAAGGGCCCGCCGATGACCTCCGCACCGCTCCTCAGGGCGACCGGCCTCGACAAGGCCTACGGGCCGACCCCGGCGCTCGCGGGCGCCGACTTCTCGCTGCGGGCCGGCGAGGTCGTCGCCGTCATGGGCCCCTCCGGCTCCGGCAAGTCCACGCTGCTGCACTGCCTGGCCGGGATCGTCCGCCCCGACGCGGGCACCATCGCCTACGACGGACGGGACCTCACCGCCCTCTCCGACACCGCGCGCAGCTCCCTGCGCCGCACCGACTTCGGCTTCGTCTTCCAGTTCGGCCAGCTCGTCCCCGAGCTGACCTGCGTGGAGAACGTGGCCCTCCCGCTGCGCCTCAACGGCGAGAAGCGCAGGGCCGCCGAGGCCAGGGCCGTCGAGTGGCTCGCCCGCCTGGAGGTCGACGGCGTCGCGACCCAGCGCCCCGGCGAGATCTCCGGCGGCCAGGGCCAGCGCGTCGCCGTCGCCCGCGCGCTCGTCACCGCCCCCCGGGTGATCTTCGCCGACGAGCCGACCGGCGCCCTCGACTCCCTCAACGGCGAGCGGGTCATGGGCCTGCTCACCGAGGCCTCCCGGGACACCGGCGCCGCCGTCGTCCTCGTCACCCACGAGGCCAGGGTCGCCGCCTACTCGGACCGCGAGATCGTCGTGCGCGACGGCCGGGTGCGGGACGCGGAGTGGGCGGCATGAAGCTCCGCACCTGGGCCCGTGACCTGACGCTCGGTGCCCGGTTCGCCGTCACCGGCGGCCGTCCCGGCCTGCTGCGCACCCTGCTGACCGCCACCGGCGTCGGCTTCGGGGTGGCGCTGCTGCTGCTCGCCGCCTCGCTGCCGAACATCCTCTTCCAGCGCGAGGTGCGGGAGGCGGTCCGCGCCGTCGACGGGAGCAGGGAGGTCACCGCCCCCGGGCCCGACACCTTTCTCCACCTCACCCGCGCCACCGTCTACCGGGACGACGTCGTCTCCGGGCTGCTGCTGCGCCCCGAGGGCGACGCGCCCTCGGTCCCCCCGGGCGCGACCGCGTTCCCCCGGGCCGGCGAGATGCTGGTCTCCCCCGCGCTCCGCGACCTGCTCGACTCCCCCGAGGGCGCCCTGCTCAAGGAACGGCTCCCCTACGAGGCGGTCGGGACCCTCGGCAAGGACGGGCTCATCGGCCCGGCCGATCTGCGGTACGTCGCCCACGCCGACTTCCTGGACACCGACAACTTCGACGGGCGCGGCCAGCGCTTCGGCTGGTCGGTGCCCGAAGAGCCGATGAACGCCTTCATGATCCTGCTCGTGGTCGTCGCCTGCGTCGTCCTGCTGCTGCCGGTGCTCGTCTTCGTCGCGACCGCCGTCCGCTTCGGCGGCGAACAGCGCGACCGGCGGCTCGCGGCGCTCCGGCTGGTCGGCGCGGACGTCCCCACGACCCGGCGGATCGCGGCCGGCGAGTCCCTCGCGGGCGCGCTCCTCGGCCTCCTGGCCGGTGCCGGACTCTTCGCGGTGGCACGGCGGTTCGCCGGATCCTTCACCATCTGGGACGCCAACGCCTTCCCCTCCGACGTCGTGCCGATGCCCGCGCTCGCCGCCCTCGCCCTCGTCGTGGTCCCGGTCGCCTCGGTCGTGGTCACCCTCGTCGCGCTGCGCGGGGTGGCGATCGAGCCGCTCGGCGTCGTCCGGGCCTCCGCGCCGCGCCGCCGCCGGCTGTGGTGGCGGCTGCTGCTCCTGGCGGCCGGCGTCGCCCTGCTCGCCCCGCTCATGGGCCGGGTCGAGGTGACCGAGACCAGCATCGACACCGTGCCCGTCGTGACCGGCACCGTCCTCTTCCTCATCGGTCTGACCACGCTGCTCCCGTGGCTGGTCGAGGCCGGGGTGAAGCGGCTGCACGCGGGCCCGGTGGCCTGGCAGCTCGCCGTCCGCAGGCTCCAGTTGAGCAGCGGCACGGCGGCCCGCGCGGTCAGCGGCATCGTCGTCGCGGCCACCGGCGCCATCGCGCTCCAGATGCTCTTCCAGGCGATGGAGCACGACTTCACGGTGCCGACCGGCGAGGACCCGTCCCGCAGCCGGATCGCCGTCGGCTTCCAGGGCAGGACCGCCGCCGAGGCCCGCGACATCACCGCCCGCTTCGCGCGGACCGAGGGCGTCACCGGGGCGCTGTCCGTCCTGGAGTCGAACGCGTGGCGGCCCGGCCCGCCGGACGAGGGCCGGGACTTCGCCCCGTCGGCCTCGGTCAGGGTCGGCGACTGCGCCTCCCTGCGGGAGTTCGCCGCCCTGCCCTCCTGCCGGGACGGCGACGTCTTCGTCGCCCTCGCGCACGGCGCGCAGGGCGCCCCGGACGACGCGCGGATCACCGCGGTCGCGCGGCCGGGCGCCACGGTCGCCCTGCGCGACCCGCACCCGCCCCGGGACGGGTCGGAGCGGCCCGCGAACGGCCCGCTGCCGCGGTGGAAGATCCCCGCGCACGCGAAGGTCGTGGACTCCCGCCCCGACCCGACGGGCATGTACCGGTACGGCGTCCTCGTCACCCCGTCGGCGATCGACTCCGCCCGGCTCGACGCGCCCTACGCGCAGAGCATGATCCGGCTCGACCCGGCCGTGCCCGACGCCGCCGAGCACGTGCGGAACACGGCGGCGGCGATCGACCCGACCGTCTGGGTGAAGGACCTGAAGGACACCGAGCGCGACGCGGCCTTCTCCAGCGTCCGCACCGGCATCCTCGTCGGCTCCACCCTGACGATGCTCCTGGTGGCGGCCTCGCTCCTGGTCACCACCCTGGAGCAGCTCAGGGACCGCAAGCGGCTGCTCTCCTCGCTGGTCGCCTTCGGCACCCGGCGCTCCACCCTGAGCTGGTCGGTGCTGTGGCAGACGGCGGTGCCGATCGCCCTCGGCCTGGCCCTCGCCGTGGCGGGCGGGCTCGCGCTCGGGCTCGTCCTCCTGAGGATGGGCGGGCAACAGGTCCGGGACTGGTGGGTGTTCCTGCCCGTCGTCGGCATCGGCGCCGCCCTGATCGGGCTGGTGACGCTGCTGAGTATGCCGGTCCTGTGGCGGCTGATGCGCGCGGACGGGCTGCGCACGGAGTAACCCGTCGACCGCACGTACGGATACGGGCGGCGGTTCCTGATGCCGGGGGGCTTCGGGAGCCGCCGCGCAGTGCGTTCCAGGAGCCGCCGCGCCCCGGCTTTCAGGACCCGTCGCCCACCACCCGTACCGGAAGGCCCCGCATCGCTCCCCGCAGTGCCTCCGCCAGTTCCTGGAACTCGGCCTGGCGGGCCGCGCCCGTGCGCATCGCGAGGGCGATGCGCCGGGAGGGGGCCGGTTCGGCGAAGAGGCCGGTCCACAGGGCGGTGTTGCGGGCGGTCTCGACGGTGACGGCGGTGCGCGGCAGCAGGGTCACGCCGAGGCCCCCGGCGACGAGCTGGACCAGGGTGGCGAGGCCGGCCGCGGTGGTGGTGACCTCGGCGCCGTCCGAGCGCCCGGCCTCGCGGCAGATGTCGAGGGCCTGGTCGCGCAGGCAGTGCCCCTCGTCCAGGAGCAGCAGCCGCAGCTCCTTCAGGGCCTCGCGCGGGATGTCCTCCCGCCCGGCCAGCGGATGCCCGGCCGGGGTGACCAGGACGAAGTCCTCGTCGAAGAGCGGCAGTTCGGTGACGCCGGGCATCCCGAGCGGGACGGCGAGGAGCAACAGGTCGAGCCGTCCGGCCGCGAGCCCCTCCAGGAGCGAGGAGGTCTGCTCCTCGTGGACCTGGAGGTCGAGCTCCGGGTAGCGCCGGTGAACCAGGCGCAGGACGGTGGGCAGCAGATAGGGCGCGACGGTCGGGATCACCCCGAGCCGCAGCGCCCCGGTGAACGGCGCCCGGGCCGCCTCCGCCTCCTCCATCAGCGCGCCCACCGCGTCGAGGACCGTCCGCGTGCGGACCGCCAGCCGCTCCCCGGCGGGCGAGAGCAGCACCTTCCGCGTCGTACGCTCGAGGAGCTGGACACCGAGTGCCTCTTCGAGTGCCGAAACCGCGCCCGAGAGCGCGGGCTGGCTCATGCCGATGGCGGCCGCCGCGTCGCGGAAGTGCAGATGCTCGGCGACCGCCGCGAACGCTCTGAGCTGGGAGAGGCTCGGCTGCTTGGTGCGGTGCGGGCCGTGCGGGGGGCTGTACGGGGATGCCACTGATAACCACCTTCGATCAACACGACCCACTCTAGCTATTTCACTGATCAATGCACTCCGTGCCATGCTGGTGATCCGTCCAACCCCCAAGGAAGCCCCTCAAAAGGGGCGCTTCCCCGCTGCAAGGAGAGCGCGTGCTCACTGTCGGTGACCAGTTCCCCACCTACGACCTGACCGCCTGCGTGTCGCTGGAGAGCGGCAAGGAGTTCGAGCAGATCGACCACAAGTCCTACGAGGGCAAGTGGCGCGTGGTGTTCTTCTGGCCGAAGGACTTCACCTTCGTCTGCCCGACCGAGATCGCCGCGTTCGGCAAGCTGAACGACGAGTTCGCGGACCGCGACGCCCAGATCCTCGGCGTCTCCGGCGACTCCGAGTTCGTGCACCACGCCTGGCGCAAGGACCACGACGACCTGCGCGACCTGCCCTTCCCGATGCTCGCGGACTCCAAGCACGACCTGATGCGGGACTGCGGCGTCGAGGGCGAGGACGGCTTCGCGCAGCGCGCCGTCTTCATCGTGGACCCGAACAACGAGATCCAGTTCACCATGGTGACCGCCGGCTCCGTCGGCCGTAACCCCAAGGAGGTCCTGCGGGTCCTGGACGCCCTGCAGACCGACGAGCTGTGCCCGTGCAACTGGAGCAAGGGCGAGAACACCCTCGACCCCGTCAAGCTCCTCTCGGGCGAGTGATCCGCCGTGGCTCTCGATGAACTCAAGGCCGCCATACCGGACTTCGCCAAGGACCTGAAGCTCAACCTGGGCTCGGTCATCGGCAACAGCGACCTCCCCCAGCAGCAGCTCTGGGGCACCGTCCTGGCCTGCGCGATCGCCTCGCGCTCGCCGAAGGTGCTCAAGGAGCTGGAGCCGGAGGCCCGGGAGAACCTCAAGCCCGAGGCGTACCAGGCCGCCAAGTCCGCCGCCGCGATCATGGCGATGAACAACGTCTTCTACCGGACCCGGCACCTGCTGTCGGACCCCGAGTACGGGACGCTGCGCGCCGGTCTGCGGATGAACGTCATCGGCAACCCGGGCGTGGAGAAGGTCGACTTCGAGCTGTGGTCGCTGGCCGTCTCCGCGATCAACGGCTGCGGCCAGTGCCTGGACTCGCACGAGCAGGTCCTGCGCCAGGCCGGTCTCGACCGCGCCACCATCCAGGAGGCCGTGAAGATCGCCGCCGTCATCCAGGCGGTCGGCGTCACCCTCGACGCGGAAGCGGTCCTCGCCGAGCAGGCCTGACCGCGCGCCGTACGAGAAGGGCCCCGGAGCCTCCCGCTCCGGGGCCCTTCCGCGCGTCCGTCACTTCTTGAGCGCGGCCATCAGGGCCAGTACGTCCTGGGTCATCGGGACCTCGATGCCGGAGAGGTCGAGCGACGACACGATCTCCTCCCCGTCCATCGTGTAGTCCTGGCTGAAGATGTCGACCTGGAACTCGGCCTGGCCGTCGAGGACCCGGAGCCGGCCCCCCTCCTCCTCCATGTCGTCGAAGAAGGCCGTCTCGCCGATGCCGTCGACCTTCCGCAGGAGGCCGGCCTGCTGCGCGCGCACCTCGAACTCGGGCCCCGGGTCGGTCACCTTGTGCAGGGTGTACGTGATGTCGACGCTCTGTCCGCTCTCCTGCGGGCCGAAGGCGACCGAGCACGACGCCTCGCTGATCGCCGGCTCGTTCACCACGGGGGACGAGCCGCTCTCCCGCCGCTCGCCCAGGACGCCGGCGAGCGCCTCGAAGCCCACCACCTCGCAGAGGTCCTCCACGTGCCGGTACCCCTGGAGGTCCGGCCCCGCCGGCTTCCCCCGCTCGTACGCGTAGAGCCCGCCGCCCCAGACCGCCGAGGCCGTGAGCGCGCCGCCGAGGGCCCACAGCCAGGGGCGGCGGGCCCTCGGCGGCCGGGGCGGTGGCGCCTCGGTGAGCACCTCGGGTCTCTCGAATCCCCCGCCGCCCACCAGCTCCGGTTCCGATATCACATGTCCTCCCCCTTGCCCCGCACCGAGCCGGGGGCCGGCGTCGGGGCCACTTCGTACGCGGTCGCCCCGCGCGGCTCCGGTGTGCTGCGCAGGGCCTGTTCGGTGCTGTACGCGCGCAGGTAGCCGACCGCCGTGTTGGCGACGGCGACCAGCGGGACGGCGACGACGGCGCCGCCGATGCCGGCGGTCAGGCCGCCCGCGGCGACGGCGAGGACGACGGCCAGCGGGTGGACCCGGACCGCGCGGCCGAGGATGAACGGCTGGAGGACGTGGCCCTCGATCTGCTGCACGGCGAGGACGACGACGAGCACCATGAGGGCGGTGAACACCCCGTTGGTGACGAGGGCGACGACGACCGCCAGGGCGCCGGAGAAGACGGCGCCGACCATCGGGATGAAGGCGAAGAGGAAGATGAAGACGGCGAGCGGCACGGCCATCGGCACGTCGAGGAAGTAGAGGCCGATGCCGATGAAGACGGCGTCGATGAGGGCGACGAGGACCGTGCCCCGCACGTAGGCGGTGAGGGTGCGCCAGGCGCGCGGCCCGGCGCCGGCGACGCCCGGGCGGGCCTGGGCGGGGACCAGCTTCAGCGTCCACTCCCAGACCTTCTTCCCGTCGTACAGCAGGAAGAGCGTCGAGAACATGGCGAGGAGGATGCCGGTCATCGTCTCGACGACGACCGTGACGCCCTGGAGGCCGACCTGGGTGATCTGCTCGGCGTTGGTGCCGACGGAGTCGCTGAGGTTCTTGGCGATCCCGTTGATCTGCTGCTCGGTGACGTGGAAGGGGCTGTTGAGGAGCCAGCGCTTGAGCTCCTCGATGCCGTTCTTGACCTGGTCGGACAGGTTGTCGATGTTGTCCATGACCTGCCACACCACGAACCAGCCGACCAGTCCCATCACGACGAAGCCGGAGATCGCGGTGACGGCGGTGGCGAGTCCCCGGGGCAGGCCCCTGCGGCGCAGCATGGCCACGGTGGGCTGGAGCAGGGCGGTGACGAGGAGCGCGGCGACGAAGGCGAGGACGACCAGCTGCACGGAGCTGATCACCTTCATCAGGACCCAGACCGTCCCGGCGAGGACGAGCAGGCGCCAGCCCGCCTCGGCGGCCACCCGCATCCCCCAGGGGATGGCGGCGGCGGGGTCGGGGCGGGCGGCGACGGCGGGGGCGTACGAGGGGGGCGCGGGGACGGAGAGGCCGGACTCCGCGGCCTCGTCGTCGCCGGTGGCGTCCTCCGGGTCCGGCAGGGGCGCGGCGGTGTCCGGGTCGGCCCCGGGCCGGGCGGGGACGGTCGCGGCCGCGCGGGGGCGGTCGGCGGGTCTCCCGTACGGCAGGTCGAGCTCGTCGTCCCGCTCCGCCTCGGCCCTGCGCTCGTCGAGTCGTCGGCCCGCGCGGCTCAGACCCTCGCCCAGCCGGTTCAGCCACCCTGGCACTCTCGACATGTTCTTCCCTCTTTCCCCCACCTGCTCTTGCCGGTGACTCCCCGGGTGCCCCTGGATCCCCGAACCTACACGCCCGTGCCGGGAAGCCCCCCACCGTAGGACGGCGGGGGGCTTCCCGGGGTTGAGACGCCGGTGCCGGACGGCGTGGAGGCGGGGGGCGGGATCATCCGCCGACGGCCGTGCGCCCCTGCCTGCCGAGCTCGTACATCAGCTGTTCGTTGGTCCTGGCCCCGAGGCGGTCGCGCAGGGCGGCCATGTAGGTCGTGTAGGTGCGCGGGCTGATGGCGAGCGTCCGGGTGATGGCCTCGCGGGTGCTCCCCTCGGAGAGCATCCGGAGCATGTCGCGTTCGACGAGCTCGCGGTCGCCGGGGCCGTCGGCCGGGGCCGGGAACCAGGGGTCCGACGCCTCCCAGTGCAGCTCGTACTCCTCCCTCAGCCAGGCGAGCAGCGCCGGGTCCCGGACGACGATGGCGGGCTCGCCGCTCCCCTCGCCGACCCGGCGGTCCGAGATCAGTCCCAGCGTGTCGGTGATGATCATGCGGGGGAACCTGCGCGAGGAGGTCCGGCTCTCGGCGGCCCCGGTCTCGGCGGTCCTCCTGGCGTGGTCGGTCTCGGGGGTCCGGGTCCGGGCGCTCGCCGGGTAGAGGTCCCGGTAGCGGACGCCTCCCCTCCGCAGGAGGGCGACGTCGCGGACGGTCGACGCCGCCATCCGCTCCGGGTGCCTCGGCCGCGTCTGGGACGACCAGACGGCGGTGGAGGTCTCGATCGCGTTGTGGAGGAGGGGGTGGACGGCCTTCGGGGAGGTGACGATCTCGACGGCGTCGCTGTCGGAGCGGCCTTCGGACACGGCCCGGTCCAGGGTGCCCAGGACCGACGGGATGCGCCGGATGCGCCGGAGGCGGCGTTCGACTTCGTCAAGTTCCCTGCGGATCAGCTCCCGCTCGACGTGGGGCAGCGGCCTCGTGCTGGGCCGGTCGGTGAGGGGCTCGGTGAAGACGACCCCGGCGCTCCGGAGGTTCTCGAGGCGCGGATCGTCCGCCTCCAGGTCGTCGTTCCCGCGCCGGACCTGCCAGTAGAGCCGCACGTCGGCCTCGGAAAGACCGAGGTCGCCGGCCTCGGGGACCTCTTCGCCGCGTTCGTCCACAGTCTCTCCCCGCCCATCCGCGCAATGCGCCGATGGGCACCCCTCGATTCCTTGCGAGCGCCGAACCGGTACGGCAGCCTAACTCCCGGCCGGATGACGAGACATGACGAGACATGCGGAACGCCTCCGTGGCGCGGTGCGGCGCGCCGTGCCGTCCACGGGGCGACCGGGACGAAGGAGCCGCTTCATGCGCACCGCGAGCAGGGCCGTCGCCGTACTTGCCGGAACCGCGGCCCTCGCCGCCCTGTCCTTCGGGGTGGTGACGGCCGTGTCCGCCGGAGAGTCCGCGCCCCGGTCCGTGGTCTCGGCCGCGCCGGACCGGGCCGCGCCGCTCCCGCCGTCGGGGCCGGCCTCGCCCCACGAGCCCGACTGGGACTGATCGCCGCCGCGCGGTCGGGCCGCGCCGGGACAGACGCGATCACGAGGAGGAGTCCAGGATGCCGCTGAAGGAGCCGCGCCCTCCGGGCGCACGCGGCCGGCGGGCGGGCGGCCGGTGGGCCGCCGTGCGCGAGCAGGGGCACCTGTGGGCGGCGGCCCGGCGGGCCAGACGGCTCATCCACCGCGATCCGGGCCTCATGGGCGCCGGGGACATGGCCGCGGTGGTCGGGGCGGTCGAGGAGAAGCGGGGCCGGCGGATCGTGATGGTCGGGGTCCCGCTCCCGCCGGAGGTGTCCGCCTTCTGCGTCCGCGGCCACGACCGGGACTACGTCGTCGTCGACGCGCAGGCCGGCGAGCTGACCCGGGCGCACGCCACCCTGCACGAGCTCTTCCACCTCTGGGAGGACCACCCCGCCGAGGAGGGCGGTCACGCCCCGGGGATGGACGAGGCCACGATCCGCCTGCTCCTGCCCGGCCTCCGGCCCGGGGCCGTACTGAAGGTCCTGACCAGGTCCCACTACGCCCAGCGGGCCGAGCTGGGCGCGGAGACGTTCGCGACGCTCATGCTCCAGCGGCTGCGCCTCTCCGGGGCGCGCGGGGACGAGCCCGTCTCGTCCGCCCTCGCGCACCGGAGCGCCGGTGTCTGAGCGCGCGACCACGGCGGTCTACCTCGTCGTGGCGGCGGTCAACCTGCTGATCAGCCTCTGGAAGGGCGCGGCCCTCCTGCGGGAGCGGACGGTCACCCTGGCCCTGATCACCCTCAGCTTCGCCGTGTCGGTCCTGGTGTACGCGGCGGCCAGCCCGGCCGGTTACCGCGGCCTCGGCGAGGCCACGGGGCGGCCCAGCGCCGCGACCCTTCCCGTGTACGCGGGGATCGTCGTGTGCTACGCGATCACGCACGTCCTCACGGTGCTCTGGACCGTGCCCCCGTCGCCCGGCGGGCGCGCCGGGGTGCACCGGAGGGCCCGGGCGTGGGCCGGGGCGTACGGGGTGGTGATCGTGGCCATGGGGGCCGCCTTCTGGTCGGCGGACCTGGACGGGCGGCCCGCGGACCCGCTGCGCTTCAACACGGACTTCGCCGGGCAGCCCCTGGTGCTCGTCTTCCTGGTCCTGTTCCTGGCGGCGCTGTCCTGTGCCACGCTCAGCACCGCCCGGCTGGCCCGCCGTACGGTCCCGGCGGATCCGGACCTGCGGCACGCGGTCCGGTACTTCGGCGTGGCGATGGTGATCTGCTTCGGGTACGTGGTGTGCAACGCCCCGGCCGTCCTCGCCGCGAGCCTGGGCAGCCACGCCCTCGACGACGTGGGCACCCTGGGGTCGTTCTTCGGCACCGTCGCGGCGGTCCTCACCAGTTACGGGATGACCGGCGCCGCCGTCAGCGCGTGGCTGCGGGAACGGCGGGACGTCAAGGCCCTGCAACCGCTGTGGGACCTGACGGTGAAGGACGTGGACGAGAGGCTCGCGCTGGACCCGGGCGGCGCCGGGCTGCGCCTCACCCGCGTGAGGTTCACGCTGCACCGCCGGGTGGTCGAGATCCTCGACGGGATGCGCGTGCTGCGGGCCTGGTCGTCGGCCGACGCGGCCGGGGCCGCCGTACGTCACGCGGCGGCGGCCGTCCCGCCCCTCCCGGCGGCGGAGCGGCAGGCGGTCGTGACGGCGGCCGTGCTGCGGGACGCCGGGCTCCGCCTCCGGGAGGCGCGGCGCGACGCGGCCCGGTCGCGGCGGGCGCGTCCGGTTCCGCCGGACGGCCCGGTCGCCCCGCTTCCCGGGGAGGACACGGCCGCGTCCGACGAGCGGGGCCGGCTCCTGCTCGTCGCCGCCCACCTGGACCATCCGCTCGTCGCCTCGGCGCTGCGGGAGCTGTGGCCCGGGGACGCCGGCCCGCGCGGGACCTCCGGTGACCGCGCGGTAATGTCCTGACCGGCCGGCGCGCGGCACGGCGCCGCCAACAGCGTTCGAGGACTCGGCCGTTGCGCCGAAACGGGGGGCACATGAAGCGGGCCGTCGTCATGGGCGGGAGCTACGCGGGGCTTTTCGCCGCCCGGGTGCTGAGCGACCACGCCGAGGACGTCGTGGTGGTGGAGCCCGACGCGATCGGGCCCGACGGCCTCGGGCTGCGGACCCCGCAGCGGCACCAGCTCCACGCCCTGCTGTCCATGGGGCACACGCAGCTGGAGCGCTGGTTCCCCGGGATCACCGACGACCTGGTGAAGGGCGGCGCGCTCCTGGGCGAGGGCGACGACGTGCGGTTCTACCTGGACGGGCGGCTGAAGGCCCCGGTGCCCGGGGCGCGGATGCTCGGCGCCACCCGGCCGTTCCTGGAGGGCCACCTGCGGCGCCGGGTCGAGGGGCTGGGGAACGTGCGGTCCGTCCGGGCGCGGGCCACCGGTCTCGTGTTCCGGGGCGACCGGGTGGCCGGCGTGACCACGGAGGCCCCCGACGGCGGGCCCGGGGAGACGTTCGACGCCGATCTCGCGGTGGACGCGATGGGGCGGAACAGCCCGCTGGAGGACTGGCTCGTCCGGCAGGGCTGGGACCGGGCGCCCGTCGAGGCCATGAGGGTCGACCTCGGGTACGCCACCGCCCTGTTCCGGCGCGGGGACGAGCTGGGCGGTACGGTCGTCGCCCACTCCAGCCCGGGGCCCGCGAGCGGCTACCTGCCCACGGTGACGGAGCCCGGCGCCCTGACCGCGGTGGAGGGCGACCGCTGGTCGGTCGTCCTGGCCGGTTACGCCGGCCACCGCCCCGGGCCCGACCCCGAGGAGTTCCTGCGGCGGATGCGCCGCTGCGTCGAACCGTTCCGGACGGTGGCGGACGCCTCCGCGAGGATCGGCGGCGTCAGGACGTACCGCTTCGTCGAGAGCCGCCGCCGGGTCCACACCCGCCTGGACCGGTTCCCCGGCGGCCTCGTCGTGGTGGGGGACGCCCTGGCCAGCGTCAACCCGGTCTACGGGCAGGGCCTGACGCTGGCGGCGCTGGCGGCGAACGCCCTGGGCGCCCACCTGCGTTCGGCCCCGTCCCCGCACGTCCCGGCCCGGGACTACTTCCGCCTCGCCGAGGCGGTCGTGGACGGGGCCTGGGAGCTCTCCACGGCGGCCGACCTCGCGCAGCCGCACGTCACCGGCCCGTACCCCCGCGGCTACCGCGTGCGGAAGTGGGTCGCCGACCGGCTCACCGAGGCGTCCGTGCTCGATTCCGCCGTGAACGCCCGGTACATGGGGGTCGTGAACATGGAGCTGCCGCCGAAGGCCCTGACCGACGTGCGGTTCCTCGCCCGGGCCGCCCGCGTCCTGATCAACGGCTGAGGGGAGCCCGGCATGTGGAAGCGCGTCCTCGACCGTGCGGGAATCCGGGAGCCGGAGGCCCGCCGGGGATACACCGAACAGCGCCGGGCGGTGCGCCGGTTCGCGCCGGCCGAGTACACGGCGGCGCGGCTGCTGCTGCCGGCGGCGCTCCAGCCCGACGTCGTCGTCCTGGTCGCCTTCATGCACGAGACCGACGACCGGATCGACCGCGGCGGGCTGCCGGAGCGCGAGGAGGCGCTGCGGCGGTGGCGGGCGCTCACGGACGGGGCCCTGGCCACCGGCACGTCCCCGCACCCGGTGCTCCGGACGCTCGCGTGGGCGGCGGCCCGGCATCCGGTGCTGCGCGGGCGCGTGCGGGCGTTCCTCGACGGGGCCGTCCAGGAGGTCACCTGGGAGCGGTTCGGCACGGAGGCCGAGGTCGAGCGGTACGTCGAGGGGTACTCGCTGCCCGCCCTGATGCTGTCCATGGGCCTGCTGGCGCCCGGCGACGGGGCGGAGGCGGCCGCGTTCGAGCGGGCCTGTCTGGCGCTCATCACGGCCATGCAGCGGCTCGACTTCCTGGAGGACCTCGCGCAGGACGTCGAGGAGGGGAGGGTCGGCGTCTCGGACGAGGCCCTCGCCCGGCACGGCCTGACGGTCCGGGACCTGCGCCCGGAGACGGCGCGCGCGGACCGGGTCGCGGCGCTCGTCGCCGGTCAGACCGGTGTCGCCGCCGCCTTCCTGGAGGAGGCCCGGCCGGTCGTCGACCTCGCGGCCGGGGCACACCGCCCGTTCCTGCGCGCCGTCCTGGGGGTGCAGGAGCTGCGGGCGGCGGCGGTGCGGAAGGCCGGGGCGTCGCTCGTGTCCCGCCCGTGCGGGCCCCCGCCGGCCGGGTGCGCCGCCGTACTGCTCCGGGAACTGGCGCGCCGGGGCGCGGGGCGTGACCGGCCGGGCAGGGTCTAACGGGGCGTGACAGGCCCGGGGTGTGACAGGCAGGGCAGGGCCTGACGGGTCGTCACGGCTGCCGCAGCAGGCCCCGGATCTTGCCCATGAGGCGGGTGCGGGAGGGCGGGGCGAGGGCGCGGACCTGGTCGGTGATCTCCCGGAGCTCCTGCTCGTGCGGGTCCGCCTCGGGTTCCGGCGGGGGCGGGGTGAGGACCGCCGCGAGGGCCTCCCTGAGCTGGTCGGCCAGCCGGATGTCCGCGACGTCGACGCCGCCGCGCAGCGCGAGGCCGCTGACGCGCTCCCCCCGGAGGGTGCTCAGCGTGAGGAGGCTCGCGTAGACGGGGCGCAGCGCCCGGGCGAGGGCCCGGCGGCCGCTCGTGCTCAGGAAGCCGGGGTCCACGTCGAAGAACTCCTCCAGGGAGGCCGTCACGGCCCTGCCCGCCTCGCGGTTGCCCGAGAGGAGGGCGGAGACCATGCCCCGGGAGAGGCCGAGCGCGTCCGCGATGTCGACCTGCCGGTAGGGCTTGCCGTCCGGTGCGCGCCGGGTGTCGAGGAGGAAGGCCAGGCGGTCGGTGAAGCCCGGGTTCAATGCGTCGTCCGGGACCGGCTCGCCCCGGAGGAGGGCGAGGACGACGTCCTCCGGGATGCCGGTCCGGCGGGCCACCGAGTCGAGTTCCAGGTCCTCGTGGGTCATCGCCGTGGAGGGGAGCAGTCCGTTGATCGCCGTGATCAGCGCCGCGAGGTCGTCCTGCGGCGGGTCGACGGCGTTCATGCGAGGCGGTCTCCAGCGGGGCGGGGGCGGTCGGTTGGGTGCAGGTTAGCCGCCCGTCTCCGCCCGAGTCACGGGCTCCGGCCGTTCCGGGGGGCGACTCCGGCCAGGAAGTTCACAATTGTTGACACCGCCGGGCGCGTGCAGCAGGATCGGTGAACGTGCTTGTCCCCGCGGGGACTTCGCACGGTGACCTCGCGCGGCGGCGCGCGGGCCGGCGCGCGGAGTTCCGGGGGACGGGTACGGGGGTCCCGTCCGGGCGGGACGCGGCGTCGCCGCTCCGCGGCCGCCGGCGACCGGTCCGGGTCCGCCGCCACCCGTACGAAGATCGACCCGCACCGCAGGGGTGCTCCGCAGCCGGCGCGGTGCGACCGCGCCGCCCGGGAACAGCTCCCGGCCACCGCCCCGGACGGCAGCGCTCCCGGTCGCGGCCCGGTCGGCTCCCCTGCCCGCCAGAGGGAGCCCAGTCATGTCGCGCGCACCGGACGCCCCCTCCGCCCGCCGGCCCGTTCCCGGCACCGTCGCGGTCGTCGCGCCGTACGGGGACGACGACGGCCACCTCCGCGAGTACTCCCGCCTCGGCTGGGAGTGCGTCACCGTGACCCTGCCGGACCACGAGCGCCCCGCCGCCCACCGCGCGGCGGACGCCCCCGACCGCTCCGGCACCGTCGCGCACACCGGGATGCGGCGCACGGTGCGGAAGCTCGCGGGCCGGGGCGTCGACCGGGTGGTCGCCGGCAGCGGCCTGGGCGTGGAGCTCGCCGACCGCCTCTCCCACCTCCTCGGCCTCCCGGGAAACGACCCCGGCACGACGTTCGTCAGGACCAACCGGGCGATCCAGGCCGCCGCGCTGGGCGATTCGGGGATCGCCTCGGTCCCCTCGGTGTACTCCACCGACGTGACGGACGCCCTGCGATGGGCCGAGATGGTCCGCTTCCCGTCCTACGTCGTCGCGGCGGCCGACAGTTCGGTGACGGCGCGGCCCGCCGTCTGCTCCACGCCGGACGAGATCACGGCGGCCTGGTGCCGGGCGCACCGGGCCGCCCGGTACCAGACCGGGTCGGGCGAAGTGGTGGTCCAGGAGCGCGTTCCGGGCCCGCAGTACCTCGTCCACACCGTCAGCGGCACCGCGTCCGGCGAGCACCTGGTGTCCGCGATCTGGGCCGAGAGCCGGACGGACGCGCAGGTGCACGACCGCTCCGAACTGCTCGACCACCGCGCGCCGCTCTTCCGCGCGCTGTCGCCCTACGCCCTGCGGGTGCTGCCCGTCCTCGGGATCGTCCACGGCGCCGCCCGGCTCCGGGTGGCGTGGTGCGAGCGGCGCGGGCCGGTCCTGCTGTCGGCGCGCGCCTTTGCCCAGCCGTCCCCGGCCGACGACTACTCCCCCTCGGTCAGCCACATCGCCGCAGCGGCCCGGGCGGCGACGACCGAGGGCCTCGGCCGGGCCTCGGCGAGCGGGGACCGGGCCGTGATGCGGGTCTCCCTGGCGGCCCCCGCCGACGGCTGCGCGCTCGACGCCACCCTGCTCCGGACCATCTCGGCCCTGCCGACCCTCGCCCACGTCATCCGGTTCGCGCGGCCGGGGCGCCCGCTGCGCAAGACCCTCGACCGCGCCTCGTCACCCGGCGAACTCGTGCTGACCGGCGCCGCCCGCGCGGTCGAGGAGGACTACCGGCTGATCCGGTCCATCGAGCGGATCGGCCTGTACGGGGGCCGGCGCCCCTGACGGGGGGTCACCGGCGGCACGCCCGCCGGGATCCGGCGCGGAAACGACGGAGCCGGGCGCCCCGGGCGGGCCGCGTACGGGACGCGGCCGTGCCGGGGCGCCCGGCATCCGTGCCGTGCGCGCTCCGCGACCCGCTTTCGGGCGGGTCGCGGACCGGTTTCTAGTACCAGTGGTTGGCCTGCCAGAAGGACCAGGCACCGCACGGGCTGCCGTAGCGGCTGTCCATGTAGTTGAGGCCCCACTTGATCTGGGTGGCGGGGTTGGTCCGCCAGTCGGCGCCGGCCGAGGACATCTTGGTGCCCGGCAGCGCCTGCACGAGGCCGTAGGCGCCCGAGGACGGGTTGGTCGCGCGGTAGTTCCAGCTGGACTCGTGGTCCACGATGTTGCTGAAGCACTGGAACTGCGAGGCCGGCACGATCTGGCGGGCGATCGCCTTGACCTCGGCGATGGTGTAGGAGCCCTGGGCGGCGAAGGACGAGATGTCGCGGGCCGAGGAACGGCTGGCGCGCTCCGCCTCCTCCTTGGCCTTGCGCTCCTTCTCCGCCTTGGCCTTCGCCTCGGCCTCGGCCGCCGCCTTGTCGGCCGCGTCCTTCTTGGCCTCGGCGTCCTTGGCGGCGCGGATGCGGGCCGCTTCCTCGGCGGACTTCTTCGCGGCCGAATCGGCTGCGGCGGCCTGGACGGAGGCCTGCTCCGCGAGGGACGAGACCTGCACCTGTGCCTGCTCGCCCGCGGGAATGTCCGCGAGCAGCGTGGTGTCGGCGGCAGCGGCCTCGAAGTTGTCCTCGGCGGGCTGCGCGGCGTTGCCCGAGGCGACGCCGACGACGGCGCCGACGGTGGTGACCGCAGTGGCCGAAGCCACCGCGAATCCCCGGACCGAGATCCGGCTCACACGGTTTCCTTCCAGCATCGCCCGCACAGGTGACCACACGGGCGAAATCTTGCCCCTGGCACTGGTCTCCGACGTACGGGGTCACAGGAGACACGGGCCCGTGGTGCTGTGGGCGGCATACGGCGGACGGCTGTTGAGTTGTGCGGTGTGTGCTCCCGAAGGGTGCACGGGTGCCGTATGCGGGGCCTGACGGAAGCAAGACTTTGCCGGACGGCGATGCCGCAAGGCAATTCTGTGTTGCGTGTGAAAGCTCACATCGCGAATGGGGCAGGTGTTTTGGCGGATGTGGCGGACATGGCGACGCCGCCCGGCTAAGCTCCTGCGCTTCGCCGGGCGGCGTCAACTTCCGTACCCGTACAGAAAGGTACGAAACGGTCAGATCTGAACGTCCTCCAGCATCTCCGTCACCAGCGCGGCGATCTGGGAGCGCTCGGAACGGGTGAGGGTGACGTGGGCGAAGAGCGGATGCCCCTTCAGTTTCTCGATGACGGCGACGACTCCGTCGTACCGGCCCACCCGGAGGTTGTCGCGCTGGGCGACGTCATGGGTGAGTACGACCCGTGAATTCGCCCCGATCCGGGACAGAACGGTCAACAGGACGTTCCGCTCCAGGGACTGGGCCTCGTCCACGATGACGAACGCGTCGTGGAGGGAGCGGCCCCGGATGTGGGTGAGCGGCAGGACCTCCAGCATCCCCCGGCCGAGCACCTCCTCGACGACCTCGCGGCTCGCGACCGAGGACAGCGTGTCGAAGACGGCCTGCGCCCACGGGCTCATCTTCTCGGCCTCGCTGCCCGGCAGGTAGCCGAGCTCCTGGCCGCCGACCGCGTACAGCGGACGGAACACCATCACCTTCTGGTGCTGGCGGCGCTCCAGGACCGCCTCCAGGCCCGCGCAGAGCGCGAGCGCGGACTTGCCGGTGCCGGCCCGGCCGCCCATGGAGATGATGCCGACGTCCGGGTCGAGGAGCAGATCGAGCGCGATCCGCTGCTCGGCGCTGCGGCCGCGCAGCCCGAAGGCCTCCCGGTCGCCCCGGACGAGCCGCACGTTCCCCTCGGCGGTGACCCGGCCGAGCGCCTTGCCGCGCTCGGACTGGAGCACCAGCCCGGTGTGGACCGGGAGCTCGGCGGCCTCCGGCACGTACAGCGTCTCCTGGTCGTAGAGCAGGTCGACCTGGTCGGCGGAGAGGGCGAGCTCGGACATGCCGGTCCAGCCGTTGGCGTCCGTGATGGCGAGCTCGGCCCGGTACTCCTCGGCGAGGAGCCCGACCGAGGAGGCCTTGATGCGCAGCGGCAGGTCCTTGGAGACGACCGTGACGTCGTACCCCTCGGCCTGGAGGTTCCGCGCGACCGCGAGGATCCGTGAGTCGTTGTCCCCCAACCGGTAGCCGGCGGGCAGGACGCCGGGATCGGAGTGGTTGAGTTCGACACGCAGGGTGCCGCCCAGGTCCCCGATGGGGAGGGGGGCGTCGAGGCGTCCGTACCGGACCCGGAAGTCGTCGAGCAGGCGCAGGGCCTGCCGGGCGAAGTAGCCGAGCTCCGGATGGTGCCGCTTGGCCTCCAGCTCCGTGACCACGACGATCGGGAGCACCACCTCGTGCTCCTCGAAACGGGACACGGCGTTGGGGTCGGCCAGCAGGACGCTGGTGTCGAGAACATAGGTGCGCCGGTCGGAAAGGCGGCGCTTCGTGCTGGTCACCACGGAAGGACAGACCCCCTCTGAAGACCCTTGCGAGGTCGGGGCGCGACGGAACCGGTGTCGCTGCGGAATGGGACCGGGTTCAGGCCACGATGCGCGGGCCGAACCACGGCCCTCCGCTTCTCCCGTGCGTGTCCCGCACGGTCGTCCTGGTGCAAGGGGCCTCCCGGGTGGCGGACTCCGTGCCGCTCACTTCACCAGGGATATGCCCTCGAACGAGCCCCGCCATGCCATGGCATATGACGACGTGTTCGTGAACACGAGGTGATCGGTTCCGGCCGCGGTGCCGGGGGGCGCCTCAGGTCCCGTAGCGCCGGTGCCGGGCGGCGTAGTCGCGCAGCGCCCGCAGGAAGTCGACCTTGCGGAAGGCCGGCCAGTGGACCTCGCAGAAGTAGTACTCGGAGTGGGCGCTCTGCCACAGCATGAACCCGGAGAGCCGCTGCTCGCCGCTGGTGCGGATCACCAGGTCCGGGTCGGGCTGGCCGCGCGTGTAGAGGTGCTCGGAGATGTGCTCGACGTCGACGATCTCGGCGAGCTCCTCGAAGCTCGTGCCCCGCTCGGCGTGCTCCAGGAGCAGCGAGCGGACCGCGTCGGCGATCTCCTGGCGGCCGCCGTAGCCCACGGCGACGTTCACGAGTATCCCCGTGTTGTCCCGGGTGGCCTCCTGGGCCTCCTTCAGGACGGACTGGGTGCGGGCGGGCAGCAGGTCCATGGTGCCGACGTGGTGGACCCGCCAGCGGCCGTCGGAGGCCAGCGCGCGCACGGCGTTCTCGATGATGCCGAGCAGCGGGACGAGCTGCGCCTCGGGCCGGTTCAGGTTGTCCGTGGAGAGCATCCAGAGCGTGACGACCTCGACGTCGGTCTCGGCGCACCAGCCGAGCAGCTCCTGGATCTTGTCCGCGCCCGCCTTGTGTCCCTGCTCGGGGGTCCCGCCGGACGCCTTGGCCCAGCGCCGGTTCCCGTCGAGGATGACGCCGATGTGCTTGGGCACCTGGGCGTGGTCGAGACGGCCCTCCACCCGGCGTGCGTAGAGCCCGTACACCAGGTCGCGCAGGTTCACCGTTCTTTACCCCTCTGTGCAGCGACGGACCCCAGGCATCGGCGGTCCGCAAGCGGCCACACTACTGCGCGGGGGCCGCGGGCTCCCAGCCCGGGACGGTCACAAGTCCGTGATAAGCAGAGATACGTGACTGATTCCTCCCCGTACCGCGCTTCCGCGGACCGTTACGACACCATGGAGTACCGCCGCACGGGCCGCAGCGGCCTCAAGCTCCCGGCGGTCTCGCTCGGCCTCTGGCACAACTTCGGCGACGACCGCGCGCTGGACTCGCAGCGCGCGATCCTGCGCCGCGCCTTCGACCTGGGCGTCACCCACTTCGACCTGGCGAACAACTACGGGCCGCCGCCCGGTTCGGCCGAGCTGAACTTCGGCAAGCTCTTCGCCCAGGACTTCGCCCCCTACCGGGACGAACTGGTCATCTCGACCAAGGCCGGCTATCTGATGCACCCCGGGCCGTACGGCGAGTGGGGCTCCCGCAAGTACCTGCTGTCCTCGCTCGACGCCTCCCTGGACCGGATGGGCCTCGACTACGTCGACATCTTCTACTCGCACCGCTTCGACCCGGAGACCCCGCTGGAGGAGACGATGGGGGCCCTGGCCTCCGCCGTCCAGCAGGGCAAGGCGCTGTACGTCGGCGTCTCCTCCTACACCGGCGAGCAGACCGCCGAGGCCGCGCGGATCCTGAAGGAGCTGGGCGTCCCGGCCCTGATCCACCAGCCCTCGTACTCGATGATCAACCGCTGGACCGAGGAGGACCGCCTCCTCGACACCCTGGAGGCGGCCGGCATGGGCTGCATCTCCTTCGTGCCGCTGGCGCAGGGCCTGCTCACCAACAAGTACCTGAAGGGCATCCCGGAGGGCTCGCGGGCCACCCAGGGCAAGTCCCTCGACCCGAACCTGCTCTCCGACGAGGTGCTGCGGCGCCTGCGCGGCCTCGCGGACATCGCGGAGCGGCGCGGCCAGTCCCTGGCGCAGCTGGCGCTGGCGTGGGTGCTGCGGGACCCGCGGATGACGTCGGCGCTGATCGGCGCGTCCAGCGTCGCCCAGCTGGAGGAGAACGTGGCCGCGCTGGCCGGCGCTCCCCTGACGGACGAGGAGCTGACGGAGATCGACTCGTTCGCGGTGGACACGGCGGGCGCGAACATCTGGGCCGGCCGGGGCTGACGTCCCGGGCCTTCCCCTGGAGGAGGGCCGGAAAGAAAAAACGGGCCGGTCCGTGGGGGGGATACGGACCGGCCCGAGGGGGGGTTTCCACCATAACCCTTCGTTAGTCGTCCCGCGCGCCACCTCCGCCGGAAGTCCCGCGCGCGATCCCCCGGATCCCGTGCGGGACAAGGGCTGTGGGGCCTCGTGGCGGGTTTACGCCCCGGCGTGGCGGCGGGGTTCCGTCCCTCCCAGGGGGGACGCGGGGGCGGGGGCGCGACGTTGACGCGGGGGTCTCCGGCGGGCCGTCAGGGGACGGCGGTGAACGCGCCGAGGAGGAGGCCGAGCAGTCCGCCCGCGAGCATGAAGGGCCCGAAGGGGATCGCCGAGGAGCGGCCGGCCCGTCGCAGCAGGACCAGACCGAGGCCGTACACCGCGCCGAGCAGGAAGCCCGCGAACGCCCCGGCGAAGAGGATCCCCCAGCCGTACCAGCCGAGGGCCGCGCCCAGCGGGAGCGCCAGCTTCACGTCGCCGAAGCCGAGGCCGCTCGGGTTCACCAGGAAGAGCACCAGGTAGCCGCCGCCGAGGGCGAGCGCGCCGAGCAGCGCGTGGAGCCAGGAACCGGCGTCGTACGGCAGGAGGGCGGCGGCCCCGAGGAGGAGCGGCAGGGCGGCGGCGAGCGGCAGGGTCAGTCCGTCCGGCAGCCGGTGGACGCGGGCGTCGACGCAGGCGAGGAGGACGGCGAAGGGGGCGGCGAGCAGCCAGACGGCCAGCTCGGGCCGGGGCGTGCCGGTGGCGGCGGCGAGCGCGGCGCAGACCAGGGCGGTGAGCAGGGGCGCGGCGACCGGGGCGGCGGTGGCGCACTCCCCCCGGCCGGGCCCGCCGAGCCAGCCGCGCGCGGGCCCCACGAGCACGTGCCCGGCGGGGCAGCGGTCCCGCCAGGGCTCCTCCGGCTCCACGGCGAGCCGGTGGGCGGCCCGCGGGACGAGCATCCCGGCGGCGGCGCCCCACAGGGCGGCGGCGGTGATCAGCAGCGAGACGTCCACGGGCAGACCTTAGGGGGTGTCTCGCCGATCAGGCCGGATCAGGGAGCGGGGTCCGGTGCCGTGCATCGCAAGGCGGAGGAGGGAGGCAGGGCGGAGCCCTGGCGAGTGACGACAACGCGGCGAGGTGCGGTGCCGGACCCCGCGAGCCCGGCATGATCGGCGAGACACCCCCTGGAGAGCGGAGGGGGCTACGGTCTGGCGCATGGGGAAATGGGCGGACGGGGCGGGGTCGCTGGTGGTGCCGGGGGAATCGGCGGAGGTTCCGCTGGAGGTGGCCGCGTCGTACCGGGCGCGGCGGCGGGGGCTGCTCGGGCGGGACGGGATCGCGGGGGCGCTGCTGATCGTCCGGACGAACAGCGTGCACACCTTCGGGATGCGGTTCGCGATCGACGTGGCGTATCTGGACCGCTCGTTCCGGGTCCTGTCCGTGGTCACGATGCGGCCGGGACGGCTGGGCATGGTCCGGCCGCGCGGCCGGCACGTCCTGGAGGCGGAGGCGGGCGCGATGGCGAGGTGGGGGGTACGGGCGGGGGTACGCGTGCGCGTGGAGGGGCCCTAGGTCTTACGGAGGGCCCGGACCCAGCAGGGTGAAGGCGCCGTACGCGGCGGAGGCGAGGGCGAGTCCGGCCAGGACCGGGACGGCCGCGCGGTTCCGGAGCCGCGCGAGGGCGGCGGCGGGCGGGAGCAGCAGCCCGAACGCGGGCATCATCAGGCGCGGTCGGGAGCCGAAGTACGCGGCGCCGACGAGGGAGACCAGGACGACGCCGATCGTGTGGACGAGCAGGGGCAGCGGCTGCCGCTGCCGCACGCAGAGGACGACGAGCCAGGCGAGCAGGGCGAGCGCGGCGGTCAGGCCGAGGGCGGCGGGCCAGGGCAGGCCCGCGATGAAGCGGGCGAGCGCGAGGCCGCCGTCGATGGAGTTGCCCCAGGCGGCCTGGACCTCGAAGTAGGCGGTGGGGCTGTCCTCCCGCACCCCCACGTACACGACGTACCCGAGCCAGCCCAGGGGGGCGATCAGCACGCCGGCCACCGTGCGGGCGGGCAGGCGGCGGTCTCGTACGAGGGCGGCGAGGGCGGTGATCCCGAGCGCGGCGATCAGGGCGGCGGCGGTGGGCCGGGTGAGCCCGGCGGCGGCGCAGAGGAGGCCGGCGAGGATCCAGCGGTCGCGCAGGACCGCGTACAGGGACCAGGCGGCGAGGGCGGTGAAGAGGGTCTCCGTGTACGCCATGGACTGGACGAACGCGGTCGGGTACACGCCCCACAGGACGGCCAGCAGGACCCCGGTCCTCGGCCCGAAGGCGTGGGCGCCGCACCGGAAGATCCCCCAGGCGGCGGCGAGCCCCGCCGTCCAGGAGACGAGGAGCCCGGCACCGGCCGCGTCGAGCGGCAGCACGGCGGACAGGCTCCGCTCCAGGGCCGGGAGGAGCGGGAAGAAGGCCAGGTCGGAGTGGACGTCCCCGTTCGGGAGGGTGACCTCGTACCCGTACCCCTGCTCGGCGATCCGCACGTACCAGACGGAGTCCCAGCGCCCCTTGAGCCGGTGCAGCCCGTCCTCGCCGGTCGCGGCGGCGGCGACCGCGAGAACGACGAGGCCGATCGCACGGGTGGCGGCGTAGCCGCCGAGGGCGAGGAGGAGGGGACGGGAGGGGTGGGTGGGGTGAGTGAGGTGAGGCGGGGGCATGGGGGCGATTATTCCGGGGGCCGGGACGCGGGGGCCGGGGCGGGTGCTCCGGCCTGGTCCGGGGTGAGTGCTCCGTCCCGGCCCGGGTCAGGCCAGGAGGCGCCACACGACGACGAGGACCACCAGGGCCGCCAGGGCGACGGCGCCGATGAGCCGGGCCCGCCGCTCGGAGGGCCACACGGCGACGTGCGGGGGTCCGCCGGGCGCGGGGACGACGAAGAACACCCGGTGGGGGTGCGAGGCGAGGGTGACGCGGGCCAGGGACAGATGGCGCAGGGTGACCCGGCGGCCCACCTCGTCCTCGCGCGGGAGGAGCCGCGGCTCCAGGATCCCGGCCACGCGCGTGTCGACGTCGCGCGCCAGGGCGGCGCGTTCGCCGACGACGCGGACGTCGGTCCAGTCGCCGTGCGCGCGGGCGCTCCTCCACGCCCCGTACGGCAGGACGGGGGTGGAGACCTTGACCTTCTCGATGACCGGGCGCCTGGTGACGACGCCCTCGGTCCACGTCACGGTCCTCGCGGTGCCGCCGCAGTACCGGTGGGGGACGGTGCCCGCCCGGTCGCAGTCGGGGCAGGCCCGGGACCCCGATCCGCCGCACCGGGCGCAGGTGGTCCTGCCGCGCCCGCCGCATCCGGCGCACGCCGCTTCCCTGGTGCCGCACTGGCCGCAGGTGACGCGTCCCTCCCTGCCCGCCTGTCCCGCGCCCGTCCGGTCGTGCGACGGACGGCTGCGGCGGCCGGTGCCGTCGCACCACAGGCAGGCGGCGATGCCGTGGCAGTCGCCGCAGGCCTTGGCAGGGGGGCACGACAGCTCGCCGGTCGCCTTGCAGCGTTCGCAGGCCACCGTGCCGTTGCCGCAGTCGCAGACCCGGTCGTCCACCGAACCGCGCCGCACCAGGAACAGGGTCGTCTCGGCCCCGGGGTCCTCGGGCGGCGGTATGCGGTGCCGGTCGAGGCCGGAGCGGTACACGGGCCGGTCCGACAGGTCTATGAAGCCCTGGTGGAACCGCTCCTCCTCCGTGCGGGTCTCGACGGAGCGCAGGATCTCCCCTTCGATGAGGAGGTGCCGACCGATGTCCGCTTCCTCCGGCAGCACTTGGCCGGTCTCGCCGCGCTCCTGGACACTGCGCCGCACCGCCGCCAGGACGTCCTCGTCGCTCAGCACGCTTCCGCCACCCCCCGGTTCGCGCCGGAAGGCGTCGCCCCCGGCGTATCCGCAGAACGATACCCAACGGGCCTGTCGAGCAAGTCCGTTGAGGTTCCGGGAGGGGTGGCCCGGCCTCAGCCGCGAGGTCTCATGCGGGCGAACTTGCCGGCCATGACGGGGCCGAGCCGGTGGACGATCGCGTGGCCGGGCTCGTGCGGGGAGGGCAGGTCGGCCAGGAAGGAGGTGACGATGACCTCGTCGACGCCGAGGACGCCGCGACGGCTCTCCTCCTCCAGGAAGGCGAGGGTGCGGCGCCAGTCGGGGGCGGCCGGGTCCTCGCCGAGGAAGGAACGGACGGTGTCCTGGACGACGGCCCAGAAGAACACGTGCGGCAGCACGCCGCCCTGGTGGAGCACATGGGTCTCGTAGGCCTCGCGGAACTCGGGAATCCGGGCGACGAGGTCACTGACCAACTGCACACTCGGCGTCACGCTCGGCGTCGTCGTCATCCGTCCAGAATGCTCCTGTCCGGCGACCGCGTCCCGCCCCTTTTGCACTTTCCCGGGAATGACTTTCGCGAGGCTTTCCCCAGAAGGCCCCTGGTGTCCCCCTTTCGTGCGGCACCGGACGCGCGTACGCATGGAGGTAGGGCCGGTCGCCATACATATGGCCGGGTGACGGCAACGGGGCTCACGGTAAGGTCCGTTGACCACGTTCGAACACGACCGTCAGCGGCCGAGAGGAAAAGGTCTTCCGGTGTCCACGGCTCCCCCGCCTCCGAGCAGCCACCCGCAGCCGGGCCCCGGTGCGCCCATGGGTCCGTTCCCGCCGCCTCCCCCGCGACCGCCCCGGCGGCGGGGCTGGTTCGCCCGGCAGAGCGAGGGCGTCCGCATCACGATCATCGGCGCGGTCATCGCCGGCGTCTTCTCACTGGGGGGCGCCGTCCTGACCGCGGCCCTCACGGACCGGGGGGACGACCCGTCGGACGCCAAGCCGTCCGCGCGACCGTCCCCCACGGTGACGACCGGGCCCCCCGCTCCGACCACCACCGCCTCCGAGCCCCCCTCCCAGGTCTCCTCGGACTCGCCGGCCTCGCCGCCCGGGGAGTCCGGAGAGTCCGGAGAGTCGTCGGCCGACGAGTCCGCGCCTCCGGCGGACCGGGCGTACGAGGTCTTCTACGACAAGCAGACCATGTCCCTGGGCCTGCCGCCCGGCTCCGACCTCGGCACCATCGACTTCGACGCGCCGGGCACCCACCGGTACACCGAGGACGAGTGGAAGGCCCTGGCGGAGAAGGCCGACGGGGACGGGGCCCCGGTGGAGGCCGACCTGACGTACCGGCATTACTTCAACGGCTTCCTCACCCTGCAGAACGGCCGCAACGCCGCCCAGCTCCAGCCCACGGACCCCTCGGAGAAGGCCGAGGACTGCGCCAGGGCGGCCCGGGTCGGCGGCTTCACCGAGGTCAAGATGCACGAGTGGGACCTTCCCGCGAAGACCGTCCTCTGCGTCGTGACCGACAAGGGCAACATCGCCCGGGTCGTGGTCACCGGCTTCATCGGGGGCAACTCCGACGAGATCGGGGAACCGCCCACGCAGATCGGCCTCCGGGTCACCCTGTGGAAGCCGCGCGGCTGAGCGCGGTGCGCGTTCCGGTCGTCCCGATCCGGTGTACGGCGTGACGGGCACGGCCTCCGTCCGGGACCATGGGAGCGGCCCGTGACGTGACCGGGCGGAAGGATCTCGTGAAGGGGGACGGGGATGACGCGCGCGGTGCGGTGGCTGGTGACCGTGGTGGCGGCCGCCGCCACGTTCGGGGTGTGCGTGTGGGTGGTGCGGGCGGTGTCGTGGGGGTGGCTGCCCCAGGGCGAGGGCCCCCGGCTCGACACAGCCCTCGCCTTCGGCACGGTGACGGCCGGGGCGGTGCTGGCGGTGGGCATCTGGTGGGCCTCGCGGGAACAGCCCCCGGCCCCCACTCCTCTCCGTACGGTGACGCAGGAGGCGACGGCCTCCGAGAACGCCCGGGTCACCCAGGCGGGCGGCCAGCCTCCCCCCAACGGCGCCCCCTCCCGGGTCGACCAGCACGCCGAGGCCTCCGACGACGCGACCGTCGCCCAGACGGGCGGCGGCGCCGACCGGCTCGAACAGCGCGCGAAGGCCTCCGGCCGCGGAAACATCGCCCAGACCGGCGGTGACCAGCCGGTCCAGGGGCCCTGAGACCTTGGGCGAGCGGTACGGCTCCGAGGAGCCGGACAACGGCGTCCGGCAGTGGGCCCGCGCGTCCGACCACGGCCAGGTCCACCAGGCGGGCCGGGACCAGCACTTCTGGGGCTCGGGCCCCGCCCCCCAGGCCACGGCCTCCCTGCCGCCCGACCGGCCGCTGACCGGCCGGAAGGAGCGGACCGACACACTCCTCGCCGCCCTGGCGCCCGACGGAGCGAGCACGACGGTGGTGACCGGCCTCCCCGGGGTCGGCAAGACCGCACTGGCCCTCACCACCGGTCTCCCCCGGGCCGTCCACCACCCCGCGGGCCTCGTGCGCCGTCGCCTCGGCGACAAGCTGCCGCCCCTCCCCGCTCCGGATCCTCGAATGCGGCACCTGCGGGGCGCCGGGGCGAACGTCCCGTGGCCCCCGGGCCCCGCGGCCTCCCGGTCGCGGAGGTGCGGAGCCGGGCGGCCGCCGGGCGGCTGAGCCGCGCCGGTCAGGGGGTGGCGGGCGGGGTGGTGCGGGGGAAGGAGATCTCGACCCGCCGGTTCTTCTTGCGGCCCTCTTCGGTGGCGTTGTCAGCGATCGGGTAGTCCTCGCTGTAGCCGCGGATGTCGAAGGTGGTGCCGGGGCCCAGGCTCCGGGCGAGCACCTGCTGGACGGCGACGGCGCGCTGCTTCGAGAGCTTCAGGCCGTGTTCGTACGTGCCGAGGTTGTCGGTGAAGCCGAAGACCCGGACGCGGCCGGAGCCCTGCTTGTCGATCTCGGCGGCGATCGCGGCGAGGCGGCTCGTGGCGGCGGCTCCGAGCTTGGCGCTGTCCTTGGGGAACAGCACCTCGGCCTGGAGCGCGAACGTCACGTCCACGTTGGTGTCCTGCCGGCGCTGCGCCCCGCCCTCCTCCTCGACGATCTGCTTGATGTCGAGGACCTTCGGGGGTGCGAGGACGGCGCCGTCGGGCAGCATCAGCCCCGGCGCGGTCTCGTCGATGACGGGCACGGGGGAGGCGCTGCCGGCGGAGCCGGGCGGGTCGTCGGCGTGGGCGAGGGGCGCGGCGGGCCACAGGACCACGGAGACGAGGGCGATTGCGGCGAGGCGGCGGTGTGTCGTCGTCATGGCGTCGCCTCAGGAGAGCTTGAGGGTGGCGGGTTCGAAGGTGGGGAGTTGGAAGGAGACTTCGGTGGTGGAGGTGGGGGGTGCGGGGAATTGCAGGAAGACCTCGACCGAGTCGTCGGCCGAGACGATCCCCAGACCTGTCGTGGTCAACGGTCGCCCGTCAGTGTCTCGCAGGACGTAGTAACGCTTCTTCCCCGCGAAGTCCACAAGAGTGGCTCCGCCCAGAGATGTGCCGTGCTTCAGCACCTCCGTCTCGTCCCCTCTCAGGACATCGGGAACTGCTCGCCCTTTGTCGGAGGTGTTCTTCAGCGCCCCCTTGAGGGTCAAGAACCCACCACCGTCACGTACCGCAGAACTGATGGTGAGTTCGAATCCGTCTTGCCCCTTGAGAACGGCCAGCGTTTCCGTCGGCTCGTCGGTCGGCTGAGAATCCTTCGTTGTTCCACCCTCCCGAGAGGGCGTCGCCGTCGCGGCAGGCTTGTCGGCCTTGGGCTTTTCCTCTGCACCGCAGCCGACCGCAAGAAGGGCGATTGATGCGACTGCGAGCGAGGCCACCCCCTTGCGTACGCGTCGAACGTTCATCAAGCGTGCTTCCTTTACTCGTCGTCGCCGGTCAGTCGAACAGTGAAGAGATCAGTGACACTGGGAAGTTCCGGGTCAGCGGGATCGATCGTCCAGGCATCGCCCTCACAGATCAGGCCCGTAATAGGCTCCGGCTCCTCCTCCGGTTCCGGATCCTCCGGTTCCTCGGGGTCGGGCCCCGGCTCGGTTTCCTCCGGTGCCGGCGTTTCCGGTGCCTCGAAGCTGCACTTCGGCTCGATCACAGCCGTCGCGGAAGCGGTCACATGCCACGTTTCCGCTCCTGCCGTCCGCACCGTGACGCTGAATCCCTCACGCCCCCCAGCAAGGCGAACACATTCGTCCCCCGCAAAGTTCGCGCCGTTCCTGGCAGCGAAGACGGCCGCTTGCCGGCACGCGGACGAGGTGGTGTAGTCCTTCGCCTCACGGAACCTGTCCCACTGCGCAGGGTCGAGGATCACGTCGAGCCACCCCTCACGCAACTGATCCCGCGCGTCCTGGGCAGCCGCGAGTGCGGCTGCGTCTGCGGCGGTCTGAGCACCGTTACGGGTGGAGGCGACCTGCCCCACCATGAAGTAGGCGAAAGCCAGGAAGAGCACCCCTCCGATAGCAGCGATGTAAACGGGAAACGCCTGCCCCGAGTCCCTCCCGCCGCCACCGCCCAAAGCTAGCCGGCCAGTTCGGCAATCTTGTTCTTGATCGCCGTCATGATCGTGCTTCCGATGTCCGTACCGGTGATCGCCACCACAATCGCCACCACCACCACAATGATCCCCAGATACTCCACCGCCGTCTGCCCCCGGTCCCTGGACAGCACACGAGTGGTCAATTCCAGCCTGGCCTTGATCAGAGCCTTCAGCATCGCGTCGTTCATCGTGGTCCCCTCCGCGTTCGGACGCCTGCGCTCCGGCACGGTATGCCGATGGAGCCGTGGGGGCACAGGGTCCCGGGGCCCATTCGTCAGGTCGGGTCATGGGAGGGACCTCGTGCCCAGCCAGGAGGCTATGGCCTCGGCGCGGGTGTTGGTGTGGAGTTTGGCGAAGATTCGGTTGATGTGGTTCTTGACCGTCTTCTCCGTGATGAAACAGGCCGCGGCGATCTGCCGGTTGTTCAGGCCCGTGGCGATCAGGTCCATCACCTCCGCCTCCCTCGCGCTCAGTCCACACTGTGGCAGATCGGGTTGCATATGCGAAGAGGGGTTCTCGAAGAAAGGCCGGTTTTTGGAAGTTGGCGGTATCGCTGCGTGTGCAGTCGCACGCAGCGACTTCAGCAGGATGCCCGACGCCGTCGCCGTGAACCGGGCCCTCCCCTCCCCCACGTCCCTGACCGCGCTCACCAGCTCGTCCGTCGTGAACTCGCCGTGGACCAGGTAGCCGCCCGCGCCCCGGCGCAGCGCCTCCTCCACGGTCTCCGGCTCCCGGCTGTGGGTGAGCATCAGGACGCGGGACAGGCGGGCGAGGCGCGGGAGGGCCGTCAGGCCGTCGAGAAGGACCACGTGGGGGCGGACGCGGAGGGTCTCCCGGAGGGCCTCGCGGCCGTCCGCCGCCTCCGCGACGACCTCGAAGCCGGGACGGCCGCCCAGGAGCGCGCGCAGGCCCGCCCGTACGACCGGGTCGTCGTCCACCACCAGGACCGTGAGGAGCGTCGGCATCAGCGGCTCACTCGCCCGTCACCGAGCCGAAGTCCGTCCCCGTGCCCAGGAACAGGCCCGCGCCGAGGAGGATCATCGTCGCCGGGACCATCAGGGTCGTGATCACCATCGTCGCCTTCGGGACCGCCTTCGCCGCCTTGCGGCGGGCGTTCTGCGCGTCCGTGCGCCGCATGTCGTTCGCGATCTGGATCAGGGTGTCGACGATCGGGGCGCCCAGCTCCTCGCCCTGCTGGAGCGCGGTGACGAACTGCGCCACCTGTTCCGAGTCGTTGCGGCGGCGCAGTTCGTCGAAGGCCTGGCGGCGGCTGACGCCCATGTCCATCTGCCGCAGGGTGATGCGCAGTTCGTCGGACCACGGCCCCTCGTACTTCTCCGCGACCCGTTCGAGCGCCTGCCGGAAGCCGAGGCCCGCCGAGACGACGACGGCGAGGACGTCCAGGAAGTCCGGCAGCGTGCGCTCGATCTGGTCCTTGCGGATCCGGACCGCCGACCAGATCCCCACCTCCGTCCAGAACGCCCCGAAGGCCAGGAGGAGGAGCGCGGTGAGGTACGAGCCCTTCGACAGCATCAGGAGGGCGCCCAGGGCCCCCAGGAAGCCGTACACCGCCCGCCTCGCCCCGTACCGGTCGATCGTCAGGCCGCCCGGGTTCCCGGCCAGGTCGATGCGGCGGCGCACCGCGTTGACCCGCTTGGGGCCCATCAGCCGCAGCACGGCGGGCGACCAGCGCATCCCCAGGCGGTCGACCGCCGAGTCGACCGCGCCGGTACGGGTCGCGCCGACCTCCAGGGCGAGCCGGAGGTCGTCGGGGAGTTTGGCGTCGGCCCGGTAGAGCCGGACGCCGTAGCAGGCACCGGCGACCGCGAGGCCGGCCAGGAGGGCGAGGAGGAGGTCCACGGCGGCCGTCCCTACACGTCGATCTTCGAGAAGCGGCGGATGATGACGAAGCCGACCGCGTACAGGGCGAACGCCGCGATCACGGCGAACTGTCCGAGGCCCGAACCCGTCATCCGGTCCAGGGCCCCCGGCTGCATGTTGTCGATGAGGAGGAGGGAGCCGACGCCGATCACGGGGACCGAGTACGCCGTCATGCTCACCTGCGAGAGCTGGGTGCGGACCTCGCGCCGGGTCTCCTTGCGCTCCTCCAGCGTCTCCGTGAGGTTGCGCAGCGAGGAGACGACCGTGCCGCCGGCCCGGTTGGCGAGGACCAGGGTGGTGACCAGGACGACGAGCTCCCGGGAGGGGAGGCGTTCGGCGAGCTCGCCGAGGGCGTCGTCGAGGGAGGTGCCGACGGACAGCTGCTGGGCGACCTTCTCCAGCTCGACGCCCGCCGGGGCCTCCAGCTCGTCGGCCGCCAGGCTGAGGGCCATCCGGAGCGCGAGTCCGGCCTGGGTGGCGTTGGCCAGGATGCGGGAGAGCTCGGGAAGCTGGTTGATGAACTTCTCGATGCGCTTCTGGCGCTGCCAGTTGAGGTAGCCGAGGGCCACCCAGATCCCGAGGAAGCCGCAGATCGGGCCGAAGAAGGAGGACAGCGCCGCCTGCCCCACGGCCCACAGGACCGCCACGGTCGCCGTGAGGGCGACCGTGAACTCGCCGGGCGTGACGTCCAGGCCGGTGGCCGCGATCCGCAGCTCCAGCTTCCGGCCGAGCGCGGTCGCGCGCACCCGCCGGTCGACGCCCCGGAAGTGGCGCCTGCGGCGGCCGGGCGCCTCGGGTCCGGCCGTCTCGTCGAGCCGGGCGACGAGGTCCGCGTGGCGGCGGGCCCCGCTCGCGTACAACTGGACGCCGGTCACGCCCAGGACGCAGCAGAGCAGCGCGACGCCGATCGTCAGCCAGAAGGGGTCGGTCATCATTCCGCCTCCCGGACGGACGCGCGTCCGTTGCGTCCGTCGTACCCGTCGGTCGTCATTCCGCCTCCCGGACGGACGCGTGCCAGTCGTACCCGCCGTACCCGCCGGTCGTCATTCCGCCTCCCGGACGGCCAGGTGCGCGTCGGTCGGGGCCACGCCGAAGGCCTGCGGCAGGGGCTGCCCGGCCAGGTAGAGGCGCTCGGCGACCCGGCGCGGCAGCGGGTGGTACGTGAACCGTCCGTACACCCTTCCGTCGGCGGCGAGCGGCTCGGCGTGGAAGCGGCAGACGGTGGCCAGCAGGAAGCGCTCGCGGCCGTGCGAGGCGAGGACGGCGATCTCGGTGATCCGGCGGGTGCCGTCGGGGTGCCGGGTCAGCTGTACGAGGACGTCGACCGCGCTGTTGATCTGGTCGCGCAGCGCCTCGAACGGCACCTTCACCTCCGACATCGAGGCGAGGGTCTGGAGCCGCATCAGGGCGTCCTCGGCGGAGTTGGCGTGCACGGTGGCGAGCGAGCCGTCGTGGCCGGTGGACATCGCCTGGAGCATGTCGAGCGTCTCGCCGCCGCGGACCTCTCCGACGATGATGCGGTCGGGCCGCATCCGGAGGGAGTTGCGGACCAGGTCGCGGATGGAGATGGCGCCTCGGCCCTCGATGTTGGGCGGCCGGGCCTCCAGGCGGATGACGTGGGACTGCTGGAGCTGGAGCTCGGCCGAGTCCTCGATGGTGATGATCCGCTCGCCGTCCGGGACGAGCCCGGAGAGCGCGTTGAGGAGGGTGGTCTTCCCGGTGCCGGTCGCGCCGGAGACGATCAGGTTGAACTTGGCCTGCACGAGCCCGGAGAGCAGGAGCAGCATCTGCTCGTCCAGGGAGCCGAGCCCGAGCATCTCGTGGAGCGTGTACGCGCGGGGGAAGCGGCGGATGGTGAGGGTCGCGCCGGTGAGGGAGAGCGGCGGGATGATGACGTTCACGCGCTCCCCGGAGGGGAGGCGGGCGTCGACCATCGGATTCGACTCGTCCACGCGCCGGTTGACCGTCGACACGATCCGCTCGATCGTCTGCATGAGCTGGTCGTGGGAGGCGAAGCGGAGCGGCAGGAGCTCGACGCGGCCGCCCCGCTCGATGAAGATCTGGTCGGGGCCGTTGACCATGATCTCGGTGATCGAGGCGTCTTCGAGGAGCGGTTCGAGGACGCCGAGGCCGAGGGCCTCGTCGACGACCCGGCGGATCAGCCGGGAGCGTTCGGCGGTGGAGAGGACCGGGCCCTCGCGGCTGATGATGTGCCCGAGGACGCGCTCCAGGCGGGCGCGCCGCTCGGCGGCGGCCAGCGCGGACATCTCCGTGAGGTCGATCTCCTCCAGGAGCTTGGCGCGGAAGGAGGCGACGAGGTGGCCGTCCTCGCGGGCGGCGGCACCGCCGCCTCGGTCCTCGGGGGCGTTGATGCGGGCGCGCAGGCTCACGGCAGGTCCTCCTCGTCGGGCATCGGCATGGTGGCGGTCTTCCGCACGGGGTCGAACCCGCCCCAGAAGGGCACGACCGAGGGGATCTCGACGGTGACGGTGTAGGTGGCCTCGCCGCTCCCCCCTCCGGGGGAGACGGTGGAGCGGCGCGCGATCCAGCCGCTCACGGCGGCTTTGGCGGCCGCGTCCGGGCTCGGTCCGTCCTCGTCGTCGCTGCTCGCCGCCCGCGCCGCCGCCCGCGCCGCCGTGCCCGCCTGCTGGGCGGCGTACGCGGCGATGCCGAGCTGGAGGCCGGCGAGGCCGACGAGGAGCAGGATCGGGAGGAACCCGAGGTACTCGATGGCGGCTTGGCCCCGGTCACGGGCTCGGCCCCCGCCACGGCCCCGGCCCCGGTTCCGGTCCCGGTCACAGCCACAGCCTCGGCCACGGAGCGGTCGGGCGGACGCGGAGGCGGGACCGGAGGACCGGTCCGGGTGGCCCGGACGGTCCAGGTGATCCGGGTGGTCCAGGTGGCCCGGACGGTCCAGGTGATCCAGGTGCTCCGGGTGGCCCGGACGGTCCAAGTGCTCCAAGTACTCCAAGTGCTCCAAGTACTCCGGATGGTCCAAGTGCTCCGGGACGCCTCCGCGCCCGCCCGCGAACCCACGTCTCACGTTCATCCCGCCTCCCCCTCGTACACCGCGCCCGCCCGGCCCTCCACCGGGAACAGGCCTCCGAAGCCCGGGACCAGGGCGGGGACGCGGACGGTGACGGTGACGGTCACCATGCCGCCGGAGGGGGAGCCGCAGGAAGGGCTCGCGCCGGACGCCCACGCCCCGTCCAGGTGCCGCATCGCGGCCCCCTCGCAGTCGCCGTCCACGGCGGCCGCCCGCGCTCCCTCGTCCGCCGCGTTCCCCGCCAGGGTGTACGTGTAGCCGACCAGGACGACCTGCCAGAGCAGGGCGAGGGTGAGCAGGATCAGCGGGACCATGCCGAGGAACTCGACCGCCACCTGCCCCTTGTCGTCGCCCCGGTGGACACGCATGGCTCAGCGGCCCCCGGTGCGGCGGCGCAGGCCGAGGGAGCCCCGGTCGCCGGTGCGGGCGAGCTGCTTGCCGGGCTGTCCCGCGGCCCGGGGCGCGTGGACGAGGCCCAGTTCGCCCGCGAGGGACCAGAGGGCCTGCTTGACGGTGGACTTGGCGTCGAGTTCGTGGAGGCGGCCGGCGTCGACGACGGCCTGGAGCTCCTTGAAGTGGGCGGGGACGGAGACGCCGGCGACGCGGGTGCCGGTGATCTTCTGGACGAGGGGCGGCTGGATCTCGCTGGAGCGGTGCTGCCGGTTGACGAGGGTGACGGTCTCCTCGGCCTTGCGGACCTGGAGCCGTTCCCACATGCGTACGGTCCGTTTGGCGGCCCGGACGGCGACCACGTCGGGGGTGGTGACGAGGAGGGCGGTGTCGGCCATCTCGATCACGGCGGCGTTGGCGCCGTCGAGCCGGGAGCCGCAGTCGACGACGACGACCTCGTGGCGGCCGCGCAGGGCGCTGACGACCTGGCGGGCGGCGCGGTCGGTGACCTCCTCGCCGCGTTCGCCCTCGGCCGGGGAGAGGAGCAGGGAGAGGCCGGTCTCGTGGACGAAGACGGCGTCCTGGAGGACGCGGGGCGAGATGTCGGTGATGGCGGCGAGGTCGGCGACGGAGCGCCGGAACTGGACGTCGAGGTACGAGGCGACGTCGCCGTTCTGGAGGTCCATGTCGACGAGGGCGACGCTCCGGCCCGAGGCGCGGGCGGCGAGGGCGAGGTGGACGGCGGTGACGGTGGTGCCGACGCCGCCCTTGGCGCCGGCGACGGTGACGACGGTGCCGCCGGGTCCGGTGCCCTGCTCGGGCCCGGTGCCGAGGTGGCGGCGGACTCCGGCGGACCACTGGGCGGCGGCCTGGACGCGGCTGGCGAGCTCCTCGTACCCCAGGGGCAGGGTGACGAGGCCGCGGGCGCCGGAGTCCATGGCGGCGGAGAACAGGACGGGCCCGGCGTCGCCGGTGATGAGGACGACGCCGACGGCGGGGAAGCGGAGGGCGACCTCGCGGACGAGTTCGAGCGCGGGGACGGGCCCGATCCGCTCGTGGACGAGGACGACCTCGGGGAGTTCGTCGAGGGAGGCGGCGGCGAGCCGGGCGAGGGTGTCGACGAGCTGGGTGGAGTCGGCGACCGGCGGCGCGGGCTCGGCGTCGGGCAGCTGACTGAGCAGCGTGCTGACGGCCCGCGCCGCGTCGGGGTCGCCGACGGCCGGCAGGATCCTCGTGGTCATACCGGCCTCACCTGGCCCCTCCGGAAGGCACCTCGGCCTTCGGGGCGGGAGGGAGTCCGGCCCCTGCAAGGCGCGAGGGAAGCAAGCGGATCACCGTCGGCGCTTTCAACTGCCCGGCAGGGCCCCATCTCGTTCGGCCTCCAACCGGTGAATGATCTCGGAGTTGAGGGACCTGCGGGCGGATTTCGCCTCGGCCGCCAGCCACGCGTGGAGGTCGGCCGGCAGGCGGAGGGTGATGCGCTTCTCTTCGTCCATGACTGCACTGTAATGACTTCCTGACACCTGGACGGTGCCATACTGACACCATGACGACACCACAGGACGTACGGGAGGGCATCGGGCTCGCCCGGTACACCTACCGGCTCCGCGTGTCGGCGACCGCCCGCGTCGCCCTGCTCGCGGAATGGGCGCGGTGCAGGTGGATCTGGAACGAGTGCTGCGCCCGCTCGAAGAAGGCGTACGCCTCCGGGGAGGCCTGCGGGCCCGCCCGGCTGGACAAGATGCTGACCGCGGCCCGTGCCACGAACTCCTGGCTGCGAGAAGGCTGTTCGGTTCCACAACAGCAGACCGTCCGCGCCTTCGCCACGTCCCGCGCGAAAGCGCTGAAGGACATCGGGGCCCGGCTTCCGCAGCGGCAGCGCGCCGGGATGCCGAAGCACAAGAAGAAGCGCGTCGCCGCCCCGTCGCTGAACTACACGCGGCGCGGGTTCCGCCTGAAGGACGGGCGCCTGTGCCTCGCGGGCGGCATCGTCCTGACGGTCGTGTGGTCCCGCGACCTCCCCGGGCCGCCGTCCTCCGTCCGCGTCCACCGCGACAACCTCGGTCACTGGTACGCCTCGTTCGTCGTAGCGACGGCCGTCGAGGCCCTGCCCGCCATCGGTCGGGCGATCGGCATCGACTGGGGAGTCAAGGAGACCGCCACCACCACTTCGGACGCCCACGACCTCCCCCATCCGGAACACGGGAGGAACGCCGCGCAGCGCCTGGCCCGGTACCAGCGGATGATGGCCCGCCGCAAGCCCGGGCGCGGCCGACCGGCTTCGAAGGGCTACGAGAAGGCCAAGCGGCAGGCCGCGAAGCTCCACAAGAAAGTCGCCCGGCAGCGCCGGGACACCGGCCGCAAGTGGGCCAAGCGCGTGGTGACCGACCACGACGTGCTGGCCGTCGAGGACTTCCGGCCGAAGTTCCTCGCCAAGACGACCATGGCACGCAGGGCGGCGGACGCCGCCATCGCCGCGACCAAGGCGGCCCTGATCGAGATGGGCCGTAAGCACGGGCGGGACATCCGCCTCGTGCATCCCGCGCACACCACCATGGACTGTGCACAGTGCGGAGCGAGAACCAAGCACGCGCTACCTCTTTCGGAACGTACCTATACCTGCACTGCGTGTGGAACCGTGTCCCCCAGGGACAAGAACTCCGCCCGTGTGATGCTGATCCGGGCTGGTGTCAACCCGGCTGGTGCCGATCGTGCAAGAGCTGATGGACCGCCGGTCCGCAGCCGACGTGAGCCAGGAATCCCCTCCCGCTAGGGAGGGGAGGATTCAATTGTCCTTGTCGAGCGTGTAGGTGCGGTCGCGCTGGTCGACGGGGGCGCCGCCCGTGGAGGGGGCGACGAGGGCGAGGCGTACGTGTTCGGCGAAGGACTCGGCGTAGGCGACGCGCTGGGTGTCGAGGGTGGAGAGCGCGAAGGTGATCGGGACGGTGGAGGTGGCCCGGTCGGCGCGGTCGGAGCGTTCGGAGGCCGGGGTGAGCTTGCCGACGTCGAGGACGCGGGCGCCGGAGACGATCATGCGGGACTGGTCGGGGTCGCCCTTCTTCTCGCCGGCGAAGGTGGCGTAGATGTTGACGGTGGCGCCGGCGGTGATCTTGCCGGCGACGCCGGTGCCGGCGTCGATCATGATGGCGATCTCCTGCTGGCCCGGCTGGAGGGCGGGCCGGTCGACGATCATGTCCTCCTGGAGGAGCGAGCCCTCCTTGAGCCGGGTGACGGCGATCTTGCCCCGGATCCGCGCGAGGTCGGTGACGGCGGTCTCCGAGAGCCAGCGCTTGGGCATGGTGATCTTCTCGAACTGGTCCGCCTTCAGGGCCTGGTAGGGCTCCACGTCGTCCTTGATCCGGTACGCGGTGGTCTCCGGGCCGACCTTGGAGTTCACGTCCCCGATGACGGCGAGCACGCCGACGAAGGCGCCGAGGGCGCACAGGACGGAGAGCAGCAGCAGGATCACGCCGCGGCGCTGGCGGGAGTTCATGGCCGTACTACCTCGATCGGAGACGTGGGTCCGGGCGGACGGAGACGGTGGGCGGGCGGGCGTACGGAGACGGGGACGGGGACGGGCGTACGGGGGCGGGGGTCCCGGGCGCGGTTCACGGCAGGGCGCGGGGGGTGTGCGCGCCGGGCCCGAGGGACCGGGTGGGGTGCGGGACGGCGGGCCTCAGGGCGTGGGGTGCGGGGGCGTCCGCGGGGTCCAGGGCGCGCGGATCGGTCGGGTCTGCGGTGCGCAGATCGGCCGGGTCTACGGCGCGCGGGCCCGCCGGGCCCAGAGCACGTGGATCGGCCGGTCCCACGGCGCGCGGGTCCGCCGGGCCCACCGCGTGCGGGTCCGTGCCGGGACCGCCCGGATACGTGGTCGCGTACGCGCCCGCGCGCGGATCCGCGCCCCCCGCCTCCCCGTAGGAACCTCCGTACCCGTGTCCCCCCGGTTCCGGATGGGTCAGGGGTGCCGCGCAGAAGCCGCAGCGGTCGCCGATGAGGTCCATGCCGCACCAGTGGCAGGTCTCGCGCCGTACGGAGGAGACGAGTTGGTGGAGGACGGCCGGGTCGGGGAGGTACGCGGCGAACTCGACGAGCTTGCCGGTGCCCCACCAGCCGGGCGAGGCGGCGGGCAGCGCGGTCTCCTGGACGGGGCCGGGGATCCGCCAGCGGGGCACGAGGGCGGTGGCGGGCCAGTCGGTCTGGAGGCGGCCCCGGGCGAGGAGGAGTTCGGTGGTGAACTCCGGTCCCGCGAGGGCCTCTCCGCCGTCGCCGACGCGGACCATCTGCGGGGTGGGTCCGGCGAGGACGGCGAAGTGGGCGCCGGGCAGCCAGCTCTTGAGGTGGGAGCCGAGGCCGACGGGGACGCGGTCGAGCCGGGAGACGGAGCCGAGGACGGCCCCGGCGTAGATGTAGTGGGCGAGCAGCCGGGCGGCGGAGGCGAGGACTCCGGGGCTGAAGTCGTACCCGGCGAGCAGGCACAGCTGGCGGACGAGGACGGCCGCGCCGAGCGGCGGCAGGTCGGTCCTGACCAGGGCGATCCGGTCGCTCTCCAGGAGGGAGCGGACGGCGTGGAGGCGGCGCTCGACGGCGGCCGGGGCGGAGGTGGGGCAGACGACGACCACGTGTCCGTACCGGGCGAGGAGCTGCTGCAGGTCCGCGACCGAGGCGTCCAGCGGGCGTCCCTCGGGGGGCGGGAGTACGGCGGCGCGCGGGGTCCCGGGGTCGGTCGGCGGCAGCACCAGGTCGGCGCTGGTGACCGCGATCGCTGTCGGCACGTCGGGCCCCCGTCCCCTCCGGCCCCCGGGGTCACGGGGGTCACGGCTCACTTACCGCGTTCGCGACGTCACACCGGGGTGCGGCCGCCTCTGCACCTTATCCACGTCCCCCGGGGTGGTGAACACACAATCCGCCAAGCTGCCCCATTTATTTGGGCCCGGCCCCCGGGGGTGCCGGGCCCCCGCCCTGGGCCCGGAACCTGGGCCCGGCGCCTGGGCCCCACGGCCCTTTCCGCCCCGGAATCCCCCCGCCGTCCGAACACCGCTTGTCGTCAGAGGTCTTGACAACGCGATTGGTCTGGACCAGCTTGTTCGCACAACGGTGGCCACCGTCCGTACCCGTACCCCTCGTACCGCCTCGTACCCCCGTACGAACCCCCTCCGTACGACGACGTACGGCACCTCCACATCCCCAACTCCCCCACGGAGGATGCACGTGGACCGCACCACCACCCGCCCGCGCGGGCGCAGATGGCTCGGTGGAGCCCTCGCGCTCGCCGTCGGCTCCGGGCTCGTCCTCGTCGGCGGAGCCGGCACCGCCCAGGCGGCGGACGTCAACGTCGCCAAGAACGCGGGCTTCGAGAACGGGCTCGCCAACTGGGCCTGTTCCGCCGGGAGCGGCGCCGCCGTCTCCTCGCCGGTCCGCACCGGCGCCGGCGCCCTGAAGGCCACCCCGGCCGGTCTCGACAACGCCAAGTGCGTGCAGACCGTGGCCGTGAAGCCCAACTCGACGTACACGCTGAGCGCCTGGGTCCAGGGCGGCTACGCCTACCTCGGCGCGAGCGGCACCGGGACCGGCACCGGCTCGGTCTCCACCTGGACGCCGGACTCGCCGTCCTGGAAGCAGCTGACCACCACCTTCAGCACGGGCGCCACCACCACCTCGGTGCAGATCTACACCCACGGCTGGTACGGCACCTCCCCCTACCTCGTCGACGACGTGAGCGTCTTCGGGCCCGACGGGGGCGGCGGCCAGGACCCCGACCCGGTCGTCCCGACCACCCCGGCCGGCCTCGCGGCGGGCACCGTCACCTCCTCCTCCGTCGACCTGAGCTGGGGCGCGGTCTCCGGCGCGACGGCCTACAAGGTGTACCGGGACGGCGCCAACCCGCAGACCGTGAGCGGCACCTCCACCACGGTCACCGGGCTCACCGCCGACACCGCCTACCAGTTCCAGGTCGCCGCGACGAACTCCGCGGGCGAGTCCGCGAAGTCCACCGCCGTGACGGCGCGCACCGCCAAGAACCAGACGGGCCCCGGCCCGGCCGTGCCCAAGCACGCCGTGACCGGCTACTGGCAGAACTTCGACAACGGCGCGGCCAAGCAGAAGCTGCGGGACGTGCAGGCGGCGTACGACATCATCGCCGTCTCCTTCGCCGACTCGACCGCCACGCCCGGCCAGATCGTCTTCAACCTCGACCCGGCCGTCGGCTACTCCTCGGTCGCCGAGTTCAAGTCGGACGTCGCGGCCAAGAAGGCGGCCGGCAAGTCCGTGATCATCTCGGTGGGCGGCGAGAAGGGCAACGTCACGATCAACAGTGACGCGAGCGCGACCGCCTTCGCCAACAGCACGTACGCCCTGATGCAGGAGTACGGCTTCAACGGCGTCGACATCGACCTCGAGCACGGCATCAACTCCACGTACCTCACCAAGGCGCTGCGCCAGCTCTCCGCGAAGGCGGGTTCGAGCCTGGTCCTGACGATGGCCCCGCAGACCATCGACATGCAGTCCACGGGCACGGAGTACTTCAAGACCGCGCTCGCCGTGAAGGACATCCTCACGGTGATCAACACCCAGTACTACAACAGCGGTTCGATGCTGGGCTGCGACGGCAAGGTCTACAGCCAGGGCTCGGTGGACTTCCTCACCGCGCTCGCCTGCATCCAGATCCAGGGCGGTCTCGACCCGTCCCAGGTCGGCCTGGGCGTCCCCGCCTCCACCCGGGGCGCGGGCAGCGGCTACGTCTCCCCGCAGATCGTGAACAACGCGCTGGACTGCCTGACCAAGCTCACCAACTGCGGTTCCTTCAAGCCGGCCCAGGCCTGGCCGTCCCTGCGCGGCGCCATGACCTGGTCCACCAACTGGGACGCGACGGCCGGCAACGCCTGGTCGAACGCGGTCGGTCCGCACGTGCACGGCCTCCCGTAACGGGATCCTTCCCCGTCCCCGTACGGGCTCCGCAGCGCCGCCGCTCCCCCGGCGGCGCTGCGTCGTTCCCGGGGTCCGGCGGCCGGGCCGCTCAGCGGCGGGGCAGGAACGTGGCCAGGACCGGGTCGAGCCGGGCCACCCACTCCTCGACCCGGGCGGCGCGGCGGCCGTCGAGCTCGCAGGTGTAGGCGCCGCCCTCGTGGAGCGAGACGACGACGCGCAGCCCCCGGCCGCGGCGGGTCCGCAGCAGGTCGATCCCGGAGATCTCGTCCCAGCCGAAGTCGATCTCCTCGCCGTAGAGCTGGAGGTGCACGCCGGAGCCGTCGACGACGATCCCGGACACCCGGTCGGCGGCCACGAACTCCGGCACGAAACCGGGCGGTACGGCTCCGGGCGGGGCCGAGGGCGGCAGGGAAGGCGGTGGCGGTACGGCGAAGGCGCCCGGCGGGCCGAAGCCCTGCGGGGGTCCGAAGCCCTGGGGCGGTACGTGCGGAGGTACGGGCCCCGGCGGGGGCCCGTGGGTGGGGGCCGCCGGTACGACCAGCGTGGCGGGGTGCGGTTCCCCCTCGCCCAGCGCGTCCAGGATCTCGTCCGGCGTGGGGCGTTCGGCCGGGTCCTTGGCGAGGCAGCGGGCGATCAGGCCGCGCAGGGCCTCCGGGACGGAGGCCAGGTCCGGGGCCTCGTGGACCGAGCGGTACATGAGGCCCATCGGGGTCCCCTCCCCGAAGGGGCGGCCGCCCGCGGCGGCGACCAGGACGGCGCCGAGGGCGAAGACGTCGGCGGCGCCCGTCACCTCCTCGCCGAGGGCCTGTTCGGGGGCGAGGTAGCCGGGGGTGCCGAAGGCGGAGCCGGTGGCGGTGAGCCGGGTCGACTCCAGGGCGCGGGCGATCCCGAAGTCGAGGACGCGCGGCCCGTCGGGGGCCATGACGATGTTCCCGGGCTTGAGGTCGCGGTGGACGAGGCCGCAGGCGTGGATGGCCTCCAGGGCCTCCGCGAGCGCGGCCCCGAGCGCGCGCAGCCGCGCCTCGTCCATCGGGCCCTCGTCGGTGACGAGCGCGGCGAGGGTGGGGCCGGGGACGTAGGCGGTCGCGAGCCAGGGCGCCTCGGCGTCGGGGTCGGCGTCGACGACCTGCGCGGTGTGGAAGCCGCCGACCTGCCGGGCGGCGGCGACCTCGGCGCGGAAGCGTGCGCGGAAGGAGGGATCGGAGGCGAGTTCCGGCCGCGCCACTTTGACGGCGACGGCGCGGCCGCCGCGCGATCGGGCAAGGTAGACGGTGCCCATGCCGCCTTCGCCCAGCTTGTGCTCGATGACGTATCTGCCGATGAGGGTCCCCACGCGGGACAGTATGGCCGAAGTCCGCACCTTGACCGGTCCATGACATGACTCCACCATGTCCGGAACACCCCGCACGACCCGCAGGACCCCGCACGACCCGCACCACCCCCTCGCACCTCCCCCTCGCAATGCCGCCGTTCCGCTTCGCCGTTGTCGCACCCCCCACCCTCCCCACCCAGGAGACACCATGCGACGTTCCCTCCGCGCCAGGAGGCCGGGCAGGAGGCCCGCCCTCCTCGCGACCCTCGTGGCGCTCGCCCTCGTGGCGCCCCTCTCCGCGCTCTCGACGCCCGCCGGGGCCGACCCGGCGTCGGCCGCCGCCGGCACTTCCGCTCGTCCCGCCGCCCGTTCCGCCGCGGACGAGGAGGTGGTCCGGCAGTACGAGGTGGCCGGGCCCGCCACCCCGGCCGCCCGCACCGCGCTCGCCGCCACCGGGGTCTCGATCGACGAGGTCGACGCCCGCGCGGTCGTGGTCAGCGCGAACGCCCGGCAGCTCGGGCGCGTCCGGGCCCTGGGCTACCGGCCCGTGGCCCTGCCGGGCCCGCCGGACCGGGGCGAGGCCGGCCGGTCCGCGCTCGGCCCGCTGGACTTCCCGTCGGCGGACTCCCGCTACCACAACTACGCCGAGGCGACCGCGGAGATCAACCAGCGGCTCGCCCAGTACCCCTCGATCATGAGCAAGCGGGTGATCGGGAAGTCGTACGAGGGCCGGGACATCGTCGCGATCAAGGTCAGCGACAACGTGGCCGTCGACGAGAACGAGCCCGAGGTCCTCTTCACCCACCACCAGCACGCCCGCGAGCACCTCACCGTCGAGATGGCGCTCTACCTGCTGCGCGAACTCGGCGCGGGCTACGGCACGGACAGCAGGATCACCAACGCGGTGAACGGGCGCGAGATCTGGATCGTCCCGGACCTCAACCCGGACGGCGGCGAGTACGACATCGCGTCCGGCTCCTACCGCAGCTGGCGCAAGAACCGCCAGCCCAACTCCGGCTCCTCGTACGTCGGTACGGACACGAACCGGAACTGGGACTACAAGTGGGGCTGCTGCGGCGGCTCCTCCGGAACCAAGAGCTCCGAGACCTACCGGGGCACGGCCCCCGAGTCCGCCCCCGAGGTGAAGGTCGTCGCCGACTTCGTCCGCTCCCGGGTGGTCGGCGGGAAGCAGCAGATCAAGGCGTCGATCGACTTCCACACGTACAGCGAACTGGTGCTGTGGCCGTTCGGCTGGACCACCGCCGACACCGCCCCCGGCATGACCCAGGACGACCGGAACGCCTTCGCGGCCGTGGGCAAGAAGATGGCCGCGAGCAACGGCTACACCCCCGAGCAGTCCAGCGACCTGTACGTCACGGACGGCTCGATCGACGACTACCTGTGGGGCGCGCAGAGGATCTTCGCGTACACCTTCGAGATGTACCCGACGTCCTCCTGGAACGGCGGCTTCTACCCGCCCGACGAGGTCATCGAACGCGAGACCGCCCGCAACCGGGACGCGGTGCTCCAACTCCTGGAGAACGCGGACTGCATGTACCGCTCGATCGGCAAGCAGGGGCAGTACTGCGCGGCGTGATCCGGAAGGCCCGGTGCGGGCCCGTACCCCTCCGGGGGTGCGGGCCCGCTCCCGTCAGCGCGGGCGCGCCGTGTCCGCCGCGCCGGACGGTTTCGGGACCACCCCGTCCAGCGGGGTCAGCAGCCAGTGCCCGTCCTCCCGGCTCACGGTCTCCACGACCGCGACCGGACGCCTCCGCTCCCCGGCGGTGCCGGTCAGCCGCACGCTCCAGACGTCCGGGAACTCGGAGGTGCGCTTCCACGTCACGTCCCAGTCCCGGCCGCCGTACCGCTCGATCCGGGCGCGGGCGTCGTCCCCGCCGTGCGGATGGGCGGCGAGGAGGCCGGCCAGGCCGGGCTCGTCCGAGGCGTTGAGCAGCTCCACGTACCGGCCGAGGAAGCGGTCCTGGTCGGCCAGGTCCGGCTTCTCCTCCGCCCCGCCGCAGCCCGCGAGCAGTACCGCGCACAGTACGGCCGCGACCGGCACGCCGATGCCGAACGGTTTCGTTCTCCTGGTGCGTCCCATCCGGTGTCCCCCCTCGTGGCCCGAGGGTCAACCGTCGCACACGGAAGGGCTTTTCAGCCCAGGACCGCCAGCGCGTCGATCTCGATGAGGAGGCCGGCGGGGAGGCCGACGTAGACGGTGGTGCGGGCGGAGGCGGGGGCCTTGAGGCCCTGCTCCTCGAAGTACTGGTTGTAGATCTCGTTCATCTCGGCGAAGTGGTCCACGTCCGTCAGGTAGACGCGCGTCATCATCACGTCGTCCCAGGTCGCGCCGCCCTCCTCCAGGATCGCCTTGACGTTGGCGAAGGTCTGGAGGGTCTGCTCGCGCAGGGTCGGGCCCGCGACGGTCGGGGCCTGCCCCTCGACGGCGGGCAGGAAGCCGACCTGGCCGGCGACCTGGAGGATGTTGCCCTTCTTCACGCCGTGCGAGAACTTCGCGGGCGGGGTGGTGTGGGTGGCGGGGGTCAGGGCGGTCTTCTCGGTCGGCTGCTCGCTCATGCGGTGTCCTTGGTCGGTGCGGTGCCGGAGTACTCCCGGCTGATGGCGTCCGCGGTGCGGCGCACCTGCGGGAGGAGGGTGAGGAGTTCCTCGGCCGTGACGACCACGTTGGGCGCCGAGACCGACATCGCGGCGACGACCCGCCCGTCGGCGCCGCGGATGGGGGCGCCGACGCAGTTGATGGACTCCTCGTGGCCGCCGAGGTCGGTGGCCCACCCCTGCTCGCGCACGGTCGCCAGCTCCTTGAGGAAGGCGGCGGCGTTCGGCGTCGAACGGGGCGTGTACGGGGGGTAGTCGAGCTTCGCGGCGACCGCGCGCCGCTCGGCCTCGGGCAGGTCGGCCAGGAGCAGCTTGGCCACGGCGGCGACGGTGATCGCGACGGGCCGGCCGATGCGCGAGTACATCCGCACCGGGTAGCGGCTCTCGACCTTGTCGATGTAGAGGACCTCGCCCTCCTCGTACACCGCGAGGTGGATCGTGTGCCCGATCCGCTCGTTGAGGGCGGTGAGGTAGGGGTGGGCGATCTCCCGGACGTCGAGGTTCTCGACGGCCTCCTGCGCGAGCGCGAAGAGCCGGGCGCCGAGGCGGTAGCGCTGGTCCTGCTGGCGGTGGACGAGACCGTGCTCGTGGAGGGTGCGCAGCAGCCGCAGGGCCGTGGACTTGTGGACGCCGAGGCTCTCGGCGACCTGCCCGAGGTCGGCGGGGCCCCGCGCGAGCAGCGGCAGGATGCTGAGCGCCCGGTCGACGGTCTGGCTCATGGCGTGCGTACCTCCTGGTCGTCCCCCGCGCGGCCGGGGCCTTCCGGGCCGTCGCCCGTCCGCCCGGGGTCCTTCTCGTCGGCCTCCGTCCAGCCGGGGCCGAGGTGAAGTGTCCCCCAGGCCGCGTCGCCGAGCGCGGCCAGGCGGTCGGCGCGGTCCCGGCGGGGCGGGGCGGCCAGGTCGCCGGGGACGGTGAGGGCGGCGGCGGCCGCGAGGTGCCCGTGCCGGAGCCGGGCCCCGAGGCCGAGGCCGCGGAGGGTCGCGGAGAGGAAACCGGCGGCGAAGGCGTCCCCGGCGCCGATCGGGGAGACGACGTCGACGCGGGGGGCGGGCACGAAGACCCCGTCCGCCGCGTCCGCCGCGTCCGCCGCGTTCCCATGGGCTCCCCGGTCGACGGCGACGGCCCCGGTCCCGCCCAGCTTGACCACGACGGTCCCCGGTTCGGGGAGCGCGTCGAAGACCGCGCGGGGGTCCTCCAGGCCCCACAGCCGCTCCGCCTCGTCCGCCCCGACGAAGACGACGTCGGCGCGGCGGGCCAGGCCGAGGAGCACGCCGGGGGCGTCGCCGTCGTGCCACAGGGCCGGCCGGTGGTTGACGTCGAAGGAGACCAGCGGCCGGCCGGGGCGCGGGGCGGTGAGCTCCCGCACCAGGGCCAGGCAGTCCCCGGAGAGGGCGGCGGTGATGCCGGTGAGGTGCAGGATCCGGGCCCCGGCGACGCTCTCGTACGGGACGGTCGCGGGCGACATGGCCGAGGCGGCGGAACCGGCCCGGTAGTAGACGACCTCGTGGGCGTCGGTGGCCCGGTCCTCGTCCGTGCGGAAGTAGATCCCGGTCGGCCGGCGCGGGTCGCGGCCGACGGCGGTGACGTCGACGCCGTGGCCGCCGATGACGTCGACCAGGTGGTCGCCGAAGCCGTCCCTGCCGACCCGGCCGACCCACTTGGCCCGGTGCCCGGCGGCGGCCAGGGCGCAGGCGACGTTGGACTCGGCCCCGCCGATCGCCCGGCTGAAGGAGGGCACGTCCGCGAGGCGGCCCGGCCGGGAGGGAAGGAAGGTGACCATGGACTCACCGAGACAGACGACGTCGACGGGCCCGCCGGGCGGGGTGACGTCGGCGGACCGGGCGGCGTCGGTGGGCAGGGCGGCGCTCATGGGCAGGGCAGCGTCCACGGGCCGGGCACCACCGACAGGCCGGGCGGCATCGGCGGACCGAGCGGCGCTCACGGGCAAGGCAGCAGCGTCCCCAGGCCGGGCACCACCGACAGGCCGGCCACTACCGACGAACCCGCCACCACCGACGGACCGGCCACCACCAACAGACCGGGCCGCTCCCACAGACCCGGCTACGTCCACACCCCCGGCGACGTCCACCGCACGGACCACGCCCGGACCCACGCCCGGGCCCATCTCCAGGCCCACGCCCGGGCCCGCCTCCGGCGACAGGGGCGCGTGTCCGCTCACTCTCGTGCTCCCTGCGAGTCCCACGGGTCCATTGACCCGGCCTTGGCCCGGATGTTAGACAGCCATGAGCAAGGTGCGCAATGACTGTTGCACATCATGCAACACCCACGAGGAGGAGCCCATGCCCGGCCCGGTGAACGAGACGCCCGCGCGGAAGGCGCACGAGGTCCCCGACCTCGCCGCCGAACGCGTCGACCACCGCTTCAAGGCCCTCCCCCCGGACGCCGAGGGCCTGACCGTCGGCGAGCTCTCCGCCCAGCGCCGCGACCTCTTCACCGGCGGCTACACCACCCCCGTCCTGGCCCTCTCCGCCGAGTCCGTCGCGCACAACCTGCGCCTCCTGGAGACGTACGCCGAGCGCCACGGCCTCGCCTTCGCCCCGCACGGCAAGACCTCCATGGCCCCCCGGCTCTTCGAGCGGCAGCTGGAGCACGGCGCCTGGGGCATCACCGCCGCCGTGCCCCACCAGGCCCGCGTCTACCGCGCCCACGGCATCGCCCGGATCTTCCTCGCCAACGAGCTGGTCGACCCCGTCGCCCTGCGCTGGCTCGCCGCCGAGCTCGACGCCGACCCGGACTTCCGCTTCGTCTGCTACGTCGACTCCGTGCGCGGCGTCGAGCTGATGGACGAGGCCCTGCGCGCCGCCGGGGCGGGCCGCCCGGTGGACGTCGTCGTCGAGCTGGGCGCCGGAGAGGGGGCCCGTACCGGAGTCCGTACGGAGGAGGAGTGCGCGGCCGTCGCCGACGCGGTCGCCGGCACCGGCACGCTCCGGCTCGTCGGCGTCGCCGGGTACGAGGGCGAGGTCCCGCGGGCCGACCCCGAGCGGGTCCGCGCCTGGCTGCTGCGGCTCACCGGCCTGGCCGCCGCCTTCGACGCGGAGGGCCGCTTCGACGCCGGGATCGGCGAGATCGTGGTGAGCGCGGGCGGCAGCGCCTGGTTCGACACGGTCGCGGAGGTCTTCGCGGAGCTGCCCGCCCTCTCCCTCCCGGTCCTGAAACTGCTGCGCTCCGGCGCGTACGTCTCGCACGACGACGGCCACTACCGGCACCTCACCCCCTTCAACCGGGTCCCGGCGGAGGGCGCGCTCCAGCCCGCGTTCCGGCTCTGGTCGCAGGTCGTCTCCCGGCCCACCGCCGAGCAGGCCTTCACCAACGCGGGCAAGCGCGACGCCGCCCACGACCTGCACCTCCCCGAGGCCCAGGTGGTGCGCGACGCCCGCACGGGCGAGATCCGCCCCGCCGAGGGCATCACCGTGACGGGCCTCTCCGACCAGCACGCCTGGCTGCGCACGGAGCCGGGCGCGGACCTGGAGGTCGGGGACTGGGTGGGGATGGGCCTCTCCCACCCGTGCACGTCGTTCGACAAGTGGCAGCTCATCCCGCTGGTCGAGGCCGACGGCACGGTGGTCGACCACATCCGTACGTTCTTCTAGGCACCGGGGAGCCGGAACAGTGCTGGAACTCGTCATCCGCGACGCCGAGGTCGTCGACGGCGGCGGCGGCCCCTCCTACCGGGCCGACGTCGGCGTCGAGGGCGGCCGGATCACCACGATCGTCCAGGAGGCGGCCGCCGCCGGCTGCCAGCGGCCCACCGGCCGCCGGATCCTGGACGCCGAGGGGCTCGTCCTCTCCCCCGGCTTCGTCGACATGCACGCCCACAGCGACCTCGCGCTGCTCCGCGACCCGGACCACTCCGCGAAGGCCGCGCAGGGCGTGACCCTGGAGGTCCTGGGCCAGGACGGCCTGTCGTACGCGCCGGTGGACGACCGCACGCGCGCGGAGGTGCGGCGGGCGATCACCGGCTGGAACGGCGACGGCTCCGACCTGGACCTGGACTGGCGCACGGTCGGCGAGTACCTCGACCGGCTCGACGGCGCGCACGGCGGCCGGGGCATCGCCGTCAACGCCGCCTACCTCGTCCCCCAGGGGACGGTCCGGATGCGGGCGGTCGGCTGGGAGGACCGCCCGGCGACGGACGCCGAGCTGGACCTGATGCGGCGGCTCGTCGCCGAGGGCCTGGAGCAGGGCGCGGTCGGCATGTCCTCCGGCCTGACGTACACCCCGGGGATGTACGCGCCGGACGCCGAGCTGACCGAGCTGTGCCGGGTCGTCGCGGAGTACGGCGGCTACTACTGCCCGCACCACCGCTCGTACGGGGCCGGGGCCCTCGACGCGTACGCGGAGATGATCGCCCTGACCCGCGAGGCCGGGTGCGCCCTGCACCTGGCCCACGCCACCATGAACTTCGGCGTGAACGAGGGCCGGGCCCCCGAGCTGCTCGCCCTCCTGGACGCGGCCCTGGACGCGGGTGCGGACATCAGCCTGGACACGTACCCGTACACCCCCGGCTGTACGACCCTGGTGGCCGTGCTGCCGAGCTGGGCGGGCGAGGGCGGCCCGGAGGCGGTGCTCGCACGGCTCCGGGACGACGCGACGGCCGAGCGGATCCGGCACCACTTGGAGGAGGTCGGCTCGGACGGCTGCCACGGCGTCCCGGTCGACTGGTCCACGATCGAGGTCTCGGGGGTGACCGGGCCCGGGCTCGCGGAGTTCGTCGGCCGCCGCGTCGACGGCTGGGCCACGGCCCGCCGGCTCCTGGTCGAGGACCGGCTCGGCACGACGATCCTCCAGCACGTGGGCCACGAGGAGAACGTCCGGACGATCATGCGCCACCGGGTGCACACGGGCGGCTCGGACGGCATCCTCCAGGGCCTCAAGCCGCACCCGCGCGCGTACGGCACGTTCCCCGAGTACCTGGGGCGGTACGCGCGCGACCTGGGCGTCCTGTCCCTGGAGGAGTGCGTCGCCCACCTGACCTCCCGCCCGGCCGCCCGCCTCCGGCTCCCCGACCGGGGCCTGGTCCGCGAGGGGTACGTGGCCGACCTGGTCCTCTTCGACCCGGCGACGGTCGCCTCGGGCGCGACGTACGAGCACCCCAGGACCCCGCCGACGGGCATCCCGCACGTCCTGATCGGGGGGAGGTTCGTGATGGAGGACGGCAGGCGCACGGACGTCCTGGCGGGCCGCGCGATCAGGAGGACGCCGGTCTCCCGCTAGGACCCGTCCTGCGGATCGGGGTCGCGGCCCCGGCCCCGATCCGCCGGACGGGCCGTGGGCGCGCCCACGGAGTCGGCGCCTTCCTCCGCGCCGGCCCGCCACGGCTCCCGCCGCGCCCACAGCAGACCGAGCGCGGCCACGGCCCCCGCCGCCACGAACCCGTACCAGGGCGTGCGGCCGGACGGCGCCGTCTCGTACACGAGGGCCGCCGACAGCACCGCGAGGACCTGTCCCGCCCGGCCGTACCAGGCCACCGACGCGACGACGGCCGTCCCCCACAGCAGGTACCAGGGCTGGACCATCGGCGAGAGCGCGACCAGGGCCACCAGGGAGAGGCCGAGGCCGAGGACCGGGTCGAGGAGGCCCCGCCAGGCGCGCCATGCGAGGACCGCGATGAGGACGAGCGCGGCGGCGAGGCCCAGCTTCTGCACGAGGTCCTTGACCGGGTCGGGGTCGTCCGCGAGGAGCAGCCCGAGTCCGAGCCCCAGGTCGCTGGTGAGCGACAGGGCGGTGTGGATGGTCCCGGCGACGCTCTGCGTCCGCAGCCACCCGAACCCGGTCCCGGCGAGCACGGTCGCCCCCGCCGCCACGGCCCCCGCGACGGCCCCGGGAAGCACGAGGCCCTTCGCCAGGCCCAGGGCGCCGCCCCCGGCCCGGCGGGCGACCATCACCCCGATGAAGAGCAGGGCGACCGCCGCCGGGGACTTCACCGTCAGCGCGAGGCCGACGAGGACGCTGCCGAGGACCCACCGGCCGCGCGTCGCGAGCAGGACCCCGGCGAGGACGAGCCCGATCATCAGGCCGTCGTTGTGGGTGCCGCCGACGACGTGGATCAGGAAGAGCGGGTTGAGGACGGCCAGCCACAGCGCGCCCGCCCGGCCGCCGGGCCCGCCGCCGAGCCCCCGTACGGCCCACACGGTGAGCGCGAGCGCGCCGAGGGCGATCAGGCGCATCCCGAGGACGGCGGGCACGACGGCCCCGCCGGTGACCTTCACGACCGCCGCCGCGAGGACCAGGAAGGCCGGCCCGTACGGGGCGGGGGTGTCGGTCCAGTGCCCGCCGACGCTCGCCGCCGCCTCGGCGCCGAGCTCGCCGGGGCCGAGGACGGAGGGCCCGGCGCCGTACACGTCGTGCCCTTCGAGGACCATCGCGCCCTGGGCGACGTAGCTGTACACGTCGGCGCTGTGCAGCGGCGGGGCGAGGAGCAGCGGCGCGGTCCAGAGGGCGAGGGTCTTGAGGACCCCGTCCCGTACGGCCCCGGCGCCCCGGACGAGCAGCGCGCCGTACCGCCACCACGCGGCGACGAGCAGGGTCAGGCCGAGGTACGCGAGGACGGCCCCGGCGACCGAGGGCGCCGTGCCGTGCCGCTCCCACAGCCCCCAGCCGCCGCGCACCGGCAGCGTCCCGGCGAACCATCCGCCCACGGCGACGGCGAGCGACCCGCCCGCACCCAGCCACCGGCATCCGGAGGCACTGAAGACCCACATGGCGTGCCAACCTATCCGGCCGCGCCGGGCCGCACCGCACCCGGCCGCCCGGAACCGCGCCACCCCCGACGTGGCCCAAAACACGAAGCGTCCCGGCCGCCCCGGCCGTAAGCTCTCGTCATGCAGGTGATCCAGTCCACGAAGCTCGCCAACGTCTGTTACGAAATCCGGGGTCCGGTGCTCGAAGAGGCGATGCGGCTCGAAGCCGCGGGTCATCGCATCCTCAAGCTCAACACCGGCAATCCGGCCGCCTTCGGCTTCGAGTGCCCGCCCGCCATCCTGGAAGACGTGCTGCGCAACCTCGCGGACGCGCACGGCTACGGCGACGCGAAGGGGCTGCTCGCGGCCCGCCGGGCGGTCATGAGCCACTACGAGACCAAGGGCATCCCGCTCTCCGTCGAGGACATCTACCTCGGCAACGGCGTCTCCGAGCTGATCCAGATGGCGATGCAGGCGCTCCTCGACGACGGCGACGAGGTCCTCGTCCCGGCGCCGGACTATCCGCTGTGGACGGCCTCGGTGTCGCTCGCGGGCGGCACGGCCGTGCACTACCGCTGCGACGAGCAGGCCGACTGGATGCCGGACCTCGCGGACATCGAGCGGAAGATCACCGACCGCACCAAGGCGATCGTGATCATCAACCCGAACAACCCGACGGGCGCCGTCTACGACGACGAGATGCTCCGCTCCCTGACGGAGATCGCCCGCCGGCACGGCCTGGTCGTCTGCTCGGACGAGATCTACGACAAGATCCTCTACGACGGCGCCACGCACACCCCGACCGCCGCCGTCGCCCCCGACCTGCTCTGCCTCACCTTCAACGGGATGAGCAAGAACTACCGGGTGGCCGGCTTCCGCTCGGGCTGGCTCGCGGTCTGCGGCCCGAAGCACCACGCGTCCTCGTACATCGAGGGCCTGACGATCCTGGCCAACATGCGCCTCTGCGCGAACATGCCGGCGCAGCACGCGGTGGCCGCCGCCCTCCAGGGCCGGCAGTCGATCGAGGACCTGGTCCTGCCGGGCGGACGGCTCCTGGAGCAGCGGGACACGGCGTACGAGCTGCTGACGCAGATCCCGGGCGTGACGTGCGTGAAGCCGAAGGGCGCGCTGTACCTCTTCCCCCGGCTCGACCCGAACGTCTACAAGATCAAGGACGACCGGCAGATGGTCCTGGACCTGCTGCGGGCCGAGAAGATCATGGTGGTGCACGGGACGGGCTTCAACTGGCACGAGCCGGACCACTTCCGGATCGTGACGCTGCCGGCGGCGGCGGACCTGGCGGACGCGGTGACGCGGATCGGGCGGTTCCTGGACGGCTACAGCCAGCCGTAGCCCCCCGCCCCCGGACGCCCCCCTTCCGGACCTCGCTCAACTTTAGACTCAATCTAAGCTAGGATGGCTCCAGAGCACCTCAGGAGGCCGTCCCATGTACGAACCGATCCGCACCAAGTCGGTCCACCGGATGGCCGACGACGACCACGACGCGTACCCGCACCGCTCCCGCGAGGAGGAGCTGGACATCCAGCTCGCCGGACACCTCGCGGCCCTGCTCGCCGTCACCGACGAGCTGGGCGACACGGAGGCCGGCGAGCTCATCGCCCGGCAGGTGGCGCGGCTGCGCGGCGCACCGCCCGCACGGCACGCGGCCCTGAGCGGCTCGTCCGCGCGGGAGCTGCACACGAAGGCGCACGCCCTCGCGGGCCGCGCCCTGGTCGTCGCCGCCTCCCGGGCCGACACGGCCGCCGCGATCCTCTCCGCCGAGCGGATGGACGCGCACACCGCGGCACTGTCCGGGGAACCCACCCTGGTCGCCGCCCCCTGACGGCCCCGGTCCGCGCGGCACGAACCGCGCGGACCGGGTGCCAACCACCCCCGCGCGGGGACGCGTTCACCCGGTGGCGGTCGCCACGGGTACGGTCGACTCGAACTCCGCGTACTCCACGACGCACACCGGCGTGCCGCCCCCGTACGCCTTCGCGCCCTTCACCACCGTCCGGCCGGTCGCGCCGACCGCGAGGTCCGCGACGGTCCCGGTCCCCCGGTCGACCGTCTTCCCGTCCTCGTCCCGGAACTCCACCGTCACCCGGTAGGTGCCCGCGCGGGCGGCCCGGCTGGTGACCGACAGCTCGGCCACCGGCCGCCCGGTGGCCGGGTCGGGGGCGCACCGCGCCACCGTCACGTCCTCGGACGGGAACCTCATGTCCTTGTGGTTCTCCCCGACCGCGTAGATGTACGCGGCGATGCCTCCGACCGGCACGAGCACGACCAGCGCACCCGTCACCACCAGCAGTACGACCACCCAGCGCGGCACGTGAACACCCCCCTCACGACGGGCTCACGGTACCTCCGGTTCCGGCCGGGCCCATGCGCCGGCCCCCGGAGCCTGAGGGGGCTCCGGGGGCCGGGCGGATCGTGGTGGGCCGTCGTGACCCCACTGGTCAGGGCGGAATTTCGGGGCAACCCACCACGAGTTCGGGGTGCGGGATCAGCCGAGGCGCTCCACGAGCGCGCGGTACTCGTCCCACAGCTCCTTCGGCGTGTGGTCGCCGAAGGTGTTCAGGTGGTCGGGGACGAGGGCGGCCTCCTCGCGCCACACGTCACGGTCGACCTTGAGAAGGAACTCCAGGTCCTCGGCGGGCAGGTCCAGGCCGTCGGTGTCGAGGGACTCCGCGGTCGGCAGGATGCCGATCGGGGTCTCGACGCCCTCCGCCCTGCCGTCGAGGCGCTCGACGATCCACTTGAGGACGCGGCTGTTCTCGCCGAAGCCGGGCCAGACGAACTTTCCGGCGTCGTTCTTGCGGAACCAGTTCACGTAGTAGATCTTCGGCAGCTTCGCCTGGTCCGCGTCGGCACCGACCTTGACCCAATGGGCCATGTAGTCGCCCATGTTGTAGCCGCAGAACGGCAGCATGGCGAAGGGGTCGCGGCGCAGTTCGCCGACCTTGCCCTCGGCGGCGGCGGTCTTCTCGGAGGCGACGTTCGCGCCCAGGAAGACGCCGTGGTTCCAGTCGAAGGACTCGGTGACCAGCGGGACGGCGGAGGCGCGGCGGCCGCCGAAGAGGATGGCCGAGATCGGCACGCCCTTCGGGTCCTCCCACTCCGGCGCGATGGTCGGGCACTGTCCGGCGGGGACGGTGAAGCGGGCGTTGGGGTGGGCGGCGGGCGTCCCGGACGCGGGCGTCCAGTCGTTGCCCTTCCAGTCGGTGAGGTGGGCCGGGGCCTCCTCGGTCATGCCCTCCCACCACACGTCGCCGTCGTCGGTGAGGGCGACGTTGGTGAAGACGGAGTTGCCCCAGAGGGTCTTCATGGCGTTGGCGTTGGTGTGCTCGCCGGTGCCGGGCGCGACGCCGAAGAAGCCGGCCTCGGGGTTGATCGCGTACAGGCGACCGTCCTCGCCGAAGCGCATCCAGGCGATGTCGTCGCCGATGGTCTCGACGGTCCAGCCGGAGATCGTGGGCTCCAGCATGGCCAGGTTGGTCTTGCCACAGGCCGACGGGAAGGCGGCGGCGACGTACTTCGACTCGCCCTGGGGCGGGGTGAGCTTGAGGATCAGCATGTGCTCGGCGAGCCAGCCCTCGTCACGCGCCATGACGGAGGCGATGCGGAGCGCGTAGCACTTCTTGCCGAGCAGGGCGTTGCCGCCGTAGCCGGAGCCGTACGACCAGATCTCGCGGGTCTCGGGGAAGTGCGAGATGTACTTGGTGGAGTTGCAGGGCCACGGGACGTCCCGCTCGCCCTCCGCGAGGGGGGCGCCGAGGGTGTGGACGGCCTTGACGAAGAAGCCGTCGTCGCCCAGCTCGTCGAGGACGGCCTGTCCCATGCGGGTCATGGTGCGCATGGAGACGGCGACGTACGCGGAGTCGGTGATCTCGACGCCGATGGCGGAGAGCGGGGAGCCGACCGGGCCCATGCAGAAGGGCACGACGTACATGGTGCGGCCGCGCATCGACCCGCGGAAGATGCCGTCCTCGCCCGCGAAGACGTCTTTCATCTCCGCCGGGGCCTTCCAGTGGTTGGTCGGGCCCGCGTCCTCCTCCTTCTCGGAGCAGATGAAGGTGCGGTCCTCGACGCGCGCGACGTCGGAGGGGTCGGAGGCGGCGTAGTAGGAGTTCGGGCGCAGGGTCGGGTCGAGCTTCTTGAACGTCCCCTTGGCGACGAGCTCCTCGCACAGGCGCTCGTACTCGGCCTCGGAGCCGTCGCACCAGACGATGTTGTCCGGCTGGGTGATCTCGGCGATCTCGTTCACCCAGGAGACGAGCTCCTGGTGCTGGGTGGGGACGGTGGTGGGAGCCGCGTTGTCGCGCGCCACGATTGCTCCTTTTGAGGGGTTTTTAGGTGTCTGCCCCGTGGGGGCCGCGACCCGGATGCTTCGTAGCTTGCTCATCCGGTGCCGACCGCACTCATTTGATCATCCGACGGATCCGCCCATCTGTCCAGAGGGCTGCACACGTGAGCATCGCCACTCGTATCCGGGACCTACGGGCCCGTAGGTACGATTCCGTCATGACTGCAGCAGCACCGGACGTGACCCCGGCCGCCCCCGCCCCGGCGCTCCCGCTGAAGCCCATGCTGAGAGGCTGGCTGCACGCGGGCATGTTCCCCACCGTGATCGTCGCGGGCCTGGTCCTGGTCGCCCTCTCCGACTCGCCCCGCGCCCGCATCGCCTGCGGGATCTACGTCCTCACCGCGTGCCTGCTCTTCGGCATCAGCGCGCTCTACCACCGCGGCACCTGGGGCCCGCGCGGCGAGGCCGTCCTCCGGCGCCTCGACCACGCCAACATCTTCCTGATCATCGCGGGCACCTACACCCCGCTCACCCTGCTCCTGCTCCCCGACTCCACCGCGAAGCCGCTCATGTGGGCGGTCTGGGCGGCGGCCCTCGCCGGCATCGCCTTCCGCGTCTTCTGGGTCGGCGCGCCCCGCTGGCTCTACACCCCCTGCTACATCGCGATGGGCTGGGCCGCCGTCTTCTTCCTGCCCGACTTCATGCGCGCGGGCGGCATCGCCGTCCTCGTCCTGGTCGTCGTCGGCGGCCTGCTCTACAGCGCGGGCGGGATCATCTACGGCATCAAGCGCCCGAACCCCTCCCCGCGTTGGTTCGGCTTCCACGAGGTCTTCCACACGCTGACCCTGGCCGCCTTCATCGTCCACTACGTCGGCATCTCGCTGGTCGCGTACCAGCACGCCTGACCTGGAAGAATGGCGGCATGGCCGCCGATGCCCCCACCCGTCCCAGCCTTCGCGAGCGCAAGAAGGCGAAGACCCGCGCGGCGATCCGGAAGGCCGCCTACCGGCTCGCCGCCGAGCACGGCTGGGAGGCCGCCACCACCGACCGGATCGCGGCGGCGGCCGAGGTCTCCCCCTCGACCGTCGCCCGCTACTTCCCGGTCCGCGAGGACATCCTCCTCACCGACGAGGACGACGCCCTCCTCGAAGCCCGGCTGCGCGCCCGCCCCGAGGGCGAGGACCCCCTGGAATCCCTGCGTGCGGTCCTCCTCGAAGCGGCCCGCACCGCCTTCGCGGAACAGCCGGAGGAGACCCGGCTGCGCGCCCGCCTCATGGTCGAGATCCCCGCCGTCCGCGCCCGCCTCACCGAGACCACCACCGAGACCGGCCGCCGCCTCACCCGCGTCCTCGCCGCCCGCACCGGCCGCGCCCCCGACGCCCTGGAGGTCCGCGTCTTCACCGCCGCCGTCCTCGGCGCCCTCCGCGAAACGACCGCCTACTGGGCCGAACACGACCGCACCACCGACCTCGTCCCCCTCCTCGACCAAACCCTCGACACCCTCAAGGCCGGCCCCGCGCTCCCAGCGCCCCCCTGACCACCCGCGCCGACTCCGGATTGTCCGGGCACTCCCACACGCCGTGCGGGCAGTAGTCCGTCACCGTCTGGTAGACGGGGCGGTGGACGGTGAACCAGTCGAGCATCCCGCGGACGTACGCCGGGTTGTCGCCGTTGCGGAAGAGGCCCCACTCCGGGTACGAGACGGGCTTGCCGTGTTCCGCCGCGAAGCGGACGTGGTGGGCGAGGCCGTACTCCTCGTTCACCTGGTCCTCGAAGGAGAGGCCCTCGGGCTGGTCGTAGGCGTCCATGCCGATGATGTCGACGACGTCGTCCCCGGGGTAGCAGAGCGGCCACGGCACGGCGTCGCGCCCCCGGCTCGGCGTGAAGTCGAAGCGGAAGCGCTGCCCCGGCACCGCCCGCAGCACCTCCACCGTCCGCCGCCAGTACGCCTTCCACGCCTCCGGGTCCGGGCCGCAGCGGTGGCTGTACGTGGTGCCGTTCATCTCCCAGCCCAGGACCAGGACCGCGTCCCCGAGCCGGTGTTCCACCAGCCGCTCCCCCAGGGCCCGGAAGTGCCCGTCGTACGCGCCCTCCGCGCCCCGCCGCAGCCCCTCGCGCACCTCGGCGTCCGGCAGGCCCGCCTCGCTGCGGTCGAGCAGCGGCACGTTGAGCACGAAGAGCCGTCCCGGCCGCTCCTCCTTCCAGCGCGCCCACGGCCCGAACAGCGCCGGATGCCCCTCGATGTTGGACCAGCGGTCCCCCGGCAGGTACGTGTGCCCGACGGTCAGCACCCCGCCGCCGAGCCAGGCCTGCACCTCGGCGATCCGGCGCACCCCCGCCTCGTCCGAGCCGGTGAAGAACCCCGAGGGCACCTCCGGCGGCCGCTCCCCGGCGTGCCGTCCGCCGGGCGCGAGCCGGTCGGACGACGGGAAGAGGACGAGGACGGCCGCGAACAGCACGGTCAGTGCGGCTCGCGGCCGGAGGAGACGGGAGGGGAGGGAGGTCACGTCAGCTCGTCCAGAAGTCCCACCACCGGGTCAGGATCAGCATCCCGACGATCCCGACGTGCAGCAGCGGCGGGGCGAAGGCGAACTCCCCGAAGAAGGTCCGCACCCCCGCCGGCGCGGGCAGCACCCCGGTCCGGACGTTGTGCGCGGTGACGGACCAGAACATCAGGATCGTCGCGGCCCAGGCCAGACAGCACCACAGGCAGAGCGCGTTGATCTCGTACAGCGACTGGTGCATCAGCCAGGTGCAGAAGCCGACCCCGAAGAGCGTCCCGGCGTTCAGGCCGAGCCAGAACCAGCCCCGGTAGCGGGCCCCGGCGAGCAGCCCGGCCCCGATCGCGACGACGACGGCGTACGTGACGAGCCCGAGCATCGGGTTGGGGAACCCGAACACCGCCGCCTGCTCGCTCTTCATGACGCTGCCGCAGGAGACCACCGGGTTCAGGCTGCACCCGGGGGTGAAACCGGGGTCCTCCAGGAGCTTGAACTTGTCGAGCGTGATCACCCAGCCGGCCAGGGCGCCCGCCGCGCCGGTGACCACCAGGAGCCAGGCGAGGGCCCGGCCTGCCCCGACCGGGCCGTCGGCCTCCCGGGAGGCATCCTGCCGCCGCTGCCCCGGCACCCCGCCGCGTACGTCCACCGTCGCCATGGCGCGACCCCTCTTCCCGGTTCTTCCCGTTCAGCCCTGGACGCGGCGGACCGGCAGCAGGACGTGGGCGCTGTCCGCGAGCATCTCCTCGTCCGACACGAAGGCCCGCAGCCGCGCCTCGTCGACGGGCCGGCCGGGGACCGCCTCGGGCCAGGGCCGCACCGAGCAGATCAGATACACCTTGCCGCTCTCGCGGGCGGCCGCCTGCCACTCGTCCGGCACCGGGCACTGCACCTTCAGGAAGGGCAGGCCGAGCACGGCCGAGCCGCCCTCGACGAGCAGCGAGGCGTTGATCCCGGTGTCCGTCTCCAGGTCGAAGAGCCGGTCGCCGACCGAGAGGCCCATGGCCTCCAGGGCCGCCCGCATCGCCTGCTGACCGGCCTCCGGGCCGTCCCGGCCGTCGCCGAGCGAATACGCCATCAGGAACGGCGTGCCCGCCGACTCGGCGGAGGGCTCGCTGGACCACGGGATCACCGTGAGGGTTCCCAGCGGAGAGGCGCTGCGGGCCGAGGAAACGACGTTGGAAGTGGTCATGAATCGGATGCTAGTGCTCCAACCGCCCATTCCCCACGCTCCTTTCACTCGAACGGCCGACATTCGGGCCGCTGGCATTTCCGCCGCAACGAACCCGGGTTTTCATCGTTGTGCCCCTGAGGGCTCCCCCTACCCGCGGCGGGGGAACTCCCAGCCGACCATCTGGAGACCACTGATGATCGTCTCGCGCCGCTTCGCACTGCGGTCCCTCTACGCCCTGGCGGTCACCGCCTTCACGGGCGGTGCCCTCGGCCGCGTCGCGCTCCGCGCCCCGGCCGGAGGGCCGGACGACCCACGGGCCGAAGACCCGCACGCCTTCGACGAGATGTACGGCGGCCGCCGCATCCTGGGCTTCTCCGGCCCCGGCGGCGAACCGGTGGCCCTCGTCGACGGCCGCCCGCTGCACCTGATGCGCTGTGCCGACGGCGGCTACGTCACCCCGATCGACCACTACGAGTCCTGCCCGACGCCCCTGGCGGCGGTCCGCGCGGCCGTGGACGAGCTGGGCACCGCCCCGCTCTCCCCCCTCGCGGGCGCCCACGGCGTCCCCACGGACCCGACGGGAGGGAGTCCGCGTGGTGTACACGCGTAAGAACCAGCGCGACCTGACCGGCGCCGAGCGCCGCGCGTTCGTCGCCGCCGTCCTGGAGCTCAAGCGCAGCGGGGCGTACGACCGCTTCGTCCGCACCCACATCGACCACTACGTGGCCGACGGGGAGGGCAGGCTGCGGATCGCGCACATGACGCCGAGCTTCCTGCCCTGGCACCGGAAGTTCCTGTTGGAGTTCGAGACGGCGCTGCGCCGGATCAACCCCTCGGTGACCGTCCCCTACTGGGACTGGACCCGGGACAACAGCCCGGCCTCGTCGATCTGGGGCGAGGACTTCATGGGCGGCAACGGGCGCCGGTCCGACCTCCAGGTGATGACCGGCCCCTTCGCGCACTCCTCCGGCCGCTGGACCGTCACCCAGTCGATGTCCGAGGGCCGCTTCCTGACCAGGGACTTCGGGCGTCCCCGGGACCCGATCACGCTCCCCACCCAGGCCCAGCTGGAGGAGGTGCTGAGGGAACGGGTGTACGACGTGACGCCCTGGAACTCGACGAGCCCGTCCGGCTTCCGCAACCGCCTCGAAGGCTGGTCCTCGGGGCAGGGCAACGACCGGTTCCGGATCCACAACCGGGTGCACCGCTGGGTCGGCGGCCTGATGCTCGGCGGCGGCTCGGTGAACGATCCGGTCTTCTGGCTGCACCACGCCTTCGTGGACCTGGTCTGGTCCCGCTGGCAGCAGCGGAACCCCCGGTCCGCCTACCTGCCGGCGGAGCCGCCCCCGCTGGGCGACGCCCAGTACCGCAAGGTGGTGGCCCGGCACCAGCCGATGGCGCCGTGGGGCGTGACCCCGGCCTCGATGTTCGACCACAGCCGGATCTACCGGTACGCCTGAGCCGTCCCGTCCGGGTCCGCGCGCCCGGGCCCGTACGCGCGTGTCCCCCCGGTCCTGTCGGGCCGGGGGGACACGCGCGTGGAGCGAGGGGGATCAGCCGCCGTAGCCGCCGTCGTCCTCGCGGTCCTCGCCGTCGGCGTTGATGCAGGTGTTGCCGAACGCCGGGTTCAGCAGACCGATGACGTTGACGGTGTTGCCGCAGAGGTTGACCGGGACGTGGACCGGGACCTGCAGGACGTTGCCGGAGGCGACACCGGGCGAGTGGGCGGCGACGGCCTCGGCGCCCGAGTCGGCGACGGCCAGGCCGGCTCCGCTGAGGGCAACGGCACCCGTGCCGGCGAGAACAGCGGCAGCCTTCGCGATGCGAGACATCAAGAACTCCTTGGACGTGGAAAGCGACCGCAGGGATCACGGCCGTCATTCCGGTTCAACGCCGGTCGGCGGTACGGGTCACGGCCATTGGGCCGAACGGGAAGAGGAAAAAAGAAAAAATGGCCCGCGGACCGGAATTCCGTCCGCCGTCGGATACGACGGGACGGAATCGGTCCGCGGGCCTCGGCCATGCGACAAGCCTTCTCTTGCAACGATCGACGACCCACCGGGGTGACGGGTGCGGGGCGACGGGTGACAGATGACGGGAAGAATCGTCCCTGCACCCGCCCGGTCAGTGCCCCTCGGGCGCCAGGCCGAGCCGGGAGTCCAGGGCGCCGCTCAGCGCCGGGGCGAGCAGGCCGACGCGCGGCAGGGTGAGGTCGGGCAGCCCGTCGAGGCCGTTGCCGCGGGGCGCTTCCATCGGGTTTCCGACGGTGGCGCCGGGGGTGGTCGCCGCCATCTCCGAGTGCGGGGTGGTGAGGAGGGCGTGGCCGGGCTCGCTGCCGCGCAGCAGCTCGGGCAGCGGGGCGTCCACCACGGTCTTCGGGAGGGTGCCGGCGAGCGGCACGGCGGGCAGGGTGACGCCGGGCAGGGTGCCGGTGCCCTCCTGGAAGCCGGTGGGGGCGCCGGGCACGGGGACGGGAACGCCGGTGGCCACCGTGGGAGCGTCCATGGGGAGGACGGGCTCCAGCCCTTCGAGCGGGACGATCACCGGCGCCTCGACGGCGGAGGCCGGCGCGGCCAGGGCGACGGAGGCGAGTGCGGTCATGAGGAGACCCATGCCGGCGTGAGAACGCAGATTCATGTTCTGACAACGAGGCCTCGGGGAGAACGTGGCGGGTGTCCCCTGTGTGCAGCAACGCGCGAGGCCCCCACCGGTGAAGGCGGGGGCCCCGGTTGACGCGGCGTCCGTACGAGGGGTCAGTGCCGGCGCGCGAACCGTCGTCCGGCGCGGACGTAGACCACGGCACCGCCGATGACGAGCGCGGCACTGGCAGCGGCCGCCCCCATGAGCGCCGGCTCGCTACCGGTCTCGGGGAGCTGCGGCGGGGTGGTGGGGGGCTTCGTCGGCGGCGTGGTGGGAGGTGTCGTCGGCGGCGTGGTCGTCGTCGGCGGCGGAGTGGTGGGCGGGGTCGTCGGCGGAGTCGTCGGCGGCTTGGTGGGAGGCGTCGTCGGCGGCTTCGTCGGCGGAGTGGTCGGGGGCTTCGTCGGCGGCGTCGTGGGAGGCGTCGTCGGAGGCGTGGTGGGCGGGGTGGTCGGCGGCGTCGTGGGAGGCGTCGTCGGAGGCGTGGTGGGAGGCGTGGTCGGCGGCGTCGTGGGAGGCGTCGTCGGAGGCGTGGTGGGAGGCGTGGTCGGCGGCGTCGTCGGCGGGGTGGTGGGAGGCGTCGTCGGCGGCGTCGTGGGGGGTGTGGTGGGAGGCGTCGTCGGCGGGGTCGTCGGCGGCGTGGTGGGGGGAGTCGTCGGCGGAGTCGTCGGCGGCTTGGTGGGAGGCGTCGTCGGCGGCGTGGTCGGCGGGGTGGTGGGCGGCTTCGTCGGCGGGTGCGAGGGCTCCTCGCCGTAACCGCCGTCGTCGTCCCCGCCGTAACCGCCGTCGTCCTGGCCGTAGCCGCCGCCCTGGCCTCCCGGGTGGCCGCAGAGGTGCCCGACGGCCGCCGCGGCGGCGGCGCCCTTCTCCGCGATCCTGCCGCAGACGTCCGCCGTCAGGGGGCCCTGGACGTGGCCGGCCGCACCCGGGCCCGGTCCGTCGCCCGCGCCGGGGTGGGAGCTCGCGGCAAGGGCGAATCCGCCGCTCAGCGACAGGATTCCGGTCGCTGCCGCCGCGGTGAGTACTTTCCTGCTGATGATGGACCGCATACCGCTCTTCCTCTGAGAAAAGGAGAGGCCGACGAGGCTCCCCCCTCGCTCCGACCGGCCTGGTACCCACCGACGTGCGCGTGGGACTGGCGTGAGAGTAAGAGCCGGAGCGGGGCGTGGAGCATGGGCCACACGGCAGATGATCTGAAAATCATTCGATCAGCCGACCGTGGGGAACGGGGCGCGAAGGCCTCCGGAATGCCCGTGGGGGCAGCCCGTACTGATGTGGGGTCAGCCGCCCAGCGGAAGGCCGGCGGGGAGCGGGAGGCCACCGAGCAGCGGCGCGCCCTTGGTGGCCTGATTCAGCTGGGTCGCCGTGTCCGTCACGGTCTTCACCGGGGAGCCCTCCGTGGTGCTGCTCAGCACGTCCGTCTTCAGACCGTTGGCGGCGATCGCCTCCAGGCCGCCGTTCAGGCTGGTGGGGGTGAGCGCCTCCGTGGCCATGGCGGGCGCGGCGGCACCCAGGGCCATCAGCGAACCGGCGACGACCGCGGCGACCTTGGTGGGCTTCATGGGGTGAATCCTTCCGATGTGCTTTCAAGTCACTTCTCGCACAGGGTTCTTGGACGAATCCCGTGCGCCGTTCTTCTTCTGTAACGAGGAAGTGCGCTTCCCGGAAACTCCGGGAAGAAGGATTTCTCGACACTGCACCCGATCGATGAGACCGGTGCTATTTGCCGACCGCACACGCGTTCCCCCTCTTCGCGGCCCTGGCGGCCGCCACCCCGCGAGGCCTGCGGCCATAGCCCTCCGCAACCGTGGAACTACGGAGCGCCACGCATCCGTTCGGGTGAATCCCCCGCGCGCCCTGCTCCGGAAAGGGGCGTACGCCGTTGCACCGGGCGGCGCGCGGGAGTGCGCCCGAGCGAGTGCCGGCCCATGACCACACATGACGGCCCATGACGACAAACGAAAAGCCGGTGCGCCCCTCCCTCGCGGGAAGCGGGCGCACCGGCCTCGGAAGGACCGATCAGGCGTGCCGGATCAGACGTTGGCGCAGGTGTTGCCGAAGGCGGGGTTCAGCACGCCGATGACGTTGACGGTGTTGCCGCAGACGTTGACCGGGATGTGGACCGGGACCTGCGCGATGTTGCCGGAGAGGACACCGGGGGACTTCACGGCCGCAGCCTCGGCGCCGGCGTCGGCGACGGCGGCACCGGCGGTACCGGCGACGGCGGCGGCGGCACCCATGGACAGGACAACGGCCTTGGCGATACGGGACATGGAGAAGTACTCCTCGATCGAATTCATACGGATCGGACTGCGCGGACTGGTCGGTCCGACTCCTTCAACAACGCCCCCGTTTTCCATCGGTTGCTCTCCCGAACGGGTGACGTCCGGCCGTCCTTTGGGCCGAAAGAGGGGTCCGGGGGCATCCGGGCGCGGAATGGCGCAACACGCACAACGAGGAACGGGCCACGTGGATACGGGAGTTAGCACTACCGGGCATCTAATGCTTACTATCGCCCCGCTTCGGGGTTATAACTTTCCCGAACGTTGCTTCCGGGCCGGCCGCGCGTTCACCCATTTCGTGCGGACGAAACCTTCTCCCCTCCCGGCCTTCGCGGGTCTTCCCTTCCTCCTCTCATCAAAGCGGAGAACCTGTATGCGGAATTCAGCGGTTCTTGCCGTGCCCCGCGGCATGTCGGCCGCCCGGGCGGACGTCCGGCGCTGACGTGATGTCACCATTCGACACGGACCCGGGGTCCGTCACCGTCCTGCACGCGGTCCAGCCCGGTGACGGCGGGGTCGCCCGCGTCGTCGTGGACCTCGTCCGCGCCCAGCGCGCCGCCGGCCTGCGGGTTGCGGTCGCCTGCCCGCCCGGCACCGTCCTGTCCGCCGCCGTCCGCGCCGAGGGCGCCGAGGTCCACGACTGGCGGGCCGGCCGCGACCCGGGCCCCGCCCTCGTCCGCGAGACCGCGTCCCTGGCCCGCCTCGTCCGTACGGTCGGGCCCGACCTCGTCCACGCGCACAGCGCCAAGGCGGGGCTGTGCGCCCGGCTCGTCCTGCGGGGCCGGATCCCCACGGTCTACCAGCCGCACGCCTGGTCCTTCGAGGCCGTCCGGGGGACGACCGCCGCGCTCGCCCGGCGCTGGGAGCGGTTCGGCGCCCGCTGGACCGACCGGATCCTCTGTGTGAGCGAGGCCGAGCGGCGCACCGGCGAGGCGGCCGGGGTCGAGGCGGACTGGTCGGTCGTCCACAACGGCGTGGACACCGCCCGGTTCGCGAACGACGGCCCGCCCCGCAATCCGGCCCCCACGGTCGTCTGCGTGGGCCGGCTCTGCCGCCAGAAGGGGCAGGACGTCCTGCTCTCGGCCTGGCCCACCGTCCTCGCGGAAGTGCCCGCCGCCCGGCTCGTCCTGGTCGGTGACGGCCCGGACGCGGAGGGCCTGCGGGCCTCCGCCGGACCCTCGGTGCGGTTCGCGGGGGCCGTCGGGGACACCGTCCCCTGGTACCGGGCCGCCGACGTGGTCGTCCTGCCGTCCCGCTGGGAGGGCATGGCGCTCGCGCCCCTGGAGGCCATGGCCAGCGGCCGGCCCGTCGTCGTCAGTGACGTCGACGGGGCCCGGGAGAGCCTGCCGCCCGCCCACGAACCCCTGTGCCTGGTCCCGCCCGAGGACCCGGCCGCGCTCGCCGCCGCTCTCGGCCGCCTCCTCGGCAGGCCGGAGCTGCGGCACCGCCTGGGCCGGGAGGCCCACGCGCACGTACTCAGCAGTTTCGATGTCCGGCGCACCGGCGCGGCCGTCGCGGACGTCTACCGCGAGCTGGCCGGAGTGCGGGGGGCCGAGCACAGAGAGCCGATCGCACAGTGACCACGGAAAGCACCAGCGTCCCCTCCTCGCCGGGCCCCTGGCCCGCGGCGAACCAGGGCCGGGCCTTCGGCCTCGCCTCCCTCGCGCCGCCCCGCCGCGCCCCCGGCCGGCTCGCGCTGCCGCGCCACCGCCGCCCCCGGACCCGGCCGCGGTCCGGGGTCGCGCCGCTCGTGGCGGTCGACGCCCTGGCGGTCGTCGCCGCCGCCTCGGTCCTGAGCGCGGCGCACCACGACGCCCGGCTCGTCCTGCCGGTCCTGGCGGTCGTCCTGCTCCTCGACGGGCACGCCGGGCTCTACCGGCCCGCCGCGCACGTCCGGGCCCTGGACGAGCTGCCCGCGCTCGCCTCCCGCGCCGGGGTCGCCTGGTGCCTGGCGGCGGCGGGCGTCGCCGCGCACTCCCCGCACCTGGCGATCGGACCGCTGCGGCTCTCCGCCGCGTACGCCGTCCACGTCCTCCTCGTCTGCGCGGTCCGCGCCCTGGTCATCGGGCGGCGGCGCCGGGTGGCGCGGGCGCACCCCCGGTCGGCGCTGGTCGTCGGCGGGACGGGGGACGCGCGCCGGTTCGCGGCGGCGGCCGTCCAGCACCCCGAGTACGGGGTGCTGCCGGTCGGGATCGTCGGCGTGCCGGAGCAGGGCGGCGCCCGGACGGCCGGGGAGGCCGGGCTCCCGGTGCTCACCACGACCGAGGAGATCCACCGGGCCGTCATCCAGAACACCGTGCGCGACGCGGTGTTCCTCGACGACGACCCGGGTCTGGTGACGCTCTTCCAGCAGTACGGCTGCACCACCTGGCGGGTCGGCGGCCGGCACCAGGACGGCCCGATGGGCGAGCACATGTGGGGGTACGCCTGGCACCGGATCGTCCCGCTGGACGAGCGGCGCGGCCTGACCGCCAAGCGGGCCCTCGACATCGTCCTCGCCGCCCCCGCGCTGCTGCTCGCGCTGCCCGTGCTGCTGCTCTGCGCGCTGGCCGTGCGCCTCTCGGACGGCCCCGGGATCCTCTTCCGGCAGGAGCGGGTGGGCCAGCACGGACGCCACTTCACGCTGCTCAAGTTCCGTACGCTCCGCCCCTCGGACGACACCGAGTCGGCCACCCGCTGGAACGTGGCGGGCGACCGGCGGATGAGCGCGGCCGGGAGCTTCCTGCGGAAGACCTCCCTGGACGAGCTGCCGCAGCTGTGGAACGTGCTGCGCGGGGACATGAGCCTGGTCGGGCCCCGGCCGGAACGCCCGTACTTCGTCGCCCAGTTCAGCAAGATCCACGCCGGTTACGCGGCCCGCCACCGGATGCCGGTGGGGCTCACCGGGCTCGCGCAGGTGCACGGGCTGCGCGGCGACACCTCGATCGAGGACCGCTGCCGCTTCGACAACCACTACATCGACCACTGGTCGCTGTGGCAGGACGTCTGCATCCTGCTGCGCACCGCCGCCGAGCTCGTCCGACCCACGGGGAGCTGAGGATGGCCACGGCCGCGACGCTGCCCGTGGTCGGCCCGGCGGCGCGGGACCGGCTCCGCAGGGCCGGGGCGCTCGCCCCGGTCCTCGCCGTGATCGCGCTGCTGCTCGTCCCGGGCGGCGGCGGGGCGCGGGGCGGCACCGGCGGCACGGGCACGGTCGCGGACGCGGCCTCCGGGCTGCTCGTCCTGATCTGCCTGGTGCGGGTGGTGCGCGGCGGGGCCCGGCCGCTGACCCGTACGGCGGCCGTCGTCCTCGGCCTCCCGGTCCTCGGGATCTGTCTGGCCGCGATCACCTCGAACGACCCGGCGTCGAGCCTGCCGGGCGTCGCCCGCTACGTGCAGGTCTTCGTCCTGGTCCCGGCGGCCGTGCTCCTGACGGTCCGCGACCGGCGGGACTTCGCCGTGGTCGCCTGGACCCTGGTCGGGCTCGCGCTGCTCCAGGGCGCGGTGGGCGTCGCCCAGTACCTGACCGGCACGGGCGCCTCGTACCAGGGCGAGGACATCCGGGCGGTCGGCACCTTCGGCGCCACCGACGTGATGGGCATGGCGACCGTCGTCTCGTACGGTCTGGTCGTCGTCACGGGGATCGCGCTCGGCAGCGGTCCGGGGCGGGCCCGGACGGCCGCGCTGGTCTGCGCGGGGCTGCTGTTCCTTCCGCTGGTCCTCTCCTTCAGCCGGGGCGCGTGGATCGCGACCGTGCTCGCCTGCGCGCTCCAGCTGGTCCTGGCGGGGCCGCTCCGGGCGGTGCGGGTCGGGCTCGCGGCGGGGGCGCTCGGGGTGGTCCTCGTCGGCGGCCTCGGGATCGGTTCGGACCTGGTGGAGCAGCGGGTCGCCAGCATCACGCGGGTGACGGGGGCGCCGGACCAGTCGGTGACCGACCGGTACACGATGTGGGCGGCGGCCGGGGAGATGTGGCGCGCGGAGCCGCTCACGGGCGTCGGTCTGAAGGGCTTCCCGCAGTACCGCGACGCGCACGCCTCGGTCGCGCTGTCCTCGGGCAGCGACACGGCGGGCGCGGGCGCCGTCTTCCAGCGGCAGCCGCTGCTCTCCCCGCACAACATGTACCTGCTGGTCCTGAGCGAGCAGGGCCTGGTGGGGCTGCTGGCCCTGGTCGGCAGCTGGTCGGCGCTGCTGGTGGGCGCGCTGCGGGGGTGCCGCGTCGGATCAGGCCCCGGCTCGGGCCCCGGCTCCGGTCCCGTTTCCGGCGCGGACTGCGCGCTCGTCGCCACGGGCCTGCTGGTCTGGCAGCTCGTCGACTTCTTCTACGCGGACATCGGCGGCCCCTCGACGGTCCTGATGTCGGTCGTCCTCGGCCTGGCGGCTTGGTGGTCGCTGGTGGGGGCGAGACGTGCGTGACCCGTGGGCCGGGGAACCCGAGCCCACGGACGCGGGACCCGCGGACCCGTCGCGGTCCGACGGGCCGCGCCCCGCGCCGTGGTCGCCCCGGCGGCCTTGCGGCACCCCCCTGGCCGACCCCTGGTCGGCCTCGCCCCTGAGCCCCACGGACTCCCCGTGGGCCCCGGGGGCCGCCGTGCCCACGGGCGGCCTCGCCGGGGCCCGCCCGGTGGCCGTGCGGAGCCGGTCCGGCGGTACGGCCACCACGACCACGACCGCGACCACCACCGCGCCCACGGCTTCGACACCGCGGCCGACGACGGCTCCGACCCCGGCCCCCCGCTCCGGCCGCCGGGCCCACGCCCGCACGCGCGCGCGGGGCCGCCGGGCACGGGCCGGAGAAGCGCAGGGCCGGGGTTTCCTGGCGAAGGCGGCGGCCGTGACGGCCGCGCTCACCGCCGTCGGGGCGGTGCTCGGACTCGTACGGGACCAGATCCTGGCCGGGTACTTCGGGGCCGGGGCCGCCACCGACGCGTTCCTGGTGGCGTGGACGGTGCCCGAGTTCGCCTCGACGCTGCTCATCGAGGACGCGATGGCGCTGATCCTGGTGCCCGCCTTCTCCCGCGCCCTGGCCCGGCGCGGCGACGGCGCGCTCGACGACCCGGTGCGCGCGCTCGTGCGCGGGACGCTCCCCCGGCTCACCCTCACCGTCGGGCTCGCCGCCGTCGTCCTCGTCGTCGCCGCCCCGCTGATCGTCACGGCCCTCGCGCCCGGCCTCCCCGACCCGGCGCTCGCGGTCGACTGCACGCGCCTCACCGCGACCTGCGTGCTCTCCTTCGCCCTGGTCGGCTACTGCTCGGCCGCGCTGCGGGCGCACGGCCGCTTCCTGCCGCCGGCCATGATCTACACGGCGTACAACGTGGGGATCATCGGCACGATCCTGGTCCTGCGCGAGCCGTGGGGGGTGCGGTCGGCCGCCGTGGGGGTCGCGGTCGGCGGGGTCCTGATGGTCCTCGTCCAGGGGCCCTCCCTCGTCCGGGAGCTGCGCTCCGGGGCCGTACCGCCGCCCCCGCCCCCGCCCCGGCTCCGGCCCCGGGCGTCCCGGAGCGCGCAGGACGGCCGGATCCTGGTGCTCGGCCTGATCGCCCCGGTCGTCGCGTTCTCGCTGTGCCGCCAGTCCCAGACGCTGATCGAGCGCTTCCTCGCCTCGCCGCTGCCCGCCGGGGCCATCTCGCACCTGAACTACGCGCAGAAGGTCGCGCAGATGCCGATGATCCTCTCCCTGATGCTGTGCACGGTCAGCTTCCCGGTGGTCGCCCGCGCCCTCGCGGCGGGCGACGAGGAGACGGCCCGCCACCGGGTCGAGCGGGACCTGCTGCTCGCCGCCGTCGTCGTGCTCCTGGGCGCCTCGACGGTGATCGCCGCCGCCCCCCGGATCGTCGAGATCCTCTTCGAGCGGGGGGAGTTCGGCGGGGCGGACACCACCGCGACCGCCGCCGTCATGCGGGTGTACGCCCTCGGCCTGCTGGGCCAGACGATGGTCGGCGCCCTGGTCCGCTGCTACTTCTCCGCCGCCCGCCCGCTCTGGTACCCGGCCGCCGCCATGGGCGCCGGGCTCGTCGCGACCGGTGTCGCGGGCGTGCCCGGCGCCCAGTACTGGGGCGCGGTCGGCATCGCCGCCGCGAACGCGCTGGGCATCACCCTGACCGCCGTCCTGCTCCTGCGGGGCGCGCACCGCCAGTCCGTCCCGGTCCGGGCCGGCCGGCTCGGCACGGGGCTGCTCCGGCTCGCCGCCGCCGGCGCGGCCGCCACCGGGGCCGGCTGGCTCTGCTCGGTCGCGATCGGACCCGCCGTCCTCGCCGTCGCCGTCGCCGCCCTCGCCGTCTGCGGCGTCTTCCTGCTCCTCCTCGCCTGCGCCCCCGAGGCGTCCGGCCTTCCGTCCCTGCCCCGCTCCGCCTATCGGAGGACCCCCCATGCCCGCCGTCACCGCGCTGAGCCGTCTGCTGCCGAAGCCGCCCCTGCGAAGGAGCCTGCCCCGGCGGGGAAGCCTTCCTCCGCTCGGGAGCCTTCCCCCGCTCGGGAGCCCTCCCCCGCTCGGGAGCCCTCCCCCGCGAAACGCCCCTCCCGCACGGGGAAGGGCGCCCCTGTGGGTGGCGATGTACCACTCGGTCGCGGACACCGCCGATGATCCGTACCGGGTGACCGTCTCCCCGGCGCGCTTCGCCCGGCAGCTGCGCTGGCTGGGCGACCGGGGGCTGCGCGGGGTGTCGGTGCGGGAGCTGCTGGCCGCCACCGCCGAGGGCCGCGCCAAGGGCCTGGTGGGCCTGACCTTCGACGACGGCTACGCCGACTTCGCCGACTCGGCGCTGCCGCTGCTCCGCCGGCACGGCTTCACGGCCACGGTGTACGTCCTGCCGGGCCGGCTCGGCGGCGAGAACGGCTGGGACGCGGCCGGTCCGCGCAAGCGGCTGCTCTCCGGGGCGGAGATCCGGCGGATCTCCCGCTCCGGGATGGAGATCGGCTCGCACGGCCTGACGCACGTGGCGCTGCCCGAGGCCGACGACCGGACGCTCGCCGCCGAGACCCGGCGCAGCCGCGAGCTCCTGGAGGAGATGACGGGCCGTCCGGTGGAGGGCTTCTGCTACCCGTACGGGCGGGTCGACCCGCGCGCGATGCGGGCCGTGCGCCGGGCCGGCTACCGCTACGCCTGCGCGATCGACCCGGGCCCGTACACCGGCGCGTACGCCCTGCCCCGGATCCACATCGGCGAGAACGACACCTCCTGGCGGCTCGCCGCCAAGCGCCTGCTGCACCCGCTGCGCCGCCGTCACCCCGCCGACCTGGCGGTCCCCGTCCCGTACGGCCCGGCCGTGGTGGGCGCGCGATGAGGGTCCTGCACGTCATCACCGGGCTCGGCATCGGCGGCGCCGAGCAGCAGCTGCGGCTCCTGCTGCGCCACCTCCCCGTCCAGGGCCGGGTGGTGACGCTCACCAACCCGGGCGCGGTCGCCACGGGCATCGAGGCGGACGGCACCCCCGTCACCCACCTCGGCATGACCGGCAACCGCGACCTCGGGGCGCTCCCCCGGCTCGCCCGGATCGTCCGGCAGGGCCGCTACGACCTCGTGCACACGCATCTGTACCGGGCGTGCGTGTACGGCAGGACGGCGGCCCGGCTCGCCGGGGTGCGCCGGATCGTGGCCACCGAGCACTCGCTCGGCGAGCACCAGATCGAGGGCCGGCCGCTGTCGGCGGGCACCCGCGCCCTGTACCTGGCGTCCGAGCGGCTCGGCACCTCCACGGTCGCCGTCTCGCCCAGCGTGGCCCGCCGCCTCGCGGACTGGGGGGTGCCCGAGGAGCGCATCCGGGTGGTGCCGAACGGCATCGAGACCGCCCGGTTCGCGTTCGACCCGGACGCCCGCCGCCGGACCCGGGCGGCGCTCGGCCTCCCCGAGGACGCGTACGTCGTCGGCGGGGTGGGGCGGCTGGCCCCCGGGAAGCGCTTCGACCTGCTCGTACGGGCGGTGGCGGCGGTCCCGGAGGCCCGGCTGCTGCTCGTCGGGGAGGGCGGCGAGCGGGAGGAGCTGCTGCGGCTCGCCCGCACCCTCGGGGCGGCCGACCGGGTGCTGCTCCCGGGGGCGTGCGAGGACCCGCCGCCCGCCGGGTCGGCCGGGCCCTCGCTGCCCGGACTGCTGGCCGCGATGGACGTCTTCGTCTCCGCCTCCCCCGACGAGGCCTTCGGGCTCGCGGTCGTCGAGGCGCTCGCGGCGGGCCTCCCCGTCCTGTACGCGGCCTGCCCGGCGATCGAGGACCTGCCGGCGGACGCGGCCCCGGGCGCGCGCCGGACCGGCGGGGGCGTCCCCGGGCTGGCCGCCGCCCTCCGCGGCCTCGGGGAGGCCCGGCCCGCCCGGCTCCCGGTGCCGGAGGCCGCCCGCCACTACGACATCGCGCGCAGCGCACGGCAGTTGCTGTCCCTCTACGACCAGGCCGTCCCCACCCCATCGACCCGCGTGAACTGAGAGAAGCCCGACCCATGAAGACCACCACACCGTCCCGCGCCTTCCCGTCCGCCGGGCTCCGCCTCCCCGGCCGCTGGGCCGTGCTGCCCGCCGCCGTCCTCGCCGGGGCCGTGCTCGGCGGCGGCTACGGGGCCCTGAAGACCCCGGAGTACGCGGCGACCAGCTACGTCATCGTCGTACCGGCCGGGAAGTCCGACCCGGCGGGGGCGCTCGGCTTCGCCCAGGCGTACGGGCGGGTCGCCACCGACATCGCGGTGACCGGCGACGCCCAGGTGTGGGCCGGGGTGACCGCCGCGACGCTGCGGAAGAAGGTGACGGCGGAGACCTCCCCGGACGCCCCGATGATCTCGATCACCGCACGGGCCGAGCGGCCCTCGAAGGCCGTGTCCATGGCCGACGGGGTGGCCCGCGCGCTCATCCTCGACAGCTCGCACGTGGCGGCCAGCACGGGCGTGAAGGTCGTGCAGTTCTCCCGCGCCACGAAGCCCGTCGACCCGGTCTCCCCGTCCGCGCCGCTCTCCGCGCTCGTCGGCGGCTGCGCGGGCGGTCTGCTCGGCGGCCTGGGCCTGCTGGTCCGCCCGAAGCGCGCCGCCGCGCGCGGCGAGTCCCGCCACTCCCGCCGGGGCGGGACCTCGGTGCCCGCCCCGGCGGCGGCCGCGCACCAGCCGGAGACGGTGTGAGCGCGGGCGCCCTGCGGACGGAGGTCTGCCGTGACGAGGAGGGGTTCGGGCGGCTCGCGGCCGAGTGGACGGCGCTGTACGGCCGCTGCTCCTCCGCCACCCCCTTCCAGTCCCACTCCTGGCTGCACTCCTGGTGGCTCTCGTACGGGCGGCCCGGTGCGCTGCGGGTGGTGCTCGTACGGCGCGGGGACGGCGTGCTGGTCGCCGCCGCGCCCCTGATGCGGGTCCGGGGTCCGCTGCCCGTGCTCACCCTGCTCGGCGGCTCGATCACCGACTTCACGGACGTGCTCCTCGACGACGGCTGCCCGGAGGCGGCTCCCGCCCTGGCCCGGGCGGTCGCGCGGGTCGCCCGGGGCGCGGTGGTCGACCTGCGGGAGGTCCGGCCCGGCGCGGCCGGCGAGCGGGTCTTCGCGCACTGGCGGGGGCCGCGCAGGCGGCTGCCCGACTCGCTGTGCCTGGAGCTGCCCGCCGTCCCGATGGAGGGCCTCCTCGAACGGATCCCCTCCGGGAAGGCCCAGCGGGTACGGGCCAAGCTGCGGAAGCTGGACGCGCTCGGCATCGACGCGCGCGTGGTGACCGGCGAGGAGGTCCCGGCCGCCCTGGACCGGCTCCTGGCGCTGCACCGGCTCCAGTGGCAGGGCCGGGGCGTCACCGCCGAGCACACCAGCGAGCGCTTCGCCCAGCACCTGAACCGGGCCGTGCGGCCCATGGTGGAGCGGGGGGACGCGATGGTCACCGAGTTCCGGCTGGCCGGGGACGTGGTCGCCGCCGACCTGACCCTGATGTCGCCGCGCCTGGCCGGCGGTTACCTGTACGGGGCCGACCCCGAGCTGCGGGCCCGCAAGGTCGACGTGGCGGCGATGCTGCTGCGGCACGGGGCCCGCGAGACCAGTGCGGGCGGGCGGGCCACGCTGAGCATGTTGCGGGGCAGCGAACCGTACAAGCAGCACTGGCGTCCGGAGCCCGTGCGCAACCGCCGGCTGCTCCTCGCCGGGCCCGGTACGGCCCCGCTGCTCTGGCTCCGCGCGGGCGCGGCCGGCGCGCGGAACTGGGCGGCCCGCCAGGCGCGGGAACGGGCCTGGGCGGGGCGGGCGCTCGACCGGGTCAAGGGGCGCCCGCCCCACGGCGGCGGATGAGCTCCGCTCCGGTCAGAAGGGCCAGACGCCCTTGAGCGCGTCCTTCCAGCCGAGGTCGGCCTCCTTCTTCCAGGACTCCTTCGGGACGCAGACGGGCCCGCCGATCCAGCTCTCCACCCAGGAACCGAGGTTGACGGTCCAGCAGTTCGGGGCGGGGGTGGGAGTGGGTGTGGGGGTGGGCAGGGGTACGGGCGTGGGCTCGGGCACGGGGGTCGGCGCGGGCTTGGGCTCGGGCTGCGTGGGGGTGGGAGTCGGGGTCGGGGTGGGGGTCGGCGTGGGCTCCGGTTCCGGCTTCGGCTGCGTCGGGGTCGGGGTGGGAGTCGGGGTCGGCGTCGGGGTGGGTGCGGGTTTGGGCTCGGACTGCGTCGGGGTCGGGGTGGGCGTGGGAGTGGACGTCGGGACCGGAGTCGGCTGCGTCGCAGTCGGGGTCGGAGTCGGGGTCGGCTGCGTCGGAATCGGCGTCGCCTCGGGCTTCGGCTCCGGCTGCGTGGGCTCCGTCGGAACGGGCTCCGTGGGCGTCGGCTCCGTGGGCTGCGTCGGCACGGGCGTCGGCTCCGGCTGCGTCGGGAGTTCCGGCTCCTTCCCGTACAGCATCTGACGGAACACCAGCGAGGAGCGCGGGTTGTCGTCGCACTGCCAGACGCCGTGCGGGCAGTAATCGGTGATCGTGTGGTACAGCGGCTTGTGCTGATTCATCCATTCGAGCATCCGGCGCATGTATTCCGGATTGTCGCCGTTCCGGAAGAGGCCCCATTCCGGATAGGAGATCAGTTTTCCGTGCTCGGCGGCGAATTCGACCTGCTTCCGGAGGCCGTACGGCTCGTTGACGTGCTCGTCGAAACTGCTCCCCGGCGGCTGGTCGTACGAATCCATGCCGATGATGTCGACGACGCCGTCGCCCGGGTAACACTCGGTCCACGGGACGGCGTCGCGGCCGCGGCTCGGGTTGAAGTCGAAGCGGAACGCCTGGCCGGGGACGGACCGCATCGCGGCGACGATGCGGTTCCAGTACGCCTTCCAGGCCTCGGGGTCGGGGCCGCACCGGTGGGTGTAGGTGGTGCCGTTCATCTCCCAGCCGAGGACGAGGACGGTGTCGTTCGCGTTCAGCTCGACCAGGCGCCGGGCGAGGGTCCTGAAGTGGTGGTCGTAGGCGCCGGACGCGCCGAGCCGGAGCAGGCGGCGGACCTCGGCGTCGGGGACGCGGGCTTCGTTGCGCTCCATCATGGGGACGTTGAGGACGAAGAGGCGGTCGGCCTTCTCGTTGCGCCAGTCCGCCCAGGCGTCGAGGAAGCCCGGGGGGCCCTCGATGTTCTTCCAGCGGTCGCCGGGCAGATAGGTGTGGCCGACGCGGAGTTCGCGGCCGCCGAGCCAGCGTTCGAGCTCGGCGATGCGGGCGACCCCGTACGCGCCCGAGGAGAGGAAGGCGCCCATGGCACCGGCGACCGAGGGCGCGGGTTCCCGCGCCTCCCGCGTCCTCCCCGTCCCTTCCGCCTCCCGTTCCGTGGCGGATTCGGCGGCGCCGGCGGGGGGCGACAGCGCGAGGGAACCCGAGGCGAGAAGGCCGGCGGTGAACACCCCCAGCCACGCTCTCGAACTTCTCCGACATGCAGCTTTCATGGCCGCTCCTCCGCGTCGTGCGCCAGGTGATGGATCGTCAATCCGATGTTCTGAAAGTATTCCTAATAAGCCGTCCGTGAACTCGGCTTTCCTCTGCTCGCTAGTCCATTAGAGGATTTGATCGCCCGGTTGGTGCACCGAGACGAAGGGCACGACGTGCCGAGTTTTGACACCCGCGTCCCGGCCGTCCTCGTGCGGCTCGACCGGAACCCCTTTCACCACGGCACCCTCGGGGCGGTCCGTTCCCTGGGCCGGGCGGGAATTCCGGTCCACGCCGTCGTCGAATCGCGGACGAGTCCGGTGGCCCGCTCCCGCCACCTCCGGTCGGCCCGCCCCGGCCCCGCCGCCGCCACCTCCGCCGAGCTGGCCGACTTCCTCCTCCGGGTCGGGGACGAGGTCTCCGACGGGCCCTCGGCCTCCCTGGTCGCCGTCCCGCTGGACGACGTCACCGCGCTCGCCCTGGCCCGCCGCCGCGCCGAACTCGCCCCGCGCTTCCTGCTGCCCGAGCAGACCGAGGCGCAACTGCTGCGGGTCGCCGACAAGGCGGCGCTCGCCGAGACCTGCGCGGCCCTGGGCCTCCCCCACCCCCGTACCGCGCTCCCCACCGGCGCCGACGAGGCCGCCGCCATGGCCTGGGCGCTCGGCCTGCCGGTGGTCGCCAAGTGGAGCAGGCCCTGGCTGCTGCCGGCCGGCGCCGGGCTGCGCAGCACGTCGATCGTGCGCTCGCTCGCCGAGGTCCGGGAGCTGTACGCCCGCTCCCCGGAGGCCGGCAGCCGCCTGCTGCTCCAGGAACTCCTCCCGGCCGGCCGCGACCTGGACTGGTTCTTCCAGGGGTACGTGGACTCCGCGGGCCGCTGCCCGACCGGCGCGACCGGCCGCAAGGAGCGCGCCTGGCCCACCGGGGCCGGGCTCACCGCCACGGGCCGCTGGACGGTGAACCCGGCCGTGGACCGGACGGCCCGCGCCCTGCTCGACGCGCTGGGCTACCGGGGCGTGTGCGACCTGGACTTCCGGCTCGACCGGACGACCGGCGCGTACCACCTGCTCGACTTCAACCCCCGGCCCGGCGCGCAGTTCCGGCTCTTCGCCGACCAGGACGGCCTGGACGCGGTCCGGGCGCTGCACCTGGACCTCACCGGGCGCCCCGTACCCCCTCCCTCCCCCGCGTACGGGCGCCGGTTCGTGGCCGAGAACTACGCGCTGCTCTCGCTGCTCGCCGTCCCGCGCCGGAGGTACGCGGCCGAGACCGGCGGGGTGCGGCGGCGGACCGAGTGGGCGTGGTGGGCGGCCGACGACCCGCTGCCCGCGCTGGTCATGGGCCGCACCTGGCTCGCCCACCTGCTGCGCAAGGCCCTGGCGGCGCTGCGCGGGCGGTGGGCGTCCGGCGGGGCGCGCCCGGCGGCCGCCACCGGGCCTCCGGCGCCGCGCGGGGCGCCGGAGGACTCCTCCGACCGGCTCACCCCCCGCTGAACGCGGTGGCGGCACGACGAAGGGCCGGCCCCGGGGAGCGCGTGCTCCCGGGGCCGGCCCCGTGCCTGTCCGCGTACCGCGTCGGGTCAGTCGTTGACGCAGACGTTGCCGAAGGCCGGGTTCAGCAGCGCGATGACGTTCACGCTGTTGCCGCAGACGTTGACCGGGATGTGGATCGGGACCTGGATGACGTTGCCGGACAGGACGCCGGGCGAGCCGACGGCCGCACCCTCCGCGTCGGCGTCCGCGAAGGCGGGCGACGCCACACCCATGGCCAGGACGATTCCGGCGACGACGGCCGCAGCCTTCTTACAGTTCATTTCGTCTGGATCCTTTCCTCGGCGGAAGAATTCTCACGGATCTCGTGATGCCCGGGGAGGGAAGTTCCCCGGCCTCCGCTGTACACAACACAACGAACATCCCGCACAAAGGAAACCGGAATAACTCCGGAGGGGATTGTTTCACCCCATTGCCCGCACGGAACCGCTCATACGGAACAGCAGCGGATGCGCACGGAACGGTTCCGGAAACGGACGGGGCCGGAAGGGAACACGGGGTTCCCTTCCGGCCCTGTCGCGGCAATCCGGTCGTACGCGCTCCGGATCAGCTGTTGCCGATGCCGTTCCCGGAGAGGACGGGGATGTCGCTGAGGAGGTGCGACAGCGGCTCGTCGCCCTTGGCCTGGGTGGAGTTCTCCGCGCACTGCTGGTTCTGCGGGGAGGACAGGACGTTGACGTCCTGGACGGTGACCGGGATGCCACCGATGAGGGAGCCGAGGTTGCCCTTGACCGGAATACCGAGGCAGGGCTTGTTCAGCGAGCCCTGGACCAGGGTGAGCTGCGGGCTCTGGTCGCCCGCGGTCTCCGAGTTTCCGAACGCCTGGGAGGCGCCGTTGCCGCTGAGCGAGGTGGTGCCGCCGTCGTCGGCGATGGCCAGCGCCGGGGAGGCCGCCGCGGCAGAAGCGCCGACGACGGAGGCCGTAACAGCCGCAGCCGCCACAATCTTCTTGATCACGGTGATTCCGTTCCTGTTCCCACCAATCGACCTGATTGATGCGACCGGCTCAACTGCCGTCGGAGGGTTTGGTTCCGGCCCTTCACCCGTTCGACTGGGGCCCCGTTTCGCGCTGCCGCGCGCGCTCCGCCAAGAGGGTGACACGGCGGAACCCCGGCGTCCGGCTCCCTGTTGATCGGGTGGCTCCCTGCACGGAGCCGGTTCTATGAAGGGAACTCCCGTGTTCAAGAAGGTTATGGCCACTGCGGCCGCGGCCGTCTCCATCGCCGCCGTGGCCTCCCCGGCGCTCGCCATCAGCAACGACGGCGGCACCACCTCGCTCAGCGGCAACGGTGCCACCCAGGCGTTCGGCAACTCCGCCACCTACGGCAACATGAGCCCGCAGATGGCGCTGGTCCAGGGCTCGCTGAACAAGCCCTGCATCGGCCTGCCGGCCAAGGTCAACGCCGGTTCGCTGATCGGTCTCATCCCGATCACCGTCCAGGACGTCAACGTCCTGTCGTCCCCGCAGAACCAGCAGTGCGTCGAGAACTCCACCCAGGCGAAGGGCGACGAGCCGCTGTCGCACATCCTGGAGGACATCCCGATCCTGTCGGGCAACGGCGTCGGCAACAACTGACGTTCGCGTCCACGCGTCAGGGGCCGCTCCCGAGGGAGCGGCCCCTTTCGCTGCTCGACTTCCGTCTCTCGGCCTTCACCCCTCGGCCCTCGCTGCTCGGCCTTCACTCCTCAGCGGGGCCAGACCGGGGCCGCCATCAGGCGCTCCCACTCGCGGTCCGGCATCCCCGGCACCGCGCGGCCCGCCTGCGTCCACTGCGTCACCAGGGCGGAATAGACCGGGAAAGGGGTGCGGTCGGCGGGGGTCGGGTCGCTCACGTACCGGCTCTTCGGAATGAAGGCCATCCGTTCCCATTTACCGGGGTCCGGCGCCATCTTCGCTCCTTCCGCTGCGATTCCCGCATCATTACACAAAGGCCGCGGGAGGGTGATTCACCCTCTTCATGTCGCGTCGCGCACCTGTGTGCGAGCGGGTCGAAACACGGTGCGGGCAGTCGAAAAGTGGCGCGGGCGAGGGGATTTCGCTCATCTGCTCGTAGTCCGTCCGGTGGACTTCCCGGAACCTCCGGGATTTTGACCGGTTGATCAGTGCGGCCCGGCAATCGGCGGGCCAGTATCCGAAAGGCCTGAACTGATGAAGAAGCTGTTCGCTACGGCTGCTGTGGCCGCGTCCGTCCTCGGCGTGACGGCGACGGGTGCCGGGCAGGCGCTCGCGATCGCCGACGACGGGGGCACCACCTCGCTCAGCGGCAACGGTGCCAGCCAGGTGTACGGCAACTCCGCGACCTACGGCAACATGAGCCCGCAGCTGGCGCTGGTCCAGGGCTCGCTGAACAAGCCGTGCGTGGGCCTGCCGGCCAAGGTCAACGCCGGTTCGCTGATCGGCCTCGTCCCGATCACGGTCCAGGACATCAACGTCCTGTCCTCCCCGCAGAACCAGCAGTGCGTCGAGAACTCCACCCAGGCCAAGGGCGACGAGCCGCTGTCGCACATCCTCAGCGACATCCCGGTCCTGTCGGGCAACGGCGCCGGCAACGGCTGAGCGACCGGCCCCGGTTCCGGAGCGGCCCCGCCGCCCCTCTTCGGAGGGGTGGCGGGGCCGTCCCCGTTCCGGGGCCCTTCTCAGAGCTTCCGGCGCAGCGCGTCCGGGTCGGTGACGGGGGCGTCGCAGGTGAAGTGGCGGCAGACGTACGCGGCGGGTCCCCCGGCCACCAGCGGCCGGTCCTCCAGGAGGGGGAACTCCTCGCCGCCGGGGGCGCCGGCGGCGAGGACGGCGCCGGGGGCGGTGGCGAGGAGGGCGGTACGGCGCAGCTCCCGGAAGGCCTCGTCGCCGGGGTCGCCCACGACGGCGATCTCGCGGGGGCCGTCGAGGAGGGCCTCGGCGACGGCCAGGCCCCAGCCGATGAAGCGGGGCGCGCGCGGGCCGAGGGCCTTGACGACGCCGAGGGCCCCTTCGGCGGCGGCCCGGTGGGCCTCGGAGCCGGTGTGGGCCGCGTACGAGAGCAGGGCTCCGGCGGCGGCGGTCCAGCCGGACGGGGTGGCGTTGTCGGTGGGGTCCTGGGGGCGCCGGATGAGGACCTCGGCGTCGTGGGCCGTGTCGTACAGGGCGCCGCCCTCGGCGGTGAAGCGGTCGAGGACGAGGTCGAGGAGGAAGCCGGCGAACTCCAGCCAGACGCCCTCGCCGGTGACGGCGGCGAGGGCGAGGAAGCCCTCGGCGACGTCGGCGTAGTCCTCCAGGACGCCCGCGTTGGCCCCGGCCCGGCCGTCCTTGGACGTACGGGTGAGGCGGGCGCCCTCGTCCATGTGGACCCGGACGAGCAGGTCGGCGGCCTCGGTGGCGCGCTCGACCAGGTCGGGACGGTCGAAGAGGGCGCCGGTCTCGGCGAGCGCGGCGACGGCGAGGCCGTTCCAGGCGGCGACGACCTTGTCGTCCCGGCCCGGGCGCGGGCGCTCGTCGCGGGCGGCGCGGAGCCGGTCCGCGATCGAGGCGATCCGCCCGGCGTCGGCGACGCCCGTGTCCTGCGGGAGCTGGAGGACGGAACTGCCCTCCTCGAAGGTGCCGTCCTCGGTGACGCCGTAGTGGGCGGCGGCGACGGCGGCGTCCTCGGGCCCGAGGACCTCGGCGAGCTGCCCGGGGGTCCAGACGTAGTAGGCGCCCTCGACGTGCCTTCCGGTGCCGTCGTCGGAGTCGGCGTCGAGCGCGGAGGCGAAGCCGCCCTCGGGGGTGCGCAGTTCCCGTACCAGGAAGTCGGCGGTCTCCAGGGCGACCCGGCGGGCCAGGTCGCTGCCGGTGGCCTTCCAGAGGTGCGCGTATACCCGGCAGAGCAGGGCGTTGTCGTAGAGCATCTTCTCGAAGTGCGGGACCGTCCAGGTGCGGTCGACGGCGTAGCGGGCGAAGCCGCCGCCGAGCTGGTCGTAGATGCCGCCGCGGGCCATCGCCTCGCAGGTGTTGGAGGCCATCTGGAGGGCGCCCTCGGAGCCCGTGCGGGCGTGGTGGCGGAGCAGGAACTCCAGGACCATCGACGGCGGGAACTTGGGCGCGCCGCCGAAGCCGCCGCGGGTGGCGTCGTACTCGCGGGTGAGGCCGAGCAGGGCCTGCGCGAGGTCCTCCTCGCCGGGGACGCCGTCGCCGCCGTACGCGAGGGAGCGGCCGGCGAGGTCCTTGACGATCCGCTCCGCGACCTCGTCCACCTCCCCCCGCCGCCCGGCCCAGGCGTCCCGGACCCCCACCAGGACCTCACCGAAGGAGGGCATCCCGTGCCGGGGCTCGGGCGGGAAGTACGTCCCGAAGTAGAACGGCGCGGCATCCGGCGTGAGGAAGACGGTCATCGGCCATCCCCCCTGCCCGGTGGCCGCCTGCACGGCCTCCATGTAAACGGCGTCGACGTCCGGCCGCTCCTCCCGGTCGACCTTGACGGCGACGAAGTTGTCGTTGACCAGGGCGGCGGTGGCGTCGTCCTCGAAGGACTCGTGGGCCATGACGTGGCACCAGTGACACGCGGAGTAACCGACCGACAGCAGAACGGGCACATCGCGCCGCTTCGCTTCCTCGAACGCCTCGGGCCCCCACGGCCACCAGTCGACCGGGTTGTCAGCGTGCTGAAGCAGATACGGGGAGGTCACACCAGCCAGCCGGTTCATACGGTCCAGCCTCTCACAGCGGCTGACGCGGCCGGTGAAAGCGGCGCGAGCCCCCCGGTGTTCCGCCGAACCGGGCGGCCCGGCAGCCCCCGACAGTAGGCTGGGCGCAACAGCACCTGCCCTGTCGAGGCTCCTCGAAGGAGGTACACCATGTCCGCCGAGATGGTGGCGCCCGCGTGGATGCACACGCAGATCAGCGCGGAGCAGTACGACTCCTGGTCCGAGGAGCAGTGCGCCGGCATCGAGGTCGTGGACGGGATGGTCGTCGTGAGCCCGAGCGCCTCGAAGCGGCACAACCGGCTGGCCCGGGTCCTGGCCAATGCCCTGGACGCCGCCGCAGGCCCGGAGTGGAACGCGGACACGGACTTCGACGTCCGTCTGCAAGACGTTCCGCTCACCAACCGCCGTCCGGACGTCATCGTCTACCGGGCGGACACCATCGACCTCACACCCACCCGGCCCGAGCACGTACTCCTGGTCGTCGAGGTCGTGTCACCCGGCTCGGAGACGACGGACCGGATCGTGAAGGTGGACCAGTACGCCAAGGCGGGCATCCACTTCTACTGGCGCGTTGAACAGGCCGCCACCGGCGTCCCGATCGTCTACACCTACGTCCTCGACCCCGCCACCAAGGCCTACAGGGACGGCGAGATGTTCACCGGCGCGATCAAGACTGCCGCTCCGTTCCCCGTCACTGTCGACCTCGGAACCACCTGAAAGGGGAAAGAGCTCACGTCTGCATCGGCGCTCCTCGCCTCAGGGTGGTGCCGTGACTGACGGCGGACCGGACCGTGGTGGTCACGGTACTGATCGCCTATGCCATCCCGGTCGACGCCCCTCCCTTGCGTCCGCCAACCCCTGAGGCTCAGGCCGCCCTCGACAGGCTTCTTGCAGAGTCCACCCTGCTCATGGGAGTTCCCGGGCTATACACGTCGAAGCGCCCATAGTCATGGAGCGTGCCTCTTTGAGGGTAAAGACATGTGCGAGCGACCTTGACTTTCAGGTGAGATCATCGGCCTCGCACCACCGGACGAGATTACCCACCTTCATTCCTACGCAGCCTCCCTGATCACGTACTTGCGCATCCCAGATGACGGCCGGAGGCATCACTGCAGGAAGCAGCAAAGATAATCGTGGGCGCTCGGCAAGGACGTCGCATGCGCGGCAGCCAGGATCTGGACGAGCTCCACCAGCACACGAACGTACCCTCCGACGGTCGACTGCGGCCGGACAGCAAGGCGCTGCACCAGGGAGCACCGCACGGCACATGGGAGCCACCAGCAACGCGGCCGGTGAGGGGTCTATGGGCAACAGAAATCTGGGCATTTCATATCCTGGCAGCCGCTTGGAAGCGATTGACCATCGGCCACAGTAATCAATCTCACCAACCCCAGAAATGCAGACAAAATTACAATACCTCTATTGGCGGAGAGGTTTAGTGTCGACTTCACCTGGATACCTTGCGGACCACACCATGGAGGACAGGGATGTACGCATCAATCGTGACGGCTGGAGCCGGTGTCGCAATCGCGATCATGGTCTTCTGGATGAATCACCGAGGTGAAGTTCGCAGATCTCTCAGAAAGGAACGGATCAATTGGGTTAGTAGCCAGCTAAAAGACCTATACGGCCCGCTTCTCGTTTTGGCGGAAACTAACGAAAGAGCATGGAGAGAATACCGCAGCACATACTTTCCATTCGATCCGGAAGAATCGCCAGAGCGCTCGCTGACCGAGTCGGTGTCGACGCGTTGGCACGTGTGGGTTAAGACGGTATTCGCCCCAAGGGCCCAACAGATAAGAGAAATCGTCACCACTCGCGGAGATCTCATTATTGAAAGAGAGATGCCGTCTGTGGTAATTGACTTCTGCGCCCATGCAGCGACCTACGATGCCCTATTGGCCGACTGGGAAACCGTTGCCGTCAACGATTCTACGTTGATCCGTCACCCGGGAAGCGGTTTTCTATCGTACGTGCGCGAATCTTACATCACGCTCAAAGTCGAGCAAGAGGAACTGCTGAAATCAAACCGACGCCCATGACAACTTGGCCCTTTGACAGTGAGTTGCTGAAGAGAAGAGCTCCCTCATGAAAGTGTTCTTGAGTTGGTCCGGAGAGCGCTCCAGAAAAGTTGCCGAAGCTCTCAAGCACTGGCTTCCGGATGTTATCCAAGAGATTGATCCATGGGTCTCAAGTCAAGACATCGCCAAAGGCGGTAGGGGGATGGATGAGCTCGCCCACGAACTTGCCACAACGGATTTCGGGATTATTTGCGTGACTCCCGAGAACAAGGCATCGACGTGGATCAACTTCGAAGCAGGGGCACTTGCAAAACAATTTGAGATTGCACATGTCACCCCGTTCCTCATCGACATGAAGATTACAGACCTAACCGGACCGCTATCCAAGTTCCAGGCAACCGTAGGGGGAAATCGGCAAGACGTCCGGAAGCTCATTGGCGACCTGAACAAGGCATCATCCGGGCGAACGGTTTCGGAGGACCGCCTTGAACGATCATTCACGCGAAGTTGGCCCGAATTGGAAAGTGCCCTCCAGGAGGCCCAAAAAGTGCCCCTCCCAGAAGGTGTGCGAAATCCAGCTGAACGGTCTGAGGCGGAGATGCTTGAGGAAATTCTACTGCTGGTTCGAAAACTAGAATATCGTGGAGTGAGCCTAGAAGGGGAAGTGAATCAAGCAGAGGAAAAGCTGTCGCGCAGCCGACGCATCAGCGAAGATGAGTTCATCCAGGCATCATTTACGAAAATCGGATGGCGGGTAACTAAGTCCTCATGGGGAAATACCGAGGTGAGTATTACTGCACGACACCCGACAGACGGTAGCGCATTTTTGTCACGCGCTTTCATTGAACGTTTGGCCAAGTCTCTAAGCAGACCTGTGGTCGTAATGAACGAGTCAGGGGACGCACTATTCCGCAGCAGCGCTGGCCTACCTTAGTGTGCTTGCCATCGATTCATCGGTCGAACTTCTCTTCTACAGGCATCGGCATGTTCTCTGTCTTCTTGAAATTCAGTTTCTCGACCTTCTCTTCCTGAACCCACGCATTCCACGCTTTAATGTAAATTGCCACTTGCTCACGCATGGTATATCGACGCTTGGCACCCCTCTTCTTCATATGAGGGACCTTGGTCAGAGCAAGCCGCGGATCTCCAACTTCAAGGTTTGCGCCTGAGGTTAGTCCGTCAATCCAACTTTCCGCCTTCACTGCAGGGGCCGCCTCAGTCGTGACAAAATATCCCACCGCCATTCCGGTTTGACTAGCAAATACATGCTTAGAAATCTCACGGCCCATCGCCACTGCATCTCGATACATTCCGCTATCCTCGTTATAGGCCGCAAGAATCCGACCGTTCGCGATTCGAGCCCCATTGCCACTCCATGAGGAATCTGGCATGTTTTTAAACAGAATAACGTGGCGAATCGTGGAGTAAAGCACGGGCAGATACTTCTCACCGGTGGAAGAAAGAGTGTCCACGCCGCTTCGACGCTTCCCGGTATCCAGGACAGGAAAGGCCGTTCTCGGAAGTCCTTCAAAAACGTAAATCCACACTGCGACGCCAGCCTTGATGACGGCATTCAATCGGTGCTGTCCGTCAAGTAGAAATCCAGTATCAAGGGGCCCATCGAGGGCAATTCCCTGATGTGTCAACTGCCACTCTCCGCGGATAATTGAATCAGCCAAGAAATCTACTTGCCCCCAGTCCAAGCGACGATTTACTACTGTTCGAGACAGCAGGATCTCCGCCATCCCTGGAGTGACTTGAACGAGGCGGGGCGTGGGCGCATCCAGAGGAAGCCCGCTATCGATGACCATTCCAAAAGCCTACTGGACTTGACTACGAAACGTCACCGAACAGGTAGATTGATCGATGATGAACGTTTACATTCAAAAATCGATCACTGCAGCCAAGTTCGCTTCAGTGGAAAGCCACTGAACGAAACGCTTCCCGTCCGATGCGGCAATTTTCTAGAATGCTAAGAAGTCATCGCATTTGGGGGATTCGGTGGTCTGTGAGTCATGGTGGGGATCGTTGAGCGGCGGGTGCCGGACGAGTTGTGGGAACTGTTCCAGCGGGTGGTGCCGGAGGCGCCGTCGCGGCCGCAGGGCGGGGGCGTCGACACGGCGACCGGGAGGTGCTGGCCGTGATCGTCCCCTCGTAACTACGTCGGGTTGTACCTGGCAGCAGTTACCTTCAGCGTCGTTCGGCCCGTCCTGGGCGACCGTCCGCCGGCGGTTTCTCGGAGTGGTCGAAGGCCAGGGTCTAGGCCAAGCTCCACCGCCTGGTCCTTGACGAACTCGGCGCCCGAGGCGAGATGGACTGGTCGCGCTGCGCGATCAACTCGGTGAACATGCAGGCCCTGAAAAGGGGGACCTGACAGGCCCGAACCCTGTCGACCGGGGCAAGTACAGCTCGAAGATCGACCTGATCGCGGAACGATCAGGTGCCCTATCCGTCGGCATCTCCGGGGCCAACCTGCACGACAGCCAGGCCCTGATCCCGCTCGTGAAGGGCATCCCGCCCATCCGCTCACGCCGCAGCCGACGACGGCGTAATCCCGGCAAACTTCACGCCGACAGGGACTACGACTACGCCCACCTGCGGCGATGGTGACGTGAACGCGGCATCGCCCGCAAGGGAGCCGAGCCCTCGCAACGGCTGGCCCGCCACCGCTGGACCGTGGAATGCACCATGGCCTGACTCGCCGACTGCCGCCGCCTCCACCGAGGCTACGAACGCAAGGCTGATCGCTTCCTCGCCTTTACCAGTACCGCCTGCCCCTGATCTCCCGCCGCAGGCTCGCCAAATGAGATGGCTCTTTGATGGCAACCATCCCCTCCGCAGCGGCAGTTAGCTTGGGAAAACTACCGGCCAGACGCAGCGCAGTGTCGTCTGTTGCAGCGCAAAGAGGCGGTTACTCTCAGCCAGGCGGTGCGACGGCCTGCGGGTGGTGGAGCGCTGCCGGTCGGGCTGACCAGCTCTGCGGGAAGCCCGACCTCGGCTGAACCACCCCGGACTCACACAGTCGCGACCACGAAAACTGCCCCAGTCCCAGTGGTGCCGTGCGCGCGGGCCGCAGTTTACGGCTCCGTGCCGCTACTACTCGGCAGCGACAGCGGGTGAGCTGTCCTCCAGGAGCTTGGCGGATGGTGGTGTACTTCTCTGGCCCCCACTCGGGCGAGGCGTCCAACTCGGCCTCTACCCAAGCGTTGATGCTTGCGTCCGGCTGCTCATCGTATGTGTCCATGCGGCTACCTTCTGGCAACACCCCAGGGTAGGACTACCTGGTTGTGTAAGTTCACTGGCACCAGTGACACGCGGAGTAACCGACCGACAGCAGCACGGGCACATCGCGCCGCTTCGCTTCCTCGAACGCCTCGGGTCCCCACGGCCACCAGTCGACCGGGTTGTCAGCGTGCTGAAGCAGATACGGGGAGGTCACACCAGCCAGCCGGTTCATACGGTCCAGCCTCTCACAGCACTTGGCGCGACCGGCGAAACCCCCATCGACTCGTCTCGCTCGGCCGAATTGCGCTTACGCCGCTTTCCGCAACCTTGCCGCCCGTACAACCCGCCTGGGCAATCCAATCGTTGAGGCAGCTAGCCGGGCGCACTGCGGCGAGCCTCACAGGGAACCTCCGCAGAGACACTCTGTGACCGCCGGGAGATGACGTCCATGTGGACGTGCACACGGATCACTGCAAAACAGTACGTCGGCGTTGGCTTCCTGGACGGGGTGGTCACCATGAGTCCGCACGCCCCCAGCAGAACGACCGACCGGCCCCCCAAACCCTGGCCAACACACTGGATGTCGCTGTGGGGCCGGGCCGGAAGGTCGAGACGGACCCCGACGTTCGTATGCAGAACGTTTCACTCACCCTCCGGACCACGAAGGTGAGTCAGCACGCTGAAGAGAGGGGCCACTGCACTTCAACCCGTGCACAGTCGATAACTTCAAGGCCTATGGACAACGTCGGGCGTGGACCTGTCACCCACGGATGGCCAGGGCGCCCAACGCAGTGTTTCACCCTGCAGAGACGCAGACCCCCTCGACCACTTGAGGCCCGTGACGACGTGAATCGCCAGGGCCCGCACCTTTCACAGTCGCGTAAAAGCTAACAGCGCCTAAGCTCCTTGATTTACAAGAGAGTTGATTCATAAATCTAAGCTTTCGTGGAGTTTGCCAGACCTGACGGAGAGAGGGTGACAGACGTCCAGGCGCACGACGGGCCGAACAACACCACGCCAACAACTTCGTTCCATTTAGCCTTCGTTGACTGAATGCACACTACCCAGAACAGTTAAAGCCACTGCGTGGCATCCGAATTGGCAGCACGATCGGCACATGGGGTGAGCTTCGGTGATGAGTAACCGCCAGCCATGGTTCGCAGGTCGATCAACTCCCGGGTGAGGCCACATGCCCTCAGACCGGTACACACGTGTGCGCTGGTCCCGGCTATGCAATCTGCATTGACCAGAGCACACTCGCGACGAAGCCTGTCAAGTCGAGATGACCCAAGCAGGACGCTTCACCACACGAGCACATGCATGGATCCGGAACGCTGCAACATGTGAAGGCACCGAAGGAAGCCCCTATGACAGCGAAAGGTGCCGTCACTGACATGCGAGCCACCGAAACAAGCACGGCAACCAAGGGCGCCCTCACCATCCTGAAGCATGTCTTCATGCCTCGCTGACCTGCTGGTACGTACGGTCACACGGAATCCCCGTCAAGCCGTCAATGGCTGCACCCCCACAGCTGCACTGGCCGTGTCGCTCATCCCTGAAAGCAGCTGACTCTGCTTTGCTGTCTTCAGAAAACAGCAAGATCGTCTGTAGGAGGGAGGCAGATGAGCCAGCCACGGAAAAAAAGGGAACAAAGCGCGTTGCGTCACCAGCTCCCCACAGTGCGCACGCGCCAACCGGATCAATTGAAGGTCGCGCTCGCTGTCGGGCGTCATATGGGCGTCTTCACGAGCCGACAGCTGGAGGTGCCCGGCGTTTCCGATCATCGAAAAGGACTGGTGATCGCGTTTCTACATTCTTGCGGCTTGCTGATGCGTGGTGGCGGTCGGGGCATCTACCGTGCTACGCCGGCAGCACGCAGGATCGCGGAAGCCTGGGAACGCAGCGAGACGCTCGGACGTCGCGAGCTGGCGATCGTGTTGGACAGCACCTGGTTCGCCGCAATCGCTCGTGAGACGCTCGGGGAACATGGTGGGCAGCGCGCCGATCTGGCAAATCGCCTGCTGGTAGCCGCCCGCGCACCGGAGGATCGGCGCGGTGAGGTGGAGATCCTCATCATGTGGCTGCTGGAAGCTCGGCTGCTCGTTCCTGTACGTGAGGGATACGTCCGCTGGAATGCCGAAGCCCGTGTCACTGCATCCACTGAAGCGGCAGATACGGCAACGGCAGTAGAGCTGAAGGAGGACGTAACCAGCGCCAGCGATGGCGAGCAGATCTTCAACCATGCTTTCGCCGCCGAGTCATCGGAAACAGCGCATCAGGTGGGACCCGAGGCCATCGACCCCAAGCGCAGCTCACACGGCGCGGATGCCAGTCGGGCGACGGCAACGGATCCTGTGGTCGACTCACCCCCGAACTCTGCCCAGTGTGATCCGGATAGCCAATCGGATACCGCTGCCTCGTTCGAGGAAACTCCATCAGAACCTCTTCCTGACTACCCCCATACCACGGTCGGCCGGGCCGGGATCACCGAGGACGAGATGCTCGACAGCGAAGACGCCCCCGACGCCCAGCCGACGCCGGACGACGGATCCCTCTTGCGGGTGGATGCGATCCCGCCACAGGCAGCCCGGAGCGTTGACGCCCAGACAGCTCAGCCGATGTCGCAGCTGACAGAACTCGTCCACTTGGGCGAACTCGCCGGGCGGCCCATCATGCTGCATGAATTGCTTCAACTCAGCGAAGAGGAGCTGCTCTCCATGTATCGGGGACTGCGCCGCTTCGTCGACGTCACTACAGGCGCCAAGGGCATCAAGCTCTAGATCCGCGCTCGCGGCCGTCGCGAAAAGAAGCAGCCCCAAAAGCGGGGCCCTGGCGGTGAAGAGGTCCAATTCTGCCCCCGCCAGGGCCCTTCCGTTCACCCACCCACGTAGGGACACCGTCCCAGAAGGGGGCTTCAGTATGCCCTCATCAAAATCGAGAGCCGTCCACCAGGGTAGTAAAAACCCGCTCCGGAACCAAGGCGACTCACACCATCGGGCACACCTTTCGCGCTTTCTGCCGAGCAGCCTGTCTACCATTGGCAGCGCGCGCCGCTCAGAAGGAACGATGCGTCGAGTGGCACCCGCGGTTTGGGCTGCCTGCGTCACCCTGGTCGATTTTCCGAGACGAAGCTGTCGGCACCTCTCCCGGTACGGGCGTAGCCCCTCAGCCGTTACCGGCCGACCAAAGCTCAGTACTCAGGGCCCACTTCGATGTTCGAGCCCATCCGAGGAGACACGACTCCTGCGCACGGGCACGGTGCGGAAGGTCACGGCACGACGCTCATGCCCTCATCACGCTCGAACCAGAGGGTGGCAGGCGAGCTCGGCTTCCACGTCGACCTGCGGTCCGCCCTCCTCGAACCGGCCGAGTCGCTATCGCCTCCGCTGCCCTGGGAGAAAACGTCCCGAGGCTGGCCGTCCTGCTCAGAACCGCTCGGGCGCCTGGGTGCTGCCGTGGATGTCGGTCGCCGGATTCCTTTCGGCCGTGACCGGTCTGCTCGCATATGCACTTGCCAGCCGTTCCGGTGTCCCGACAACAGCTGCGTGGATCGCAGGCATCGCCGCCTCCGCGGCAGCTGCCAGGATCCTCCTCGCCATGCCTGCGGCAATCAAAGCGTTGAAGGACCTGCGGTCCTGATATCTCTCGTCGCCGCGCAAACAGACGCAGCCTCTGCGGCCGGGACGACGGTGAGGCCAGTCCGTACTACGGACTGGCCTCACCGGTCTGTTAATCAGGTAGGCGGAGAGCAGTCGAAGGCGTACCAATGCCTTCATGGTCAAGGTCTGCACGTCCCAGGAGAGACGGCTTCCCACCACTGCTGAGCAGACAGGTGGTCGGCAGGTGTGGAAGGGCAGACACGTTGACCACGACGAGTCCGCGATCCGCCGTCCCTGCCTACCGTGTTCACGCTCTCGCCTCACTGCAACACGGGAATCAACACCAGGCGCCGTAAGGCATCGCGCCTGTTCGACACTTACAGATTCAGCGAGTGCGCCGGACCCGGTGACATACGGAGCGGTCGACCGGCAGAGGGACGGACAGACTGTCGAGGTCACGAACCGCTGCTGGGGCGGAGGCGGCTCGCGTCCGCGAAGACGATTCGGGGGGTGGGGCGGTCGGGGGCCTCTTCCGGGGTGCCCGGTGGGAGTACCGGGGCCAGGGCGTGGAACACCGCCTCCAGGTGCGGGTGGTCGTAGTCGGCGAGGGTTTCGGTGGCCTGGAGCAGGAGGCCGCCGGCGTGGAGTTCGTGTACCGCGTGGAAGGCGCCGGTGGCTTTCAGGGTGGCCGGGCCGCCGAGCCGGGCGGCCAGTTCAGCGGGGACGCCGGTGACCCAGGAGTAGCCGCGCAGGAGGGTTCGGGATTCGCGCAGCGCCTGGCGGTGGGGGCGTTTCAGGGACGCCTCCAGGTCGGTGGTCTCCTCGAAGGAGAGGTGGTCGATCCGCGCGAAGGCGGGGTCGGCGCCGTCCAGGGCGGTGGCGAGGAAGTCGACCAGGTGTGCGCACCAGGCGGCGTCGGCGACGCGCTCGCCGCCCCATAGCTGTACCGACAGTTCGGTGTGGCTGCCGCCGCGGCCCGCTCGTACACCGCCGATCCGGCCGGAGTCGTCGATCCAGTCGTCGCTGTCGCCGGGGGACGGCTCGTGGAAGCCCGCCGCCGCGTAGAACGGCGAGGGCCGCAGCGCGTCGGCCAGGTGCGGCCAGTGGGCGCGTACATCGCGCACACGGACCTCCCGGCCGCCGTCGATCGACTCCGTGACCAGTGCCCAGGAGTCGGAGAACTCCTTTTCCCCGGCGGGGAAGAGGAGGTCGGTCGCGGTGCGGAACCAGTGGGCGAGGAGTTCGCCGCGGGGCGCGGCGGCCTGCTCGTCGAGCGTGGCCCGGAGGGTGACGTCCGTGCTGGGGGTCTCGTCGTCCACCGGTGGTTTCCTTTCCTCGTCGTGCTGGGGCTAGCCGCCGCCCGACCCTATCGGGCCGGGCGGCGGACCGGGTCAGGCGAAGGCTCCCCCGGTCAGGCCGTTGATGAAGAAGCCGACCGTGAACAGCACGCCCGCGAACACGGCCGCGCCGGCCCCCGCCTTCTGGGTGCCCGGGGAGATCTCGAACCCGCCGTTGCCCGAGTTGCTGCCGGCGGGCGACCCGGTCAGGCCGGGCGCGGGTTCGGGCATCGGGGCGTCGACGGTGCCGGGTGCGGGCTCCTGTACCGGCTTCTGCGCGGTCGCTCCGGGCCTGGGCAGCGGGCTGGGCTTGGGCGTGGGCTTGCGCCGGTCGGACCGCCCGTAGAAGCGCATACCCGGGTAGTCCGCCTTGGACCAGACGTTCATCAGGCCCTCGCGGGAAGCCGCCTTGCCGGGCAGCAGGTCCCTGCCCCGCTCGACCTCCCGGCCGTCGCCCACGTCCTCGAAGTGGTCCTTCATCCCCTCGACGTACCGGGTCAGGTCCTTGGGCCCGTCCTTCTTGCCGTATTCGTTGCCCGGCTTGACCTCCCAGATGTAGACCTTGTCCTTGGTCCACAGGATGACGTCCGCGGCGCCGTCGTTGCCGGTGGCGTTGCCGCTGGCGTTCGGGACGGAGTTGGCGGTGGTGCCGCCGTCGCCGACGTCGACGGTCACGTAGCCCTCGACCTTGTACTCCATGGCCCACACCTGTGCCGCGTAGCCGGACTGGCAGACGGCGGCGTCGTGGCCGCTCATCCCGAAGGTGAGGGCGCAGGCGCTGCCGACGTTGCTCTCGCCGCCGTTGCGGACGACGGTGGCGCCCCCGCCGCCGTTGCCGCCGCTCCCGTTCCCGTTGCCTCCCCCGCCGTTGCCGTTGCCGCTGCCGCTGCCCTTGCCCTTGTCGCCGGATCCGGAGTCCTTGACGGTGGAGACGGGGATGCCGGCCCGGCACTTGATCTGTCCGGTCAGGCATTCGGGTACGGCGTTGCCGGTCGGGTCGGAGAAGGTGACCGGGTTGTTGGCGGCGTAGGTGTAACCGTTGAGGGTCTGCTGCTTGTCCGTTTCGAGGAGCGGGTCGACGCTGATGAACCGGCCGGTCAGCGGATCGTACTCACGGGCCCCGACGTGGGTCAGACCCGTGGAGGCGTCGGCGGTCTTGCCGAGGAAGCCCTTGTCGTCGGGCCAGTTTCCGGTGCCGCCCGTGCGGGGGGCGCCGAACGGGGTGGTGTAGCGCTTGGCGACGGCCTGGGTGGTGGCGTCCACGGCGACCGTGGAGGTGCCGTGGCGGTCGGCGGCCAGCCAGCACAGCGTGTCCGTGCCGGACTTGTTGCTGCGCAGGGCGATCGCGTTGCCGTCGAACCCGTAGTAGCGCTGGGCCCAGAACTTTCCGGTGGTGCCGTCCAGGTGGACCTCGGTGGTGCCGAGGTAGAGGACGGTCTCCCCGGAGGCGTTGCGGCGGACGAGCAGGTTGCCGTCGGCGTCGTAGAGGTAGCCGGTGGCGGACGCGCCCTCCTTCACCTCGGCCAGCTTGCCCTCGGGCGACCAGGAGAGGGTCTGGGCGGCGGCGCCGTCGGGCCGGGTCCTGGTGTTGCCCGCCTCGTCGTAGGTGTAGGCAGCGGCGACGCCGGTGCAGGAGGCCGCGGTGGTGGTCGCGGTCAGGGCGTGCGGCTTGGCGGAGCCGTAGCAGTAGGTGCGGGTGGTGGAGGCGGTGGCGGACCGGTTGGTCTCCGTGGCCCGCAGTCCGGCGTCGGTGTAGGTGTAGGAGGTCCAGTAGGGGCTGGGTCCGCCCAGGCCGGAGGCGGTGCGGGGGGCGGCGCAGTCGCCGCCCGCAGGGGTCCAGGCCTCCGTCAGGCGGCGGTGGCCGTCGTAGGCGAAGCACTGGTTGTCGGCGGCGGAGGTTCCGCCCAGGGTGGTCGGGTCCTTGATGGAGGTGACGTTCCCGGAGTCGTCGTAGGTGTAGTTGAGCTCCTGGAGTTCGTAGGGGTGCGTCTGGTCGGTGAGCACCGACTGGGCGAGCCGTCCGGTGCCCTCCTCCCAGGTCTGGGTGAGGTAGGCCTTCTTGACTCCGGTCGCCTGCGAGACGCCCAGGGTGAGCTGGTTGTTCTCGCCGAGTGCGGAGTAGGAGGCGCCGAGGACGTAGCCGCTCTTGCCGGAGAGCGCGGTGGGCAGGCCGACGTCGTTGAACGAGGCCTCCACCTTCTCCGCCGCCAGCCCGCCGGCGGCCGGCTCGTCGATGTGCTGCTGGGTGCCGTCGAGGTTGTAGGCGGTGGAGAAGTCGAGGGTGGACTTCACCGCGCCGGAGGTGACCAGCGGGTCGCCCGCGGGCAGCACCAGCTGGTTGCCGGTCGCCCGGTACAGCGCGTCGTAGGCGGTGACCCTCTTGGTGTACGCGGTGCCCGTCACGCCGCCCTGGTAGCGCGTGGTGGAGTCCAGCTGCCCCTTGGCGAGGGTGTCGTAGGCCCAGGCGGTCAGCTTGTTGGCGTCCGTCTTGGAGCCCGACCACTCCCCCGTCTTGCGGCCCAGCACGTCGTACTCGTAGAGCAGGGCGGCGCCACGGGCGTCGCCGACCCGGGCGACCTGGTCGAGCACGGTCCAGGCGGTGGTCGTGGTGCCCTTGTCCGGGTCGGTCGCCGAGACCTGGCGGCCGTACAGGTCGTAGCCGTAGCTCCAGGTGGCCCGGTCCGGGCCGGTCACCGTGGACTGCTTGCCGTCGGGGGTGTAGGTGAACCCGGTGCTGGTGTAGGAGGCGCCGGCGACTCCGTCGTAGGCGGCGTCGGTGGTGGCGGTCCCGGCGTACTCGCGGCGCTCCACGGTGCGGCCGAGGGCGTCGATGACGTCCCGGACGCCGGAGCCGCCGGGCAGGGCGGTGGTGGCGGTGGAGTCGCCGGTGTAGCCGGTGCGGGTGGTCCAGCGCTTGACGCCGTACACGTACAGGGTGGTGGTGACGGGACGGCCCGCCGCGTCGAAGGAGGTCTCCGTCTGCTTGGGCGCCTCGCCGTACTCGGCGCGCGTGTACGTGCCGTTCGGGGTGTGGTCCGCGTCGAAGACGTCCGCGTACGTCTCGTGGACCAGGCCGCGGCTGTCGTAGCGGGTGTCGGTCAGCAGCCGTCCGCCGAGCGCGGTCGGCGACTGGGTCTGCAGGGTGCGCAGCAGCGAGTCGTAGACGGTGTAGGAGGTGCTGTAGGTGTCGCCGTCGGCCTTGAGCGACCCGGCCGAGGTCCAGGACGGCCGGTCGTTGCCGACGGAGTAGCCGTACACGTAGTTGGCGCTCTGCCCGCCCGACCGGCTGCGGTTGGGCAGCCAGACGGCGGTGGTGCGGCCCAGGGCGTCGTACGTGGTCTCGGTGAGGCGGGTGTTGACGTCGTAGACCTTGGTGACCTGGCCGTTTCCGGGGTCGTGGTAGGTGTACGACTTCTGCGTCCTGGGATTGGTGAGGACCATGCGGGTCATCGGGCCCGCGGCGACGGGCGTGTAGGCGATGGTGGTGGACCGGCCGGCGCCGTCCGTGGAGGTGGTCACCCGGCCCAGGGCGTCGAAGGCGCTGCTGCCGGTGGTCTGCCAGGCCGTGGGGTGGCGCTCGCCGCCGGTCGCGGCCGCCGGGTAGGCCGAGGCCCGTCCGCCCCAGGTCTTCAAGCCCCTGGTCGGGGTCTGGTGGGCGCTCCACGCGGTCGCTGCGGGGTCGTCGTAGGACGTGGCCGTGTCCGACAGGACGTCGCCGCGGACGGCGGAGGACGCCGGGAGGTTCAGCGCGCTCTCCGCGGCGGAGCAGGGGCGGCCGACCGTGCGGGTGCGGGAGACCAGCGAGTTGATGCCCGCCGCGTCGTTGCGGGCGTACCAGGTGCGGGTGCAGGTCTCGTCGCCGGTCTTGGCCGTGTCTCCGGTGGTGTCGACGGTGGCGGCCATGCCGTAGTCGTCGTAGGTGGTGGCGGTGGTCGTGGTGCGCCAGCCGCCGGTGGCCGTCAGATGGGTGTGGGTGGAGGTCTTCGCGGTGCGGACGAAGTACGCCTCGGTGTCGGCGTACGACTTGTGCTGGGTGGCGGTCCGCTTCGACCAGGGGTCGAGGACGGTGACGCCGACCGGGGTGGAGCCGTTGTAGGAGATCTGCTGGCGCACCATGCCCGCGTACTGGTCGCTGTCGGTCTGGGCGGGCACCGTCAGGCCGGTGAAGCCGATGCCCCGGACGGTGGCCGAGCGGCGGGCGGTGGGGTCGAGTTCGCCGTCGGGCCCCAGGACCCGGTCCCCGTCCATGCCCTGCCGGTAGACGGTGACCGTTTTGACGGCGGAGGTTCCGGCGCCCTTGGTGGTGGTGACCCGCCCGTAGCCGCGCCAGACGGACCAGGTCCGTTCGTCGGGGGCGACCAGCGGGCTGTCGTTGTAGTGCCAGGCCGGGTCGGCGTAGGCGTAGGAGGTCTGGGTGGCGTCGTTGTCGCCGGTCGGGTCGGAGACGGTGACCGCGAGGACGCGGTACTTGTGGAACCAGTCGATCGTGGACTCGGCGGCGCCGTTGATCCCCCAGAACTGGGGGTAGCACGGGCGGGCGTTGTCGTCCTCGGCCGCCGGCATGGTCGTGCCGCGCACGCACTCCGGCTGCGAGAGGGAGACCCGGGTGATCGACCCGGTCTCGGAGGTGACGCTCTCCACGCGGGGGCGGCTCAGCGGCAGGATGTCGTCGGTGGCGTCGACCCGGTTCTCGCGCATCTGGTACGTGAACGCGATCGGGTCGAGGGTGATCGCGGTGCCGTTCTTCCCGGTGCGCCGGACGCTCTTCAGGGTCAGGGTCTGGTCGGAGCTGTCTCCGATGTCACCGCCGTCCAGGTACTCCTGGGCGAACGCCCACGAGTCGACGGGGGCGAAGGCCGACGTGGTGGCGGACCAGGCCCACGTGTCGATCCGGGTGAGTCGCTTGCGGGTGAAGAACGCCGGGCTGTGGGCGTCGCAGTCGGCGGCCTTCCGGCAGATCGCGTCGAAGGGCACGTCCGGCCAGTCGGAGGCGGTGGACTCCTTCAGCTCCGAGCAGTCGGCGGCGGTGCAGCGCTCGGCGTAGCCGAAGGTGACCTTGTCGGCGGTGACGCCGGTGAACAGGGAGTCCTTGCGCTGGCCGTAGAGGATCCTGTCGAGGTGTCCGCCGCGGACGTACTCGGTGGTGGCCTTCTCCGCCCCGTTCGCGCCGTAGGCGTTGGTCTCCTTGGTGTACCAGTAGCTGGCCGCGTTGCCGGAGGGGTCCTCGACGTAGTCCAGGTTCCACCGCCAGGCCTGCACGGTGGAGCGGTCGGCGAAGGAGGAGCCCTGGGCGTGGCCGGGTTCGCCGCTGTCGTCGCCGTAGACCGGGACGGTCCACACCGAGCCGGTGCGCTCGGTCCCGGCACCGGGGAGCTTGTCCAGGCCGAACCAGTACCGGGTGCCGTCGCCGGTGGTCACCGTCCAGTGCTCGCCGTCGCCGTCGCCGTTGGCCCCGCCGGTGAGGTGGGTGACGGTGGAGGCGTCGTCGTCGGCCAGCCGCCAGGTGCCCGTGGTGTCGTCCTTGACGAGTTCGCTCGCCTTGCCGTTGAGGACGAGCGAGGCGTTGTCGTACTTCCAGCACAGGTCGTGCTTGTCGTTCTGGCCGTCCTTGTCGCAGCTTCCGTAGGAGCGTTCGACGTAGGACGAGGTCGACAGGTCGAAGCCCTCGCCGATCTGCGTGGTCTGGTTGTTGGTGGAGGCGGTGCGTCCGTCGATCGCTCCGGAGTCGTAGGCGAGCTGCAGGACGGGGGCCGGACCGGCGCCCGCCGGGGGCACGCTCATCGGGTACGACCAGGTGAACGATCCGGCGCTGCCGCCCGCCTGCCAGGTGGAGGAGGACGACAGCGGGGTGGCGGCGTACGTCCCCGCGCCGGTCGCCGAGGAGGGCGAGGTGGCGGCGAGCGCGAGGACGGTGGCGCCCGCCGCGGCCGCGCCGAGCGGGACGTCGGCGGAGACGGTCCGCGCGGCGGGGTCGTTGGTGGTGGCGAGCGGGGTGCCGGTGCGGCACTCCGCCCTGCCGGGGGTGGTCAGGGCGCAGGCCGGCAGGCGGGTCAGACCGAGCCGGCCCGACCAGCCGCCGCCGTACGCGGAGGCGAAGGCACCGTAGTCGACGGTGAGGCGTGCCCGGCCGGGCCGCTCGGCGGAGGCGGTGAGCAGGAGGCCGTGCACCCCGGCCGCCTCGGCGGACGACCGGTCCAGGACCCGGACGTCGGAGGCGCCCGCGGCGGCCTTCGGGTCGCCGGACGCGACGACGGTGACGGGCAGCCCGCCGGGCGCCGCGGTCACGGACCGGGAGCGCCCTCCGGGCAGGGTGAGGGAGGCGCGGCCCGCAGCGGGCCAGGCGACGTGCCGTTCGGCGGTCGCCCGGCGCACCCGGTTCTCGTTGTCCGCCCGTACGGCGGCCACTGCGGCCCTGGTCTGCTCGGCGCCCAGGCCGGTGACGGCCCTCACGTCGCTGTCCCGCTGCTCGGGCACCTGGGGGCGGCCGAGGCCGCCGCCGGGCGCCGCGGAGGCGGGCCCGGCGCCGGGCAGCGCGCCCGAGGCCAGCGCGAGCACCAGGGCGGCGACCGCCCCGGCCCGTCCGCCGCGCTTCCAGCGCGGTGTTGCTGTACCGGTTTTCACGACACACCCCTGTCGAGGCACGGCCGCGTACGGCCGGAGGAGGATGGAAAGGAGCCGGAGGAGGCGGCCGGTGCCCGTCCGGTCGGCCGGAGGACACCGCCCGCCGGGGTTCAGCCGTTGACGAGGGAGTCCACCTGGGTGCCGCTCGCCGCCGCGCCCGCCCAGATCCGGACGTCGGAGACGCGCGCGGGCAGGTGACGGCCCCAGGAGCCGCCCACGTAGGCCTTGCCGACGGCGAAGTCGCCGGATCCCACCGTCGCGGTGTACGGGGTGTCCGTGTCGTTCTGGGTGGAGTCCAGGTAGAGGGCGATGGTTCCCGCCTGCGCGTCGTACACGCCGGTGAGCCGCACCCGGCTGCCCACCACCGCCGCGCTGTCGGAGTCGACGGCCGTGAAGGTGCCGGAGGCGTCCAGGCGGCCGAACCGCCAGAATCCGACGGGCACTTCGTAGGGGTTGTCCTCGTCGTCGAACCGGGTCTCGGTACCGGTCGTCTCGTACCACAGGCCCCAGGCGGAGCCGTCGGCGGAGCGCTGGCCGAGGACCTGGCCGATGAATCCGGTCCCCTTGGCGTGGAGCCGCGCCCGGTCCAGCTCGACCTCGGTGGTGACGGTGAACGACCCCGTCCCGTCGACGACCGGCCCGGCGGTGACGGCGGCGTCGTCGGTGCCGTCCAGGACGATCGCCTCGCCGTCCAGCGAGGCGCCGCCGGACAGGGCGAGCACGCGGTTGTAGCCGGTCAGGGTGTCGGTGAGGGAGGTGCCGGAGGCGCCGTCCGGGTTCCAGGCGGCGACCAGTTCGGTGGCCGTGGCGGTGCTGTCGGCATCGAGCAGCCGGGCCTCCTTGGCGACCTCGGCCGGTGTCAGGGCCTCCTGGAACACGGCGACCTCGTCGATCCGGCCCTTCCAGTACTGGGTGAAGTCGCCGTACACGTAGCTGGCGCGGCCGATCTGGAAGGCGCCGTCGGGAGTCTGCTTCTCGCCGCCGGCGGGCACCGCGACCCCGGCGCCCTGCGGGCGGCCGTTGACGTAGAGCCGGATGGTCCGCGCCTCGGCGTCGTAGACGGCGGCGAGGTGGGTCCACACCTTGAGCGGGGGGCCTTCGGCCGCCGCGTTCATGGTGACCATCTGCCGGGTGCCCGAGCCGTCGAGCCAGTTGTAGCGGAAGACCCAGCGCTTGACGCCCGCGGAGTAGTAGAGGACGAAGCCCGAGTGGTCGGTGCCGGTCTGGGAGAGCACCGCCCGGTAGGCGGAGGTGTCGGTGAGGTAGGCCCAGGCCGACACGGTGTAGGAGGACTGGGTGTTGACCACGGACGCCGAGGTGGCGGCGTAACCGGTCTGCTGGGTGCTGTCGGAGGTGTCGTTGAGCCACAGCGAGCGGTCGCCCGCGCCGCGCCGGGCCAGCGCGGACCAGCCGGAACCGGAGGGGTACAGGGTCGCCGGGTGCCGGGTGCCGGGTGCGGTGGCAGTGTCGGAGGCGGTCTTCGAGGCCGGGTTCGCGGCGCCGTCCAGGAAGGTCCAGCGGCCGGTGGCGCCCTGTCCCTCCCGTACGTTGAACCGCACGCCGGCGACGGCTCCCCAGCGTCCGCTGCCCACGTTGTCCAGCGCGCGCACCTGCAGGACCTGGGTGCCGGCCAGGTCGGGGGCGATGGCCCGGGTGACCGTGGTGCCGCTGACCGGTGCCGACCAGGCGGAGGCGGAGGCGAGCTTGTACCGGTAGGCGACGACCGTGCTCGCGTCGCCGGACGCCGGGGAGAAGGTGAACGAGCCCTTGACCCCGGGGCCGCCGCCCGCCGCGCAGTCGTTGGCGGTGCACGGCGAGTACGGGCCGTTGAAGGTGATCACCGGGGCCTTGGGGGCGGTGGTGTCGACCTTGAAGTAGCACCAGCCCTTGGTGGTGAGGGTGCTGTGCGACTCCAGGTGGCTTCCGCCGCCGTTGTAGTAGGAGCGGGTGAAGACCGCCATCCGGTAGGTTCCGCCGTTGGCCAGGGTGACCGGTGAGCTCTCCGACACCTTCTGCCCGTCGTTGACGTAGGCGGGGCTGAACGGCCGCACCGGTTCGGTCGCCACTTCCCAGCTGCTGCCGTTGAGCCGCTGCACGTAGAAGCGGAGGCGCAGGTCGGCGCCGCTCTCACCGCCGGGGGCGGTCTGCGCGACGGCGGTGAGGGTGGGGGTGGGGTCGGACAGGACGTCGGGGGCGCTCGCGTCGGTCTCGCACGAGGAGACCTCGCCGGAGAGCACTCCGGGGCTGGTCGGCGGGGCCGGGACGCCGACGAAGTCGACGTCGAGGACGGCGTCGTCGTCGAACCGCTTCCAGCCGTTCGGGTCGGACTCGTCGGCGGCCTTCAGCATGAGGGTCAGCCGGGAGAAGTCGCCGTTCGCGAAGGACCGTACGGTCGGGGTGAGGTTCTCGTAGCTCTGCGCCGGGTCGTCGTTGAACTCGATGGGCGCGTCGGGCTGGCTCGGGGAGCAGGCCGTGCCCCGGCCGGCCGACACCGTGCGGTCGCCCATGACGTCCCAGTTGGTGGTGGGGCCGGGCCACTTGGTGCCGGAGGAGATGTTGGGGGTGCGGACCAGCTGTACGGGGGTCTTCGTGCAGGACATCGACCAGCGCTCGGTGACCCGGAAGGTGGCGTCCAGGACGCGCTTGCCGCGCAGGGCCGTGGGCGCGAACTCGAAGTACATGCGCTGCTTGTAGCCGGATCCGCAGACGTAGGCGTAGCCGCCGGTCACGTAGGTCCCGCAGTAGCCGACTCCCTTGCCGTCGTCGCCGCCGGAGAAGTTGTAGAAGGTGTCTCCGTCGGAGGAGAGCAGGGTGCGCTCGGACTCGCCCCAGGAGACGTCGGGGTCGATGTACAAGGGGTAGACGGTGCCGGTGCCGGCGAGCTGTCCGGCGTCCGGGACGACGGTGATCGAGTCCGCGCCGACGGTGACGGGGAGCACCGCCGTCACGTCGCCGTCGCCCGGCCCGGCGGCCGGGTCGGCGTCCGGCTCGCCGTCCGCGTCGACCGGGGCGGCGGTGCTCTTCCCGGGGAGCGCGAGCGGCCGGCCCGCCGTGGCGGAGGCCCGGCCGGCGGGGGCGTCGGCGGCGTCGCCCGCCGAGTCCCACTGCCGGGCGGCCGGGGTGCGGAAGACCGGGTTGCCGTCGGTGTCCACGGCCTCCAGGCCGCCGCCCGCGCCTCCGCGGAGGGTGAGGCCGTCGGCGTCGACGGGGAACTCCAGTTCCCTCAGCGCCGGGTTGGCGGCCGCCTCGGCCGACTTCACCACCAGGACCTGGCGGTAGCCCTGTGTGGTGGCGGTGAGCCGCAGGTCGACGCCCGGCAGCACCTCCGGGTACAGGGCGGTGGGGCCGTCCAGGGTCGGCGCGGGCAGCTCGCCGGGCCAGCCGATCGTCAGCGAGCGGTCTCCGTCGGTCACGCTCACCAGGTCCGCGCCGTCGCCGCCGCCGGAGAAGGACACGTCGACGACGGCCGCCCGGGGACCCGCCGTGCCGTCGGGCCGGCGCTCCAGCGAGGCGTCCGGTTCGGTCCAGGAGCCGTCCCCGGCCCGCGCCCGCACCGGCACGGTGGACATCGACAGGGAATAGGTGTCGCCGTCCGGATTGGCGTAGGTCGTTTCGTACGGCGTGCGCTCTCCGACGATTTCGACGCGCTCGCCGGTTTCCGCGGCCTTTTCCGAGGCCTTTTCGGCCTCGGTCGGCGGCTCTCCGGATTCCGCGGCCCGGGCGGCGGAGGGCTGCGCGTGCGCCGCCGGGACCGGGACCGGGACGCCGGCCAGGACGGTGGTCCCGCACACGGCCACGACCACGGCGAACGCGGCCGTTCCCCGTGCTCTGCCCACTCTGCGACGGGCCCCGCGCTCGGCACGGCGCGCCGACATCGACAGCACAACTTCCCCCCGGGATGTACACGATCATCACAGCGGCTGCCGACTATGCCCTTCTTGAACGCGCATGGTCAATGATTTCTTTTCCTCGCGGAGGCAGGAAAGGAGGTGCGGAGCGAATAACGCAATGAAGGGTGAATTCAAGGTGAAGGCGAGTGAAATGCGAGACCGCTTTTCTCGCCCCGCCGCAGGTGCCGTCTCCTCACCTCCGCCCCCGCTCCCTCGCGCTCGGGCGCGTCACGCAGGAGACTGGGGCCCGTCCGGCGGGTGTGTGCGGAGGGGGAACGCGGATGAGGGAGAGTCACCGGGCCGAGGCCGAGGGGCTGTTGGAGCGGGTCGTGGCGGAGGAGGTGCGGGGCGGGGGCCGGGGGGACGCCGGGGTGCTGCTCGCGCGGGGGCGGGCCGAGTTGGACGTGATGGCGGCGGGGGCCGGTGCGGAGTACGCGGAGTTCCTGCGGGCCGTGGAGGCCGGGGAAGCCGGGGAGGCGGGAGGCGGGCGGGGCGTCCGGGGCGGGGCGCCCGGGCTGGTCGTCGGGGTCGCGGCCGTCGCCGCCGTCGGTGCGGACCTGGTGCTCGGTACGTCGGCGGGGACGGCGCTCGGCGCGGGTGCCGTGGTGGCGGTGGCCGGGGCGGCCGCGACCGTGCTGAAGGCCACGTCCGGGGGCCGGGCGGCGGGCGGCGGGAGCGTCGAGGAGGCGCGGGCGCGGTGGCTGGCGGCCCTGGAGAGCCGTGGGGTGCGGCCCTTCCTGGAGCGCCAGCGGGAGCGGGCCGCCCCCGTCGCCCCGCCCCTGCGCGGTGTCGACCGGAGCGCGGCGGCCCGGAGCCGTACCGTCCTGGAGCGGTCCTTCGGGCAACTGCCGGACTCCGGTGGGGTGTTCGCGGGGCGGCGGGAGGAGCTGGAGCGGATCGCCGGGTGGGTACGGGAGGACAGGGCCTCGGTGGAGACCCGGCCCACGGTGGTGCTGCTGCACGGCGAGCCGGGCTCGGGGCGCACCGCGCTCGCGGTCAGGGCCGCGCACGCGCTGCGCGACCGGTTCCGCGGGGCCTGCGTGGTGGACCTGCGGGGAAACGTCACGGCCCTGCCGGGTACGGCGGGCGAGGGGCCGGTCGCGACCCGGGAGGCGCTGCTGCACCTGCTGAACCGGCTCGGCGCCCCGCGCGAGCGGCTGCTCTTCCGGGAGGGCGCTTCGGTGGAGCAACAGGTGCGGGGGCTCACCGAGTTGTACCACCGGCAGCTGGCCGGGACGCCGGTGACCGTGGTCCTGGACGACGCCGTGGACGCGGCCCAGGTGCGGGCCCTGCTGCCCGGCCGCTCCGGGAGCCTGGTCCTGGTGACCTGCCGGGAGCCGCTGGACCTCGGCCCGGACGTACCGGCCGCCGTGCACGCCCTCGAGGTGGCGGCGCTCGACGCGGCCGGGGCGGAGGAGCTGCTGCGGGCGGCGGGCGGGGCGGGCGACCCCGGGCCGTACGACGCGGAGGCGGCCGGGCGGATCCGGGAGCTGTGCGGCGGGCTCCCGCTGGCGCTGCGGGTCGCGGGTTCGCTGCTCGGGCGGCGGCCCATGGACGAGGTGGCGGAGCTGCTCGGCCGGCCCGGGCGGGGCGCCGGTCCCGTCGAACGCGCCCTGGACGCCCGCTACTTCCTCGACCTCGACGACGACTCCCGGCGGCTCCTGCGGCGGCTCGCGCTCGCCGGGCGGGCCTCGCTGGGCGCGGCGGCGGCCGGGGCGCTGCTCGGCGCGGACGGCGCCGAGGGGGCGCGGCTGCTGCGCGGCCTCGCCGGCGCGGGGCTCCTGGACCACGTGCGCGGGGAGCGGTACCGGCTGCACGACGCGGTGCGCGGCTTCGCGGCGGCCCGGCTCCTCGACGAGGAGGACACGGCGGAGATCGCCGCCGCGCAGGAGCGGCTCGTCCGCAACTACGCGGAGCTGGCGGACGCGGTGATCCGGATGGTCGACGGCAAGATGTCGACCCGCGCCGACCGGTTCGGCGGGCACGGCTTCGGCTCCCTGGAGGCCGCCCTGAGCTGGCTCGACGAGGAGACCAGCTTCATCACGGCGGCGCTGCGGCACCACCGGGGCGCCGACCAGCAGACCGTCCTGGACCTGCTCGGCGCGCTCTGCGACTACTGCCTGCTGCGCGGCGACCTCTACCGGCTCGGGGAGATCGACGAGCTGGCCGCGTCCCTCGGGCAGGGGCCGCTGTCCCGCTCGGTGCGGTGGCGGACCGGCATCGCGGCCCGGCAGATCGGCGACCTCGACCGGGCCCGCACGACCCTGGCCTCGGTCGTCTCCTCGTACCGGGAGGAACGTCAGGACCCGGGGGCGGCGCTCGCGCTCTGCTCGCTCGGGATCACCCTGCACCACCAGGGGAAGCTGGCGGAGGCGGCGGACCGGCTGCGGGAGGCGCTCGCGCTCCAGGAGCCGGAGGCGCTGGCCGCCGACCGGGCCTGGACGCTGCACGCGCTCGCGGCCGTGGAGCGGGACCGGGGGCTGCTCGCGGAGGCGGCGGAGCTGCTCGACCGGTCCCTCGCGCTGCACCGGGCGCACGAGTCCCCGCACGGCGAGGCGTGGGCGCACTTCCAGCGCGGGCAGGTGCTGCTGCTGCGCGGCGACGTGCCGGGCGCCGAGACCGAGCTGCGGGCCGCCCTCGACGGGTACGGGCGGATCCACGACGGGCGCGGCGAGGCCTGGGCGCTGACCCAGCTGGCCCGGGCCCGGCTCGCCGCCGGGGACGCCGAGCCGGCCGTGGAGGGGCTGCGCGGGGCGCTCGCCCGCCACCGGGAGCAGGAGGACGCGCGGGGCGAGGCGTGGACGCTGTACCACCTGGGGCACGCCCTGGAGGAGCGCGGCGACCGCGACGAGGCGGTGCGGGAGCTGGGGCGGGCGCGGACGATGTTCTCCCGGATGCGGGACGTGTACGGGCTGGCCGGCGCCCGGCACCACTCGGGCCGGGTCACCCGCGACCAGGCGGCCGCCCGTACGGGGGGCCTGCGGAACTCGGGCTTCGCCCGTCAGCTGCTCGTGGACGCGCGGGCGGACTACCACCGGATCGGGGTGGCCCACGGGGAGGCCTGGACCTGCCTGGAGCTGGCGGTCGTCGACGCGGGCAACGCGCGCGTGCCGCAGGCGCTGGGCCTGTGCGACGAGGCGCGGGCGCTGTTCGCCTCGTACGGCGACCTACGCGGCGCGGACTGGGCCCGTTTCCTGCGCTGCACCCTGCTCCCGCATGCCGTGCCGGGCTCCCCCGAGCCGGGGACGGCGACGGCCCGCGAGGAGCTGGCGGCCCTGGTCGCGGACCGGCACCCGGCGCGCGACCCGCGCCTGGACGACTGCGCCGAGGCGTACGGGGCGGTCCTGGCGCGCGGCGTGGCCACGGGCACGCCGTGGCAGGCCTGGGACCTGGGCCTGGTCCCGAACCGCCGGTCCCGGGAGGTACTGGGGGTGCCGACGGCACCGGGAGTGCCGGGGACACCGGGGGCGTAGGGCCTCCGGGCGTCGGGGCCTCCCCCGCCGGAGCCGCGCTCCGCCGGAGCCGCGCTCCGCCGGGGCCGCGCCCCGACCCGTACCGCCTGCGGCCCACCGCCCACCGCTCGCCCGCGTGAAAGCACCGGGCGAGCGGGCCACCCGTACGCGCGGCCCTCCGTACGCGCGGGCGTGCGAAGGCGCAGGTGTCCGCCCCCACAGGCATCCGCCCCACAGGTATCCGCCCCGCACGCGTCCGGACGCGCGGACGCCCTCCGGGGCGTACCGCGGGGGTACGGCCCGGAGGGCGGGGCGGCCGTGAGCCGGTGCTTCCCGGGGCGGGGCGCCCGCCGGCCGGGAAGCCGCTACTTCTTCGGGGTCTCCGCCGGCGTCGCCGCCGCGGCCGCCGGGTCCGGGGCCTCCTCGAAGGAGACCCGGCCCATGTGGCGGTTCATCGACTTCATCAGCATCCAGACCGCCAGGGCCAGGACGGCGAAGACGACGAAGCCGAGGACGCCGGGGGTCACCTTGTTCTTGTCCAGCTCTTCGGCGGCGAAGGGGACAAGCTGGGTCAGTGCCAGGTGTGCGCTCATGTCAGGCATTGTCGCGGATGCCCGCGAAGAGATCTTCCTCGGGGAGGGAAGTCGGCACCAGCGCCTTGCTGAGCTCGTACTCCTCCGTCGGCCAGACCTTCTTCTGGATCTCCATGGGGACGCGGAACCAGCCGCCGTCCGGGTCGATCTGGGTGGCGTGGGCGATCAGCGCCCGGTCCCGGGTCTCGAAGAAGTCGGCGCAGGGCACGAAGGTGGTCAGGGTCCGCTCCTTGCGCTCGAACTCCTTCCAGCGCTCCAGCCACTCCCCGTAGGGGGACTCCAGGCCCTGGTCGAGGAGCGCCTGGTGCAGGGCCTCGGTGCGGGGGCGGTTGAAGCCCTGGTTGTAGTAGAGCTTCAGGGGCTGCCAGACCGGGCCGAACTCGTCCTCGGGGAACGCCTCGGGGTCGCCCGCCCCGTCGAAGGCCACCATCGTGATCTTGTGGGTCATGATGTGGTCGGGGTGCGGGTAGCCGCCGTTCTCGTCGTAGGTCGTGATGACCTGCGGACGGAAGGAGCGGATGCTGCGGACCAGCCGGCCGGCCGCCTCGTCGACGTCCTGGAGGGCGAAGCAGCCCTCGGGGAGCGGGGGCAGCGGGTCGCCCTCGGGCAGGCCCGAGTCGACGAAGCCCAGCCACTCCTGGGAGACGCCCAGGATCTCGCGGGCCGCGTCCATCTCCTTGCGGCGCACCTCGTGGATGTTCTCCTCGATGGAAGGGTCGCCCTGGAGCTTGGGGTTGAGGACCGAGCCGCGTTCACCGCCCGTGCACGTCACCACCAGGACGTCCACCCCCTCGGACACGTACTTGGCCATCGTGGCCGCGCCCTTGCTCGACTCGTCGTCGGGGTGGGCGTGCACGGCCATCAGTCGCAGCTGGTCAGTCAAGACTCGATCCTCAGTGATTGGTCGCGGAGGGAGGTCTCTATAGTGACGGAATCGGGGGGCCGAAAATTCCGCCACCCCCCGGCTTCGAGAGGATCGATCATGAGCGCGGTGCGAGAGCAGCTTCCCGAGGGGCGCTACGGGCGCTCCGCGGACGAGCGGGCCGACCGCAGGCTCAAGGTCGTCGGGTCGGTCCTCGGGGTCCTCTTCCTCGGCCTGCTCGGCTGGTTCGGCTGGTACTACGTGGTCGACAGCAGGATCAGCGCCGAGATGATCAAGTTCGACGTGGTGAGCGCCACCGAGGTCCAGGTGCACCTGGAGGTCCGCAAGGACGAGGGCGTCGAGGGCGTCTGCACCCTGCGCTCGCGCTCCGAGGACGGGGCCGAGGTGGCCCGCAAGGACGTGCGGATCGACGACCCGGCCGCCCGGGTCGACCAGGTCTTCTCGCTGCGCACCACCGCGCGCGCGACGAGCGCCGAACTGATCGGGTGTACGACCCGGTAGCGGTGGGTAGGGAGCCGGTGACGAGTCCCGGCGGGTCACCACCGTGACCTGGGGTGACGCCATTCCGTGGTTTATGTCCTCCCGCTTTTCGCCACTCATTGTTAGGCTCGTGGTTTCGCCCACCCGGGACAGCACAGCATTCCCGTGTAGGGCGATGCTTTGTATTCCCAGTACCTACGAGGAGCACCTGTGACCCAGACCAGCGACAACGTCACCTGGCTCACCCAGGAGGCGTACAACAAGCTCAAGGACGAGCTTGAGTACCTGTCTGGTCCCGCGCGTACCGAGATCGCCGCCAAGATCGCCGCCGCGCGCGAAGAGGGCGATCTGCGCGAGAACGGCGGGTACCACGCGGCCAAGGAGGAGCAGGGCAAGCAGGAGCTCCGGGTCCGTCAGCTCACCCAGCTGCTCCAGCACGCGAAGGTGGGCGAGGCCCCGGCGGACGACGGCGTCGTCGAGCCCGGCATGGTCGTCACGATCGCCTTCGACGGCGACGAGGACGACACCCTGACCTTCCTCCTCGCCTCCCGCGAGTACGCGAGCGGTGACATCGAGACCTACTCGCCGCAGTCCCCGCTGGGCGTCGGCGTCAACGGCAAGAAGGCCGGCGACGATGCCGAGTACGAGCTGCCGAACGGCAAGAAGGCCGCCGTGAAGATCCTCAGCGCGAAGCCGTACGCCGGCTGAGACCCCGCTCTTCCACGGAGGGCCGGACCCCACGGGGTCCGGCCCTCCGTCGTGCGCGGACACGCGTGCCCGTACGCACACACGCGCCCGTACGCACATACGTGCGGGTGCGCGTGCGATGATGCGGCGCTGACGTGGCGTCACGCTCGCGTCACGGGGAGACGTCACGAGGGACGTCACGAAGGGGCGTCACAGGGGGACACCCCGAGAGGGCGTCGCAGAGGGGCGTCTCAGGGGGACGCGTCACAGGGGGGACGACGAGATGCTGGGACCACTGCGCGAGGACGCGCCACGCCGGATCGGCCCGTACGAGGTCCTCGCCCGGCTCGGCGCGGGCGGCATGGGGGAGGTGTTCCTCGCGAGGGGCGTCGGGACCGGCGGACTCCCCGGTGCCGGGACCGGCGGGCTTCCGGGCGTCGGGACCGGCGGGCTCCCCGGTGCCGGGACCGGCAATACCCCGGGTGCCGGAATCGACGGGCCCCCGGATGTCGGGACCAGTGGTCCCTCGGGCGCCGGGACCGGCGGCACCCCGGGCATCGGAATCAGCAGGCCCCCCGGCGCCGACAACGACCCCCCGCGCGCCCCCGTCCAGGACGTCTTCGTCGCCGTCAAGACCGTGCGGCGGGACGTCGCCGGGGAGCCCGCCTTCCGGGAGCGGTTCCGGCGGGAGATCGGGGTCGCCTCGCTCGTCGACAGCCCGTACGCCGCCGCGCCCGTCGGCGGGGACGCCGACGCGGAGACGCCCTGGCTGGCGACCGCGTACGTCCCCGGGCCCAGCCTCTCGCAGGCGGTGCGGCGCGGCGGGGCGCTGCCCGTCGGCGCCGTGCGCGCGCTCGGGGCCGGGGTCGCCCGCGCCCTGGCCGATCTGCACCGGGCCGGGGTCCTGCACCGGGACCTCAAGCCGGGGAACGTCATGCTCTCCGTCGACGGCCCCCGCCTCATCGACTTCGGCATCGCCCGCAGCAGCACCGCCACCACCATGACCGCCACCGGCGTGATGGTCGGCTCCCCCTCCTTCATGTCCCCCGAGCACGTGGCCGGGGCCCGGCGCGTCACGGCCGCCTCCGACGTCTTCTGCCTCGGCTCGCTGCTCTGCTACGCGGCGACCGGCGAGGAGCCCTTCGGCGACGGGCCCCTCGCCGCCGTCCTCTACCGGGTCTCGCGCGCCGAGGCCGACCTGTCCCGGGTCCCGGAGGAGCTGCGCGGCGCGGTCGCCGCCTGTCTGGCCGTGGACCCGGCGGACCGGCCGAACCCGGAGCGGCTCGTGGAGCTCCTCGAACCGGCGCCCGCGAAGGTCTTCCCGTGGCCGGAGGGCGTACGGGAGCACATCGGGGAGTACGGCAGGGAGCTGGCCCAGCTCGTCGCCTCGGGCGGGCCGCTCCTGGCGGCGCCGGCCGGGTTCGGGCCGGTCGTCGCCCCGGCCTCCCAGGGCCTCCACTCCGTACCGACGCTCGCCCCCGCGTCCCCGTCGACCGCCCCCGCCGGTCACCCGCGGCGGCGCCCGCGCCGGGGCCGGCTGCTCGCCGCCGCCCTGGCCCTGGCGGTCGCGGCCGGCGGCACCGGCGCGTACCTGCTGTGGCCGGAGGGCGACGGGGAGGGGAAGGCGCCCGCGCAGGCCGCCGGGCCCCGCGTGCCGGGCGTCGACGACCGGGGCCCCGCCGACGCGTCCGGGGTCGTCGCGCAGAACGCGGCCCAGCGCCCGGCCGGGTGGCGGCCCTGGCGGGCGAAGCTGGGCGCGCCCGCGTTCGGCTGCTCGGCCGGCGAGGCGGCGGTCGTCTGCCGGACGACGGACGGGCGGTACGAGGCGCTCGACCCGGCGGACGGGAAGCGGCTGTGGGCCGCCGACCTGGTCGAGGACCCGCGCGACGACCAGAGCTTCATCGGCCCCACCGGCGGCGTCTTCGTGGCGGGCGGCACCGGCGTGCCCGCCGTCCACGGCCCGTACGCCGTCCTGCTCTCCGGCGGACGCCTCCAGGTCAGGGACGCCAGGAGCGGCACGGTCCGCTGGGAGAAGGAGGGCCCGAACGGGGGCGGGCTCGCGACCCGGCCCGTCGTCGGCGACGGCACCGTCTTCGTCCCGACCGGCGACGACACCAGCGGCCGGATGACGGCCTACGCGCTGGCCGACGGGCGCGAGCGGTGGTCCAAGGCGCTCACCAACGCCGACCTCGCGCGGGCGGAGTACCGGGACTTCGAGCCGGTGGCGTACGCGAACGGGCTGGTGTACGCGCTGAGCGAGGCCGGTTTCGTGGCGTACGACGCGAGGACCGGCGACCAGCGCGGCCAGGTCCCGCCGGAGGCGAAGGGGTGCGGCGCCCTGCTCGTCCGGGGCCGGTACGCGTACTGCGCGCCGCTCGACGCGCTGAACGAGAACCCGCTCGTCCTGTACCGCCTGGACGCCGTGACGCTCTCCCCGGTGGGGCCGGGGCGGCTCGCGGTGCCCGCCGGGGTCGCCGCGTCGGGCGCCTGGCCCGCCGCCGTGTCCGACCGCGCCGCCGTCGTCCTCGACGCGGGCCCCATGCGCTGGGCGAGCAGCGGGAACAAGGGCGAGCCCGGCGGGGTGTACGTCCTCGACCCGGCCACCGGCAAGAGCCTCGGCCACTACCCGCTCCCCCCGCTCACCACGGCGGACGGCCGGCGCCAACTCGTCTCCAACCCGCTGATCACGGGGAGCGCGCTGGTGTACGCGGACTTCTCGGCCCTGCGGGTGGTGCCGCTCGGCGCGGACGGCCGGCCCGGCGCGGAGCGGGCCGTGCCGGTGCCGGGGGCGCCCGGGCCGCGCGCCGACGAGAAGTACGACCTCGCGGGCGGGACCTATCTGGACCGGGAGGTCCGCCCGCCCCAGGTGCTGCCGCTGGGCGGGGTGGCGCACGTCGTGTACGACACCGGGGTCGTCGTCTCCGTCGGGCTCCCCCGCGAGGCCCTCGGCGAGGCCCCCGCCCCCGCCCCCGCCGCCGGAGAGAAGGAGTAGTCCCTTGCTGGAAGCCCTGTCCCCGGAGCGGCCGCCCCGGCTCGTCGGACCGTACCGGCTGCTCGCCCGGCTCGGCGCGGGCGGCATGGGCGAGGTGCACCTCGCCTGCCGCGCGGACGCGCCGACGGCCGATCCGTACCGGATGGTCGCCGTGAAGACCGTGCGGGGGGACCTGGAGGTCGACGGGGACTTCCGGACCCGTTTCCGGCGGGAGATCGCGGCGGCGCGGACCGTGGACGGCCCGGGGGTGGCGCGGCTCGTGGACGCCGACGCGGACGCGCCCTCGCCGTGGCTGGCGACGGAGTACGTGCCGGGTCCCTCGCTCGCGGAGGCGGTCGTACGGACCGGGCCGCTGCCGGTCGCGGCCGTACGGGCCCTGGGGGCCGCGCTCGCCCGGGCCCTGGCGGCCGTGCACGGCGCGCGGGTGCTGCACCGGGACCTGAAGCCGGCGAACGTGCTGCTCGGCGCGGCCGGGCCGAAGCTGATCGACTTCGGGATCGCCCAGGCCTTCGAGGCGACGGCTCTGACGTCGACCGGTCTGGTGGTGGGCTCGCCGGGGTTCATGGCGCCGGAGCACCTGGTGGGGAGCCGGGCGGTGGTGCCCGCGTCGGACGTGTTCTGCCTGGGGGCGGTGCTCGCGTTCGCGGCGAGCGGCCGGGGCCCGTTCCACGACGACGAGATGGCCGCCGTGATCTACCGGATCAGCCGGGCGGAGGCCGAACTGGACGGCGTTCCCGGGGAGTTGACGCCCGTACTGGAGCGCTGTCTGCGGCTCGACCCGGCGGAGCGGCCCACGGCGGCCGAACTGGCGGCGCTCCTCGAAGGGGACGGTGGGGGCGCGCCCGGGGCCTTCCCGTGGCCCGGCGGGGTCCTCTCGCTGCTCGCGGAGTACGGGGAGGCGGCCCGCACGGCCGGGGAGGCGGCGGCCTCGGGCGCGGGCGTGGCGGACCTGCCGACGCTCGGCCCCGTGGTGCCGTACTCCCCCACGGCGGTGACGGACCGGCCGGTCGCCCCGGCGGCCGTCCCGGCGGGGCGGCGGCGCCGGTGGGGCGCCCTGGCGGCGGGCGCGGTGGCGGTGGCCGTCCTGGCGACGGCGGGCGTGGTGCTGTCGGACGGCGGGAGCGGCGAACCCGGCGGGAACGGAGGCGCCTCCACAGGCACCACCACGGCACCGGCACCGGCCGCCCTCGACCGGGTCGTCCTGCCGTACGGCGGGGCGGGCCGCGCCAACGACTTCGGCACGGTGGGCACGGACCGGGCGCACCGCCCGGCGGGCTGGTCGCCCTGGACGGCCGAGGTGGAGCGGGGCACCGGCGCCTGCGCGCTCGCCCCGAAGGCGCTGGTCTGCCCGGGCGAGGGCGGCGCGGTCACCGCCCTGGGCGCGGCGGACGGCGAGGAGCTGTGGAAGGTGCCGGCCCGGGGCGAGGGGCTGCGCAGCGCGCCGCAGTACCCGGCGGTCGTCGGCGACACCGCGTACGTCACGGGGCCGGACGGGGTCGTCGCGTACGGGATCGCGGACGGGAAGGAGCGGCGCCGCGTTCCCGGGCCCGGGCGCGACTGGGCCGTGAAGGGCACCGACCTGGGGGACGGGGTCCTCTACTCCACGTACGTCAACGTGCGCGACGAGCGGACCGGCCTGGTCACGGCCGTGCGCCTGCGCGACGGGAAGGAGCTGTGGCGCTCGCCGCTCGACGGCCTGCCGGAGGAGCCGGTCGCGGGGGCGGGCCGGGTGCTCGTCCCGGTGGGCACCGCGCCGGTGTCCCTCGACGCCCGCACCGGGAAGGAGACGGCGCGCGGGACGGAGTACTGCGGCGGGTTCACCGTCCACGAGAAGAGCGGCCGGGTGCTCTGCCGTATCCGCGAGGACGGCTCCGTCGCCGTGCTGGACTCCGCGCTGCTGCGGCCGCTGCGCACCCTGGGCACCGGGGTCACGGCCGGGCCCGCCGTGCGCGCGGACGGGCTCGTCGCCGTGATCGCCGAGGACGGCGGGGACGATCGGGTGACCGGGCGCGGCGCGCTCGTCGTGTACGACCTGGAGAGCGGCCGGGAGCGGTGGCGGGTGTCGGGCGTCCCGGCGGACCGCGTCTACTTCGCGGGCGACCGGGTCGTGGTCGCGGACGAGGCGGAGGTCCGCTCCTATCCGGCCGCCGGCCCCGCCGGAACGGGGAACGACGCGTCCTACCGGTTCGCCCTGCCCCGGGGCTTCACCGCGCAGGTCGCCGGAGAGCTGCTGACCGCCGGGGGCGCCGCCTTCGTGCCCCTCCCGGACGGCCTCGTCGTCTCGGGCTACCTGCCCTGACGGGGCCGGGGGCGGAGCCGTCTCCGGCTCCGCCCCCGGCCCGGGGTCAGGACGCCGCCGAGCGGTACTTGCGGACCGCGAGGGTCCGGAAGAAGGCGATGATCAGGACCGACCAGATGATCGACGCCCAGACCGGGTGCTGCATCGGCCAGGCGTCCGAGGTCGAGACGCCGGGGTTGCCGAACAGCTCCCGGCAGGCCTGCACGGTGGCGCTGAACGGGTTCCACTCGGCGATGTGCCGCAGCCACGGCGTCATCTGGTCCGAGTCCACGAACGCGTTCGAGATGAACGTGACCGGGAAGAGCCAGATGATGCCGCCCGAGGTGGCGGCCTCCGGGGTGCGGACCGAGAGGCCGATCAGGGCGCCGATCCAGGTGAAGGCGTAGCCGAGGAGGAGCAGCAGGGCGAAGCCGCCCAGGACCCTTCCGGCGTTGGTCGGCTCGGCGGAGCCGGTGCGCCAGCCCACGAGCAGCGCCACGACCGCGAGGACGACCAGCGTGACGGAGGTCTGCACGAGGTCGGCGACGGTGCGGCCGGTGAGGACCGCGCCCCGCGCCATCGGCAGGGAGCGGAAGCGGTCGATGATCCCCTTCTGCATGTCGTCGGCGATGCCGGCCGCCGAGCCCGCCGTGGCGAAGGTGACGGTCTGCGCGAAGATGCCCGCCATCAGGAAGTCCCGGTAGACGTCCGGGTCGAGGGTGCCGCCGATCGCCATCGAGCCGCCGAAGACGTACGTGAAGAGCACCACGAACATCACCGGCTGGATGACCCCGAAGAGGATCATCTCAGGGATCCGGGTCATCCGGATGAGGTTGCGCTTGGCAACGACCAGGGAGTCGCCCACGGACTGGGCGATCCCGCCGCGCGGCCGCGGGGCCCGGGTCGGGGCCTCGGTGGTCACGGTGCTCACTTCGCCTCCTCCTTCGCGGGGTGCTTGCGGCCGCGGCCGCCCTGCCGGTCCGGGGCGCCGTCCCCCTCCGGCTCCTCCTGCTCGGCCGCGTGGCCGGTGAGGGAGATGAAGACGTCGTCGAGGGTCGGGCGGCGCAGGCCGATGTCGTCGATCTCGACGCCGACGGCGTCCAGGTCGCGGATGACCTCGGCGAGCAGCTTGGCGCCGCCGGTGACGGGGACGGTCAGCATCCGGGTGTGCTCCTCGACGGAGACCTCGCCGCGGCCCGCGCCCCCGGTCCCCTCGGCGCCGTAGCGGCCGAGGACCTCCCGGGCGCCGGTGAGCATCTCCCGCTCGCGGACCACGACCTCGACGCGCTCGCCGCCCGTCCGGGCCTTGAGCTGGTCGGAGGTGCCGCGCGCGATGACCCGGCCGTGGTCGACGACGCAGATGTCGTGGGCGAGGTGGTCGGCCTCCTCCAGGTACTGGGTGGTGAGGAGCAGGGTCGTACCGCCGGCGACCAGCTCCTTGATGACCTCCCAGAGCTCCTGCCGGTTGCGCGGGTCGAGGCCGGTGGTCGGCTCGTCCATGAACATGACCGGCGGGGAGACCACGAGGGCCGCCGCCAGGTCGAGGCGGCGCCTCATGCCGCCCGAGTACGTCTTGGCGGGGCGGTCGGCGGCCTCGGCGAGGTGGAACCGTTCGAGCAGCTCGCCCGCCCGCGCCTTCGCCGCCCTCGCCTTCATCTGGTAGAGCTGTCCGACCATCTGGAGGTTCTCGCGGCCGGTGAGGTACTCGTCGACGGCCGCGAACTGGCCGGAGAGGCCGATCGACCGGCGGACCTCGTTGGGATGCTTGAGGACGTCGATCCCGGCGACGACCGCCCGCCCGCTGTCGGGCCGCAGAAGGGTCGTCAGGACGCGCACGGTGGTGGTCTTCCCCGCGCCGTTCGGGCCGAGCAGGCCCAGGACGGTGCCCTCGGGCACGTCGAGGTCCACCCCGTCCAGAGCTCGTACGTCGCCGAAGGTCTTCACCAGACCCTCGGCGTAGATCGCGCCTGGCATGTGGATACTCCCCATGGATCGGGACTTTTTCCCACCGATCCTAGGTTTGGGAGACGGCCCGCGCCCAGCGAATAAGTGATCCGCGCCACAAGCCGAGGTCAGGGGCGTGCGGGGTCAGCCGAGCACCGTGTATCCGGCGTCCCGCAGCGCCTCCGTCACCTCCCGGCAGTGCTCCGGACCCTTCGTCTCCAGGTGCAGTTCGACCTCCGCCTCGGTCAGTCCGAGCCTCGGGTCGGTCCGTACGTGGCTGACGTCCAGGACGTTGGCGTCGACCACCGTCAGGGCCGCGAGGAGCGACGCGAGCACCCCCGGCCGGTCCGTCACGCGCAGCCGCAGGCTCAGGTAGCGGCCCCCGGCGGCCATGCCGTGCCGCAGGACGCGCTGGAGGAGCAGCGGGTCGACGTTGCCGCCGGAGAGGACCGCGACCACCGGGCCCCGGAAGGACTCCGGGTCGGAGAGCAGGGCCGCGACCGGGCTGGCGCCCGCCGGTTCCACGACCAGCTTGGCGCGCTCCAGGCAGAGCAGCAGCGCGGAGGACAGCGCGTCCTCGGAGACCGTGCGGACCTCGTCCACGTACTCCCTGACCAGGTCGAACGGCACGTCGCCGGGGCGTCCCACCCGGATGCCGTCGGCCATCGTCACCGGCGACTCGACGACCACCGGATGCCCGGCGGCCAGCGAGGGCGGATAGGCGGCGGCGCCCTCGGCCTGCACGCCGATCACCTTCACGTCCGGGCGCAGCGACTTCACCGCGAGCCCGATGCCGGCCGCGAGACCGCCGCCGCCGACGCCGACCACGATCGTGCGGACCTCCGGGCACTGCTCCAGGACCTCCAGGCCGACCGTGCCCTGCCCGACGATGATGTCGGGGTGGTCGAAGGGGTGGATGAGGACGGCGCCGGTCTCCCGCGCGTACTCCTCCGCCGCCGCGAGCGTCTCGTCCACGACCTGCCCCTGGAGGCGGACCTCGGCGCCGTAGTCGCGGGTCGCCGCGACCTTCGGCAGCGGGGCGCCGACCGGCATGAAGACGGTGGCCCGCACCCCGAGCAGCTTCGAGGCGAGCGCGACGCCCTGCGCGTGGTTGCCCGCGGAGGCGGCGACGACCCCGGCGGCCTTCTCCTCGGGCCGCAGCCCGGCGATCCGCACGTACGCCCCGCGCAGCTTGAAGGAGCCGGTGCGCTGGAGGTTCTCGCACTTGAGGTGGACCGGCGCCCCCACCAGGGACGACAGGTGCCGGCTGCCCTCCATCGCCGTCACGCGGGCCACCCCGGACAGCATCTTCTGCGCCCCGCGCACGTCGTCGAGCATCAGCCGGTGCAAGGGGTGTGGTGTACGGAAGCTCATGACAGCAAGTCTCGCAGCTCACGGCCCTGGTGACCGCCCGGCGGACGGGCGTCCCGACGGGTTTGGACGGGCCCGGTACGGACCCCCCCGGGTCCGCGTACTCTGTCCCCCACCGTCCGACCGCTCCCGCACGAGAGAGACCCACAGCCATGCCCCCGTCCCAGGACATGACGACCGCTCTCGACCCCGGTCTCCTCGACGCCCTCCAGCACCAGGTGGCCGTCTTCGCCCGCCGGGCCGAGCAGACCCGCCTCGGCGGCACCGGCCAGCTCCGCAACTCCATGGACCGGGCCGCGTACCTGCTCCTCAACCGGCTCGACCGGGAAGGCCCGATGGGCGTCAAGGCGCTCGCGGCGGGCATGGGGATCGACTCCTCGACCGTGACCCGCCAGGTCGCCCCGCTGGTGGACACCGGCCTGGTGAAGCGCACCTCGCACCCGGAGGACGGGCGGGCGGTCGTCCTCCAGCTCTCGCCGCGCGGGCTCGCGCGCCTGGAGGAGGTCCGCGCCTCGCGCCGCCAGCTGATGGTCGAGGTCACGGAGGGCTGGACGCCGGACGAGCGCGAGGCCTTCTGCACCCTGCTCACCCGCTTCAACACCGCCCTGTCCGCACGCCAGTCGGCGCACGCGGGGCACCTCCCGGCCGAGCCGGGGACCGCGGGCGGAAGCGAGTCGGCCCCGGCCTCTTGACCCCGTCCGCGCGCTGTCGTCGGATGAGGGGGTGCGAGAGCGGCGGAGCGGCCGGGACGTCCGACGCGCCTCCCGCACCCGGGAGTTCGACGCGTTCGCGGCCGGGGCGGCGGGGCGGCTGCTGCACGTCGCGACTCTCCTGACGGCCGAGACCCGCGCCCGGAACCCGTACGCCCGCGCCCTCCTGACGGACGCCCTCGCCCGTACGTACGCGGTGTGGGACCGGCTGCGCGACGACGATCCGTACGCGTACGCGCGCGGCGACCTCGTGCTCCGTTTCGCGCGCACCGCCCGCCGCCACCGCGGCGGACGCGGCGGCGTCCTCGCCGCGCTGGGCCCCCGGGAGCGGCTCGTCGTCGTCCTGCGCCTGTACGAGGGGGTCGCCGAGGAGCAGGCCGCGGCGCTGCTCGGGGTGTCCGAGGCGTACGTCCTTGCCGTCTGCGACCGCGCGGTCGCCGTGCTGCGGGACGCCGCGTGAGGCGCCGGGGGCCCGGGGGCCGGGAGGAGGCGGTCCGGCGGCTCCTCGACACCCCGCACCCGCCGGTCCCCCGGGACCTCGTGCCCCGGGCGGCGGCCCTCGGCGCGCGACGGCTGCGCAGGGCCCGGCGGGTCCGGCGCCTGCTGTGGACCCTGGCCGCGCTCGCCCTCCTGGTTCTCGTGGTGTGGGCGTCGGCGGCCCGCCCGTGGGAGCCCCCGCCGGCCGGGACGACGCCGCCGCTCGAAGCCTGGTGAGGACGGGCCTACGCTGGAGGGAGACGGCACGCGCACGGGTGCCGAGGAGGCTGTCATGACCAGGAAAGTCGCCGACTGCCGCAGGACGCCGAGCGTCATGAACTGCACCCTCACCATCGTCGGTGAGGAGGAGGAAGTCGTCCGGGCCGCCGCCGAGCACGCGGTCTCGGTCCACGGCCACGAGGACACCCCCGAGCTGCGGGCCATGGTCCGCGCGGACCTGGAGGACGAGAAGGTCCCGGCCTGAGGAGACGGGAACGGCCGGGCGGGACCTTTCAGGGCCCCGCCCGGCCGTCGCACGCGGTCTCTACAGCACTGTCTAGCCCAGCGCCTGGCGCAGGTCGGCGAGCAGGTCGTCGGCGTTCTCGATGCCGACCGAGAGGCGGACGAGGTCGGCCGGGACCTCCAGGGCGGAGCCCGCGACGCTCGCGTGGGTCATCCGGCCCGGGTGCTCGATGAGGGACTCGACGCCGCCCAGGGACTCGCCCAGGGTGAAGAGCTTCGCGCGGTTGCAGACCTCGACGGCCGCCTCCTCGCCGCCCTCCACGCGGAAGGAGACCATGCCGCCGAAGGACCGCATCTGCTTGGCGGCGATCTCGTGGCCCGGGTGCTCCGGGAGGCCCGGGTAGAGGACCTGGGTGACCTTCGGGTGCTGGGTCAGCATCTCGGCGACCTTCTCGGCGTTCTCGCCGTGGCGGTCCATGCGCACGGCGAGGGTCTTGATGCCGCGCAGCACGATCCACGAGTCGAACGGCCCGGCGACCGCGCCCATCGCGTTCTGGTGGTACGCCAGCTCCTCGCCGAGGGCCGCGTCGGCCGTCACCAGGGCGCCGCCGACGACGTCCGAGTGGCCGCCCATGTACTTGGTGAGCGAGTGCACGACGATGTCCGCGCCGAGCGCCAGCGGCTGCTGGAGGTAGGGCGAGGCGAAGGTGTTGTCGACGACGAGCTTCACCCCGGCCTGGCGGGCGACGCCCGCGACGGCCTCGATGTCGGTGATCCCGAGGAGCGGGTTCGAGGGGGTCTCGACCCAGATCAGCTTCGTGCGGTCGTTGATCGCGTCGCGCACGGCGGCGACGTCGGAGGTGTTCGCGACCGAGAACTCCACGCCCCAGCGCTGGGCGACCTTGGCGAAGAGCCGGAAGGTGCCGCCGTAGGCGTCGTTCGGGATGACGACGTGGTCGCCGGGGACCAGCAGGGCGCGCAGCAGGCAGTCCTCGGCGGCGAGGCCGGAGGCGAAGGCGAGACCGCGCCGGCCGCCCTCCAGGGCCGCCAGGTTCTCCTCCAGGGCGGTACGGGTCGGGTTGGCGCTGCGGCTGTACTCGTAACCGCCGCGCAGCCCGCCCACGCCGTCCTGCTTGTACGTGGACACCTGGTAGATGGGCGGCACGACCGCGCCGGTCAGCGGGTCGGCGGTGTTGCCCGCGTGGATCGCGCGGGTCTCGAAGCTCTGGTGGATGTGCTGGTCGCTCATGCTCAGGAGCGTAGTGCCGCGGGACGTCCGGTGCCGCGTTCGTCTCATGGGGTGTTCCAGAACATCCTGGACAATGGACACGTGACTCCTCCCCTCACGAGAGAGGGGCTTCTCGCTGGGCCGGTGGGGCTTCACGACGGACCAGCCCGGCCCGTAGGACGTTCAGGGCGCCCACCGTGTCGGCGTGCGCGGTGTGGCCGCAGGCGACGCAGCGGAACTTCTCCTGTACGGGCCGGTTCTCCTTGGCGACGTGCCCACACGCGGGGCAGGTCCGGGAGGTGTGGCGGGGGTCCACGGCGATCACCGCCCGTCCGGCGCTTTCAGCCTTGGCGCGCAGGATCGTCAGGAACACCCCCCATCCGGCATCGTTGATCGAACGGTTCAGTCCGGCCTTGGCGGCGGCCCCGTTGGTCAGGAACGCGCCCGGTCTGCCCGGGACGGGCCTGGGCGCGGGGGCGGCGCTCATGTTCCGGATCCCGAGGTCTTCGTGTGCGATGAGGTCGTGTGCGCGCACGAGGTCGAGGGCGGTCTTGTGCGCGTGGTCCAGACGTCGGCGCCGGACCTTGCGGTGCAGGTCGGCGACCTTCCGCGCGGCCTTGCGGCGGCGCTTCGATCCCCGCTCGCACCGACCGAGCGCTTGTTGCGCGGCTTCGATCCTCGCGGCGGCGGTGCGGGCGTGGCGCGGGTTGGGCACGAACCCGCCGTCGGAATCGGCGAGGAAGTTCGCGATGCCCATGTCGATGCCCACCGCGCTGCCGGTCGCGGGGAGCGGCTCCGGCCGGGTCCGCTCGGTGGCCAGTACGACGAACCACTTGCGTCCCTCGCGCTTGACCGACACGGTCTTGACCTTGCCGACCACCGGCCGGTGCCGGTTGACCTTGACGTGGCCGACGCCCTGGAGGCGGACGCGGGTGGCCGGGTCGTGCGGAGTGGAGTTCCAGCGGCAGCCGTCGCCGTCCCTGGGGAATTCGACGGTGTCGAACCGGTTCGCGCCTCGAAAGCGCGGGTAGCCGGGCTTCCCGCCGGACCCGATCCGACGGAAGAAGGCCGCGAAGGCCTTGTCCAGGCGGCGCAAGGTGGCCTGTTGGGAGGAGAACGACCAGCGGCCCTGGCGGTCCGGGTCGAAAGCCCGGATGTCCTTGAGCTGCGCCGACTGCGCCGCGTACCCGACGCTCGTCCTCGAAACGTGCCGATAGGCGTCACGGCGCTCCTGCAGGGCCCCGTTGTACAGCGAGCGGTGATCGCGCAGCATCTCCCCCAGGGCGATCTCCTGACCCGCGGTGGGCCGCATGAGGAACTTGTACGCACGGATCAACCCACCCCACCCCCAGTCGATCACTTTGTGCAACGTGATCATAACTCCGGGAGATCACCAAGGCTTTCCGACGGTCTCCTGACGGCGTCCGCGGCTCCGCCGTGCCGTGCCTTCCGGCCCCTTCGGGCCCCGGATCACCCACCCGGCTTGAAAACGCGGCGTCCCTGCGAAAATCGAGGCATGGACATTCTCTGGTTCCTCATCGCGCTCGGGCTGCTGTTCGGCGTCCTCGGCCCCTATCTGCTGCGCCGCAGGGGCGGTGGCATCCGGCTGGCCGTGCCGGGGGCGCCCGACGCGGCGGACCCGGCGGCGTACGGGTTCGTGCCGCAGGAGGACCAGGACGTGCGGCTGCCGGGGGCGGACGAGGACCTGCTCGACGTGCTGAACGTCGTGCAGGCCACGCAGGACTGGAAGGCGGCCGCGCAGCTGCTCGCCAGCACCGGCAAGGACGGCGAGGTGCGCTGGCAGCGCGTGCAGGCCTTCGCGGGCGCGGCCTCCCTGGAGCTCCAGGAGCGGCCGGGCGCCGGCGGGGCGTGGCTGCGGGCCTGGCGGGCGGACGCGCCGAAGGACCCGGGCGGGGCGGCCGTGCACGCCGAGTTCCTGGTGCAGCAGGCGTGGCGCTCCTCGGCGGCCGGGAGCGACGACTTCCGGATCATCCTGGAGGAGGCGCTGAAGGTCACCGAGGAGGCGGCGCTGCTCGCCCCGGGCGACCCCGTCCCGTACATCACGCAGCTGGCCGTGGCGCGCGGTCTGGGCTACGGGCCGGAGCGGTTCGACCAGGTGTGGGCGAAGGTGATCGACCGGGCGCCGCAGCACATGGGGGCGCACCTGGCGGCCCTGCACTACTGGTGCGAGAAGTGGCACGGTTCGCGCGAGGAGGCCGACCACTTCGCGACGACGGCCGCGGCGCGCGCCCCGCGCGGCTCGCTGCTCGCCGCGCTGCCGCTGTTCGCGGTGTACGAGCACGTGCCGGACGTGGTGCTCGTGCAGGACTTCTTCCGTACGGCGGTGGTGTCGAAGGCGGTCGAGGGCGCGCTGTACGCGGTGCACTCGGCCCGTCCGGACGACCCGATGCTGGCGCACGTCCGCCACCTGCTGATCTGGTTCCTGGTGCGGGGCGAGCGCTGGGCGGAGGCCATGCACCAGCTGGTGAAGGTGGACGGGCACGTGGGCGCGGTGCCGTGGACGCTGAGCGCGGACCCGGCGGCGGAGTACACGGTCTTCCGGAACCTGGCGGTGGCGGGGTACGAGGCGAACGGCGGCAGCCCGCTGACGCTGCCGCGCTGACCCGACGGGGGAATCCCCGTGTCCCGTCCCTTGTTGTACGGGCTGCCGACCGTCGAGGAGAGATGCAGCATGTTCCTGTCCCGCACCCCCGTCCTCCCCACCCCCGAGCAGGCCCTGCCCGGCCGCGCCGAGCCGGAGTTCTCCGTGCCCGCGCGCCACACGGTCCTCGGCAACCCGCTCGTCGGCCCGTACCCGGAGGGCCTGGAGGTCGCCGACTTCGCCCTGGGCTGCTTCTGGGGCGCCGAGCGCAAGTTCTGGCAGACCGAGGGCGTCTGGACGACCCTCGTCGGCTACCAGGGCGGCTCCACGCGGAACCCCTCGTACGAGGAGGTCTGCTCGGGCCTGACCGGTCACACGGAGGTCGTCCGGGTGGTCTTCGACCCGTCGAAGGTGTCGTACGAGACGCTCCTGAAGCTGTTCTGGGAGTCCCACGACCCGACCCAGGGCTTCCGCCAGGGCAACGACGTGGGCACCCAGTACCGCTCGGCGGTCTACACCCACTCCCCCGCCCAGGCCGCCGCGGCCGAGGCCTCCCGCGAGGCCTACCAGAAGGTCCTGACGGGCTCGGGCTACGGCGAGATCACCACCCACGTCCTGCCGGCCGACGACCGCCCGTTCTACCCGGCGGAGGGCTACCACCAGCAGTACCTGGACAAGAACCCGGCGGGCTACTGCGGGATCGGCGGCACGGGGGTCTCGTGCCCGATCGGGGTGGCCAAGGCGGACGGCTGAGCCCGTGCCGTGCGGCCCCCGGCACCGGGGGCCGCACGGCACGGAAAGCCCCTAGCCCTGCTTGATCGCGGAGACGTCGAACTCCAGGACGATCTTGTCGCCGACCAGCACGCCGCCGCCCTCCAGGGCGGCGTTCCAGGTGATGCCGAACTCCTTGCGGGAGACGGTCACCGAGCCCTCCAGGCCGACGCGCAGGTTGCCGTAGGGGTCGACGGCGTTGCCGGTGTACTCGAAGTCGATGGTGACCGGCTTGGTGGTGTCCTTGATGGTGAGGTCGCCGGTGACCCGGTACTCGGTGTCGGACTTCTGCTCGACCCCGGTGGTGCGGAAGGTGATGTCCGGGAAGTTCGGCGCGTCCAGGAAGTCGTTGGTGCGCAGGTGCTGGTCGCGCTGCTCGACGCCGGTGTCGATGCTCTCGGCCTTGATCACCACCTGTCCGGTGGACCGGGCCGGGTCGGAGCCGTCCAGGTGCGCGGTGCCCTCGAACTCGTGGAAGGCGCCGCGCACCTTGGTGACCATGGCGTGGCGGGCGACGAAGCCGATCCGGGTGTGGGTCGGGTCGAGGACGTAGTCCCCGGTGAGCTCAGCGAGCGGGACGGACATGGCCGGCTACCTCCGTAGGATCCGGATCCCGGCGGCGGCCCGCCGGAATCGTTCCCGGCCCACGCTAGGAGGACGACACCCCCCGACCCGGCCGAACGCGCACGGCCGCCGCGGATTGCACCCTGACCGGTGACCCGGGACCGCCGCACCCGCGCGCCGGCCGGTGCGAGAAACCCCGGCGTCAGGGGCAGTCGGACGGTGTGACCGACCGGCGCAGCGCGGCCGCCGTCTCCGCCGGGTCGTAGTCCTCCGGGACGCCGTCGATCAGGAGGACGTCGCCGGTCATGTGGCGGGTGCGGAGGGGGATGAGGGCCTGGTAGGGGGCGGAGGCGTACCAGGTGCGGGCGTTCTCGTAGGTCGGGAAGGCGATGACGACGAGGGCGGCGGGCCAGGTGCCCTCCGGGACCTCGCGGGTGGGGGCTCCGTGGACGAGGAAGCGGCCGCCGTAGGGGTCCAGGGTGTCCTGGACGCGCTCCATGTACGTGAGGACCTCCTCGTCGAGGACGGGCTTCGGGTGCAGGTTTCCGAGGGCGTATGCGGTCATGGGGACAGCGTGCCGGGGCGGGGCGTACGGGTCGATTACCCCCGGGGTCATGCGCCCCGGAGGCCGTCCGGGGCGCATGTGCGAAAGGGCCCCCTCCGGACGGGAGGGGGCCCTTCACGTGCGCGCGGGGTCAGACGGCCGATCCGGCCTTCCACTCCGACCAGTTCATGTTCCAGCCGTTGAGGCCGTTGCTGGGGGCGATCGTCTTGTCCTTGGAGTTCTTGACGATCACGACGTCGCCGATGAGCGAGTGGTCGTAGAACCAGGCGGCCGTCTGGTTGGGGTCGCCGGCGCCCTTGACGTCGTTGAGGCCCACGCAGCCGTGGCTGGTGTTCGAGGAGCCGAAGATCGAGTCCGGGCCCCAGTAGTTGCCGTGGATGAAGGTGCCAGAGTTGGACAGGCGCATGGCGTGCGGCACGTCCTTGATGTCGTACTCGCCCTTGCCGTCGTCGTCGGTGAAGCCGACGGTGGCGCCGTTCATCCGGGTCTCCTTGAACTTCTCGGAGATCACCATCTGACCGTTGTAGGTCGGGTTCTCCGGGGAGCCGGCGGAGATCGGGATGGTCTTGACCGTCTTGCCGTCCTGCTTGACCGTCATGGTCTTGGTGGCGACGTCGACGGTGGAGACCTGGTTGCGGCCGATCTTGAAGGTGACGGTCTTCTGCTGGACGCCGTAGACGCCGTCGGCGCCCTCGACGCCGTCGAGGTCCAGCTTCAGCGTGACGGTCGAGCCCTCGGTCCAGTAGGCGTCGGGGCGGAAGTCGAGGCGCTGGGGGCTGAACCAGTGCCCGACGACCTCCTGGCCGGAGCTGGAGGTGACGGTGATGCCGCTCTGGACGGCCTTCTTGTCGGTGATCGCCTTGTTGAAGTTGATCGAGACCGGCATACCGACGCCGACGGTCGAGCCGTCCTCGGGCGTGAAGTTGCCGATGAAGCTGTTGGCCTGCGAGACGGTGGTGAAGGAGGAGTTCTCGTGGGCCTCCAGGCCGGCCGCGTCCGCCGCGGTGGCGGTGATCTTGTAGACCGTGGCCCTCTTGAGCGCGACGGTCGGCTTCCAGCTCAGGCCGTCGGCCGCTATCTCGCCCTTGACGGCGTCGCCCTCGGCGGAGGTCATGACGACCTCGGTGAGCTTGCCGTCGGCGACGGTGACCTTGGCGTCGTTGTTGATGGAGGCGTTCTGGGCGCCGTTCTTCGGCTCGATGGTGATCCGGGCCTTGGAGGTCTTCTGCGCCGCCGCCTCGTCGACCTGTTCCTGCGACTGGGGGGTCGCGGTTCCGGAGGCGCCGCTGCCGCCCTTGTCGCCGTCGTCGCACGCCGAGAGCACCAACACACCGCTGAGCAGGGCAGCCGCGGCGGCCAGGCTCCTGCGGCGCTTGCCTTCCGTCATCACACGCTTCTCCATCGTCGCCGATTCCCTGTGCACGCTTGCTTCCCTACCCATGACAACCCGTTCGGTTCGGGAACCGGACGATTTGTGGGGAACACCACTGATCGACACGCGTCGGCGGAGCGTTCGGTTCCCCGCCGGGCGCCCGGTGTCGCGGGAAGGCCCCGGGACGGTGTCCCGGGGCCCGTGAACAGGCAGGACACCGGCCTCAGGGGCGGTCGTCTTCGTCTTCCTCCGCCCCATCTTCCTCCCCGAGGTCCCATTCCAGCGCATCGGGGTCGTAATCGATCTCCTCGCTGCTCCAGGAGGCCTGGACCATCTCGATGCCGGGGACGTCGCGGATCAGGTCGAAGGGTTCGACGAGGTGGGCGAGGGCCTCGGCGGCGTCCTCGCGCGCGGCGGCGCGGGCGTGGGTCCGCTCCTCCTCCGGCATGAACTCGTCGGCGTCGATCCGGGCCTCGGCGGCCGCGGTCAGTTCGGCGGGTCCGTCGACCTCCAGGACCACATCGACGCGAAGGCGTACATAGCGTGCGGTGTCAGAAGTGCTCATGCTCCGGAGCGTAGGGGTCCGGAGGGTCTCGGCTTTCCCGCGACCCGCTGTGTTCATTAGCATCTGCACGCCGAACAATTCGTGGTTTCCGCAAGGAGGATCGAGATCTCCGTGTCCGCCGCCCGACGCCTCCTGCTGACCGCCGCCGTCGCGGGAACGCTGCTGTGCGCCCTGTGGTTCGTGCCGTCCGCGAACGCCGCCGACCAGCGGGGCGGCGTACGGGTCGGGGTGAGCGGGGTCGGCCCCGCCACGGGCGACGGGCGCCTCGCGGAGACCGGCGGCCGGGACACCGTGCCGTACGTGCTCGGCGGGACGGCGTTCCTCGCGGTCGGGGCCAGTTTCGTGGTGCTCGCGATGCGCCGCAGGGGCCGGGCCTCCTGAACCGCGTTCCCCCGCCGCGCACTTGCGGGTGAGGGCCCGCTCCCGCCGGAATCCTCCGGCGGGAGCGGGCCCTCGCGCGTGCTCCAACGGCCTTACGCCAGCGGGCCGGTGACCGGCTCCACGGCGGCGACCACCCCTCCCGCGCGGACGAAGGCGTCGGCGGCGGCCAGGTCGGGGGCGAGGAAGCGGTCCGGGCCGGGGCCCTGGACGCCGGCCTCGCGCAGGGCGGTGATGACGGCCCGCGAGGCGGGGGCCGGGGTGAGGCCCGCGCGGAGTTCCACGCCCCGGGTGGCGGCGTACAGCTCGACGGCGACGATCCGGGTGAGGTTGCCGATCGCGGTGCGCAGCTTGCGGGCGGCGGACCAGCCCATGGAGACGTGGTCCTCCTGCATCGCGGAGGACGGGATGGAGTCGGCGGAGGCCGGGACGGCGAGCCGCTTCATCTCGCTGACCAGGGCGGCCTGCGTGTACTGGGCGATCATCAGGCCCGAGTCGACGCCGGCGTCCTCGGCGAGGAAGGGCGGCAGGCCGTGCGAGCGGTTCTTGTCGAGGAGCCGGTCGGTGCGGCGCTCGGCGATGGAGCCGAGGTCGGCGGCGGCGATCGCGAGGAAGTCGAGGACGTACGCGACGGGGGCGCCGTGGAAGTTGCCGTTGGAGCGCACCTCGCCGTTGCCCAGGACCACCGGGTTGTCGACGGCGGCGGCCAGCTCGCGCTCGGCGACGAGGCGGGCGTGGGCGAGGGTGTCGCGGCCGGCGCCGGCGACCTGCGGGGCGCAGCGGACCGAGTAGGCGTCCTGGACGCGGGGGGCCTCGCCGGCCTGGGCGTGGCCGGTGAGGCCGGAGCCCTTGAGCACGGCCAGCATGTTGGCGGCGGAGGCGGCCTGGCCGGGGTGGGGGCGGATGGCGTGCAGCTCGGGTTCGAGGACCTTCTCGGTGCCGAGGAGGGCTTCGAGGGAGAGCGCGGCGGTGACGTCGGCCGACTTGTAGAGGGTGTCGAGGTCGGCGAGGGCCATGATCAACATGCCGAGCATTCCGTCGGTGCCGTTGAGGAGGGCGAGGCCCTCCTTCTCCTTGAGCTCGACGGGTGCGATGCCGTGCTCGGCGAGCAGCTCGCCGGCCGGGCGGACCTGCCCGTCGGGGCCCTCGGCGTCGCCCTCGCCCATGAGCGCGAGGGCGCAGTGGGAGAGCGGGGCGAGGTCGCCGGAGCAGCCGAGGGAGCCGTACTCGTGCACGACCGGGGTGATGCCGGCGTTGAGGACGTCGGCCATGGTCCGGGCGACCTCGGGGCGGACGCCGGTGTGGCCGGAGGCCACGGTCTTCAGGCGCAGGAACATCAGGGCGCGTACGACCTCGCGCTCGACGCGGGGGCCCATGCCGGCGGCGTGCGAGCGGACGATGTTGCGCTGGAGCTGCGCGCGGAGCTCGTGGCTGATGTGCCGGGTGGCGAGGGCGCCGAAGCCGGTGGAGACCCCGTAGACGGGCTCGGGCTTGGCGGCGAGCGCGTCGATGACCTCCCGGGCGGCGGCGAGGGCCTGCACGGCCTCGGTCGACAGCTCGACGCGGGCGCCGTGGCGGGCGACGTCGATGACGTCCTGCGGGGTCGTGCCGGACGTGCCGAGGACGACTGTCTGCATATCCATATTCAGCACCCTACGGATTGAAGACCGACCTGTCACTAGGGGATTTCGTCACCGTCCCGGACGGGGGTTGTCCCTTACCGGGCCGGTGCCGTCACCGCGTCCGCCTCCGGTGTCACCGCTGCCGCGGGCCCGGCTGCCGCCGCGGCTTCCGGTCCTGCTGCCGCCGGTAGCGGCGCCGTCGCTGCCACAGGTGCCGCTGTCGCCGCTGTCGCCGGTCCCGCTGCCGCTGCGGGGCTTCCGCTGCCGCCGTCCTGCCGTCGCCGCTGCCGCCGGTACCGGTGCTGTCGCTGTCGCCGGGTCGCCGCTGCCGGACCGCCGCAGCCAAGCCCGCCGCCAGCCCCGGTGCCGTCGCTGCCGCCGGTCCCAGTGCCGCCGCTGTCACCGGTACCGCCGTCACCGACCGCCGCTGCCGGGCCGCCCACCGCAACCCGGCCCGCCGGACCCCGTACGGCCCCCGTACAGACCCGTACGGCCCGCTCACCCGTCCTCCGCCGACGGCTCCTCCAGTCGGAGGGCCGTCTCCGTCGGCTCCTCGCCCGGGGGCTCCACGGGCCAGGCCGTGCCCCCGGGGCGCTCGGGCCCCGGGGCGGGGCCGGGGTCCGGGGCCGGGTCCGGCGGGCCAGGGACCGCCGCCGCCCCCGGCTCCGGCAGCTCCACCGTCGGCGCGTCGCGGAAGCGGCGGCGGTCGCGGGCCCCCGGCGGGGCGTCCGCGAGGCGCACGACCGTGCCGTCCCGCCCCGCCACCACCGGCTTCGCCGAGCGGCCGGCCTTGGCCTGGTACTGGGCGGCGTCCGCGAGCCGGAAGAGGCGGCGGGCCGACTTGAGGGGCCCGATGGGGTCGCCCGTGGACGCCACCCCGCAGGCCACGCCCTCGCCCAGCTCCAGCTCCGCCGCCCGTACGCACAGCTCCTCGGCGACCGCCACCACCTCGTCCGCCGTCGGGCCGACCGTCAGGAGGCAGAACTCGTCGCCGCCGAGGCGGGCCGCGAGGGCGCCGGGGAGCCGGGCGCCGCAGCGGGAGAGGACGGAGCCGAAGCGTTCGAGGAGGCGGTCGCCGACCGCGTGCCCGTGGGTGTCGTTGACCCGCTTGAGGCCGTTGAGGTCGCAGACCACCAGGCTCACCACGGAGCCGTCCGTCCGGTAGCGCTCGATGGCCTCGTCCAGACGGGTGTCGACGGCCCGCCGGTTGGCCAGGCCCGTCAGGGGGTCGGTGAAGGCCAGCTTGCGGACCTCCTCCAGGCGCTCGGCCTGGGCGATGCCCGCCGCGACGACCGCCGCGAGGACGGTCGCGAAGTCGGCGTCCGCGCGGGTGAAAGGTTTCTCCTGAAGCGGCCGGGCCACGTACAGCTCGCCCCAGGCCCGCCCGTGGAGCACGATCGGGGCGACCACGCAGCAGCCCCGCCCGCGCCGCCGCAGACCGGCCACGCGGCCGGTGGGGACGGCGTCGGCGGCGGTCTCCACCCAGGCGTCCGGCTCGCCGCCGCCCGCCCACCGCTCGTGCAGGAACTCGGTGATCTCGGGGAACTGGTGCACCGGATACGTCTCCGCGTCCGGGAACTCCTCCTCCCCCACGGCCCGCTCCCCGGCGTTCACCAGGACCTTGAGCCGTCCGTGGTCCCGCTCCCAGACGGACAGGGCGGCGAAACTCCCGTCGAGCCCGTCGCGGGCCCCGAGCGCCGCCGCCCGCCAGAACTCCCGTGGCGTGTGCGCCGCCGCCATCCCCTGCGCCAGCGCCACTACGGCCCGCAGCCGCCCGTCCTCACCCATTCCTCCAGCTTAGGGAGGTTTGATCCGTTTTCCCCTTCGGGACGTCACGGAAAGTGACCCGTCGGGCGGATCGGCCGGGTCACTCCCCCGGCCACTCCGGCTTCCGCTTCTCGTTGAAGGCCGCCACGCCCTCGGCCCGGTCGCCCGAGAAGGCCACCGAGCGCCAGGCCGCGTCCTCGACCTCCAGGCCCGCCCGCAGGTCCAGGCCCTGGCCGAGCCGCAGGGCCTTCTTCGCGGCACGCAGGCCCACCGGGGAGTTGGCCGCGATCCGCCCGGCGAGCTCCAGGGCGCCGGTCCGCGCGTCCTCCGCCAGGAGGTCCACCAGGCCGAGCTCGCGGGCCTCGGCGGCCTCCACCCGGCGGGCCGTGAAGACCAGCTCGGCGGCGCGGGCCGCGCCCACCCGGCGCGGGAGCAGCTGCGTACCGCCGCCGCCGGGGATGACGCCCACGGAGACCTCGGGCAGGCCGACGACGGCGGTCGCGTCGGCCACGATCACGTCGCAGGCGAGCGCCAGCTCGAAGCCGCCGCCGAGGGCGAAGCCGTGCACGGCGGCGACGGTCGGCATGGGCAGCTCCAGGACGCCGGTGTAGGCGGCGCGGGCGGTCGGGCGCTGGCGGACCAGCTCGGCGTCGGTGAAGGAGTTGCGCTCCTTGAGGTCGGCGCCGACGCAGAAGGCCCGGTCGTTCGAGGAGGTGAGGACGGTGACGCGGACGGCGGCGTCGGCGGCGAGCGCGTCGCAGGCGGCCGCGAGGGAGCGGGCCATCTCGGAGGAGACCGCGTTCATCGCCTTGGGCCGGTCGAGGACCAGCTCCGCGACGTGCCCCTCCCGCCGGACCACCACGTACTCACCGAAACGCTGCTCGGACATGACCGCACACCCTCCCACCAGCCGGCTCCGCCCGTTAACGGCTGTTAACCGGCGTTCACGGAGGAGATCCTAAGTGGGACGGCGGCCCAGGAGCCAGGGTTCGATGACGCCGAGGCCCCGGACCGGGCGCTGCCACATCGGCTGGAGCGCGAAGCGGTACGCGGCGGGCGTGCGGCCCTCCTTCTCCGCGCGGGCCGCCTCCTCGGCCGCCTCCGCCTCGGAGACGGGCGCCTCGCCGGTCCTGGTCAGCTCCTTCGCGAAGGCGCTGTCGACCAGGACGGCGTCCTTCGGGGCTATCGAGGTGAGCCGGCTGGCGAGGTTCACGGTGGTGCCGAAGACGTCGCCCATCCGGGTCGTCACGGTGCCGAAGGCGATGCCGACGCGCAGCGCGGGCATCGTCTCGTCGTGGCCGAGGGTCTCGATCAGGCGCAGCGCGATCTCGGCGGCGATGCCGGCGTCGTCCGCCGCGTAGAGCACCTCGTCGCCGAGAGTCTTGATGAGCCGGCCGCCGTGCGCGGCGACGAGGTCGGCGCAGGTGGTCTCGAAGGCCTCGACCAGCTCGCCGAGCTCCTCCTCCTCCAGGCGGCGGGTGAGCCGGGTGAAGCCGACGAGGTCCGCGAAGCCGACGGCGAGCCGACGGTCGACCATCTCCTCGTCGTCGGCGGCCTGCACGACCCGGCCGGTGGCGGCGGCGAGCTGCCGGCGCCACACGTAGATCAGGAACTCCTCCAGCTCGGGCAGGAGCAGCTCGACCAGAGGGTACGTGACCTCGGTGCGGGTCATGCCGGGCTCGGGCGGCTCGGTGAGGCCCTCCAGGAAGGAGTCGATCTGCCACTCGGCGAGCCGGGCGGTGGTCTGTCCGGTGGACCGGGCGACCTGCACGGCCATCGGCTCGCTGAGCAGTCCGGCCTCAACCAGGCCCGCGAGCCGCCGCAGGGCGAGCACGTCGGCCTCGGTGAGCGCCTTGGCCTGTCCGATGTCGGCGAAGCCCATGGCGCGCCAGAAGCGGGAGGCCAGCTCCATGGACACGCCGGCGGTGCGGGCGGCCTGGAAGGGGGTGTAGCGGCGGTCCGCGCCGAGGATGAGCTGTTCGAGGCGGATGGCGAGGGGGTCGTCGCTCGGCTCCGCCGTGTGGTCGACCTCGTGATGGGGGGTGGGGTACGCGGGAGGCTCGGGCGCGCCGCCCGAGTCCTCGTCGTCGACGGTCACCGGCCGCCTCCTGCCCGTTCCCTGCCCACTTGCCCTGCCGATCTGTCGCCTGGATCGCGCTCCACGATACGACAGGTGTGGAATGGCTCACGCCCGGAAGGCGAGCCGTTCCGTCCCCCGGACGGGGGACGGGGCCCCGCGCGGCCGGGCCCGGGGCCTCCCGTGACCGTCGCGGGACCCGCCGGGGGCCGTCAGGCGTTCGGCGTCCGTACGTGGACGATGTCGCCCGCGCCCACCGCCTCCGTGCCGCCGCCCTCGGTGGCCACCACGAGGCGTCCGTCGCCGTCCAGGGCGATCGCCTCGCCCTCCAGGGTCCGCTCGCCGGGCAGCTCGGCCCTGACCCGGCGGCCGAGGGTCGCGCAGCCCGCCGCGTAGGCCTCCTGGAGCCCGGAGGCCCCGGGGTCGCCGCCGGCCCGCGTCCACTCCCCGTACCACTGGGCGAGGGAGCGCAGGACGGCCCGCAGGAGGGTGTCGCGGTCGGTGGAGACCGCGTCGGCGAGGAGGAGGGACCCGGCGCCGGGGACGGGGAGTTCGTCCTCGCGGAGGGTGACGTTGAGGCCGAGGCCGACGACGACGCCGTCCGGGCCGGCCCGCTCGGCGAGGATGCCGCCGGTCTTGCGCTCCTCGCCCTGTACGGAAACGAGGAGGTCGTTGGGCCATTTGAGGGACATGTCGACGCCGGCGGCCTTCGCGAGGCCGGTCGCCGCCGCCACGCCGGTGAGCAGCGGGAGCCAGCCCCAGCGGTGGGCGGGCACGTCCGGCTTGAGCAGCACGGAGACGAAGACGCCGGAGCGGGCGGGCGCGCTCCAGGTGCGGTCGAGGCGGCCCCGGCCCGAGGTCTGCTCCTCGGCGACGAGGACCGCGCCCTCGGGCAGTTCGCCGGCCCGGGCGGCGAGGTCGGTGTTGGTGGATCCCGTGGTGGGGACCACGTCGAGCGAGGTCCACAGTCCGTCGGGGAGGACGAGCGCGCGGCGCAGGGCGGTCTCGTTGAGCGGGGGCCGGTCGAGGTCGGACCAGCGCCCGCCGGAGCCTTGGGAGGACGTCATGCAAGTCAGAGTAGGTGTGGCAAAGACCGCAGTGCCGAACCGTATCGGCGTGGATACGCTACGGGTCAGTAGGGCAGCAGTAGCCCATTCGCAGTCAACGAACCCCCCGTGACCAGGCAGGGAGCCGCATCCCGATGTCCGAGCCGGCAGAGCAGCACGAGATCGACATTCACACGACCGCGGGCAAGATCGCGGACCTCAAGCGCCGTATCGACGAGGCCACCCACGCCGGCTCGGAGCGTGCGGTGGAGAAGCAGCACGCGAAGGGGAAGCTGACCGCGCGCGAGCGGATCGCCCTCCTCCTCGACGAAGGGTCGTTCGTCGAGCTGGACGAGTTCGCCCGGCACCGCTCCACCAACTTCGGCCTGGAGAAGAACCGTCCGTACGGCGACGGCGTCGTCACCGGCTACGGCACGGTCGACGGGCGTCCGGTGGCGGTGTTCTCGCAGGACTTCACGGTCTTCGGCGGGGCGCTCGGCGAGACGTACGGCCAGAAGATCATCAAGGTGATGGACTTCGCGCTGAAGACCGGCTGCCCGGTCGTCGGCATCAACGACTCCGGCGGCGCCCGCATCCAGGAGGGCGTGAGCGCGCTCGGCATGTACGGCGAGATCTTCCGCCGCAACACCCACGCCTCCGGCGTGATCCCGCAGATCTCGCTGGTCGTCGGCCCCTGTGCGGGCGGCGCGGTGTACTCCCCGGCGATCACCGACTTCACGGTGATGGTGGACCAGACCTCGCACATGTTCATCACCGGTCCCGACGTCATCAAGACGGTGACCGGCGAGGACGTGGGCTTCGAGGAGCTGGGCGGCGCCCGGACGCACAACGCGACCTCGGGCGTGGCGCACCACATGGCGGGGGACGAGAAGGACGCCGTCGAGTACGTGAAGTCCCTGCTCTCCTACCTCCCTTCGAACAACCTGTCGGAGCCGCCGGCCTTCCCGGAGTCCGCGGACACCGAGGTGTCGGACGAGGACCGCGAGCTGGACGTGCTGATCCCGGACTCGGCGAACCAGCCGTACGACATGCACAAGGTCATCGAACACGTCCTGGACGACGGCGAGTTCCTGGAGACGCAGGCGCTGTTCGCGCCGAACATCCTGACCGGTTTCGGCCGGGTCGAGGGCTTCCCGGTGGGCGTGGTCGCCAACCAGCCGATGCAGTTCGCGGGCTGCCTGGACATCGACGCCTCCGAGAAGGCCGCGCGCTTCGTGCGCACCTGCGACGCCTTCAACATCCCGGTCCTGACCTTCGTGGACGTGCCGGGCTTCCTGCCGGGCGTGGACCAGGAGTACGGCGGCATCATCCGGCGCGGCGCGAAGCTGATCTACGCGTACGCGGAGGCCACGGTCCCGCTGATCACGGTCATCACCCGCAAGGCCTTCGGCGGCGCGTACGACGTGATGGGCTCCAAGCACCTGGGCGCGGACCTGAACCTGGCGTGGCCGACGGCGCAGATCGCGGTCATGGGCGCGCAGGGCGCGGTCAACATCCTGCACCGCAGGACGATCGCCGAGGCGGAGGACGTCGAGGCGACGCGGGCGCGGCTGATCCAGGAGTACGAGGACACCCTGCTCAACCCGTACACGGCGGCCGAGCGCGGGTACATCGACGGCGTGGTCCTGCCGTCCGACACGCGCCCGCAGATCGTCAAGGGCCTGCGTCAGCTCCGTACGAAGCGGGAATCCCTGCCTCCGAAGAAGCACGGCAACATCCCGCTGTAGCAGCCCCTCCGGACCTCCAAGGAGCCGACATGATCAAGGTCGTACGAGGAAACCCGACCCCGGAGGAGTTGGCCGCCGCACTGGCGGTGGTCCAGGCCCGGGCCGCGGCCACGGCGGCGGCGTCCGCCGGGAGCGGCGGCCCGGCGGTGCCGGAGGGGTGGTCGGACCCCTCCCGCATCGCGCGGGCCGTACGGTCCCGTCCGGGCCCGCGGGCCTGGGCGAGGTCGTACTGGCCCGCCTAGACGTCAGGGCCGGAGGGCCGGACCCCGTGTGCGGGGGGTCCGGCCCTTCGCGCGCGTGCCTCCGTTTTCCGGCCCCACGCGCGTGCCCCGCGTTTTCCGGCTCCGCGTTTTCCGGCTCCTACGCGCGTGTGTCCGGGGACACCGGGCCGGTTGAGTATCCGTACTCAGGCGCCGCGGCCCCCGCGGCCGCAGGATCGGAGACATGCTGTGGTCCGACCCGAAGAACCAGCCGCCGAAGTTCATGCGCGAGATGCAGGCGATGATCCGCCGCGCGGGCGTGCTGCTGGCGCTCGCGATGGTGGTGCTGATGTTCGTGGTCGGCGTGCGCTGACCCCCGCGCGCGTGCCCGGCGGTCCGGTGGGTCCGGGCCTCCCGCACTGGCTACGCTGCCCCCATGACTGCTGATCCGCGCCGTGTCGTGCTCGCCTCCGCCTCCCCCGCCCGGCTCGGTCTGCTCCGGCAGGCTGGACTCGCCCCCGAGGTGATCGTGAGCGGCGTCGACGAGGACAAGGTCCACGCCCCGACCCCGGCCGAACTCGCGCTCGCCCTCGCGGAGGCGAAGGCCGCCCACGTGGCCGCCCGGCCCGAGGCGTCCGGCGCGCTCGTCATCGGCTGCGACTCGGTCCTGGAGCTGGACGGGAGGGCGCTGGGCAAGCCCGCCGACGCCGAGGAGGCCGTGGCCCGCTGGAAGGCGATGCGCGGCAGGGTCGGCATCCTCCAGACGGGTCACTGCGTGTACGACACGGCCGCCAAGCGCTACGAGTCGGCGACCGCCTCCACCGTGGTCCGCTTCGGCGAGCCGACGGACGAGGAGGTGGCGGCGTACGTGGCGAGCGGCGAACCGCTGCACGTGGCGGGCGCGTTCACCCTGGACGGGCGCTCGGCGCCGTTCATCGAGGGCATCGACGGCGACCCGGGCAACGTGATCGGCCTGTCCCTGCCGCTGCTGCGGCGGCTGCTGCGCAAGCTGGACGTCGGGATCACGGACCTCTGGGCCTGAGGCCCCGGCGGCTACGCGGGAACCGGCGCCTTCTCCGCGACCGGTTCCCCGGCCCCCTTCCCGTACGCCACCAGGGTGAGGACGATCAGGCCGAGGACCACCATCAGGAAGGCGAAGGCCTCCCAGCCGAGGAGGCCGACGGCGACCGCGCCGAGGACGCCGTGCACGATCGCGCAGCCGATGAGCAGGCCCCGGCCGAAGCGGCCCGGGGCGCGGTCGCGGAGGCCCGCGAGGAGGGCGACGAGGGCGCACAGGACGAGAGCCGCCCCGGAGGCGATGCCGAGGGCCCAGGTGCCGGTGACCACGGCGTCGGGGTCCATGCCGTCGAGGGACATCGACTGGGCCTCCACGAAGCGCGCCATGACGGCGTTGATCGCGACGATGCCGGGTGCCTCCAGAAGGAGTACCGCGGCCGTCACGAGGGCTATCGGTCTGCGGGCCACCTCGGCCACCCCCTGGATTCGCCTGTTACCAGCAGTACGATCGACAGCGGGAAGGCTACTGGCCGGTAAACCCCTGGACAAGAGTGCGCACACGCCGGGCCACGACCGACGGCCGGGCAAAGAAACGCCGAACCGTTCGTAGGGACCCCACAAAGAAACCCGAACGGCGACTGGCCGCATGAACAGAGACCTGCGCCACACCTCGGAGCTACTGTGCCGTAAAGGAACCCTGCGTACCGTGGTGCGACAAGGGAATTCACGACCCGAGCAGGCCCGGGGTCACCCTCCGTGTGGGCAAGCTCACCACTGGGGACGGGTCGAAAGGCCGTGTCGGCAGTCCCTAAACTCAGCTTGTTTCCAGGAGGGAGCCATCGTGCGCAAGGTGCTCATCGCCAACCGTGGCGAAATCGCTGTCCGTGTGGCCCGGGCGTGCCGGGACGCCGGCATCGGCAGCGTGGCCGTGTACGCCGAGCCGGACCGGGACGCCCTGCACGTCCGTGCGGCCGACGAGGCGTTCGCTCTGGGCGGTGACACTCCGGCCACCAGCTACCTGGACATGGCCAAGGTCCTCCAGGCCGCGAAGGACTCCGGCGCGGACGCGGTCCACCCGGGCTACGGCTTCCTCTCGGAGAACGCCGAGTTCGCGCAGGCCGTCCTCGACGCCGGCCTGACCTGGATCGGCCCGCCGCCGCAGGCGATCCGGGACCTGGGCGACAAGGTGGCGGCCCGTCACATCGCGCAGCGCGCCGGCGCCCCGCTGGTCGCCGGCACCCCCGACCCGGTCTCGGGCGCGGAGGAGGTCGTGGCCTTCGCGAAGGAGCACGGCCTGCCGATCGCCATCAAGGCCGCCTTCGGCGGCGGCGGCCGCGGCCTGAAGGTCGCCCGCACCCTCGAAGAGGTGCCGGAGCTGTACGACTCCGCCGTCCGCGAGGCCGTCGCGGCCTTCGGCCGGGGCGAGTGCTTCGTGGAGCGCTACCTGGACAAGCCGCGCCACGTCGAGACGCAGTGCCTGGCCGACCAGCACGGCAACGTGGTCGTGGTCTCCACCCGCGACTGCTCGCTCCAGCGCCGCCACCAGAAGCTGGTCGAGGAGGCCCCGGCCCCCTTCCTGACGGAGGACCAGAACAAGCAGCTGTACGCGGCGTCGAAGGCGATCCTGAAGGAGGCCGGCTACGTCGGCGCCGGCACGGTCGAGTTCCTCGTCGGCCTGGACGGCACGATCTCCTTCCTGGAGGTCAACACCCGCCTCCAGGTCGAGCACCCGGTGACCGAGGAGGTCACGGGCATCGACCTGGTCCGCGAGATGTTCCGGATCGCCGACGGCGAGGAGCTGGGTTACGGCGACCCGGCCGTGCGCGGTCACTCCTTCGAGTTCCGCATCAACGGCGAGGACCCGGGCCGCAACTTCCTGCCCGCGCCCGGCACCGTCACCCTCTTCCAGCCCCCGACCGGCCCCGGCGTCCGCCTGGACGCGGGCGTGGAGTCCGGCTCGGTCATCGGCCCGGCCTGGGACTCGCTCCTGGCCAAGCTGGTGATCACCGGCGCCACCCGCGAGCAGGCCCTCCAGCGCGCCGCGCGCGCCCTGGCGGAGTTCAAGGTCGAGGGCATGGCCACCGCGATCCCGTTCCACCGGGCCGTCGTGGTCGACCCGGCGTTCACCGCGGACCCGTTCCGGGTCCACACCCGGTGGATCGAGACGGAGTTCGTCAACGAGATCAAGCCCTTCGCCCCGGCCGGCCCGGACGCCGACGAGGACGAGGCGGGCCGCGAGACGATCGTCGTCGAGGTCGGCGGCAAGCGCCTGGAGGTCTCCCTGCCGTCGTCGCTGGGCATGTCCCTGGCCCGTACGGGCCTGGCGGCCGGTGCGAAGCCGAAGCGCCGCGCGGCCAAGAAGTCCGGCCCGGCGGCCTCGGGCGACACCCTCGCCTCCCCGATGCAGGGCACGATCGTGAAGATCGCGGTCGAGGAGGGCCAGGAGGTCAAGGAGGGCGACCTGATCGTCGTCCTGGAGGCCATGAAGATGGAGCAGCCGCTCAACGCGCACCGCTCCGGCACCGTCAAGGGCCTGACCGCCGAGGTCGGCGCCTCGGTCACCTCCGGCGCCACCATCTGCGACATCAAGGACTGACCGTCGCACCCAGTACGGTACGGAGGGCCCGCAGGCAGCCGCCTGCGGGCCCTTCGCCGAGGGGAGGGCCTCCGTCACCCATGCGCGCCGACGCACGCCGCAACCACGAACGCCTGCTCGTCGAGGCCCGCGCCGCCTTCGCCGGTCAGGGCGCCGACGCTCCCCTGGAGGAGATCGCGCGCCGCGCGGGCGTAGGGATCGGCACCCTCTACCGTCATTTCCCCACCCGCGCCGACCTGTTGAACGGCGTCTTCCAGGAGGCCCTGGCCGAACTCCTCGACCGCTCGCGCGCGTTGGCGGACGCCGACGAGCCGTGCCGGGCGCTCGTGGAGTGGCTGCGGGCCCTGGTCGCCCACGCGGGCGAGTACCGGGGGCTCGCGCACGCGCTGATGTCCGCCTCGCACGACCGGAGTTCGGCGCTCTCCCGGTGCAGCGACCCGCTGCGCGCGGCGGGCGACCGGCTGCTCGCGCGGGCCCGGGAGGCGGGCCGGGTGCGGGCCGACGTGTCGATCGGCGATCTGATGCAGCTGACCAACGCGATCGCGCTCGCGGCGGAACAGTGCCCGGAGGACACGGAGCTGGCGGACCGTCTGCTCGCCCTGACCCTGCGGGGCATCAAGGCCTGAGGGCCCGTACGGCCTCCGGGCGCGCGGGGCCCCCGGGGCGGGCCGGACGCCGCCGCTCAGCGGCGGCGCAGGTCCGCCACCCGGGCCGTGCGCTCCAGCGTCTCCGCGGCCATGCCGCCGCCCGGGCCCCGGAACTGCCCCGCCACCATCCGGCCGCGCTGGCCCGGGAGCGGCACGTCACGGCGGGGCCGGGCCCCGGGGGGGAGCTGATCACCGCCGGCGGGTCCGGACCCCGCGCCCGTGCCCGCGACGGCGATCTGCACGCCCTGGTCGGCGAGGGCCTGGAGCTCGGTGGCGGCCCGCTCGTCATGGGCCGGAGGCTCGTCGGTGACGAGCCGGGTGATCACGTCCGTGGGCACCGTCTGGAACATGGTGTCGGAGCCCAGCTTGGTGTGGTCGGCGAGGACCACGACCTCCGCGGCCGCCTGCACCAGCGCCCGGTCCACGCTCGCGGAGAGCATGTTGGAGGTGGACAGGCCGCGCTCGGCGGTCAGGCCGCTCCCGGAGAGGAAGGCCCGGGAGACCCGCAGCCCCTGGAGCGACTGCTCGGCGCCGCTGCCCACGAGCGCGTAGTTGGAGCCGCGCAGGGTGCCGCCGGTCATGACGACCTCGACCCGGTTGGCGTGGGCGAGGGCCTGGGCGACGAGCAGGGAGTTGGTGACCACGGTCAGGCCGGGCACGCGGGCGAGCCGGCGGGCCAGCTCCTGCGTGGTCGTCCCGGCGCCGACGACGATGGCCTCGCCCTCTTCGACGAGGCTCGCCGCGACGTCGGCGATGGCCGTCTTCTCCGCGGTCGCGAGATGGGATTTCTGCGGGAAGCCGGATTCTCGCGTGAATCCGCCCGGCAACACCGCACCGCCGTGACGGCGGTCGAGGAGTCCTTCTGCCTCCAGGGCCCGTACGTCTCTCCGTACGGTCACCTCCGAGGTCTGGACGACGCGGGCGAGCTCGCGGAGCGACACGGCTCCGTTGGCGCGCACCATTTCGAGGATCAACTGGCGACGTTCTGCAGCGAACACGAAACTGACAGTAACGTGGCCGCGCGATGCTTTTCAGCAGTATGCGGCGAATTGCAGAAGTTGCGCATGGACGGGGCCTCCAAGTGGTATGGGAGGCCCCGTCATTGATCGTTCTATGCCCCGGCTTGCCGGGGGTTGTCCGAGTCGGAGAACCGTTCCCGCAGGCGGGAGCCGGGCCGGACGCGGCGACTAGGCGTCGCCCGCCGACTTTCGGGTCTGCAACTGCCGTGCCACTTCCGCGATCGAGCCCGACAGGGAGGGGTACACGGTGAAAGCATTTGCGATCTGTTCGACGGTCAGATTGTTGTCGACCGCGATCGAGATCGGATGGATCAGTTCGCTCGCGCGCGGGGCGACGACGCAGCCGCCGACCACGATGCCGGTGCCGGGGCGGCAGAAGATCTTGACGAAGCCGTCCCGGATGCCCTGCATCTTCGCGCGCGGGTTGCGCAGCAGCGGCAGCTTGACGACCTTGGCGTCGATCTTGCCCGCGTCCACGTCGGCCTGGGTGTAGCCGACGGTGGCGATCTCGGGGTCGGTGAAGACGTTCGAGGAGACCGTCTTGAGGTTGAGCGGGGTCACCGCGTCGCCCAGGAAGTGGTACATCGCGATCCGGCCCTGCATGGCGGCGACCGAGGCGAGCGCGAAGACGCCCGTGACGTCGCCGGCCGCGTAGACGCCGGGGGCGGAGGTGCGGGAGACCCGGTCGGTCCAGATGTGCCCGGAGTCCTTGAGGCGGACGCCCGCCTCCTCCAGGCCCATGCCGGCCGAGTTCGGGATCGCGCCGACCGCCATCAGGCAGTGGGTGCCGGAGATGACCCGGCCGTCCGCGAGGGTGACCTCGACCCGGTCGCCGACCCGCTTGGCGGACTCGGCGCGGGAGCGGGCCATGACGTTCATGCCGCGGCGCCGGAAGACGTCCTCCAGGACGGCGGCGGCGTCCGGGTCCTCGCCGGGCAGGACCCGGTCGCGGCTGGAGACCAGGGTGACCCGGGAGCCGAGCGCCTGGTAGGCGCCGGCGAACTCGGCGCCGGTGACGCCGGAGCCGACCACGATGAGCTCCTCGGGGAGCTCCTTGAGGTCGTAGACCTGCGTCCAGTTCAGGATCCGCTCGCCGTCGGGCGCGGCGTCGGGCACCTCGCGCGGGTGGCCGCCGGTCGCGATCAGCACGGCGTCCGCGGTCAGCGTCTGCTCGGTGCCGTCGGCGGCGGTCACGATCACCTGGCGGGAGCCGTCCACGGCCTGCCGGCCGGAGAGCCGGCCGCGGCCGCGCAGCACGCGGGCGCCCGCGCGGGTGACGGAGGCGGTGATGTCGTGCGACTGGGCGAGCGCGAGGCGCTTCACCCGCCGGTTGACCTTGCCGAGGTCGACGCCCACGACCCGGGCGGCCTGCTCCACGTGCGGGGTGTCGTCCGCGACGATGATGCCCAGCTCCTCGTACGAGGAGTCGAAGGTGGTCATCACCTCGGCGGTGGCGATCAGGGTCTTGGAGGGGACGCAGTCGGTCAGGACGGACGCGCCGCCGAGGCCGTCGGTGTCGACGACGGTCACCTCCGCGCCGAGTTGGGCGCCCACCAGGGCCGCCTCGTATCCGCCGGGTCCGCCGCCGATGATCACGATCCGGGTCACTGGGATCTACGCCTCGCGCTCTCGTTCTGCCGGGGGGTCCCCCCGCTGGGGTGCAGTGCGTACGCCATTGTCCCGCACGCTTCAAGTGCGTACCCCATTGTCCCGCACGTCCGGCGCGGTCACGCGGCGGGGGCTCCGAAGGGGTCCGGCGGCCCTCAGGGAAGGCGGTCCGCCCCTCCGCCCCCTCCCGTACCCTCGGTCCCATGTCCCTCTACGCCGCTTTCGCCGGCAACCTGGACGCGCGGCTGATGAGCCGCCGCGCACCGCACTCCCCGCTGCGCGGGACGGGCTGGCTGAACGGCTGGCGGCTCACCTTCGGCGGTGAGCAGATGGGGTGGGAGGGAGCGCTCGCCACCATCGTGGAGGCCCCCCGCTCCCAGGTCTTCGTGGCGCTGTACGACATCGCGCCGATGGACGAGGACTCCATGGACCGCTGGGAGGGCGTGGGCCTCGACGTGTACCGGCGCATGAGGGTGCGGGCGCACACCCTGGACGGCGAGGAACCCGCCTGGGCGTACGTCCTCAACGGCTACGAGGGCGGGCTCCCGTCGGCCCGCTACCTGGGCGAGGTCGCGGACGCGGCCGAGTCGGCGGGTGCCCCGCACGACTACGTGATGGAACTGCGCAAGCGCCCCTGCTGAGCGGCCCGCGGACCCGTCCGGCCGTGCTTTCGTCGGAAACGACAAGACAACGATCGCATGTCCGTCAGCACCGTCATCTACGCGCGTAGGGATTCTCCGGCTACGCTTCTTCGCGTATCAAAATCGTCCGGGGTCCGCCTCGGACTCCCCTCCCCGAGGCGAGAGAAGTCAGTGAACGCAACTGCCACCCCGTACGAGGCCGCCGAGGCCGCCGCCGCGCGTCTTCGCGAGCTGACCGGAGTCGAGAGCCACGACGTCGCCCTGGTCATGGGCTCGGGCTGGGCGCCCGCCGTCGACGCCCTCGGCGCCCCCGAGGCCGAGTTCCCGGTGACCGAGCTCCCCGGCTTCCCGCCGCCGGTCGTCGAGGGCCACGGCGGCACGATCCGCTCGTACAAGATCGGCGAGAAGCGCGCCCTGGTCTTCCTGGGCCGCACCCACTTCTACGAGGGCCGGGGCGTCGCCTCCGTCGCCCACGGCGTCCGCACCGCCGTCGCCGCCGGTTGCAAGACCGTCGTCCTGACCAACGGCTGCGGCGGTCTGCGCGAGGGGATGCGCCCCGGCCAGCCGGTCCTGATCAGCGACCACATCAACCTGACGGCCGCCTCCCCGATCGTCGGCGCGAACTTCGTGGACCTCACCGACCTGTACTCGCCGCGGCTGCGCGCGCTGTGCAAGGAGGTCGACGAGACCCTCGAAGAGGGCGTCTACGTGCAGTTCCCCGGCCCGCACTACGAGACCCCGGCCGAGATCAACATGGTCCGCGTCCTGGGCGGCGACCTCGTCGGCATGTCCACCGTCCTGGAGGCCATCGCGGCCCGCGAGGCCGGCGCCGAGGTCCTGGGCATCTCCCTCGTCACCAACCTGGCGGCGGGGCTCTCGGGCGAGCCCCTCAACCACGAGGAGGTCCTCCAGGCGGGCCGCGACTCGGCGGCCCGGATGGGCGAGCTGCTGACGCGGGTCCTGGACCGGATCTGACCGAACCCCACGGTCGGCACACCGCTGCGCGGGGCCTCTCCCCCCACCCCGCCCCTTCCCGTAACCGGGGCTCCGCCCCGGACCCCGCGCCTCAAACGCCGGCGAGGCTGGGTTTTCAGCCCGTCCGGCGTTTGAGGACACGGCCGAAGGCCGTACGGGGTCCGGGGGCTCGCCCCCGGTTACGGGAAGGGGCGGGGTGGGGAAAGGCTCCGCGCAGCGGCCCGCGCACCCCCACCCACCGGCACCCGCCCCCGCACCGAAGCCCCGCCCCCGCACAAGCCCCCGTCCCCTCCGAAAGGCACACCGTGACGCAGGACGACGACCTCCTCACCCGGGCCCAGGCATGGCTCGACGAGGACCCCGACCAGGAGACCCGCGAGGAGCTCGCGCGGCTCATCGAGGCCGGCCGGGCCGGTACGACGGACGAGCTCGCCGTCCGCTTCGCCGGCACGCTCCAGTTCGGCACGGCCGGACTCCGGGGCGAGCTGGGCGCGGGCCCCATGCGGATGAACCGCTCGGTGGTCATCCGCGCCGCCGCCGGCCTCGCCGCGTACCTGAGGGCGAAGGGCGAGGAGGGCGGCCTCGTCGTCATCGGCTACGACGCCCGCCACAAGTCCGCCGACTTCGCCCGCGACACCGCCGCCGTGATGACCGGCGCCGGGCTGCGCGCCGCGCTGCTCCCCCGCCCGCTGCCGACGCCCGTCCTCGCGTACGCCATAAGGCACCTGGGGGCCGTCGCGGGCGTCGAGGTGACCGCGAGCCACAACCCGCCGCGCGACAACGGCTACAAGGTCTACCTGGGCGACGGCTCGCAGATCGTGCCGCCCGCCGACGCGGAGATCGCCGCCGAGATCGCCGCCGTCCGCTCGCTGCACGACGTGCCGCGCCCGGAGGACGGCTGGGAGACCCTCGGCGACGAGGTGCTCGACGCCTACCTGGAGCGTACGGACGCGGTCCTGACCCCCGGCTCCCCCCGCACCGCGCGGACCGTCTACACGGCCATGCACGGCGTCGGCAAGGACGTCCTGACGGCCGCGTTCGCGCGCGCCGGCTTCCCGCCGCCCGCCCTGGTGGCCGAGCAGGCCGACCCGGACCCGGACTTCCCGACGGTCGCCTTCCCGAACCCGGAGGAGCCGGGCGCGATGGACCTCGCCTTCGAGGCGGCCCGCGCCGTGGCCCCGGACCTGGTGATCGCCAACGACCCGGACGCCGACCGCTGCGCGGTGGCCGTGCCGGACCCGGCCGCCGGGGGCGGCTGGCGGATGCTGCGGGGCGACGAGGTGGGCGCGCTGCTCGCCGCGCACCTGGTGCGCCGGGGCGTCACCGGCGTCTTCGCCGAGTCGATCGTCTCGTCCTCGCTGCTCGGCCGGATCGCGGAGGCGGCGGGCGTCGGGTACGAGGAGACGCTGACCGGCTTCAAGTGGATCGCCCGCGTCGAGGGCCTGCGGTACGGCTACGAGGAGGCGCTCGGCTACTGCGTCGACCCGGAGGGCGTCCGCGACAAGGACGGCGTCACGGCCGCGCTGCTCGTCACCGAGCTGGCCTCGGTGCTCAAGGAGGAGGGCCGGACCCTGACCGACCTCCTGGACGACCTGGCCGTGGAGCACGGGCTGCACGCCACGGACCAGCTGTCGGTGCGGGTCGAGGACCTGGGGATCATCGCGCACGCGATGGCCGCGCTGCGCGAGCGCCCGCCGGTCGCCCTCGCCGGTCTGACGGTCGTCTCGGCCGAGGACCTGACGAAGGGCACGGAGGCGCTGCCGCCCACGGACGGCCTGCGCTACCACCTGGAGGGCGACTACAGGGCCCGGGTGATCGTGCGCCCCAGCGGCACCGAGCCCAAGCTCAAGTGCTACCTGGAGGTCGTGGTCCCGGTCCCCGGCGCGGACGCGCTCCCGGCGGCCCGCGCCACGGCGGCGGAGCTGCTCGGCGCGCTCAAGCGGGACCTGGCGGAGGCCGCCGGGCTGTAAGCCGCCGGCACACGCGTCGGGGCCGGTACGGAAGGGATTTCCGTACCGGCCCCGACGCGCGTCCGGGGGCGGGCGCTCAGCCCGTCGCGCCCAGGATCACCAGGAGCAGCAGCCCGGCGACGGCGGGCGCGATGATCTCGTACGCCCAGCGCACCCGCGGCTCGCCCTGCGCCTCCGGGCTCCCGGCGTGCCGCTCGGCGAGCTCGCGCAGGTCGGCGACGGTCTGGTCGGTGGGCGCGGTGCGCGAGGCGCTCTGCCGCACGTCGGCGCTGACGGAGGTGCGGCCGTGGGGGTCGTCCTGGGAGGCGCGGGCGGCCCGGCGGGCGGCCTTCTTGCGCTGGCGCAGCGAGACGGGGACGGCCCAGAGCTGGTACTTCTCGCCCTCCTGGGTGAACACCTCGCTGGAGTACCCGGCGCGGACGTCGGCGACGGAGGCCCAGGGCAGCACGATCGACCGGAACGGGTTGCGGACGCGGAGCCGGCGGTCGTTGGCGTACACGGCGGGCCGGATCGTGAAGGCGACGATCAGCGGCACGGCCAGGACGAGGCCCGCGAGCGCGAGCCAGGGGGTCCGGCCCTCGCCGCGGAGCATCGCGTCACCGGCGAACACGGCCGCGAGCGCGAGCAGGAACACCCCGCTCGCGATCCCGAGGGGCGACCGGAAGACCCGGTCGGCGTAGGACTGCTCAGGGGTCGACCCGGAGCTCGGCTCGTGGCGCGGCTCGGGGGTCGGCTCGGGGGTCGTCATGCCGCCGATTCTGCCTCAGCGGACGGACGGGGGCTCAGGCGGCCCGCACGGCCACGAGGTCGGCGTACAGAATGATGTTGTCGGGGCGGTGGCCGCCGGTCAGCTCGCCGCCGCAGGTGATCAGGCGCAGCTCGGGCCGGGCGGTGTCGCCGTACACCTTGGCGGTCGGGAAGGCGTCCTTGTCGACCTGCTCCAGCTCCCTGACGCGGAAGACGGCGGTCTTCCCGTCGGCGCGGGTGACGGCGATCTCGTCGCCGGCCCGGGCGCGGGAGACGTCCTTGAGGACGGCCGGGCCGCGTGCGGTGTCGAAGTGCCCGATGAGGACGGCGGGGCCGGTCTCGCCGGGTGTGACGCCCTTGCCGTACCAGCCGATGCGGTCGGCGTCCGCGACGGAGGGCACCTCGACGGTGCCGTCGGCGGCGAGCCCCAGCTCCGGGACGGGTCCGGTGTCGACCCCGGTGGAGGCCATCCGGACCCGGACGGGCAGGGAGCGCGCCAGCGGCCGGACGGGGGCGGCACTCGGCGCGGGCGCGGCGGTCTCGGTGACCCGGGCGAGCGGTCCGGCCTGCTCCCCGGCCCCGGCCCCGGCCCCGGTCGAGCATCCGGTGAGCGCGGCGAGCGAGGCCAGGGAGGCGAGGAGCAGGACGGCGGTACGGGGGCGGGTGCGGGTGCGGTTCACGGCGGGGCTCCGGGCGGGCGGGTGACGGGGTACGGCCGGCCGCCGCGCGGGACGCGGCGACCGGCCTGGGGTGGGGTGGTGCTCCCGCTCGGGTCAAGGGGCGGGGAGACGGGTGGTGCGGTGGGGGACGGCGTACGGATCACCCCCGTACGGGATCGCCCTCGTACGGCTCGTCCCAGTACGGGATCTCCCCCGTACGGGATCTCCCCCGTCCGGGATCGTCCCCTTACGGGATCAGACGCGGGCGGCGGCCGCCCGGCGGCGCAGGACGACGAAGCCGAGGCCTGCGGCGGCGAGCGAGGCGGCGCCGGCGCCGGCCGCGATCAGGGCGGTGGAGTCGCCCCCGGTGCCGAGCTCGGCGCCGGCCGCGACGCCGCCCTTCGGGACGACGGTGGTCTGACCGGCGTTGTTCGTGGTGACGTTCGTGCCCTGGGTGGCGGAGGGCGCCGGGGACGTGGCGGAGTCCTCCTTGGCGCAGCCCTTGGGCAGCGACGGGAAGGAGCTCCAGCGGAACGGCGTGTCGCCGCCCTGGGTGCGCTGGCCGAGGCGCGGGGTGGAGGTGTTGACGCGGTCGATCTTGAGGCCGACGCGGCTGTCGAAGGGGTGGGCGCGGTCGGCGATGCCCTGCACCTTGCCCTGGTCGTCGATGAGGACGGCCTTCGGGCCGTGCTCCAGGCCGTTGCTGAGGGTGACGCTCCAGCCGACGCCGAAGACCGAGGGCACGACCTGCCGGACGGCGCACTCGCCGGTGCTGACGGCGGGGCCGGGGGTGGGGGCGGTGGCCGGGGGCTCGACGAGGCGCGGGGCGGCCTGGTTCACGCTGCCGTTGATGTAGGCGGCGAAGCCTCCGTCCGGCTCGACGACGATGACGGCCTTGCCGTACTGCACCACCTGGCGGGTGCCGTTGAGGGTGGTGAGGACGCGGGTCTCGCCGTTCCCCGCGGTGCGGAGGGTGTGGGCGCCGTACACCACGGCGAGTTCCACGCGGGAGCCGTTGGCCAGCTCGTACACGCCGGGCCGGGCACCGGGGAAGTAGTTGCCCTGCCAGGTGGAGGTCAGACCGGTCTCGAAGAGCACGAGGAACGTGCCGTCGTCGTTGCCGGCGACCGGGCGCCCGTCGGCGTCGAGGGTGCCGACGCGCTGGTCCTGCTTGTAGATCTCGGCGCGGTAGTGGTCCGCGTCGAGCCGGATGATCTTGGCGATGGCGCCGTTGGGCAGGATCTGGTTGCGGACGAAGGTGCCGGCCCCCTGCTCCTTCTCGTCCCCGGTCTTCGGAGCCTCGGTCTTCGGGTCCCCGGTCTTCGGCGCCTCGCCCTTCGGGGTCCCTTCCTTCGGCGCCTCGCCCTCGGGGGCCTCCGCCTTCGGGGTCTCCTCCTTCGAGGCCTCCTTCTTCGCACCGCCGGTCCCGGTCGACGGGGCCTCGGGCCCGGCCGGGGCCGAGGGGATGGCCACCGGGCCGTCGGCCGCGAAGGCGGCACCGGCGGCGAAGGCCGGGGCGGTGATCGCGACGCCCGCGACGAGGGCGGTGGCGATGGCGGTGCGAAGGGCGGTGCGCATAACGACTCCTGTGTTTCAGGCAGGTGGTGGATGGAGAGCCGCATGCCGCTTTTTCTCGGTCCGTCGTGATTCCGGTGAGGTCTGGCCGGCTGCAAGAAGAAATCTATTGATCTTGCATTCAGGACTTGTCCGCTCCATGTCACGAGCCTGTGACAGGGGTCACTCGCCCCTCCCGCACCGGCCACCACGCCGACCGCCCGCCTGTGACCTCGGGCTCTGCGGGCCCCCTCCCCTGTACAGGTCGCTACGCGCGTAGATATGCTCGACTGGTGACCATGCCCACCACTGCAACCGCAGCACTCGCATTCGCCGACGTGACCACGTCCGACCGTGCGCTGCGCCGCTTCCTCCACGGGCTGCCCGGCGTCGACGCCGTCGGCCTGGAGGCGCGCGCCGCGTCCCTCGGCACCCGCTCGATCAAGACCACGGCCAAGGCGTACGCCATCGACCTGGCCATCTCCATGATCGACCTGACGACGCTCGAAGGCGCGGACACCCCGGGCAAGGTCCGGGCGCTCGCCGCCAAGGCCGTCCACCCCGATCCGACCGACCGCACGACCCCGACGACCGCCGCCGTCTGCGTCTACCCCGACATGGTGGCCACCGCCAAGGCCGCCCTCGCGGGCTCCGGCGTCAAGGTCGCCTCGGTCGCCACCGCCTTCCCGGCCGGCCGCGCCGCGCTCCCCGTGAAGCTCGCCGACACGGCCGACGCCATCGCCGCCGGGGCCGACGAGATCGACATGGTCATCGACCGTGGCGCCTTCCTCGCCGGCCGCTACCTGGAGGTGTACGAGCAGATCGCCGCGATCAGGGCGGAGTGCGGCGACCGCGCCCGCCTCAAGGTGATCTTCGAGACCGGCGAGCTGTCCACGTACGACAACATCCGCCGCGCCTCCTGGCTCGGCATGATGGCCGGCGCGGACTTCATCAAGACCTCGACCGGCAAGGTCGCGGTCAACGCCACCCCGGCGAACACGCTCCTCATGCTGGAGGCCGTGCGCGACTTCCGCGCCCAGACCGGCGTGCAGGTGGGCGTGAAGCCGGCCGGCGGCATCCGCAACACCAAGGAAGCGATCAAGTTCCTGGTGCTCGTCAACGAGACCGTGGGCGAGGACTGGCTGGACAACCACTGGTTCCGCTTCGGCGCCTCCAGCCTGCTCAACGACCTGCTGATGCAGCGCCAGAAGCTGGCGACCGGCCGCTACTCCGGCCCCGATTACGTGACGGTGGACTGATCAACATGGCATCTGCATTCGAGTACGCGCCGGCGCCCGAGTCCCGGTCCGTCGTCGACATCGCCCCCTCCTACGGCCTGTTCATCGACGGCGAGTTCGTCGACGCGGCCGAGGGCAAGGTCTTCAAGACCGTCTCCCCCTCCACCGAGGAGGTCCTGTCCGAGGTCGCCCGCGCGGGCGCCGAGGACGTCGACCGCGCGGTGAAGGCGGCCCGCAAGGCCTTCGAGAAGTGGTCCGCGCTGCCCGGTTCCGAGCGCGCCAAGTACCTCTTCCGGATCGCCCGGATCATCCAGGAGCGCAGCCGCGAGCTGGCCGTCCTGGAGACCCTGGACAACGGCAAGCCGATCAAGGAGACCCGCGACGCGGACCTCCCCCTGGTCGCCGCGCACTTCTTCTACTACGCGGGCTGGGCCGACAAGCTCGACCACGCGGGCTACGGCGCGAACCCGCGCCCGCTGGGCGTGGCCGGCCAGGTCATCCCGTGGAACTTCCCGCTGCTCATGCTGGCGTGGAAGATCGCCCCGGCGCTCGCGACCGGCAACACGGTCGTCCTGAAGCCCGCCGAGACGACCCCGCTGACCGCCCTGTTCTTCGCGGACATCTGCCGCCAGGCCGGGCTGCCGAAGGGCGTCGTCAACATCCTTCCCGGGTACGGGGACGCCGGTGCCGCGCTCGTCGAGCACCCGGACGTCGACAAGGTCGCCTTCACCGGCTCGACCGCCGTCGGCAAGGCCATCGCGCGCTCGGTCGCGGGCACGGACAAGAAGGTGACCCTGGAGCTGGGCGGCAAGGGCGCCAACATCGTCTTCGACGACGCCCCGATCGACCAGGCCGTCGAGGGCATCGTCAACGGCATCTTCTTCAACCAGGGCCAGGTCTGCTGCGCGGGCTCCCGCCTCCTGGTCCAGGAGTCCGTCCAGGACGAGCTGCTCGACGCGCTCAAGCGCCGCCTGTCCACGCTCCGCCTCGGCGACCCGCTGGACAAGAACACCGACATCGGCGCCATCAACTCCTCGGAGCAGCTGGCCCGCATCACCGACCTGGTCGAGCGGGGCGAGGCGGAGGGCGCCGAGCGCTGGACCGCCGCCTGCGAGATCCCGTCCGCCGGCTACTGGTTCGCCCCGACGCTCTTCACGGGCGTCACGCAGGCGCACACCATCGCCCGCGACGAGATCTTCGGCCCGGTCCTGTCGGTGCTGTCCTTCCGTACGCCCGACGAGGCCGTGGCGAAGGCCAACAACAGCCAGTACGGCCTGTCGGCGGGCATCTGGACGGAGAAGGGCTCCCGCATCCTCGCGGTGGCGAACAAGCTCCGGGCCGGGGTCGTCTGGGCCAACACGTTCAACAAGTTCGACCCGACCTCGCCCTTCGGCGGCTACAAGGAGTCGGGCTTCGGCCGCGAGGGCGGCCGTCACGGTCTGGAGGCCTACCTCGATGTCTGACGCGAACCGTCTGAACGTCTTCAAGACCTACAAGCTGTACGTCGGGGGCAAGTTCCCCCGCTCCGAGAGCGGCCGGGTGTACGAGGTGACGGACTCCAAAGGCAAGTGGCTGGCGAACGCGCCCCTGTCCTCCCGCAAGGACGCCCGTGACGCGGTCGTCGCCGCCCGCAAGGCCTTCGGCGGCTGGGCGGGCGCGACCGCGTACAACCGCGGCCAGATCCTCTACCGCGTCGCCGAGATGCTGGAGGGCCGCCGGGAGCAGTTCGTCCGCGAGGTCGCGGAGGCGGAGGGCCTGTCGAAGTCCAAGGCGGCCGCGGTCGTCGAGGCCGCGATCGACCGCTGGGTCTGGTACGCGGGCTGGACCGACAAGATCGCCCAGGTCGTGGGCGGCGCCAACCCGGTCGCGGGCCCGTACTTCAACCTCTCCACCCCGGAGCCGACCGGTGTCGTCACGGTCCTGGCCCCGCAGGACTCGTCCTTCCTGGGCCTGGTCTCGGTGATCGCCCCGGTGATCGCGACGGGCAACACGGTCGTGGTGGTCGCGAGCGAGAAGGCCCCGCTGCCCGCGCTCTCCCTGGGCGAGGTGCTCGCCACCTCCGACCTGCCGGGCGGCGTGGTCAACGTCCTCTCCGGCAAGGCCTCCGAGATGGGTCCGCACCTCGCGGCCCACCAGGACGTCAACGCGATCGACCTGACGGGCGCGGCCGACGACGACCTCGCCCGCGAGCTGGAGATCGCGGCCGCGGACAACCTGAAGCGCGTGCTGCGCCGCCGCACCGAGGACTTCGCGGAGTCCCCGGGCACGGACCGCATGACCGCGTTCCTGGAGACGAAGACGGTCTGGCACCCGACGGGCAGCCTGGGCGCCTCCGGCTCCTCGTACTAGAAGACGCGCACGGCAAGGGCCCCCGGGGCGACCCCGGGGGCCCTTCGCCGCGTCCGCGTTACGGCACCAGCCCCTGCGTCAGCGGTCCGACCACCGGCAGGTCCGCCACGGCCCCGCCCTTCGTGAGGTGGTCGGTGACCAGGTTCGTGCCGACCGGCTTGAAGTCGGCGACCTGGGTGCCGAGTCCGTTGTCGAGGGGGTCGACGCCGGTGTTGGCCAGCGGGTCGAGCTGGAGCCGGGTCAGCGGGCCGAGGGCGTGGCCGACCCCGCCGAGCGCGCCCGCCCCGGCCGCCGCGGCGTCCGTCCGCGCCAGGGAGTCCACCGGCAGCGGCACCGGGGCGGCGGCCTGGGCCCCGGCCCCCGCGCCGACCAGCGCGGCGCCCGCCGCCGTGACGGTGAGTCCGGCCTTGAGCAGGGCGCTGCGACGGGAGGTGCGGGGGGCTGCGTGACGCGCCATGGCGTTCCTTCCAGGGGGTGTTCGGGCGGACACCGACAGTAGTGGAGGTGTGACGCCCGATACCAACGCCCTCCCTGAGGGTCCCCTGCACGGGGGAATGCCTCACACTGGTGTTCCGTGAGTTCCCAACCGATCCCGACCCGGGTCGTCCTGCTGACGGGCCCCTCCGGCTCCGGCAAGTCGTCCCTCGCCGCCGTCACCGGCCTCCCGGTCCTGCGCCTCGACGACTTCTACAAGGAGCACGACGACCCGTCGCTCCCGCTCGTCGACGGCAGCGCCGACATCGACTGGGACTCGCCGCAGTCCTGGGACGCGGACGCCGCCGTCTCCGCCGTCGTCGAGCTGTGCCGTACGGGGCGGACCGACGTCCCCGTGTACGACCTCGCCACCAGCTCCCGCACGGGCCGGGAGGGGCTGGACATCGGCCGGACCCCGCTGTTCGTGGCGGAGGGGATCTTCGCGGCCGAGATCGTGGCCCGCTGCCGCGACCTCGGGGTGCTGGCCGACGCGATCTGTCTGCGCGGCCGCCCCTCGACGACGTTCCGCCGCCGGCTCGCCCGGGACCTCAGGGAGGGCCGCAAGTCGGTGCCGTTCCTGCTGCGCCGGGGCTGGCGCCTGATGCGGGCCGAGCGCGCGATCGTGGCCCGCCAGGCGGAGCTCGGCGCCCATCCCTGCGCCAAGCCGGAGGCCCTGGGCCGGCTGGCCGCCGCGGCGGCGGGCCGTCACCGCACCCCGGCCGCCCGCCCGTAGGGACTTTCCCCGACACGCGAGAAGCGGACCGTACGAGACCCCCGGGCCCGTACGATCCGCTTCTTCTTTTCCCCCGTACCCCCGTACGGTCCCCCCACGTTCCCCCGTGGTCCCCCCGCGAGCCCCGTTTCCCCCGTGGGCTCCCGGGGGTCTTTCCCCCCGACCTTCAGGCCACCAGCTCGCCGAAGGACTCCTCCTCGTCACGGCCGAAGCTCAGCACCTCGTCCTCGCGCAGTCGCCGCAGCGAGCGCCAGATGCTCGACTTCACCGTGCCGACACTGATGTCCAGGATCTCCGCGATCTCCGGATCGGTCCGGCCCTCGTAGTACCGCAGCACCAGCATCGTGCGCTGGAGCTCGGGCAGCCGGGCCAGCGCCTGCCACAGGACCGCGCGCAGCTCCGTGCCCCGCATCGCGTCCGTCTCGCCGACCGTCTCCGGCAGCTCCTCGGTGGGGTACTCGTTGAGCTTGCGCCGGCGCCAGGCGCTGATGTGCAGATTGGTCATGGTCCGGCGGAGGTATCCGCCGACCGCGGCCTTGTCGCTGATCCGGTCCCAGGCGCGGTACGTGGAGAACAGCGCGCTCTGGAGCAGGTCCTCGGCCTCGAAACGGTCACCGGTGAGGTGGTAGGCGGTGGCGTACAGGGAGGCCCGACGCTCCTGGACGTAGGCCGTGAACTCGGCCTCCGAACAGCCGGAGCGTTCCCCCGTGGCCTCCCCGTACACCGCTCCCCCGTCAGCGACGGCCACCATGTACGGCGCCTTGCGCTGACGTCCGACGCTGCGAACGCACCCCCGTCCGTTCGTTACCGCGCCGGACTTCTCCGTGCTCCGCACGACGTCGTGGAGACGCGTGACAACTGCGCTTGAGCTGGTGCTGTGCAGTGCGTTCATCTCGCGCCCCCCGTCGGCTGGAGTGTGTTTCGGTCCGTGTGCCAAGAAGCTTGCCCCCGGGACTTCATGGCGTTGTCCGCCGACTGTCACAGGCGTGTCACAGGGCCCGTCGCGGAAGCGTGGTTCCTGGCGGTCGAACTCGGACGGCCGAATGAGACAGAATGCTGCCGTGCCTTTTCTGTTGCTGATCGAGGACGACGACGCCATCCGTACGGCCCTGGAGCTGTCCCTGTCCCGGCAGGGTCACCGGGTGGCCACCGCCGCCACGGGCGAGGACGGCCTCCAGCTGCTGCGCGAGCAGCGGCCGGACCTGGTCGTGCTCGACGTCATGCTGCCCGGCATCGACGGCTTCGAGGTGTGCCGGCGGATCCGCCGGACCGATCAGCTGCCGATCATCCTGCTGACCGCGCGCAGCGACGACATCGACGTGGTCGTGGGCCTGGAGTCCGGGGCCGACGACTACGTCGTCAAGCCCGTGCAGGGCCGCGTCCTGGACGCCCGCATCCGGGCCGTGCTGCGGCGCGGGGAGCGGGAGTCGACGGACTCGGCGACGTACGGCTCGCTGGTCATCGACCGGTCGGCGATGACGGTCACCAAGAACGGCGAGGACCTCCAGCTGACCCCGACCGAGCTGCGGCTGCTCCTGGAGCTGAGCCGGCGGCCCGGGCAGGCGCTGTCCCGGCAGCAGTTGCTGCGGCTCGTGTGGGAGCACGACTACCTGGGCGACTCGCGGCTCGTCGACGCCTGTGTGCAGCGGCTGCGCGCCAAGGTGGAGGACGTGCCGTCCTCGCCGACCCTGATCCGCACCGTGCGCGGCGTCGGCTACCGGCTGGACGTTCCTGCGTGAGCCGAGGGATCCTCGCGCGGCTGCGCCTCTCCAGCCTGCGCCTGCGGCTCGTGGTCGTCTTCGCGCTGGTGGCGCTCACCGCGGCCGTCGCGGCCTCCGGCATCGCGTACTGGCTCAACCGCGAGGCGGTGCTGACCCGCACCCAGGACGGGGCGCTCAACGACTTCCGGCAGGAGATGCAGAACCGGGTGGCGACGCTGCCGCTGCGGCCCGGCCAGGACGACCTGCGGCGGACCGCCGAGCAGATGGCGAGCGGCAGCGCGGGCTACCAGGTGCTGCTGCTCGGCGAGCGGGACGAGGGCAAGCCGATCGTGGGCGCCTCGGACCCGGACGACTTCACCCTGGCCGACGTGCCGCGTTCGCTGCGGGACGCGGTGGACACCCGGCGGCCGGTGACGGACGCCAACCCGTATCCGTACCACCTGTTCTGGCAGCGGACGGAGCGGGGCGGGACGCCGTACCTGGTGGGCGGGACGCGGATCGACGGCGGCGGCCCCGCCGGTTACATGTTCAAGTCGCTGGCGGCGGAGAAGGCCGATCTGAACTCGCTGGCCTGGTCGCTCGGGATCGCCACCGCGCTCGCGGTGGCCGGTTCGGTGCTGCTCGCGCAGGTCGCGGCGACGACCGTGCTGCGCCCGGTGCACCGGCTCGGGGAGGCGGCGCGGCAGCTCGGCGAGGGCAAGCTCGACACCCGGCTGCGGGTCACCGGCGCGGACGAACTGGCCGACCTCACCCGGACGTTCAACGGGGCGGCCGAGTCGCTGCAGAAGAAGGTCGCGGACATGAGCGCCCGGGAGGAGTCCTCGCGGCGCTTCGTGGCCGACATGTCGCACGAGCTGCGGACCCCGCTGACCGCCCTGACGGCCGTCACGGAGGTCCTGGAGGACGAGCAGGACTCCCTGGACCCGATGATCGCCCCGGCGGTGGCGCTCGTGGTGAGTGAGACCCGGCGCCTGAACGACCTGGTGGAGAACCTGATGGAGGTGACCCGCTTCGATGCCGGCACCGCCCGGCTGGTCCTCGACGAGGTGGACATCGCCGACCAGATCACGGCGTGCGTGGACGCGCGCGCGTGGCTGGACGCGGTGGACCTGGACGCCGAGCGCGGGATCGTGGCGCCGCTCGATCCGCGCCGGCTCGACGTGATCCTGGCGAACCTGATCGGGAACGCGCTCAAGCACGGCGGTTCGCCGGTGCGGGTGTCGGTGCGCACGGAGGACGGGGAGCTGGTCATCGCGGTCCGCGACCACGGTCCCGGCATCCCCGAGGAGGTGCTGCCGCACGTCTTCGACCGCTTCTACAAGGCCAGCGCGTCCCGGCCCCGGTCGGAGGGCAGCGGTCTGGGCCTGTCGATCGCCATGGAGAACGCCCTGATCCACGGCGGTTCGATCACGGCGTCGAACTCGGTGGGCGAGGACGGGACGGTGGACGGCGCGGTGTTCGTGCTGCGGCTGCCCCTGGACGCCTCGGGGATCACGAGCGAGGTCAAGACCCGCAGCGGCCGGGGCGAGGTGGAGGAAGCGTGAGGCGCGGCACCTTCGGGCGCACGGCCGGAGCGGTCGTGCTGGCCGCCCTGGTCACCGGCTGCGGGATCAGGACGACGTCGGTCCCGGTGGACGCGGGCGCAGCCCCGTCCCGGGTGCCGTGCAGCACGGCCGAGGAGGGGACGCCGGGGACGGCGGCCCGGGGCGTGCCGGTCCGGGTGTTCCTGGTCTGCGGCTCGCAGCTGGAGACGGTGGAGCGCCGGTCGCCGCTGCCGGAGGGCAAGGCGGACGCCGATCCGGTGCGGACGGCCCGGCTGCTGCTGACGCAGCTGCTCGCCGCGCCCTCGGAGAGCGAGCGGCGGGCCGGGTTCACGACCGCGGTGCGCGGTCCGCTGACGGTGGGCGGCGGGCAGCGGAACGATCCGGCGGGCACGCTGCGGCTGAGCCGGCAGCCGGAGGACCTGGCGCCGGTCGCGCTGTCGCAGCTGGTCTGCTCCTTCGCGGAGAGCTCGGCGGGCACGAGCGACCGCACGGTCCTGCTCGGCGGCCCCGGCTCGTACGCGCCGAAGCGCTACCGCTGTACGACGGAGCTGCGCGAGCGCCCGGAGTCCGCCCCGCCGACGGCCCCGCCGCCGACCGCGACGGCCTCGGCCTCGGGGCCGGTCCCGGGATCGCCGCCCGCGGCCCCGACCGGCTGAGTCGTCGCCCGGCGGAACCGATTCCGCTCCGGGGGACGTCTTGGGGGGCGTGCAGCGTCAAGGTTCGGGCGGCAGTGCCGCCGTGGTCGTCCGCGCGACGGGGTTCGTCCTCCTCGTCGCGCATCTGCTGCTCGTCGCCTGGGTCAGCCTGCGCCCACGGGACGTGGCCTGGGTGACCGCGCCGAACACGATCCCCCTGGACGGCCTCCGGGCCGATCTCGCGCTGGGCTCCGTCGAGGCGGCCCGGCTGATCGGCGAGGGCCTGCTGCTGCTCGCCCCGCTCGGGGTGCTGCTCCCGATGGCCGACGGGCGGCTCGACGTCCCCGGCTGGGCCTCGCTGGTCCGGACGGCCGCCGCCGGGGCCCTGGTGTCGCTCGCGGTGGAGCTGCTGCAGACCGCGGTGCCGGGGCAGGTGGTGGACGTGGACTCGGTGCTCCTGAACACGGCGGGCGTGGTCCTCGCGCACCTCCTGCTCGTCCCGGCCGGGCGGACCTGGCTGCGCCGCAGGTCGGACGCGGGCCGTCCGGGGTCCTCCGGAGGGACCGGTCGCGGCCGGGGTTCCGCCCTGCTGCGGAACGAGGGTTCTCAGGGTGCGACCCCGACGATTCCCAGGGTCCCGATCGCCCGGTAGACCGACGCTTCGTCCCCTTTCCGGCGGCAGTATGGAGTCATCGGGAGCCCGACGGAGCGGCTCCCGGACCGACTCCGAAGGAGCCCACCATGGCCGCACTCATCCGCCCCCGTGACGGACGCGTGATCGGCGGGGTGTGCGCGGCGCTCGCCCGGCGCTTCGGCACCTCCGCGACGACGATGCGCGTGATCTTCCTGGTGTCCTGTCTGCTGCCGGGCCCGCAGTTCCTGCTGTACCTGGCGCTGTGGCTGCTGCTGCCGTCGGAGCGGAAGACGGCGCGCGAGGCCTGGTAGAGGCCGCCGGCACACGCCGAAGGGGCGCACCCCCGGGAAGGTTCCGGGGGTGCGCCCCTTCGGCGTGCGTACGGGGTGGGTCAGCCGAGCGGCAGGCCGTTCAGGGGGAGGCCGTTCAGCGGCAGGCCACCGAGGAGGCCGCCGAGCGGGGTGGCGCCGAGGCCGCCGGTGGCGGCGTCGAGCGGGAGGTTCTGGGTGGCCTGGCCGGCGGCGGCCGGGAGGGTCTTCACACCCTGGTCCAGGCCCTGGCCGAGGGCGCCCTGCCCGGCGCCGAGGGACTCGGCGGCACCGTCGGGGAGCTCGGTGAGGCCGTCGCCCAGCGGCAGGGTCTGGGTCACCAGGCCGAGCGCGTCGGGGGCGGCGGGCGCGACCGGGGCGGCGGAGGCCGTGCCGGCGGCGGCAGCGGCGAAAGCGGCACCGAGGGCGACGACACCGAGCTTCTTGGCGGACTGCTTCATCTGAGAATCTTCCTTGGGGGAATCCGGGGGCTTCGGGAAAGCCGTGCGGGGAAATCCGGGGAATGGGGAATGCAGAGCGGCTCTGCAACCTAACCAGCGCCGGACCCCTCCGCAAACACCGGAAAGCGGCCGGGTGTCGCGCCGCCCCGGCCGCCTCCGTCCCTTCCCGAGGGCTCCGTTCAGTCCTCCGTACCGGAAGATCCGCTGGTCGCGGCGGTCTGCTGGAACAGCCATTCGGACCGGAGCTCGGCGTATCCGGGCTTGATGACCTCATTGATCATGGCGAGTCGTTCATCGAAAGGAATGAACGCTGATTTCATCGCATTGACCGTGAACCACTGCATGTCGTCGAGCGTGTAAGCGAACGCCTCGGTCAGGAGCTCGAATTCCCGGCTCATGCTCGTGCCGCTCATGAGGCGGTTGTCGGTGTTGACCGTGGCGCGGAAGTGCAGGGTGCGGAGCAGACCGATGGGGTGCTCGCCGATCGAGGCGGCGGCGCCGGTCTGGAGGTTGGAGGAGGGGCACATCTCCAGCGGGATGCGCTTGTCGCGGACGTAGGCGGCGAGGCGGCCGAGGCGCACCGAGCCGTCGTCGGCGACCTCGATGTCGTCGATGATCCGGACGCCGTGGCCGAGGCGGTCGGCGCCGCACCACTGGAGCGCCTGCCAGATGGAGGGGAGCCCGAAGGCCTCGCCGGCGTGGATCGTGAAGTGGTTGTTCTCCCGCTTCAGGTACTCGAAGGCGTCGAGGTGGCGGGTGGGCGGGTAGCCGGCCTCGGCGCCCGCGATGTCGAAGCCGACGACGCCGGAGTCGCGGTACGCGTTGGCGAGTTCGGCGATCTCCAGGGAGCGGGCCGCGTGCCGCATGGCGGTGAGCAGGGCGCCGACCCGGATGCGGTGGCCGCCGGCCCTGGCCTGCCGCTCGCCCTCGCGGAAGCCCGCGTTGACGGCCTCCACGACCTCTTCGAGGGTGAGGCCGCCCTCCAGGTGCTGCTCGGGGGCGTAGCGGACCTCGGCGTACACGACGCCGTCCTCGGCGAGGTCGACGGCGCACTCGGCGGCGACGCGGAAGAGGGCCTCCCGGGTCTGCATGACGGCGCAGGTGTGCGCGAAGGTCTCCAGGTACCGCTCCAGGGACCCGGAGTCGGCGGCCTCCCGGAACCAGACGCCGAGCTTGTCGGGTTCGGTCTCGGGGAGGTTCTCGTAGCCCTGCTCGCGGGCGAGTTCGATGATCGTGCCGGGGCGCAGCCCGCCGTCGAGGTGGTCGTGGAGCAGCACCTTCGGGGCGCGGCGGATCTGGTCCGCGGTGGGGACGCTGTGGGTCTGGCTCGTCATTGCCGCACTCTAGCCCCTACGCGCGTAGAGCGCCCCTCGTGGCGCACGTCCTCCCGTCCGTTCGCGGCGGCGCCCCTCGGCGTCGAACGGGCTTGCCGGGCACGTCCGTTCGAAGCGCGGGCGGCGATACGTAACAGTGACCGCGCGTACGGCTGGCGTACACCTCGGCTTCTGAGACTGTTCTGCCATGGCGCACTTCGCACTCGTGGGGCCGCCCGACGCACGGAGACCCCGGCTCGGACGGTCCGTCGCAGGTTCCGGCACGTCGGCGGTGGGCGGTGTGGTGCTGCTCCTGCCGGACGGGGAGCCGTCGTCGCGGCGGCGGGCCTCCGCGCGGGCCCACGCGGCGATGCTCCCGCTCGGGCGCGCCCTGGTGCGGGCGGGCCGGTCCGAGGGGCTGGTGGCGCACGTGGTGCGCTACCGGGCGCGCGGCTGGAACGGCACGGACGCCGGTCTCGCGGCGGACGCCTCCTGGGCGGTCGCGGAGGCGGTGCGGCGCTACGGCGACGTCCCGGTCTGCCTGGCCGGGCACGGGCTCGGCGGGCGGGCCGCGCTGCGGGCGGCCGGGGAGGAGGCGGTCGGCGCGGTCCTGGCGCTCGCCCCCTGGCTGCCGGAGGACGACGTGGCGGCGGAGCCGGAGCCGGTACGGCAGCTGACGGGGCGCCGGGTGCTGCTCGTGCACGGCACGAACGACGCGCGCACCGACCCGGAGCTGTCGTTCCGCTTCGCCCAGCGGGCCAAGAAGGCGAACCGGGACACCTGCCGCTTCGAGGTGCACTCGGACGGCCACGCGCTGCGCCAGTACGCGGACGAGGTCCGGGCCCTGGCCGCCGACTTCGTCCTCGGCGCCCTCTTCGCCCGGCCGGTCGCCCGGCCGCTGACCGACGCCTTCGCCGCGCCCCCGCCGCTCGGGCTGCGGATGCCGCTCGCGGCGGGGTTCGGGGGCGCGCGGCGGAAGTAGGCCCCGGAGAGCGGTCTCACGCCGGCGGCGAGGGCTCCTTCGGGAGCAGGTGGCCGCGTCTGCTCAGGAGGAACTTCTTGAAGGCGGCCACCGGGGCCGTGTCCGGGTGGCCGTCGAGCCAGGCGACCCCGATCTCGCGGACCGCGCGCGGGGCGGTGACGGTCAGCTCGACGACCCCGGGCCGGGGCACGGCCGGCGGGGGCAGCAGGGCGACGCCGAGACCGGCGGCGACCAGGCCGCGCAGGGTCTCGGCCTCCTCGCCCTCGAAGGCGACCCGGGGCCTGAACCCGGCCTCCGCGCACAGGTCGTCGGTGATGCGGCGCAGCCCGTACCCCGGCTCCAGGGTCACGAAGGTCTCGTCGGCGGCCTCCGCGAGCCGCACCCGCTTGCGGCCCGCGAGCCGGTGGTCGTCCGGGACGACCAGCCGCAGCCGCTGCTCGTCCAGGCGCCGGGCCACCAGGTCGGGGGCGTCCGGCACCGGCGAGGTCAGGCAGAGGTCGAGGTCGCCGGCCCGCAGCCGCTCGATCATGGCCTCGCCGTAGTTCTGGACGAGGGTGAAGCGGACCCGGGGGTGGTCGACCCGGAAGGCGCGGATGAGCCCGGGGACGGTCTCGGAGCCCATGGTGTGCAGGAACCCGAAGGCGACCCGCCCGGCGGCCGGGTCGGCGTCGGCCCGTACGGTGTCGGCGGCCCGCTCCACCTCGGCGAGGGCCCGCTCGGCGGCGGTGAGGAAGCGGCGGCCCGCCGGGGTGAGGGAGACCGTGCGGCCCCGGCGGGCGAAGAGGGCCACGCCGAGGTCCTGTTCGAGCCGGACCATCGCCCGCGAGAGCGTGGACTGCGGGACGCCCATCTCGGCCGCGGCCCTGGTCACGTGCTCGTGCCGGGCGACGGCCGCGAAGTACGCGAGCCGGGGCGCGAGCAGCGGTCCCATGTCTTCTTCGTTACTGCTCGGTGACAGCCGGGGCTGTGACCTGTACTCATGCGCCATGGGAACGATTACAGCAGTTCCGTGCATTGGACGCATGAAACCTGCCGTCCTACGTTCGTGACATGCCTTCCGCCAGTACCAAGGCGGCCGCCACCCTCGCGTCCGCCGACACCCGTCTCGCCCCCGGTGCCCCCGGCTACCGCCGCATGAGCCTCGCGCTCTTCGCCGCCGGACTCGCCGCCTTCACCCTCCTCTACTCCACGCAGGCCCTCCTCCCGGCGATCTCCGCCGGGTTCGGCGCCACCGCGTCGGCCGCCTCGTGGACGGTCTCCGCCGCGACCGGCGCCCTCGCCCTGTGCGTCCTGCCGCTCAGCGCCCTCTCGGAGCGCTTCGGCCGGCGCACGCTGATGACCGCCTCCCTCGCCGTCGCCGTCGCCCTCGCGCTCCTGGTGCCGCTCGCGCCGAACCTGGAGTCGCTTGTCGCGCTGCGCGCCCTCCAGGGCGCGGCGCTCGCCGGGCTCCCGGCCTCCGCGATGGCGTACCTGGCCGAGGAGGTGCGGCCCAAGGCGCTGATCGGCGCGATCGGCCTCTTCGTGGCGGGCAACTCCATCGGCGGCATGAGCGGCCGGATCGTGTCCGGCTGGGTCGCCCAGCTGTGGGGCTGGCGCGCGGGCCTGGCCGCCGTCGGCCTGCTCTCCCTGGCGTGCGCGCTCGCCTTCCGGGCGCTGCTCCCGAAGGCCCGCCACTTCACGCCCGGCACGCTGAACCCGAAGGCGCTCGCCCGGACCGTCCGCACGCACCTCGCCGACCCGCTGCTCATGCGGCTGTACGCGATCGGCGCCCTGTTCATGACGGTCTTCGGCGCGGTGTACACCGTGATCGGCTACCGCCTGGTGGAGGCCCCGTTCTCGCTGCCGCAGGGCGTGATCGGCTCGATCTTCCTGGTGTACCTGGTCGGCACGGTCTCCTCGGCGGCGGCCGGGAAGCTGGTCGGGCGGCTGGGCCGGCGCGGGGCGCTCTACCTGGCGGTCTCCACCACGGCCGCGGGCCTGCTGCTCTCGCTCTCCGACGCGCTCCCGGCGGTCCTGGCGGGCCTCGTCCTCATCACGGCCGGCTTCTTCGCGGGCCACGCGGTCGCGTCCTCCTCGGTGAGCCGCACGGCGAAGACCGGTCGGGCGCAGGCCTCGGCGCTGTACCAGTCGGCGTACTACCTGGGCTCCAGCGCGGGCGGCACGCTCGGCGCGGTCGCCTTCCACGCGGGCGGCTGGGCGGGCACGGTCCTGATCGGTCTGGTCGCGGTCCTCGGCGTCGTCTCGATCACCCTGTACGGCACGCACAGCGCGCGCGTGGAGGCCCGGCGGATCCGTCCGGCGACCGTCTGACGGCCCGTGCTCCCGGCCCCGTACTTCCCGGGGCGGGCCGCAACCGCCGGGCTCCCCCGTACGTCTTCAGGGACAGGACTCCAGGGGGTGCAGAGGATCATGAGGGAAGTCATACGCCGGACGGGTCGGAAGGCGGCCGTCACGGCCGGTCTGACGGCATTGGTGGTGCCGCTGACGGTCGCGCTCGGGACGGGGACGGCGGAGGCCGCCTCCTGCAACGTGACCACCGGCCCGTACCAGAAGCAGGTGGAGAAGTTCCTGGGCCTGAAGGCCGACGGGCGCCAGTCGTCCGCCGACTGCAAGGCCATCCAGGGCTTCCAGAAGAAGCACGGGATCACGCCGACCGCCGGGTACGCCGGGGAGATCACCTGGCGCACCATGAACACGATGCTCCAGCAGCGGGCGGCCGGGAAGAACCCGAACAAGGACCGCAAGTGTCCGACCAACAAGGGCCGGATCGCCTGCGTGGACCTGACCCGGCAGCTGAGCTGGATCCAGGACGGCGCCAAGCTGAAGTACGGTCCGGTGCCGGTGCGCACGGGCAAGGACGGGACCGAGACCCGTACCGGCCTCAAGAAGGTCTACTGGCGGAGCATCAACCACTGGTCGACGCTCTACAACGTCTCCATGCCGTACTCGCAGTTCTTCGACGGCGGCCAGGCCTTCCACTCGACCACCAAGTCCATGTGGAACCCGCCGGGCTCGGGCGGCTGCGTCAACATGACGTCGGCCGACGCGAAGGCGTACTGGAACCTGCTGCGGAACGGGGACGACGTCTACGTCTACGGGCGCAAGCCGGGAACGTGACCGCGGCTGTCAGTGGGCTGCGGTAGCTTCGCTCTCATCGGCACCGGACGGGTGCCGGTGAGGGTGAGCGGGGTGTGGACCGATGAGCGACACCGTGGTCGCGACGACCGAGGAACTCGACAAGTACCGCCGTGAGCTGACCGGTTACTGCTACCGGATGCTCGGCTCCTCCTTCGAGGCCGAGGACGCGGTGCAGGACACGATGGTGCGGGCCTGGAAGGCGCTCGACTCCTTCGAGGGCCGCTCCTCGCTGCGGTCCTGGCTGTACCGGATCGCGACCAACGTCTGCCTCGACGCGCTGAGCGCGGGGAACCGGCGGGCGCGGCCGATGGACCTGACGTCGCCGACGCCGGTCGCGCGGGCGCAGCTGGTGAAGCAGCCCGAGATCACCTGGCTGGAGCCGGTGCCGGACGGGCGGGTGCTGCCCTCGGTGGCGGACCCGGCGGAGGCGGCCGTCTCCCGGGAGACCGTGCGGCTCGCGTTCGTGGCCGCGCTCCAGCACCTGCCGCCCAAGCAGCGGGCGGTCCTCATCCTGCGCGAGGTGCTCGCGTGGCGGGCGAGCGAGGTCGCGGAGCTGCTCGACACCTCGGTGGCCTCGGTGAACAGCGCGCTGCAGCGGGCCCGCGCGACCCTGGCCGAGCAGGCGCCGGCCGCCTCCGACCCGGCGGACCCGCTGGACGAGGAGCAGAAGGCGCTCCTGGAGCGGTACGTGGCGGCCTTCGAGGGCTACGACATGAAGGCGCTGACCGCGCTCCTCCACGAGGACGCGACGATGTCCATGCCGCCGTACGACCTGTGGCTCCGGGGTCACGAGGACATCGTGGGCTGGATGCTGGGCGTGGGCGAGGTCTGCGCGGGCTCCAGGCTGGTGCCGACCGTGGCGAACGGCTCGCCGGCGTTCGCGCAGTACCACCCGGACCCGGCGGGCGGCTTCGGCCCGTGGGCGCTGATCGTCCTGGAGCTGCGGGAGGGCAAGGTGGCGGGGATGGACTTCTTCCTGGACACCGACCGCTGGTTCCCGCTCTTCGACCTGCCGTCACGGCTGGAGGCCTAGGCGGTCTTCGAGCCCGGTGAGCCGGAGCAGGGCCCGCAGCTCGGGGCCCGCTCCGTGGAGGCGGAGGCGGTGGCCGTGCCGGGTCGCCGTGAGCTTCAGCCGGGCGAGGGCGTCGACGGCGGCGAGGCCTGCGGGCGCGAGCGCGCCTGCCTCGCAGACGACCTCGGTCGGCGGGGCGGCGGCGAGTTCCGCGCAGAGACGGTCGACCTCCTCCCGCCCGGGCCGGGCGGTCAGGGTCACGACGAGGGGCCGGCTGGTGCCCGGCCGACTGGTGTCCACGTCCGATGAGACCGGGCCGGGGGCGGGAACTCATCGGAGGACCCGCTGACTAGGCTCCCGATCATGACTCTCGAACCTGTCGAACTGGTGATCTTCGACTGCGACGGCGTGCTGGTGGACAGCGAGCGGATCTACTGCCGGGTGGACCGGGAGGTGTTCGCCGGGCTCGGGGCGGAGTTCACCGAGGCGGAGATCGTCGAGCGGTTCGTGGGCTCCTCCCACGAGGTCCTGACGGCGATCCTGGAGGAGCGCATCGGGCGCCCCCTGGAGCCCGGCTGGCACGAGCCCTTCCGGCAGCGGTACGAGGACGCGCTCGACGCCGAGCTGACCGCCGTCGAGGGCGTCACCGACGTCCTGGACGCGCTGTCCGTCCCGTACTGCCTCGCCTCCAACGGCAGCCGCCCCACGATCCGGCGGAACCTCGGCCGCACCGGGCTCCTGGAGCGCTTCGAGGACCGGATCTTCAGCGCCCACGACGTCGCCCGGGGCAAGCCCGCCCCGGACCTCTTCCTGCACGCCGCCGCCACGATGGGCGTCCCGCCCGGTCGCTGCGCCGTCGTCGAGGACAGCCCGTACGGCGTCGAGGCGGCCCGCGCCGCCGGAATGCGCGCCTTCGGCTACTGCGGCGGCCTGACCCGCGCGGACCGCCTCGCGGGCCCGGACACGGTGGTCTTCGAGGACATGCGGACGCTGCCGGGGCTGCTGGCGGGGACGGGGCTCTAGCCGAGCGGAAAGGTTCCGGTGTCGAGGGTGAGGTCGAAGGGGGCGGGGAGGTGGAGCTCCCGGCCGAACTCGACCGCGTCGAGGACCCGGTACAGGCCGTTCTCCGGTTCACCGTAGAGGGTGGCGGTGGGGCGGTCGGAGTGCCGGCGGTCGATGAGGAGGTAGAGGGGGACGGCGGCGGTCGCGTAGCCGTGGAGCTTGGCGACCCGGTCGTGGTTCGCGTTGCTTTGCGAGGTGATCTCGACGACCAGTTCGGCTTCCGAGGCGGGGAAGGAGAAGCCCGGCCCGTGCAGGGCCGTCTTGGGTGCGACCAGCAGGTCGGGGACGTACATCCCCAAGAGGGGCGGGACGGCGACGGCCTACGTCTGGTAGATGCCCCACGTCTCCGGGATCACCCCGTACAGGGAGCGCTGCACGCCTCCGGCGATCAGGTGGTGGTAGTTGTCGACGGGCGGGGCCACGGTGACGATCCCCGCGACGATCTCCACCTTGCAGTTCTTGGGAGCGTCCACGACCTCCCAGAGGCGCACCAGGCCGGGCCAGTCGTCGCCCGGGCCGGCGGGGGCGTCGTACGTGTTCACGCGGTCATCCCAGCATGGGGAACGGGACCGGTGGGGGTCCACCGGTCCCGTTCGCCTGAAGGTGTCAGGTGCATATGCCCAAGCGTCAGGCGATGCGGTCCAGGACGATCGGGGAGGCCGTGAAGGGCGTGCCCGTGGGGGCGATGTCCCAGGTGTTGTCCAGGGAGCCCAGGGCGTAGTCGAACTTCTCCGGGGTGTCCGTGTGAAGGGTCAGGAGGGGCTGGCCCGCCGTGACCGTGTCGCCGGGCTTGGCGTGGAGCTCGACGCCCGCGCCCGCCTGCACCGGGTCCTCCTTGCGGGCGCGGCCCGCGCCGAGGCGCCAGGCGGCGATGCCGATGTCGTAGGCGTCGAGGCGGGTCAGGACGCCGGAGGACGGGGCCGTCACGACGTGCTGCTCGCGGGCGACCGGGAGGGTCGCGTCCGGGTCGCCGCCCTGGGCCGCGATCATCCGGCGCCAGACGTCCATCGCGGAGCCGTCGGCGAGGGCCTTCGCCGGGTCGGCGTCCTTGATCCCGGCCGCGTCGAGCATCTCCCGGGCCAGCGCGACCGTCAGCTCGACGACGTCCGCCGGGCCGCCGCCCGCGAGGACCTCGACGGACTCGCGGACCTCCAGGGCGTTGCCCGCGGTCAGGCCGAGCGGGGTCGACATGTCGGTGAGGAGCGCGACCGTCTTCACGCCGCTGTCCGTGCCGAGCTGCACCATGGTGGAGGCCAGCTCGCGGGCGTCCTCGATGCTCTTCATGAAGGCGCCGGTGCCGACCTTCACGTCCAGGACCAGCGAGCCGGTGCCCTCGGCGATCTTCTTGGACATGATCGAGGAGGCGATCAGCGGGATCGCCTCGACCGTGCCGGTCACGTCGCGGAGCGCGTACAGCTTCTTGTCGGCCGGGGCCAGGCCGTCGCCCGCCGCGCAGATGACCGCGCCGGTGGTGTCGAGGACGTGCAGCATCTCCTCGTTGGAGAGCAGCGCGCGCCAGCCGGGGATGGACTCCAGCTTGTCGAGGGTGCCGCCGGTGTGGCCGAGGCCGCGCCCGGAGAGCTGCGGCACGGCCGCGCCGCAGGCGGCGACGAGCGGGGCGAGCGGAAGGGTGATCTTGTCGCCGACGCCGCCGGTGGAGTGCTTGTCGGCGGTGGGGCGGGAGAGCGAGGAGAAGTCCATGCGCTCGCCGGAGGCGATCATGGCCGCGGTCCAGCGGGCGATCTCGTCGCGGTTCATGCCGTTCAGCAGGATCGCCATGGCCAGGGCGGACATCTGCTCGTCGGCGACCGCGCCGCGGGTGTACGCGTCGATGACCCAGTCGATCTGCTCGGGGCTCAGCTCGCCCTTGTCCCGCTTGGTACGGATGACGGAGATGACGTCCATGTGGTGGTGCCTCTTTCTACGCGCATAGAGGGGGAAAGGAGGAGCGGCCCTTCCATCGTGCCGGAAGGGCCGCTCCGAAGTGCTACCGCGACAGGTGGTCCGGGCCGAAGGCCTGCGGGAGCATGTCGGCCAGGGGCAGCAGCCCGGCCGGGGTCTCCAGGACGAGCTCGGGGCCCCCGAACTCGTAGAGCAGCTGCCGGCAGCGTCCGCAGGGGACCAGGGGCTCGCCCCGGCCGTCCACGCAGACGAAGTGGGTCAGCCGGCCGCCGCCGGTCGCCTGGAGCTGCGAGACGAGCCCGCACTCGGCGCACAGGCCGAGGCCGAAGGAGGCGTTCTCCACGTTGCAGCCGGAGACCGTCCGCCCGTCGTCCACGAGGGCCGCCGCGCCGACCGGGAAGCCCGAGTACGGGGCGTACGCGCGGGACATCGCCTCGCGGGCCGTGACCCGCAGGGCCTCCCAGTCGGCCTCGGAGAGCTCCGCGGTCACTTGCCCTGGCCCTTCCGGTAGGGCAACCCGTCCGCCTTCGGCATCCTCAGGCGCTGTGCCGACAGGGCCAGCACGAGCAGGGTGGTGACGTACGGGGCGGCGTCGACGAACTGGCTCGGGACCTCGTCGGTCAGCGCGTACCAGAGGAAGAACACGGCGGAGAAGGCGGCGGAGACCACCGCGACCACGTACTTCTTCTTGTACAGCTGCCAGAGGGCGGCGATCACCAGGAGCAGCGCGACCAGGAGCAGCAGCGCGTGGACGTTCTCGGCGCCGCCGCGCAGCTTGAGGCTGTCGGTGAAGCCGAAGAGTCCGGCGCCGAGCGCCATGCCGCCGGGCATCCAGTTGCCGAAGATCATCGCGGCGAGACCGATGTAGCCGCGGCCGCCGGTCTGGCCCTCCTGGTAGATGCCGGTGGCGACGATCGCGAGGAAGGCGCCGCCGAGGCCGGCGAGGGCGCCGGAGACGGTGACGGCGATGTACTTGTACTTGTAGACGTTGACGCCCAGGGACTCGGCGGCGACCGGGTTCTCGCCGCAGGAGCGCAGCCGCAGGCCGAAGGCCGTGCGCCACAGGATCCACCAGGTGGCCGGGATCAGCAGGATCGCGACGACGGTGAGCAGCGACAGGTTGGTGACCAGGCCGCCGAGGATGCCGGCCAGGTCGGAGATCAGGAACCAGTGCTTGGCCTGGAGGTCCTGCAACCAGTCGGACAGCCCTGGGATCGTGATCTTGGTGATCGCCTCGATGCGGGGGGACTGCTTGGAGGAGCCGCCCTCGGCCTCGGCGAACGTGAAGTTCGACAGGTACTGGGTGAAGCCGACCGCGAGGATGTTGATCGCCACACCGGAGACGATGTGGTTCACGTTGAACGTGACGGTGATGATCGCGTGGAGCAGACCGCCCAGCGCGCCGCCGAGGAGGCCGAAGAGGACGCCCACCCAGGGGCCCCACTGGTAGCCCGCCCAGGCGCCGAACCAGGTGCCGAGGACCATCATGCCTTCGAGGCCGATGTTGACGACGCCCGCGCGCTCGGCCCACAGACCGCCGAGACCGGCGAGGCCGATCGGGACGGCGAGCTGGAGCGCGCCGGAGACCTGGCCCACCGAGGTGAGGTCGTTGGCCCCGGACACGGCCCGGACCAGGGAGAAGAGCACGAGGCCGGCCGCGACGATCAGCATGATCCACGGCAGGGTGAGCTTGCGGCGTCCGCCGCCCTTGGGCGCGGCGCTCGGCTTGGTGGCAGCGGCGGTGCTCATGCCGAGACCTCCTTGTCGGTCTTGAGGGCGCCGCCGGCGGCGAGTTCCTCGCCGACCTTCTGCTGCTGGCGACGGAGGCCGTAACGGCGGACGAGCTCGTAGGAGACGACCACGGCGATCACGATGATGCCCTGCATGATCTTGGTGATCTCCTTCGGGTAACCGAAGGTGTCGAGCGACGAGGACGCCTTGTCGAGGAAGGCGAAGAGGAGGGCGGCGAAGAGGATGCCGACCGGGTGGTTGCGGCCGAGCAGCGCGATGGTGATGGCGGTGAAGCCGACGCCGACCGGGAAGTCGAGGCTGTACGTGTGGGACTCGCCGAGCAGCGTCGGCATACCGGAGAGGCCGGCGAGCGCGCCCGAGAGCAGCATCGAGGTGAGGATCATCCGCTTGGCGTCGACGCCGCTGGCCTGGGCGGCGGACTCGCTGGCGCCGGTGGCGCGCAGGTCGAAGCCGAACCGGGTGCGGTTGAGGACGAACCAGTAGACGACGCCGAGCGCGAGGGCGACGAAGGTGAAGCCGTAGATGACGCCGTTGCCCTGGCCCATGTCGATGCCGGGGAACCAGCCGGACTCGGCGATCTCACCGGTGGTGAGGTTGTTCGAGCCCTCGGGCTGGACGCCGAAGTTCTTCGGCAGGATCAGCCAGGCCACCAGGGAGGTCGCGATGGCGTTGAGCATGATCGTCGAGACGACCTCGGAGACCCCGCGGGTCGTCTTGAGGATGCCGGCGATGCCGGACCAGAAGGCGCCGGTCAGCATCGCGACGAGCACGATGAGCAGGATGTGCAGCGGGCCCGGCAGCTCGACGGAGGCGCCCACGAGGGCGGAGACCATCGCGGCGAGCCGGTACTGGCCGTCGACGCCGATGTTGAAGAGGTTCATCCGGAAGCCGACCGCCACGGCGAGGGCCGCGAGGTAGTAGATCCCGGTCTGGTTGACGATCAGGACCTGGATGTCGGCGTACCCGGCGTTCTCGATCATGATCCGGATCGGCTCGATCGGGTCGAGTCCGGTCGCGAGCAGCACCAGCACGGTGAGCACGAACGAGGAGACCAGCGCGAGCACCGGTCCCGCCGCGCCCAGGATCAGCCGGTCCTTGTCGAATTTCATCATCGGGCGTCACCGTCTTCGGACTGCTCTTCGGTGCCTTCGAGGTGGCCGGAGGCCGCGCCGGTCATGGCGGAGCCCAGCTCCTCGGGCGTGATGGTGGCGGGGTCGGCGTCGGCGACCAGCTTGCCGCGGTACATGACCCGGAGGGTGTCGGAGAGGCCGATCAGCTCGTCGAGGTCGGCGGAGATCAGCAGCACCGCCAGGCCCTCGCGGCGGGCGTCCCGGATCGCGTCCCAGATCTGCGCCTGCGCGCCGACGTCCACGCCGCGGGTGGGGTGGGCGGCGATCAGGAACTTGGGGGCGTGGCTCATCTCGCGGCCGACGATCAGCTTCTGCTGGTTGCCGCCGGAGAGGGAGGCCGCGGTGACGTCGATGCCGGGGGTGCGCACGTCGTACTCGCGGACGATCCGCTCGGTGTCCTTGCGGGCGGCCTTCGGGTCGAGGATGCCGCGCTTGGAGTTGGGGGCCTCGGTGACGTGGCCGAGGATGCGGTTCTCCCAGAGGGGGGCCTCCAGGAGCAGGCCGTGGCGGTGCCGGTCCTCGGGGATGTAGCCGATGCCGCCCTCGCGGCGCTTGCGCACGGAGACCTTGGAGATGTCCTGCCCGTCGAGGGCGATCACGCCGGAGTCCGGGGTGGCCATGCCCATGAGGGCCTCGATGAGCTCGGTCTGGCCGTTGCCCTCGACGCCCGCGATGCCCAGGATCTCGCCCTTGTGGATGGTGAGGGAGATGTCGTCGAGGAGCTTGCGGCCCTCGGCTCCCTCCTCCAGGACGGTGGCGGCCCTGGCCGGGTCCGGCGGGGCCGCGCTGGTGAGCGGGGCGGCGGCGACGGCGCCGGCCTCGGACAGGGTCAGGTTGCGGACCTGGAGCATCGGCACGTCGGTGACGGTCGACTCGCGGGTCTCCGGGGAGGGCAGCTCGCTGCCGACCATCAGCTCGGCGAGCTGCTTGGTGGTGGCGGTCCTCGGGTCGGCGGTGCCGACGGTGGTGCCCCGGCGGATGACGGTGATGTCGTCGGCGACCTTCAGGACCTCGCCCAGCTTGTGCGAGATGAAGATGACGGTCAGGCCCTCGGACTTGAGCTCGCGCAGGTTGTCGAAGAGCGCGTCGACCTCCTGCGGGACCAGGACGGCGGTCGGCTCGTCGAGGATGAGGATCCGGGCGCCGCGGTAGAGGACCTTGAGGATCTCCACGCGCTGCCGGTCGGCGACGCCGAGGTCCTCGACGAGGACGTCCGGGCGGACCCCGAGGCCGTACTGGTCGGAGATCTCGCGGATCTTCTTCCGGGCCCGGGCGCCGATGCCGTAGAGCTTCTCGCCGCCGAGGACGACGTTCTCCAGGACGGTGAGGTTGTCGGCGAGCATGAAGTGCTGGTGCACCATGCCGATGCCGCGCGCGATGGCGTCGCCGGGGCTGGAGAAGGCGACCTGCTCGCCGTCGACGGCGATGGTGCCCTCGTCCGGCTTCTGCATCCCGTACAGGATCTTCATGAGGGTCGACTTGCCGGCGCCGTTCTCGCCGATGAGGGCGTGCACGGTGCCCTTGCGGACCGTGATGGCGATGTCCTTGTTGGCGACGACGCCGGGGAATCGCTTGGTGATGCCGTGCAGTTCTACGGCAGGGGGGCTGGACGCGTTGATGACGCACTCTCCTTGGCCGGAAGGAGTGGGAGCGGGAGGGCAGGGCGGGGCGAAGCTATCGTGCCAGGGAGACATCTACACGCGTAGCGCTGCCGGAAAGTGAAAATCCGTACGGGAACGGGGCCCGGCTCCGGTGGGGGTCCCACCGTCGCCGGGCCCTGAGGTCGGTGACCTGCGGTTCCTTACGGAGCGGTCTTGACCGTGATCTTGCCGTCGACGATGTTCTTCTTCGCCTCGTCCACGGCGGCGATGACGTCGGTCATCTTCTTGTACGCCGGGTTGGAGTCGGCCAGGCCGACGCCGTCCTGGGCCAGGCCGTAGCGGACCTCGCCGCTCTGCGGCTTGCCGTCCTTGACCGACTTGATCAGGTTGAAGACGGAGTCCGAGACGTCCTTGGTGACCGAGGTCAGGATGTGGTCCTTGTAGGAGGCCAGACCCGCCTGGTTGTACTGGTCGGAGTCGACGCCGATGGCCCACTTGTCCGCGGCGGCGGCGGCCTCGATCGAGCCCGAGCCGGCCAGACCGGCGGCGGCGTAGATCACGTCGGCGCCCTTGTCGAGCTGGCCCTGCGCGGCGGCCTTGCCGAGGTCGGGCTTGGAGAAGCCGTCGAAGTTCGGCGGCTGGGTCAGGTACTGGACGAGCACCTTCGCCTTGGGGTTGGTGTCCTTGACGCCCTGCTCGAAGCCCGCCTGGAACTTCTTGATCAGCGGGACCTCGACGCCGCCGATGAAGCCGACCGTGCCGGTCTTCGACGTCTTGGCGGCGGCGACGCCGGCCAGGTAGGAGCCCTGCTCCTCGTTGAAGACGAGGTTGGCGATGTTCGGGGCGGTCACCGAGGTGTCGTCGATGAGGCCGAAGGTGGTCTTCGGGTAGGCCTTGGCGACCTTGGCGATCGCCGGGGCGTAGGCGAAGCCGACACCGATGACCGGGTTGTTCCCGGCGCGGGCGAGGGCGGTGAGGCGCTGCACCTTGTCGGCGTCGCCCTCACCCTCCGACGGCTCGGCCTCCTTGCCCTTGACGCCGAGCTCGTCCTCGGCCTTCTTCAGACCCGCGTAGGCGGCGTCGTTGAAGGACTGGTCACCGCGGCCGCCGATGTCGTACGCGATGGCGGCCGTGATGTTCTTCGAGTCCGAGCTGGAGCTGGAACCGGTGTCCGTCGAGGACTTGCCACACGCGGTGGCGGAGAGGGCGAGCGCCGCGGAGGCGATGCCCACGGTCGTGATCCTGGTGATCCGGCGCAAGAGGAGGGTCCCTTCAAGACTGACCGAAAGCGCCTCTTCCGGCGCTGGTTTCGCGGCGATCGTAACGCGCGTAGATGTCAGTTAAAGACCCGTTCATGAGTCGTTATCGGATCGTCGCGAACCGGCCGCGCGGGGCGACCGAGGGCGTTCGGCCCGGTACCGCCGGTTATACCGGCGGGGGCGCCCGGTGCGACAGGGGGCGTACGCCTGACACGCCGGGCGCTGGGCCGGACGGGGGACGGCGTGGGCCGGACGGATGAAGGGGTCCGTCCGGCCGGAAAACGTCGCTCGGGTATACGAACGGGGGCGGGGTCCGGGCGTGCGGCCCGGGTCAGGTCTGAGGCCAGGACGCGCGGCCCTGGTCAGGTCTGAGGCCAGGGCGCGCGGCCGGGGTCAGGTCTGAGGCCAGGGCGCGCGGCCGGGGTCAGGCCTGAGGTCCGGGCGCGTGGCCGGGGTCAGGCCTCCGGGGTCGTGTCGGTGAGCAGGGCCGCCGCCGTGAAGAGTTCCACGGCCGTCTCGATGGAGTCCTCGTCCACGTCGAAGTCGCCGGCGTGCAGGTCGCGGACGCGGGTGTCGCCGGGTGTGCGGACGCCGAGGCGGGCCATGGCGCCGGGGACGTGCTCCAGGTACCAGGAGAAGTCCTCGCCGCCGAGGCTCTGCTCGGTGTCCTCGATCGCGTGCACCCCGCGCCGGGCGGTCATGGCGTCGCGGAGCAGCTCGGCGACGGTCGCGTCGTTGACGACCGGCGGGACGCCCCGGACATAGGTGACGGTCGACTTGGCCCGGTGCAGAGCCGCGATCTCGTCGATCGCCGCGTGCACCAGGTCGGGCGCGTCGCGCCAGGCCGGCAGGTCGAGGCAGCGGACGGTGCCGGAGAGCTCGGCGTGCTGCGGGATGACGTTGGGGGCGTGGCCGGACTCGATGCGGCCCCAGGTGACCGAGAGGCCCGAGCGGGCGTCGACGCGGCGGGCCAGGACGGCGGGGACGTCGGTGGCGACGCGGGCGGCGGCGGTGACCAGGTCGGTGGTCAGGTGCGGCCGGGCGGTGTGGCCGCCGGGGCCGTCCAGGGTGACTTCGAGCCGGTCGCAGGCGGAGGTGATGGGGCCGGCCCGCAGACCGATCTTGCCCGCGTCGACCCTCGGGTCGCAGTGGACGGCGATGATCCGGCCGACGCCGTTCAGGACGCCGGCCTCGACGGCGTCGGCGGCGCCGCCGGGGAGGACCTCCTCGGCGGGCTGGAAGATCAGCCGCACGGCGTTGGGGAGGAGGCCCTGCCGGTCGAGCTCGGCGAGGACGAGGCCCGCGCCGAGGACGGAGGTGGTGTGGACGTCGTGTCCGCAGGCGTGGGCCCGGTTGGCCACGGTGGAGCGGTAGGCGACGGTCTTGACGTCCGGGATGGGGAGCGCGTCGAGGTCGGCGCGGATCGCCAGCATGGGCCGGTCCGGGTCCGGCGTGCCGATGTCACAGAGGAGTCCGGTGCCGGCCGGAAGGACCTCCGGCGCGAGGCCGGCCGCCTCCAGGCGGGCCTTCAGCGCGGCGGTCGTACGGAACTCCTGCTTCCCGAGCTCGGGGTGCATGTGCAAGTCCCTGCGGAACATGATCAGTTCGTCGCGCAGGGTTGCGGGCAGCTTTCCGGGCAGAGTGGCGGAGCCTGGCTCACGGGACATCAACTGGTTCACCTTTTGAAGGGTAGGCCTTCAGGGTGGTCAACTGCCCGTTGATCACGAAAAGTTCAGTCCGTTAGGGGAAAGAACCTCGATTTTCCGGGCTTAAGGACCACCCCATGTGGGTATCCTCACCCGATTGCCCCGCCGTGGCGGCGGGAAACCTCAGCCGAATCCCAGCCGGTCCACGGAGGGGGTCCTGCGTGCCGTGAGCCGGTCGACCTCGTGGGCCGCCGTGCCCGTCACCCCGGACAGGAAGCCCTGGGCGCGGGGCGAGGCGGTGGCCCGCAGCCACTCGGGGGCCACCTCGCAGACGGCGACCTTCACGCCCGTGCCGGCCAGGGCCAGCGGCAGGGTGTGGACGACCGTGGACGGGAAGCTGACGATCGTGCGGCCGATCGGGCCGCGCCGGGCGACCAGCTCCAGGGGCAGCTCGGGCCGGACCACCTGGAGGCCCGTCTCGACCGCGATCCGGTGCAGCTTCTCGGCGCTCTCCCTGCGGTGCGCGAAGTAGCGGGTGGCGCCGTGGGTCCGGGCGAGCTCGCCGACCACCCGGGTGTAGTGGCCGGCGTCGACCACCCCGGTCTCCACCAGCGAGGTGCCGACCAGGTCGGCGCCGCCGGTGAGCAGCGGCGGGCCGAAGCGGGCGCGGGTCCAGGCGTAGGCGTTCGCCGTGACCTCGACGCCCTCCGGCGCCTCCACGGGCAGCGAGGTGAAGATTTCGACGGTACGGCCCCGGGCCGGGGCGAGCCGCCGCCGGGCCAGGGTGGTCACGGGGGCGAGGACCAGCTCGCGCGGGCCCAGACCGCCCTTGCGGTGCCAGCGGACCAGGCGCTCGCCGCGGCCGAGCTGGGCGGCGAACTCCATGGTCGCGGTGCCGTCGTCGACCACGGTCAGGTGCCGGGGGCCGAAGAGGGTCAGGAGCAGCTGGACGTACCGGGAGAACGGGTCCCCGATGATCACCCGCTCCGCCGAGCGCAGCGGCCCGGCGAGCCGGCGCAGGGTGCGGACGAGCGCGCCCCGGCCGCCGCGGGCCTCCTGCCAGTGGACGGTGAGGCCCTCGTCGCGGGCCAGCTGGGCCATCCGGCGCAGCTGGCCCCGCGACATGGGGTCGGTCGGCGAGAGGACGACGACCGTGAGGGGCGCCGGCGTGGTGTCGGACGCCGTGCCGGGCGCGGGCGTGGGTGCGGGTGTTCCGCCGCCCGCCGTGCCGGGGGGCCCGGACGGGGTCCGGGCGTGCGCCCATTCCAGGACGTTGAGGAGCTGGACCGGGCTCTCGACGAACGCCAGCTGCCCGGTCATGAGGCGACGGCGCCCTGGACCCGGCGGAGCTTCTTCATCGGGCCGAGCTCCGACTCGTACACCTTCTTGACCCCGTCGCCGAGGGCCGTCTCGATGGTGCGGATGTCGCGGACCAGGCGGGTCAGGCCCTGGGGCTCGACGGAGGCGGCCTGGTCGGAGCCCCACATGGCGCGGTCGAGGGTGATGTGGCGCTCGACGAAGACGGCGCCGAGGGCGACGGCGGCCAGGGTGGTCTGGAGGCCGGTCTCGTGGCCGGAGTAGCCGATCGGGACGTTCGGGTACTCCTCCCGGAGCGTCTCGATGACGCGCAGGTTCAGCTCCTCGGCCTTGGCCGGGTAGGTGGAGGTGGCGTGGCAGAGCAGGATGTTGTCGCTGCCGAGGACCTCGACGGCGTGCCGGATCTGCTTCGGCGTCGACATGCCGGTGGAGAGGATCACCGTACGGCCGGTGGCGCGCAGCTCGCGCAGCAGCTCGTCGTCGGTGAGGGAGGCGGAGGCCACCTTGTGGGCGGGGACGTCGAACTTCTCCAGGAAGGCGACGGCCTCGGTGTCCCACGGGGAGGCGAACCAGTCGATGCCGCGCTCCTCGCAGTGCGCGTCGATGGCCCGGTACTCCTCCTCGCCGAACTCCACCCGGTGGCGGTAGTCGATGTACGTCATGCGGCCCCACGGGGTGTCCCGCTCGATGTCCCACTGGTCGCGCGGGGTGCAGATCTCGGGGGTGCGCTTCTGGAACTTGACCGCGTCGCAGCCGGCCTCGGCGGCGACGTCGATGAGGGCGAGGGCGTTGGCGAGGTCGCCGTTGTGGTTGATGCCGATCTCGCCGGTGACGTAGACGGGCTGCCCGGGGCCGGCGGTCTTGGCGCCGAGGGTGCGGAGACGGGTGCTCATGGTGCTGTTCCTTAGGATTCGGGGGTCGTGCGTGCGGGGGTGTCGAGCTCGGGTCCGAGGAGCCAGGCGGCGATCTCGCGGATCGCTCCGGCGCCGCCCGGGGTGACGGTGACCGCGCGGGCGGCGGCCCGTACGGAGTCGTGGGCGCTGCTCACCGCGACGGGCCAGCCGACGAGGTGGAAGCAGGGCAGGTCGTTGACGTCGTTGCCGGCGTAGAGGACGCGCTGCGGGTCGATGCCCTCGGCCTCGCACCATTCCTTGAGGGCCCGGTCCTTGCGGTCGATGCCGTGCAGGACGGGGATGCGGAGCTTGCGGGCGCGGGCGGCGACGACGGCGTTCTGTTCGGTGGAGAGGATGAGGACGGGGAGTCCGGCGCGGCGCAGGGCGGCGATGCCGAGGCCGTCGCCGCGGTGCGCGGAGACGAACTCGCGCCCCTCGGCGTCGAGGTGGACCCGGTCGTCGGTCTGGGTGCCGTCGAAGTCCAGGACCACCGCGTCCACGTCGGCGAAGCCGGGGGTGACGGGCGCGTCCAGGAGCGGGGCGAGGGCCCTGGCGCGGGCCAGGTCGTGCGGGTCGTCGATCTCCAGGACCCGGGCGGGGTCGGTGGCGACGAGCGCGGTGCGGCCGAAGAAGCGGTGCCGGTGGGTGCGGAAGCCGGGCGCGGCCATGGCGTAGACGGCGCCGGTCTCCAGGTACTCGGGCTCCCGGTCCTGGCGGCGGGGGCGGTGCGCCTTGTCGTGGTTGACGCCCTCGGCGCCCTCGGCCGTCTCGCGCCAGAGGAAGCCGTGCGACGGGGCGGCCGTGAAGGCGGTGTCGGCGGCGCCGGTCAGGACCCGTTCGGCGGTCTCCGCGATCTCGGCGGGGGTGAGGAAGGGGCTGGTGCACTGGACCAGGAGGACCACGTCGGCGGCGCGGCCGTGGGTGGCCTCGAAGGCGTCCAGGGCGTGCAGGACGGCGGCCTCGCTGGTGGCGGTGTCGCCCGCGAGCGCGGCGGGGCGGTGCACGGCCTCGGCGCCGGCCGCGCGGGCCGCCGCCGCGATGGCGGGGTCGTCGGTGGAGACCACGACGTGGGTGACGGAGCGGGCCCCGAGGCAGGCGTGGACGGCCCGGCCGACCAGGGGGACCCCGGCCACCGGCGCGAGGTTCTTGGCGGGCACGCCCTTGGAGCCGCCCCGGGCGGGGATCACGGCGAGCACGACGGGCGCGGGCGCGGCCGCGGGCTCGGATGTGGCGGTCCTGGTCGCGGGCATGGTCCCGGAGGCGGGTGCGGCGGCACCGGGTGCAGGCGGGGTGGTCGCGGGTGCGGAGGCGGGTACGGCGGTCCTGGAAGCGGGTGCGGCTGCGTCAGGTACGGACGCAGGCCCGGCGAGGGCGGGCGCGGTCCCGGGGGTGGGTACGGCGGTCCCGGAAGCGGGTGCGGCGGTCATCAGAGTTCTCCCAGGCGGCGGACGACGGGTGCGACGCGCTGCACGCCGTGGCGGTACGCGCCCCGCGCGGCCTCCCGGACGATCCGGCGCAGGCCGCTCTCGCGGGGCTCCGGCGCGGTGACGTCCAGGCGGTGGCGGGCGAGGATCCCGGGCAGGTAGCCGGGGGCCGTCTCCGCGGTGTAGTAGGGGGTGATCGGGGGCCGTTCCGGCAGCGCCAGGAGGGCGGCGACCCGGTCGCGGGCCGCGTCGAAAGCCTCCTCGTACGAGCCGTCGGAGGCGACTCCCTGGCGGGCCAGCCAGGTCGCGTCGGGCGTCGGCACGGCCCCCTTGTCGAGCCGGTCGAAGGAGGTCAGCAGGCCGGAGCCGACGAAGTGGTGGTTGCCGAGCGCCTCGCGGACCCCGAGGTCGGTGAGGATCGCGGTGGGGATCCGCCGGTGCAGGGCTTCGAGGGCGGCCGTCGAGGAGACGGTGACCAGCAGGTCGGTGCGGTCCAGGACCTCGCCCATGTGCCCGTACACCAGGCGGAAGTTGTCCGGCGGGTCGAGTTCGCGGACCAGCTTCTGGAAGGGGAACTCCTCCAGGTGCGTGGTGTGTTCGCCCGGCTTGGAGCGGAGCTTGAGGAGCACCTCGCGGCCCGGGTGGAGCCGGGCGTGCCCGATCAGCCGCCGCAGCACGTAGGCGCGTTCGGCGCGGGTGGCGGGCACGGAGGGCTGGGCGGCGAAGACCAGGGTGTCGCGGCCCGCGACGGGGGCGTACGGGGCGCCGCCGAGGAAGGGCAGCGCCGCCTCCACGACCGGCTCGGCGCCCGCGCCCACCCCCTCGTACACGGCGCGGAAGCGCTCCGCGTCGTGGCGGGAGTTGGCGAGGACGACGTCGGCGCCGTGGCGCAGCAGGAGCCCGTCGGTCAGCTTCTCGTAGACCACGCCGACGTAGCCGGTGACGATCACCGGGCGGCGGGCGAGGCCCAGGTCGGCCAGGCCCTGGAGGACGGCCCGGACGGTGCCGCCGACGAGGGCGAGGACGAGCACGTCGTACCCCTCGCCGCGCGCCTCCGCGTCCCGTACGGCGCGCAGGAACTCCGCGCCCGTCACCTCGCGCGGGGGGTGCGTGGACACCCCGGTCTCGGCGAGCTGGCGGGCGGTGGGGGTGGCGCGTCCGCGCAGGACGAAGCCGGTGGGTTCGGCGCTCGTCGCCGTGATGCGGCGCGCGGTGAGGGCGCCCCATTTCCACCGGGTGTCGGAGTCCGCGAGTACGGCGACCCGTATCGCTTCTCGGGTACGTGATGGCACGTCGAGGACGCTAGAAGGGCATTCCGCTTTCCGGCCCAACTGGGCCGCAACAGCCGGTGAACAGAGCCTCACCGCATTCTGAAGCGGGCCGATATCCGGTCGTCCGCGGCCTGATTTCCCCCTCCGGAAAAGGCGGTTAATCGGCCCGCCGCTTGGTGTTCACCGGACATCCCCCCGCCGGTCGGGGGGAAGGCCGGGCCGGCGCCTAGCGTCGGCCGCGTGGTCAAGCTCTCCGTCGTCGTGCCGTTCTTCAACGTGCAGACATACGCCCCCGACACCCTCACGAGCCTGCGGGCCAACGCCCGCGAGGACTTCGAGTTCCTGCTTGTCGACGACTGCTCGTCGGACGGGACCCCGGAGCTCCTCGAACGGGCCGCGCGCGAGATCCCGGGCGCCGTCCTGCTCCGGCACGCGCGCAACGAGGGCCTCGCCACGGCCCGGAACACCGGGCTCGACGCGGCCCGCGGCGAATACGTCGCCTTCCTCGACGGGGACGACTGGCTCGCCCCCGGCCACTACGACCGGCTCGTCGCGGCCGCCGAGGAGTTGGGCTGCGACTTCCTGCGCACCGACCACGTCTCCGTGACCGGCCGCGACCGGGGGGTGCGCCGGGTGCCGGTCCCCCGGCGCGGCGAGGTGCTGCGCCCGAGGGACGCGATCCTGCCGGCGCACCGGACGACCTCCGTCGACTACCCGTACGCCTGGGCCGGGATCTACCACCGGCGGCTCCTGGAGCGGGGGCTGCTGCACTTCACGCCCGGGCTGCGGACGGCCGAGGACCGGCCGTGGATCTGGCGGCTGCACCGCGAGGCGGAATCGTTCGCGGCGGTCGGGGAACTCGGGATCTTCTACCGGCGCGGAGTGGCGACGTCCCTCACCCAGATCGGCGACGTCCGGCAATTGGATTTCATCCGCGCTTTCGACCAGGTGATCGAGGAAACGGCGCGGGACCGGGACGCGGACCTCCTTCTCCCTAAAGCCGTGCGCACCTATTGCGCGGTGATCTCCCACCACGTCGGTTCGATCGGCAGGTTCGAGCCGGAGGTGGCCCGGCAGTTGCGGGCGATGAGCGCGGGGGCGCTGCGGCGGATGCCGCAGGACGTCCTCGACGAGGCCCTGACGGCGATGGGCGGCGACCGCGCGGCGCTGCTGCGCAGACTGCGCAGGCGGAGGCCGGCGCCGCCGCCGGAGGGCCCGGGCACGGCGTCCGGCCCGAGGCCGGAGGGCCCGCCGTCCGGCCCCGGCGCCTCCCCCGCCTCTCCGTCCCCCGCCGCGCCGGAGGTGGCCGCGTGAGTCCCCGCCGCACCACCCAGGTCTTCTGCGCCTCCACCCTCTACGGGGCGGTGACGCTCGCCGCCGCGATCGACAGCGGCTGCTTCGGCGCCGCCGACCGCCGGATCCTGCTGGTCACCAACAACGCGCCCGTGCCGGAGACGACGCCCGCCCTCGACGAGGCCGAGGGCTTCGCGCGGCTGCGCGGCCGCTTCGACTCCGTCCTCTCCTGGAACGAGGTGATCTCCCCGCTCCACCCGGGCGGCTGGACCCCCCGCGCGAGCGACCTGCCGCTCCTCCAGCGGCATCTGCGCAGGCTCTGGGGGCTCGGGGACGACCGGGTCGAACTGGCCCTGGAGTCGATCCAGGTGACGCCCGCGCTCGCGATCGCCCAGCTCCTCCCCGAGGCGTCGATCACGGTGTACGCGGACGGGCTGATGAGCTACGGGCCGACCCGCAACAAGATCGACCCGCTGATCGGCGGGCGGGTGTCCCGGCTGCTCCACCTGGACCTGGTCCCCGGCCTCGCGCCGCTGCTGCTCGGGGAGTTCGGGGCGGTGCCGGAGGCCGTACCCGTCGAGGCGTTCACGAAGTGCGTCGAGGAGCTGGCGGGCCCGGACCCGGGTACGGCCGCCGAGGAGGGCCCGGCCCTGCTCCTGGGCCAGTACCTGGCCGCCCTGAACCTGCTGACCGCCGCCGAGGAGGAGGAGCTGCACCTGCGGATGGTGCGGGGCGCGATCGCCCGGGGCCACCGGCGGCTCGTCTTCAAGCCGCACCCGACGGCCCCGGACGCCTGGTCGCGGAGCCTCGTGCGCACCGCGCAGGAGCTGGGCGCCGAGCTGACGGTCGAGGACCGGCCGGTCCTCGCGGAGGTGCTCTACCGCGAGCTGCGGCCCGCCCTGGTCGTCGGCTGCTTCTCGACGGCGCTGCTCACCGCCCGCACCTTCTACGGCCTGCCGGTCGCCCGGGTCGGCACACGCGCCCTCCTGGAGCGGCTCACCCCGTTCCAGAACAGCAACCGGATCCCGCTCACGGTCGTGGACGCGGTCGTCCCGCCCCTGGAGGACCCGGCGGGCGGAGGCCCGGCGATCGGTACGGACGGGCTGAACGACCTGGTCGCGGCGGTCGGCTTCGCGATGCAGCCGAAGATCCGGCCGGAGCTGCGGACGGCGGCGGTACGGCACCTGTCGGGGCCGCTCGCCGCGCGCACCCGGCACCACTTCACCCGCCGCCGCCTCACCGCCCTGGGCCTGCCCGGCGGTCTGCCCCTCCCCCGGCACCCGAAGGTCCGCCGCCTCGCCCGCCGGGCGCTGCGGCTGCGCGCGGCGCTGAGGAGATAGCCACCGTGGAGCGCCGGAGCCCGGGACCCGTGCGGGGGCCCGGGCTCCGCGCGCGTACGCGCCCGCGTGCTCAGGCGCGGACGACCGGCTCCTGGAGTTCGGTCACCCACCCCGCCGGGTCCTCCGGGCACTCCAGGTACAGCTCGCGGGCGTACCCGGCGGAGGCGTAGCCGTTGGCGTCGATCCAGGTCGCCAGGGTCTGCGCGGTGGGCAGCACGCCGTCCATCGAACCGTGGTGGACGACGGTCGCCGCCTCCTCGACGCCGGGCAGGACGTGCACGAGGACGCCCTCCGCCGCCGTCCCCTCGGGGACGGTCGTCCCGGCGTGGACGACGACCGAGCCGTCGCCCCGGCCCGCGTCCTCGTAGTAGGCGACGGCCGGGCCGAAGCCGGTGAGGCCCGCCGCCGCGAGCCGGCCGCACAGCTCGTCGTACAGCGGTCCGATGACGGGGCCGATGTCCTGCGGGCCGAAGCTCGCGGCGACCGCGCTCAGTTCGGCGACGCGGACGGCGGGGATCTTCTTGACGACGACTTCCTGGGTGGACATGTGTCCCTCTTCCTCGATGGCCCGGAGCCGCGCGCCGACCCGGTCGAGCCGGGCCCGCGCCTCCGCCAGGGCCGTCTCCAGCTCGGCCTGGCGCAGGCGCAGCATCCCCCGCAGCTCGTGCGCGTCGACCCGCTCGTCGAGGACGGCCCCCACCTGTTCGAGGGTGAAGCCGAGGTCCTTGAGCGCGATGACGCGGTTGAGCCGGGCCAGCTGCTCCGCCGCGTAGAAGCGGTAGCCGGTGTGCGGGTCGACCCGGGCCGGGCGCAGCAGTCCGACGGCGTCGTAGTGGCGCAGCATCCGGACCGACACCCGCCCGTGCCGGGCGAAGTCTCCGATGGTGAACATGACGCCCCCTACGGAACGGCCTCACACGGTGTGAGGGTCAAGCGGTGTCCGGGGAGGGGGTCAGGCGGCGCTGCTGAGGGAGAGCTTCGCGGCGAAGCCGAGGAAGAGGGCGCCGGCCGCCGAGGTCGCGCCGGCGGAGAGGCGACGGCGGCGGCGGAAGGCGGCGGAGAGGCGGGTGCCGCCGAAGATGAGGGTCGTGAGGTAGAGGAAGCTGCCGAGCTGGAGCAGGGTGCCGAGGACCAGGAAGGAGAGCGCCGGGTAGGCGTAGCCGGGGTCCACGAACTGCACGAAGAAGGAGATCAGGAAGAGGATCGCCTTCGGGTTGAAGAGGCTGATGATCAGCGCGCGCCGGTACGGGCGCTCGGCGGGGGCGGCCGGGGCGCCCGCGGGCTCCTCCTCGGCCGCCCGCGCGGGTGAGCGCCACATCGACCAGGCCGCCCGCAGCATCCCGTACGCCATCCAGGCCAGGTATCCGGCGCCCGCGTACTTCACGACCATGAAGAGGACCGGGGTGGTCTGGAGGAGGGAGGCCGCGCCGAGGGCGGCCAGGGTCATGAGGACCGTGTCGCCGGTGAAGACGCCGGCGGCGGCCTTGTATCCGGTCCGGGTGCCCTTGCGGGCGGCGACGGAGAGGACGTAGAGCGAGTTCGGTCCGGGCAGGAGGATGATGAGGACGAGCCCGGCGAGGTAGGTCGGCAGATCGGTGACACCCAGCATGGCCGGAGTGTCGCATGTGCGTACGACGTTCCGCCCGCGTGTTTCGCATCACGGAAAGGTGTCGAGTGACGGGGGACGGGCTGTTTTCGGTCGTGGCGCGCAACCACGGGCGCCCGGGAAGCATCCCTCTCCGTACAGAACGAGTTTCCCCGGGGGGCAACGATGAAGCGGTCTTCGGCCGTCGTGCGCAGAGGTGTCGTACGGAGAGTGGTACTGGCGGCGGCCTCGGTGGCGCTCGTCGCGAGCTGTACGGCCCAGGCGGCCGGTACGGGGGGCGCCGGGGGGAGCGGTTCCGCGAGTCCTTCGGGCGGCTCCTCCGCGTCGGACTCGGCGTCGCCGTCGGCCTCCGACCCGGCCTCGGAGTCGGCGACCCCCGAGGCCTCCCCGACGGACGACGGCAAGGCGCCGTCCTCCTCCCCCACCTTCCCCACGCCGGAGCCCTCGGACTCCGCCTCCACCGGCACCCCGGCGTCCCCGGCCGTCCTGAAGGACGGGGACGAGAACGAGCGGGTGCGCGAGCTCCAGGCGCGGCTGCGGCAGCTCGGCGTCTTCGACCGCGCCCCCACCGGCTTCTACGGGAAGATGACGGCCGGCGCGGTCACGGCCTTCCAGAAGAAGCAGGGGCTGCCCGGCACCGGCTCGGTCGACGAGACGACCTGGCAGCGGCTGCTCGGCGCCAGCCGGAAGCCGACCGCCGACGAGCTGAAGCCGTCGACCACCAACGCCCTGGACACCCCGGCCCCGGCGTGCCTGACCGGCCGGGTGCTCTGCATCAGCAAGGAGAGCCGGACCCTCGCCTGGATGATCGACGGCAAGGTCGTCTCGTCGATGGACGTCCGCTTCGGCTCGGAGAACACCCCGACCCGGGAGGGCACGTTCAGCGTGGGCTGGAAGGCCCGCGAGTGGACGTCGACGATCTACCACACGCCCATGCCGTACGCGATGTTCTTCAGCGGCGGCCAGGCCGTGCACTACTCCTCGGACTTCGCGGCCCGCGGCTACGCGGGGGCCTCGCACGGCTGCGTCAACGTCCGGGACCGGGCCAAGCTCGCGACCCTCTTCGACCAGGTGAAGGTCGGGGACAAGGTCGTCGTCCACTGGTAGGCACGTGATCCTCCGGTAGGCACGGAGAAGAGAAAGGGCGCGGGTGGGACCGGGGGAACGTGCCCCACCCGCGCCGGGTGCGCCGAGCCGTAGGTACGGGGGGAACCCCGGCTCATCGCGCGGCCGATGACCAGTCGGCATTACGTACTGCGCCGACGGTCCGGAAAGTGTTACACCGCGAGCGGGAGGCGCGTCGTCGCGCCGGTTCCGGGGAGTCGCCCGGGGGTCGCGGAGGCCGGTCCGGCGAAGGGCTGGGCCGAGGGCCGGGCGTCTCCGCCCCTGTTCCAGGAGCCCCCGCCGCCGGGGCGGCCGTCGCCCTTCGCGCCGTCGCCGGGGCGGTTCTCGGAGCCGCCGGTGCCGGGGCGGTCGTCCTTGGCGCCGCCCTTGGGGGCGTCCCCGGTGGCGCCGGAGAGGACGCGGTCGCAGTAGCGGCGCAGGGTCTCGCCGTCGCGCAGGGTGTTCGTGAGCTTGCGGCGGCCGTTGTCGTCGAGCTTTCCCGAGCGGTACGCCCGGCAGGCCTCGACGGCCTTCTCCCGGAACTCCATGCCGCCGTTTCCGTCCCGGTCGCGGTCCCGGCCGCCCGTGCGGCCCGGGTCCGGGGCGCCGTCCGTGCCCGCCGTGCTCCGGCCGGGCTCCGGGACGTCCCGCTTCGGCCTGTTCACGCCGTCGCCCTCCGCGTCCCCGTCGCCCTCCGCGTCGCCGCCGTCCGGGGCCGGGGTGGTGGGTGCCGGGGCGTCCGTGCCGGTGGAGGAGGACGGGCGGGGCGTGCGGTCCTCGCCGGGCGGCGGGGGGCCGGGTATGCCGAGGTCCTCGCGTATGACGTCGGGCTCCGGCGACAGGAGCGGCTGGGCGGTGTCCCCGGCCGAGACGGAGCTGGCGGGCGCGGGGCCCACCAGCGGGAGGGCGCCGGTGCCCGCGGCCACGGCGACCCCGCCGACGGCGACGGCGGCGACCGCGGCGGCGAGACCGTACCGCGCGGAGCGGCCCCAGCGGCGGGGCGGGGCGGAGACGCGCGCGAGGCGGACCCGGCCCAGGTCGGCGGGGTTTCCGGCCGTGCCCGCCGGTCCGGGTACGGCGGCGGCGCGGGCCGCCGCGGCCTCGCGGAAGGCGGCGAGGGCCGCCTCCTCACCCGGCAGTACGGCGTCCGAGGCCGGGGCGCGGACCGCGTCGAGGGCCGCCGCGAGACGGTCGGCCCGCAGGCGCGCGAGGCCGTCGGCGGGGTGGGCGGGGTCGGCGGGCTCGCCGCGGAGCAGTCGCTCCGCGGCCTCCTCGTCGAGCCACTGGTACCGCTCGTCGGCCATCACATGTCCTTCTGCGTACGCGGACGCGATTGCGTCACACGGCCGGGCGCCACCGCTCCCGGTGCGCGGCCGCGCTGCGGGGGCACGCCGTCCAGGGGGACGACGGTCCCGCCGGTGCCGTCCGGGGCGCCCTCGACGCCGAGGAGTTCGGCGAGCCTCTTGAGGCCGCGGTGCGCGGCGGTGCGCACGGCGCCGGGGCGCTTCCCCAGGGTGTCGGCGGCGCTCTTGGCGTCCAGGCCGACGACGACGCGCAGCACGACGGCCTCGGCCTGGTCCTGCGGGAGCTGGGCGATCAGGTCCATGGTGCGGCCGGTGGCCAGGGCCTCCAGGGCTTCGCTCGCGGTGTCGGACTCGGCGGGCTTGTCGGTGAGCTCGGTCTCGTCGGCGCCGACGACGGGGCGCCGGCCGCGCATCCTGATGTGGTCGAGGGCGCGGTTGCGGGCAATCCGGGCGGCCCAGCCGCGGAAGCGGTCGGCGTCGCCGCCGAAGCGGTCGAGGTCGCGGGCGATCTGGAGCCAGGCCTCGGAGGCCACGTCCTCCGCGTCGGTGTCGCCGACCAGCGTGCGTATGTAGCCGAGCAGCCGGGGGTGCACGGCGCGATACACAGCACGGAAGGCGTCCTCGTCCCCGTGCTGTGCGGCGAGCACCGCGGCCGTCAGCTCCGCGTCGTCCCCCAGCACTCCCCAAACCCTGTTCGTCGGTCGCGTCGTCTCGTCGCGGCTGGTCACCGCCGCCACACCGTCCAACACACCAGCACGCTACGTGGTGCTCCGGCACCTCGTCCACGCGGTGCCCGCCCCTTGTACAACTTGCAACCTTCCAGTGGCCGGATCCGGTGTGACAGAAAGCGCACTCCCGGCGCTGAAAGGAGTACGGAGCCGTGCTGCGGCTCCGTGGAGGACGACCGGGGCCTCTCCTGTGGGGGGTGGCGGCCCCGGTCGTCTCTCCTTTTCCCCTCCCCTTTCCCCCTTTTCCGGTCTCCGGACCCTCGTGGGCGCGGTACGCCCTCCCGCATGTCAACTGACGGTTGACACCCCTGGGGTGTCAACCTAGGGTTGCCTCATGACGAATCCAGTCGGCCCGACCGTTCCCGTCCGTCTCGACGAACTCATCGAAGCCATCAAGAAGGTCCACCCGGACGCCCTGGAGCAGCTCTCCGGCGCGGTGATCGCGGCGGACCACCTCGGCGACGTCGCCGATCACCTCATCGGCCACTTCGTGGACCAGGCCCGGCGCTCCGGCGCCTCCTGGACCGACATCGGCCGCAGCATGGGCGTCACGCGCCAGGCGGCGCAGAAGCGGTTCGTGCCGAAGGAGCCGGACGCCGAGAAGATGGACCCGAACGCCGGGTTCAGCCGCTTCACGCCCCGCGCGCGGAACGTGGTCATGGCCTCCCAGAACGAGGCCACCGCCGTCGGCAACGCCGAGATCACCCCCTCCCACCTGGTGCTCGGCCTGCTCGTCGAGCCCGAGGGGCTCGCGGCGCACTGGATCGCCTCGCGGGGCGTGACCCCCGACCGGGTGCGCGAGGCCGCGGCCGCGACCCTGCCGCCGGCCGTCGCCGAGCCGCCCGCGCTCGTTCCGTACGACGCGGCGGCGAAGAAGGTCCTGGAGCTGACGTTCCGCGAGGCCCTGCGCCTCGGGCACAACTACGTCGGCACCGAGCACATCCTGCTCGCGCTCCTGGAGCACGAGGACGGGCAGGGCGTGCTGAGCGGACTCGGCCTGGACAAGGCGACGGCGGAGCGGGAGATCTCCGAGGCGGTCGCCTCGATCACGGTCCGGGCCCCCGAGACCGAGCCGGAGGCCTGACCGCCGCCCCGGGGCGGCGGCTGCCCCGGGCGGTAGTCCCCTGGGGCAGCGGTCTTCTCGGGCCGTGACCTCCTCAGGCCGTGGTGCGGGCCCGGCGCGAGACGACCGCGCGCAGTACCCGGCCGCCCTCGACGGAGAGCTCGCGGGCCCGGCGCAGGCCGGTCGGGCCGTGGGCGGCCGATTCGAGGACGGCCCGCTGGCGGCGGAGCTCCCCGGCGAGCAGCGGGCCCGCGCCGTCGGCGTCCCCGGCGCGGCAGCGCTCGACGAGGCCCTCGTCGGCGCCGGCCGCGTCGTACCGTCCGTGCAGGGCGAGGGCGGTGCCGGAGCAGGTGCCGACCCAGGCACGCAGGGCCTCCGGCGACCACTCCGCGGGCGCGGACGCCAGCATCCCGCGCACGGCCTCCGCCGCGTCCCCGCCGCCCCCGGCGTCCAGTTCGACGCGGGCCTTGGCGACGGCCTCGCCCCACGCCCCGCCGTCGGCGCGCGCGACGGCCGCCCAGGCGGGGCGCAGGACGTCGCTCCGGTCGGCGGCGAGCAGCGGGAGGCAGCGGTCGAGACAGGCGAGGCCGGCCGCGGCCAGTGCCCGCTCGTCGGCCCCGTCGATCAGCTCCCGCAGACTCCGGTCGTTCCCCGACGTCATGGACGCCTCCTCGCCACCCGATGTGGACGCGGCGGTTCCCCTTACGTGGCGGGGAGTCGCCTTTTCGTCACTGTGTGGCCGGAATCATGCCAGTGGCCTTGGCGTGCTGCATAGAGGTGAGGCGCCGGACGAAGAGGATCGCGAGGACGGCGGCGGCGATGTCGAGCACGTAGCCCGCGAGGGACCAGGAGGAGGCCGTGATGTAGGCCTCGGCGGTCTCGGCCCGCTTGTACAGCTGCGCGCCGATCCTTTCCACGACCATGTCGGCGACCCAGAACGTCCACCAGGCGTTGAGGAGCGTCAGCTCCCGGGCGCCGTCGGCGGCGTACGGCTGCCACCGGCTGGCCCGCCAGATGTCGGCGGCGATCCCGCGCGGGATCCACAGGTTGGCGAAGGGGATGAACCACCCGCCGATGGCCCAGCCGGGCTTGCGGCCCTGCAGGTCACCGGCCCAGACCTCGGCGTTCTTCCGCAGCCGGTGGAACCAGACGATGAAGACGATCCCGGTCGCCACGTACAGCGTGAGCGCCATGTCGTAGGTGACGTTCAGGTCGAGGGTGCCGAAGACGGCCGGATCGAAGAAGTCCGTGTTGACGTCGGTCGTCAGGAAGCGGAGCTCGATCGCGGCGAACAGGACGTCGAAGACGACGTTGCCCGCCAGCAGGGCCACGACGGCGTGCGAAAGGCCGTTCGGATTGCGGAGCATCAAGACAGGGGTCCCCCCGGGGAAGGTCGGCGCCCCTCCCCGAGGCGCCGACGGCGGCCGTGCGACCGCCGCCGGGGGAACGTACGCGATGCGAAGTCGGTACGTCCATGCCAAAAGCCCTGCTCAGCCGCGCACCCGCTCCGCCAACCCCCTGAACCGCTCCCAGCTCGCCGTCGGCTTCGCCGGGTTCCAGACCTTCTGGGAGAGGGCCGCCAGGGGGAGCCGGATGCCCGCGGCCACCTGGGCCGGGGTCTGGGAGTTCGCCAGGTCGCACCAGACGGCGAAGCGGGCGCCGAGGATCTGGGCGTCGTACTTCGCGGGGACGGGGGCGGTGCCGCGCACCACGAGCGGGGTCCACTGCTCGTAGATCCGGCGGCCTGTGGGGTACGCGAAGTCGTTGGGCTCGCCGAGGACGTAGTAGAGGTACTCGTCGTTGAGGTTGACCATCTTCCGGCCCTGGCTCAGGTACGAGACGGGCGGCCGGGCGCCGATCTCCTTGCCCGTCCAGTACTCGACCTCCAGGTCCTGCGCCGCGTTCACGACCCCGCCCGTGAAGAAGCCGTCGTTCCAGGCCTTGAGGGTCTTGCCGGTGGGGCGGACCACGGCGGCGCGGTCGTTGAGCCAGCCGGTGGCCAGGTCCTGGACCCGGGCGGAGGGCCCGTACTTCGCCTTCGCCGCCTGCGCCAGCTTCGGATAGGTCGCCTCGGGGTTCTTCGCCATGAGGGCCACGTACTCGTCGGCGCCGAGGTGCCAGTACGCGCCGGGGAAGAGCTGGGCGTACTCGCGCAGCAGGTCGTCGACGATCTTCGCCGACTCCGGGTTCGCGATGTCGACGGCGCCGCGCGGGGCCCGGCCGGTCGCGCTGCGGAGCTGGAGGTCCGGGTGGGTGGCGATGACCGCGCCGAGGTGTCCCGGGGAGTCGATCTCGGGGACGACGGTGACGTGCCGCTCGGCGGCGAGGGCGAGGATCCGCCGCACCTCGGCCTTGGTGAGGTGCTGGGCGGAGACCACCTCGGGGTGGCTGTCGGACTCGATCCGGAAGCCCTGGTCGTCGGAGAAGTGCAGCCCGAGCTGGTTGAGCTTGAGGTCGCCCATCTCCCGGATGCGGTCCTCGATCCAGGCGGCCGTGAAGTGCTTGCGGGCGGTGTCGACGTTCAGCCCGCGCTGCGGCTTGGCCGGCCGGTCGTTCACCGTCCCCTCGGGCATCGCGCCGGTCGCCTTCACCGACTGCTTGAGGGTGCGGGTCCCGTAGAAGACCCCGGCCTCGTCGGGCCCGCTGATCCGCACCCGGCCGTCCCGGACGGTCAGGGTGTACGACTCGGGGGCGCCCGTCCCGCCCAGGGCCAGCTCGACGTCCCCGGGCCCGGCGGCGACCGCGCCCCGGTAGGGGATGCCCAGCTCGCCCGCGATCAGCTTCCCCTCGTCCGCGAGGCCCCCGCTGTTCGCGGCGACGACGACCCCGCCCGTGGGCGCCGGCTTCCAGCCGGGGCCCCGGGCGGCCTCGTGGGCGCGGACGGCCGGGACCGTGAGGGGCGCGCTGGAGAGCGGATACGTACGGGTCGGCGTCGGGGTCGGGCTCGGCGAGGGCGGCGCGCCGGTGGGCGACGCGCTCGTGGCCGGGCCGGGGGACGGGGCGGAGGCCGGGCCCGAGGCGGAGCCGCCGGAGCAGGCCGCCGCGGTGGCCAGTGCCACCGAGGTCGCCAGGAGTGCGGGGCCCCGCCGGGGCCCCCGTATGGAGTACCGCATCAATCGGAATCCTCCCCTACGGATGAGGGTCCGGCCAATCGGGCGACGGGGCGGACCGGACGGATGGCGAAATCGGAACCCCCGCATCCGCCGCGGAGGGAACGCCGGAACCCCCGATGCCGTCCACAAGGGAGGCAGCGGCCACGAAGGCGGCGAGGGGGACGATCGTCATGCCGTGTTCACCCACGGTCGGGCGAGCGGAATCCCGGAGTCCATCAGATGTTCCGAAACTCTCCCTTCCGGGTGAAAATCGCGCATCCGTCGGACACTTCCCCCGTCCCGTCGATAACGTTGCGTCACGCCCACCCCACCCGTCCCGGAGTAACCGGAGCCCACGCTGACCAGCGACACCCACACCCCCTGCCGGAAGCCGGGCGCCACGGACACCCCCGCCATACCCGTCCAGCACTCCGCGCCCCGGCACCCCGGCGGCCTCGTGGGCTTCAACGCGGCGGCCCCCGCCGAGGCCGTGGCCCTGCTGCTCTCCTGCTGCCACAGCCTCCGCTGGGCCGAACGGGTGGCGGCCCACCGCCCCTACCCCACGGTGGACGCGCTGCTCGCCGCCGCCGACGAGGCCGGCTACGACCTGCCCCGCGCCGATCTCGACGGAGCCCTGGCCGCCGAGTCCTCCGCGCTGCCGCACCCCGACGCCCCGCCCGCCGCCCGGACCGCGCTGCGGGCCGCGCACGCCGCGTACGAGAGCAGCTTCGGACACGCGTTCGTGATCAGCCTCGACGGAGTGCGCCCCGGGGAGCGGCTCGACCAGGTTCTGGCCGGAATCCGGTCACGTCTCGGCAACGAACCGGAGGAGGAGCGGGTGATCGCGGCCGAGGAACTGCGCCGGCTCGCCCGCGCCCGGCTCGCCTTCCGGCTGGCCGAGGGGCTCACATCCCGACACCCCGGCGCGTGATTCCGTCCGCAATGCGGTGATTCCGGCCTGTGCGATAGCCCGTCCGTGCCTGTTTGATCACACCTATGGACCCCGCGCGAGCGAACCGACAACTCGTCGCTACGATGACCGGGGCCGGTGGACCGTACCCGGCCGGGCCAGACCGACAGAGAAGCCGGCCGGCCCTGATCCCCGCTCCCGGAGGGTTTTTCCGTGCCGGCTGGAACGCTGTACCGCGGCCGGGAAGGAATGTGGAGCTGGGTGGCTCATCGAGTCACCGGCGTCCTCATCTTCTTCTTCCTGTTCGTACACGTCCTTGACACCGCTCTCGTCCGCGTCTCCCCGGAGGCCTACGACGAGGTCGTCGCGACCTACAAGACGCCGATCGTCGCTCTCCTTGAGTACGGCCTCGTCGCCGCCATCCTCTTCCACGCGCTGAACGGCCTCCGCGTCATCGCCGTGGACTTCTGGTCCAAGGGCCCGCGCTACCAGAAGCAGATGCTCTGGACCGTCGTGGGCATCTGGGTCGTGCTGATGGCGGGCTCGCTGTACCCCATCCTCGGGCACGCCGCACGTGAACTGTTCGGGAGCTGACGCCAGACATGTCGACTGACACCACCTCCGCGATCGGCCCCGTCGAGGGCGCCCCCCACTACGACGTGGACAACCCCGCGCCGTACATCGAGGCCCCCCGCAAGCGCACCGGCAAGACCCCGCGCGCGACCCGCGGCAACTTCGAGATGGCCGCGTGGCTCTTCATGCGCCTCTCGGGCGTCGTCCTGGTCGTGCTGGTCCTCGGCCACCTGCTGATCCAGCTCTTCCTGGACGGCGGCGTCTCCAAGATCGGCTTCGCCTTCGTGGCCGGCCGCTGGGCGTCCCCGTTCTGGCAGGTCTGGGACCTGCTGATGCTCTGGCTCGCCATGCTGCACGGCGCCAACGGCCTCCGTACGGTCATCAACGACTACGCGGAGCGGGCCAACACGCGCCTGTGGCTCAAGGGCCTGCTGTACACCGCCACGGTGTTCACCATCCTTCTGGGCACGCTGGTGATCTTCACCTTCGACCCGAACATCCGCTAGGCACGGGGCTGAGGTAATCCACTCATGAAGATCCACAAGTACGACACCGTCATCGTCGGCGCCGGCGGCGCCGGTATGCGCGCCGCCATCGAGGCGACGAAGCGCAGCCGCACCGCCGTGCTCACGAAGCTCTACCCCACCCGCTCCCACACGGGCGCCGCGCAGGGCGGCATGGCCGCCGCGCTGGCGAACGTGGAGGAGGACAACTGGGAGTGGCACACCTTCGACACGGTCAAGGGCGGTGACTACCTGGTCGACCAGGACGCCGCCGAGATCCTGGCGAAGGAGGCCATCGACGCCGTCCTCGACCTGGAGAAGATGGGCCTGCCGTTCAACCGCACCCCGAACGGCACCATCGACCAGCGCCGCTTCGGCGGCCACTCCCGCAACCACGGCGAGGCCCCGGTCCGCCGGTCCTGCTACGCCGCGGACCGCACCGGCCACATGATCCTCCAGACGCTGTACCAGAACTGCGTCAAGGAGGGCGTGGAGTTCTTCAACGAGTTCTACGTCCTGGACCAGCTGATCACCGAGGTCGACGGGGTCAAGCACTCCGCGGGCGTCGTCGCCTACGAGCTGGCCACCGGCGAGATCCACATCTTCCAGGCGAAGGCCGTGATCTACGCCTCCGGCGGCACCGGCAAGTTCTTCAAGGTGACCTCCAACGCGCACACCCTGACCGGTGACGGCCAGGCCGCCTGCTACCGCCGCGGCCTGCCCCTGGAGGACATGGAGTTCTTCCAGTTCCACCCGACGGGCATCTGGCGCATGGGCATCCTGCTCACGGAGGGCGCCCGCGGCGAGGGCGGCATCCTGCGCAACAAGGACGGCGAGCGCTTCATGGAGAAGTACGCGCCGGTCATGAAGGACCTCGCGTCCCGTGACGTCGTCTCCCGCTCCATCTACACGGAGATCCGCGAGGGCCGCGGCTGCGGTCCCGAGGGCGACCACGTCTACCTGGACCTGACGCACCTCCCGCCGGAGCAGCTGGACGCCAAGCTCCCGGACATCACCGAGTTCGCCCGTACGTACCTCGGCATCGAGCCGTACACGGACCCGATCCCGATCCAGCCCACCGCGCACTACGCCATGGGCGGCATCCCGACCAACGTCGAGGGCGAGGTCCTCTCGGACAACACCACCGTCGTCCCGGGCCTGTACGCGGCCGGCGAGGTCGCCTGCGTGTCGGTGCACGGCGCCAACCGCCTCGGCACCAACTCGCTGCTCGACATCAACGTCTTCGGCAAGCGGTCCGGCATCGCCGCGGCCGAGTACTCCGCCAAGGCCGACTTCGTCGAGCTGCCGGAGAACCCGGAGTCCCTCGTCGTCTCGCAGATCGAGAAGCTGCGCAACTCCACGGGCAGCGAGCGGGTCGCCGACCTGCGCCGCGAGCTCCAGGAGACGATGGACGCCAACGTGATGGTGTTCCGCACGGAGCAGACCATCAAGACGGCCGTCGAGAAGATCGCCGAGCTGCGCGAGCGCTACGAGAACGTGTCCATCCAGGACAAGGGCAAGCGCTTCAACACCGACCTCCTGGAGGCCATCGAGCTGGGCAACCTGCTCGAACTGGCCGAGGTCATGGCCGTCTCGGCCCTGGCGCGCAAGGAGTCCCGCGGCGGTCACTACCGCGAGGACTACCCGAACCGCGACGACGTCAACTTCATGCGTCACACGATGGCGTACCGCGAGGTCGGCAAGGACGGCTCCGAGACCGTGCGTCTCGACTACAAGCCGGTCGTCACGACCCGCTACCAGCCGATGGAGCGTAAGTACTGATGGCTACTCCCGTACTGGACAAGGTCGAGAAGGACTCCGCCGCCTCCCCGTACATCACGGTCACGATGCGGATCCGCCGCTTCAACCCCGAGGTGTCGGACGCGTCGGTCTGGGAGGACTTCCAGATCGAGATCGACCCCAAGGAGCGCGTGCTCGACGCCCTCCACAAGATCAAGTGGGACGTCGACGGCACGCTGACCTTCCGCCGGTCGTGCGCGCACGGCATCTGCGGCTCGGACGCGATGCGGATCAACGGCAAGAACAGGCTCGCCTGCAAGACGCTGATCAAGGACATCAACCCCGAGAAGCCGATCACGGTCGAGGCCATCAAGGGCCTGACGGTCCTGAAGGACCTGGTCGTGGACATGGAGCCGTTCTTCCAGGCGTACCGGGACGTCATGCCGTTCCTGGTCACCAAGGGGAACGAGCCGACCCGCGAGCGCCTGCAGTCCGCCGAGGACCGCGAGCGCTTCGACGACACCACCAAGTGCATCCTGTGCGCCGCGTGCACGTCGTCCTGCCCGGTCTTCTGGAACGACGGCCAGTACTTCGGTCCGGCCGCGATCGTCAACGCGCACCGCTTCATCTTCGACTCGCGCGACGAGGCCGGTGAGCAGCGCCTGGAGATCCTGAACGACAAGGACGGAGTGTGGCGCTGCCGCACCACGTTCAACTGCACGGACGCCTGCCCGCGTGGCATCGAGGTCACCAAGGCGATCCAGGAAGTGAAGCGCGCGCTGATCACGCGTCGCTTCTGAACCACGGTACGGCGGTTGAGCCCGCTTCTGTACGCTCGGCGTGCGGAGGCGGGCTTTTCCGTCCGCACGCGCACGTGTGTCGTTGTGGAGAGCGGGGACTGATGAGCGAGCCGAACCCTTACGCGGAGGGCGAGTACAAGTGGGGCCCGGGGCAGCCCCCGGGGCAGGGCGGCGCGCCCGGGACGCCGGGGTACGGGTACCCGCAGGGCGCGGCCCCCGGCTACGGGTATCCGCACGGCGCGACCCCGGCGTACGGGCATCCGCAGGCCCCGGGCTACCAGCCGACGCTGGCCGAGGGCGTGGCCCTGCCGCCCGTGCCGCACCCGTTCCCGCAGGCGCCGGCCGGGGCCGCGCCGGTGCTCGCGCTCGGCGACATCACGGTCGTCGGGGACCAGATCATCACCCCGGCGGGGGCGATGCCCCTGAAGGGCGCGGTGTGGAACGCGATGGACATGTCGCGGACCGAGGAGAAGATCCCGACGGCCGCGATCGTGCTCGCGATCGTCTTCGCGCTGCTGTGCCTGGTGGGCCTGCTGTTCCTCCTGATGAAGGAGAAGAAGACCACGGGCTTCATCCAGGTCACCGTGACCAGCGGGGGCCGCCACCACGCGACGATGATCCCGGCAACGGGCCCGGACACCATCCACTGGGTGATGGGGCAGCTCAACTTCGCGCGCTCGCTGAGCGTCTGACGGGCCGTCCCGCCGGGGTCAGCCGCGCCAGGAGTCGGGGGCGTCCCCCGACTCCGCCGCGACCATGACCCTGCGCAGCATGTCGTTGAGCAGGGTGCGCTCCTCGGGGGTGAGGACGCCCAGGAGCCGGTACTCCTCGTGGCCGAGGACGTCCATCGCGCCGAGCCAGGTCTCGCGGCCGGCGGCGGTCAGCTCGACGACGACCCGGCGCCGGTCGGTGGTCGACTGGGTGCGGCGGACGAAGCCGCGCTTCTCCAGGGCGTCGAGGCGGCCCGAGACGGAGGCGGGGGCCAGGTCGAGGTCCTGCGCGAGCTCGGAGGGGGCGGCGCTGCCGCCGCGCCCGGCCAGCTTGTGGAGCGTGTCGAACTCGTGGCGCTCCAGGTCGAAGTCGACGAGCGACTGCTCCCTGACCCGGCGCAGATGGACCGAGAGCTTCTTCATCCGGGTGACCGCGCCCTCGACGACGGGGTCGAGTCCGGGGAGGACGGGCTGCCAGCGGGCGACGTGCCCGTCGGTCCAGTCGCGCCGTTCCGAGGGGGCGGGGGGCGCGGGGGTGGGGTCCATGGGGCGATCGTACGTCGGGTCGGAGCACCTCCACCCCTCCAAGTGTTTCGGTACCTAATATTTCGTTGACGAATCATTAGGTACCGAAATACTCTTCGGGCCATGCCCGCCGCCCCCGCCGCCACGGCGCCCGCACCCGCCCCCCACCCCCTGCGCACCCGCTCCTTCCGGCTCCTCTTCACCGGCCGCGCCCTCTCCCTCCTCGGCGACGCCGCCATCCCCGCCGCCCTGGCCCTCGCCGTCCTGGAGGCCACCGGCTCCACCGCGGCGCTCGCCCTGGTCCTGGGCTGCGCGATGGTCCCCAAGCTGCTCCTGCTGCCGCTGGGCGGTGTCGTCGGCGACCGGTTCGACGCGCGGACGGTCGCGCTGACCACCGACCTCGTGCGCTGCGCCACCCAGCTGCTCGTCGGCGTCCAGCTCCTCGGCGGCTCCCCCGGCCTCGCCGTGCTCGCGGTCGCGGAGGCCTTCGGCGGGGCCGCCGGGGCCTTCGCCATGCCGACCGGGGCGCCCCTGGTGAAGGGCACGGTGGAGGCCGGGGCGCTGCACCGGGCCAACGCGGCGATGAGCGCGGCCCAGAGCGCCGCCCGGCTCGCGGGCCCGGCACTCGCGGGCACGCTGGTCCTGACGGTGGGCGCGGGCTGGGCGTTCGTCCTGGACGCGGCGACCTTCGGGCTCAGCGCCCTGCTCCTGCTCGCCGTCCGGGTGGAGCGGGTGCCGATCCCCCGCCGTTCGCTCCGCGCCGACCTCGCCGAGGGCTGGCGGGAGGTCCGCTCCCGGGACTGGTACTGGACCAGCCTGGTCGGCCACAGCGCCTGGAACGGCGCCGCGGCCGTCCTGATGACCCTCGGGCCCGCGATCGCCGTGCAGCGGCTCGGCGGCGGCACCACCTGGGTCGTCCTCCTCCAGGTCGGCGCCGTCGGCTTCCTCGCCGGGGCGCTGCTCGCCGACCGCTTCACCCCCCGGCGCCCGGTCCTGACCGCGAACCTCGGGCTCGCCACGTACGCGCTGCCGCTGGTCCTGCTCGCCGCGGCCGCGCCCGCGCCGGTGACGATCGCGGCCTACGGGCTCGCGCAGGCGGGCCTCGGCTTCCTGTCGCCGGTCTGGCAGACCGCCGTCCAGCGCGCGGTGCCCGCCCACGCGCTCGCCCGCGTCACCTCGTACGACTGGCTGCTCTCGCTGGCCGCGATGCCGCTCGGCTACGCCCTGGCCCCGCTCGCGGCCTCGGCCTGGGGCCCCGAAGTGCCCCTGCTCGCCGCCGCGGTGGTGGTGGGCGGCTGCTGCCTGGGGACGGCGCTGGTGCCGGGCGTACGGAAGTTCACCTAGGGGGCGTCTCGGGGCGCGGTCGGCGCCAGGGCCTCCGCGAGGAAGGCGGTGAGGAGGCGGGCGGTCTCCTCCGGGCGCTCCAGGGCGGGGAGGTGGCCGGCCCAGTCGAGGTCGACGCGGCGGGCGGCGGGCAGCAGACGGGTCAGTTCGTCGGCGACGGCCCGGAAGTCGGGGAGGTCGTGGGCGCCGACGGCCACCAGGGCGGGGGCCGGGATGCGGGCGATCTCGTCCCGGGTGACCTCGGGGTCGACCGGGTCGTACTCCTCGGGGGCGGCGAGCTGCACGGCGAAGGCGCGGCGCTGCATCTCCCGGACGAGGGCGCGGGCCTCGTCCCCGGCCTCGGGGCCGAGCCAGGTGTCGACGTTCAGCTCGACGGCGGCGTCGACGTCGCCCGCGTCGAGGAGTGCGTCCTCGCGGTCGCCCCAGGCCTCCAGCTCCGCGCTCGGCTCCATGCCCGGGATGCCGGAGCCGAGCAGGGCGAGGGCCGAGACGCGTCCGGGGTGGCGGGCGGCGAACTCCAGGGCGACCTCGCCGCCGAAGGAGGAGCCGACGACGGCGGCGCGGTCGGCGCCGAGGTGGTCGAGGAGGTCCCGGACGTCCTCCGCGTGGGTGTGCGGGGCGTCGACCGGGGTCTCGCCGAAGCCGCGCAGGTCGCAGCGGACGACACGGTGCCCCGCCTCGGCGAGCGCGGAGAACTGCGCGTCCCACATCCGGCGGTCGCAGACCCCGGAGTGCAGCAGGACGACGGTCGAGGGGCCGGTTCCGGCCAGGTCATGAAAGAGCGTCACCCTGCGACCCTAGACGCCCGGGGTGGGGGCGGCCACCCCTTTCCCCTGGGACTTGAACACGTTCAAGAAGAGGTCTACAGTCATGACCGCCAGCTTTTGAACGCGTTCAAGGGAGGGTGGGGCATGGACCTCACTGTCGTCGCGTACATCGTCTACCTGCTGATCAGCGTGGCCCTCACCGTCTGGGTCGCCCGCACCCTCAGCCGCAACGGAAGGATCTTCCTGGCCGACGTCCTGCACGGGAACGAGAAGCTCGCGGAGGCCGTCAACCACCTCCTGGTGGTCGGCTTCTACCTCGTCAACTTCGGCTTCGTCGCCCTCTACCTGAGCCAGGACGCCGCCGTCCTCGACGCCCGGGCCCTCTTCGAGGCCCTCTCGGTCAAGCTCGGGGTCGTGCTGCTCGTCCTCGGCGTGATGCACCTCGGGAACGTCTACGTGCTCAACAAGATCCGCCGGCGCGGGGTCATGGAGCGCGAGCAGGTGCCGCCGGTCGGCCCGCAGGGCTGGACCGCGCCCCCCAAGGGCGGCCCCTGGGCCCCGCCCGCGCCGCAGCAGGGCTGAACCGCCGTGCCGACCGCACCCGGAGGGGGCGCTCCCGAGCGGAGCGCCCCGGCGCCGGCTCCCGTACCGCCGGCCCCCGTCGTACGGACGCCCGTGAAGCGCCTGACCGTGCTGTACGACGCCGACTGCCCGCTCTGCGTGCACCTGCGGCACTGGCTGCTGCGGCAGCGGCAGCTCGTCCCGCTCGACCTGGTTCCGGCCGGGTCCCAGGAGGCCCGGCGCCGCTTCCCGGCCCTCGACCACGCCGCCACTCTGCGGGAGATCACCGTGGTCGGGGACCGGGGCCAGGTCTACCGCGAGACCGCCGCCTGGATCGTCTGCCTCTGGGCGCTGGCCGAGCACCGGCCCAGGGCCCACTGGCTGGCCACCCCCGCCGGGCAGCCCTTCGCCCGGATGACCGTCCTGGCCGCGGCGAAGTGGCGCGAGGCCCTCAAGGGGCCCGGGAACGGCACCGGACCGGACGGCTGCGCGGACGGGCGCTGCGAGGTGCCCGGTCCGCCCGGTTAGGCTCGGCTCCGTGAAGGACGTGAAGGAAGAGAAGAAGGCCCCCAAGAGCGAGCAGACCCGCACGCTCATCCTCGAAACCGCGCTCCGGCTGTTCAGGGACCGCGGCTACGACAAGACGACGATGCGGGCCATCGCCCAGGAGGCCGGGGTCTCCGTCGGCAACGCGTACTACTACTTCTCTTCCAAGGAGCACCTGGTCCAGGGCTTCTACGACCGGATCGCCGAGGAGCACCAGGCGGCCGTGGAGCCCCTCCTGGCCGGGGGCGAGAAGGACCTGACGGCCCGGATCCGCGGGGTCTACCTCGGCTGGCTGGACATCGCGGAGCCGTACCACGAGTTCGCGGCCCAGTTCTTCAAGAACGCCGCCGACCCGGACAGCCCGCTCAGCCCGTTCTCGCCCGAGTCGGAGGGGCCGCGCGAGGCGGCGATCGAGGTGCACCGGCGCGTCATCTCCGGCGCCTCGGTGAAGCCCGACCCGGAGCTGACCGAGGCGCTGCCGCAGCTGCTGTGGCTCCAGCAGATGGGCCTGGTGCTCTTCTGGGTGTACGACCGGTCGGAGGGGGCCGCCAACAGCCGGCGGCTCGTGGAGCGGCTCGCGCCGGTCACCGCCCGCGCGATCTCGCTCTCCCGCTTCCGGATCCTGCGCCCGCTGGTCAAGGAGACCCACGAGCTGCTCGCCGACTTCATGCCGACGGCGGCCGGAATGGCGGCCTCGGGCAGGCCCTAGATCCAGCTCAGTTCCCACAGGCGCCAGATGCCGGTGCCGTCCGTCAGGTACTGGGAGCCCGCGACCGCCTCCGTGGACAGGACGTAGTCCTTCTTCTGCCACAGCGGCACGAGCGGGACGTCGGCGGCGACCTCGCTCTGGATCTCCTTGAAGTCGCCGGTCGCCCGCGAACGGTCGCTGAGCTGCTGCGTCGAGGCGATCAGGGTGTCGATCCGCTTGCTGGAGAACCCGTTGTGCAGGGTGTTCCCGGTGCCGACGAGCGGCGCGGTGAAGCTGTCGGAGTCGGGGAAGTCGGGGAGCCAGCCGACGGTGTACGCGTCGAAGGCGCCCTTCGCGTACTGCTTCTGGAAGTCCTCCCACTTGACCTCGACGGTCTCGACCTCGAAGAGGCCGGTCTCCTCCAGCTGCCGCTTGATCTCGGTGGTCTCGGCGGCGTAGGTGTCGTCCTTGCGGAAGCCGAAGGTGAACTTCACCGGGGTCGTGACCCCGGCCTCCTTCAGGATCTTCTTCGCCTTCGCGCCGCTGGGCTCCGGGTAGAGGTCGTAGAACGCGGTGCTGTGGCCGACGAAGCCCTGCGGGATGAGGGAGTACAGCGGCTCGACCGTGCCCTTGTAGGCGCCGGTGGTGATCGCCGGGCGGTCGAGGACCGCCGCGACGGCCTGGCGCACGGCCTTGTCCGCCATGGGCGTGCCGGGCCGGACGTTGAAGTTGATGTTGCGGATCTCGGCGCTCTCCGCCTCGGTGACCCGGGTGCCGTCGGCGGTCTCCAGCGTGGAGACGAACTCCGGCGGGAGCTGCCGGTGCGTCACCTGGACGTCCTTCGCCTTCCAGGCGCCGGCCAGCTCCTCGGACTTGGCGTAGTACTTCACGAGGACCGGGCGGCCGGCCTTGGTGATGGCGCCCTTGTAGCGCGGGTTGGGCTCCAGGAGGGCGGACTCGCCCGGCTTGTACTCCTTGAGGACGTACGGCCCCGAGCCGTCGACCGCCTGGTCGGCGCGCAGCTTCTTCTCCGGGTAGTGGTCGCGGTCCACGATCGACCCGGCGCCGGTGGCCAGCTTCAGCGGGAACGTGACGTCCTTGGCGCTGAGGTGGAAGGTGACGGTGCGGCCCTCGGAGTCGACGCTCTTCAGGGTCGGGAAGAGCGGCTGCGGGCCGACGTCCGTCTTCATCCCCAGCATCCGCTCGAAGGAGTACTCGACGTCCTCGGCGGTCACCTTGCGCCCGTTGGAGAAGGTGAGGTCGTCGCGGAGCGTGCAGCGGTACGTGGTGAGGCCGGTGCCCGCGAAGCCGCAGCTCTCGGCGGCGTCCGGGACCGGCTCGGTGAAGCCCGGCTTGAACGTCAGGAGGGACTGGTAGACGTTGCTGTAGATCGCCCAGGAGCCGGCGTCGTACGCGCCGGCCGGGTCGAGCGAGGTGATCTCGTCGGTGGTGCCGACGGCGATCGGATCGGTCCTGTCGCCGTCGGAGGGGAGGAGTTGCCAGCCCCCCACCCCGGCCGCCACCAGTACTCCACAAGTGATGAGGATCCGCAGACGGACCGTCGACCGCATTGCCGTGCTTCCTTTTTTTGGTGCCACCCCAGATGCGACGACCCCCCGGCAACGTCGCGATGGCGTCATCCCATCACACGGTTTTCACAAGTGGAAGAGGAAACTTTCACACGACAGGTATATGTCCGGGATATGAGAATTTAAGCCGATGAGCAGCACGTATCACTCTCGGTGCGGGGAGTGACCGGCCCCGATTACGCCTGTTTCGAGGCGAGTTCGACGACGGTGATGTCGGAGGGCGCGCCGACCCGGACGGGGGGTCCCCAGGCGCCCGCGCCCCGCGAGACGTACAGCTGGGTGTCGCCGTACCGTTCGAGCCCGGCGACGGTCGGGTTGGCCAGATCGGCGAGGTACTCGCCGGGCCAGAGCTGGCCGCCGTGGGTGTGGCCGGAGAGCTGGAGGTCCACGCCGTGGCGCACGGCGTCGTGGACGACGATCGGCTGGTGCGCGAGGAGGACGGCGGCGCGGGCCCGGTCGCGGTCGCCGAGGGCCCGGCCGAAGTCGGGGCCCTGCCCCTCGCTCTCGCCCGCGACGTCGTCGACGCCCGCGAGGTCGAAGCCTGCGGCGATCTCCAGGCGCTCGTTGCGCAGCGGGCGCAGGCCGAGTTCGCGGACGTGGTCGACCCAGGCGTCGGCGCCCGAGAAGTACTCGTGGTTGCCGGTCACGAAGAAGGAGCCGTGGCGGGCACGGAGCCGTGCGAGCGGCTCGGCGGCGGGGCCGAGGTCCTCGACGGTGCCGTCGACGAGGTCGCCGACGATCGCGATCAGGTCGGGCTGGGTGGAGTTGACCGTGTCCACGATGCGCTGAGTGTGGGCGCGGCCCAGGATCGGGCCCAGGTGGACGTCGGAGACGACGGCGATCCGGTAGCCGTGCGCGGCGCGCGGGATCTTGGCGAGCGGCACGGTGACCCGCTTGACGCGGGGTCCGCGCAGCACGCCGTACGTGCCGTACCCGACGGTCCCGAGCGCGACGGCGGCGGCGGTGCCGCCGACGACCCGGGAGACGAAGAGACGGCGGGAGGGGTCGGCGGGGCCCCGACCTGCCGGGCCGGTCGTGGCGTCCGTCGCGGGGGCCGGGTCGGGCGTGGCGTCCGGCACGGGGGCCGGGTCCGCCGGGACGGTCTCGGCGGGCGCGGAGTCCGGGGCGGTCTGCGCGGCCGGCACCGGTACGGGCGCGGGCTCGGGGACCACCGGAGCGGGCGCGGGGGCGGCGGCGGCCGGTGCCCGGCGGGCGAGCCAGGCGCGCAGGAGCGGGCGGACCGTCTCGCCCGCCACCAGGGCCAGGACCAGGTACAGGAGCACGGCGAGCCACATCTGCCCCGGCCAGGCGATCACCTGCTGGACCGGGAAGGGCACGCCAGCCCGGGCGGAGACCAGGGCCGCGAGCGAGAGCAGCGGCAGGACCACGACGGCGGCCGTGCCCAGGCGGCGCGGCAGGCCGCCGGGCGCCGTCACGTCCCGGACGAGCCGCCGCCACACGTACCAGTGGACGCCGCCGAGCAGCGCGAGGACCACGACCAGGACCAGCAGGAAGACGACCACGCCCCGGAACTCCTTCTTCTTCTAGGCGCCCGTGCGGCGCGCGGCGCGCACCCCGCGCAACCCGAGGACGCCGATCACCGTCCCCAGGACAAAGGACGTGACGGCAAGCAGCAGATGAACCCAGAAGTAGGCCGTCGGGTCGCCCGCCTCGTCGAAGGCGAGGCCGCTCCCGTCGTTCCAGAGGTTCTTGACGAAGGTGATCCAGATGAACCAGCTCCACACCCCGAACGCGAGCAGGAACCAGGAGACGCGACGGCTGAGCTTCATGTCCCCAGTATCGCCGTCGGCCTCCCGAGCCCCGCGTCCGGGTGGACGGGTGGGTTCGAACCGCCTGCCGGAGTTCGGATCTCTGTTCCGTACCTGTACGTTCACGACCGTGTCTGCTTCGAAGAAGACCGCTTGGGCGGTCGCCGCTGCTGTGTTCCTTCCGTTCGTCCTCGCCGCGCCCGCCCACGCGGACGGGAAGGACGCCCAGGACACGCAGCCCAAGCCGCCCCTCTCCATGTCCAAGGTCGGCGGCGAGCTGCTCGGCGTGCCCGGTACGCAGGTGCGGCTCGGGGCCGGGGCGCCGGTGCTGCCCAAGGAGCTGTCGGCCCGGTCCTGGATCGTGGCGGACGCGGAGAACGGGGAGGTCCTCGCCGCGCACAACGCGCACTGGCCGCTCGCCCCCGCCTCCACCCTGAAGATGCTCTTCGCGGACGCCCTGCTGCCCAAGTTCCCCAAGACGCGGAACCACCTGGTCACCACCCAGGACCTGGCGGGCATAGGGGAGGGCTCCAGCCTGGTCGGCGTCAAGGAGAAGCAGACCTACAGCGTCCACGACCTGTGGCTCGGCGTCTTCCTGCGCTCCGGCAACGACGCCGTGCACGTCCTGACGAACATGAACCACGGCCTGGAGCGGACCGTGAAGGACATGAACGACCACGCCGCCGAGCTCCAGGCGCTCGACACCAAGGTGGTCACCCCGGACGGCTACGACGCCCCGGGCCAGGTCTCCTCCGCGTACGACCTCACCCTCATCGCCCGCAACGGCATGACGAAGCCGGACTTCCGCGAGTACGCCGCCACCCCCCGCGCCGCCTTCCCCGGCATAAAGAAGCCGGGCGACAAGAAGCGCGAGACCTTCGAGATCCAGAACACCAACCGGCTGCTCACGGGCGACTTCGGCGTCCCGCCGTACCAGGGCATCGCCGGGGTCAAGAACGGCAACACCACGCACGCGGGCGCGACCTTCACGGGGGTCGCGGAGCGGAACGGCAGGGTGCTGCTCGTCACCGTCATGAACCCGTCCTCGAAGGAGCAGCACGCGGTCTACCGGGAGACCGCCCGGCTGTTCGACTGGGGCTTCGCCGCGCTCGGGAAGGTGCGGCCGGTGGGCGAGCTGGTGCCGCCGCGCTCGGCCCGTACGGAGACGTCCGCGCCGGTCGGCGCGAAGGAGCCCGCGTCCGGCGGGAGCGACCCGGCGCGGCCCGTCCAGGCGGTCGCGGCCGGGAGGTCCGGCGGGGTCGGGACCGCGCTGGCCGTGACGGGCGGGGTCCTGGTGCTCCTGGCGGGCGCCGGGTTCCTGGTCAACCGCCGCTGGCCGCAGGCCGCGGCCCGCCGCCGGGACCGGGACGGGGATCGCTAGCCTCCCCGAAGTCGGGGTCCGGCTCCTTGCGGGGTTCGGCCGTGGCCGTCCAGGCCGCGCAGAACAGCAGCAGCTTCGCGGTGAGGTTGATCCAGAGCAGCAGGGCGACGGGGACGCCGAATGCCCCGTACATCGACTTCGCCGCGACCCCCTTCATGTAGCCGCCGAGCAGCAGCTTGAGGAGCTCGAAGCCGACCGCGCCCATGAGCGCGGCCACCACGAGCGCCCGGCGGGGCGGCTCGACGCCGGGCAGCAGGGACAGGACGTACAGCAGGATCAGGAAGTCGGCGACGACGCCGACGAGGACGGCGGCGGTCTGGAGCAGGACGCCGCCCGCCCCGCCCTCGGAGACGCCGATCCGCTCGGCGCTCCAGCCGACGGCGGTGGAGCCGAGCCAGGAGGCGGCGAGCGAGGCGAGGGCGACGCCGCCGAGGCCGATCAGGATCAGCGCGTCCTTGCCCTTGAGCAGGACCGGGTTGCCCTCGATGTCGTCGAGGCCCCACACCGCGCGCAGGCACTCCCGCATGGAGCCGATCCAGCTGATGCCGGTGAAGAGGAGCAGGGCGCCGGCGACGAGGCCGACGGTGCCGGCGTTGTCGACGAGCGCGCCGATGTTCAGCTGGTCGGAGATGCCGGGGACCTGCTCGCCGATCTTGTCCTCGATCCGGTCGAGCTGATCGTCGCTGAGGAGCGCGGCGCCAACCGCGGCGGCGACGGTGATCAGCGGGAAGAGGGCGAGGAAGGAGAGGAAGGTGATGGCGGCGGCGAGCCGGGTCCAGTGGGCCCGGTCCAGGGTCTCGTACGCGTGCCAGGCGTGGGTGCGCATGAAACGGGCGACCCAGGGGCCGATGACGGGGAGCTTGGTCAGCCAGTCCATGTCGTGCGTGTACCCCTCGATCCGTGCGCTGCGCGGGTGACCGGAGTACGAGAATCCCCCCATCGGGGCGGTCCATGCGCGATCGACATGGCGTCGGGCGCCGGGTTTTCCCCTCCGGCCGTCCCCGGTCGGATCATCAGCCCTTTCGACGAACCGTCACGTCGCGCGGTGCAATAACGACATAGGGGGCATTGACGCCTATACGGTCTGCCCATGGCTGTCGAGACCCGCGTCCCGGACGACGACTGCGAAGCCCTCACCGGCTGGGGCCGCACCGCCCCCACCCTCGCGCGCGTGCACCGGCCGCGCAGCCCCGCCGAGGCGGCCGCCGGGGTGACCGCCGCCCTCCGCTCCCCCGGCGCCCGGGGCGTGATCGCCCGCGGCCTCGGGCGCGCCCCCGGCGACGCCGCCCGGAACGCGGGCGGCACCGTCCTCGACATGACCGGCCTCGACCGGATCCGCGCCGTGGACGCGCGCGCGGGGCTCGTCGACTGCGAGGCGGGCGTCAGCCTGCACCGGCTGATGGAGGTCCTGCTGCCGCTCGGCCGGTTCGTCCCGGTCGTGCCCGCCACCCGGTACGTGACGGTCGGCGGCGCGATCGCCGCCGACGTCCACGGCGGGAACCAGCACGTCGCCGGGTCCTTCGGCCGGCACGTGGTCTCGCTCGAACTCCTCACCGCCGACGGGGAGACCAGGACCGTCCTGCCCGGCACCCCGCTCTTCGACGCCACCACCGGCGGCCTGGGCCTGACCGGCGTGATCCTCTCCGCCGTCCTGCGGCTGCCGGCCGTCGAGACCTCCCTGATGACGGTGGACACCGGGCGCGCCCGCGACCTCGACGCGCTCCTCGCCCTGCTCGCCGACGGCGACCACCGGTACGAGCACTCCACCGCCCGGGTCGACCTGCTCGCCCGGGGCGCCGCCACCGGCCGCGCCGTCCTCACGCGCGGGAACCCCACCCCGTACGACGCGCTGCCCCGCCGGCACCCGGCCCGCCGCGCGCCGCTCGCCTTCCGGCCCGCCCGGCTGCCCGCCCCGCCGCCGTACGTCCCCGGCGGGCTGCCCGGCGCCTGTGCCGGGCTCTTCCACGCGCTCTGGCACCGGGCCGCGCCCCGCGCCGCCACCGGCCGGCTCCGGCCGCTGTCGGGCGTCTTCCACCCGCTCGACGCCGTCCCCCACTGGAACCGGCTGTACGGGCCCGAGGGCTCCGTCCCGTACCGGTTCGTCCTCCCGTACGGGCGGGAGGAGACGCTCCGGGGGATCGTGCGGCGGATCGCGGACCGGCGCTGGCCGCTCCTGCCCGCCGCCCTCAAGCGGTTCGGTCCGGGCGGTCCCGGCCTCCTCTCCTTCCCGCTGCCCGGCTGGTGCCTGGCCCTCGACCTGCCCACCGGGCTCCCCGGGCTCGGCGCCTTCCTCGACGCGCTCGACGAGGAGGTCGCGGACGCGGGCGGCCGGGTGTGCCTGGCCGGGGACGCGCGGACGCGGCCGGAGGTGCCGGCCGCGACGTACCCGCGGCTCGGCGAGTTCCGGGCGCTGCGGGCCGCGCTCGACCCCCGGTCCGTCCTCGTCTCGGACCTCTCCCGCCGCCTCGGTCTCTAGAACCCCCAGGAGCTGATCGTGAAGGACGCCTTCGGCGCACCGCAGTCCCTGCTCGTCCTCGGCGGCACCTCCGCGATCGGGCTCGCCACGGCCCGCCGGATGATCGCCCGGCGCACCCGTACCGTCCACCTGGCCGGCCGCCCCTCCCCCGCCCTCGACGCCTCCGCCGCGTCGCTGCGGGCCCTGGGGGCCGAGGTGCGGACCGTCCCCTTCGACGCGCTCGACCCCGGGTCGCACGAGGAGCGGCTCGGCGCGGTCTTCGCGGCGGGCGACGTCGACCTGGTGCTGCTCGCCTTCGGGGTCCTGGGCGACCAGGCGCGCGACGAGTCCGACCCGGTGGCCGCCGCCCGGGTCGCCGGGACCAACTACACCGGCGCCGTCTCGGCGGGCCTGGTGTGCGCGGGCGCGCTCCAGGCGCAGGGGCACGGCTCGCTCGTGGTGCTCTCCTCGACGGCGGCCGAGCGGGCCCGCCGCGCCGACTTCATCTACGGCTCCTCGAAGGCCGGCCTCGACGCCTTCGCCCAGGGGCTCGGGGACGCCCTGCACGGCACCGGGGCGCACGTGATGGTGGTGCGGCCCGGGTTCGTGCGCTCGCGGATGACGGCGGGGCGCCCGGAGGAGCCGTTCGCGACCACCCCGGAGGAGGTCGCGGCCGCGATCGAGCGGGGGCTGCGGCGCCGCTCGGAGACGGTGTGGGTGCCGGGGGCGCTGCGGCTGGTGACGGCGGCGGTGCGGCACGTGCCGAGGCCGCTGTACCGGCGGCTGCCGGTGTGAGCCCTCCGGCGGCCGCTCAGGCGCTCGGCGTCGGCGTGTCGACCGGGCTGCCGCCCTGCGCCGGGACGGCGGGGGTCGGGTGGCCGCTGCCGAACTCGTAGTCGTACAGCTTCCGCCACACCTGGTCCGCGCCCTGCTCGTACAGCGCGAAGGAGCGGCAGGTCCAGGCCGCCTCGTAGCCGGCGAGCTCCTCGTAGGCCCGGTCCATCCCCTCTTCGGAGATGCCGTGCGCCACGGTGACGTGCGGGTGGTACGGGAACTGGAGCTCGCGCACCAGCGGGCCCGCCGCGTCCCTGATCCGCTGCTGGAGCCGGTCGCAGGGGGCGACGCCCTCGGCCAGCTTGACGTAGACCACCGGGGAGAGCGGCCGGAAGGTCCCGGTGCCCTTGAGGCGCACCGGGAAGGGCTGGTACCCGGTGGCCACGCGCGCGAGGTGCGCCTCGATCTCCGGCAGCAGTTCCCGGGGGACCTCGGTCGGCGGGACGAGGGTGACGTGGGTGGGGATGCCGTGCGCGGCCTGGTCCCCGAAGCCGGCGCGCCGCTCCTGGAGCAGGCTGCCGTAGGGCTCCGGGACCGCGATCGAAACGCCGAGCGTTACGGTCCCCACGTCGTTCTCCTCCGTCGTCCGGTGCGTATCGGTGTTGTCGCGCGTGCGGGTGGCGTGCGGGTGGTGCAGCCGCCAGTGTGCGGCCTGCACCACCCTCGTGACCAGGGTCCTCGGACTCAGTGCTTGGCGGGCAGGAAGCCCATCCGCTCGTACGTCTGCGCGAGGGTCTCGGCGGCGACCGCGCGGGCCTTCTCCGCGCCCTTGGCCAGGACGGAGTCCAACGTCTCCGGGTCGTCCAGGTATTCCTGGGTGCGGGTCCGGAACGGCGTGACGAAGTCCACCATCACCTCGGCGAGGTCCGTCTTGAGCGCGCCGTACATCTTGCCCTCGTAGTCCTTCTCCAGCTCGGGGACGCTCTTCCCGGTGAGGGTGGAGAGGATGCCGAGGAGGTTGGAGACGCCGGCCTTGTTCTCCGGGTCGAAGCGGATCACCGTGTCGGTGTCGGTGACGGCGCTCTTGACCTTCTTCGCGGTGACCTTCGGGTCGTCCAGGAGGTTGATGAGGCCCTTCGGCGTGGACGCCGACTTGCTCATCTTGACCGACGGGTCCTGGAGGTCGTAGATCTTCGCCGTCTCCTTCAGGATGTACGGCGAGGGGATCGTGAAGGTCTCGCCGAAGCGCCCGTTGAACCGCTCCGCGAGGTCGCGGGTCAGCTCGATGTGCTGGCGCTGGTCCTCGCCGACCGGGACCTCGTTCGCCTGGTAGAGCAGGATGTCCGCGACCTGGAGGATCGGGTACGTGAAGAGGCCGACGGTGGCGCGGTCGGCGCCCTGCTTGGCGGACTTGTCCTTGAACTGGGTCATGCGGGAGGCCTCGCCGAAGCCGGTGAGGCAGTTCATGACCCAGCCGAGCTGGGCGTGCTCGGGCACGTGGCTCTGGACGAAGAGGGTGCAGCGCTCCGGGTCGAGGCCGGCGGCGAGCAGCTGGGCGGCGGCGAGCCGGGTGTTGGCGCGCAGCTCGGCCGGGTCCTGCGGGATCGTGATCGCGTGCAGGTCCACGACCATGTAGAAGGCGTCGTGGGTCTCCTGGAGGGCGACCCACTGGCGGACGGCGCCGAGGTAGTTGCCGAGGTGGAACGAGCCGGCGGTGGGCTGGATTCCGGAGAGCACACGGGGACTGTCAAAGGCCATGCACATCATTCTCTCAGGTGCGGGACCGGTCCCCGCCCGACCGGTGGGACGGGTCCCGCCCGGCCGGCCCGTCAGTGGTACGCGCGCGGGGGCGCGGTTCCGGCTCGCGGCGGCCGTGCCCCCGGGCGGATGAGACCAGGAACACAGTGCGCGCGACGGTCCGCGCCCCCTTCCGGCGGCGGTCGGGTCAGACGGGGAGGCCGGGGGCCGGGAAGGCGGCCATCAGACCGGCGACCTCGGCGCGGATCGCGGCGAGGGCGTCCTCGTCGCCCGTGCCGGCGGCCCTGACGCCCCGGTCGATCCAGTCCGCGACCAGCGGCATGTGCTCGGTGCCGAGGCCCCGGGAGGTGAGGGCGGGGGTGCCGATGCGGATGCCGGAGGGGTCGAAGGGCTTCCGGGGGTCGTAGGGGACGGTGTTGTGGTTCACGACGATCCCGGCCCGGTCGAGGGCCTTGGCGGCGGTCTTGCCCGGCACCCGCCCGGGGGTGAGGTCGATCAGGATCAGGTGGTTGTCGGTGCCGCCGGAGACCAGGTCGAGGCCCCGGGCGAGGAGGGCTTCGGCGAGGGCCTTCGCGTTGGCGACGACGGCGTGGGCGTAGGTGCGGAAGGAGGGCTGGGCGGCCTCGCGCAGGGCGACCGCGATGGCGGCGGTGGTCTGGTTGTGCGGGCCGCCCTGGAGGCCGGGGAAGACGGCCTTGTCGAGGGCCCTGGCGTGCTCCTCGCGGGACAGCAGCATGGCGCCGCGCGGGCCGCGCAGGGTCTTGTGGGTGGTCGTGGAGATCACGTCGGCGTGCCCGGCCGGGGAGGGGTGGGCGCCGCCCGCGATCAGGCCCGCGACGTGGGCGACGTCGGCGACGAGGACGGCGCCGGCCTCGCGGGCGATCTCCCCGAAGGCGGCGAAGTCGACGGTCCGGGGCAGGGCGGTGCCGCCGCAGAAGATGACCTTCGGGCGTTCCTTCAGGGCCAGGTCGCGGACCTCGTCGAGGTCGACGAGCCCGGTGTCCCGGCGCACGCCGTACTGGACGCCCCGGAACCACGCGCCGGTGGCGGAGACGCCCCAGCCGTGGGTGAGGTGGCCGCCCATGGGCAGGGCCATGCCCATGACGGTGTCGCCGGGCTCGGCGAAGGCCAGGTAGACGGCGAGGTTGGCCGGGGAGCCGGAATAGGGCTGGACGTTGGCGTGGTCGACGCCGAAGAGGGCCTTGGCGCGCTCGACGGCGAGGGTCTCGACCCGGTCGACGTTCTGCTGGCCCTCGTAGTAGCGGCGGCCGGGGTAGCCCTCGCTGTACTTGTTCTGGAGGACGGTGCCGGAGGCTTCGAGGACGGCGGCGGAGACGTAGTTCTCGCTGGGGATGAGGCGCAGGGTGTCGGCCTGGAGCCGCTCCTCGGCGCCGACGAGGGCGGCGAGCTCGGGGTCGGCGGCGGCGAGGGCGGGGTGGGTGGCGGTGGTGTCCGTGGTGCGTGCGGTGTCTGTGGCACGTGCGGTGTCCGTGGTGCCTGCGGTGTCCGTGGTGCCTGCGGTGGTGACGGCTTCGGTGGTGGTCACGGTGGTGTCCTCCGGGCGTGGTCGGTGTCCCGGGGCACGGCGAGGAGGTCGCGGCACCACGCGGGACGTCGGTCCCGGGACGCCCAGGCGGGCGGCGCCTCGTGTGGTCTGCCGCGCACGGCTCCCCCGGGGTCGCTTCCCCGTGCGCCAGTCGCCGTGCGTGCCGTCAGCGTAGCCGGACGGCGGGCCGTGTCGGAGGTTTCCCCGTCCGGTGCGCGAGCGACGATAGGAAAAGGGGCCGCACCCGCCCCGGGCCGCAGGACGAACGGAGATCCCGTGTCGAGGACAGAAGACGCCATCGCTTCGGCGGAGGCGCACAGCGCCCACAACTACCACCCCCTCCCGGTCGTCGTCGCCTCGGCGGACGGCGCCTGGATGACCGACGTCGAGGGCCGCCGGTACCTCGATCTGCTCGCCGGGTACTCGGCCCTCAACTTCGGGCACGGCAACCGGCGCCTGATCGACGCGGCGAAGGCCCAGCTGGACCGGGTGACGCTGACCTCGCGGGCCTTCCACCACGACCGGTTCGCCGACTTCTGTACGCGGCTCGCGGAGCTGTGCGGCAAGGAGGCGGTGCTGCCGATGAACACCGGGGCGGAGGCGGTGGAGACGGCCGTGAAGACGGCCCGGAAGTGGGGGTACGAGGTGAAGGGCGTGCCGGACGGGCACGCGAAGATCGTGGTGGCGGCGAACAACTTCCACGGCCGGACGACGACGGTCGTGAGCTTCTCCACGGACCACGAGGCCCGGGACCACTTCGGGCCGTACACGCCGGGGTTCGAGATCGTGCCGTACGGGGACCTGACGGCCCTGGAGGCGGCGGTCACCGAGAACACGGTGGCGGTGCTCCTGGAGCCGATCCAGGGCGAGGCGGGGGTCCTGGTGCCGCCGGCCGGCTATCTGCCGGGGGTGCGGGAGCTGACCCGGCGGCGGAACGTGCTGTTCGTGGCGGACGAGATCCAGTCGGGCCTGGGCCGTACGGGGAAGACGTTCGCGTGCGACCACGAGGGCGTGGTGCCGGACGTGTACCTCCTGGGGAAGGCGCTGGGCGGCGGGGTGGTGCCGGTGTCGGCGGTGGTGGCCGACCGGGACGTGCTCGGGGTCTTCCGGCCGGGCGAGCACGGGTCGACCTTCGGCGGGAACCCGCTGGCCTGCGCGGTGGCCCTGGAGGTGGTCGCGATGCTGCGGACGGGCGAGTACCAGGAGCGGGCGGCGGAGCTGGGCGAGCACCTCCACGCGGAGCTGGGGCTGCTGGTGGGCGACGGCGCGGTGGAGGCGGTGCGGGGGCGCGGGCTGTGGGCGGGCGTGGACATCGCCCCGTCGAAGGGCACGGGCCGGGAGATCTCGGAGCGGCTGCTCGACCGGGGGGTCCTGGTGAAGGACACCCACGGCTCGACGATCCGGATCGCCCCGCCGCTGGTGATCTCGAAGGAGGACCTGGACTGGGGCCTCGAGCAGTTGAGGGGGGTGCTGTCGGGCTGAGGGGTCCGGTGCGGGGCGGGTCCGTCGCGAAAGGGGCGGGGGCGCTGTCGGACCGAGAGGGTCCGGTTCGGGCGGGTCCGGTTCGGGGCAGGTCCGGTGCGGGGCGGGTCCGGTTCGAAAGGGGCGGCGGGGGGCGACGGGCCCATCCGGGTCAACGCGGACCATTGACACGACAGTTGGTCTAGGCCAATGATGCGGCCATGCCGAGACCCCGCTCGCGCCACGCCGTGCGTGCCGCGCTCGCCGCCCTCGTCCCGCTCGCGCTCGTCGGCGCGGTCACGGGACCCGCACAGGCCGTCCCCGAGACGGCCTGGCCCGCCCCCGTCCCGGTGGTCTCGCACGTCGAGACCACCGACCCGGTCGTCTTCATCACCATCGACGACGGCTGGTACCACGACCCCGCCGCCGCGAAGCTGCTGCTCGACCGACGGGTGCCCGCCTCGCTCTTCCTGCTGCCCGGCGCGTACTCGTACGACCCCGAGTACTTCCGCGCCCTGCTCGACCACGGCCCGTCCCGGGTCGAGAACCACACCGTCAACCACCCGGACCTGACCACGCTGGACGCGGCCGGGCAGAAGGCGGAGTTCTGCGGGGCCCGGGACCAGCACCTCGCCCGGTTCGGCGACGGGCCCCGGCTGCTGCGCCCGCCGTACGGCACGTACGACGCGACCACCCTGACCGCCGCCCGCGCCTGCGGGGCGAAGGCCGTGGTGACCTGGACGCACGACCTCACCACCTGGGGCCAGTGGACCCCGCCGACCCCGGAGCTCAAGGCCGGCGACATCATCCTGCTGCACTTCAACGAGACCCTGGAGCAGGACCTGGAGCGGGCCCTGGCCCTGGCCGGGAAGGCGGGCCTGAGGCCCGCGCCGCTCAGGGAGTACGTCCCCGAGTAGGCCGGTCCGGGACCGCCGTCAGAGGATCACGTGCGGGAGGAAGCGGGCGTACTCGTCGGTGACGGGGCCCGCCGACTCCCGGATGCCGAGGCCCGCCGCCTCGTCCTCCACGACCCACGCGCCGAGGACGACCCGGTTGCCGTCGAAGTCGGGCAGCGGGGCGAGGCCCTGGTAGCAGTGGGGCTCCCCGTCCCGTACGAGGGGCTCCGTGCCGGCCTCGTGCAGGGTGACGCCCTCGCCCTCGCGGCCGAGCAGCGGCTTGGCGACCCAGCCGGTGGTGGCGGCGAGTTCGCGCGGCCCGTCGAGGTAGGCGGGCAGCAGGTTGGGGTGGTCCGGGTACAGCTCCCACAGGATCGCGAGCAGCGCCTTGTTGGAGAGCAGCATCTTCCAGGCGGGCTCGATCCAGCAGGTGGTGCCGGTGCCGCCGCCGTTGTCGAGGGTGTCCAGGACGTGCGGACCGAAGCGGTCGGTGGTCAGCCACTCCCACGGGTAGAGCTTGAAGCAGCTGCGGAGGAAGCGGAGCCGGTCGTCGACGAAGCGGCCCGAGAGCCGGTCCCAGCCGATCTGCTCGACGGAGAGCGCCTCGGTCTCCAGACCGGCCTGCTGGGCGGTCTCGCGCAGGTACGCGACCGTCATCAGGTCCTCGCCGAGCTCGTCGCCGTCCGAGTGGGCGAAGTGGACGGGGCCGGGCGGCAGCAGGCGGGCCTGCCGCTTCCAGGCGTCGACGAGCCGCTCGTGGAGGGAGTTCCACTGGTCGGCGCCGGGGAACCGCTCCTCCATCCAGAACCACTGCGGGCTTGCGGCCTCCACGAGGGAGGTCGGGGTGTCGGCGTTGTACTCCAGCATCTTGGCCGGGCCGGTGCCGTCGTACCGCAGATCGAACCGCCCGTAGATCGAGGGGAGTTCGTCCCTGCGCCGCCAGGACTCGGCGACGAGCCCGGCCAGCCGCGGGTCGGTGATGCCGAGCTCGGCGAAACGCCCCTTCTCGACGATGTGCGCGGCGGCGGCGAGGGACATCGCGTGCAGCTCCTCGACGACCTCCTCCAGCGCCTCGACCTCGGGCAGCGAGAAGGAGTAGTACGCGCTCTCGTCCCAGTACGGGCGCAGCGAGCCGTCGGGGTGGCGGGTCAGCGGATAGACGAGCCCCTGCTCCTCGACCGTCCGCTGCCAGTCCGGGCGGGGTTCGATGGTGTGGCGTTCCACGCGTCCGGCCCGCCTCAGCCGCCGCCGGTGCGGGAGCAGCCGAAGCCGCCGCTGTCGACGGCGGTCTTGTCGAAGCTGCCGCCGCTCACCTTCCGGTCGCTGACGGAGCCGCCGTAGTAGTAGGAGCCGCGGGGGGTGGTGCCGGCGGTGCCGCTGCTGCTTCCGCTGCCGCCGCTGCCGCTCTCGCACTCGTAACGGGGCAGCTGCTCCCGGCTCAGCCGGTCCACGCACCGCTTGTCCGGTTCGGACCCGCACGCCGTGATCGTGGCCGCGAGCACGCCCATCCCGCCGAGCACCACCGTGCTCGACCTCAGCCTCCGCATGTCTGTCACCCTCCCCCTTCGCGGTCGCGATCCTCACGGCCGCGCCCCTCACGGTCACACATGCCGCGACCGCCAGTCCAGTCCGGCGCTTTCCGGTCGCAAGCCCTAAAGTCGTTTCGTGCTCCTCGGGATGATTTGTGCGTTTGCTTCAGCCATCTGTTACGGCACGGCCTCCGTCCTCCAGGCGGTGGCGGCCCGCGCCTCGGAGCCCGGCACGGGCGGCGGCGTCGACGTCGCGCTGCTGTGGCGGGCGGTGCGGCAGTGGCGATATCTCGCCGGTCTCTGCCTGGACGGGCTGGGGTTCGTCCTCCAGGTCGTGGCGCTGCGGACGCTGCCCATCTACGTGGTCGGCGCGGCCCTCGCGGCGAGCCTGGCGGTGACGGCGGTCGTCGCCTCGCGGGTGCTCCGGGTGCGGCTGAGCCGGGTGGAGCGGACGGCCGTGGCGGTGGTCTGCGCGGGGCTCGCGATGCTGGCCCTCGCCTCGGGGAAGGAGGGGCACCGGGCGGGCCCGGAGGCCCTGGACTGGGCGCTCCTGGCCGTCGTGTTCGGGATCCTGCTGCTCGGCGCGGCGGCCGGCCGGCTCCCGGACCGCCCGCGCGCGCTCGCCCTCGGCCTGGGCGCGGGCTTCGGCTTCGGGGTGGTGGAGGTGGCGGTCCGCCTGATCGACGGCCTCGACTTGGCGGACCCGGCCCTGTACGCCCTCCTGGCGGGCGGCGGGGCCGCGTTCCTGCTCCTGACCTCGGCGTTCCAGCGGGGCTCGGTGACCACGGCGACGGCCGGCATGGTCCTCGGCGAGACCCTCGGCCCGGCGGCGGTCGGCGTGGCCTGGCTCGGCGACACGACCCGCCCCGGCCTCGGCTGGCTCGCGATCACCGGCTTCGCGGTGGCGGTGGCGGGCTCTTTGACACTGGCGCGGTTCGGGGAGGCACCGGAGCGGGAGACCGGGCGCGCGCACCGGCCCGGATAGGGAGCGGCGCGTGCGATGAACCGGCCCGGACAGGGAGCGGCCGCGTGCGATGATCCGGCCGTGCTGGAGCAGATCGAAGCGGTGGACTGGGGCACGGTGCCGGGCCCTCCCGGGTGGTACGAGCCGGAGCGCGTCGCCCCCGGCCTGCGGGTCCTCTCCGGGGCGTCGAACCTGGTGCGGGCGGCGGAGGCCGGGTCGCTGCTCGGCTGCGGCGGGATCGTCCACGACCACAGCGGCACGGTGTTCCCGGCGGCCGTGCTCGCCGCGCCCCTGCTCCTGGAGATCGCCCGGCGGGGCCATCCGGCGGCGAGGGACACCGCGCTCGCCCTGCTCGACGAGGCCCTGTGCTTCCGCCCGCACGCCGGGTACGAGCGGGTCGCGACGCCCGACGGGACCACGGTCCCCCTCTGCTGCGCCCTCGCCCACCACCTGCGCGCCCACACCGACTTCCTCACCGGCCTGGGCGGAACGGGCAGGTCACTCCTGGCCGACGCGGCCGCGCACTGGCGCTTCGAGATCCACGAGTGCGCAGCCGACGACCCCGACACGGTCGCCTTCGGCACCCTGACCGGCCGCTTCCCGGAGGGCGCGCGGTCGGCGGAGCTGCACCACGGCGGGGATGTCACCGCGCTGAACGGCCTCACCCTGGAGTACGCACCCGAGGCCGACTCCCCCGGGGCGTGCCTGCGGATACCCGCCCGGCGGCCGAGCGAACTGCCGCCGGGGGCGGTCCTGCGACCGACGGATTGCAGGGACCGCGCGCACTGAGCCGGGGGTGCGAGCCCGCGGACCTACGGGTGCACGAGCGCGCGGACCCACGGCCCACGGGGCACGGGTCTGCGCCCCCACCGCCTCAATCCCGCCCGCACGGACAGGACTCGGCCCCGGGCCGTTGTCAGTGGTCGCGGGCAGGATCACGGGCATGACGCCACTGCTCCTTTCCGACATCGAACGGGCCGTTCGCGGCAGTTGGAGTGCCGAGACGTGCACTCCCGAGTTCCGGTCGCGCTGGACCGAGGACAACCCCGCCCGGGACCAGTGCGGGGTGACCGCCATGGTGCTCAACGACCTGCTGGGAGGCGAGCTGATCCGCGGAGAGGTCCACGTCGGCGGAGAGCGCGTGGACTACCACTGGTGGAACCGTCTGGGCGCGGGCGTCGAGATCGACCTCACCCGCGAGCAGTTCGGGCCGGAGGAGGTGGTCACCGGCGGCATCGTCGTTCCCCGCCCGCCCGTGACCGAGTGGCGCAGGCTCCGCGAGGAGTACGAGCTCCTCCGCGACCGGGTCCTGGAGAAGCTCGACCGGCAGCGGGCATCCGCCTCGGGGCCGTACCTCGGCAGCCGCCCGTGGGGCTCGTAGGCGAAGTGGCCGAGATGGTCGAGCGCGTCGACGAGCAGGACCGGGTCCTGGCGGTGGTCGGCCGGGGCGAGGCCGTTCGCCGTGGCTGGCTGCACCGGATCGCCGTGACGGTGTGCCGGGACCGGGAGGGCCGGATCCTCGTGCACCGTCGTTCCGGGCACCTCGCCCGGTTCCCGGGGCACTACGAGGTGGCGTCCGGCGGTGCCGTCGCCGTGGGCGAGTCCTACGAGGAGGCCGCGTCGCGCGAACTGGCCGAGGAACTGGGCGTTCGAGCCCCGGTCCGCTTCCTCGTGAAGTTCCTGAACCGCGGCGGACTCAGCCCCCATTGGCTCGCCGTGCACGAGGCCGTCCTGTTCGACGCTCCGGATCCCGACCCGGACGAAGTGATGTGGCACGGCTGGCTGTCGGAGTCCGAACTCCTCCGGTCGACGAGGGAGAACCTGTTCACTCCGGACACCCGTGACACCCTGCGCCACTACTTCGCCGCCGCGGGTCGGGGCCCCGCCTGATCGATCGGGCCCTCGCGCCCCGGCCACGGGCTGTCCGGACACGGCCGGCCGGGCCGGCGGTGGCGGGAGACGCTCCGAACACGCTCGGGCCGCCCTACGCCGCCTTCAGCTCCGCCACCGTACGGACGCGGTCGCGCAGGTCGCGGACCACGGGTGAGGTGCGCGGCGAGGAAGCCCCCCTCGTCGAACACACTCCTTCCAGGCACCCGCCCTGTACCACCTCCGGGCGAGTACGGCGTCGCTACGCGGACCGCACTTCGGACATCAACAGGCGCAGGGTCAGCGAGTGCTTCTCCGGGGGCAGGGCGTCGAGCGCCGCGCGGGCGTACGCGACTCCGCCGGCCCGGTCGCCGGAGCGGGCGATCATCAGCCCCCGGTGCATTTCGAGGTGGGTGGCGAACCTCGGAAGGGATTCGGGCAGCTCCCGGCGAGCGGCTTCCTGCGCGTCAACGGCTGTGGCCTCGTCTCCCAGGCGTGCCGCGAGGAGGGACATGAAGACGTTCATGCGCCACCACGGCACCGCGTAGTCCGAGGTCTGCTCGTGCGACCCCGCGGAGTCGAAGATGCGCCGCCCCTGGTCCATGAGGTGCCGGGCGGTGTCGCGGTCCCCGCGAAGAGCCGCCGCGTGAGCCTTGCCCATGGTCGCGTTCAGGAGCCCGAGCGAGGGCTTGTCGCTGATCTCCATGGCCTGGTCGGCGAACAGGTCCGCCATCCCGAGGGCCGCCCCCTCGTACCCGAGCGCGATCGCGGCACGCCCCCGGACCCACACACGGGCCTGATCGTCGCCCGACCGGTCGGCGGCCTCCGCCGCGAGTCGGTACCAGTTGACCGCGCGGCTGCCGTCGGATCCGGGGAACGTCTTCGCGTACAGCGTCATCAGCCTGGCTCCGACCGACCACAGCCGCGGATGTTCGAGCTGCTGCTGCACGATGACGAGTTCACCGGACACGCGACGCTGGATGTCCGCCGCCCCCAGGCTCATGTACTCGGTGCCGTACGTGGCGAGCTTCTCCTCCCAGCCGTCGATCGTCGGTCCACCGTGCAGCCGGGCTCCGAACCCGGCCGCCAGCAGGTCCGATGCCACGATCGGGGCTATGGCCGTGGCGGCCACGTCCGACAGGAACGTACGACGCTTCATCTCGCCCTCGAGGACAGCCAGGGGTACGTCCAGGACGGCGGACAGACATCGAAGGTAGAACCCACCCGGCCGCACCTTCGAACGCTCCCACCGACTGACGTACTCCCGATCGACATTCGTCCGGAACGCCTCGTTGATCTGCTGCGCGAGCCGCCCCTGTGACCATCCTCGGGCCGTACGCAGGTCTCGGATCAAGGTTCCGACGCTCATGCGGACATCTTGCCCCTACTTTCACCTTCAGGGTGTGAACAGTCTGTATCCGGGGGCCACTTGCCCCTAGGGATGCCCCTAGTCGCTCTGTGTGCGAACCGACACGCTCTGTTCCACCACGACGACGTGAGGGACGGTGAGACGTGTCGGACGACGCATGGACGCCGACCGCGAAGCGCTATGCGGTCGATACCGGTTCGAGCCCGCCCCGGCTCGGTGAGGTGACGCGCTGCCACGGGGGAAGCGTCTTCCTGCGGCCTCCGGGCGGCGGTGCCGAATGGGCCGCGTCGCCCGAGAAGGTCCGTCGGCCCACCGACGCCGAGTGGGCGCGCATCCGGGTCGTCACCACTCCCGTACGGGCGGTGGGATCGTGATCGGAGCACAGCCCCTCCCCGGCGCCGTGACGCTCGTCCTCTCCGCAGACCACGAGTTGCGCCCCCGCCCCGAACCGGCCCCCGGATGCACCCCGTGCGCCTACCTGGCGAGCTGGTTCGACCACTCCATGCGCAGGGGCCCGCAGCACGACGAATCCGCCGCCGTGGACTGCGCGGTGGAGATCCGGAACCATCCGCACGATCCTCCGAAGATGACCCTCAAGGGGCCCGCCCCGGTCGGCGGACGGAGTCGGGGTGCGGCGCCGTGAGCCGGGTCTTCGCCCTGGTCGACTGGACCCTGCGGCCCGACCGGGACGCCGACGCCCCGCCGACCACGCACCGGTTCCGGTGCCTGGCGCTCCGCGACGACGACACCGAGTGCGGCGCCGAGAGCGGGCCGGTCACCGACCCCGGGGAAGCGCAGACGTGGCCGTTCGAGCATCTGCGCGGGCATCCCGAGCACACCGGTTACGCCGAGATCGTCGAGCGGCCTTGGGTGATGTGGCGGGGTTCCCGGGCGTGACCATCCACGGAAGCGTGGAGTCGCAACCGCCGTGGGCGGTCCCCCGGTCACTCCTCGCCGGAGAAGCGTTCCCAGGCCGACTGGCGGGTGATGCCCAGCGACTGGCCGATCCTGGTCCAGGTCACGCCACGGCGTCGGAGTTCCGTGACCCACAGGCGCAGGTCGGCCTCGATCTGGTCGGCGAGTGCCGCGACGCGGGGCAGTCGCTCCAGCATCTCGGCATCGGTCAGTTCGCCCCACATCGGCATCCGCAGTTCGGTCGGACCGGGGCGGTACTCGGCGACGATCGAGGCGGCCAGGTCCACGCAGTCGGTGCAGATGTTCACCCCGGGACCGGCGACCAGCTTGGTCACCTCGGCCTCGGGCTTGGCGCAGAACGAGCACGCCCGGCCGTCGCGGTCCTTCGTTTCGGAGAGCATCGCGAATCCTCTTCCACCGGCGACCCGTCCGTCAGGCCGATCCTGACACGCAGGGTAGGTGTGTCAGGGGCAGCCTGACAAGGAGGGGCCGTGCGGGGGTGCTCCTCAGGGCAACACCCCGCACAACGCCTCCAGCGCCCCCGGCCACGCGCTGTCCGACGGGGTGGCGTAGCCGACGACCAGGGCGGATGGGGCCGGGAGGGCGGTGGGGCGGCGGTACTGGGAGACGGTGTGGACGGCGAGGCCGTGGCGGGCGGCGGCCCGCAGGGTCGGGCGTTCGGTGTCCGGGGGGAGGGTGAGGACGGCGTGCAGGCCCGCCGCGATGCCGCCGACCCGGGTCTCCGGCGCGTGCGTGGCCACCGCCGTCACGAGCTGGTCGCGGCGGCGCCGGTAGCGCAGCCGCATCGCGCGGACGTGCCGGTCGTACGCCCCCGAGCGCAGGAACTCCGCGAACGCCAGCTGGTCCGTCGCGCTGGAGACCCAGTCCACGGCCCCCTTCGCCGCCGCCACCTCGTCCACCAGGCCCTCCGGCAGGACCATCCACGCGAGGCGCAGGCCGGGGGCGAGGGACTTGCTCGCGGTGCCGAGGTAGACGACCCGCTCGGGGTCGAGGCCCTGGAGGGCCCCCACGGGCTGCCGGTCGTAGCGGAACTCGCCGTCGTAGTCGTCCTCCAGGACGAGCCCGCCCGACGCCCGCGCCCAGTCGACCACGGCCGCCCGACGGTCCGGGGGCAGCGCCCCGCCGAGCGGGAACTGGTGGGCCGCCGTCATCAGGACCGCCCCGCAGCCGTTCAGGGACGCCAACCCGTCGACCCTCGTGCCCCGTTCGTCGAAGGGGAGGGGCGGGGTGTCCAGGCCCGCGCGGGCCAGGACGTCGGCGTGGACCCCCAGCCCGTACGACTCCACGGCCGCGGCCCGCGCCCCCCGGTCCCGCAGCACCCGGCCGATCAGCGTCAGGCCGTGCACGAACCCGGCGCAGACCACGATCCGTCCGGGCCTGGCGTGCACGCCCCGCGCGCGGGCCAGATACTCGGCGAGGGCGGTGCGCAGTTCGGGGCGGCCGCGCGGGTCCCCGTACCCGAAGGCCTCGTCGGGGGCGGCGGTGAGCGCCCGCCGGTACGCCTTGAGCCAGTCGGCGCGCGGGAAGGAGGCGAGGTCGGGGGTGCCCGCCCTGAGGTTGTGGACGGGGGTGGCCGTGGCCGGCCGCGCGGAGCCCCGGGGCCGGTGGCGCGGACGGTCCCGGGGCTCCGCCCGGTCGGCGACCCGCGTGCCCGAGCCCTGCCGGGCGGTCAGCCAGCCCTCCGCGACCAGCTCGGCGTACGCGTCGGCGACCGTGTTGCGGGCCGTGCCGAGGTCGGCGGCGAGCGAACGGGAGGACGGCAGCCGGGTCCCCGCCGCCAGGCGCCCGCTGCGCACCGCCTCCCGCAGGGCGTCCATGAGCCCCGCGCGCAGGCGCGTCCCCCGCAGTTCCAGATGGAGGTCGGCCCCGAAAGCGGCCCAGTCGTTCGCCATGGAAACGGACCATACCCCCGCGCCGGAAAAGCCCCTCCGCCGTTTTCCGGCGGCTGTCAGGATGGGCGGATGGACGTCCCCGCCCCGATCGACCTCGGCAGCTGGCCGCGCCGGCAGCACTTCGCGCACTACCGCCGGGCCGTCCCGTGCACGTACTCGATGACGGTGGAGCTCGACGCCACCGCGTTCGCCGCCGCGCTGCGCCGGTCGCCGCGCAAGACCTACCTCGCGCAGGTCTGGGCGCTCTCCACGGTCGTCAACCGCCACGAGGAGTTCCGGATGTGCCTCACCGCGTCGGGCGATCCGGCCGTCTGGCCCGTCGTGCACCCGGCCTTCACGGTCCTCAACCCCGCGCGCGAGACGTTCGCGTGCGTGTGGACGCCCCACGACCCCGACTTCGGCGCGTTCCACGACGCGGCCGCCCCGCTGCTCGCGGAGCACGCCCGCGCCACCGACCTCTTCCCGCAGGGGGACCCGCCGCCCAACGCGTTCGACGTGTCGAGCCTGCCGTGGACGTCCTTCACCGGGTTCAACCTGAACATCCGCGGCGGCTGGGACCACCTCGCGCCGATCTTCACGCTCGGCCGGTACACCGAGCGGGAGGGCCGGGTCCTGCTCCCCCTCGCCGTCCAGGTGCACCACGCCGCCGCCGACGGGTTCCACACGGCCCGGCTGGTGAACGAGCTGCGGGCGCTCCTCGCGGACCCGTCCTGGGTGGAGGGAGGTCCGGCGTCCTGACGCCGGGGTTCCGGGCCCCTAAGTGGCCCAGTCGTACGACACGGAAATGGACCAGGTCCCTGCGCCATCCGGCTCCTACGGTGGACGGCATGACCAGTACGAGCACTTCCGTCCCCCGGTCCGCCGACCTCGCCGGGCGCGCCCACGAGCACGCGCCCCGGATGCCCTTCGCCGAACGGGTCCCCGAGTTCTACCGGGCGATGATCCGCCTGGAGACGGCCGCCGCCAAGGACGTCGACCCCGTCCTCTACCACCTGATCAAGATCCGGGCCTCGCAGATCAACCACTGCGCGTTCTGCGTCGACATGCACAGCAAGGACGCCCTCGCGGAGGGCGAGAGCGTCGAGCGGATCGTGCAGCTCTCCGCCTGGGAGGAGTCCCGGCACTTCTACACCGAGCGGGAGCTCGCGGCGCTCGCCCTGACCGAGGCCGTCACCGTCCTCACCGACGGCTTCGTCCCCGACGAGGTGTACGCGCACGCCGCCGCGCACTTCGACGAGACCGAGCTGGCCCGGGTCATCGCCGGGATCATCGCCATCAACGCCTGGAACCGGATCGGCGTCACCACCCGGATGACGCCCGGCCACTACACCCCGCCCGCCTCCTGAGACGCCGGGATCAGTACGGTCCCGGTTCGAAGAACTCCAGGGCCACCCGGAGCACTTCGCGCTGCTTCGGCCAGTCCTCCTCCGGGCCCGCGGCCAGGATCGCGTAGTGGTTGCCGTCCGCCGCCGTGAACGCCCGGTCGACCACCTTGCGGCGGCTCCCGTCGCGGTCGTACGCGTACACCAGCTCGGCGGTGTCGGCCGGGGCGTCCGGCTCGCCGGTGATCCGTTCGAGGCTGATCTCCTCGTAGCCGGGCTTGTTCGCCCGGCCGTCCCGGGAGGTTCCGCGCAGGGCGTCGTACGGCGTCAGGCCGTCCTCGGTGACCACGAAGACCTGGAGGAGGCTCCGGCCGTCCGGGGCGTTGTAGAAGACGCCCTGGTCGGACTCGGTGCGGTGCCAGTCCTCGGGGATCCCGATCGTGAAGCTCTTGAGGTCCTTCACCGTCCGGTAGCCGGGCGGGGGCACGTCGTCCGCGGGGGTGGCGGTGGTGGAGGGCGACGGGGCCGGAGTATCGGGAGGCGTCTCCTCCGGGGCCGGGTCCGAGGCCGACACCGAGGCGGGCGGGCCCGCCGCCGGGGCCTTCCCGTCGTCCCCGCCCCAGAGCAGCCAGCCCGCGACGGAACCCGCCGCCACGGCGGCCGCGACCACCCCGGCCACGACCGCCGTCCGCGCGGAGGAGCGGGGCGGCGGGGGCGGCGCGTACTGCCATTCCCCGGTCTCCGGTACGTAGCGGGGGCCGTGCTCCGGTACGTACTGGGCTCCGTGCCCCGGTCCGTACTGCGTCTCGTACGCGAGGGTGTGCTCCGGCCCCCCGTGCTCCGGCCCGTGCTCCGGCACGGACGGTGGCGGGGGCGGCGGCAGCGGCGGGAGGAGCGGGCCGCTCCCGCCGACGGATTCCGGCGCGGGCCCGGCCCCCGGAGCGCCCGTCTCCCAGCTCTGCGTCGCGTCGTTCCAGCGGGCCCCGCCGCCCCCGCCTCCCCCGTACCCGCTCATCTCATCCTCCGAGGAGGGCGCCGACGGCCTGCCCCACGGCCACGCCCGAGGCGAGGATGCCGGTCACGGCGCCCGCGTCCGCGAGGGCGCGGCGCAGGCGGGTGAGGCGGCCGGCGTCCGCGCGGCCGGTGCCCTCGATCTCGTCCTCGGCGTCGGAGAGTTCGGCGTCCAGGGCGGCCGTCTGCTCGGAGGCGACGACGCCTCCCAGGTCGGTGCGCAGGCGTCGGATCGCCTGGAGCAGCTCCTCCTGGAGGGGGTCGCGGGCCGGCTGGGCGCCGGTCACGGTGTTGGTGACGGTGTTGTGGTCGCCGATGGTGACGTTGCCGCCGGTGTTGGAGACCTGGATGCCGTCGCGGCGCGGGGTGCGGTCGGTGTCAGCCACGGGTGCCTCCGGGCGTCGAGGTGGTGAAGGACTTGTTGGTGACGGTGTTGTGGTTGCCGAGGGTCACGTTGCCCTTGGTGTTCTCGATGAAGGTGCCGCCCTCGGCGACGTGGATGATCTTCTGCTCGAACTCGGCCGTCTCGTAGCCGGCTTCGCGGAGCGCGACCGTCACGCCGTTCGCGACCCGGTCCTGGACGCTCTTCAGGTAGCGGCTGACGTCCATCTCCTGGAACAGGGAGGCGTCGTCGTCGGAGCCGAGCTCGCGGACCGAGACGGCGGGTCCCTCGGGCAGCGCGTGGGCGTGACCGGCGGTGAGCAGCCGCCAGGCGTGGCCGAGCGCGCGCCAGAGGGTGACGACGGCCTGCCCGGCGGAGCGCGGGGTCTGGCCGAGGGCCCAGACGGCCTTGCCGAAGTGGTGGTTGTGCCGGTAGCGGTGGGCGATCCGGTCGGCGTACCGGTACAGCGGCTTCACCGGCCGCAGGACGTGCGGGGCGACCTCCAGCATCAACATGCCGCCCTGCGTGTGGACGCGGACGAAGACGGTGGTGACGATCTCCTCGCCCCAGCCGCCGACCCGGATCCGGAGGAAGTGGCGGCGGGTCTCGCCGCCCTCCTCGATGGAGCCCGAGCGGTGCGCCTCGAAGCCCTCCGGGGTGTACGGGGCGGCGGTGCGGGCCGGGAGGCCGTCGACGGGCAGGAAGACCACCTCGTCGATCTCCAGCTCGCGCAGCCGGTCCCGTACGGCCGCCTGGATCTGCGGCGAGCCGTGCGGGGAGGGCACGCGCAGCGCCTCCACCAGCGGGACGACGTGCCGCATGATGGCGCTGTTGTCGAGCGGTTCGGGCGCCTTGCCGTCGAGGTTCTTGCGGGGGCGCAGCTCGATGGAGAGCGACCAGGGCTCGTACGGTTCGCCGGCGCCGCAGAACGGGTCGTCGGCGCCGTACATGACGAGCCGGGCGTGCTGCTCGATCCGGATGCGGTCGCGCAGCCGGCGGGAGCGGGCGCCCTCGGCCTGCTCGGCCGGGTCGGCGCGCTGGTCGGGGAAGCGCTCCTTGGAGAGCTCCTGGGTGAGCGCGCGGGCGAACTGGCCGCGCTGGACGGCCACCGCCCAGGCGACGAGCAGCGGCACGGCGACGGTGATCCATGCCTCCAGCCTGCCGACGCCCCAGACCTCCTCGGCGGCGAGCAGGGACAGGGCGCCGAGGAACTCGCCCGCCTCGGAGAGGTCGCCGAGGATCTCCCAGCGGTCCTCCTGGTCGCCGAGGGCGAGGAAGAAGAGGAACAGGGCGCCCTGGAACAGCAGGATCCGTCCGTACCAGCGCAGGAAGAAGGCGGGGACGAGGCGGTAGACCGGGGTGGCGGCGGTGGTGGCCCGGCCGCGGACCCAGCGGGCGATCCCGAGCAGCAGGAAGGGCACGACGAGGAGGACGACCAGGCCCTTGGTGAGCGGGAACGCGATGATCCAGAGGGCCAGGACGCCTGCGGCCCAGCCGAGTTCGACGCGGCGGGCGCGCAGCGCGTGGGCGAGGACGCGGCTCGCGTCGTAGCCGAGGGAGGGGGCGGCGAAGCGCTCCTCGTGGACGTACAGCTCGTCGATGACCGCGTCGCGGAAGCCGTCGTCGAGGTACGTCCCGGCGCAGAGCAGCCGGGTCGCCTCGCTGGTGGCCGGGTGGACGCCCGGCGGCGGGGTGCCGTGCGGCGGGGTACGGGGTGGTTCTCCGGGCTGCTGGGGTACGAACGACTGCGCCAAAACTCCCCCGATGGTGTGGAACTGTCCGTCGCTCCCGTGGAGTTGACCGGGAGCCGGTGGCACAGCATAGGCGAGGCGGGGGTGCCCTGTCGGCGGAAAAAACGGCGCCCCCGGTCCGTACGGTCGGTCGTACGGGCCGGGGGCGCCGGGGTGTCGGGCGGTACGGCTCAGATGAGGCCGAGCTCGCGGACCGCGTCGCGCTCCTCGGCGAGCTCCTGCACGGAGGCGTCGATGCGGGCGCGGGAGAAGTCGTTGATCTCCAGGCCCTGGACGATCTCGTACGTGCCGTTCTTGGTGGTGACGGGGAACGAGGAGATGAGGCCCTCGGGGACGCCGTAGGAGCCGTCCGACGGGATGCCCATGGAGGTCCAGTCGCCCTCGGCGGTGCCGTTGACCCAGGTGTGGACGTGGTCGATGGCGGCGTTCGCGGCGGAGGCGGCGGAGGACGCGCCACGGGCCTCGATGATCGCGGCGCCGCGCTTGGCGACGGTCGGGATGAAGGTGTCGGCCAGCCACGCCTGGTCGTCGACGACCTCGGCGGCGTTCTTGCCGGCGATCTCCGCGTGGAAGACGTCCGGGTACTGGGTCGCGGAGTGGTTGCCCCAGATGGTGAGGCGCTTGATGTCCTCGACCGAGGCGCCGGTCTTGGCCGCGAGCTGCGACAGCGCGCGGTTGTGGTCCAGGCGGGTCATCGCGGTGAAGCGCTCGGCCGGCACGTCCGGGGCGGCGGCCTGGGCGATCAGGGCGTTGGTGTTGGCCGGGTTGCCGACGACGAGGACCTTGATGTCGTCCGCGGCGTGGTCGTTGATGGCCTTGCCCTGCGGCTTGAAGATGCCGCCGTTGGCCGCGAGCAGGTCGCCGCGCTCCATGCCCTTGGTGCGGGGGCGGGCGCCGACGAGCAGCGCGACGTTGGCGCCCTCGAAGCCCTGGTTCGGGTCGTCGAAGATGTCGATGCCCTTGAGCAGCGGGAAGGCGCAGTCGTCGAGCTCCATGGCGGTGCCCTCGGCGGCCTTGACGCCCTGCGGGATCTCGAGGAGGCGCAGCTTGACCGGCACGTCCGCGCCGAGCAGGTGGCCGGAGGCGATGCGGAAGAGCAGCGCGTAGCCGATCTGGCCGGCCGCGCCGGTCACGGTGACATTCACGGGAGTGCGGGTCATGGCGATCTCCGTAAGACAGCTGGCGGTGGGGGTCCCTGCCCCTGGTGCGGGATACCCCTCTTGATCGATCGGTGTCTCGACGTGAAGAGATATCCAGCGGTCAGGCTATCCGACCCGGGCACCCCTGAACCCCCACCCCCTTGTGGTCCGGCTCACTGCCACCCGTCCGCGCGGGTGGCGTCAGCGGCCCGCCGTGCAGCCCTCGGTGCCGTCCGCGAGGGTGCCGCAGGCCCGCGCGGCCGCTCGCGGGGCGACGGCGAGCATCGGGGTGTAGGCGTCGGTCTCCGCCGCCGGGTCGGCGCCCTCGGGGACGGTGGCGCGCTCGGTCGCGCCCGCGACCTCGACGGACACGGTGTCGCCGGGGGCGGCGCCGGTGATCCGGGCCCAGGAGGCCGCGCAGGTGGCGCTGTGGCGGACCTCGACGCGGGCGGTGCCGACGCGGACGCGGTCGACGGTGACGGCGAGGGGGCCGCCGCATCCCATGGCCTCGGGGTCCCGTCCGGCGCAGCCGTCCCCGGAGCACTTCACCCCTGCGGGGAGGTCGGTACGGGACGTGGGGCTCGGGGCGGGGGTGGTGGACGGCGCGGCGGCGCGCCCGTCGTCCCCGCCGTCCGGCCCGTCGCCGCCGCCGAGGTCGACGAGGAGCAGGGCGGCGGTGACGACGAGCAGGGCGCCGAGGATCCCGGCGGCGTAGAGGAGGACGGTGGTGCGGCGCCGGGGGGCGCGGCGATCGCCTTCGCCGCCGGTCGGCGGGGGTGCGGGGGTCGACGGGGGTACGGCTTCCGGCGGGGCCGGAGCGGCGGGACGGGCCGGACCGACCCGACCGGCCGGGCCCGCCGGGCCCGCCGGGTCGAGGCGGCGGATCTGGATGGTGCGGTCGTCGCCGGGGCCTTCGGGGCCTCCGTCCCCCGGGCCGCCGGAAGTACCGCCGTACGGCTCCCCGTTCCGCGGGTCCTCCGCGCGGGGGCCTTCGGGGGCCGGGGCCCCGGGGACGCCGCCGCCCGGCACTCCGGCCGCGAAGCGGCTCCGCGCGCGTTCCCAGCGGGCCGTGAGGTCGGCCGGGTCGGCGCCGGTGACCTCCGCGAGGGCGGTCACGGCCCCGCGCGGAACCGGACGACGGGCATTCAGGTACGCGTCCCACAGGGCGCGTTCGTGACCGGTGCGTTCGGCGACGGCCACCACGCCGAGACCGCTGCGGTCGACAAGGCGGCGGATCCGCTCGGTGAACGCGCGCACCTCCGGGTCGAGTTCCTCCGGAAGCGCCTTCCAGCCGGGCATGTGCGGCCCCCCTCGTCCCTGCTCTCGTCCCCTGTCCCGTCCGCCACGTCGAAGGATGGCAGCTCCGGGGGCGATGCGCGCCCCCATGAGGAGGACGAGGTACCGGAATGGTCACTTCCGTGCCACAGCGCGTTGACGGGCCTTGAACCGGCGTTGGCACGTACATGACCCTTGATCACGTCGGCGCCCGCCCTCCCACGGGGGAGAGGGCGGGCGCCGCACCCGTCACCAGAGGCACCCGTCACCAGAGGCACCCGCCACCAGGGGCACCCGTCACCGGGCGCTCACGTCACCGTCAGGTGGAGGATGTCCTCCAGGAACGGGATCCGCAGCCAGGGCGACGGCTGCACCATGAGCGCGAGCAGCACGATCAGGCCGCCCATCACCCCGTACGTGATCATGTCCGTGAAGCGGGACCGGACCGCCAACATGCCCACGGACGGCACCGTCCGCCGCATCACGGCGCCGAGCAGGAGGGCGACCCCGACCAGGATCGTCCCCACCCGGAAGGACTGCGCGAACGCGTCCGTGCCCACCACGAGCAGTCCGGCCCCGGCGACGCAGAGGACCGTGAGCAGCGGCCACTGGCGCGCGGGCGCCGGGGCGGCGCCGGGCGCGGCGCGCCCGCCGCCCTCGGGGCGCGCGGTGTCGGTGGTGACGGTGGGCGGCCGTCGGCGCGGTCCGCGGCGCATCCGGAGGCTCCCGGACGCCACGTCAGAGCGCCGCGGCCGCGCGCTCGGCGGCCTCGACGACGTTGACGAGGAGCTGCGCGCGGGTCATCGGGCCCACGCCGCCCGGGTTCGGGGAGATCCAGCCGGCGACCTCGGCGACGCCCGGGTGCACGTCGCCGACGATCTTCCCCTCGGCATTGCGCGAGACGCCGACGTCGAGGACGGCCGCGCCCGGCTTCACGTCCTCCGGCTTGATCAGGTGCGGCACGCCGGCCGCCGCGACGACGATGTCGGCGTTCCGCAGGTGCGCCGCGAGGTCCCGGGTGCCGGTGTGGCACTGGGTCACGGTCGCGTTCTCGGAGCGGCGGGTGAGCAGCAGCGGCATCGAGCGCCCGATGGTGACGCCGCGCCCGACGACCACGACCTCGGCGCCGTTGATCTCGACGCCGTGGCGGCGCAGCAGGGTGATGACGCCGTTGGGCGTGCAGGGCAGCGGGGCGGGCTCGTTGAGCACCAGGCGGCCGAGGTTGGTGGGGTGCAGCCCGTCCGCGTCCTTCTCCGGGTCCATCAGCTCCAGGACGCGGTTCTCGTCGATGCCCTTGGGCAGCGGGAGCTGGACGATGTAGCCGGTGCACTCCGGGTCCTCGTTGAGCTCCCGTACGACCGCCTCGATCTCCTCCTGGGTGGCGGTGCCGGGCAGCGTGCGCTGGAGGGAGGCGATGCCGACCTCCGCGCAGTCCCGGTGCTTTCCGGCCACGTACTTCTGGCTGGCCGGGTCGTCGCCGACGAGGAGGGTGCCGAGGCCGGGCGTGACGCCCTTTTCCTTGAGGGCCGCCACACGGACGGTCAGATCGGACTTGATCGCGGCTGCGGTGGCCTTGCCATCGAGAATCTGGGCGCTCATGGAGCCATCTTCCCGGATGCCCCCCGCCTTGTTCCAATTCGCTCGCACCGAGGGGCTCCGGACCCGGAACGGAAGGTTGCACTTGCACAACTCCGGGACCTTTCGACTGGACAAAAAGTCGACGTTGCGACGACGATGATCCGCGCAGCACCGCGGAAAGTGCCGGGGGGAAATCCGCTCAAACGCCGTGAAAGTCCTCCGCGCGGGCCGCGTCGTCCCCGCACAGAGAAATTCACGGAGGAATCCCGCGATGAGCTTCGGCGACCCGAACAACCCCTACGGCCAGCCCCAGGGACAGGGCCAGCAGCCCGGGTACGGCTACCCGCAGGGCCAGCAGCCCGGTTACGGCTACCCCCAGCAGGCCCCGCAGGGCGTGCCGCCGCAGCAGGGTTACGGCTACCCGGCCGCCCCGCCGGTCTCCCCGTACGCCGGTGGCGGTTACCCGGGCGCGGGCGGCTACGGAAACGTCCCGCCGCTGGCGCACTGGGGCTGGCGCGTCCTGTCCCGCCTGATCGACAGCGCCATCATGCTGGTGCCGTACTACATCCTCGCCGGCGTCGGCGCCGCGATGGGCGGCAACAGCAGCAGCAGCGGCGAGGACGGCCTCGCGGTGATCCTCACCCTGATCGGCTTCGTCTACCTGGTCTTCATGTTCTTCTTCCAGATCTACAAGGAGGGCGCGACGGGCCAGACGATCGGCAAGAAGATCGTCGGCACCCGGACGCTGCGCGAGGAGGACGGCCGCCCGCTCGGCTTCGGCAAGGCGTTCCTGCGCCAGCTGGCGCACTTCCTCGACGGCATCGCCTGCTACATCGGCTACCTGTGGCCGATCTGGGACTCCAAGAAGCAGACCTTCGCGGACAAGGTCTGCAGCACCCTCGTCGTCAAGGAGAACGGCTGACACCGGGCCGGCACCGAAACGCGGAGGGCCCCGGACACCGATCGGTGTCCGGGGCCCTCCGCGTTTCGGCGGGTCACCGGCGCTTCAGGACCGCGAATCCGTCCGAGCGGTGCGTGAGTTCGTACCGGGCCCCCGGATGCAGTCGCGAAGCCAGCTGCACCGGGTCCGAGGCCTGCTGCGACCAGCCGCGCAGGTCGTAGAGGAGGTAGTCGGGGTCGACGTCCTGGGAGGACCCCGCCCAGTAGACCCGGTGGTCCGCCGTGAGGTGGGCGAGGAGCGAGACGTCCGTCTCCACGCTCGCCCCCTCCGGCACCGCGGCCACGGCGGCCCGCGCCTGCGCGACCCGCGCGTCCTCCCGGTACGTCTCCGGCTTCAGCAGCTCGCTCAGCGGCAGGTTCGCGGCGAGGACGAGCGCGACCGCCGTCGCCACCGGGACGACGACCTTCCCGTACGAGACGAGCCAGGCGCGCGGCGAGGTGCGCACCGCGCGGGCGCCGTCCACGAGGGCCAGGAAGACGACCGGCATGAGGACCGCGCTGTAGTGCCAGAGCATTCCCCAGTGGTTGGGGTCCTGGGAGAGGAAGCGCCAGCCCAGGGTCGGCAGGACGAGCAGGACCAGCGGGGAGCGCAGGGCGAGGAAGCCGGTGATCGCGAGCAGGTAGAGGACCATCTCCCAGCGCTCGCCCGAGCCGAGGGCGTCGGCGACGACCTGCCCGAAGGAGGTGTCGGTCCCCTCGCCCGTCTTCTCCAGCTTCGACCAGTAGTCGTACTGGCCGAGGCTGCTCGCCGCCGGGATGAGGACCAGGACCGTGAGGGCGAAGGCGGAGACGCCGAAGGCGGCCAGGGCGGCGCCGAGCTGTCTGCTCCCCTTGAGGAAGAGGACCGCGCCGACCATGGCGACGGTGAGCCCCATGTCCTCCTTGACGAGGATCAGCGGGATCGCCCAGGAGGCGGCCAGGGACCAGCGGCCGAGGATCAGGGCCCGGCAGGTCAGGGCGAGCAGCGGGACGGCGAAGGCGATCTCGTGGAAGTCGGACTTCACCGCCTCCTGGAGCCCCCAGGAGAGGCCGTACGCGACCGTGAGCCCGAGGCCCACGGCCCGGCTGCCGAGGACCTGCTGCGCGGTGCGGCCGACGACGACGGACGAGGCGGCGAAGAGCGCGGCCTGCGCGAAGAGCAGGGCGACCGGCGAGGGCCAGATCCAGTACAGCGGCGCGAGGAGGGCGGTGACCGGACTGAAGTGGTCCCCGAGGATCGGGAAGCCGGGCCCCTTTATGTCGACGAGCGGCGCCCGGAACTCGGCGTACGCGCGGACGGACTGCCCGAAGATCCCGAGGTCCCAGGAGGGGGTCCGGAAGTGCGCGTACTGCACCCAGGAGTACAGGAAGTAGAGGACGCACAGGACGCCCGCGACGATCAGGTACGGGCGGAGGGGCGCGGGGGCGAGGCCGTCCGGCGCTCCGGAGCCGCCCGCCTCGGGGCCGCCCGCTTCGTGGTCGCCCGTTTCGGGGGAGACGGCGGGAGCGGGGACGCCGGTGGCGGGGGTGCCCGCGACGGCCTCCTCGGGGGACTTGTTCCCTACGTCCAACATCACGTCCCCATTACCGGCGGCCGACAGAAGAGCAACCCATTAGACCAGAGACCACCCGATCGGCTGGTCGATCGACCGACCGGCCGATCGGGTGGTCCGCTGGTCCGTCCGCGACTCAGTGGAAGAAGTGCCGGGTCCCGGTGAAGTACATCGTCACGCCGGCCTTCCGCGCCGCCTCGACGACCAGCTCGTCACGGACCGAGCCGCCGGGCTGCACGACCGCCTTCACGCCGGCCGCGGTGAGGATCTCCAGGCCGTCGGGGAAGGGGAAGAAGGCGTCGGAGGCGGCGTACGAGCCGCGCGCCCGCTCCTCGCCCGCCCGCTCGACGGCCAGCTTCGCGGAGTCGACGCGGTTGACCTGGCCCATGCCGACGCCGACCGAGGCGCCGTCCTTGGCGAGCAGGATCGCGTTGGACTTGACCGCGCGGCAGGCCTTCCAGGCGAAGGACAGCTCGGCCAGCTCCTCGCCGGAGAGGGCGTCGCCGGTGGCGAGGGTCCAGTTCGCCGGGTCGTCGCCGTCGGCCTGGAGGCGGTCGGTGACCTGGAGGAGGGCGCCGCCGTCGATGGGCTTGACCTCGACCGGGTTGGCCGGGGCGCCCTCGGCGCGCAGCACGCGGATGTTCTTCTTCTTGGCCAGGACCTCGACCGCGCCGTCCTCATAGGCCGGGGCGACGATGACCTCGGTGAAGATCTCCGCGACCTGCTCGGCCAGCTCGACCGTCACCGGGCGGTTGACGGCGATGACGCCGCCGAACGCGGACAGCGGGTCGCAGGCGTGCGCCTTGCGGTGGGCCTCGGCGACGTCGGCGCCGATCGCGATGCCGCACGGGTTGGCGTGCTTGATGATCGCGACGCAGGGCTCGTCGTGGTCGTACGCGGCCCGGCGCGCGGCGTCGGTGTCCGTGTAGTTGTTGTACGACATCTCCTTGCCGTGCAGCTGCTCCGCCTCGGCCAGGCCGCCGGTGCCGTCGACGTAGAGCGCGGCGCCCTGGTGCGGGTTCTCGCCGTACCGCAGGACGTTGTTCCGCTCGTACGTGGCGCCCAGGAAGTCCGGGAAGCCGCTGTCGTCGGCGGCGGCGTAGTCATCGGCGAACCAGGAGGCCACGGCCACGTCGTACGCGGCGGTGTGCCGGAAGGCCTCGCCCGCGAGCCGCTTGCGGGCGGTCAGGTCGAAGCCGCCGGACCGGACGGCGGCGAGCACGTCGCCGTACCGCTCCGGGCTGGTGACGATGGCCACGGACGGGTGGTTCTTCGCGGCGGCGCGGACCATGGACGGGCCGCCGATGTCGATCTGCTCGACGCACTCGTCCGGGGTGGCGCCGGAGGCGACCGTCTCGCGGAACGGGTAGAGGTTCACGACGACCAGGTCGAACGGCTCCACGCCCAGCTCCGCGAGCTGCTCGCGGTGCGACTCCAGGCGCAGGTCGGCGAGGATGCCGGCGTGCACGCGCGGGTGCAGGGTCTTGACGCGCCCGTCCAGACACTCGGGGAAGCCGGTCAGCTCCTCGACCTTGGTGACGGGAACCCCGGCGGCGGCGATCTTCCCGGCGGTGGAACCGGTGGAGACGAGCTCGACACCGGCCTCGTGCAGACCGCGGGCCAGCTCTTCGAGCCCCGTCTTGTCGTAGACGCTGACCAGCGCGCGGCGGATGGGCTTAACGGTGTCCGTGTTCACCGACATGAACCTTTCGTCCCTCAATGCGGTAGCCGTGCCGGGCGAGACGCCCCACGACGTCGACGAGCAGCGAGCGCTCGACTTCCTTGATGCGCTCGTGCAGAGCGGCTTCATCGTCCGTCTCCCGCACCTCGACCACGCCCTGGGCGATGATCGGGCCGGTGTCGACGCCGTCGTCGACGAAGTGGACGGTGCACCCGGTGACCTTCGCGCCGTAGGCGAGGGCGTCGCGCACCCCGTGGGCACCGGGAAAACTGGGCAGCAGGGCCGGGTGGGTGTTGACGACCCGGCCGTCGAAGCGGGCGAGGAACTCCTTGCCGACGATCTTCATGAAGCCGGCCGAGACGACGAGGTCGGGCTCGTACGCGGCCGTCGCCTCCGTCAGGGCGCGGTCCCACTCCTCGCGGCTCGCGTGGTCCTTCACCCGGCACACGAAGGTCGGCAGCCCGGCGCGCTCGGCGCGCTCCAGACCGGCGATCCCATCGCGGTCGGCGCCGACCGCGACGACCTCCGCGCCGTACCCCTCGGGGTCGGCGGCGATGCCGTCGAGGAGGGCCTGCAGGTTGGTACCGGAACCGGAGACCAGGACGACGAGGCGGGCGGCAGCCACTGGGTCACTCTTTCCGTGGTGTTTGTGCGGTCGTACGAACGAATCGTGCCGCTCGATACGGGGAACCCTACGAATGGCTCGACCGTCAGCAACGATACCGGCACACCGGACGGCCCCCACGGGACGGGGGCGGAGCAGGGCGGTAGCGTCAGGGACCGACGCCGGACCCGGTCGGGGGACCGGGCGGCGCACGCACAGCACGAGTCAGCACGAGACAGCAGCGGAGACCACGGGTGCGGCCGTGGTCGAGACGACAGAGGGAAGACGTTCAGCAGATGCCGGAACGCCAGTCCACGGACGACAACAACCCGTTCGCGCCGCCGCCCGAGGGCCGGCCGGACCAGCCGTGGCAGCCGCGGCGACCGGAGGGCCCGGACGACGACGCGTCCGGGACCCCGGACCCGTCGGGCCCGTCCGACGGCCGCTGGAGCCCGCGCCAGCCGGGCCCCTCCGGGGACGGCTTCGGGCGCGGACCCGAGCGCCAGGGCGGTCAGGGCGGCCAGGGCGGGCCGGGGCAGGGCGGATCCGGGCGCGGCCCGGGGCTCCGCTGGGACCCGAAGGACCCGGCACAGCGGCGGGCGCGGTACGCGATCCTCGCCGGCATGTGGGGCTTCTTCTTCGCCCTCTTCGAGATCCCGGAGCTGGCGCTGCTCCTCGGCGCCCTCGGCCTCTACTGGGCGATCAGCTCGCTGCGCGCGAAGCCGAAGCGGGACGGGCAGCGGGCGGCGGACGGGACCGGCGGGGCGGCCGGAGTGTCGCCGACGTCACAGCCGGCGTCCCAGCCCTCGGGACAGGGCGCCTCCCCGGCGGCCGCCCCGCTGCGGGCGATGCGGACGGCCGCGATCAGCGGTCTGGTCGCGTCGAGCGTGGCCCTGGCGATCGTGGCGGGCGGCTTCACCATGCAGATCGTCTACCGCGACTTCTACGAGTGCCGCGACGACGCCCTCACCCAGGCGGGCCGGCTGGCCTGCAACGACCTCCTGCCGAAGCCGCTGCGGGCGGGCTTCGGGGTCCGGGAGTAGCGGGGTCCTAGGCGTCCGGGTTTTTGGAGTCCGGGTCCGGGTCCGGCTTCGGTCGTGGCTCCGGGGAGGGCTCCCAGGCCGCCGGGAGGAAGTCGTACGGCTCGTAGCCGGTGTCCCCGAAGGGGTCGCCGTACGCGCTCCCGTACGGCTTCCCGTACGAGCCGCCGTACAGCTCGTCGTCGTACGGGTCCTCGTGCGGGGCGCCGCCGGGGGCCGGGATCCCGGTGGTCGCCGCTCCGGTCCGCCGGAGGCGGCCCCACTTCGGGGCCGGGATCCATGCCGGGCGCCACCACCCCTTCCGGGCGGGCTCCTGTTCGCCGGAGGCCTCCGTCCTCTTGAGGTCCGGCGCGTCCGGCGCGGGCGCCGGAGCCGGTACGCGCTTCGGTCGCGGCGAGCGGCGGCCCCAGGCCCGTACCCCCAGCGCGGCCGGAAGGCCCGCGCAGGCCCCCCACAGCACCGCCGCCGCGCCCGCCTGCCAGCCCACCGGGCCGAACGCGGACAGCCGGCCGGAGCCCAGCGGGCCGCCCGCCGCCGTCGCGAGGACGGCGACGGCCGCGCCGCACGCCCCCGCCGCGCCCAGGACCGTCAGCGCCGTGTCGCGGGCCGTCCAGGTCCGCGCCGAGCGGCCCACCCGGTGCCCCAGGAGCACGGCCGCGACCAGCGGGACCGCCGTGACCGCCCAGTGGAGCCAGGTCCCGCGCCCCTCGGCGGGCACCGCCGCCAGGAGCGGGAAGGGCGGCACGGCCGGGTCCCCGGCGAGGCCCAGCGGGGTGGCGAGGGCGCCCGTGCCGAGGGCGAAGCCGGGCCCGAGCCCGTACGCCGCTCCCCACACGGCCGCGTTCGGCAGCAGCGCCAGGACGAGCAGCAGGACCACCGCCCGTCCCGACCACTCCCCCGCCAGGCCCAGGAACACGGTCTGCGCCCGGCCCGCGTGCCAGACCGTCGAGGCCGCGGCGGCGACCGCGCCGCCGACGAGCAGCGTCCCGAGCCCGAGCCCCGCCGCCCGTGCGAGGACCGCCCGGCGCGGCCCGGGGAAGGAGCGGCCGAGCGCCGTCCAGACCCCCGTCCCGGCCGCTCCGGCGACGACGAGGGGCGGCCAGAGCCCGGCCGTGACCAGGTCTGCGGGCAGCGGACCGCTCTCGCTGTAGAGCACGACCACCGCCGTGACCAGCAGATATCCCCCGGCCACCGAGGCGGCCGCGCCGCTCGGCGAGGGGCGCGGCCGGTCCCGGGCTCCGGCGCCCGGGTCGAGGGTGTCGCGGGCGGCCCGGTGGACGAGCCAGACGGGCAGGGCGGTCAGGAGGAGCGGGACGACGCCGAGGGGCGCGGGCAGTCCGGAGAGGGTGTCCGTGCGGATCAGCTCCACGCCGTGGGCGAGCAGCCAGAGCCCGGCGGCGGCGTGGAGGACGTCGCCGGGGCCGCCGTCGGGGAACGGGGAACTGACCCAGGCCGCGATCACCAGGACCGCGAGGACGCCGAGGCCGAGGCCGGCGGCGACCCCGCCCCGGACGCAGGCGGCGGCGAGGGCGGCGGAGCGCCCGCCCTGGACCAGGGGTTGCTGGGTCACGTGGGTCACGGGGCCATGCTCCCAACGACACGCGCTTTCGCCGCGTAACAGGCAAACATCCGTTGTGTCGCTCAAGATACGTTTATGTACTTTTCCGCCCAGAGAAGCTCTGCGGGAGGTCGACGCCGATGAGCCGGAGCACCGCGGATTCCACTCCCTCCGTCACCCTGCCGGGCCCCAAGGAGCGGCGCAGGTTGCGCGAGGCCCTCGCCCTGAGCGAGGAGCAGGTCGCCGAGGCCATGGGCGTCACGAAAGCCACGGTCAAGGCGTGGGAGACCGGGCGCTCGGCGCCCCGGGGCCGCAAGCGCGAGGCGTACGCGAGGCTGCTCGGCGCGGGCGGGCCCTCGGGCCCGTCTCCGTCCGCGGCCCCCACCGGGCAGGCGGAAGCGGCTTCCGGGCCCGCCCTCACTCCTTCGGCCCCCTCCTCCCCGGTTTCCTCCCGGCCGCCCGCCGACCGGGCCGGCGACGGGGTCTCCCTGCCGGCGGAACGCCTGAAACCGGAGACGCCGGAGAAGGCCGAGGTGGTGGAGCCGGCCGCATCGACAGCACCGACCGCACCGACCGCACCAGCGGCATCGGCATCGGCATCGGCATCGGGCGAGGGTCCCGTCGAGTCCGGCGGGCTCACCCCCGAGGAGGCGTTCGACGCGCTCTACGCGCACGCCGCTCCCGGTCTCGTCCACCAGACGTACCTGCTCACCGGGCGCCGGGCGCTCTCCCGCGAGGCCGTCGAGCGCGCCTTCCAGCAGGCGTGGCAGCGCTGGCCCGAGGTCGCGGTCGACGCGGACCCGGTGGGCTGGGTGCGGGCGGCGGCGTACGAGTACGCCCTCTCGCCCTGGCACCGGCTGCGCCGCGCCCACAAGCACCCCGACGCCCCGCCCGCCGGGGCGGGCCGCGGGGAGCGGGAGCTGCTCTCCGCGCTGCTCGAACTGCCACCGGCGTACCGCCGCACCGTGCTGCTCTACGACGGGCTCGGCCTCGACCTGCCGGACACGGCGGCCGAGACGGAGGCGAGCACCCCCGCCGCCGCCAACCGGCTGCTGCACGCGCGCACGGTCCTCGGGAAGCGGGACCCCGACCTGGCCGAGCCCGAGGAGCTGCACCGGCGGCTGAACGCGCTGGTCACGGAGGCGCCGACGGCGGCGCTCCCGGCGGCCCGCGCGGTCCGGACCGGCAGCGACCACCGGATCCGCGCCTGGACGCGGGCGGTGGTCGGCGTGACGGCCGTCCTCGTCGTGATGACCGGCGTCACGGCGGTGACCGCGCCGACCCGGTACATCCCGGTGAACGCCCCGGGCGAGACCGTCAACGGGGTGCCGGTGCGCGGCGGCCCGGAGAAGCTCAGGCCCGAGGACGTGAAGCTCCGCGACCGCCTGCGCTCCGAGCCGAACCCGGGCCCCGAGCGCCTGGTCCCGCTGGCCGGATAGCCGCCCTCGTACGCGAGCGGGCCCCGCCCCCGCCCGGTTTCCCGGGAGGGGCGGGGCCCGCTCGCTGCGCGGTGGCGGCGTCAGCCCGCGAGGATCGCGCGCGCCAGCTTGGCCGTCTCGGTCGGCGTCTTGCCGACCTTGACGCCCGCGGCCTCCAGGGCCTCCTTCTTCGCCTGGGCGGTGCCGGAGGAGCCGGAGACGATGGCGCCGGCGTGGCCCATGGTCTTGCCCTCGGGCGCGGTGAAGCCCGCGACGTAGCCGACGACCGGCTTGGTGACGTTGGCCTTGATGAAGTCGGCCGCACGCTCCTCGGCGTCGCCGCCGATCTCGCCGATCATCACGATCAGGTCGGTCTCCGGGTCGGCCTCGAAGGCCGCCAGGGCGTCGATGTGCGTGGTGCCGATGACCGGGTCGCCACCGATGCCGACGGCGGACGAGAAGCCGATGTCACGGAGCTCGTACATCATCTGGTAGGTCAGCGTGCCGGACTTCGAGACCAGGCCGATGCGGCCCGGCTTCGTGATGTCGCCCGGGATGATGCCGGCGTTGGACTGGCCTGGGGTGATGAGACCGGGGCAGTTCGGGCCGATGAGGCGGGTCTTGTTGCCCTTCTCCACGGCGTACGCGTAGAACGCGGCGGAGTCGTGGACGGCGATGCCCTCGGTGATGACGACCGCGAGGGGGATCTCGGCGTCGATGGCCTCGACGACGGCGGCCTTCGCGAAGGCCGGCGGCACGAAGAGGACCGAGACGTTGGCGCCGGTCTCCTTGATGGCCTCGGCGACGGTGCCGAAGACCGGTACCTCGGTGCCGTCGAAGTCGACCTTGGTGCCGGCCTTGCGCGGGTTCACGCCGCCGACGATGTTGGTGCCGTCACCCAGCATGAGCTTGGTGTGCTTCATGCCCGTGGCACCGGTCATGCCCTGGACGATGACCTTGCTGTCCTTGTTGAGGAAGATAGCCATGGCTCTGGTTCCCTCGTCCCTTACTTCGCAGCCGCGAGCTCGGCGGCCTTGTCGGCCGCTCCGTCCATGGTGTCCACGCGCTGCACCAGCGGGTGGTTGGCGTCCGACAGGATCTTGCGACCCAGCTCGGCGTTGTTGCCGTCGAGGCGCACGACCAGCGGCTTGGTGACCTCTTCGCCCTTGGAGGCGAGCAGCTCCAGGGCCTGGACGATGCCGTTGGCGACCTCGTCACAGGCGGTGATGCCGCCGAAGACGTTGACGAACACGGACTTGACGTCCGGGTCGCCCAGGATGATCTCCAGGCCGTTCGCCATGACCTCGGCGGAGGCGCCGCCGCCGATGTCGAGGAAGTTGGCCGGCTTCACGCCGCCATGGTTCTCACCGGCGTACGCGACGACGTCCAGGGTCGACATGACCAGGCCGGCGCCGTTGCCGATGATGCCGACCTCGCCGTCGAGCTTGACGTAGTTGAGGCCCTTGGCCTTGGCCGCGGCCTCGAGCGGGTTGGCCGCCGCCTTGTCCTCCAGGGCCTCGTGCTCCGGCTGGCGGAAGTCGGCGTTCTCGTCGAGCGAGACCTTGCCGTCGAGGGCCAGGATGCGGCCGTCCTTGGTCTTCACCAGCGGGTTGACCTCGACGAGGAGGGCGTCCTCGGCGACGAAGGTGTCCCACAGGGTGACCAGGACCTCGGCGACGCCCTCGGCGACGTCGGCCGGGAACTTCGCCTGGGCGACGATCTCGCGGGCCTTCTCCAGGGTGACGCCGTCGTTGGCGTTGACGGGGACCTTCGCGAGGGCCTCGGGGGTCTTCTCCGCGACCTCCTCGATGTCCATGCCGCCCTGCACCGAGGCCATGGCCAGGAAGGTGCGGTTGGTGCGGTCGAGGAGGTACGAGACGTAGTACTCGGCCTCGATCTCCGGGGACAGCTCGGCGATCATCACCTTGTGGACCGTGTGGCCCTTGATGTCCATCCCGAGGATGTCCGTCGCGCGGGCGACGGCCTCGTCCGGGGTGGCGGCCAGCTTCACGCCGCCGGCCTTGCCGCGGCCGCCGACCTTCACCTGCGCCTTGACGACCGACTTGCCGCCAAGACGCTCGGTGGCCTCGCGCGCCGCCTCAGGCGTGTCGATGACTTCACCGGCCAGCACCGGTACACCGTGCTTGGCGAAGAGGTCCCTCGCCTGGTACTCGAACAGGTCCACGCGCGTCCGTCCCTTTTCTGATGATCGCGGTTCGTTGTCTGCGTGGGCGTGCCGCGAAGGGCAACGTGACTGCTCTGTCACAAGGGAGGCGTACACGGTGACCGTGGACGCGGCATGTCCGTCTCGCAGGTTATCGCCGTGTGCCGTGGGTCCCTAAATCGCAGATCACAGGAGAGCGGTGATACGGGTCACAGGCCGTAGGGGCGGCGGGACGGTCCGCTGGAGGCCGGGGAGGGCCGTCCGCGGCGGTCGTGGCAGGCGGGGCTTGGGGTTCCGGCCGCTCACGGCGCGCGGGGCGGCGGAGTGAGGGGCGTCCGGGGGCCGCTGTGATATGGAACTCAGTCGCTCTCCGTCCACTCGTGCGGGTGGTCCGCGACGACGGATTCCGCACTCCCGGGTGCCTCCGGGATCAGGCGGCCGGTATCGGCAGGGGACGCTTCTCCAGGGCGGCCGCCATGACCTCCGGGAAGAGGTCGGGGGTGCAGGCGAAGGCGGGGACGCCGAGCGCGGCGAGGGCCGCCGCGTGGTCGCGGTCGTAGGCGGGGGTGCCCTCGTCGGAGAGCGCGAGCAGGGCCACGAACTGCGTGCCGGAGGCCTTCATCGCCGCGACCCGCCCGAGCATCTCGTCGCGGATGCCGCCCTCGTACAGGTCGCTGACGAGGACGACGACGGTGTCGGCGGGGCGGGTGATCCGCGCCTGGCAGTGGGCGAGGGCGCGGTTGATGTCGGTGCCGCCGCCGAGGCGGGTGCCGAAGAGGACGTCGACCGGGTCGTCGAGCCGGTCGGTCAGGTCGACGACGGAGGTGTCGAAGACGACGAGGCGGGTGGCGATCGTCCGCATCGAGGCGAGCACCGCGGCGAAGACGGAGGCGTGGACGACGGAGGCCGCCATGGAGCCGGACTGGTCGACGCAGAGCACGACCTCCTTGCGCACGCCCCGGGCGGCGCGGGCGTGGCCGACGAGCCGCTCGGGGACGACCGTGCGGTGCTCGGGCAGGTGGTTCTTGAGGTTGGCGCGGATGGTGCGGTCCCAGTCGATGTCCCGGTGGCGGGGCCGGGCGGTCCGGGCGGAGCGGTCGAGCGCACCGGTGAGGGTGGCGCGGGTGCGGGCGGCGAGGCGCCCCTCCAGGTCGTCGACGACCTTGCGCACGACGGCGCGGGCGGTCTCCCGGGTGGTCTCGGGCATGGCCTCGCGGAGGGAGAGGAGGGTGCCGACGAGGTGCACGTCGGGCTCGACGGCCGCCAGCATCTCGGGCTCCAAGAGGAGGGTGGCGAGGCCGAGCCGGTCGATGGCGTCGCGCTGCATGACCTGGACGACGGAGGCGGGGAAGTACGTGCGGATGTCGCCGAGCCAGCGGGCGACGGAGGGCGCGGAGGCGCCGAGCCCGGCCGTGCGGCCCCGCCCGGCGGCGTCCCGGCCCCGGTCACGATCGCGGTCATGGTCGCGGTCGCGGTCGTCCGGGCTCCGGCCGTAGAGGGCGGTGAGGGCCTTGTCCACGGCGGCGTCGGTCCCGGTGAGCGCGCGTCCGGTGCCGTCGGCGTCGTCCCCGCCGAGGACGAGCCGCCAGCGGCGCAGCCGCTCGTCGGCGGGGTCGGGGAGCGCGGGCGTCGTGGGGTTCGTGGGAGGCGCGGGCGTCGTGGGGTTCATGCGGGGGCCTCCGTGCCGAGGACGAGGTGGAGGAGGGGGAGGACGGCGTCCGCGCGCTCCCGGTCGGGGACGGGGTCGAAGCCGGGCGCGCCGGGCGCGGAGGCGCCGGGGCCGCCCGCGCCCGGCCCCCGGGCGGCCAGCTCGCCGAGGGTGCGGCGCACGCCCGGCTCGTACGCGGAGAAGGTGCGGCGCAGCAGGGGCAGCACGTCGGTGAACGCCCCGGCCGGTACGGAGGTGAGCCAGGCGTCGACGAGGCCGCGGAGGCGCTCGTCGTGGACGAGGAGCAGCCCGCCGCCGGAGGCGGCGCCGGCGAAGCCCTCGATCCAGGCGGCGGCGTCGGGCGGCGGGGCGCCGGGCGAGAGGGCGCGGCCCATGAGGAGGGCGGCCCCGTCGTCGGGGATCCGCCCCTCGTCGAGGAGGAGCCGGGCGGCCCGGCCCCGGAGGAGGCCGGGCACCCGGTCGTGCCCGGCGATCCGGTGCAGGGCGCCGGTCCAGCGCTCGCGGATCCCCTCGGCGCCGGGCAGCAGGCCGAGGGCCCGGTGGACCTCGTCGATCCGCTCGCGCAGGGAGGCGGCGGCGTCGGGGTCGAGTCCGGCGCAGGCGGGCGGCAGGCCGACGCGGATCCGCTCGGCGAGTCCGGCGGCGACCTCGCCGAGGGCGGCGGTGTCGGTGCCCCGGACGTCGCCGTAGCGCAGGGAGCGGGCGAGGGCCGGGAGGGCCCGGGCGAGGTGGGTGACGTCGGTGTCGAGCGCGGCCCGGTCCGCGAGGGCCCGCATGACGGCGGGGAGCGCGTCGGCGAGCCCGGCGAGGAGGCAGTCCTCGGCGAGGGCGGTGACGTCGGCGAGGGCGGTGGCGTCCCGGGCGCGGGCCTCGGCCCGGGCGGTGGCGGCGGCCTCGACGGTGGTGCCCCAGACGCCGGCCTCGGCGACCCGGACGTGCAGCTCGGGCTCCCAGCGCAGCCGCCAGGTCTCGCGGAAGGTGCCGGTGCCGGTCCGGCCGGCGGCCGGCTCGCCCCAGGGGACGCCGAGGAGCCGCAGCCGGTGCAGCAGGCGGCTGCGATCGCCGTCCGTCTCCTTGCGCAGGTCGAGCGCGAGTTCGCGCTCCTCCGCCTCGGGCTTGAGGCGCAGGGTGCGCTGGTGCCGGGTCAGGTCGCGCTGGAGGGGGACGGCGGGGGCGCCCTCGGGCACCTCCCCGAGGACGTCCCCGACGACGAGACGGTCCCGGACGAGGTCGAGCGGTACGTCGGAGCCCTCGCAGAGGACGGCGCGGACGGCGTCGGTCGTCTCGTCGAGGCCGGGGCGCGGGCGGCCGCGCAGGGCGGCGAGGGCCTCGGCGAGCCGGACGGCCTCGATGACGTGGGCGGAGGAGACGGGGTGGTCCTCGGCCCTGAGGAGCCCGGCGACCCGGGTCATCCAGCGCTCGACGGGCCGGTCGGGGGCGGTGAAGAGGTGCGCGTACCAGCCGGGGGCGTCGATGCCCGCGCCGTAGCCGGAGCGGCGGGCGAGCCTGCGGTGGGTCCAGGGGACCCAGGTCGTCCCGGTCTTCACCTTGGGCAGGCCCTTGAGGAGGGCCCGGTCGGCGGCGACGGTGGTGCGCAGGGCGAGGGCGGGGACGTGCCAGGCGCCGCAGACGACGGCGACGGAGTCCCCGAACTCCTTGCGCGCCGCGCGCAGTTTGAGCCGCATGTGCGCCTCGCGGACGAGGTCGCGGGGGTGGCCGCCGTGTCCGTACGCCTCGCGCAGGGCGCCCATGGCCTCGGCGAGGGCCCGGAAGGGGGCGGCGGGGTCGCCGTCGCCGCGCAGCTCGACGACGTCCTCCCACCAGCGCTCGGCGTCCTCGTATCCGGCGGCCCCGGCCAGTTCCGCGACGGGGTCGATCCGCGCCCCGTCCCCGGCGGCCTCCTCGTCGCCCTCGCCGTCGCCCCAGGTGGGGTCGGCGGCGAGGGTGTGCGCGGCGGGCAGGTCGACGAACCGGACGGCGGCGCCCCGGTCCAGGGCCCAGCGGATCGCGACCCACTCGGGCGAGAACTCGGCCATCGGCCAGAACGCGGCCCGTCCGGGGTCGTCCACGGCGTGGGCGAGCAGCGCGACGGGCGGCCGCATGTCCGGGTCGCCCGCGAGCTCCACCAGCGCGTCGGCCTCGGCGGGCCCCTCGATCAGCACCGCGTCGGGCCGCTCCGCCTCCAGCACGGCCCGCACCCCCCGCGCGGACCCGGGCCCGTGATGCCGCACCCCGAGCAACAGGGGCCCACGGGGTCCCGTACGGGGGGAGCGGGTGCCGGGCGGGGGCGTGGCGGGGGTCGCGGGCCGGGCCGCGACGGCGGAAGGGGTCCCGGCGGCCGCAGAGGTCTCGGCGGGGGTCCCGGGGGCGGGCGAGACCGCGACGACGGGAGAAGCCTCGGCGTGGACCGCGACAGCGGGAGAGACCCCGGCGCCGGACGAAGTCCCGGCAAGGGCCGCAGGGGCAGGCAGGGCCGCGACGGCGGAGGGACTCTCGGCCGGGCTCGCGACGACGGAAGGACTCTCGGCCGGGCTCGCGACAGCGGAAGGACTCTCGGCCGGGGCCGCGACGACGGAAGGACTCTCGGCCGGGGCCGCGACAGCGGAAGGCGTCTCGGCGGCGGGCCGCGTCATGTGCTCACCTCGCGGCAGGCGCGGTAGAAGTCCTTCCAGCCGTCCCGCTCCCGGACGACCGTCTCCAGGTACTCCTGCCAGACGACCCGGTCGGCGGCGGGGTCGCGGACGACGGCGCCGAGGAGGCCGGCGGCGACGTCCGCCGGGCGCAGGACGCCGTCGCCGAAGTGGGCGGCGAGGGCGAGGCCGCCCGTGACGACGGAGATGGCCTCGGCCGTGGAGAGCGTCCCCGAGGGGGACTTGACCTTCGTGCGCCCGTCGGCGGTGACCCCGTCCCGCAGTTCGCGGAAGACGGTGACGACCCGGCGGATCTCGGCGGCCCCGTCCGGCAGGGCCGGCAGCTCCAGGGAGCGTCCGAGCTGCTCGACGCGCCGGGCGACGATGTCGACTTCGTCCTCGGCGGTCGCGGGCAGCGGCAGCACGACCGTGTTGAAGCGGCGGCGCAGCGCGCCGGAGAGCTCGTTGACCCCCCGGTCGCGGTCGTTGGCCGTGGCGATGAGGTTGAAGCCGGGGACGGCCTGCACCTCCTCCCCCAGCTCGGGGACGGGCAGGGTCTTCTCGGACAGGATCGTGATGAGGCCGTCCTGCACGTCGGCCGGGATGCGGGTGAGCTCCTCGACGCGGGCCGTCATGCCCAGGGACATGGCCCGCATGACGGGGCTCGGCACGAGCGCGTCCCGGTCGGGGCCGTGGGCGAGGAGCCGGGCGTAGTTCCAGCCGTACCGGACGGCCTCCTCGGGGGTGCCTGCGGTGCCCTGGACGAGGAGGGTGGAGTCGCCGCTGACGGCGGCGGCCAAGTGCTCGGAGACCCAGGTCTTGGCGGTGCCGGGGACGCCGAGGAGGAGCAGCGCCCGGTCGGTGGCGAGGGTGGTGACGGCGACTTCCACGATGCGGCGCGGGCCGACGTACTTGGGCGTGATCACGGTCCCGTCGGGGAGCGTGCCGCCGAGGAGGTAGGTGGCGACGGCCCGGGGCGAGAGGCGCCAGCGGGCGGGCCGCGGCCGGTCGTCGGACGCGGCGAGCGCCGCGAGTTCGGCGGCGAAGGCGTGCTCGGCGTGCGGTCGCAGGACCTCGGTGGAGGCCTGTGGCCGCCCCGGCGCGGTGTCCGTCTCGGCACCGCCACCGGGCTTCGCGATGGTTTCGGGCACGGGCATGGATCCCCCTCCAGATCGTTCGACCTGCTGTGCGATCCACCGTGCACCATGCCACTGACAATCCGATGTCACCGCCGGTCAGGGGCGGTTGGAGGGGGTGGCGCCCCCCGATCCGGGCGGGGGTCAGCCGACGACCGGGGAGACGGCGACGCAGCCGCCCGCCACCGCCTGCTCGGCCTTGGCCTCCTTGATGACCTTGCCGTTGTAGGTGATCTTGCAGGTGAGGTCCGAGGGGTTGAGCGAGACGGGCATGACGGCCGGCGGCATGATCCCCTTCAGGGTCACCGTCTTCTTCCACGGGGTGGTGGGCTTCTCCTCCGACTCGATCTTCGGCTCCATCGCGGTGCCGCCGCCCGCGTGGTATCCGACGGACTCGACCGTGCTGCCGGTGACCTCGTACGTGACCTCATAGGTCTCGTTCACGGACTTGTCGACCTGGTCGACGGCCTTCTCGGCGGCCTCCGAACAGGCGCCGAGGCCGAGGGCGAGCCCGGTGACGGCGAGGGCGGAGACGGCGGTGCGGACGGTGCGGGTGGTGCGCTTCACTAGGGTCCCCCCGGGTGTGTGGATGCGAGCGTGGATCCCGCGCAGGGAATCGTAAAGGGAGAGTAAAGTCAAATCTCTTCGGCCCTCTCCCGGCCGCCGCGCGACCGGCTCCCCGGCCCTCCCCGACTCCCCCTCAACTCTCCCGCGATCGCGCGAAGTCGCAGGTCGGCGGCGTTGTCAGTGGCGCCCTCTAACGTCGTGGGCATGAAGGGCATGGGGGTGCGTCCGACGGTCGAGCAGGTGCTGGCACTGGCTCCTGACGAGGTGTCGCGCAGAGCGGGGAGCAGGCTCGGCACGGCCGGGTCGTGGTCGGGCACGGGGTGCGGCGACGGCGCCGTCTGGGGGCTGTGCCGGGACGGCGACGACAGGTCGTACCGGACGGTCGTCGACACCACGGGGCCCGTGTACGCGTGCGACTGTCCCGGCCGCGCGCTCCCGTGCGGGCACGTACTGGGCCTGCTGCTGCTCCGGGCGTCGGGCGGGGCCGCGATCGGGGAGTCCGCCGCGCCCGACTGGGCCGGTCGGCTGCTCGCGGAGGGCCGGGCCGGGGCAGGAAGGGCCGGGGAGGGAACGGCTGATGGGGGAACGGCCGGCGAGGGGACGGCTGATGGGGGGACGGCCGATGGGGAGTTGACCGGCGGGAAGTCGATCGGCGGGGGGCCGACCGGCGGGGGCCCGGCGGAGAGGGAGTCGGTCGATGGAGGGTCGGCGGACGGGGAGTCGACCGGCAGGAAATCGATCGGTGGGGAGTCGGCCGACAGGAGCCCGGCGGATCCCGTCGCGGCTCGCCGCCGGGCCGAGCGGAGGGCGGCCCGGATCACCTCGGGGACACGGGAGTTGGAGCGGCGGCTCACCGATCTGCTGCGCGGCGGCCTGGCGGCGGCCGGGCAGACCGGATACGGCCTGTGGGAGGAGACGGCGGCCCGCATGGTCGACGCCCAGGCGCCGGGACTGGCGGGCCGGGTACGGGAGTTGGGCGCGATACCGGGATCGGGGCCCGGCTGGCCCGTGCGGCTCCTGGAGGAGTGCGCGCTGACCCACCTCCTCGACCGGGCCTGGCTGGCCGCCGACCGGCTGCCCGTCCCCTTCGCGACGACGGTACGGACCCGGGTCGGCCTCCCCTCACCGGTCGCCGGGGCCCCGGTGCGGGACCACTGGCTCGTCCTCGCGCAGTACGACACGGGCGACACCCGGCTGACCACCCGGCGCGTCTGGCTGTACGGGACGACCGGCGGGCGCACGGCGCTCGTGCTCTCGTACGGGGCGGCGGGCCGGGCGCCCCGGCTGTCGCTTCCGGTGGGCGCGGTGCTCGACGGCGAACTGACCCCGCACACCGGCTCCGGGCAGCTGCGGGCGGAGCCGGGCGAGCGCTTCGTCCCGGTCGCGGGACCCGCGGCCCCGCCGCCGGGCGGCCCGGTCGGCGAGGCCCTCGACGCGTACGGGCGCGCGCTGGGCGGGGACCCGTGGCTGGAGGCGTGGCCCGTGACGCTGAGCGGGGTCGTACCGGCACGGGCGGAGTACGGCTGGCAGCTCGCCGACGCGGACGGCCACGAGGCGGTGCCCCTGACGCCCGCCGCCCAGACCCGCCCGGGCCTCTGGCGGCTGGTCGCCCTGTCCGGCGGCGCTCCGGTGACCGTCTTCGGGGAGTGCGGGCACCGGGGGTTCACCCCGCTCGCCGCCTGGTCGCCGGACGCCCCGACCGAGACGGTCCCTCTTCTGTGACCGCAGACCGCGTGACCGTGTGACCGCAGATCGCGTAACCACACGCCCCCGTACGCCTCTTCGTACGACTCCACCCGACCGCCCGGAGGAGCCCGATGGACACCACCACGACCGCCGAGCCCGCGTCCGACCGCCTCTGGGAGGAGCTCGTCACCTCGGCGCTGCTGGGGACGGACCGGCGGACGCCCACCGGACCCACCCACACGGCGGCCGACGGCGACGCGGCGGTCGCGCTGCTCGACGCCGCCGCGCTGCACACCGTACGGCGCAGGGCGGGGCTGCGCCCCGGGCCCGCCGTGCCCCCGCCGGAGCCCGCGCCCGAGGACCCGCGCGCACCGCTGCCCGAGGCGGCCCGGCGGCGCCTCGACCAGCTGCTCGCCGGGCGGACCGCGCCCTCGCCCGACGGGCGGCGCGGAACCGCGCCCGACCTCACCGAACTGCTCCCCCAGTGGCTGGCCCTCGCCGACGGGAACGGGTACAAGGCGCCGCCCGCCTCACTGCCCGCCCTGCTCGACGCGGCCCGAGCCCGCACCGATCTGCGGGCCCCGGTCCTCCGGTTCGCGGGGCCGCGCGGCCTGTGGCTGGCCCGGCTCAACCCCGAGTGGCGGTTCGCCCTCCGGGGCGCGGGCGCGGCCGGCTCCCTCCCGTCCCCCCGGGACGCGGAGGGGGTGCGGATCCTGTGGGACGAGGGCCTGTTCGCCGAGCGGGTCGCCCTGCTCTCCGCCGTACGAAAGGCGGACCCGGCCGCCGGGCTCGCCCTCCTCGCCTCCACCTGGTCCGCCGAGCGCGCGGAGGACCGGCTGATGTTCCTCGACTCGCTGCGGGCCGGACTCTCCGACGCGGACGAGAAGTTCCTGGAGGAGGCCCTCGGCGACCGCAGCCGCAACGTCCGCGCCACCGCCGCCGAACTGCTCTCCGCCCTGCCCTCCTCCGCCCTCGCGGAACGGATGGCGGCCCGGGCCCTGACCTGCGTCGGCTTCGACCGGACGGCCGACGTGCCGACGATCGGCGTGGAGGCCCCGCACGAGTGCGACGCGGCGATGCGGCGGGACGGCGTCGTGGCGGTCCCCCCGGCGGGCCGGGGCGAGCGCTCCTGGTGGCTGGGCAGGATCGTCGAGTCCGCGCCGCTGTCCTGCTGGCCGGCCAGGTTCGGGGGGCGCGGCCCGGAGGAGATCGTGGCCCTGCCGGTCGCCGACGGGTGGCGGGACGAGCTGCACGCGGCCTGGTGCCGGGCGGCCGTGCGGCAGCGGGACGCGGCCTGGTCGCGCGCGCTGCTCGGTTCGCCCGCGATCCCGCCCGCGACGGGGCCCGGCACCTCCTCGCTCGCCGAGCGGGCCCAGCTCCTGTCGATGCTGGATCCGGAGGAACGGGCGCTGTGGGTCGCCCGGTTCGTCGCGGCCCACGGCCTGTCGGAGGCGTTCCAGCTCCTCGGCGTCTGCGCCGTGCCGTGGGCGGAACCACTCGGCGGTGCGGTGATCGACGCGCTGGACATCGCGCGGGAGGCGGGCGGTTACCCGTGGAGCTTCAGCGGGGTGATGGGCCTCGCGGAGCGCTGCCTCGCCCCGGAGGCGGCCCGGCGGCTCGAACCCCTGACGGCCCGTCCGGACGAGGGCGAGGACACCGTCCCCGGCGCGGGCGGCTACTGGTCGGAGGCCTTCCAGCGCCTGGTCTCCACGCTCCGCCTGCGCGCGTCGATCCGCGCCGAACTCGCGCCGCCCGCCTGAGGATCCGTACGGAGACGACGAAGGGCCCTCCCGCGGGGGGAGGGCCCTGGACAGCGAGGGGGCACGACGCGCACGGACCGGGTATTGCGCGGCCACGCAAACGGGCTGAGCGCCAGGCGTCCGGGCGTGCGGACCGGCCACTACCCACGGCCTTTTGGACGGACCGGGTCCCGGGCGCGCGGACGGACCGGACCACGGGCGCGCGGACCGCGTCCTACGCGGCCACGCGGACGTTCGCGTTCACCCAGTCGACGATGGACGCCGTCGTCGCGCCCGGCGTGAAGATCTCCGCCACGCCCTTCTCCTTCAGCGGCGCGATGTCCGCCTCCGGGATGATGCCGCCGCCGAAGACCTTGATGTCCTCCGCGTCGCGGTCCTTGAGGAGCTCCAGGACCTTCACGAAGAGCGTGTTGTGCGCGCCCGAGAGGATCGAGAGGCCGATCGCGTCGGCGTCCTCCTGGATCGCGGTGTCGACGATCTGCTCGGGCGTCTGGTGGAGCCCCGTGTAGATGACCTCCATGCCGGCGTCCCGGAGCGCTCGCGCGATCACCTTGGCCCCGCGATCGTGGCCGTCGAGACCCGGCTTGGCGACCACCACGCGGATCGGACCGGTCACACCCATCACTGCCTCCACATGCGACCCCCGCGCCTCTTTGCCGGGGAGGTGAACGAACGTTATCCCCAGCATCCCGCAAGCGGCTGTTTCGCGGCAGGCAGCGAGGGGGAAATCACACGTGGGACATGTTCGCTCCGCGCCGTCCCCCGCTTCCGGGCCCTCCTCCTGGGCCCACCAGCCGCAGGCGGGGCCGGTCGCGAAGGGAGCCGCGACGAGGTCGCCGCGCCTCCGTGCCGCCGTCCGTGCGGCACGGAGGCGCGGCGCACCGGCCACGCCGTCCGGCCCCCCATGCCGTTCGGGAGGCCGGCCATGGAGTTCGCCAAGGTCACCACCCTGATGAAGGCCACCGCCCTCGAGATCGCGATCCTCACCGGCCATCTCGTCCTCTACCCCACCGGGATCGTGGCCGAGCGCCTCGCCCCCGCCCCGTCCGACGCCCCGGACGGAGGGCCGGACGGGCGGCCGGGCCAGGGACCCGCCCGGGGCAGGCGCCCCGTGCTGCTCCTGCACGGTTTCGTCGACAACCGCTCCGTCTTCGTCCTGCTGCGCCGCTCCCTCGCCCGGCACGGCCGTGACGGGATCGAGTCGCTCAACTACTCCCCGCTCACCTGCGACCTGCGGGCCGCCGCCGAGCTCCTGGGCCGCCGGGTGGAGGAGATCCGCGCCCGTACGGGACACGCCGAGGTCGACATCGTCGGGCACAGCCTCGGCGGCCTGATCGCCCGTTATTACGTGCAGTGCCTCGGGGGTGACGCGCGGGTGCGGACCCTGGTCATGCTCGGCACCCCGCACGCGGGGACGACCGTGGCCCGGCTCGCCGCCGCCCATCCGCTGGTGCGGCAGATGCGGCCCGGTTCCGGGGTGCTGCGGGAGCTGGCCGGGCCCGCGCCCGGCTGCCGGACCCGGTTCGTGAGCTTCTGGAGCGACCTCGACCAGGTGATGGTGCCGGTGGAGACGGCCCGGCTCGACCACCCCGACCTGCTCGTGCACAACGTGCGGGTCAGCGGCATCGGCCATCTCGCGCTGCCCGTGCACCCGACGGTGGCCGCCGGGGTCCGCGAGGCGCTCGACGCCGACGCGCCCGGCCTCCCGGCCCGGCGGGGAGAGGAGCCGGGCGCGTCCTCCGTGGCCTGACCGCGCGACGCCCCGCGACCGCCCGATCACACGACATCACCGCCGTCAACACGGTGGTCGCCCGACCGCGCGACACCCCCGTTCGAACTTTTCTCGAACACAAGGCCAAAGCTCTCTCCGCGAGCTGGTGAAACGCGACCGATTGCCCGTTTCCTGCGGCCGTCGACCCCTCCGAAGATTGTCCGCCGCGCATACCGCCGGGTACAGTCGCGCCACTGCTTCCCCCCGGGACACCCCTCGTCGGGCCCTCCCCGGACTGGTCCTGCTGCCGAGGCGAGAGAGACGTTGGTGAACGACCAGCACCCCCACGCCGGGTACGTCGGAGACGACGCCCACACCACTGGCAGCTTCGCCGCAGACCCGCTCTTCGGCACGTACCCCGGTGGTCAGGCCGAGCACAGCGGCCAGTGGGACCTCGGCACGTACGACACCGGCGCGCAGTACGGCACCACCGGGCAGTACGAGACCACGGGGCAGTACGACACGACCGGCCAGTGGGACACCACCGGCCAGTGGAACGTCGGGACCCCCGCCTACGGGACCACCGGTTCCTACGAGATCCACGAGACCTACGAGACCGGCGCGGCGCAGTACGACACCACGGGGCAGTACGACACGACCGGCCAGTGGGACGCCTCCGCCTGGACCGAGGCCCAGCACACCGGCCCGTACGAGACCGCCCACTCCGGCGCGTACGCCGCCCAGGGCGCGTACGGCTACGAGGCCTACGACGCCACCGGCCAGTGGGCCGCCCCCGCCTTCGCGACCGACACCGAGACCGGCGCCTACGACGCGACCGCGTGGAACCACGCGGCTCCGGAGCCCGAGCCGGTCGTCCCCCACCAGTACACCCCACAGAGCGAGCAACTCGCCGAGCACCCGGCCGAGTTCTCCTACGAGGACGCCGAAACCCCCGAGGGCGACGCGGTCCACGAGGACGACGAGGCCTACGGGACCGGTGAGGCCTACGCGGCCGACGAGACCCACGGAACCGACGAGCTGTACGCGGCCGACGAGGAACCCCACGGCGAGCCCGCCGTCGAGCTCCGTACCGACTCCCCCGCCGGCCGCCCCGTACGCCGTTCCTCCGGCGGCGGTCGCGGCCGTCGCCGTACGCCCGCCAAGCGGTCCGCGCTGCTGACCGTCGCCGTCCCCTCCGCCTGCGTCATGGGCGTCGCCGGCATCGCCGCCGCGTCCGTCGGCGGGCTCCCCGGCGCCGGCACCGGGGGCGAGAAGAAGGACAACACGACCGCGCTCGCCGCCGCCCCGGACGCCGTGAAGCCGGTCGTCGCCAACAACGCCTTCAACACCCAGCTCGACGCGCTCGACACCGACGCCCGCGACTTCGGCAGCCGCGTCAGCCGCACCCAGGAGCGCATCGACCTCAAGGTCCGCCAGGCGGCCGAGAAGAAGAAGCGCGAGGAGGAGGCGATCCGCAAGGAGGCGATGCGCCCCAAGTTCGCGCTGCCGGTGAAGCTCCACCGGCTCAGCGCGCGCTTCGGCCAGTCGGGCGTCAACTGGATGTCCGTGCACACCGGCATCGACTTCCCCGTGTTCAGCGGCACGCCCGTGATGGCCGCGACGGACGGCACCGTCCGCACCCAGCTGAACAGCGCGTACGGCAACATGGTGATCGTGACCGCCCCGGACGGCACCGAGACCTGGTACTGCCACCTCAGCAGCGCCAAGATCCGCTCCGGTTCCGTGAAGGCCGGCGAGGTCATCGCGTACTCCGGCGACTCCGGCAACTCCACCGGCCCGCACCTCCACTTCGAGGTCAGGCCGGGCGGCGGCTACGCGATCGACCCGCTGGCCTGGCTGCGCAGCCACGGCCTGGACCCGACGAGCTGACCCGCCGCTTACGCACGGAAGAGGGCCCCGGCTTTTCGGTCGGGGCCCTCTTCCGTGTCCGCGTACGTCCCTTACAGCTTCTCGACCGGCGCGTACCGCAGCAGCAGCCGCTTCGGCTTGTCGTCGCCGAAGTCGATCGTCGCCTGGGCGTCAGCACCCGTGCCGGTCACCGCCGTGACCGTGCCGAGGCCGAACTGGTCGTGCGTGACCCGGTCGCCCACCTGGAGCGAGATCACCGGCTTCTCGCCGGCCCGCCGCGTGGCGAAGCCCGAGGGGCCGGAGCGCGCGCGGGAGGAGGAGAGCGAGGAGGTGATGCCCGAGGTCGGCCCGGCGGGCTTCGCCATCGGACCGGTCCGCTTCCACTCCAGGTGCGTGGCCGGGATCTCCTCCAGGAAGCGCGAGGCCGGGTTGTACGAGGGCTGGCCCCAGGCGCTGCGCATCGCCGAGCGGGTCAGGTAGAGCCGCTCACGCGCGCGCGTGATGCCCACGTACGCGAGGCGCCGCTCCTCCTCCAGCTCCTTCGCCTGGCCGAGGGCGCGCATGTGCGGGAAGACGCCGTCCTCCATGCCCGTCAGGAACACCACGGGGAATTCGAGGCCCTTGGCGGTGTGCAGCGTCATCAGGGTGATGACGCCCCGGCCCTCCTCGTCCTCGTCAGGGATCTGGTCGGAGTCGGCGACGAGCGCGACCTTCTCCAGGAACTCGGCGAGGGTCGCGGGCTCCTCTCCCCGCTCCTGCTCGAACTCCAGGGCCACGGCGGCGAGTTCCTGGAGGTTCTCGATCCGGGTCTCGTCCTGCGGGTCGGTCGAGGCCTGGAGCTCGGCCAGGTAGCCGGTCCGCTCCAGGACCGCTTCCAGGACGACGGCGGGTCCGGCGCCGGACTCGACGACGGTGCGCAGCTCGTCCATGAGCGCGTTGAAGCGCTTGACGGCGTTCGCGGAGCGCGCGGCCATGCCGTACGCCTCGTCGACCCGCTTGAGCGCCTGCGGGAAGGTGATCTTCTCGCGGAGCGAGAGGGCGTCGATCATCGCCTCGGCGCGCTCGCCGATGCCCCGCTTGGGGACGTTGAGGATGCGGCGCAGCGGGACGTTGTCCTCGGGGTTGGCGAGGACGCGCAGGTACGCGAGGACGTCCCGGACCTCCTTGCGCTCGTAGAAGCGCACGCCGCCGACGACCTTGTAGGGCAGGCCGACGCGGATGAAGATCTCCTCGAAGACGCGGGACTGCGCGTTGGTCCGGTAGAAGACGGCGACGTCCCCGGCCTTGGCCTCGCCCGCGTCGGCGAGCCGGTCGATCTCGTCGGCGACGAACTGCGCCTCGTCGTGCTCGGTGTCCGCGACGTAGCCGGTGATCCGCGCGCCCTCGCCCGCGTTGGTCCACAGGTTCTTGGGGCGGCGGGATTCGTTGCGCTCGATGACGGCGTTGGCGGCCGAGAGGATCGTCTGCGTGGAGCGGTAGTTCTGCTCCAGGAGGATCGTGGTCGCGTCCGGGTAGTCCTCCTCGAACTGGAGGATGTTGCGGATGGTGGCGCCCCGGAAGGCGTAGATCGACTGGTCGGCGTCGCCCACCACGCACAGCTCGGCCGGGCCGAGGTCCTCGTAGCCGGTGCCGACCAGCTCGCGCACCAGGGTGTACTGGGCGTGGTTGGTGTCCTGGTACTCGTCGACGAGGACGTGGCGGAAGCGGCGGCGGTAGTGCTCGGCGACGTCCGGGAACGCCTGGAGCAGGTGGACCGTCGTCATGATGATGTCGTCGAAGTCCAGGGCGTTGGCCTCGCGCAGCCGCGCCTGGTACATCCGGTACGCCTCGGCGAGCGTCTTCTCGAAGCCGTCCTGCGCCTGGTCGGCGAAGGTCTCCTCGTCGATCAGCTCGTTCTTGAGGTTCGAGATCTTGGCGCTGAACGACTTCGGCGGGAACTTCTTCGGGTCGAGGTCCAGGTCGCGGCAGACCAGGGCCATCAGGCGCTTGGAGTCGGCGGCGTCGTAGATCGAGAAGGAGGAGGTGAAGCCGAGCCTCTTCGACTCGCGACGCAGGATCCGGACGCACGCGCTGTGGAAGGTCATGACCCACATGGCGTTGGCGCGCGGGCCGACGAGCTGCTCGACGCGCTCCTTCATCTCGCCCGCGGCCTTGTTGGTGAAGGTGATCGCCAGTATCTGGCCGGGGTGGACGTGGCGCGTGCCCAGGAGGTGGGCGATGCGGTGGGTGAGCACCCGGGTCTTGCCGGAGCCGGCGCCCGCGACGATGAGCAGCGGGGTGCCGGTGTGCACGACGGCGGCGCGCTGCTGCTCGTTCAGCCCCTCCAGGAGCGCGGCGGGGTCCACGACGGGGCGCGGGGCGCCGTCGCGGTAGTGCGCGTCCCGGGGCGGGGGCGCGTCGAAGTGCTCCCCGAAGAGGTCGTGCGGGACCTCCTCCGGGGCCGGGGAGCCCTGCTCGTCGTCCTCGGGATGGGGCGGGGGCTCCTCCGAGGAGTTCTGGAGACCGGCCAGGAAGCTGTCGTCAAAGAGGCTGCTCATCGCCTCACGAGTCTAGGACGCCGCGCTGACATCCGGGTCCGTCTTTGGGGGGCGGTCCGTGCGGCCGGGGTGCGGAACGGGTCACACCGGGGTCGCCGCCGGGCCGGGCCCCGGGCGCGCGGCTCAGGTCCAGACGGTCGCGATGAAGATGTTCGCCGTGGTCAGGCCGCCGACGGCGGCGAAGAGGCCCTTGTCGACCTTCTCGTCGTCCCGCTTGACGTAGACGAGGCCGAGGATCACGACGAGGATCGCCAGCTTGATGCCGATCTTGAGGTTGTTCACGGTCTGGTCGTCGGCCTGGTTGAGGCCGACGAGCGCGACGCCCGTGACCAGCATGGTCAGCGCGCCGTGCAGCATCGCGGGGCTGAAGCGGGCCGTACCGGCGCCCATCGCCTTCATCTGGGTGAGGAAGCCGCCGAGGAGGGAGGCGATCCCGATGACGTGCAGGGCGACGAAGACATTGATGAGTACGTCCATGGGGCGGAGCCTAACCGGGCCTCCGGCGGCCCCCTGCGGGCGGGTACACCCGCTCCCGACGCCCCGCTCCCAACGCTTCGTTCGGCCGGCCGGACGCCCGCCCACGGAAGCGTTTCGCGAAAGCTCCGCGCGTCCGCGCACCCGTGCGTCCCTGCGTCCCTACGTCCGTCCGGCCGCCGGAACGGCCCCACCCCATCACCCGGCGAAAGAGTTCGACCCTCCATCTGTCAACTGACGCCAATAACGGTCATCCCGTCATCCGGGCGTGACCCCGGGCCTAGCGTCCTCCACCAGGTGACCGGCTCCCCACCACCGCCGGCAGGTCGGCGGTCGTCGGTCACCCCCGCCGAGAAAACCGGCGGCGGTCCGTCCCCCTGTGCGGGCCGCCGCCGGCCCGGCGGACCCCGTCCCCCAGGGAAGAGGATGTGACCCGCCCTCGTGGCATCGCACCGAAAGACCGCACCGTCCCTCCTCGGTGGTCAGGCGGTCCGCACCGCCGCCACCCTCGCCCTCGCCTCCGCGGCGACGACGACGCTCTTCGAAGGGTCCGGACACGCGGACCCCCGCCCCACCGCTGCCCAGGTCAGGGCCCAGGTGGACCGGCTCTACGAGGAGGCCGGGGCCGCGACCGAGCGGTACAACGGAGCGAAGGAGAAGGCGGACGAGGCCCGCGCCGCCTTCGACCGGCTGCGCGACGAGGCCGCCCGCAGGACCCAGCGCCTCAACGACGCGCGGGACGCCCTCGGGGCCGCGGCCGCCGCCCAGTACCGCTCCGGAGGACTCGACCCGACGGTGCGGCTCGTCCTCACCTCCGACCCGGACCAGTACCTGGCACGGGCCGCGTTCGCCGAGCAGGCCGGCGACCGGCAGGCGACCGCGATCCGGGCCGTACGGCGCGAACTCGGCGCGATCGGGCAGCTGCGCGGCGAATCCGCGAACCGCCTGACCGCCCTGCGCGGCCACGAGGCCGAGCTGCGGCGGCAGAAGGCGGCCGTCCTCGGCAAACTGGAGGCGGCCAGGGTCCTGCTCGCCCGGCTGACCGCGGAGGAACGCGCCCGGTACGAGGCCGCCGTCACCGCCCGGACCACCTCCGCCGTCCCGGCGCGGACCGGCGGGCCGAACACGCCCGGCACCTCCACCCCCGTACGGGCCGACCGCTCCTCGGGCAGTGCACGCGGACCGGTGAGCGCCCCGAGCTCCCGGGCCGCCCAGGCCATCTCCTTCGCCCGCGCCCAGCTCGGCAAGCCGTACATCTGGGGCGCGACGGGCCCTTCCGGATACGACTGCTCGGGCCTCACCCAGGCGGCCTGGCGCGCGGCCGGCGTCTCCCTGCCCCGCACCACGTACACCCAGATCAACGCCGGAAAGCGCGTCTCCCGCTCCCAGCTCGCCCCCGGTGACCTGGTCTTCTTCTACTCCGGGATCAGTCACGTCGGGCTCTACGTCGGCGGCGGCCAGATGATCCACGCCCCCCGCCCCGGCGCCCCGATCCGGATCGCCCCGATCGACGAGATGCCCTTCGCCGGAGCGACCCGCGTGGCCTGACGAACCCGGCCGCCGGGGCCGCACCGCGGGTTCAGACCAGGCGGCGGGCGGTGGCCCAGCGGGTCAGCTCGTGGCGGTTGGAGAGCTGGAGCTTCCGCAGCACCGCCGAGACGTGCGACTCGACCGTCTTCACCGAGATGTAGAGCTGCTTGGCGATCTCCTTGTACGCGTAGCCACGGGCGATCAGCCGCAGCACCTCCCGCTCCCGCTGGGTGAGCCGGTCCAGGTCCTCGTCCACCGGGGGCGCGTCCGTCGAGGCGAAGGCGTCCAGGACGAAGCCGGCGAGCCGGGGGGAGAAGACCGCGTCGCCCTCCTGGACCCGGAAGATGGAGTCGACCAGGTCGGTGCCGGTGATCGTCTTGGTGACGTAGCCCCGGGCACCGCCCCGGATCACCCCGATCACGTCCTCGGCCGCGTCCGACACCGAGAGCGCCAGGAAGCGCACCGGGTCCTCGGGCGCGCCGAGCAGGCTCGCGCAGCGCCGCAGCACCTCGACCCCGCCGCCGCCCGGAAGGTGCACGTCGAGCAGGACGACCTCGGGACGGGTCGCGGTGATGACCGTGACCGCCTGGTCGACGTCGGCGGCCTCGCCGACCACCTCGACGCCGGTGACCTCGGTCCGGCCGATCTCGGCCTGCACCCCGGTGCGGAACATGCGGTGGTCGTCGACGAGCACCACCCGCACCCGGCGCCCGGCACCCGCCGCCGCCTCCGGGTCCGTCCCCGCGTCCGCGCCCGCCCCGCTTCCGGTCCCTGCTCCGGTCCCGTCGCTCATCCGTCCGCCCTCTCCATCTCGAGCTCCACTTCGGTGCCGCCGCCCTGGGGTGACCGCAGCCGGGCCGTACCGCCGTTGCGCTGCATCCGGCCGATGATCGATTCTCGTACGCCCATCCGGTCCTCGGGCACGTCGTCCAGGTCGAAGCCCGGCCCCCGGTCCCGCACCGAGACGAAGACCGTGCGGCCGTCCACCTCCGCGAACACCTGCACCGCCCCTCCCTCGCCACCGTACTTGGCGGCGTTGACCATCGCCTCGCGTGCGGCCTGTATCTGTGCGACCAGTCCTTCGTCGAGGGGGCAGTCGCCGACGACGACCACCTCCAGCGGGACGCCGTGCTTGTCCTCGACCTCGGCCGCGGCCCGCTTCACCGCCTCCGCGAGGGTCTCGGGCTCCTCGTCCCTGCCGGTGCCCTCCGGCTTGTACAGCCAGTTCCGCAGCTCCCGTTCCTGGGCGCGGGCGAGCCGCCGCACCTCGCCGGGGTCGTCGGCGTTGCGCTGGATCAGGGTGAGGGTGTGCAGCACGGAGTCGTGGACGTGGGCCGCGACCTCGGCGCGTTCCTGGGCGCGGATGCGCATGGTCCGCTCCTCCGTCAGGTCCTGCGACATGCGGACCAGCCAAGGGCCGGCCAGCAGTGCTATGCCGGTGAGGACGGCGACGGCCGCGGTGAGGGCCGTACCGAGCTGGGCGACGGAGCCGCGGACCACCACGAAGACCGCGAGGCCCGTGCCGACCAGGGCGACGCCGACGAGACCGCGGGCGAGCTGGAAGGCGCGTCTGTGGCGCCCGGGGTCGGTCCAGCTGGCCCGGCGGGCGTTGTCCGACTGGCGCCAGAAGACGGCCAGGCCGATGCCGGTGAGGATGGTGGGCCAGACGTACCGTCCCATCTGGCCGTCGAAGCTGGCGTTCCCGGCGACGACCGCGAGGCTCACGGCGAGCGCGGCCAGGGCGAAGACCTGGCCCCGGTCGGGCTTGCGCAGCCTGCGGCGCCCGTCCGGGGTGGTCTCGAAGACGGGACGCGGGGCGGTCCGCCCGCCGACGCCGAGCGGGACGACGATCCAGAAGACCGCGTAGAGCACGGCACCGAGGCCGTCCGCCATGGCGAGGACCGCGAACGCCGTGCGCACCCAGACGACCGGCAGTCCGAGATGTCCCGCGAGACCGCGCGCGACACCGCCGAGCCACCGCCCGTCGGCGCTCCGGTAGAGCCTGCGCAGGGGCGGTTCGTCGGTCTCGGTGACACGAGCGGATACGGACATGCACCGATCGTCACACGTCCGGCCCGCCCGGGACATCAGGGTCGGCCCTGAGATCTCCCCCGGTAAGGCATCGGGGAGAAGGGCCCCTCGAATATCAGGGTCGGGCCAGGGTCGTCCCCGGTGCCGCACGGCGTCACGGGCCGTCACCATGGAGGCATGACGAGTTCGACGCCTTCGCAGCACGAGGCCCCGCCGGCGGCGGAGGCCGCTCCCGCCACGCCGTTGCGGCGCTCGCGCGGAAGCAAGGTCGTGGGCGGGGTCTGCGGCGGTCTCGGCCGGTACTTCGACCTCGACCCGGTGATCCTCCGCGTCGTGATCGGCGTGCTGGCGGTGACGGGGGGCTTCGGGCTGATCTTCTACGGCTTCGCGTGGCTGCTGATCCCGCTCGCGGGCGAGGAGGACAACGAGGGGCGCAGGCTGCTGACCGGCCGCGTCTCCGGCTCCTCCCTCGCGGCCCTGCTGATGGCGCTGATCGGCTGCGGGGTCTTCCTGTCGATGCTGCGCAGCGGATCGATGCTGGGCTCCTCGCTGCTGGTGGCGTTCGCGGCCTGCGGGGCGGCGGTCTGGTCCCGGCGGAGACGGTCCGGGGCGGTCGAGACCGAGGGCAGGACGGACACGGCGGCGGCGCTCGCGGTCGCCGAGGCCCCGCCCGAGACGAAGGCCCCGCCGCTGATCGAGTACACCTCCTGGTGGAAGGACCCGATCGTGAAGGACGGCTCGACCGGCAGGGTGGCCGTCGGCTATCTGTGGGGACCGCACGGCGTCCTCGACGAGGACGGCAGGGTGAACGGCAAGGTGCCCAAGCCCGGCAGCCAGTGGGGTCCCCCGGACCCGGCGCCCGGGCGTCCGACGCCCTCGGTCCGGAAGAGTCCGCTCTCCATCAGCGGTCTCGTCCAACTGCTCGCGATGGTGGCGGCCGGCCTCGGCACGGCCCTGACCTGGGAGACGGAGCCGCTCGGCACCAGCCTGCAGATCGGTCTGGCCGCCGCGCTCGGGGTGTTCGGCCTGGGCCTCGTCGTCAGCAGCTTCCTGGGGCGGACCGGGTTCGGCACGGTCTTCATGACCGTGGTCACGGCGGGCCTGCTCGCCCTGGCGACGGCGATGCCCGACCGGATCACCACGGACTGGGCCCGCGAGACGTGGGCGCCGGCGTCGGTCTCCGCCGTGCAGCCGCGCTACGAGCTGGGTACCGGGGTCGGCACGCTCGATCTGTCGCGGCTCCCGGTTCCCGCGGGCACGACGGTCACCACCGGCGCGGAGGTGGGCGCCGGGCAGCTCAAGGTGATCGTCCCGAAGGACGCGGTCGTGAAGCTGCGCGCCAAGGTGTCGCTGGGCGATCTGCGACTGCCGGGGCAGCCGCCCAACGACATCGACATCGCGCCGGACCGCCAGGAGACCCACACGCTCGCGCCGCCGGCCGGAACCGTCCCGGCGGGCACCCTGGACCTCTCCCTGGAGGTCGCACTCGGACAGGTGGAGGTCATCCGTGCTGCTTCATGAGTTCCGTCCCGGCCGGCTGCTCGTCGGCCTCACCGCCCTCGCCCTGACCGCCCTGTACGCGGGCGACGCCACCGGGGCCTGGACGACCCCCTGGTACGCGATGGTCCCGGTCCTCTGCGGCGGCCTGGGCACGGCCGCCCTGGTGACCTGGGTCGCCTATCGAATACGGCGCCGTTCGGCGAGGAGCCGGTCCAGCGAGAGCACCGGGGCCCCGGCGAGCAGCAGCGGCAGCCAGGCCATCAGATAGACGAGGTCGTTGCCGAGGTAGTACGGCGACACCTGCCAGCTCACGGTCAGCCAGAGGCTCAGCGAGATCAGCGCGCCGCCGAGCGCCGCCACCCGGGCGAAGAGGCCGAAGAGGGTCCCGAGGCCGACGGCGAGTTCTCCGAAGGCGATGGCGTAGCCGAAGCCGGCGGGGTTCTTGAGGGCGAGGTCGACGAGGGCGGGGATCGCGGAGCCGTCCCGGACGCCGCTCATCGTCTCGCCGATGGATCCGCTGCCGGTGTCGGCGAAGAAGGCGGAGTCGGTGAGCTTGTCGAGCCCGGCGTAGACGAACGTGACCCCGAGGAAGATCCGCAAGGGAAGGAGGGCGTAACGGGAGGCGAGGGCCTTCCAGGCACCGGACCCGTCGCCACCGCCGGGACCATCGGAGCCGACGGGACGCCCGGGGCCGCCAGAGCCTGCGGAGCCACCGGGGCCTACGGGGCTGCTGGGGCCTACGGGGCTGCTGGAGCCACTGGAGTCCGCGGAGCCACCGGAGCCCGTGTAGCCGCCGGGGCCTCCAGAAGCACCGGGACCTGTGGAGCCACCGGGGCCGCTCCTCGTGCTGTCGGTGCCGTCGTCGGGGGCCCTGTCGTCGCCCCGGTTCGTCTGTTCCGTCATCGCCGGTCACCTCTCACGCCCCGTACGGCTGCTCGCTGAACGATTCTCCTCCGGGTGGGGGCCCGGGGGCGCGGGGAGAGGGCCGGACGGTCAGTCCACGACGTCGATCGTGACCCGGTTGGTCTCCACGCCCGCCGCCGTCACGACCGAGATCTCCGCCCGGCCCGGTTCCACGTCGGCCGGGAGGGGGACGGTCAGGGCGGTGTCGGTGGGGTTGGCGAAGCCGCCCGGGACCGGGACCAGGGGGACGTGGGCGTGGACGGGGCCGATGCGGACGACGAGGCGGGTCAGCGGGTCGGGGGCGCCCGCGCCCGGCGGGACGAAGCCGCGGCCGCGGATCTCGATGTCGTCGCCCGTGCGGATCGGGGCGTCGAGGTCGCCCGCCTCCCGGGACCGGACCACGGAGTGGATCGTGGGGCGGACGCCCTCGGCGCGCTTCGCGGCGAGGTGCCAGGCCGCCGAGACGGCGAGGAGGAGCACGAGGGACCGGGGGACCTCGGGGAGCCGGGCGGGGTCGTGGGCGAGTCCGGCGGCCGCGAGGGCGAGGACGGCGCCGGAGACCAGGAGGTACTGGACGTCGGCGAGGCAGGCGCGGCCGTCGTCGTCGCAGAGGAGGTCGGCGGCGCGGGGACGGTCGGCGGGCACCTTCTGGAGGCGGCCCGCCGCGATCCCGGAGGTGACGAGGAGGCGGGCGACGACGGTGACGGTCGCCACCAGGGCCAGGGCGGTGAGCAGGCCGGCGGCCCGGGACAGGCCGAAGGCGGTCGTGGAGTCGGCCGTGGCGGGTGGGCGGAGGACGAGGAGCCGGACGGTCAGGAGGAGGAGGGAGAAGGAGAGGAGCAGGAGCCAGGCGGCGGCGACGGCGCGGGTGGTGGAGAGCCGGTTGTCCTCGCCGGTCAGGGGCGCGAGGAGGCCGCCGCGCTCCCGGTGGGTGTGGGCGGCGGCACTGAGGAGGGCGGCGAGGACCAGGGCGGTGCAGAGGCCGGCCGTGCGGGCGGCGGTCCAGCCGGTTCCGACGGCGGTGAGGGCCTGGCCGAGGAGGAGGACGAGGACGGCGCCCCAGATGGCGCGGAGGGTGCCGCGCCGGAGCCGGTCGAGCCGGGCGGGTCCGGCCTCCCGGCCGTGTGCGGTGACCGCGCGGGCGGACTGGGCGAGTTCGTCGGAGACCCACTGGCGGGCGGCGACCGGGGAGTGGGCGACGGCGGCGGGGACGCCGTGTCCGGCGGCGAGTTCGTCGCGCCGGGCGAGGAAGGCGGCGACCGCGCGCCGGTGGCCGGTCTGCCCGCAGTGGGCGCAGTCGGCGCGGGCCGTCGCGTGCTCGCCGTGCTGTCTCGCCTCTTGAACCGCCACGGTGCTCACTTCCCGCGCTCGCTCCACGACGCGCGTCCGGTGCGTTCGGGTGCGTTCCGGTGTGCCGTGGAGGGCCAACGTGCCGTTGGTTCCACGGAATTGTGCCGTACCGGGGGTTCTCGTGAAGGCCGCGTGCACCCCGCCCAGGAGTGATTGCCGTGTCGTCGGATTGACGTACAGAAGGGTGAAGCGATGGTGTTACGACAGGAGTTCGGGCTCCGCTCGGCTGATCCTGCGCCAGAGGGGCTGGTAGTTGATCCAGGCGACGAGGTCGTTGCCGAGCTGTTCGCGGGTGGCGACGGCGTCGTGGTGGTCGATCAGGACCGGCTTTCCGGCCGCGCGGGCGGTCAGCTGGATGCGGGCGCAGCGTTCCAGGGCGATGAACCACCAGGCGGCCGCGTCGACGGAGGTGCCGACGGTGAGCGGTCCGTGGTTGCGGAGCACGATCGCCTTGGAGGCGCCGAGGGCGACGGCGATCCGGCGTCCCTCCTCCGCGTCCACGGTGACGCCGGTGTAGGCGTCGTAGAGGACGTGGTCCTGGTAGAAGGCGCAGGCCTCCTGGGTGAGCGGGTCGAGGAGTTCGCCGAGGGCGGCGAGCGCCCGGCCGTGGAGGGAGTGGGTGTGGACGACGGCGACGGCGTCGGGCCGGGCCCGGTGGACCTGGGCGTGGACGGTGAAGGCGGCCTGGTTGACGTGGCGGCCGCCGTGGAGGACCTGTCCGTCGCCGTTGACCAGGATGAGGTCGCTGGCGGTCGTCTCGGCGAACGGCGCCCCGAAGGGGTTCACCCAGAAGCAGTCGGGGAGCTCCGGGTCGCGGGCGGTGATGTGGCCCGAGACGCCCTCCTCGTATCCGAACCGTCCGAAGAGCCGGAGGGCGCCCGCGAGCCGCTGTTTGCGGTGGACGCGTTCCTCCTCGGCCGTCGCGTGGACGGGCGGCATGGCGAAGTGGAGCCGGTCGAGGGGGACGGGGTCCGGTATCACGCTCATGCGCCGGAAGGTAGTGCCCGGCCGGTCGGGTCACCAGAGCCCGGACACGACGAAACCGCCGAACCGGTGCCCCGGCGTGACGAAACCGCCGAACGGGCGCTCCGGCGTGACGAAACCGCCCGGCCGGCGTCCCCACACGACGAAACCGCCGCCCCGGTCGTGCGGGGCGGCGGTCTCAGGCGCGGGCGGGAGGGGTCACTCCCACTCGATGGTGCCCGGCGGCTTGCTGGTGACGTCGAGGACGACGCGGTTCACGTCGGCGACCTCGTTGGTGATGCGGGTCGAGATCTTGGCGAGCACCTCGTAGGGCAGGCGCGACCAGTCGGCCGTCATGGCGTCCTCGGAGGAGACGGGACGCAGCACGATCGGGTGGCCGTAGGTGCGGCCGTCGCCCTGGACGCCCACGGAGCGCACGTCGGCGAGCAGCACGACCGGGCACTGCCAGATGTCGCGGTCGAGACCGGCGGCCGTCAACTCCTCGCGGGCGATGGCGTCGGCCTCGCGCAGCAGGTCCAAGCGCTCCTTGGTGACCTCGCCGACGATGCGGATGCCGAGGCCGGGGCCGGGGAAGGGCTGGCGCTGGACGATCTCCTCGGGCAGGCCGAGCTCCTGCCCGACCATGCGGACCTCGTCCTTGAAGAGCTGGCGCAGCGGCTCGACGAGCTCGAACTCGATGTCGTCGGGCAGACCGCCGACGTTGTGGTGGGACTTGATGTTGGCGGTGCCGGTGCCGCCGCCGGACTCGACGATGTCCGGGTAGAGCGTGCCCTGGACGAGGAACGCGACCTCGGGGCCCTCCTCCTGGAGGATCTCCAGCTGCGCCTGCTCGAAGACGCGGATGAACTCGCGGCCGATGATCTTCCGCTTGGTCTCCGGGTCGGAGACGCCCGCGAGGGCGGTGAGGAAGCGCTCCTGCGCGTCGACGACCTTCAGCTGGACGCCGGTGGCGGCCACGAAGTCCTTCTCGACCTGCTCGGTCTCGTTCTTGCGCATCAGGCCGTGGTCGACGTAGACGCAGGTGAGCTGCGAGCCGATGGCCTTCTGCACGAGGGCGGCGGCCACGGCGGAGTCGACGCCGCCGGAGAGGCCGCAGATCGCGCGCTTGTCGCCGACCTGGGCGCGGATGGCCGCGACCTGCTCCTCGATCACGTTGCCGGTGGTCCAGCTCGGCTCGATGCCGGCGCCCCGGTAGAGGAAGTGCTCCAGGATCTGCTGGCCGTGCGTGGAGTGCAGCACCTCGGGGTGGTACTGGACGCCGTACAGCTTCTTCTCGTCGTTCTCGAAGGCGGCGACCGGCACGACGTCCGTGGAGGCGGTGACGGTGAAGCCCTCGGGGGCGGCGGAGCAGGCGTCGCCGTGCGACATCCACACCGACTGCTCGACCGGGGTGCCCTCGAAGAGGGTGGAGCCGGCCTTGGAGACGTGCAGCGGGGTGCGACCGTACTCGCGGGCGCCGGTGTTGTCGACGGTGCCGCCGAGGGTCGTCGCCATCAGCTGGAAGCCGTAGCACATGCCGAAGACGGGGACGCCCGCCTCGAAGAGCGCGCGGTCGAGACGGGGGGCGTTCTCCGCGTACACGGAGGACGGGCCGCCGGAGAGGATGATCGCCTTCGGGTTCTTGGCCAGCATCTCGGCCACCGGCATGGTGGACGGGACGATCTCGCTGTAGACCCGGGCCTCACGGACGCGGCGGGCGATGAGCTGGGCGTACTGGGCGCCGAAGTCGACAACGAGGACTACGTCCGGGTTGGTGACGTCGGGCGCGGCAGCGGGGGTCGCTGATGACACTACGGCGGCCTTCCGGCGGTAGGAGAGGGTCCCTCGAAAGGGGTGCTATTTGTCGATTCTACCGGCGCGCCGGTCGGACTTTTCGTCTCACCATCCGAACCCGGTTTGGCCCCGGGTCCGGGCCGGGGTCCATACTGTCGCCATGCGCAAGCACCCGACCTTCGTCTTTACCTATGGCAACCGGCCCACCGGCTGCCATGGTCGTGCTGCTTGAGCAACTGACAAGCGACTTCCCAGGCGCCCCGGGCCGACAAGGCCCGGGGCGCTCTGTCGTTTCCGGGCCGGACCGCCCCGGGGCATCCGACACCCCAGGAGCCCCACCATGACGACGCACACCGCCACCACCGAGAAGACCGGCGCCCGCACCGACGAGGCGGCGGCGCTGATCGGCGACGCCCGCGAGCGCATCGACGCCCTCGACGACCGGATCATCGGTCTCGTCCAGGAACGGATGGCCGTCTCGGCCGTCATCCAGGAGGCGCGGATCTCCTCCGGCGGCCGCCGGGTGAACCTGAACCGCGAGATGGAGGTCCTCGGCCACTACAGGGACGCGCTGGGCAAGCCGGGCACGGCGATCGCGATGACGGTGCTGGAGCTGTGCCGGGGACGCGTCTGAGTGGGTGCCCGCACCCGAGTTCGGACCCGCTCTCACCCGTACGGCGCGTGACCGGCCCGGCTCCGGCTTCGTTGGTCCGGTTGTCCGTGCCAGCCAGGGGCGGGCCAGAAGGAAACCACGCGTGGCTTCGCTGGGGCGTGTGGCGCACCTCTCCGGTGTGCCGTGGGACCTCGCACCAGCGCTCGTGACCGGGCAGCAGGGGACAGCGGTCCGGTCACCCAGAAGGGGCGGTCGGTCCCGGGGACGCCCGGGGCCGACCGCAACCGGCTCCTCCGGCCGTGCCCCCGCGGCCCCATCCCGTACTCCCCGCGAAGACCCCGTCCCCCGTCCCCCACTCCGCATCCCCTCCCCCAGCGGCGCGACCCCCCGGCGCCGCTCAGCCCGGCACCGCGGCTGCCCCGACACCGGTGCCGGCCCCGAGGGCCCCGTCGCGCGACCGGAATCGCGCCACGGGGCCCTCGCACGTACGCCCGCCCCCATGACGTGACGCGCGTCACACCAAGATCTCGTGCAACCGCTACAACCAATCGCGGGGGTGGCGGGTCAACCATGCAGCAACACCAAAAGCCGGAAGGGCGCTGCATTCGGAGGGGGATGCAGCGCCCTTTCTGTCGTTCCGGCCCGGAAGCCACCGCCCCGGACCGGACCGGCGTCACTTCCGCTTCGACGGGGCCTTCGACGGGGCCTCGGGCGAGGAGTCGGCCATGGCCTCGGGCGAGACCTCGGACAGGTCCGGGGCCGGCATCCTCGGCATCCCCAGGAACGGCAGCCGCAGCGCGCCGAAGGCCTCGGCCGGGACCGCGGGGGCCTTCGGCTCGATCGCCGCGAGCCGTACGTACCGCTCGCCCTGCGCCGGGCGCGTGTCCTCCTCGCCCTTGTTCGGCCAGAAGGACATGGCCCGCTCCGCCTGGGCGGTGATCGTCAGGGACGGGTTCACGCCGAGGTTGGCGGAGACGGCCGCCCCGTCGACGACGGAGATCCCCGGGTGGCCGTAGAGCCGGTGGTACGGGTCGATGACGCCGGACGCGGCGTCCGCGCCGATCGGGCAGCCGCCCAGGAAGTGGGCGGTGAGCGGGGTGCCCATCAGCTCGCCGACGTTCGAGCCGGCGAAGCCGTTGATCTCCTCGGCGAGGAGGCTGGCGACCCGGGTGGCCGCCGGGATCTGGACCGGGTTCGGCGCCCCGTGCCCCTGGCGGGCCGTGAGCAGGCCCTTTCCGATGCCGCCGGGCTTGCGGTAGGTCGTCAGGGAGTTGTCGAGGGACTGCATGACCAGACCGATGATGGTCCGCTCCGACCACTTCCGGTTGGAGAGCGAACGGGCGGCGAGCGCGGGGTGCCGGAGCATGTTGAGGACCCAGTTGCGCACCCGGTGGGCGCCGTAGGGCACCTGGAGGACGGTGAGGCTGCCCATCGAGTTGGAGCCCCTGCCGTACCGGACCGGCTCGATGTGGGTGTTCTCGTCGGGGTGGACGGAGGAGGTGATGGCGACGCCCCGGGTGAAGTCGGCCTTCCCCGCGCCGTGCTTCTTCCGGTAGCGGCGGTCGGTGGTCTGCGCGCCGACCAGGCCCTCGGAGTTGGTGCGGGTCAGCTCGCCGAGCCGGTCGGAGATCCGGGGCAGCAGCCCGGTGTCCCTCATCCGGTGGAGCAGGGTCTGCGTGCCGTACGTGCCGGCCGCGATCACGACCCGGCGGGCGGTGAACGTCCGGCCCCGGCCCTTCTTGCGCCGGTCGGTGGGCAGGGTCTTCACGGCGAAGCCGCCGCGCGAGTCCTCGGTGACGGTGACGACGGTCGTCATGGGGTGGACGGTCGCGCCCGCCTTCTCGGCGAGGTGGAGGTAGTTCTCGTTGAGGGTGTTCTTGGCGCCGTGGCGGCAGCCGGTCATGCACTCGCCGCACTCGGCGCAGGCGCGCCGGGAGGGGCCCGCGCCGCCGAAGTACGGGTCGGGGACCTCGCCGCCCGGCTTGGCGCGCGCCTTGCCGTCGGCGTCCTCGCCGTCCCCGAAGAAGACGCCGACCGGCGCCATGTGGAAGGTGTCTCCGATGCCCATCGCCTCGGCGGCCGACTTCAGGTGCACGTCGGAGGGGGTCATCGTCGGGTTGAGCCGGACGCCCAGCATCCGCTTGGCCTGGTCGTAGTACGGCCGCAGCTCGTCCTCCCAGTCCGTGATGTCCTTCCACTGCGGGTCGTCGAAGAACGCCTTGAGCGGTACGTAGAGGGTGTTGGCGTAGTTGAGGGAGCCGCCGCCCACGCCGGCGCCCGCGAGCACCATGACGTTGCCGAGCAGGTGGATGCGCTGGAGGCCGTAGAGGCCGAGGGCGGGGGCCCACAGGAAGTTCTTCAGGTCCCAGGAGTTCTTCGGCAGGGTCTCGCGGGTGAAGCGGCGCCCTGCCTCCAGGACGCCGACCCGGTAGCCCTTCTCGGTGAGGCGGAGGGCCGTGACCGAACCGCCGAAGCCGGAGCCGACGACGAGGACGTCGTAGTCGTACGCGCCGTCCTCCACCTGCTCCTGATTTTGGGTAGGGGGTACCGCGGTCATGGCTCTCCTCGTACGAAGTACGGAAAAAAGGGGTGGGAAGGGGAAGGGGTGCGGGCCCCCGCCGACGGCGGGGGCCCGGGGCCTCAGCGCAGGCGCAGGGCCTTCATCGCCTTCAGGGACAGGCTCATGAACGCCGCGTACTTCTCGTCGTCCATCCCGAAGGAGGGCGCGAGCGGGATCAGCCGCTGCTGGGCGACGGTCTGGGCCTCGGTGTACTTGAGGATGCCCTCGGAGCCGTGGCGGCGGCCGAGCCCGGAGTCCTTCATGCCGCCCATCGGGGACTGCACGCTGCCGTAGGCGGGAGCGTACCCCTCGTTGATGTTGACGGTGCCGGTGCGCAGCCGGGCCGCGACGGCGTGGCCGCGCCGCGAGTCCTTCGTCCAGACCGAGGAGTTGAGGCCGTACGGGGTGGCGTTGGCCAGCTCGATCACCTCGTCCTCGTCCGTGAAGCGGTAGATCGAGACGACCGGACCGAAGGTCTCCTCGCTGCAGACGGCCATCGGGGCCTCGACGCCGTCGAGGATGGTCGGCTCGTAGAAGAGGGGGCCGACGTCGGGACGGGCGACGCCGCCCGCGACCAGCTTGGCGCCCTTGGCGACGGCCTCCTCGACGTGCTGCTTGACGGTCTCCAACTGCCGCTCGCCGACGAGGGAGCCCATGTCGGCCCCGTACGCGAGGGAGGTGCCGAGCCGCATCGCCTTGGTGCGCGCGGCGAAGCGGGCGACGAAGTCGTCGGCGACGGACTCGTGCACGTACAGGCGCTCGATGGAGATGCAGAGCTGTCCGGCGGAGGAGAAGCAGGCGCGGACGGCGCCGGCGGCGGCCTTCTCGACGTCGGCGTCCGCGAGGACGAGCATGGCGTTCTTGCCGCCGAGTTCGAGGGAGACGCCGACCAGGCGGGCGGCGGCGCCCTGCGCGACCTCGCGGCCGGTGCGGGTGGAGCCGGTGAAGGAGACGTAGTCGGCGTGCCGGACGACCTCGGGGCCGACGACCGGGCCCTCGCCGAGGACGACCTGGAAGACCTCGGCGGGCAGACCGGCCTCGATCAGCAGGTCACGGGCCCACAGGGCGGTGAGCGCGGTCTCGGTGTCGGGCTTCATGACGACGGCGTTGCCCGAGACGAAGGCGGGCAGCGCGTCGCCGACGGAGAGTTCGAGCGGGTAGTTCCAGGGGGCGATCTGACCGACGACCCCGCGCGGCTGGCGCAGTTCGGTGACCTTGGTGAGGGTCGGCACGACGCCGGTGTGGTGGCGCGGACGCAGGTACGAGGGGGCCTTGCGGCCGTAGTGGCGGGCGGCGACGGCGACCGCCAGGACCTCCTCGTGGGCGTGCAGGCGCGCCTTGCCCGTCTCCAGCTGGATGAGGTCGAGGACCTCGGCCTGTCGCTGGAGGACCAGGTCGTGGAAGCGCAGGAGCACGGCGGCGCGGGTCCGGACCGGGGTGGCGGCCCAGACGGGCTGGGCGGCGCGGGCGCGGGCGAAGGCCTCGGCGACGTCCTCGGGGGTGGACTCGGGCAGGTCCGCCAGCTTCTCCCCGGTGAAGGGGGTGTGGTTGGCGGTCCGGCCGGAGCCGACCACGCCGCGGACGAGCCGGGCGACCACCTCGGGCGTCACGACGTCGGCGGCGGTCCGGGCACCGGCGGGCGCGGGCGCGACCGGGTTGGTCGCACCGGCGGGGGCGGCGGCTCCGGTCTGCGCGGTCCCGGTCTGCGCGGTCTCGGTCTGCGCTGCGGGGGCGGCGGCTCCGGTCGCGGCTGCGGGCACGGCGGCGGTGGCCTCCGTCCCGGTGGCGGGGGCGTCGGGAGCCGAAGGGGCGGCGGGGGCCTGCGAGTCCGTCATGAGGGCGAGCGTAAGGCGCCTTACGTTCTTTGGGTACCCGTCGGTAACGCGTTTTCACCAGGGGCGCACACCGCGCCAGCGATCACTGGCACATAAGCCCTGATCAGCGGCTTACGGCCACCGGAGGCCACCCGCGCAGATTTTTCCGGCCTTTACCCGCCCGCCTGCTCGCCCGATTCCCGCCAGTGCCGGAGGACTATGTCGAACTGCTCCCGGGTGGTCTCCCAGCTCGACTCCGGCGAGGACATGTAGATGGCGTACTCGGTGCCGTCGTCGGAGTAGTACATCTGGTCGATCGCGCGCCGGGGCCCCGGGAAGTTCTTCTTCTCGGTCCAGCTGAACTCCCACAGGCAGGAGAGGGTCTGGTCCCGGTAGGTGGTCGGGAGGAGCTTGATCCGGGTGTAGTCCATCCGCTTCGTCAGGAGCCGCTCCAGGTCGAGCGCGTGCACGTACGGGTTCTCGAAGTCGGGGCTGCGGTCGATGCTGATCCGGATGCGGTGGTTGCCGTTGTCCGGGGTGTAGTCGATCTGGTCGCCCTCCGTCTGGCGCTTCCAGCCGTCCGGGACGAGGAGGCTGAAGCCCTCCGGGTCGTCGACGCGGTGCCAGCCCTCCGGAATCCCGTCCTTCGCCCCGTTCTTGGCGGAGGGGGGCGCGGTCGGGGCCGTGACGGTGCCCGTTCCCCCGGTGCCGCCCGCGACGCGGTCGCCGCCCGCGTAGTTCATGGCGGCGAAGACGGCGCCGCCCGCGACGAGCCCGGCGAGCAGGGCCGCCAGGACGACGGTGCGCCGGCGGCCCCGGCCGGACGGGACGTGGGCGGAGCCCGACGCCAGGGTGGGCGGGGAGCCCTGGGGCGGCTGGGGCTTCCGGGGCTGCGGGAGTTCCCGGGGCGGCTGGGGCCACTGGGCGGTGGAGCCGCGCGGGGCGGCGCCCGCGGCCCCCGACGCGGACCGGCCCGCCTGATCCGCCTGGCCCACCTGGCCGGCCCGGCCCGCCTGATCGGCCTGACCCGTCTGGTCCGCCGTACCCGCCCCGCCACCCGGTGCGTTCCAGCCGTCCGTGCCCTCCGTGCCCTCCGTCGGCTCCACGTCCCCCCGGGTCACCCGCTGGGTCGGTACGTACGCCTGCGCCGCCGCCGGTGCGCGTCCCTCCATCGCCTCGATCAGCATCCGCTCGGCCTCGTCCGCGCGCGGCCGCTGCGCCGGGTCCTTGCGCAGCAGGGCCACGATGACGGAGGCCAGCGCGCCCGCCTTCTCCGGGTGCGGCGGCTCCTCGGTCACCACGGCCTGCATGGTGCTGATCGGGGAGGTGCGGCGGAACGGCGAGGTGCCCTCCACCGCCGTGTAGAGCGTGGCCCCGAGCGACCAGAGGTCGGAGGCGGGGCCGGGATCGCCGCCCTTCACCCGCTCGGGCGCCAGATAGTCGATGGAGCCGACGATTTCACCGGTCCGGGTGATCGTCGAGTCCCCCTCGATCGCCGCGATCCCGAAGTCGGTGATGAGGACGCGTCCGTCGCGCGCGAGCAGGATGTTGCCCGGCTTGACGTCCCGGTGCAGCACCCCGGCCGCGTGCGCGGCGCGCAGCGCGCCGAGGACGTGCAGCCCGATCCTGGCCGCCTCGCGGGGCTCGATGGTGCCCGCCTCCTTGGCGGCGTCGGCGAGCGAGGGCCCGTCGACGTACTGCATGACGATCCACGGGCGGGCGTCGTGTTCGAGGACGTCGTGGACGGTGACCACGCCCGGGTGCGTGATCCGCGCGGCCGCCCGCGCCTCCTTCTGCGTACGGGCGTGCAGCACGAGCCGGTCGGCCTCGGCCACGAAGCGGCCCGCCGTCAGCTCCTTGACCGCCACCACGCGGTGCAGCACCTCGTCGTGTGCGCGCCAGACCTTGCCCATGCCGCCGCGTCCGATGGACTCGCCCAGCCGGTAGCGACCGGCGAGCAGCAGCCCCGCCCCTGTGCCCTGTGAATGTTCCACTTGCCCCCGCCCGTTCCTTCTGACGCCAGGTTACGGAGGGGGGCGCGGACCGCGAAACCTCGGGGCGGTCATAGGAACAGCACTGTGACCGGGGGCCGGTGGGCGGTACGGGCCGGGCGGCCCGGGTTCAGCGGCCCGGCCGGAACGCCTTCGTGGCCTCGTCGTAGATCTCGGAGACCTTGTCCCGCTCGGTGTACGGGCCGATGACCTGGACGACGTGGTAGCGGCCGCCGTCGATCAGGGCGAGGTTGCGGACGAACACCTCACGTCCCGTGCCGTCCAGCCACCAGTAACTTCCCGTGGCCGTCGCCGTGCTGCCGATGTCGACCCGGAGCGTGCGCTCCGCGCCCGACCAGCTGGACGCCCGCCACGGCTCCAGCTCGCGCTCCCTGGTGTTCTGGTACGCCAGCGGGTCGGAGCCGTTGTCGCGCACGCTGTCCCGGCCGGGGACCACGATCATCGTGAAGCCGCCGCCGGTGTACCGCACTTGCCCGGCGTCGTTGACCGGGCTGCGCCGCCAGCCGTCCGGCACCCCGATCCGGAACCCCTCCGGGTCCTGGCGCAGGGAGTATCCGGCGGCGAGTGCGGGGCCCGACGGAGTCGCCGGGGGCCGGGTGGTGGCCGGCCGGGTGGCCTTCGGGGAACCGCTCGTGGAAGGGCCGCCGGTGGAAGGGCCGCCCGTGGCGGGGGCGCTCGCGGTCGGGGCCGGGGTGCCGCCGGCCGTGGGCGTGCCCGACCCGGCGGGCTCCTCCCCCTCGCGGGACATGAAGAGGACGGCGTACCCGACGGCCCCCACGAGCAGGAGGAGGACCAGGGCCAGGAGCAGGCAGCCCAGGGCGCGCGGAGAGCCGGCTGTTCCGGAGGAGGTGCGCGGGGCGCGCGGGGCCCGGGGCGCGCGCGGGGCGCGCTGCGGGAGTTGCTCGTGGTACCCGCCGTCGGACTCGTCCCGGAAATCGTCCCGTACGCGCGCGTGCTCGCGGACCGGCTCGCGGACGGACGCGTGGACGTGCTCGTGCCGGGTCTCGGCGCGCGGGTCCTTGCCGCGCTTGTGACGGCGGCGGCCGGCGCCCTCCCCCTTGCGCCGCCGGCGGACCAGCTCGCCGCGCCGGCGCACGATCGGCAGCCGCGTCTCGTCGAAGGACGGCAGCGGTACGACGCCGACACCGGCGTCCGGCTCGGGCGCCGAGCGGACGAGGGAGCGCAGCCAGCCGCGCAGCTCCTCGAAGTCGGGCCGCTCGGTCGGGTCCTGACGGAGCAGCGACTCCACGACCGGGCGCAGGGGCCCGCTCTCCTCGGCGAAGGCGGGCGGCTCGGCGCAGACCAGCTGGACGAGTTCGGCCGCGCTGTCCTCCGGGTAGGGGGCGTGGCCCTGGACGGCGCGGTAGAGGAGCGCGCCGAGCGCCCACAGGTCGGTGGCGGGGCCGATGGGCGCCGCGAGGCGCCAGTTCTCGTGGACGGGACCGGCCTGTTCGGGCGCCCAGCGCTCGGTGACGGCGCCGACGACCGCGATCCGGGTCTGCCGGGCCCGCTCCGCCGCGAGGCGCGTGGTCGGGCCCCGGTACGGCTCGGCCAAGGCCGTCGCCGGCTCCTCCCGCCGGGGCTCCGGGACGCCCGCCGGGACCGGGAGGCGCTCGGGGTCCGGGCCCGCCGCCCGGTATCCGGCGGGCAGCGCGGGCCGCCCCGAACCGGGCAGCACCGGGCCCCGGCCCGAACCGCCCCCGGCCGGTATCGGCCCGGAGCCGTCCCGCGCGGCGTGCGGGCCGTCGCTCCAGCTGCCGGTCAGCATCGCGCGCGGCGGCGGGCCGTTCCGGGGACCGCCGCCGTACGGCTCGTCGCCGTCGTCCTCGTCGTCCTCGTCGTCGTCCGCCACCCGCGCCCACCACTGCGGCTCGGGCGATCCCTCCGCCTGTGCCGTCGGCGGGGGCGGCGGTCCCGGCGTCTCCGGGGGCACGGGGCGCCGATCGGACAGCGCCCCCGTCTCGCCGATCCGGGCGGCGGCCCGCGCACCGGCCCGGTAGGCGGCGATGGCCCCGGCCCGCGCGGCCCGTACGTCGGCGGTCGGCGGCGTGGCCGGGGGCCGTGCCTCGGCGGGGGCCGGCGTCGACTTCCCGTAGGGGTCGGCACCGTAGGCGTCGGGGACGGGCCGGGTCCCCGGAGCGGAACCGCCCCCGGAGCCCTCGTCCGACGCCCCGTCACCCGCTCCGGCGTCGATCCCGGCCCGCTCGGGGGTCTCCGGGACCCCGTCCGCGTACGGCTCGGACTCCCGGTCCTCGGGGCGGTAGGGGTCGGAGGGGTGGAGCTCGGGGCGGTAGGTCTCGGGGCTGCGGGCCTCGGGGCTGCGGGCCTCGGGGGGGTACGTCTCCGAGCCGTACTCCCGGGACTCGTACGCTCCGGGTCCGTACTCCCCGGTCCCGTACGGGACGACCCCGTACTCCTCGGCGGGCGCGAGCCCTTCGGCCTCGTACCGCCCGGGCGCGTACGCGTCCGGCTCGTACGTCCCGGGTTCGTACGCCTCCGGCTCGTACGCCTCCGGCTCGTACGTCTCCGCCTCGTACACCCCGGGCTCGTACGTCTCCTGCTCGGAGGAGTCGGGGTCGTACACCTCAGGCGCGTACGTCTCCGACGCGTACGGCTCCGGCTCGTACGTCTCCGGCGCGTACGGATCCCGGGCGGACTGTTCCGGCACCGGCGCCGGGTACGCGAACTCGTCGGGAAGGTCCTGTTCCGGTACCGGCGCGTAGCCGCAGAGGGCCTCCTCTGCGGCGCCGACCGCGAGGCCGGAGAGGACCACCCGGCCGTCGTCGCAGACGAGGACGGTCCGGGAGGTGATGTTCCGGTGCACCCAGCCGTGGGCGTGGAGCGCGCGCAGGGCGGTGAGGACGTCGGCGCCGATCTCGGCCGCCCGGTACGGGTTGAGGGGCCGCTCGGCGAGGAGGGCGGCCAACGGCCGGGCCGCCACGACGCGTTCGCTGACTATCCACAGCGAACCGGCCTCCGCGAAGACGTCGAAGACCTGGTCCAGTAAGGGGTGGTCGGGGATCTGCGCGGCGGCCTGGGCCGCCTCGATCGCCCGGCGCACGACGGGTTCGGCGGGCCGGCGGACGGCCCGGCCCGCGCCGCCGTGGGGGCCGGCGGGCCCGCCGAGTCCGGCGGCGTCGACCACCTCGGCGTCGACGAACTCCGGCAGCGGGACCTGACGGACCAGGACCTCCTGGCCGCTGTACGTGTCGAAGGCCCGCGTCTCCGTCAGGTCGTGCCCGTCCCCGGACCCGTCCTCCGGCGGCAGCGGCAGGCGGTAGCGGTCCGCGAGCACCCTTCCCGCGTAGTCGTCCACGACGCCTCCCCACGCCCGCGCTGTCCCCCGTGGACCTGCGGCTACCCCGGATCGTGCGGGATCACGCGAGTCCGCCGGGTCCGGTCGGTCCGGTCCGGGGCCGTGCGGTCAACGGCTCTGTTCGATTGCGTACGACCCCCGGATCCCCACGATACGGGGCATCGGTCAGTCCTTGGGGCTGAACGTGGCGAACGCCGTCTCCCGCAGCGTCCGGCACTCCTCGCCGTTCCACTCGTCCGCCTTACAGCTGACCATGATGGAGTAGCCGCGCCTGGAGTCCACCTTGAAGCCGCGGTTGAGCACGTGGACGCGGACGCCCTTCTGGGTGCGCTCGAACTCCCAGTCGGCGACGGTCGGGTAGCCCTTGTAGGAGACGGGCCGTATGCCGAGGTGCTTGTAGTCCTTGCTGGTGGCGGCCACGCCGATCTTCGCCAGCTCCCAGGCGCTCGCGGCGTTGTCCTTGGGGCTGTTGTTGTAGTCGACCTGGACGCGCGGGAAGCCGCCGTCCGCGCTGAAGATCCCGCCGAGGGAGTACCCCGGGATGGTGCTCAGCCTGAAGTTCGAGGGCATCGCCATGGAGAAGTGGAACCGGTCGCTGGTGACGAGGGCGTATCCGGCGGGCAGTCGGCCGCCGGTGCCGCCGTCGGGCTTGCCGGACGGCGTGGCGCCGGTGCCGCCGTCGGTCGTCCCGGTCGAACCCGTCGTGCCGTCCGTGCCCGTCGAGCCGTCGGCGCCTTCGCCGCCGGGCTGCGCGCCGCCCTGCTGGCCGGGGTCGGCCGGGGTCTCGCCCTTGCCGCCGGAGCCGCCCGAACCGCCGGATCCTTCACTGCCCGCGGAGGCGCCGGCCGAGGCCGTGGTGCCCTCCTTGCCCTTGCCCTGCTCGCCCTCGTCTCCCCCGCCGCCGAGGGAGACCGCCAGGATCGTCCCGAGCAGGGCGACGACCACGACGGCGGCGATGACGACCAGGGTGCGGCGCGGCACGACGTCGGTCAGCGACGCGCGGGACGACGCCTGCCTGCCGCCGCCCTGGATCGGGGCGGGCCTCGGCTTCGGCGCGGTCCTCGGCCTCGGCTCGGCCTTCGCGGAGGCCGCGGCGTTGCGCACGGACTTGAGGGCGCCCCGCACCCGGTCGGCGGCCGCGTCGGGGGCCGTGCCCCGGTCGGCCGCCGGGACCGCCGGCGCCTGCTCGGGGTGCGGCGGCAGCGGAACGACCCTGGTGACCTCGGGGGAAGGCGCGGGCGGCGCCTCCGGGGCGTCGAGCACGGCCCGCAGCAGGACCCGGGCGCCGGCGTCGTCGAGCCGCTGCGCCGGATCCTTGGCGAGGAGGCCGTAGATGACCTTCTCCAGGTCGGGTCCCGCGTTCTTCGGCGGGTCGACGGGCTCGGTCATCACCGCCGTGAGGGTGGCGATGGCGGAGCCCTTGTCGTACGGCGGGCTGCCCTCGACCGCCGCGTAGATGAGGCCGCCCAGCGACCACATGTCGGCGGCCGGGCCGGGCTTGTGGCCGCGGGCGCGCTCCGGCGAGATGTACGAGGGGGCGCCGACGAGCATTCCGGTGGAGGTGATCGAGGGGTCGCCCTCCACCTGGGCGATGCCGAAGTCGGTGAGGACGACCCGGCCGTCCTCGGCGATCAGCACGTTGGACGGCTTCACGTCGCGGTGCAGGATGCCCTCGCGGTGCGCCGAGCGCAGCACGTCGAGGATGGCGAGGCCGACCTCGGCGGCGCGCCGGGGCGTGAGCGTGCCGTCCTCGCGCACGGCGTCCGCGAGGGACTTGCCCTCGATGAGCTCCATGACGATCCACGGGCGGTCGTCCTCGTCGACGACGTCGTACACGGTGACGGCGCCGTTGTTGCGGATCCGGGCGATGGCCTTCGCCTCGCGCAGGGTCCGGGTGATGAGGCGTCGCTTCTCGTCCTCGTCGATGCTGGTGGGGAAGCGGAGCTCCTTGACGGCGACGGTACGGCCGAGGGTCTCGTCGACGGCGCGCCACACGGTGCCCATGCCGCCGCGTCCGAGGACCGCGCCGAGCCGGTAGCGGCCCGCGAGCAGCCGTCCCTCACCGGCGGGCGCCTTGCGGAACTTGTCGCCGCCGCGCGCCGTGCCGGTCGTGGCCGGTCCCCGGCCGCTGCCGCCGTCGCCGTCCCCGGCGCCGAACCCGGCCCGGCCGGTCGACGGCTCGGTCCCCCGCAGCCGCCCGGCCGCACCGGCGGCGTCGGCCGCTCCGGAACCCGTCACGCCGTCAGACCGCGGATCCCCGGCGCCCTTCACGACCGAGACGCCCGAACCGGACTTCCCGCCCGCACCACCCGAAACGGACCCGGAGCCCGCAGCGGACCCGGCCTCCGAAACGGCTCCCGCGCCCGAAGCAGGCCCGGCATCCGAAACCTCACCGACGCCCGCACCGGACCCGGCCTCCGCGGCCGTCCCGGCGCCGGAAGCGGCCCCGCCCTCCGGCGCAGGCTTCGCGTCCTCGACCGGTCCGGCGGGCCCACCGGACCCGGCGGCCGCGCTGCCCCGCTCCGGTTCCGCGTCGCCCTCCGGGGTCTGCGCACCCCGCCCGACCTGCGCGTCCTTCGCGTCCCGCTCCGGCTCGCGCGCGGCCGGGACCGTTCCTCGGTCGCTGTCGGTCGCGGCCCCCGCGGCGGCGTCCCGCCCGGGGTCCTTCGCCGTGTCCCGCGACTGCTCCGCCTCCGACATGCGTCCCCTCTGCGATCCCTGGTCTTCGCCGCGTCTGCCGCTTCCCGCGTGATGCGTTAACCCGCCCTGGAAGAGAGCCCATTGTCCCTCACCTCGGGACCGGTGACGCCCCCGGGTCCGTACTCCGGGATGACGACGCCGCCGGGCGCCTCCGAGGTTCCCGCCGGTATGCGGACGACCCGGACGCCCCGCCGGACCGGACGTCCCGTCAGTTGTCCACGGCCGTACGGGGACCGGCGTCCCGGGCGGTCAGATGGGCACGATGTCCGGCGCCCCCAGCCGCGCGGCGTCCGCCGTCAGGTCGTCGGGCTGGCGCTGCGACTCGCGCTCGGCCTCCACCCGCTTCTCGTAGTGCTCGACCTCCTTGTCGATCTGGCGGGCGTCCCAGCCGAGGACCGGGGCCATCAGCTCCGCGCACTCGCGGGCGCTGCGCGTGCCCCGGTCGAAGGTCTCGATGGAGATCCGGGTCCGCCGGGTGAGGACGTCGTCGAGGTGGCGGGCGCCCTCGTGGGAGGCGGCGTAGACGATCTCGGCGCGCAGGTAGTCGTCGGCCGCCGGGAGGGGTTCGCCGAGCCTCGGGTCCTCGGCGATCAGGTCGAGGACCTGCTGCGTCAGGGAGCCGTACCGGTTGAGGAGGTGCTCGACCCGCACGACGTGCAGCCCGTGCCGGGCGGCGATCCCGGCCCGCGCGTTCCACAGGGCCCGGTAGCCCTCGGCGCCGAGGAGCGGGGTGTCCTCGGTGACGCAGGGGGCGACGCGCTGGTCGAGGCCGTGGACCGCCTCGTCGACGGCGTCCTTCGCCATCACGCGGTACGTCGTGTACTTGCCGCCGGCCACCACGACCAGGCCGGGGACCGGGTGGGCGACGGTGTGCTCGCGCGAGAGCTTGCTGGTGGCGTCCGACTCGCCGGCGAGCAGGGGGCGCAGGCCGGCGTAGACGCCCTCGACGTCGTCGCGGGTGAGCGGGGTGGCGAGCACGGTGTTCACGTGCTCCAGGAGGTAGTCGATGTCGGCGCTGGAGGCGGCCGGGTGCGCCTTGTCGAGGTCCCAGTCGGTGTCGGTGGTGCCGACGATCCAGTGGCGTCCCCAGGGGATCACGAAGAGGACGGACTTCTCGGTGCGCAGGATCAGGCCGGTGGTGGAGTGGATGCGGTCCTTGGGCACGACGAGGTGGATGCCCTTGGAGGCGCGGACGTGGAACTGGCCGCGCTCCCCGATGAGGGCCTGGGTGTCGTCGGTCCACACCCCGGTGGCGTTGACGACCTGCTTGGCCCGGATCTCGTACTCGGCCCCGGCCTCGACGTCCTGGACGCGCGCGCCGACGACCCGCTCGCCCTCGCGCAGGAAGCCGACGACCCGGGCCCGGCTCGCGGCGAGCGCGCCGTAGGAGGCGGCCGTGCGCACGAGGGTGGTGACGAAGCGGGCGTCGTCCATCTGGGCGTCGTAGTACTGGAGGGCGCCGACGAGGGCGTCCTTCCTCAGGCAGGGGGCGACGCGCAGGGCGCCCTGCCGGGAGAGGTGCCGGTGGACGGGGAGGCCCCGGCCGTGCCCGGAGGAGAGCGACATCGCGTCGTACAGGGCGACGCCCGAGCCCGCGTAGAACCGCTCCCAGCCCTTGTGCTGGAGGGGGTACAGGAAGGGGACCGGCTTCACCAAGTGGGGGGCGAGCCGCTCCAGGAGGAGTCCGCGCTCCTTGAGCGCCTCCCGCACCAGGGCGAAGTCCAGCATCTCCAGGTAGCGCAGGCCGCCGTGGATGAGCTTGCTGGAGCGGCTGGAGGTGCCCGAGGCCCAGTCGCGGGCCTCGACGATGCCGGTGGAGAGCCCTCTCGTGACGGCGTCGAGGGCCGTGCCCGCGCCGACCACTCCGGCGCCGACGACCAGCACGTCCAGCTCGCGCCCGGCCATGGCGACGAGCGCCTCGGTGCGCTCGGCCGGTCCCAGTGTCGCTGTCCTCACGTCTGCCGCCTCCCGTCGTCCCCGGTCCTTCCCGCGCACGGGCCTTCCCGTCCACGACCTTCCCGCGCACGGTCCTTTCCGTCCGCGACCTTCCCGCGCACAGGACCTCCCGTCCACGGCCTTCCGTGCACAGGCCCTTCCCGCACACGGCTTCCCGCGCCCGGCGCCCGTACACGACCTTTCCCGCGAGCGGGTGCGGGCCGCTTCCGCGAGGCGGGTGCGGTCCTTCCCGGCGGCGGGCCCAGGCCCTTGCCACCGGCGGGTACGCACCCCTCCCGCGAGCGAGCCGGGACCGTGTGGTCCGGCTCACAGCTCGATTCTGTCCCGCCGCGGCGACTTCAGCCACCGCCTCGCACCCGACCTGTGGACAACGCCCTGTGGACAACACTCGGCGACCCGAGCCCCACAATGCGACATGTCGGTCATATTTACGCCTAGTCTGACATTGCGTGCGACCCGTTCTGCCCACCGGGCTTGCGCGTCGCGCCCCCTCCGGCTACTGGGAAGGACGGCCCACCCCCCATGCCCGCTGATCTCGCCGTCATCGGCCTCGGCCACCACGGACTCCCCCTCGCCCAGGCCGCCATCGCCGCGGGCATCGACACCGTCGGCTACGACACCGACCCGCGGCCCGCCGCCGAACTCGCCGCCGGCCGCTCCCCGGCCGACGGCCCGCTCACCGTCCCGGAGATCCGCCGGATGCTCGCGGGGGGCTTCCGCCCGACCCACGACCCCGCCGAACTCGGCCGGGTCCGCACCGCCGTCCTCTGCCCCCCGGCCCCCCTCGGCCCCGACCGGGCCCTCGACCTCACCGCCGTCACCGACGCCGCCCGCGCGCTCGCCGCCCGGCTGCGCCCCCACACCACCGTCGTCCTGGAGTCCCCGGTCCCGCCGGGCACCACCGAGGGCCTGCTCCGCGACGTCCTGGAGACGGGCTCCGGACTGCGCGCGGGCCGCGACTTCCACCTCGCGTACTCGCCCGGCCGGCTCGACCCCGGCAGCCGCACCCACGGCTACGCCGGCACCCCCAAGGTCATCGGCGGCCTCACCCCCGCCTGCACCGAGTCCGCCGCCGCCTTCTACGGACGCCTCACCGACAAGGTGGTACGCGCGCGTGGACCCCGCGAGGCGGAGACGGTCAAGCTCCTGGAGACCAACTTCCGGCACGTCAACATCGCCCTCGTCAACGAGATGGCGGTCCTCTGTCACGAACTCGGCGTCGACCTGTGGGACGTCATCCGCTGCGCCGAGACCAAGCCCTTCGGCTTCCAGGCCTTCCGCCCGGGACCCGGCGTCGGCGGCCACGGCGCCCCCGTCGACACCGTCGGCGCCCACCGCCCGCTCCGCCTCGTCGAACTCGCGGGCCAGGTCAACGAGCGGATGCCCGCGTACGTGGTGCGGCGCGCCGCCGCCCTCCTCAACGACCACGGGAAGTCGGCGCGCGGGGCCAGGATCCTGCTGCTCGGCATCACGTACAAGCCCGACCTGCCCGACCGGCAGGGCTCGCCCGCCGACGAGATCGCCCGCCGTCTGATGGACCTGGGCGCGGCCGTCAGCTACCACGACCCGTACGTGCCCGACTGGCGCGTCCGCGAGCTGCCCGTCCCCCGCGCGGACTCCCTCTACGAGGCCGCCGCCCACGCCGACCTGACGGTCCTCCTCCAGCACCACCGCACCTACGACCTCCAGGGCCTGTCGGTGAAGGCCCAGCTCCTCCTCGACACGCGCGGCGCGACCCCGGCGGGCGCGGCCCACCGCCTCTGACCGGACGCGCGCGAGGGGCCCCGCACCGGTCGGTGCGGGGCCCCTCGCGTACGTGCGGAAGGACGGAAGGTCAGCGCTTGTGCTGCGCGTCCGCGACCGTGACCTCGACCCGCTGGAACTCCTTGAGCTCGCTGTAGCCCGTGGTGGCCATCGCGCGGCGCAGGGCGCCGAAGAAGTTCATCGAGCCGTCCGGGATGTGCGACGGACCCGCGAGGATCTCCTCGGTGGTGCCGACGATGCCCAGGTCGACCAGCTTGCCGCGCGGCACGTCCTCGTGGACGGCCTCCATGCCCCAGTGGTGGCCCTTGCCGGGCGCGTCCGTGGCACGGGCCAGCGGGGAGCCGATCATCACGGCGTCGGCGCCGCAGGCGATCGCCTTCGGCAGGTCGCCGGACCAGCCCACGCCGCCGTCGGCGATGACGTGCACGTACCGGCCGCCGGACTCGTCCATGTAGTCGCGGCGCGCGGCGGCCACGTCCGCGACGGCGGTCGCCATCGGGACCTGGATGCCCAGGACGTTGCGCGTGGTGTGCGCGGCGCCGCCGCCGAAGCCGACCAGGACGCCCGCCGCGCCGGTGCGCATCAGGTGCAGGGCCGCGGTGTACGTGGCGCAGCCGCCGACGATGACCGGGACGTCCAGCTCGTAGATGAACTGCTTCAGGTTCAGCGGCTCGGCCGCGCCCGAGACGTGCTCGGCGGAGACCGTGGTGCCGCGGATGACGAAGAGGTCCACCCCGGCGTCGACGACGGCCTTGGAGAACTGCGCGGTGCGCTGCGGGGAGAGCGCGGCGGCGGTGACGACGCCGGCGTCGCGCACCTCCTTGATGCGCTTGCCGATCAGCTCCTCCTGGATGGGGGCGGAGTAGATCTCCTGGAGGCGGCGGGTCGCGGTGGCCTCGTCCAGCTCCGCGATCTCGTCCAGGAGCGGCTGCGGGTCCTCGTAGCGGGTCCACAGGCCTTCGAGGTTCAGGACGCCCAGGCCGCCCAGCTCGCCGATGCGGATGGCGGTCTGCGGCGAGACGACCGAGTCCATCGGAGCGGCCAGGAACGGCAGCTCGAACCGGTAGGCGTCGATCTGCCAGGCGATCGAGACCTCCTTCGGGTCCCGGGTGCGCCGGCTGGGCACGACGGCGATGTCGTCGAACGCGTACGCCCTGCGGCCGCGCTTGCCGCGCCCGATCTCGATCTCAGTCACGATGTGTGGCCTTTCCCTCTACGTCTGCGCCTACCAGTATCCCCGACACACGTGGGAGGGGCGGTTCCGGCCACATCCCGGAACCGCCCCTCACCCGCGTGCGCGTTACTTCCTGCTGTAGTTCGGCGCCTCGACCGTCATCTGGATGTCGTGCGGGTGGCTCTCCTTGAGGCCGGCCGCGGTGATCCGGACGAAGCGGCCGTTCGCCTGGAGCTCCGGCACCGTGCGGCCGCCGACGTAGAACATCGACTGGCGCAGGCCGCCCACCAGCTGGTGGACGACGGCCGAGAGCGGGCCGCGGTAGGGCACCTGGCCCTCGATGCCCTCGGGCACCAGCTTCTCGTCGGAGGCGACGCCCTCCTGGAAGTAGCGGTCCTTGGAGAAGGAGCGCTGCTCGCCGCGGGACTGCATGGCGCCGAGCGAGCCCATGCCGCGGTACGACTTGAACTGCTTGCCGTTGATGAAGAGCAGCTCGCCCGGGGACTCCTCGCAGCCCGCGAGCAGCGAGCCGAGCATCACCGTGTCGGCGCCGGCGACGAGCGCCTTGGCGATGTCGCCGGAGTACTGGAGGCCGCCGTCGCCGATGACCGGGACGCCGGCCGCCTTGGCGGCGAGCGAGGCCTCGTAGATCGCGGTGACCTGCGGGACGCCGATGCCGGCGACGACGCGGGTGGTGCAGATGGAGCCGGGACCGACGCCGACCTTGATGCCGTCGACACCGGCGTCGATCAGCGCCTGGGCGCCGTCGCGGGTGGCGATGTTGCCGCCGATGACGTCGACCGAGGCGTTCGACTTGATCTTGGCGACCATGTCCCCGACCAGCCGGGAGTGGCCGTGGGCGGTGTCGACGACGATGAAGTCGACGCCCGCCTCGACCAGGGCCTGGGCGCGCTCGTACGCGTCGCCGGCGACGCCGACGGCCGCGCCGACGAGCAGGCGGCCCTCCTTGTCCTTGGCGGCGTTCGGGTACTTCTCGGCCTTGACGAAGTCCTTGACCGTGATGAGGCCCTTGAGGACGCCCGCGTCGTCGACCAGCGGCAGCTTCTCGATCTTGTGGCGGCGCAGCAGCTCCATGGCGTCGACGCCGGAGATGCCGACCTTGCCGGTGACGAGCGGCATCGGGGTCATGACCTCGCGCACCTGGCGGCTGCGGTCCGTCTCGAAGGCCATGTCGCGGTTGGTGACGATGCCGAGGAGCTTGCCGTCGGGGGTGGTGACGGGGACGCCGCTGATGCGGAACTTGGCGCAGATCGCGTCGGCCTCGCCGAGCGTCGCGTCCGGGTGGACCGTGATCGGGTCGGAGACCATGCCGGACTCGGACCGCTTCACCAGGTCGACCTGGTTGGCCTGGTCGGCGATGGAGAGGTTGCGGTGCAGGACACCGACGCCGCCCTGCCGCGCCATGGCGATCGCCATGCGGGACTCGGTGACCTTGTCCATCGCGGCGGAGAGGAGCGGGATGTTCACCCGCACGTTCTTCGAGACGTACGAGGCGGTGTCGATCTGGTCGGGCGCCATGTCGGACGCGCCCGGCAACAGCAGCACGTCGTCGTAGGTCAGCCCGAGTGTCGCGAATTTCTCGGGCACTCCGTCGACGTTGGCAGTCATGACACCTTCCCAAATGGCCTTGATCGGTGCGGGATGTCCATGCTAACGGGCTTGAGCGGTGTCTCATTCCACGAGCAAGATCAGCGAGCAGCTTTGGACGTTCACACGTGGACGAAAGGGACGACGGGAGCCGTCGGGACTTACCGGTCCGGCCGGGGCCGACCCGACCTGGACGCCGGAAGGGGTTACTGCTCCGCCAGCGCGCGCAGCCGGCTGAGGGCGCGGTGCTGGGCGACCCGGACGGCGCCGGGGGACATGCCGAGCATCTGCCCGGTCTCCTCGGCGGTGAGCCCGACGGCGACCCGGAGGACGAGCAGCTCGCGCTGGTTCTCCGGGAGGTTGGCGAGCAGCTTCTTGGCCCACTCGGCGTCGTCGCTGAGCAGCGCCCGCTCCTCGGGTCCGAGGGAGTCGTCAGGCCGCTCCGGCATCTCGTCGGAGGGCACGGCCGTGGACCCGGGGTGCCGCATGGCGGCCCGCTGGAGGTCGGCGACCTTGTGTCCGGCGATGGCGAAGACGAAGGCCTCGAAGGGCCTGCCCGTGTCCTTGTAGCGCGGCAGCGCCATCAGGACGGCGACGCAGACCTCCTGGGCCAGGTCCTCGACGAAGTGCCGGGCGTCGCCGGGCAGCCGGTTGAGGCGGGTGCGGCAGTACCGCAGGGCGAGCGGATGCACGCGCGCGAGGAGGTCGTGCGTGGCCTGCGCGTCGCCGTCGACCGCACGGTGGACGAGCGCGCCGATCTCCCCCTGCCCGGCGGGCATGGGGGACCCTGCGGTCTCGTCGTCGCGCATCGCTCCATGGTGCCCCGACGCTTCCGCGTTCGTGGCACCGCGTCCGTAGTTGTGCACCGAAGCGTTATGAGCAGGTGCGCCGGAACTCATCTCCCGCGCCCTCCCCTCCCGCTCGATCGACTCGTCCCCGAGGAACTCCACATCTCAAGGATGCGTCATCCGGCGGGGAAGTGACACAAGCCCACCCCGTCCACTCCGCGAAGGACACGGACGGGGACGGGGATGCGGCGGGTGACCTGCGACGTCAGCGGACCAGGCCCCAGCGGAAGCCGAGCGCGACGGCGTGGGCGCGGTCCGAGGCGCCCAGCTTCTTGAAGAGGCGCCGGGCGTGGGTCTTGACCGTGTCCTCGGAGAGGAAGAGCTCGCGCCCGATCTCGGCGTTGGACCGGCCGTGGCTCATGCCTTCGAGGACCTGGATCTCGCGCGCGGTGAGGGTGGGCGCGGCGCCCATCTCGGCCGAGCGGAGGCGGCGCGGGGCGAGCCGCCAGGTCGGGTCGGCGAGCGCCTGGGTGACCGTGGCCCGCAGCTCGGCGCGCGAGGCGTCCTTGTGCAGATAGCCACGGGCACCCGCGGCGACCGCGAGCGCGACGCCGTCGAGGTCCTCGGCGACCGTGAGCATGATGATGCGGGCGCCGGGATCGGCCGAGAGCAGCCGGCGGACGGTTTCCACACCGCCCAGGCCGGGCATCCGCACGTCCATCAGAATCAGGTCCGAGCGGTCCGCGCCCCAGCGGCGGAGGACTTCCTCGCCGTTGGCCGCGGTGGTCACGCGCTCGACGCCGGGCACGGTCGCGACCGCGCGGCGGAGCGCCTCTCGGGCAAGCGGGGAGTCGTCGCAGACGAGGACGGATGTCATGCCTGACCTCCGCGGCTCTCGCAGCTGTTGCGCGTCACCTTGAGCCTCCAGGGCTGTACGTATCGTCACCTGTGCGGTTGACGCTCTCGGACACCTGCCCGATCGCTTGTTCCTCCAACCGCCTCCGCACTCTCAACGACGGTCACTCGAAAGAGTTACGGGTCGGACGGCAGGCTTCGGCACTCTACGTGAGGGGCCGTGCGCGGAGAAGAGCGACGCGGCCCTTCCGTCCCGAGATCAAAAGGTATGCCCCATTTAGCGGGATTTCTTCCCTTTTCGCGGTGTCTGTGCCTAGATTCGCAATGAGTCATATTTACATCTACTTAGACAGTAGGTGTAACAACCCGAGCTGTCGGGGACCGGAGGAGCCCCGGCCATCAGCCATCCACCCGCCGACCTATCCGTTCGACACGGTTTCAAGGGGACAAGCGCAATGGCAGATTTCTCCCGCCTTCCCGGACCCAACGCCGATCTGTGGGACTGGCAACTGCTCGCGGCCTGCCGCGGGGTCGACAGCTCCTTGTTCTTCCACCCCGAGGGAGAGCGCGGCGCGGCACGGAGTGCGCGTGAGAACTCGGCGAAAGAGGTCTGCATGAGGTGCCCGGTGCGCGCGGAGTGCGCGGCCCACGCACTCGCCGTGCGGGAGCCCTACGGCGTCTGGGGCGGCCTCACCGAGGACGAACGCGAAGAGCTCATGGGACGCGCCCGCAACCGTCTGATCACGACGGCCCCCACGCCGCCGACGGCCGCGTCGGCGTCCATGTGAGGGAACGCCCGAGGGAACGCGTGAAGGAACGTTTCTTCGACTGAGAACGGCCCCGAGCGGTTCCGAGGCCCGCCGAACACCACGAGCACACGAGCACCACAAGCATCGCGAGCACTACGAGCCCACGAGCACCACGAGCCGAGAGCGGCGACACCCACCGCGCCCACGCGCGTGAGGACACCGGAGAGGTGCCTACGCGCGCGTGGCGGCGCGCGTCAGCTCGTCCAGCGTGGCGGCGACCGCCGGGACCTGCGCGAGGTCCGGCAGGGTCAGGGCCACGATCTCCCGCTCCACGGCGGGCTCCACGGTCACGGTCCGCGCCCCCTTGGGCCGTACGGACTCGATGGCGAGGGCCGGCAGGACGGCCACGCCCAGGCCCGCCCCCACCAGGCCCACCACGGCCGGGTAGTCGTCGGTCGCGAAGTCGATGCGGGGCGTGAAGCCCGCCTCCTCGCAGACGTCCACGAGCTGGCGGCGGCAGCGCGGGCAGCCCGCGATCCAGGACTCGTCCGCCAGTTCCGCGATGCCGACCGCACCGGCCCCGGCGAGCCGGTGCCCCTCGGGGACCAGGCCCACGAGCCGGTCGGCGAGCAGCGGGCGGACCACCAGGTCGTCCCACTCGGCCCGCCCGGCCCCGTAGCGGAAGGCGAGGGCGATGTCGCAGTCGCCCTCGCGGAGCATCTCGATCGAGCGGGGCGGCTCGGCCTCGACGAGGGAGACCCGGGTGCCGGGGTGCGCGGCCCGCAGGGCGGCCAGGGCGGTGGGGACGAGGGTGGAGCTGCCGCTCGGGAAGGACACCAGGCGGACCCGGCCCGCGCGGAGCCCGGCGATGGCGGCGACCTCCTCCTCGGCGGCGGTGAGCCCGGCGAGGATGCCGGAGGCGTGGCGCACCAGGACCTCGCCCGCCTGGGTGAGGCGCATCTCGCGGCCCGTGCGGATCAGCAGCGGCGTGCCGGCGGAGGCTTCGAGCGCCTTCATCTGCTGGCTGACGGCGGGCTGGGTGCAGCCCAGTTCGCGCGCGGCGGCCGAGAAGGAGCCGGTGGCGGCGACGGCGCGCAGGACGCGGAGATGGCGTGCCTCGATCATGGAACCAGCATAAGCGAGTCTTGGAAGAGAGCGCGAATATCACTGAGAAGCTTTGAGTCCGGTGCCCGTAAAGTTCCCGCATGACCTTGCTGAGTGTGAATGTGGGCCGGGCCAGGGCCGTGGACTACACCGACTCCCCGGCCGGCCGTACGGGCATCGACAAGCGACCCGTCGAGGGGGCCGTGCGGATCGAGGCGCCCGGGCCGCTCGGCGTCGGGGCGAGCGGGCTCGCCGGGGACGACGTCTGCGACCTGCGCTTCCACGGCGGCGCCGACCGGGCCGCGTACGCCTTCGCCCGTGAGGACATGGACCTGTGGGAGCGGGAGCTGGGCCGCGAGCTCGCCAACGGCTCCTTCGGCGAGAACCTCACCACCCGGGGCGTCGACGTCAACAACGCCCTGATCGGGGAGCGGTGGCGGATCGGCGACGAGGTGGTCCTGGAGGTGACCGGCGGCCGCATCCCGTGCCGTACGTTCGCCGGGTTCCTGGGCGAGAAGGGGTGGGTCAAGCGGTTCACGCGCGCGGAGGCGGGCCCCGGGGCGCTGCTGCGGGTGATCGTGCCGGGCGAGGTGCGGGCGGGCGATCCGGTCACCGTCGTGCACCGGCCCGACCACGACGTCACCGTCGCGCTGCTCCACCGGGCCGCGACCGTCGAACGGGACCTGCTGCCCGGCACCCTGGCCGCCGCCGCGTGGATGGAGTCGGGCCTGCTCGACCTCGCCCGCCAGTACACGGAGAAGTACGCCGGGGCATAGGGCCGGTTCCCCGGTCCGGCCGTGGCGTTACCGTGCCCGTATGACGACTGCACTGATTACGGGGGCCACCGCGGGCATCGGCGCCGCCTTCGCCCGGAGACTCGCGGCCGACGGCCATGACGTCGTGCTCGTGGCCCGGGACGTGAAGCGGCTCCGGGAGCAGGCGACCGAGCTGCACGACCGGCACGGGGTGGAGGCCGAGGTGCTCGCGGCGGACCTCTCCGAGGAGAAGGGGATCGCCGCCGTCGAGGCGCGGCTCTCGGACCCGAGGCGGCCGGTGGACCTGCTGGTGAACAACGCCGGTTTCGGCAACAAGGGCCGGTTCCTGGAAGTCTCCATGGCCGACGAACTGAAGATGCTCACGGTGCACTGCGAGGCCGTGCTGCGGCTGACCTCGGCGGCCGCCGCCTCGATGAGGGAGCGGCGCCGGGGCGGGGTGGTGAACGTCGCCTCGGTGGCGGCCTTCGTGCCCCGGGGCACGTACGGCGCGTCGAAGGCGTGGGTCGTGCAGTTCACCCAGGGCGCGGCGCGGGACCTGGCGGGCACCGGGGTGCGTCTGATGGCGCTCTGCCCCGGCTTCGTGCGGACCGAGTTCCACGAGCGGGCCGGGATGGGCACGGACAACATCCCGGGCTGGATGTGGCTCGACGCGGACAAGCTGGTGACGGCGGCCCTGTCCGACCTGGACCGGGGGAAGACGCTGTCGATCCCCGACCCGCGCTACAAGGCCCTGATGGGCGTGGTGAAGCTGGCGCCGCGCGGTCTGCTCGGCGGGGTCTCCTCCCGGGCGGGGCGCAAGTACGGCCCGAAGTAGGCCCCTCCCGGCCCCCGTTCACGGCAGGGCGTCGAGGTCCAGGCGCGCGGTGGTGCCGTCCTCCCAGGTCACGTGGAGGGCGTGCCCGTCGATCCGCACGCGCGCGAGGTCGGTGACGGGGGCGGGGTCGGGTGCGGCGGTGAGCGAGGCGAGGGACGCGAAGAGGGCGGCCGGGCCGCGCGTGGTGCCGTACAGGGCGAGGACGCGGGCGCCCGGCCCCTGAAGGGTCTCCCCTGCGGGCAGTACGGTCGCCGGGTCCTGCGGCGGATGGCCGTGGACCGGGTGGAGCCGGGCGTGCGGCCCGCCGGGCGTGGTGGCCCAGCCGGTCTGCCGTACGGGTGTCCCCTCCGGGGCGCCGAGGACGAGGTGGGCGCGGAGTTCGGCGGCGCCGTGGGCGAGGGTCGCGGAGAGGACCCGGACGCCGGGGCGCGGGACGTGCAGGGAGGCGGCCCAGCCGGGGCCGGTGCCGGCGGGGACCGCGGGGCCCCGGGTGGTGGCCCGGCCTTCGGCGTCGAGCAGCGCGAAGTGGTTGTCGGCCGGGGCGGATCCGGTGGTGGGTCCCGTACGGGTCGAATAGGCCTGGCGGGCGTAGCCGGGGTCGTCCTCGCCGCCCGCGCGGCTGTGCACGTGGTTGCTGCCGTGGTTGTGGAGGCGTACGAGCCCGTCGGCGACGGTGGTCTGGACGAGCAGCCCGGCGGGGGCGAAGGCCCGGACGGTGTCGGCGCGTTCGGCGGGCAGGGGCTCCTCGGGGTCGGTCCAGGCCGGGTGGTCCGGGGGCAGGAGGAGGCCGAGGAAGCCCTTGGACGCCCAGTAGGGGGAGCCCGGACCCGAGTACTCCTGGACGAACGGCGGGTACGGGCCGTGCCAGCCGGGGGTGAGGAGTCCGCGCCCGTCGGTGGCGCCCCGGTCGAGGAAGTACCGCAGGGCCCCGGAGGCGAGGCGGCGGGTGGCGCCGGGGGCGAGCGGGGTGTGGCCGGTGAGGGTGCCGAGCCAGGGGGCGGCGGCCGCGGCGAAGCGGTAGATCAGGGAGCGCCCGTACGGGACGGGGGCGCCGTTCGCGTCGAAGAGGTGGACGTGGTCGTCGAGGTGGGCGCGCAGCCGGGGTCCGTAGCGGTCGAGGAGGGCGCGGTCGCCGGACAGGTGGGCGTGGAGCACGGGGTAGAAGTGCAGGGCCCAGGCGTTGTAGTGGTCGAAGGCGCGGTTGTCGCCGTCGCTGTACCAGCCGTCGCCGAGGTACCAGTCCTCGACGCGGGCGAGGGAGCGGTCGATCGTGGCGGCGGCGCGGTCGGTCTCGATCCCGGCGTCCCGGAGGAATCCGGCGACGGTGAGGCCGAAGAGCCACCAGTTGTTGTCGACGGGGGACGGGCCGAGGGCGGGCCGCAGCCAGTCCGCGACCCGTGCGCGGACGCGGTCGTCCAGGCGGTCCCAGAGCCAGGGGCGGGTGAGGCGGAGGCCGAGGGCGACCGAGGCGGACTCGACCACCGCCTGGCGGGTGTCCGCCATGAGGGGCCAGGACTCGGCGTCGTCCCGGCCCGGCGCCTCGGTCCCGGCGGCGAGGCCCTCGGCGTACCGGTCGAGGTGGCCGTGGGGGTCCTCGCCGCGCGCGCCCGCGACGCGGAGGGCGGCGAGCAGGAAGGTGCGGGCCCAGCCCTCCAGGGCGTCGGAGCGGGGCCCCGACCAGCTGGGGCGGAATCCGGGGAGGCCGACGAGGCCGTACCGGGGCGAGGCGAAGGGCCGCACGCCGAACAGGAGCCGGTCGGCGGCGCCCTCCCAGTGGGCCCGGGTCCAGCCGGTGTACGGGCTGAGCGCGCGGTTCTCGGGCGGCGTGGACATGGGCTGCTCCCTGGGACGGTTCCAGCGGTGCCCCGGGGCCCGGTGGTGACGTCTGCGTCGCCGGGAATCCTGGACAGGACGCGATCGAACGTCAAGACTTCACGAGCGAATGATCGAAACTCCCTCCGTTCGATCATTCTGAACTAGACTCGGAGGACCACCACCACCGCGAGGGGGAACCGCGCCGTGCGCGAGAGTGCTGCCGAACGACACGACCGACTGCTGGCCCTGGTGCGCGAGCGCGGCACCGCCCGCGTCTCCGAGCTGGCCGAACGGCTCGGGGTCTCCCCCGTCACCGCCCGCCGGGACGTCGAACTCCTGGCCGGCCGGGGCCTGCTCGACCGGGTGCACGGCCAGGTGTCCTGGCCCGAGCGGCAGGGCGCCCCGGGGGCCGGACGCCCCGGCGAGGGCCTGGTCCTCGGCCTGCTCGTGCCCTCCGCCACGTACTACTTCGCCGAGGTCATCCGGGGCGCGCACGAGGCGGCGGCCCGCGCCGGCGCGCGGCTCGTGCTGCGCGTCTCGGACTACCGCCCGGAGGAGGACCGCGCCCGCGTCGAGGGGCTGCTCGCGGCGGGCGCCGAGGGCGTCCTGGTCGCGCCCGGCTGGCGGGGCCCCGAGGACCGGCCCGCGTACGGGGACTGGCCGGCCGAACTGCCCGTGCCGGCCGTGCTCCTGGAGCGGCGCGCCGAGCCCGGCAGCCCGCTCGACGGCCTGGACCGGGTCGCCTCCGACCACGCCCACGGCGTCCTGCTCGCCCTGCGCCACCTGCTCTCCCTGGGCCACGCGACGCCGCTGCTGGTGGCCCGCCGGGACTCCCCGACCGCGCTCGCGGTGCGCGCCGGATACGCCGAGGCGCTGCGCACCCTGGGCCTGACGGAGCCGCTGCCGGTCATCGACTCCGTACCGGCGGAGGCGGACCCGGAGGGGTTCGAGCGGGCGGTACGGGCGCTGCACGAGGCCGTCGCGTCGGGTCTGGCGAGCGCGGCCCTGGTCCACAACGACGTGGACGCCATCGAGATCGCCCGGCGCCTCGCCGAGCTGGGCGTCGGGGTGCCGCGGGACCTGGCCCTGATCGCGTACGACGACGAGGTCGCGGCGCTCGCCGACACCCCGCTGACGGCGGTCGCCCCGCCCAAGCGGCAGGTGGGGCGGCACGCGACGGAGCTGCTGGTGGAGCGGCTCACCGAGGAGGACGGGGAGGCGGCGGCGCGGCGCCATCTGAGCCTGCTGCCGTGGCTGCGGGTGCGGTCCTCGTGCGGGGCCCCGGCCCCGGCCTCCCGTCCGTAGGGGACCGCGCTGATCGATCTGTTCTTTTTTCGATCAATCAATCTTTCGCTCTTGACTTCGGTCATGAACGGTCACAGGATCACGGCCACAACCTCCCAGTCGCCCCGCCCCCAGGAGCCGTGCCGTGACCCCCTTCCGGAGCAGAACGACCCGCGTCATAGCCGGCACCGCCACCGCCCTCGCCGTCCTCACGGCCTGCGGCGGTGGCGGTGACGACACCGCGAACAAGCCGAACGGGCCCGTGACCATCACCTTCTGGGGCTGGGCCAAGGGCACCAAGGACGTCGTGGACGCCTTCAACGCCTCCCACACCGACGTGAAGGTGAAGTTCGAGGAGATCCCCTCCGGCACCGCCGGCGGCTACGCCAAGATCTCCAACGCCGTGAAGGCGGGCAACGCCCCCGACCTCGTCTCCATCGAGTACGCCTCGCTCCCCGAGTTCGTCAGCTCCGGCGCCCTCCAGGACATCGGCGGCGAGTTCACCGAGGCCGACCGCGCGAAGCTGCTCCCGCAGACCGTCGAACTCACCACCCTCGGCGGCAAGTCCTGGGCCGTCCCCTTCGACGCCGCCCCGCAGGCCTTCTTCTACCGCAAGGACCTCTTCGAGAAGTACAAGGTCCAGGTCCCCACCACCTGGGCCGAGTTCGAGAAGGCCGCCGCGCAGGTGAGGAAGGCCGACGCCAAGGCCCGCATCGCCACCTTCTTCCCCGACGACCCGACCACCTTCGAGGCCATGGCCTGGCAGGCCGGCGCCCAGTGGTTCAAGGCCGAGGACGACACCTGGAAGGTGAACACCACCGACCCGGCCACCACCAAGGTCACCGCCTACTGGCAGAAGCTCCTCGACACCGGACTCGTCCACAAGAACGCCTCGTTCTCCCCCGAGTGGGTCGGCTCCCTCAAGAACGGCACCACCCTCGGCTACCTCGGCGCCTCCTGGGGCGCGGGCGTCCTCAAGGGCACCCTGCCCGAGCAGAGCGGCAAGTGGGCCGTCGCCCCGATCCCCAGCTGGGACGGCAAGCCCGCCGCCGGGATGCTCGGCGGCACCTCCTTCGCCGTGACCAAGGACAGCGAGCGGAAGGCCGCGGCCGTCGCCTTCGCCGAGTGGATGTCCACCACCGAGGAGGGCGTCGAGGCCCGCATCGCCTCCGGCACCTCCTCCGCCTTCCCCGCCGCCGCGGCCCTGCGCCCGGCCGCCAAGAAGGCCTTCGACGCCTCCTACTACGGCGGCCAGGACATCTACGCCCTCTTCGAGACCGCCGGCGCCTCCATCACCCCCCACTGGGCCTGGGGCCCCACCACCGGCACCACCAACACCACCATCAAGGACCACTTCGGCAAGATCGCCCCCGGCGGCCCCGGCATCGCCGACGCCGTCGAGGCCGGCCACGACGCCACCGTCGCCGAACTCACCAAGCGCGGCCTGAAGGTCGAGGGCTGACCGGATGAAGGCCCGCACCCGCGCCGCCACGATCCTGCTGACGCCCTTCTTCCTGCTGTTCACCGCGGTGATGGTGGTGCCGATCGGCTACGCGGTCTGGCTCAGCCTCTTCACCGAGAAGCAGTCCGGACTGGGCTTCGGCGGCACCGAGACCGTCTTCACCGGCCTCGACAACTACACGGCGGCCCTGGGTGACCGGGCCTTCCGCGAGGGCTTCGGCGTCCTGCTCGGCTACTGCCTGCTCTACATCCCGCTGCTGCTCGCCGGGGCCCTCGGCCTCGCCCTCCTGCTCGACTCGGCGCTCGCCCGCGCCCGCCGCTTCTTCCAGCTCGCGCTCTTCCTGCCGCACGCCGTCCCCGGCATCATCGCCGCCCTGCTCTGGGTCTACCTCTACACGCCCCAGCTCAGCCCGGTCGTGAAGGCCATGGAGGCGGGCGGGATCGGCTTCGACTTCTTCTCCCCCGAGGGCGCCCTGCCCTCCGTCGTGAACATCGCCCTGTGGGAGTGGCTCGGCTACAACATGGTGATCTTCTACGCGGCCCTCCAGGCCATCGACCGCTCCGTCCTGGAAGCGGCCACCGTCGACGGGGCGGGAGCCTGGCGCATCGCCTTCTCCATCAAGGTCCCGCTGCTCAGGGCCTCGCTCGCGATGGTCGCCCTCTTCACCGTCATCGGCTCCCTCCAGCTCTTCACCGAGCCGCTCATCCTCAGCAGGGGCACCGGCTCCGCCGTCACCTCCACCTGGACGCCGAACATGTACGCCTACACCGCGGCCTTCGACCGCAACGACTACGGGCTCGCCGCGGCGGCCTCCGTCCTCCTCGCCCTGACGGCCGCGCTGCTCTCCTTCGCGGTGACGCGCCTGACCGGCCGCCGGACCGCACGGAAGGAGCGCACCGCGTGAGCGCCGTCCGTACGGGAAGGGCCCGACCCGCCAACAGATGGCTGTCGCGAACGGCCGTCAACGGCGCCCTCGTCCTCGCCACCGTCTACATGCTCTTCCCGCTCGTCTGGCTGCTGACCGCCGCCACCAAGGACGCCGGCGGCCTCCTCGCCGGAAACGCCTTCTCCTTCGAGGGCTTCGACCTCGGCGGCAACCTCTCCCGGCTCGCCGCGTACAACGACGGCGTCTACTTCCACTGGTACCTGAACAGCCTCCTCTACGCCGGGCTCGGCGCCCTCGCCTGCTCGCTCGTCAGCGTCGCCGCCGGATACGCCTTCCACGTCTACGACTTCCGGGGCAAGGAGAAGCTCTTCGGCGTCGTCCTGCTCGGCGTGCTCGTCCCCACCACCGCGCTCGCCCTGCCGATGTACCTGCTCGCCAGCGAGATCGGGATCGTCAACACCTACTGGGCCGTCCTGATCCCCGTCCTCGTCAACCCCTTCGGCGTCTACCTCTCCCGGGTCTTCTGCGCCGGCTACGTCCCCGACGAGGCCCTGGAGGCCGCCCGCATCGACGGGGCGGGCGAGCTGCGCGTCTTCTGGTCGATCGGTCTGCGGATGGTCATGCCCGGCTTCGTGACCGTCTTCCTCTTCCAGTTCACCGCCGTCTGGAACAACTTCTTCCTCCCCCTGGTGATGCTGTCCGACCAGAAGCTGTACCCGCTGAGCCTCGGCCTGTACGCGTGGAACAGCAACGCCCACGCCGAACCCGACTTCTACCCCCTCGTCGTCACCGGCTCCCTGCTCGCCGTCGTCCCCCTCGTCATCGCGTTCGTCTCCCTCCAGCGCCACTGGAAGGCCGGCCTCACCGCCGGCAGCGTCAAGTGAGGAAGGCCGTCACCCACGATGCACCCCACCACTGACAACCGCCCCGCCCTGCTCCTCGCGATGGGCCCGGGCGTCGACGACCGCCTGTTCACCGGGGCCCACCGCGCCCGCCTCGCGGCCCTGACCCGCACCGACCCGCACCTGGTCGCCCACGACCTGACGGCCCCCGACACACGGACGGCCGCCGCCCTCGCCGAGGCCGAACTCCTCCTCACCTGCTGGGGCGCGACCCCGCTCACCGCGGAGGTCCTGGACCGGGCGCCCCGGCTGCGGGCCGTCGTCCACGCGGCCGGCTCGGTCAAGCACCACGTCACCGACGCCTGCTGGGAGCGGGGCCTGCGGGTCACGTCGGCCGCCGCCGCCAACGCGCTGCCGGTCGCCGAGTACACGCTCGCCGCGATCCTCTTCGCCGGGAAGCGGGTCCTGCGCTCGGCCCGGCGGTACGCCGAACTGCGCACCGACCACGCCTGGCTGGAGGAGTCCGCCGACTGGGGCAACCACCGCCGCACGGTCGGCGTCGTCGGCGCCTCCCGCATCGGCCGCCGGGTGATCGACCTCCTGCGCCCCCTCGACTTCGAGGTCCTGCTGTACGACCCGTACACCGAGGTCCCGGGCGTGGAGTCGGTGCCCCTGGACGAACTCTGCGCCCGCAGCACGGTCGTCTCCGTCCACGCGCCGCAACTCCCCTCCACGTACCGCATGATCGGCGCGGCGCAGCTGGCGGCGATGCCGGACGGGACGACCCTCATCAACACGTCCCGCGGCTCCCTGGTGGACGAACCGGCCCTCCTCCCCCACCTCCTGTCGGGCCGCCTCGACGCGATCCTCGACGTCACCGACCCGGAACTCCCCCCGCCCACCTCCCCCCTGTGGACCCTCCCGAACGTCCTCCTCACCCCCCACGTGGCGGGCTCCCTCGGCAACGAACTCCACCGGATGGCGGAGCAGGCGGTGGGGGAGGTGGAGCGGTACGTACGGGGCGAGGCGTTCGCGGAGGAGGTACGGGCGTCCGACCTGACGCGGTCGGCGTGACCACCTGGCCTCCGCTCAGACGTCCAGCGCCCGGTGCAGCCGATCGGCCTCGGCCAGGACGAACGGCAGGGCGCCGGGCTCGTACCGCAGGACGGCGGGCAGCGCCTCGTACCAGGGGCCGGTGTGGAGGGCGAGGGCGGTGAGCTCGCGGGCGCGGGTGGGGTCGGGGTGGGTGAGGGCGAGATCGGCGTAGGCCCGGGCACGGGCAAGCCCAAGACGCGCGAGGCTGTCGAGGAGGTCCTCGGCCTGCTTTTGCTGCCCGTCACGGGCCAGCGCTGTAACAAGGTCGAGCTGCCTGCCAATAGTAATGGTGGAAGCGTTGCCCTGCGGCCGTACGAGGGCTATGGCCTCGTCGTATCGCCCTACGGCAACGAACGCCCTAGCCACATAAGACCATTCCTGCCTCCCCTGCAAACGTTTCACGTAAGAGGCCGCCTCATCGAGAAGCTCTCCGGCCACAGCCATCTGCCCCAAGGTCGACAGTGCCCTTACGACAGCAGGAAGTGGAGCCGTCGTACATGCCAGGATTCCGCGTGTAGCAGCCACGGCACGTGTGACCTCCCGGAGCGCTTCCCCACTCCTGCCCTCCTCATGCAGGGAAAAGGCACGCATCGCACGCCGCTCCACCTCCAATGCGGAAACCTGATTCTCAGGAACAGGCAACAGACTGCGCGTCATACCATCGCCAGCCATCCAGCGCACGCTGTCATGTGTTATGTCCGGCCGCTCGAACTCCTTCAAGATTTGGTCGACTCCCTGGGCCTTCCGGATCCGGCCGATCAAGTCCAACAGGTACTCCGTCTGATCAGCATGCGCTTTCTGTGACTGCCGCTCAGCCTCCTCGAAGCGGCCCGCGCTCAGCAGGGCGCGCACAACTGCAAGAATTCTTGACTCCTGATCCGCGTCTGTCTCCAACCCTTCCGTAAGGTCCCAGGCTTGTTGGCTATGTCCGGCCAAAGCCAGTGCCTCTGCCACGGAAGCCAAGACCGGAATGCTTTCCTTCCGCTGGGGCAAGCGACTCGTCGTCTCGACATGGTCAAGAAGGGTGGCAGCCCGTACGCGGTGTCCGGCCCTGGTCAAAGACCGAACGAAGTGGACCTTCAGAGCGAGATTGCGCAAGTCGGCAATGCCGGCCTCGCGGAAGACCAACGCCTCGGCTTCCTGTACACGCTCCGCACGCACCAGGGCTCCTATCACCGCCTGTAGCGCGCTGAAACGGCTAAAGTGATCGGTCAACTCCGCCAGAGCGGGACCAGCCCGCCCTACATCGCCGATCCGAGCCCAAGCCTCGACAAGCGCCGCGCGAGCACGGTCTCCGTCGTTGCCAGCCTCGATCTGGTAAGCCATCGTCTCGGCCCGACCACACTCACCCTTTTTCGAAAGGCTTCGAACCAGGGCGAGGCGCATGTGATCAGCATGCCGCGAACCTCGTCGCTCACTGATCAGGCTCTCGGCACGTTCGACAGCTCCAACCGCAACGAGAGACTCGATCAGTTCGGCAGCGTGTTCGCGTTCGTAAAACAACCCCTCCCACCTGAACACAGCGAGCCCTTCGTCAACTAGCGTGGCTGCGCTATTCCTACGCGTCACGGCAGCCATCCGAACCAGGGCAAGCGTCCGCCGGTATCCGTTCATGGACCGAGCCAGAGCGAGAGCCTCTGCCTCCTGCCCGGCCTCGACAAGGCTGCTACAGACGATCGCGATGGCTTCGCTCCCCACCCGTTCGTCCCACCGGGTGCGCAGCATATCCAGCGCACGCGAAAACTTCCCCTCACTGCACCAGAACGTCACCAGGTTCAACAGGAAACCACCGCTCAAATGGCGACCCGGTACGGTCTGCGCAATCTTCTCCGCACGCTCCGGCTCCCCCAACTCGAGCCAGGTGTTCGCCACCTCCCAGAACGCGGTGAAATTCCCACCCCTATAGGGCATCGAGCGAGCCAGTTCATCGACCTCATCAAGCAAAGCCAGAGCTCGCCCCTGCGCACCATCAGCGTGCAAAAATCGCGCTACTCCGCATAGCGCCCGGACCCGACTCGGCGGTTCTAGCCCCCGCGCCAGCGCTACTCCCCGCTCCACCTCCCCCAACTCCGCCCAGGCCAAAGGCAGTTCCACCGGCACCCGCCCGTTCCGGTCCCGCAGCGCCGCCCGCCGCAGGGCGAGCCGCAGCAGGTCGACGACCAGTCCCGGCCGGTCCCCCCGCTCCAGCAGCGCCTCGCCCGCCGTCGTGATCTCCCCGAGCGCCGCCCCGTCGCCGCCCGTCGCCGCGAGCATCCGGTCCTGCCGTACGGCGTCGAGGGCGCACGCGGCCATCGCGTCCGGGTCGCCGGCCGCCCGCAGCATCGGGAACCAGCCGTGCAGCAGGTAGTCGGGGGTGCCGTCCGGCCAGCCCCGGGCGCGCCACTCCTCCGCCCAGTCGCACAGCGCCGCCCGCCACCGCCCCAGCTCGCGCGAACCCAGCATCTCCCGCGCCTGGACCACCAGTTCCTCGTGCGCCAGCAGATACGCCTCCCCCCGCAGCGCGAACGTCCGCCCCGGGCCCGTCCGCAGCACGTCCCGGACCCGGTAGGGGACCTCGTCCGTCAGTTCCGCCAGGTCGTCCGCCGTCAGGCCGCCGCCCGCCGCCGTGAGCAGGCCGAGGAGTTCGTACGGGAGGCCGCCGCCCGCCACGAAGTGCTTCAGTTCCCGTTCGGCCTCCGACCGGATCGCACGGGCCTTCGGGGAGGAGGACAGGAGACGGACGATCGACGGGTCCCGGAGCGGGTGGTCCTCGGGGACGTCTGCCGGGAGGGGCGGGTTGAGGCGGCCGGAGACGACGACCGGGAGGTCGTGGACGCCGTACGGGAGGAGGGCGGCGATCGAGCGGGCCTCCGGGCCCGTCGTCACGCCCCGGTCCTCGTCCAGGCCGTCCACGAGCAGGACCAGGCGCTCGCCGCGCGCCGCGCAGGCCTCGGCGGCGGAGGCGTACAGGCGCAGCAGGTGGGCCTCCCGGGTGGCGGCCGTCAGCAGGGCGGGGAGGCCCTCGCCGGCCAGTTCCGCGAGCTGCTCCAGGACCACGTCCACGTACGCGACCACGTCGTTCTGCGCGCCGAGCCGGGCGGTGACGAAGAAGGGCACGATCCGCACGCCCGGGGGCGGGGCGAGCGCGAACGAGGCCATCAGGGCCGTCTTGCCCGCCCACGCGTCCGCCCGCCACCAGCGGTATCCGGTCCCCGTGCGGCAGAACTCCGCCAGCTCCGCCAACTCCTCCTCGCGTCCCACGAGTTCCGGCGGGGCGATCCGGCGGACCTGTTCCCGGTAGGCCGAGCGGACCGGCGCGCCCGCGCCGAGCACGACGTCGTTGCCGTCGCCTATGACGACGACGCCCGCCTCGTTGTCGACGTCGATCCCCCGCTCCACGCCCCCATGCTGCCAGGGCGCCGCGGACTTCCCGAACCTAGACTGGAAACGTCCCTGCCGCCCCGGGAGGCGTCATGACCTTCATGCAGATCATCGACTGCAGGACGAGCCGCTTCGACGAGATGAACCGGCTCATGGACCAGTGGGCCGAGCAGACCAGGGGGAAGCGGACGGCCACCCACAGCCTCCTCGGGAAGGACCGGTCCGACGGCTCCCACTTCGTGGAGATCGTCGAGTTCCCCTCGTACGACGAGGCGATGCGGAACTCCCACCTGCCCGAGACCGACCGGCTCTTCCACGAGATGGTCGCGCTCTGTGACGGGATGCCGACCTTCACGGACCTGGACGTGGTGCGGGACGACCAGCTGCACAAGGACGCCGCCCGCCGGTTCCTGGAGCTGATCGGCACGCCGGGGGAGCTTCCGCCGCTGGACGAGGTGATCGCCGAGGGGTGCCACAGCCACGACCCCTCCGACGTGCAGGACTCCCTCGGCATGGACGCGATCCGCCGCGGCATCGGGATGTGGCGGCAGGGGTTCGACTTCGCCTTCGCCGTCGAGGACCAGATCGCCGAGGGCGACCGCGTCTGCACCCGCTGGACCTGCGACGCCACCCACACCGGCGACTTCATGGGCCTCCAGCCCACCGGCATCGACGTCCGGATCACCGGCACGCTGATCCAGCGCTTCCGGGAGGACGGCAAGGTCGTCGAGGACTGGTGGCAGTACGACATGCTCGGGCTGATGGAGCGGCTCGGCGCGGTGGAGGAGTAGGGGGCGGAAACGCCGAGGCCCGGTGCCCCCGCGACGGGGGCACCGGGCCTCGGTGTTCAGCTACGGGCCTCAGTGGGAGTGGCCGTGGCCGCCGTGGCCGTGGTCCGCCGGCTCCTCTTCCTTCTTCTCCACCACGAGGGTCTCGGTGGTGAGGAGGAGGGAGGCGATCGAGGCGGCGTTCTCCAGGGCGGAGCGCGTCACCTTCACCGGGTCGATGACGCCGGCCTTGACCAGGTCGCCGTACTCGCCGGTCGCGGCGTTGAAGCCCTGGCCCTTGTCGAGCTCCGCCACCTTGGAGGTGATGACGTAGCCCTCGAGGCCGGCGTTCTCGGCGATCCAGCGCAGCGGCTCGACGGCGGCGCGGCGGACGACCGCGACACCCGTGGCCTCGTCGCCGGTCTTGTCGAGGTTGCCCTCCAGGACCTTGACGGCGTGGACGAGCGCGGAGCCACCACCGGAGACGATGCCCTCCTCGACCGCGGCGCGGGTCGCGGAGATGGCGTCCTCCAGACGGTGCTTCTTCTCCTTCAGCTCCACCTCGGTGGCGGCGCCGACCTTGATCACGCACACGCCGCCGGCCAGCTTCGCGAGGCGCTCCTGGAGCTTCTCGCGGTCCCAGTCGGAGTCCGTGGCCTCGATCTCGGCCTTGATCTGGTTGACGCGGCCCTGCACCTCGGACGAGTCGCCGCCACCGTCGACGATGGTGGTGTCGTCCTTGGTGATGGTGACGCGGCGGGCGGTGCCGAGCACGTCCAGACCGGCCTGGTCGAGCTTGAGGCCGACCTCCTCGGCGATGACGGTGGCACCCGTGAGGGTGGCGATGTCGCCGAGCATGGCCTTGCGGCGGTCGCCGAAGCCGGGGGCCTTGACGGCCACGGCGTTGAAGGTGCCGCGGATCTTGTTCACGACCAGGGTCGACAGGGCCTCGCCCTCGACGTCCTCGGCGATGATCAGGAGCGGCTTGCCGCCACCGGCCTGGATGACCTTCTCCAGGATCGGGAGCAGGTCCTGGATCGAGGAGATCTTGCCCTGGTTGATCAGGATGTAGGGGTCGTCGAGGACGGCCTCCATGCGCTCCTGGTCGGTGACCATGTACGGGGACAGGTAGCCCTTGTCGAAGGCCATGCCCTCGGTGAAGTCGAGCTCCAGGCCGAAGGTGTTGGACTCCTCGACGGTGATGACGCCGTCCTTGCCGACCTTGTCCATCGCCTCGGCGATGAGCTCGCCGACCTGCTGGTCCTGCGCGGAGAGCGCGGCGACGGCGGCGATGTCGGACTTGTCCTCGATCGGGCGCGCGGTGGCGAGGAGCTCCTCGGACACGGCCTTGACGGCGGCGTCGATGCCCTTCTTCAGGGCGGCCGGGGAGGCGCCGGCGGCGACGTTGCGCAGACCCTCGCGGACCAGGGCCTGGGCGAGCACGGTGGCGGTGGTGGTGCCGTCACCCGCGATGTCGTTGGTCTTGGTCGCCACCTCCTTCACCAGCTGGGCGCCGAGGTTCTCGTACGGGTCCTCGATCTCGACCTCGCGGGCGATCGTGACACCGTCGTTGGTGATGGTGGGGGCGCCGAACTTCTTGTCGATGACGACGTTGCGGCCCTTGGGGCCGATCGTCACCTTCACCGTGTCGGCAAGCTTGTTGACGCCGCGCTCAAGGGCGCGACGGGCGTCCTCGTCGAACTTCAGGATCTTCGCCATGGGAGCGGTTCAGCCCTCTCGGAATCTGCTGGTGGAACGAACGGCGCCCCGGGGCGCCCGGGAAGGGGCCTCGGGGCGCAGCTCAAAGCCTCTGGCTCGGGATGACTTACTTCTCGACGATCGCGAGCACGTCGCGGGCCGAGAGGACGAGGTACTCCTCGCCGTTGTACTTCACCTCGGTGCCGCCGTACTTGCTGTAGAGCACGACATCGCCGGTCTTGACGTCGAGCGGCAGGCGCTCGCCGTTCTCGAAGCGGCCCGGGCCCACGGCCAGGACGACGCCCTCCTGGGGCTTCTCCTTGGCGGTGTCCGGGATGACCAGGCCAGAGGCGGTGGTCTGCTCGGCGTCGAGCGGCTGGACCACGATGCGGTCCTCGAGCGGCTTGATGGCAACCTTGGAGCTGGTGGTCGTCACGATCCGACCTCCCCCTTCGGAGATCACGGGGTTGACTGTCTGAGGTGGCGAACCAGGTGGATCCGTCGTCGCGGGTGCCGGACCTGCCCGTCGCTGTGTTGGCACTCTCCGGTGGGGAGTGCCAGAGCCGAGACTATGACCGCGATTAGCACTCGGTCAAGCGGAGTGCCAATTCATCGCTCCGTGGCGTGATCGGGTGCGCGGTTGTACGGGGTTCCGGGGCCCTCAGGCAGCGCTTCCCCTCCCGGTCCGCGGTCCGTACGGCCGCGCGTTCGACCGGCTTTCCCTCCGCCGCGGCCCGTCCGGTCCGCTCCCGGTCCCCCGGGGACGCCGGGGACACCGGGGACACCGGGGGCCGGGGCCCCATCTCCTCCGCCGCCCTCCGGCCGAGCCGCTCGATCGAGTCCACCGGCCCGGCCGGGGCGGCGCAGGCGGTGAGGGCCGGGAGGGCGAGCAGCGCTCCGGTCACGGCCAGGGCGGCGACCCGGCGCCGCCCGCGCCTCCCGGTCCTCACACGTAGTCCTCGAGCTTCGCGACCGCGTACCCCTTGGCCGTGATCACGTTCATCACGCGGCGGACCATGTCGGCCATGCTGCCCTTCCAGTCCTCCTTGCCCCGGAAGTGGGTGAGGACGATGTCGCCGGGGTGCAGGTCCCGGTCCCACTCGCGCCACTCCATGCGGTCGGGGAAGGCCTCGGCGGCCCACAGCGGGACGGCCTCGATGCCGCAGGACTTGGCCGCCCGCAGGGTGTCGTCGTTGTAGTTGCCGTACGGCGGGCGGAAGAGCCTGGGCCGCTTGCCGAACTTCTTCTCGATGACCTCCTGCATCCCGCAGATCTCACGCTCCTGCCGGGCGTAGGAGAGTCCGGGCAGGTAGCGGTGGTTGAGGGTGTGGTTGTTGAGGGCGATCCCGCCCTTCTGCGACTTCTGCATCCGGGCGAAGTAGGCGTAGTCGTCGCTGACGACGTAGTCGCTGAGGAAGGCGCTGTACGGGATCTTCAGCTCGTCCATCATCCGCAGCAGCTCGGGGTCCTTCTCCGAGCCGTCGTCGATCGTCAGGAAGACGACCTTCTCCTTGGTCGGCACGGTGGTGAAGACGGGCGGCATCCCCGCGCTCTTCGTCTCGAAGCCCTTGCGGGTGGTGATCTTCGGCTTCACGGCGGGCGGGGCGGGCGCTTCGAGCGGAGGCTTGGCCAGGCCCCACTTCTTGGCGGCGAGCGCGCGGGCGGCCTTCTGGAGACGGACCTTCTCGGCCTTCTGCGCCTGCGACTCGGGCGCGGCGGCGGCGCCCTGCTTGGGGGCCTGCTGGCCGGAGGCGGGGGAAGGCGGTGCGGTGCGGTCCGGCCCGGCGCCGGAGCAGGCCGTGGCGGCGGAGGCGAGGGCGGCGACGACGAGCGCCGCTCCGAGCGTCCGACGGGAGCGGTGCACGCCTTTGCTCATCTTTTGTTCCTTTTGTCGTACGAGCTGCATGGCGCCGCATCCTGTCAGCGCGACGGCTCCTGCGGGCCGCGACACCGCCGTACCCGGCCCACCGTCCCCCGGCCGGCCCACAAGCTCCCCGGCACCGGAACAGGGGCCAGAATGGGACGGGTGACCGACCTCGCCTCCTTCGCCGCCCTGCTCGCCCCCGAGGGGCGGGCGCTCCTCGCCGCCCTGCGCGACTACGACCCCGCCCGGGAGCTGGCGGTCGCCTCCCGGCTGCGCCGCGACCATCCCGCCGAGCTGGTCACGGCGGCGCTCGGCCAGGCGCGGCTGCGGCAGCGGGCGGTGGCGAAGTTCGGCGCGGAGGACGCGTACCGGATGTACTTCACGCCGAACGGCGTCGAGCAGTCGACGCGCGCCTCGGTGGGCGCGTACCGCGCGGCCCGGATGAAGGCGCTGGGCGTGGGGAGCGTGGCGGACCTGTGCTCCGGGATCGGCGGCGACGCGATCGCCCTCGCCCGCGCCGGGATCTCCGTCCTCGCCGTCGACCGCGACCCGCTGACCGCCGAGGCGGTCCGCGCCAACGCCGAGGCGCTCGGCCTCTCCGGCCTGATCGAGGTCCGCTGCGCGGACGTGACGGAGATCGACACGAGCCCGTACGACGCCGTCTTCGTGGATCCCGCGCGGCGCGGCGGCCGGGGCAGGATCTTCGACCCGGAGGCGTACTCCCCGCCCCTCTCCTGGGCGGTCGAGGCGGCCCGGAAGGCCCCGCGCGCGGCCCTGAAGGTGGCGCCGGGCATCCCGCACGAGGCCGTCCCTGCGGAGGCCGAGGCGGAGTGGATCTCGGACGGCGGGGACGTGAAGGAGGCGGTGCTGTGGTTCGGCACGGAGCCGGGCGCGCGCCGGGCCACCCTGCTGCCCTCCGGCACGACCGTCACCGGGCGCGGACTGCCCGACCCGGCGGTCCGGCCGGTCGGCCGCTACCTGTACGAGCCGGACGGCGCGGTGATCCGCGCGCACCTGGTGGCCGAGGTGGCCGAGGAGCTGGACGGCGGCCTGATCGACGGGACGATCGCGTACGTGACCTCGGACGTCCTGGTCCCCGCCCCGTACGCCGCCGCGTACGAGATCACCGACGAACTCCCCTTCAACCTCAAGAAGTTGAAGGCGCTGCTGCGGGAGCGGGAGGTCGGCATCCTGACCGTGAAGAAGCGGGGCTCGGCGGTCGAGCCGGAGGAGATCCGCCGCAAGGTGAAGCCGAAGGGCCCGAACGCGGCGACGGTCCTGCTCACCCGGGTCGCGGGCGCCCCGACGATGCTGATCGGGCGGCCGGTCCGGGCGGACGGGGTGCGGTGAGCCCGCCCCCGCCTCAGACGTAGTCCTCCAGGCGCGCCACCGTGAAGCCCTGCTCCTGGATGCGGCGGAGCATGGTGGCCGTCATCTCGGTCATGGTGCGGCCCTTGAGCTCGGACGGGCCGCGGAAGTGGGCCAGGACGATGTCGCCGGGGTGGAGCTTCCGGTCGCCGCGCTGGTACTGCATGTTCTGGATCTGCATGGACTCGCGCCACAGCACGATCGCGTCCACGCCGCAGCTCCCGGCCGCCGCGCGGGTGGCCTCGTTCCAGTTGCCGTACGGCGGGCGGAAGAGGCGCGGGGCCGTGCCGTACCGCTCCTTCAGCCTCTCCTGCTGGCCGCAGATCTCGCGGCGCTGGGCGTCCGGGGAGAGGGTGCGCAGGTTGGGGTGGGTGAGCGTGTGGTTGGCGACGCCGTGGCCCTGGGCGACCAGCGGGGAGAAGTAGGCGTAGTCGGCGCGGATGGCGGAGTCGGTCAGGAACATCGTGAAGGGGACCTTGAGTTCCTTCATCATCGTGACGAACTCGGGGTCCTTCTCCGCCCCGTCGTCGATCGTGACGAAGACGATCTTCTCCTCGGTGGGGATCTCGCTGATCACCGGCACCGGCTCCCCGGCCCTGCGGACCACCGGCTTCACCGCGGGCGGCGCGGGCGGCGCCGCGAAGGGCTTCAGACCCCACTTCCGGTACGCGGCGGCCGCCGCCGGGGCGCCCGGGGCCCCGCTCTCGGCGGCGGACCGGGACGGGGCCGGCGCGGACGACGCCGGCGGGGCCGGGGTGGTCACGGGGGCGGTGGGGCGCTCCGCCGTGCAGCCGGTCACCAGCAGGGCCGCGGCGGTCAGCGCCGCCCAGAGCACGATCGTCTTCTTCACGCGCCGGGAGATGCCCGGACGCCCCGAAAGGTTGCCCGAGGGTCGTACGTGTGACCGATCGGACATCCGCCCGTACGGCTACTCGACCGCCTCGAACCGCCAGCGGTGGACCGGCCGGGTGATCAGCTCCGCGTCCGGCTCGGGCAGCTCCGGCAGCTCCGCGTCGAACGCCTCCGCCTCCCACCAGGTGAGGACGAGGACCCGGTCCTGGGGCGCGCGGAAGACCTCCCGGCGCACGGGCTCGTACGCGAGGACCCGGGACCGCTCCCGGGCCCACTCCAGCAGCTCGGGGCCCCGTCCCTGCGCGGCCCGCGCCTCCCACATGAGGGTGAGCCTCACGAGTACAGGTTCTCCTTGCTGACCTCGTGCACGTGGTCGTGGTCGTGGGAGTGGCCGTGCGCGTGGGCGCCCGGCACGTGCGGGTCCGTCACCGGCAGCGAGGAGTCCGCCGACAGCTCCAGGTCGGAGGCGGCCCGGCCCCGGGCGACCATCTCGGAGCCGAGGGCCGCGACCATCGCGCCGTTGTCCGTGCACAGGCCCGGCCGGGGCACCCGCAGCCGGATCCCGGCGCGGTCGCAGCGCTCCTGGGCGAGGGCCCGCAGGCGCGAGTTCGCGGCCACGCCGCCGCCGATCATCAGGTGGTCGACGCCCTCGTCCTTGCAGGCCCGGACGGCCTTGCGGGTGAGCACGTCCACGACCGCCTCCTGGAAGGACGCGGCCACGTCCCGCACCGGCACCTCCTCGCCGGCCGCCTTCTTCGCCTCGATCCAGCGGGCCACGGCCGTCTTGAGGCCGGAGAAGGAGAAGTCGTACGCCGGGTCCTTGGCGCTGCTCAGGCCGCGCGGGAAGTGGATCGCCTCCGGGTCGCCCTCCCTGGCGAGCCGGTCGATGACCGGTCCGCCGGGGAAGCCGAGGTCGAGCACGCGGGCGATCTTGTCGAAGGCCTCGCCGGCCGCGTCGTCGATGGTGGCGCCCATCGGGCGCACGTCGGAGGTGATGTCGGTGGAGAGCAGCAGCGAGGAGTGCCCGCCGGAGACGAGCAGGGCCATCGTCGGCTCGGGCAGCCTGCCGTGCTCCAGCTGGTCGACGCAGATGTGCGAGGCCAGGTGGTTGACGCCGTAGAGCGGCTTGCCGAGGGCGTAGGCGTACGCCTTGGCCGCCGAGACGCCGACGAGCAGCGCGCCCGCGAGTCCGGGCCCGGCGGTGACGGCGATGCCGTCGAGGTCCTTCGCGGAGATCCCGGCGGTCTTCAGGGCGCGCTCGATCGTCGGGACCATCGCCTCCAGGTGCGCGCGGGAGGCGATCTCGGGCACGACGCCGCCGAAGCGGGCGTGGGTGTCGACGCTGGAGGCGATGGCGTCGGCGAGGAGGGTGGTCCCGTGGACGACGCCGACGCCGGTCTCGTCGCAGGAGGTCTCGATGCCGAGTACGAGGGGTTCGTCAGCAGCCATCAGATATCGGTCCCGGTTCCTTGAACGGTCAGTCGCATCACGAGCGCGTCGATGTTTCCCGGCTGGTAGTAGCCGCGCCGGAAACCGATGGGCTCGAAGCCGAAGCGCTCGTAGAGCTTCTGGGCCCGGGTGTTGTCCACGCGCACTTCGAGGAGGACCTCGTCGCACTCGAAGGCGGTGGCGTGCTGGAGCAGGTCGGTGAGGAGCCGGGCGCCGAGCCCGGTGCCCCACTGGTCGCGGGAGACGGCGATGGTCTGCACGTCGCCGAGGCCGCCGGCGGCGGCGAGCCCGGCGTAGCCGACGATCCGGCCGCCGGGGTCCTCCGCGACGACGTACCGGCGGGTGGCGCCCGGCCCCCGGGAGTGCGCGAGCTCGGACCAGAACATCCCCGCCGACCAGGCGTCCTCGGGGAACAGCTCGTCCTCCAGGGTGAGCACCGGTCCGATGTCCCACCAGCGCATCTCGCGCAGTTCGACGCCGCCGGTCACTGGGGCGTGACCACCTTGTAGTTCTTCGGCACCTGGGCGTCGGGGCGGCGCAGGTACATCGGCAGCGGGTCGAGGAAGCCCTCGGCGTCCCCCGCCGCGAGCTTCTCCGCCGCGAGGGCGGCGAGCGCGGCGGCCGACTGGTGCTCGGGGTCGCGGGCGTCGGGGAAGGCCTCGGGGTAGAGGAGGGCGCCCGCGCCGACGACCGGGAGCCCGGCGAGGGACTCCGCGACGTCGGCGGGCCGGTCGACGGCCGCGTCGGTCGCGCGGGTGCGGAAGTCGTCGTAGCGCGCCCAGTAGACCTCCTTGCGGCGCGCGTCCGTGGCGACGGCGAAGGGCACGTCGATCCCGGAGGCGTACGCGAGGCCGTCGAGGGTGCACAGGCCGTGCACGGGCACGCCGAGCGCGGACGAGAAGGCGGCGGCCGTGACGAGGCCGACGCGCAGGCCGGTGTACGGGCCGGGGCCGACGCCGACGACCAGGCCGGTGACCGCGTCGAGCGTCAGCCCGGCCTCCTGGAGGACCCGGTCGACGGCGGGCAGCAGCAGCTCCCCGTGACGGCGGGCGTCGACCCGGCTCGACGAGGCGACGACGGCCTCGCCGTCGTGGAGGGCGACGGTGACGGCGGGGGTGGCGGTATCCATGGCGAGCAACAGCACGCGAACAGCCTACGGCTCCCGGGCACGCTGCCCCGACCCCCGGGGCGGCGGCTGCTACCGTCACCCTTCGACACATTCGTACGAGAGGTGGGCACGGTGGCACGGAGCAGCTCGGGATTCGTGGCCGGGCTCACGGCGGCGGCGGTCGCCGCGGTCTGTTTCCTCGCCTACCAGGCCTCCGCGCACGTCCCCGAGGACCTCTCGGCCAAGCCGAAGGCCCCGGGCACGGCGGCCCCCTCGACCTCCCCGAGCGGCGGCCCCAAGCAGCCCGACCGCGACCCCCTCGCCGTCCCGGCGGCCTCGGGCACCGGGGAGCGGGTCGTGTACGGCCTCACCGACCGCCGGGTGTGGCTGGTGAACGGGAACGGCAAGGTCACCCGTACGTTCACGGTGATGCCGAGCACGGTGTCGCCGCCGCCGGGCTCCTACGCGGTGACCTCGCGGTCGGGCTCGGTGCGCGGCTCGGACGGGGTGCAGATCGAGCACGTGGTGCGGTTCGCGACGACCCAGGACGTGGCGATCGGCTTCAGCGCGGCGGTGGACGGCTCGGTGCCGGAGCCGGACCCGTCGAAGAAGACCGGCGGCGTCCGCATGAAGCGGGCCGACGGGAACGCGCTGTGGACGTTCGCGGTGATCGGCACGAAGATCGTCGTCGTCGCCTGAGCCGCGACCCCGGCCGTCGTCCGCCGGACGGGCCCTAGGCGGCCTCGTCCCCCTCCACCGGCCCGTAGGGGCCGTACGCGTCGGCGTCGTCGTCCTCGGGGCGCGGTCTCGGCGGGGTCGAGAGGGTGCGGGCGGCCACGCAGGACGCCAGCAGTTCGCTCATCGTGACGTGCTCCCGACCGGGTTCCGCGCGCTCCGGCGTCGCCATGCCTGCCTCCCGTAGGTTAGGTACACCTAACCAGCTCGTGCGTCCATGGGACCACGGCGCGCGCGGCCCACGCAACATTTTGCCGACACGTTGTCGGAACATACGTGGGAGGCGGGGCGGGAGGGATCAGAGCGCGCCCAGCTCCTCCCCCGCCCAGCGCTCCCCGACGCCGCGCAGCACGACCGTGCGCCGGTCGTCGTCGGTGTCGCCGGTGACGCGGTGGATCAGCAGGTGCAGCCGGTCGTCGGTCAGCTCCTCGACCTTGCCGTCGCCCCACTCCACGACCACCACGGACTCGGGCAGCGAGACGTCCAGGTCGAGGTCCTCCATCTCGTCGAGCCCGCCGCCGAGGCGGTACGCGTCGACGTGGACCAGGGCCGGACCGCCGACCAGGGACGGGTGGACGCGGGCGATGACGAAGGTCGGGGAGGTGACGGCGCCGCGCACCCCGAGCCCCTCGCCGAGGCCGCGGGTGAGCGTGGTCTTCCCGGCGCCGAGCTCGCCGGTGAGCATGACGAGGTCGCCGGGGCGGAGGACTCCGGCGAGCCTGCGGCCCAGGTCCTGCATCCGCTCCGGGGAGTCGACGGAGAGGGTGGCCTCGGAGACGGGCGTGGCGTCGCCGGGCACGGGGGGTACGGAGGGGTGCGCTGCTTCCATGCCGCCAATCTAGCTTTCGCCGGGGTCCGTCCTCGCCGCCGTCGGCTCCGGCACGGCCCCGGCCCGTACGAGCAGGTCGGCGAGGCGGTCGGTGACGGCCTCCGGGTGCTCCAGCATCACCAGGTGGCCGCCGTCCGGGACGATGACCAGCTCGGCCCCGGGGAGGAGGGCGGCGATGGCCTCGGTGTGGGAGCTGGGGGTGACGAGGTCGCGGTCCCCGGCGAGCGCGAGCACCGGCAGGTCGCGGAGGGCGGGCAGGGAGGCGGACTTGTCGTGCTCCGCGAAGGCCGGGTAGAAGGCGGCGACCACGTCGATGGGGGTGGACTCGATCATCCGCTCGGCGAAGCGGGCGACCGCCGGGTCCACGTCCTTCGAGGCGAACGAGTACTTCTTGACGAGCCCGGCGAAGAGGTCGGCCGTCGCCCGGCGGCCGCGCTCGACCAGCTCCGCCTGGGCGCCGAGGGTCCGCAGGACGCCCGGCAGGATCCGCCGGACGGCGTTGACCCCCATGACGGGGAGGCCGTACGTGACCTCGTTCAGCTTTCCGGCGGAGGTGCCGACGAAGGCGACGCCGACGACCCGGTCGCGCACCAGCTCCGGGTACTGCTCGGCGAACGCCATCACCGTCATGCCGCCCATGGAGTGCCCGACGAGGACGAGGGGGCCCTCGGGGGCGGCGACGTCGACGACGGCCTTGAGGTCGCGGCCGAGCTGTTCGATGGAGACGGGGACGGCGTCGGGACCGGCCTGGGCGACGCCCCGGCCCGAGCGCCCGTGGCTGCGCTGGTCCCAGTGGACGGTCCGCACGAGGCCGCGCAGGGCGGCCCGCTGGAAGTGCCAGGAGTCCTGGTTGAGGCAGTAGCCGTGGCTGAAGACGACGGTGACGGGGGCGGGGCGGCGGCGCCCGAAGAGCCGCCGGAGCCGGGCGCCGGAGGGATCGGGAGCGGCTCCGCCGCCCTCACCGACCTCGTCGACCTCGTAGTAGAGCACGGTCCCGTCGTCGGCGAGGGCGCGGCCGGGGGTGCCCCGGAGTCCCCCGTAGGGGCCGGTGGCGTCCAGGGCGAGCCGGGCCTTCTGGCGTACGGAACGGCCCACCGTGAGCCGCTCGACGGCGACACCGGCGGCGGCCCCGGCCGCCAGGACGCCTATCGCGGCACCGGCGAAACCGGCGCGGCGCCAGGTGCCGCCGCTACTGGACTCCCCCACGGGCGCTCCTTCTCATTCGCCCAGGTAGACGCGCGGGACGCGCGCGCCGATCCGGGTGACGATCTCGTACGCGATGGTGTCGGCGGCCACCGCCCAGTCCTCGGCGGTGGGTTCGCCCCGGTCGCCGGGGCCGAAGAGCACGGCCTCGGTGCCGGGCTCGGGGGTCTCCCCGCCGAGGTCGAGCACGAACTGGTCCATGGCGACGCGGCCGGCGATCGTGCGGACGGTGTCCCCGACGAGGACGGGGCCGCGTCCGGAGGCGTGCCGGGGGACGCCGTCGGCGTATCCGACCGGTACGAGGCCGAGGGTGGTCTCGCCGTCGGTGACGTAGTGGTGGCCGTAGCTGACGCCGTGTCCGGCGGGGACCTGCTTGACGAGCGCGACGCCGGCCTTGAGCGACATGACGGGCCGCAGGCCGAGTTCGGCGGAGGTGCCGAGCTCGGGGCTGGGCGAGATGCCGTAGACGGCGATGCCGGGCCGGACGAGGTCGAAGTGGGACTCGGGGAGGGTGAGGGTGGCCGGCGAGTTGGCGATGTGCCGGACCTCGGGCTCGACGCCGGCCTTCTCGGCGTAGTCGAGCATCGAGCGGAAGACGTCGAGCTGGGCGGCGATGGAGGGGTGGTGGGGCTCGTCGGCGCAGGCGAAGTGCGACCAGAGGCCGGTGACCTTGAGCAGCCCCTCGGCCTCGGCCTTCAGCGCCTCCCCGACGAGTTCGGGCCAGTCGGCGGGCTGGCAGCCGTTGCGGCCGAGGCCGGTGTCGGCCTTGAGCTGCACGCGGGCGCCCTTCCCGGTGGCGCGGGCGGCCGCGACGACCTCCCGCAGGGCCCACATCCCGCTCACGGACATGTCGAGCCCGGCCTCGATGCCCCGGTCCCAGGGGTCGCCGGGGGTCCAGAGCCAGCACATGACGGGAACGTCCGTGATCCCGGCGGCCCGCAGCGCGAGCGCCTCGTGCGGGGTGGCCGTCCCGAGCCAGTCCGCCCCCGCCTCCAGGGCGGCCCGGGCACAGCGCACGGCGCCGTGTCCGTACGCGTCGGCCTTCACCACGGCCATGATCCGGACGTGGGGGGCGACGCGGGCGCGCAGCGTGCGGACGTTCGCACGCAACGCCCCGAGGTCGATCTCGGCGCGGGCTCTGCGGGGCGGCGGTGTCTCAGTCATCGCGCCCAGTCTCTCAGGTACGCCCCCCGACACCGCTTTCCCGGGCTGTAGCCCCGATCACCCTTATGAGCGACCTCCGCTCCCGGCCTGGCCCGACCCGCCCGTCAACACGGTGGACGAAAGGGGGTGTTCCGCCATGAACCCGGGCGAGTCGCCGGAGCGGGTGTGTCGGGGGGGGTGGGTTGCGGGGGCGGTCCGGTCCCGGGCCCCTCGGGACGAGGAACCCACCGCGCACCGCGAAACTCGCCGCAGGCCGGGGGCCGAGGGGCGCGGCCCCCGCCTCACGCCGCGAAGCCGACCCGGGGCCGGGCCCCGAGAAGGCGCCCTCTCCGACCTCGCGCCGCGAAGCCGACCCGGGCCGGGCCCCGAAAAGGCACCCTCTCTGACCTCTCGCCGCGAAGCCGCCCCGGGGCCGGGCCCCGAAAAGGCGCTCCCCTCTGCCCTCGCGCCGCGAAGCGGGCGCGGCCGGGGGCCGGGGGGCGGAGCCCCCGGGAAGACTCCTCCGCGCCGCCCACCCGCCCCCGGCAGGGTTTCGGGAAGGGGCGGGGTGGGGGAAAGGCCCCGGCTCCGGGCCCTACGACGGCGCCATCACGTCACTCCACGCACCCCGCAGGGCCCCCGCCACCTCCGTCGCCGTCACCGGGGCCGTGCCCGACGAGGCGCGGCGGGCCGCGAGGCCGTGGAGGTAGGCGGCGCAGGAGGCCGCGTCGACGGGTGGGAGGCCCGCCGCGAGGAGGGAGCCCGCCAGGCCGGAGAGGACGTCGCCGCTCCCGGCGGTGGCGAGCCAGGACGTCCCGGTCGGGTTCACCCGTACGGGACCGGTGCCGTCGTGCACGAGCGTCGTGGAGCCCTTGAGGAGGACCGTCGCGCCGAAGCGGGCGGCCAGTTCGCGGACCGCCGCGAGCCGCCCCGCCTCGACCTCCTCCCGCGTGGCGGAGAGCAGCGCCGCCGCCTCGCCCGCGTGCGGGGTGAGCAGGGTGGGCGCGCCCCGGCCCCGTACCGCCGCCGGGTCGAGCCCCCGCAGCCCGTCCGCGTCGACCAGGACCGGCACGTCCGAGGCGAGGACGTCCGCGACCGCCTCCCGCGCCCCGGGCTCCTCCCCGAGGCCCGGCCCGACGACCCAGGCCTGGACCCGACCGGCCTGCCGCGGCGGCCCGGTGTGCACCAGGGTCTCGGGGTGCGCGGCGAGCACCGCCTCCCCGCCGGCCCCGACGTACCGCACGGCCCCCGCCCCGCCCCGCAGCGCCCCGGTCACGGCGAGGACGGCGGCGCCGGGGTAGCGGGCGGAGCCGGCGACGACGCCGACGACCCCGCGCCGGTACTTGTCGCTCTCGGCGCCCGGCACCGGCAGCAGCCGCGCCACGTCCTCGTGCTGGAGCGCTTCGAGGTCCGGCACCCCCGGCAGGGTCGCGTCGAGCCCGATCTCCACGAGCCGCAGCGCGCCGGCGTACGCGTGCGCCGGGTCGACGAGCAGCCCCGGCTTGTACGTCCCGAAGGTGACCGTCACGTCGGCCCGCAGCGCCTCTCCGGCGACCTCCCCGGTGTCGGCGTCGACGCCGCTGGGCAGGTCGACGGCGACCACGACGGCGTCGGAGCCGCGCGCGGCCCGGGCGACGGGGACGGCGTCGGGCCGCAGCCCCCCGCGCCCGCCGATGCCGGTGATCCCGTCGAGGACGAGGTCGGCCCCGGCGAGCGGTTCGAAGGGGTCGTCCGCGATCCGCCCGCCCGCCGCCAGGAACGCCGCGAGCCCGCCCTCGTGGGCCTTCGCGCCGAGCAGCACGGCGGTCGCGCCCGCGCCGCGCCGGGCGAGCCGGGCCCCGGCGTACAGCGCGTCGCCGCCGTTGTCGCCGGTCCCGGCGAGGACGACGACCCGGGCCCCGTACACCCGTCCCCTCCCGAGCAGCGAGCAGCAGGCGGCGGCGAGTCCGGCGGCGGCCCTGCCCATGAGGGCGCCCTCCGGAAGACGGGCCATGAGGGCGGCCTCGGCGGCCCGGACGGTCTCCACGCGGTAAGCGGTACGCATGGCCAGCAGTCTGCCGCAGGCGGCGGGGGTCCGCCCGGAGGAGGTTGACACCGCCCGCCGTTCAACTTAGCTTAGGCTTACCTAAGTAGGTCGGATGGCGTCACACCACTCCGCACGCGCGCGGTACACACATCCTGTCGCCGGCCCTGGCAGCCGCGCGCGCCACACGTCCCGGGGCCCGGCCGTTTCCGAACGGCCGGGCCCCGGGGCGTACCGCTCAGCCCTCCGCGATCACCACCGCCGACGCCACCCCCGCGTCGTGGCTCAGCGACACGTGCCAGTGCCTCACGCCCAGCTCCACCGCCCGGGCCTCCACCGTCCCCCGCACCCGCAGGCGCGGCCGCCCGCTCTCCTCGACGTACACCTCGGCGTCCGTCCAGTGCAGTCCGGCCGGGGCGCCGAGCGCCTTCGCGAGGGCCTCCTTCGCGGCGAACCGCACGGCGAGCGAGGCGATCCCGCGCCGCTCGCCGCTCGGGAGCAGCAGCTCGTCCTCGACGAAGAGCCGGTCCAGCAGCCCCGGCGTCCGCTCGATCGACGCGGCGAACCGGTCGATCTCCGCCACGTCGATCCCCACCCCGATGATCATTTCCCGCTCACTCCCCGATCCCGCTCATCCCACGGGCCCGCTCATTCCACGGGCCCGCTCACTCCACCGCCCCGCTCACTCCACGGTCACGGACTTGGCCAGGTTGCGCGGCTGGTCGACCTCGTTGCCCCGCGCGGTGGCGAGCTCGCAGGCGAAGACCTGGAGCGGCACCGTGGAGACCAGCGGCTGGAGCAGCGTAGGCGTGGCGGGGATCCGGACGAGGTGGTCGGCGTACGGGACGACCGTCTCGTCGCCCTCCTCCGCGATCACGATCGTACGGGCGCCGCGCGCCCTGATCTCCTGGATGTTGGAGACGATCTTGTCGTGGAGGACGGACCGGCCCTTGGGCGAGGGCACCACGACCACGACCGGCAGGTCCTCCTCGATGAGCGCGATCGGCCCGTGCTTGAGCTCGCCCGCCGCGAAGCCCTCGGCGTGCATGTACGCCAGCTCCTTGAGCTTCAGGGCGCCCTCCAGGGCCACCGGGTGGCCGACGTGCCGGCCGAGGAAGAGGACGGTGTCCTTGTGGGCGAGGGAGCGGGCCAGGGCCCGCACCGGCTCCATCGTCTCCAGGACGCGCTCGACCTCGTCGCCGATGCGGGCGAGTTCGCGCACGACGGCGAGGATCTCGTCGCCCCACTTCGTGCCGCGCACCTGCCCGAGGTAGAGCGCGAGCAGGTAGCAGGCGACGAGCTGGGTCAGGAAGGCCTTGGTGGAGGCGACGGCGACCTCGGGCCCGGCGTGCGTGTAGAGCACCGCGTCGGACTCGCGCGGGATGGTGGAGCCGTTGGTGTTGCAGACGGCGAGGACCTTCGCGCCCTGCTCGCGCGCGTGCCGCAGCGCCATCAGGGTGTCCATGGTCTCGCCGGACTGGGAGATCGCGATCACCAGGGTGCGCGGGCCCAGGATCGGGTCCCGGTAGCGGAACTCGCTGGCGAGCTCGACCTCGCAGGGGATCCGGGTCCAGTGCTCGATGGCGTACTTGGCGATGAGCCCGGCGTGGAAGGCGGTGCCGCACGCCACGACGACGATCTTGTCGGCCTCGCGGAGCACCGTGTCGGGGATGCGCACCTCGTCCAGGGTGAGCCGCCCGGAGGCGTCGATCCGGCCGAGGAGGGTGTCGGCGACGGCCTTGGGCTGCTCGGCGATCTCCTTGAGCATGAAGTGGTCGTAGCCTCCCTTCTCGGCGGCGGAGGCGTCCCAGTCGACGTGGTAGGACCGCACGTCGGCGGGCGTCCCGTCGAAGTCGGTGACGGCGACGCCCTCCCGGGTCAGCTCGACGACCTGGTCCTGGCCCAGCTCGATCGCGGAGCGGGTGTGGGCGATGAAGGCGGAGACGTCGGAGGCGAGGAAGTTCTCGCCCTCGCCGACGCCGACGACGAGCGGGGAGTTGCGGCGGGCGCCGACCACCACGCCCGGCTGGTCGGCGTGCACGGCGACCAGGGTGAACGCCCCGTCGAGCCGCCGGCACACCAGCCGCATGGACTCCGCCAGGTCCCCGGTGGAGGAGAACTCCTCGGCGAGCAGGTGCGCGACGACCTCGGTGTCCGTCTCGGACGCCAGGTCGTGGCCGCGCTCCGCCAGCTCCCCGCGCAGGGCGGCGAAGTTCTCGATGATGCCGTTGTGGACGACGGCGACCCGCCCGGCGTTGTCCAGGTGCGGGTGCGCGTTGACGTCGGTCGGGCCGCCGTGGGTGGCCCAGCGGGTGTGCCCGATCCCCACGGAGCCGCCGGGCAGCGGCCGTTCGGCCAGCTCCTTCTCCAGGTTGACGAGCTTGCCCGCCCGCTTGGCCGCGGCGAGGCCCCCGTCGGAGAGCACCGCGACACCGGCCGAGTCGTAGCCCCGGTATTCGAGCCGCTTGAGGCCCGCGACCACCACATCAAGCGCCGACTGACCGCCGACGTATCCCACGATTCCGCACATGTCGGAAGACTACGGCGGAACCGGTCCCGCCGGACGGAGCCGACACGGGCTCCCCCGGAGGGACGGGCCCGGTTCCGGCGGCGTCAGCCCAGCTTCTTCGCCTGGGCCTCGACCACGGCCTTCGGCAGCTCCTTGACGGCGCCCGCGAGGCTGAACGAGGAGAACGAGGCCAGCGTGCCGCCCTGGCGGAAGACGACCAGCTTGGTGACGAACGGGGAGCCGTCCACGTCCGCCGTCACCGTCCAGGCCAGCGCCTCCTCGCCCGCGGACAGCGCCTCCGGCGCCACCTTGGTGACCTTCGCCTCCTGGCCCTCGCCGGTGATCGCGAAGCCGCCCGCGCAGTCGGTCCCGGCCGCCTTCAGCGAGGCGAAGGCCTCCTGCGCGCCCTGCCCCTCGTACGAGCCGAGCGTCACGCTCGTCACCGGCGCGGCGAGCGCCCCCAGGGCGTCCTCCGGGGAGCCCGTCTTCTTGGGCACCTCGACGGCCTTGCGCTGCACGGACGCCGCCGGGCTGCCGGTCGCGACGAACGCCATGGCGTCGGCGAGCGGCTTGCAGGCCGCCTTGTCGGTGGCGACGGTCTCCGGCTTCACCATGTCGCCGGCCTTGGCCTTCTGCACCTGGTGGCCGGGCAGGTCGGCCTGCTCGACGATCAGCTTCTCCAGCTCGGCGGCGGACAGCGCCTCGGCGCCGGGAGCGGCGCTCGTGGCGGAGGCGCTCGGCGCGGCGGACCCCTTGCCCGCGTCCTTGCCGCCCTCCCCGCCGCTGCAGGCGGTGGCCAGCAGGGCGAGGGAGACGGCGGTCGTGGCGACGGCGACGGTGCGGATGGACGTACCCATGCGTGGTGGCTCTCTGCTTCTCTTCGTGCCGCCGGACGGCGGCTCCCCCCGCGTGAGACCGGGTTGCACGCGGCAGGGGACATGATCGCCCAGGCCCGCGCGCACGACCAGCCCTTTCCCCGCGTGACCGACCCCACCACCCACGGCGGCCCCCGACCCCCGACAATGGCCGTGTGATCACTTCGCCGCCACGAAGCGCCCACGGGGACGGCCCCGGGGACGGGCACCAGGGCCCCCGCCACGGAAACGGACACCGCCGTCCGTCCGAGGCGACCCCGTACGTCGACCTCACCCGGGCCGAGTGGAGCGCCCTGCGCGACAAGACGCCGCTGCCCCTCACCGCCGAGGAGGTCGAGCGGCTCCGCGGCCTCGGGGACGTCATCGACCTCGACGAGGTGCGGGACGTCTACCTGCCGCTGTCCCGGCTGCTCAACCTGTACGTGCAGGCCACCAGCGGGCTGCGCGGCGCCCTGAACACCTTCCTCGGCGAGAGCGCCGAGCAGCGCGGCACCCCCTTCGTCATAGGGGTCGCCGGCTCGGTCGCCGTCGGCAAGTCCACGGTCTCCCGGCTCCTCCAGGCCCTCCTCGCCCGCTGGCCGGAGCACCCGCGCGTGGAGCTGGTCACCACCGACGCCTTCCTCTACCCGATGGAGGAGCTGAAGGCGCGCGGCCTGATGTCCCGCAAGGGCTTCCCCGAGTCGTACGACCGCCGGGCCCTGACCCGGTTCGTCGCGGACGTCAAGGCCGGCAAGGACGAGGTCACGGCCCCCGTCTACTCGCACCTGATCTACGACCGGGTGCCCGGCGAGCGGCTCGTCGTGCGCCGCCCGGACGTCCTGATCGTGGAGGGCCTGAACGTCCTCCAGCCCGCCCTGCCCGGCAAGGACGGCCGGACCCGCGTCGGCCTCGCCGACTACTTCGACTTCTCGGTGTACGTGGACGCCCGCGCGGAGGACATCGAGCGCTGGTACCTGAACCGCTTCCGCAAGCTGCGCGACACCGCGTTCCAGGACCCCTCCTCGTACTTCCGCCGCTACACCCAGGTCTCCGAGGAGGAGGCCTTCGACTACGCCCGCACCATGTGGCGGACCGTCAACAAGGTGAACCTGCTGGAGAACGTGGCGCCCACGCGCGGCCGGGCGACCCTCGTGGTCCGCAAGGGCCCCGACCACAAGGTGCGGAAGCTGAGCCTGCGCAAGCTCTGACCGCGCGCCCGGCTCCGTAGGCTCTGCCCATGCTGCATCTGCGGATGATCGTCCCGCCCGACCGCACCCGGGCCGCGGCCGACCTGATCGAGTCGACCGTCGGGACCGCCCACCTGGTGGTCCTGCCCGGCGCGGCCCGCGACCCGGCCGGGGACGTGGTGCTGTGCGACGTGGCCCGCGAGGCGGGCGACGAGCTGCTGCGCGAGCTGCGCGGCCTCGGGATCGACCGGGACGGTTCGATCGCCGTCCAGAGCATCGACCTGTCGCTGTCCGAGCGGGCCGACGCGGCCGAGCGGGAGGCGCCCGGCGAGGCCGCCGACGCGGTGCTCTGGGAGGAGCTCACCGAGGCGACGCACGAGGAGTCGACGCTCTCGGTCACGTACTGCGCGTTCATGGTCCTGGCCACGATGCTCGCGGCCTGCGGCGTCGTCCTGGACAACGCGATCCTGATCGTGGGCGCGATGGCGGTCGGCCCGGAGTTCGGCCCGCTCGCCGGGGTCTGCACGGCGGCGGTGCGGCGCGCCCCGAGGCTGGCCGCGCGCTCGCTGCTCGCGCTGTTCGTGGGCTTCGCGGTGGCGATCGCGGCCACCACGCTGTTCAGCCTGGCGATGGACGCGCTGGACCTGTTCAGCCGGGCCCAGCTGGAGGCGGAGCGCCCCAACACCCGCTTCGTCTGGCAGCCCGACCCGTTCTCCTTCGTCGTGGCGCTGCTCGCGGGCGCGGCCGGCACCCTCTCCCTGACCTCCGCCAAGTCGGGGGCCCTGGTGGGCGTGGCGATCTCGGTGACGACGGTCCCGGCGGGCGCGAACGCGGCGGTGGCGCTCGCCTACGGCGACCTGGCCCAGATGGCGGGCTCGCTCGAACAGCTCGCGCTCAACCTCTTCGGGATCGTCCTCGCCGGGACGGCGACGCTGTACGCCCAGCGGGCCCTGTGGGACACCCAGCGCGGCCGCTGGCGCCGCCCGTCGCACAAGGGCAAGGGCAAGGGCCACTGACGGAGAGGGCCCCGCCGCACCGGAGTCCGGCGCGACGGGGCCCTCATCGCATGACGGTGCCTCAGAAAGGCTAGCCCAGCGCGGACTTCACGACGTCCGCGAGGCGCTGCGCGACCGACCGGGCCTGCTCGATGTCGGCGGCCTCGACCATGACGCGGACCAGCGGCTCGGTGCCCGAGGAGCGGAGCAGCACCCGGCCGGTGGAGCCGAGCTCGCGCTCGGCCTCGGTGACGGCGGCGGCCAGCTCGCCGGAGGTGGTGACGCGCGACTTGTCGACGTCCTTGACGTTGATCAGGATCTGCGGCAGCCGCTCCATCACCCCGGCGAGGTCCGCGAGGGACTTGCCGGTGGCGGCGACCCGGGCGGCCAGCATGAGGCCGGTGAGGGTGCCGTCGCCGGTGGTGGCGTGGTCGAGCACGATGACGTGGCCCGACTGCTCGCCGCCGAGCGCGTAGCCGTGCTCCTTCATGGACTCCAGGACGTAACGGTCGCCGACCGCCGTCTGGACGAGGTTCAGGCCCTCGCGCTCCATGGCGAGCTTGAAGCCCAGGTTGGACATGACGGTCGCGACGACCGTGTCGCCGCGCAGGGTGCCGGCCTCGCGCATGGCGAGGGCGAGCACGGCGAGGATCTGGTCGCCGTCGACCTCGTTGCCCGCCGCGTCCACGGCGAGGCAGCGGTCGGCGTCGCCGTCGTGCGCGACGCCCAGGTCGGCGCCGTGCTCGACCACGGCGGCCCGGAGCAGGTCGAGGTGGGTGGAGCCGCAGCCGTCGTTGATGTTGAGGCCGTCCGGCTGCGCGCCGATGGTGATCACCTCGGCGCCGGCCCGGGCGAAGGCCTCGGGCGAGACGCGGGAGGCGGCGCCGTGGGCCTCGTCCAGGACGACCTTCAGACCGTCGAGCCGGTTGGGGAGGACCGCGATGAGGTGGGCGACGTACGTGTCGAAGCCCTCGTCGTAGTCGCGGACGCGGCCGACGCCGGCACCGGTCGGACGGTCCCAGGGGGCGCCGGTGCGGTGCTCCTCGTACACGGCTTCGATCTTGTCCTCCAGTTCGTCGGCCAGCTTGTGGCCGCCGCGCGCGAAGAACTTGACGCCGTTGTCGGGCATGGCGTTGTGGCTCGCGGAGAGCATCACGCCGAGGTCGGCGCCGAGGACGCCGGTGAGGTGGGCCACGGCCGGGGTGGGCAGGACGCCGACGCGCAGCACGTCGACGCCGGCGCTGGCGAGGCCGGCCACGACGGCCGCCTCCAGGAACTCTCCGGACGCGCGCGGGTCGCGCCCGACCACGGCGGTCGGCCGATGCCCCTCGAAGGTGCCCGCCTCGGCGAGCACGTGCGCCGCCGCCACGGACAGGCCGAGCGCCAGCTCCGCCGTCAGATCCGCGTTGGCGACGCCGCGTACGCCGTCCGTGCCGAAGAGTCGTCCCACAGCTGTCCTCCGAGAATACGTGCCCAAGCTTATGAAAGAGCGTATGAAAAAACGTACGCCCCGACGGCACGGGCAGTGCCGCCGGGGCGTACGGAATGCAGACCGAGCAGGCGATTAACGCTTGCTGTACTGCGGGGCCTTACGGGCCTTCTTGAGACCGGCCTTCTTGCGCTCGACCGCACGGTCGTCGCGGGAGAGGAAGCCGGCCTTCTTCAGCGCCGGGCGGTTGTTCTCGACGTCCGCCTCGTTCAGCGCACGGGCCACGCCGAGGCGCAGGGCGCCGGCCTGACCGGAGACACCGCCACCCGCGATGCGGGCGATGACGTCGTAGCGGTTGTCGAGCTCGAGCACCTTGAAGGGCTCGTTGACTTCCTGCTGGTGCACCTTGTTGGGGAAGTAGTCCTCAAGGGTGCGACCGTTGATCTTCCACTTGCCGGTGCCCGGAACGATCCGGACGCGGGCGATGGCGTTCTTGCGACGGCCCAGGCCGGCGGCCGGCTGCGGGTCGCCGAAGCGGGACGCGAGCGACTCGGAGGTGTACTCACCCTCGACGAGCTCGGTCTCGGTGGTGTACTCCTCGACGCCCTCGAACTCGTCGACGGGGGTCTCGGGGGTGGTCTCGGCCACGATGCTCCTCAGATTTCTTTCGTTCTTAGGGGGTGTGGCCGGAACTACTGCGCGACCTGGGTGATCTCGAACGGGACCGGCTGCTGAGCAGCGTGCGGGTGGTTCTCGCCCGCGTAGACCTTCAGCTTCGAGAGCATCTGACGGCCCAGGGTGTTCTTGGGGATCATGCCCTTGATGGCCTTCTCGACGGCCTTCTCGGGGTTCTTGTCCAGCAGCTCGTCGTAGCGGACGGAGCGCAGACCGCCCGGGAAGCCGGAGTGGCGGTACGCCAGCTTCTGGGTCTTCTTGTTGCCGGACAGGTGGACCTTGTCGGCGTTGATGATGATGACGAAGTCGCCCATGTCCATGTGGGGCGCGTACACCGGCTTGTGCTTGCCTCGGAGGAGGTTCGCGGCCGTGGTCGCGAGACGGCCCAGGACAACGTCCTGCGCGTCGATGATGTGCCACTGGCGAGTGACATCGCCGGGCTTGGGGCTGTACGTACGCACTTCGTAGCCTTCGCTTCTTCAGTGGATGGAGTCCAGACACACCTGAAGCGATCATGCAGCTGGGGCCTGCACTGCCGGGAACGACGCCCGTATGCGAGCCACTGGTAACTGCTCCAGGGAACCTGCGCAAGGGCCTCTCGCCGGAGTACGGCGAAGCCACCACGCATAACAAACCGCAACAGTACCCGCGCCACCCCGGACGGGTCAAAACGCGCGGGCCCGCCACACGGGCCCGCGCCGCCCCTACCGCGCCCGCTCGACCCGCCGCTCGTCCCACACCGGCTCGCTCGTCTCCCGTACGACCCCGTCGGAGCCGAAGACCAGGAACCGGTCGAAGCTCTTCGCGAACCAGCGGTCGTGCGTGACGGCCATCACCGTCCCCTCGTACGACTCCAGACCGTCCTGGAGCGCCTCGGCCGACTCCAGGTCCAGGTTGTCCGTCGGCTCGTCGAGGAGCAGCGCCGTCGTCCCCGCCAGTTCGAGCAGCAGGATCTGGAAGCGGGCCTGCTGGCCGCCCGAGAGCTTGTCGAAGGGCTGGTCGCCCTGGCGCTCCAGCTCGTACCGGCGCAGCACGGACATCGCCCCGCCCCGGTCCTTGGAGTGCTCCGACCACAGGATGTCGACCAGCGGACGCCCGGCCAGCTCCGGATGGGCGTGGGTCTGCGCGAAGTGACCGGGCACGACCCGGGCGCCCAGCTTCCACGTCCCGGTGTGCGCGACCGACTCGTCCCCGGCGAGCAGCCGCAGGAAGTGCGACTTGCCGGAGCCGTTCGAGCCGAGGACGGCGACCCGCTCCCCGTAGAAGACCTCCAGGGAGAACGGCTTCATCAGCCCGGTCAGCTCCAGGTTCTCGACGGTCACGGCCCGCACCCCGGTCCGTCCGCCGCGCAGCCGCATCCTGATGTCCTGCTCGCGCGGCGGCTCCGGCGGCGGCCCGGCCTCCTCGAACTTCCGCAGCCGGGTCTGCGCCGCCGCGTACCGCGAGGCCATCTCGTGGCTGACCGCGGCCGCCTGCCGCAGGTTCACCACGAGCTTCCTCAGCTGGGCGTGCTTCTCCTCCCAGCGCCGCTTCAGCTCCTCGAAGCGGGCGAACCGCTCCCGCCGCGCGTCGTGGAAGGTGTCGAAGCCGCCGCCGTGCACCCACACGTCCGAACCGGCCGGACCGGGCTCGACCGCGACGATCTTCTGCGCGGCCCGGGAGAGCAGCTCCCGGTCGTGGGAGATGAAGAGCACGGTCTTGCGGGTCTCCCGCAGCCGCTCCTCCAGCCACCGCTTGCCGGGCACGTCGAGGTAGTTGTCGGGCTCGTCCAGGAGCAGCACCTCGTCGGGGCCGCGCAGCAGCGCCTCGAGCACGAGGCGCTTCTGCTCGCCGCCGGAGAGCGTCCGGGCCTCCCGGAACTGCGCCTTCTCGTACGGGACGCCGAGCGCGGCCGTGGTGCAGATGTCCCAGAGGGTCTCCGCCTCGTACCCCTGCACCTCGGCCCAGTCGGAGAGCGCCTGCGCGTACCTCATCTGCGCGGCCTCGTCGTCGACCGTCATGATCAGGTGCTCGGCCTCGTCCACCGCCTTCGCGGCCTCCCTGATGCGGGGCTGGGCGACCGAGACGAGCAGGTCGCGGACGGTCGACCCGTCCCGTACGGAGCCGACGAACTGCGGCATCACGCCGAGGCCGCCGCTGACGGTGACGGAGCCGCCGTGCGGCTGGAGCTCTCCGGCGATCATCCGGAGGAGCGTGGTCTTGCCGGCGCCGTTGGCCCCGACGAGGGCGACGACGGCCCCCTCCCCCACCCGGAAGGAGGCGTCCCCGAGCAGGACCCTCCCGTCGGGGAGGTAGTACTCAAGATGTGCGGCCTCGACGTGTCCCATGAGGTGCATTGTCGCCGCCCGCGTCGGCCCGGCCCAACCGGTTTAGGATGCGCGGCATGAGCTTTGGGGGACCGCAGTGGCCGCAGGAGCCGCAGCGACAGGGACAGCAGGGGCAGCAGGGGTACGGCGAGCAGGACCGGGGGGCGCACGGGCAGCAGGGCCAGGACCGGGACCAGGGGTACGGGCAGGGGGCGGGCGGCTACGGATACCCCGGCCCGCAGGGCGGCCCCGCTCCGGCCCCCTTCCCGGGCGCACCGGCCCCCGGCCCCTTCCCCGGCCCGCAGGGCGGCGGCGGGCCCACCCCCGACTGGAGCGCCCTGGCCGACGCCTCGGCCTCCCGCGCCCGCCGCAAGCGCCTCCTGACGGTCGGCGGCGGGGTCCTGGCCGCCCTGGTCGTCGGCGCGGTCGTCGCCACCGCCGTGGTGGTCACCGGCAAGAAGGACGACACCGCGAAGAACGGCGGCGGGACCCCCACCGCCACGGCCTCCCCCACCGAGGCCCCCACCCCCGAGCCGACGTTCTCCTCGGTGGCGCCGCCGCCCCCGCCGAACCCGAAGGACTACATCTCGGACCCGAAGAAGGACAGGGCCCCGCTCACCGCCGAGGGCCTCTTCCCGGGCAAGAAGCTGACCATGAGCGGCCGCCCGTACAAGAAGGGCGCGACCTCCGCCACGACGAACTGCGCGGCCGTCACCCAGGGCGGCCTCGGCGCCGTCCTGAAGGACAACGGCTGCCAGAAGGTCCTCCGCGCCACCTACGTGCGGGACGGCGTGGCGGTCACCGTCGGCGTCGCCGTCTTCCCCTCCGAGGCCGCCGCCCTCAAGGCGAAGGACCGGGCCACCGGCGGCATCGCGCCCCTGGCCGGCGCGGGCGTGGGCGACTTCTGCCGCGCCACGGTCTGCCTGCGCCGGTCGAACGCGATCGGCCGCTACGCGTACTTCACCCAGGCCGGCTTCACCAGCGGCAAGAAGGTCACCACGGCCGACAAGGGCGTCTTCCAGAACAGCGACGACCTGGGCACCTTCGCCTTCAACCAGATCTACGCCCGCGGCAAGTCCCAGGCCTCAGCAGCAGCCGGCGCTCCCGGGCAGTGACCGCTTGTTGCGCGCCTCCCGGTTCCGGGCGGCGAGCAGCTCGTCGGCCGGGTAGCCGACCTCTTCGAGGGTGAGGCCGTGCGGCCGCACGACGTGCACGGCCGAGTCCCGGACCCCGGCCGCGAGCACCTTGCCCGGCCAGTCCACCGGCCGGTGCCCGTCGCCGACGAAGAGCAGCGCGCCGACGAGCGAGCGGACCATGTTGTGGCAGAAGGCGTCCGCCTTGACGGTCGCTTCGAGGACGCCGTCGGACCGCCGCTCCCAGCGCAGCTCCTGGAGGGTGCGGATGGTGGTGGCGCCCTCGCGCCTCTTGCAGTACGCGGCGAAGTCGTGCTCGCCGACGAGCGCGGCGGCGGCCTCGTTCATGGCGTCCGCGTCGAGGGTCCAGTCGTGCCAGAGGACGTGCCCGCGCAGCAGCGGGTCGACCCCGCCGGGGTTGTCGGTGACGCGGTAGGCGTAGCGGCGCCAGATCGCGGAGAAACGGGCGTTGAAGCCGGCGGGGGCCTCGGTCAGGGACCAGATCCGCACGTCGTGCGCGAGGCGGCCCGCGAGCCGCCGCAGCAGCTTGTCGCGGTGCTCCTCCCACAGCTCCAGGGGCAGGTCCACGTGGGCGACCTGGCCGCGCGCGTGCACCCCGGCGTCGGTCCGCCCGGCGACGGTCAGCTCGTACGTCTCCCTGGACCGGGTCACGGTCCGCAGGGCGTCCTCGATGTCCCCCTGGACGGTCCGCTGCCCGTGGGCCTGCTTGGCCCAGCCGGAGAAGTCCCTGCCGTCGTACGAAAGGTCCATCCGGACCCGTACGAAACCGTCCTGCACGTCGTCGCTCACGCGGAAGATCCTCTCAAACACACGGGAACGGGCCCGCACCCCAGGGGGTACGGGCCCGCACACGGAAAACGCCGGAAAAACGCTTACGCGTCCTTCGACTCCTCGGCCGGGGCCTCGGCGGCCTCGTCCTTGGTCTCCTCGGCCTTGGGGGCCTCGTCGGCCTCCTTGACGGCGCGCTTGGTGGCGGCCTCGGCCTCGGCGACGGTCGCCTTCTTGGCGATCTCGCCCTCGACCAGCTCGATCACGGCCATCGGGGCGTTGTCGCCACGACGGTTGCCGATCTTGGTGATGCGGGTGTAGCCACCCGGACGCTCCGTGTAACGCGGGGCGATCTCGGTGAAGAGGGTGTGGACGACGCCCTTGTCGGTGATCGTCTGCAGCACCAGGCGACGGTTGTGGATGTCGCCCTTCTTCGCCTTGGTGATCAGGCGCTCGGCGACCGGACGCAGGCGGCGGGCCTTGGCCTCGGTCGTGGTGATGCGGCCGTGCTCGAAGAGCGACTTCGCCAGGTTGGCGAGGAGCAGCTTCTCGTGCGCGGCGGAACCGCCGAGGCGGGCACCCTTCGCGGGACGCGGCATGGTGTTTCTCCTTGTGATCTGCACCGGCCGTATGAGGTACCGATGTCAGTGTCCGAGCGGGCGGTCACCCGTCGGAGACCCCGCGCCCCAAAGGGGCGCGGGGAGGTATCGATCTTGCGGCTACCGCCGCGTGGGCGCGACCAGCCGGAACCGGCCCGCAGCAAGATCGCGACCGTCAGTACTGCTCGGTCTCGACGAAACCGGCATCCGCGTCGTCGTCCGCACCGAACGCGTCGGCGGCGGCGGTCGGGTCGAATCCGGGCGGCGAGTCCTTCAGCGCCAGGCCCATACCGGCCAGCTTCGCCTTGACCTCGTCGATCGACTTCGCACCGAAGTTGCGGATGTCGAGCAGGTCCGCCTCGGAGCGCGCCACGAGCTCGCCCACGGAGTGGATGCCCTCGCGCTTGAGGCAGTTGTAGGAGCGGACGGTGAGCTCCAGCTCCTCGATCGGCAGCGCCAGGTCGGCGGCCAGGGCGGCGTCCGTGGGGGACGGGCCCATGTCGATGCCCTCGGCGTCGATGTTGAGCTCGCGCGCCAGACCGAACAGCTCGACCAGGGTCTTGCCGGCGGACGCCATGGCGTCGCGCGGGCGCATGGCCTGCTTGGTCTCGACGTCGACGATCAGCTTGTCGAAGTCGGTGCGCTGCTCGACACGGGTCGCCTCGACCTTGTACGTGACCTTGAGCACCGGCGAGTAGATGGAGTCGACCGGGATGCGGCCGATCTCCTGGCCGACCTGCTTGTTCTGCACGGCGGAGACGTAGCCGCGACCGCGCTCGACGGTCAGCTCCATCTCCAGCTTGCCCTTGGCGTTCAGGGTCGCCAGGACGAGGTCGGGGTTGTGCACCTCGACACCGGCCGGGGGCGCGATGTCGGCGGCGGTGACCAGACCCGGGCCCTGCTTGCGCAGGTACATCACGACCGGCTCGTCGTGCTCCGAGGAGACGACCAGCTGCTTGATGTTCAGGATGAGGTCGGTGACGTCCTCCTTGACGCCGGGCACGGTGGTGAACTCGTGCAGGACGCCGTCGATGCGGATGCTGGTGACGGCGGCACCCGGGATCGAGGAGAGGAGGGTACGGCGGAGGGAGTTGCCGAGGGTGTAGCCGAAGCCCGGCTCCAGCGGCTCGATCACGAACCGGGAGCGGAACTCGTCGACGACCTCTTCGGTCAGCGACGGACGCTGAGCGATAAGCATGTTGTGTCCTTCAGTCGTGGACGCCCACTATTTGACGTCCGACTTGTACTGCAAGGGTACGGGCGGCACGGCCCCGAGGAGCCGTACCGCCCGAAGTCCTGAATCAAGCAGGCCGTGCGTCAGACGCGGCGGCGCTTGGGGGGACGGCAGCCGTTGTGCGGCGTGGGGGTGACGTCCTGGATCGAGCCGACCTCGAGGCCGGTGGCCTGGAGGGAGCGGATCGCGGTCTCACGGCCGGAGCCGGGACCCTTGACGAAGACGTCGACCTTGCGCATCCCGTGCTCCTGCGCGCGGCGGGCGGCCGACTCGGCGGCCATCTGCGCGGCGAAGGGGGTGGACTTGCGCGAGCCCTTGAAGCCGACGTGGCCGGCGGAGGCCCAGGAGATCACGTTGCCCGAGGGGTCCGTGATCGAGACGATCGTGTTGTTGAACGTGCTCTTGATGTGCGCGTGGCCGTGAGCGACGTTCTTCTTTTCCTTGCGGCGCACCTTCTTGGCAGCGCCCTGACGACCCTTGGGGGGCATCTATAACTCCTACGGGAGGTGGTCGGTCCTACAGCGAAGACCGCTTGGTCAAGCGTCCGCTGAGGACTACTTCTTGCCCGGCTTCTTCTTGCCGGCGATGGCGCGACGCGGGCCCTTGCGGGTACGAGCGTTCGTGCTGGTGCGCTGACCGCGGACGGGCAGGCCACGACGGTGGCGGAGGCCCTGGTAGCAGCCGATCTCGACCTTGCGGCGGATGTCGGCGGCGATCTCACGGCGGAGGTCACCCTCGGTACGGAGGTTGGCGTCCACGTACTCGCGGATCTTGACGAGGTCTTCCTCGGCGAGGTCGCGGACACGGGTGGACGGGTTCACGCCGGTCGCGGCGAGAATCTCCTCGGACCGGGTGCGCCCGATGCCGAAGACGTAGGTGAGTGCGACCACCACACGCTTTTCGCGCGGGATGTCAACACCGGAAACGCGTGCCATTCAATGGCTCCTGTGTTCTCGGGGGTCTGCTGCAGAACCGTTCCCGGCTGCCGTATGAGGTACAGGTCGGGTCCCCGGCCCCCGCCGGAGGTGCCGTCAACCGTGGGACACGGTCGGACGGGCTCTGCGTATGTACGTGTTGCTATGCGTCGCGCGAAGAACTGCGAAATGCAGGTCGGTCGGCGTGCGTCAGCCCTGGCGCTGCTTGTGGCGCAGGTTGTCGCAGATGACCATGACCCGGCCGTGACGGCGGATCACCTTGCACTTGTCGCAGATCTTCTTGACGCTCGGCTTGACCTTCATGGGATGTGAGGTTCTCCGGGTCAGTGCCACCACCCGCGCGCGGAGGCGGGGTGCGGGCAAGATCTACTTGTAGCGGTAGACGATCCGGCCACGCGTCAGGTCGTACGGAGAGAGCTCCACGACGACCCGGTCGTCCGGGAGGATACGGATGTAGTGCATCCGCATCTTGCCGGAGATGTGCGCGAGGACCTTGTGACCGTTCTGGAGCTCCACCTTGAACATGGCGTTCGGGAGGGACTCGATCACGGTGCCCTCGATCTCGATGGCACCTTGCTTCTTGGCCACGCTTCGCCTTTCGAATCGGCTACCTTGATCGACTTTCGCCGCCGCGTGCGGACACACGGATACACGAGAGCCGACGCATCAGTCTACGTCAGGCCCCAGGAAAAGACGAATCGGGAAGTCTGCCCACCCGAAATGATCCTTACGCAAGCCGCCATGCCGTAGAAAATGCGTACCTTCCAGACCCGGACCAACGAATCCGCCGCCACCGCGATTCCCGGCTCCGCCGACCTCCGACCGGCGACGCGGGGCACCGCCCCCGTCAGGCCAGGGGATCCGGCGCCGCCGTGATCCCCAGCTCCGCCGGCTTGGCCTTGCCGCCGACCCATCCCCGACGCCCCTCTCGCGGGCTCGGCGCCGGGGGCGCCTCACAAGCTTCGAGGGGCTGCGCCGGCCTCCGACCGGTGGACGCGGGGCACCGCGCCCGTCAGGCCAGGGGATCCGGCGCCGCCGTGATCCCCAGCTCCGCCAGCTTCGCCTTGCCGCCGTCGACCGCCGTCAGGACCAGGGGGCCCTCCTCCGTCACCGCCACGCTGTGCTCCCAGTGGGAGGACCAGGTGCCGTCGGTGGTGATGACGGTCCAGCCGTCCGCCAGGACCTCCGTGCGGGGGGTGCCGAGGGAGACCATGGGCTCGATGGCCAGGCAGAAGCCGGGGACCAGCTTCGGGCCCTTGCCGCGCTTGCGGGAGACGTAGTTCAGCAGGTGCGGGTCCATGTGCATCTCGGTCCCGATGCCGTGGCCGCCGTAGTCCTCGATGATCCCGTACCGGCCGAGGCTGTGGTCGCCGACCGCCGGCCGCGGCTGCCGCTTGATGTAGGTCTCGATCGCGCGGGAGACGTCGACCAGGCGGTTGCCGGTCTTCATGGCCGCGATGCCGGCCCACATCGACTCCTCCGTCACCCGGGAGAGCTCGATCAGCTCCGGGGCGTGGCCCGTGCCCACGAAGGCCGTGTAGGCCGCGTCGCCGTGCCAGCCGTCCACGATCGCGCCGCAGTCGATCGAGATGACGTCGCCGTCCTTGAGGACCGTCTTGTCGTCGGGGATGCCGTGGACGACGACCTCGTTCACCGAGGTGCAGATCGTCGCGGGGAACCCGCCGTACCCCAGGAAGTTCGACTTCGCCCCGTGGTCGGCGATGACCTTCCGCGCGACCTCGTCCAGGTCCCGGGTCGTGGCGCCCGGCACGGCCGCCTCGCGGGTCGCCGCGTGGATGGCGGCGACGACCAGCCCCGCCTCGCGCATCTTCGCGATCTGCTCGGGGGTCTTGATCTGCACCATCGTGACCGGGGCCTTTCCACTGGGTAAAAGGGGGACGGAACAACGATACGGCCGCGGCGCCCCCGAGGGGCACCGCGGCCGTGTCGAACGAACCGGGGTTACTTCTTGAGCGCGTCCATCGCCTTGGCGGTGACCTCGTCCACCTTGCCGAGCGCCGAGATCGTCACGACCAGGTTCTGCGCCCGGTAGTAGTCGATGATCGGCTCGGTCTGCGTGTGGTAGACCTCCAGGCGACGGCGGACCGTCTCCTCGGAGTCGTCGTCGCGCTGGTAGAGCTCGCCGCCGCAGACGTCGCAGACGCCCTCGACCTTCGGCGCGTTGTACGTCACGTGGAAGACGTGCGCACTGTCCTTGCGGCAGATGCGGCGACCCGCGATCCGCTTCACGACCTCGTCCTCGGGGACCTCCAGGTCCAGGACCGCGTCGAGCTCCATGCCCTCCGCCTTCAGGACGGCGTCCAGCGCCTCCGCCTGAGCGACGTTCCGGGGGAAGCCGTCGAGCAGGAAGCCGTTGGCGGCGTCCGGCTGCTCCATGCGGTCCTTGGCCATCCCGATGGTCACCTCGTCGGGCACCAGGTCGCCGGCGTCCATGAACGCCTTGGCCTTGAGGCCCAGCTCCGTGCCCTGAGAGATGTTGGCGCGGAACAGATCACCCGTGGAGATGTGCGGGATGTCCAGGTTCTTGGCAAGGAACGCGGCCTGCGTGCCCTTGCCCGCACCGGGCGGTCCGACGAGGACGATTCGCATCAGCGGAGGAACCCTTCGTAATTGCGCTGCTGGAGCTGGCTCTCGATCTGCTTCACGGTCTCCAGCCCCACACCCACGATGATGAGGATGCTCGTCCCGCCGAAGGGGAAGTTGGCATTGGCGCCACCGAAGCCTGCCAACGCCATCGTCGGCACGAGAGCGATCAGACCCAAGTACAGCGAGCCCGGCCAAGTGATCCTGTTGAGCACGTAGCTCAGGTACTCGGCAGTAGGTCGACCGGCCCGGATACCCGGGATGAAGCCACCATACTTCTTCATGTTGTCGGCGACTTCCTCGGGGTTGAACGAGATCGCCACGTAGAAGAAGGCGAAGAACACGATCAGGAGGAAGTAGGCGGCGATGTAGTACGGGTGGTCACCCTTGACGAAGTGGGCTTCGATCCAGGTCTTCCAGCCGGAGGTGGAGCTCGAGAACTGCGCGACGAGGGCCGGGATGTAGAGCAGCGACGACGCGAAGATGACGGGAATCACACCCGCCTGGTTCACCTTCAGCGGGATGTACGTGGACGTACCGCCGTAGGAGCGCCGGCCGATCATGCGCTTCGCGTACTGGACCGGGATGCGTCGCTGGGCCTGCTCGACGAAGACCACGAGGGCCACCATCACGAAGCCGATCAGGATGACGACGCCGAACTCGATCCAGCCCTGGGCGAGCTTGCCGCTCTCCTTGATGGCCCACAGGGCACCCGGGAAGCCGGCGGCGATCGAGATGAACATCAGGATCGACATGCCGTTGCCGATGCCGCGGTCGGTGATCAGCTCACCGAGCCACATGACGAGGGCCGTACCGGCGGTCATGGTGAGGACCATGACGGCGATGGTGAAGATCGACTGGTCGGGGACGACCTGGTCGGCGACGATGCAGCCGCTGAAGAGCGCGCCGCTCTTGGCGGTGGCGACGAGGCCGGTGCCCTGGAGGATGGCGAGGGCGATCGTCAGGTACCGGGTGTACTGCGTGATCTTGGCGGTACCGGACTGTCCCTCCTTCTTGAGGGCTTCCAGGCGCGGGATCACGACGGTCAGCAGCTGCAGGATGATGCTCGCCGTGATGTACGGCATGATGCCGAGCGCGAAGATGGTGATCTGCAGCAGCGCCCCGCCACTGAACATGTTGACCAGGCCGAACAGGCTGTTGTTGCCCTCGCTGGCCTGCTTGACACACTGCTGGACGGCCTCGTACTTGACACCGGGGACCGGGACGTGGGCCCCGAGCCGGTACAGCACGATGATGCCGAGCGTGAAGAGCAGCTTCTTGCGCAGGTCGGGCGTCTTGAACGCCCGGGCGAACGCGGTGAGCACGGTGCCTCCTGCGACCCCCGCGCTATGCGTCAAGGGTGACGGTCTTGAGATTCGAAGAATCACTGGATAGGTATCGGTCATCAATTCCGTGCGGGCATACCGCACGGAGCCTAGACAGTGCACGCCACCTTACCGGCGACCATGCCCCCCTAGGAACGACCAACCGGGGATGCCCCTTTTGAGAGGCATCCCCGGTCGGATGTTCAAGCCATCGAGCGGTCGTCTCAGACGAGCTCGGTGACGGTGCCGCCGGCGGCGGCGATCTTCTCCTTGGCGGAGCCGGAGACGGCGTCGACCGTCACCTGCAGCGCCACGGAGACCTCGCCCTGGCCCAGGACCTTGACGAGCTGGTTCTTGCGCACCGCGCCCTTGGCGACCAGATCGGCCACCGTGACCTCGCCACCCTGCGGGTAGAGCGCGGCCAGCTTGTCCAGGTTCACGACCTGGTACTCGGTGCGGAAGGGGTTCTTGAAGCCCTTCAGCTTCGGGAGGCGCATGTGGAGGGGCATCTGCCCGCCCTCGAAGCGCTCCGGAACCTGGTAGCGGGCCTTCGTGCCCTTCGTACCACGACCGGCCGTCTTACCCTTCGACGCCTCACCACGACCGACACGGGTCTTCGCGGTCTTGGCGCCGGGGGCGGGACGGAGGTTGTGGGCCTTCAGCGGGTTGTTCTCCGCCATGTCAGTCAACCTCCTCGACCGTCACGAGGTGGCGGACGGTGTGCACCATGCCGCGGAACTCGGGGCGGTCCTCCTTGACAACCACGTCGTTGACCTTCTTGAGGCCGAGCGAGCGCAGGGTGTCGCGGTGGTTCTGCTTGCTGCCGATGTACGACTTCGTCTGCGTGACCTTGAGGCGAGCCATTACGCACCCGCCCCGGCACGCGCACGGAGCAGAGCCGCGGGAGCGACGTCCTCGAGGGGCAGACCGCGGCGGGCCGCGATCTCCTCGGGACGCTGCAGGCCCTTGAGGGCCTCCACGGTCGCGTGCACGATGTTGATCGCGTTGTCGGAGCCGAGCGACTTCGACAGGATGTCGTGAACGCCGGCGCACTCGAGGACGGCGCGCACCGGGCCACCGGCGATCACACCGGTACCGGGGGAAGCCGGCTTGAGCAGGACGACGCCCGCGGCCTTCTCGCCCTGGATCGGGTGAGGGATGGTGCCCTGGATGCGGGGAACCTTGAAGAAGTTCTTCTTGGCTTCCTCGACGCCCTTGGCGATGGCCGCGGGAACTTCCTTGGCCTTGCCGTAACCGACACCTACGGTGCCGTCACCGTCGCCCACCACGACCAGCGCGGTGAAGCTGAAGCGACGACCACCCTTGACAACCTTGGCGACGCGGTTGATCGCGACGACGCGCTCAACGTACGCGGTCTTCTCGGCGGCAGCGCCACCGTCGCGGCCCTTCCGGTCCCGCCGCTCGCCGCCACCGGCACCGCTTCCGCGGCGCTGGGGTCCAGCCATTTGGATTACCTCTCTCTGTTACGTCCGTTGGTCCCGGAACCGGGGCTCAGAACTTCAGCCCGGCTTCGCGGGCGGCGTCAGCCAGAGCGGCAATGCGCCCGGCGTACCTGTTGCCACCACGGTCGAACACGACAGCCTCGACGCCGGCGGCCTTGGCGCGCTCGGCGACCAGGGAACCGACCTGCTTGGCCTTCGCGGACTTGTCGCCCTCGCCACCGCGGATCGACGCGTCCAGGGTCGACGCCGACGCAAGGGTGTGACCCTTGAGGTCGTCGATGACCTGAGCGGTGATGCCGCGGTTCGAACGCGTCACGACGAGGCGCGGACGCTCCGCCGTACCCGACACGTTCTTGCGGATGCGGATGTGGCGGCGCTTCTTGGCGGCGCCCTTGTAGGCGTCGCCCTTGGCGATCTTCACACCGTATGCCATGGCTTTACTTACCAGCCTTTCCGACCTTGCGGCGGATGACCTCGCCCGCGTACTTGACGCCCTTGGCCTTGTACGGGTCGGGCTTGCGCAGCTTGCGGATGTTGGCGGCGACCTCGCCGACCTTCTGCTTGTCGATGCCCTCGACCGAGAACTTGGTCGGCGACTCGACCTTGAACGAGATGCCCTCGGGCGCCTCGACCAGGATCGGGTGGCTGTAACCGAGCTGGAACTCCAGGTTGGAGCCCTTCGCGGCGACGCGGTAACCGACACCGCTGATCTCGAGCGCCTTGACGTAACCCTGGGTCACACCGGTGATCATGTTGGCCACCAGCGTGCGGGACAGGCCGTGGAGGGCCTTGTTCTGACGCTCGTCGTTCGGACGGTTGACGTTGAGCACGCCATCCTCGCCCTTAACGATCTCGATCGGCGCGGCGACGGTGTGGCTCAGGGTGCCCTTGGAACCCTTCACCGTGACCGTGCGGCCCTCGATGGTGACGTCCACGCCGGCGGGAACCTGGATAGGCAGCTTGCCAATACGCGACATTAGCTATTCCTCCGTTCCCGACTACCAGACGTAGGCGAGGACTTCCCCACCTACGCCCTTCTTGCCTGCCTGCTGGCCGGTCAGGAGACCGTGGGACGTGGAGATGATCGCCACGCCCAGGCCGCCGAGGACCTTCGGCAGGTTGGTGGACTTCGCGTAAACCCGGAGGCCGGGCTTCGAGATCCGCTTGATGCCCGCGATGGAGCGCTCACGGTTCGGACCGAACTTGAGCTCGAGGACGAGGTTCTTGCCGACCTCGGCGTCCTCGACCTTCCAGCCCGTGATGAAGCCCTCCTGCTGGAGGATTTCCGCGATGTGAGACTTGATCTTGCTGTGCGGCATCGTCACGGTGTCGTGGTATGCCGAGTTCGCGTTACGCAGACGAGTCAGCATGTCCGCGATCGGATCAGTCATGGTCATGAATTGGCCTTCGGCCTCTCTCGCCGGGGTTTCCAGTGCGCCATCCCTCTCCCCACACAGGGGCGGGACGGGTGCGGCGCGGGGACCTACGGCGTAGTAAGTCGTACGGGCGACGGACGCCCAACCCCACCAGCCTACGGCATGTGAGGGTGGGCCTCCGTCGACCCAATGCTTACCGAGAGACTCCGGGAATCCTCAACGTCCTAGGGACGGAAGGGGATTACCAGGAGCTCTTGGTCACGCCCGGCAGCTCGCCACGGTGAGCCATCTCACGGAGGCACACGCGGCACAGGCCGAACTTGCGGTACACGGAGTGGGGACGACCACAGCGCTGGCAGCGCGTGTAGCCGCGCACGCCGAACTTGGGCTTGCGGGCAGCCTTCGCGATGAGAGCCTTCTTCGCCATCTCGCTTACGCCTCCTTGAACGGGAAGCCGAGGTGACGCAGAAGGGCACGGCCCTCGTCGTCGTTGGTCGCCGTGGTCACCACGGTGATGTCCATACCCCGGACACGGTCGATCTTGTCCTGGTCGATCTCGTGGAACATGACCTGCTCCGTGAGACCGAAGGTGTAGTTGCCACGGCCGTCGAACTGCTTGGGGGACAGGCCGCGGAAGTCGCGGATGCGCGGGAGCGCGAGCGACAGGGTGCGGTCCAGGAACTCCCACATGCGGTCGCCACGGAGCGTGACGTGGGCGCCGATCGGCTGGCCCTCGCGGAGCTTGAACTGCGCGATGGACTTGCGGGCCTTCGTGACGGCCGGCTTCTGACCGGTGATCGTCGTGAGGTCGCGGATCGCGCCGTCGATCAGCTTCGAGTCACGGGCGGCGTCGCCGACACCCATGTTGACCACGATCTTCACGAGGCCGGGGATCTGCATGACGTTCTCGTAGGAGAACTCCTCACGCAGCTTGCCCGCGATCTCCTCGCGGTACTTCGTCTTGAGACGCGGAGTGGTGGTAGCCATCAGATGTCCTCACCCGTCCGCTTGGCAACGCGGATCTTGTTGCCCTCGTCGTCGAAGCGGTAACCGACACGCGTGACGACCTTCTTGCCGTCCTTCTCCACGACGAGCTGAACGTTGCTCACGTGGATCGGGGCCTCGGTCGTCACGATGCCGCCGGCCTGCGAGGGACCGGCCTTGGTGTGCTTCTTGACCCGGTTGACACCCTCGACGAGGACGCGGTTCTCGCGGGGGAAGGCCGTGACGACCTTGCCCTGCTTGCCCTTGTCCTTACCGGTGATGACCTGGACCAGGTCGCCCTTCTTGATCTTCATGCTTACAGCACCTCCGGCGCGAGCGAGATGATCTTCATGAACTTCTTCTCGCGCAGCTCACGGCCGACCGGGCCGAAGATACGGGTGCCACGAGGGTCGCCGTCGTTCTTGAGAATGACGGCGGCGTTCTCGTCGAAGCGGATGTACGAGCCGTCCTGGCGGCGGCGCTCCTTGACGGTGCGAACGATGACCGCCTTGACGACGTCACCCTTCTTCACGTTGCCACCGGGGATCGCGTCCTTGACGGTGGCGACGATGACGTCACCGATGCCCGCGTAGCGGCGACCCGAGCCACCGAGAACACGGATGCAAAGGATCTCCTTGGCACCAGTGTTGTCGGCGACACGCAGTCGCGACTCCTGCTGGATCACGTCTATCTCCTGATTGTCTGCCGGTTCCCGGCCGGGGCCTCACGAGGAAGCCCCGGCCGAGCCTGGCGGAACTGAACCTGAAGGAAACCCTTCAGGTGATTACTTGGCCTTCTCGAGGATCTCGACGACGCGCCAGTGCTTCGTGGCGGACAGCTTCCGGGTCTCCATCAGGAGGACGCGGTCGCCGATGCCGGCAGCGTTCTGCTCGTCGTGAGCCTTGAGCTTGTTCGTACGGCGGATGACCTTGCCGTACAGCGCGTGCTTGACGCGGTCCTCGACAGCGACGACGACGGTCTTGTCCATCTTGTCGCTGACGACGAGGCCCTCGCGGACCTTACGAGCGTTGCGCTCGGTCTTTTCAGTCACGTTGCTCTCGCTCATCAGGCGTTCTCCACCGTCTCGATGCCCAGCTCGCGCTCACGCATCAGGGTGTAGATCCGGGCGATGTCCTTACGGACGGACTTGAGCCGACCGTGGTTCTCGAGCTGACCCGTCGCCGCCTGGAAGCGGAGGTTGAACAGCTCTTCCTTGGCCTCGCGGAGCTTGTTGAGAAGCTCCTCGTTGCCCAGCTCGCGCAGCTCGGACGCCTTGGTACCGGCCGACATCACAGCTCACCTGCTTCGCGCTTCACGATCTTGCACTTCATCGGCAGCTTGTGGGCCGCACGGGTCAGGGCCTCGCGCGCGATCTTCTCGTTCGGGTAGGACAGTTCGAACATCACCCGACCCGGCTTGACGTTCGCGATCCACCACTCCGGAGAACCCTTACCGGAACCCATGCGGGTCTCGGCGGGCTTCTTCGTCAGCGGGCGGTCCGGGTAGATGTTGATCCAGACCTTGCCGCCACGCTTGATGTGGCGGGTCATCGCGATACGGGCCGCCTCGATCTGGCGGTTGGTCACGTACGCCGGCGTGAGGGCCTGGATGCCGTACTCGCCGAACGCGACCTGCGTACCACCCTTGCTCATGCCCGAGCGCTTGGGGTGGTGCTGCTTGCGGTGCTTGACCCTACGGGGGATCAGCATGTCGGTCAGGCCTCCGTTCCGGTGCTCTCAGCCGGAGCGGCAGCGGCGGCGGGAGCGTCGGCCTTGGGGGCCTCCGCAGCCGGCGCGGACTGCTGCTGCGGCTTGCGGCCGCGGCCGCCACGCTCGCCACCACGGCCACCACGGCCGGCCGGGCGGTCGCCGGCGCCGGCGCCACGGGCCGGGCGGTTGCCCGCACGCGCCGCGGCGTTCTCGGCGCGGACCTCGGCGATGTTCTTGACGTCGCCCTTGTAGATCCAGACCTTCACGCCGATGCGGCCGAAGGTCGTCTTGGCCTCGAAGAAGCCGTAGTCGACGTTCGCGCGGAGCGTGTGCAGGGGCACGCGGCCCTCGCGGTAGAACTCCGAGCGGGACATCTCGGCGCCGCCGAGACGACCGCCGCACTGGATCTTGATGCCCTTGGCGCCGGCCTTCATGGTGCCCTGCATGCTCTTGCGCATGGCACGGCGGAAGGAGACGCGGGAGGAGAGCTGCTCGGCGACGGCCTGGGCGACCAGCTGGGCGTCCATCTCGGGGTTCTTGACCTCGAGGATGTTCAGCTGGACCTGCTTGCCCGTGAGCTTCTCGAGGTCGCCGCGGATGCGGTCGGCCTCGGCGCCGCGGCGGCCGATGACGATGCCGGGACGCGCGGTGTGGATGTCCACACGCACACGGTCACGGGTGCGCTCGATCTCCACCTTCGAGATGCCGGCGCGCTCCATGCCGGACGTCATCATCCGGCGGATGGCGACGTCTTCCTTGACGTAGTCCTTGTACAGCTTGTCGGCGTACCAGCGGGACTTGAAGTCCGTGGTGATGCCGAGCCGGAACCCATGCGGGTTAACCTTCTGGCCCATTACCGGGTTCCTTCCTTGCTGCTGACGACCACGGTGATGTGGCTGGTCCGCTTACGGATCCGGTAGGCACGGCCCTGAGCACGCGGACGGAACCGCTTCAGGGTCGGGCCCTCATCCACGTACGCCTCGCTGATGACCAGCGAAGAGGCGTCAGTGTGGTCGTAGTTGTGCGCGGCGTTGGCGATGGCGCTGTCCAGCACCTTGCCAACCGGCACGCTCGCGGCCTGCGGGGCGAAACGCAGGACCGCCTGAGCCTCCGTGGCGTCCATGCCACGGATAAGGTCCACCACGCGGCGGGCCTTCATGGGCGTGACGCGGATGTACCGCGCCTGGGCCCTGGCTTCCATGGTTGTCCTTCCAGTGTCTGTCATGGTCATTCCACCCCGCTACTAGCGGCGCTTCGACTTCCGGTCGTCCTTCACGTGACCCCGGAAGGTGCGCGTCGGCGAGAACTCGCCGAGCTTGTGGCCGACCATCGACTCGGTGACAAACACCGGAATGTGGGTCTTGCCGTTGTGCACCGCGATCGTGTGGCCGAGCATGGCCGGGATGATCATCGAGCGACGGGACCAGGTCTTGATGACGTTCTTGGTACCGGCTTCGTTCTGGGCGTCCACCTTCTTGACGAGGTGGCCGTCGACGAAGGGTCCCTTCTTGAGACTGCGCGGCATCTAAACCCGCTCCTAGCGCTTCTTGTTCGTCTTGCGGCGGCGGACGATGTACTTGTTCGAAGCCTTCTTCGGCGAACGAGTACGACCCTCCTTCTGACCCCACGGGGAGACCGGGTGGCGACCACCGGAGGTCTTGCCCTCACCACCACCGTGCGGGTGGTCGACCGGGTTCATCGCCACACCGCGGACGGTCGGGCGAACACCCAGCCAGCGCTTACGGCCGGCCTTGCCCCAGTTGATGTTCGACTGCTCGGCGTTGCCGACCTCGCCGATGGTGGCGCGGCAGCGGGCGTCGACCAGACGGATCTCGCCGGAGGGCATACGAAGGTGGGCCATCGTGCCCTCCTTCGCCAGCAGCTGCACGGAGGCACCGGCCGAGCGCGCGAACTTGGCGCCGCCACCGGGACGGAGCTCGATCGCGTGGATCGTGGTACCGACCGGGATGTTGCGGAGCGCCAGGTTGTTGCCGGGCTTGATGTCCGCGCCGGGGCCGTTCTCGACGCGGTCGCCCTGCGTCAGGCCCTTGGGGGCGATGATGTAGCGCTTCTCGCCGTCCACGTAGTGGAGCAGCGCGATGCGCGCGGTGCGGTTGGGGTCGTACTCGATGTGAGCGACCTTGGCCGGCACGCCGTCCTTGTCGTGACGACGGAAGTCGATCACGCGGTAGGCGCGCTTGTGGCCACCGCCCTGGTGACGGACGGTCACACGACCGGTGTTGTTACGGCCGCCCTTGCTGTGCAGGGGGCGGACCAGCGACTTCTCCGGCGTGGACCGCGTGATCTCGACGAAGTCGGCTACGGAGGAGCCACGACGGCCCGGCGTAGTCGGCTTGTACTTGCGGATACCCATTTCTCAGTCCTCGTCCGATATCGGACGACTCGACCGCCGTCAGGCGGTCGGGCCGCCGAAGATGTCGATTCGGTTGCCCTCAGCAAGGGTCACGATGGCGCGCTTGGTGTTGGCGCGCTTGCCGAAACCGGTGCGGGTGCGCTTGCGCTTGCCCTGGCGGTTGATCGTGTTGACCCCGGTGACCTTGACCGAGAAGACCGCCTCGACGGCCTGCTTGATCTGGGTCTTGTTGGAGCCGGGCGCGACGATGAACGTGTACTTGTTCTCGTCGAGCAGGGCGTAGCTCTTCTCCGAGACGACCGGCTTGACGAGGATGTCACGCGGGTCCGAGAAGGTCTTGCTGGTGACGACGGCCTCGCTCATCAGGCGTCGCTCCCTTCGGTCTCAGCGGTCTGGGGGCCAGACACGAAGGACTCGAGGGCGGCCTTGGTGAAGACCACGTCGTCGGAGACGATCACGTCGTACGTGTTGAGCTGGCCCGGCTCCAGGATGTGCACCTGGGGCAGGTTACGAGCGGACAGCCACGCGGCCTCGTCGGAGCGCTCGGCGACCAGGAGCAGGTTCTTGCGCTCCGAGATCTTGCCGAACAGCGTCTTGGCGGCCTTGGTGGAGACCTCACCCTCGACCACGCCGGTGACGACGTGGATGCGGGAGTGCGTGGCCCGGTCCGAGAGGGCACCGCGGAGGGCGGCGGCCTTCATCTTCTTCGGGGTCCGCTGCGAGTAGTCACGCGGCTGCGGGCCGTGGACGACGCCACCACCGGCGAACTGCGGGGCGCGGGTCGAACCCTGACGGGCGCGGCCGGTGCCCTTCTGGCGGTAAGGCTTCTTGCCACCACCGCGGACTTCGCCACGGGTCTTGGTCTTGTGCGTGCCCTGACGGGCCGCGGCCAGCTGCGCGACGACGACCTGGTGGATCAGCGGGACGCTGACCTTGGCGCCGAAGATCTCCGCGGGGAGCTCGACGGTCCCGGCCTTGTCGCCTGCCGGCGAAAGGATGTCAATGGTGCTCATCGGTTCCTCAAACCCCCTTGGCCGCGGTGCGGACCAGGACGAGGCCACCGTTGGGGCCGGGGACGGCGCCCTTGATGAGCAGCAGACCCTTCTCGGCGTCAACGGCGTGGACGGTCAGGTTCTGGGTGGTCACACGCTCGTTGCCCATGCGACCAGCCATCTTCATGCCCTTGAAGACACGGCCCGGGGTGGCGCAGCCACCGATGGAACCGGGCTTGCGGTGCACGCGGTGGGCACCGTGCGAAGCCTTGCCACCACGGAAGTTGTGGCGCTTCATGACACCGGCGAAGCCCTTGCCCTTGCTCTTCGCGGTGACGTCGACCTTCACGCCGGCCTCGAAGACCTCGGCGGTGATCTCCTGGCCGAGCGTGTACTCGGAGGCGTCAGCGGTGCGGAGCTCCACCAGGTGGCGGCGCGGGGTGACGTCGGCCTTGGCGAAGTGACCCTTGAGGGGCTTGTTCACCTTGCGCGGGTCGATCTCGCCGAAGGCGATCTGGACCGACTCGTAGCCGTCGTTGTCGTTCGTGCGGACCTGGGTCACGACATTCGGACCGGCCTTGACGACGGTGACCGGGACGACCCGGTTGTTCTCGTCCCAGACCTGCGTCATGCCGAGCTTCTCGCCCAGGATGCCCTTGATGTTCTTAGCCATCTCGCGCGTCACCTCAGAGCTTGATCTCGATGTCGACGCCCGCCGGCAGGTCGAGGCGCATGAGCGAGTCAACCGTCTTCGGCGTGGGGTCGAGGATGTCGATGAGGCGCTTGTGCGTGCGCATCTCGAAGTGCTCGCGCGAGTCCTTGTACTTGTGCGGCGACTTGATGACGCAGTACACGTTCTTCTCAGTGGGCAGCGGCACCGGGCCCGCGACCGACGCACCAGTGCGGGTCACCGTCTCGACGATCTTCTTCGCCGAGGAGTCGATGACCTCGTGGTCGTAGGCCTTGAGCCGGATGCGGATCTTCTGTCCCGCCATGGCTACTAGTAGTCCTTTGTCTCGTAACGCTCTGGACCCGGGGGTTCTCATGACTCCACCTCCGACCCACGCGGTCGGGCGTGTCGCGCTCCCTCTACGCAGAAGTCCCTGAGGACTTCCCAACCAAGGGGGCGCGGCGCCGAAGAACCGCGAGCCGGGGGCAGAACACCCGCCGAGTGCCTGGCCGGTACCCCGCTGACGCTTCCCAGAAGATTCCCGTACGTCCGCTCCTGACGAGGAGCGACGAGTACTGTGGGACTCGCTTCCGGTCCTCCCGACGGGAGGCGCGCAGCATCGGCACTCAACCGAGCAACCCCGACAGTCTGCCATACGGGGCCATCCGGCCGCCAATCGGGATCGAAGACTGTACCCCACGTCACGTAGGTCCATGCGCGGGCGCACGCGCCGGGGTCACCGCCGGGGGCGCTCCCCTTCGCGCGGCGCCGGGGCCGGCCGCTCCGCCGTCCCGCCGTCCGGTGCGAGCCGGTCCAGCAGCCGGGTGAGCCGGGCCGCCTCGGCCGCGTACCCCCGGTCGTGGACGAGGCGGAGCACGTGCCGCACCTCGGCGAGGCGGGCCGCGCGCTCCTCCCCCTCGGGCAGGGCCCGCGACCAGCCCCCCTCCACGATCGTCGCCTTGGCCCTGGCCACGTACCGCTCCAGGGTCTCCTCGGGCAGGTCGAAGAAGGCGGCGACCCGCGCGGCGGGGAGACCGCCGACGGCGCGCAGGACGAGCGCGGTCCGGGCGGACCGCGGCAGGTCGGGGTGGCAGCAGAGCAGGAGGAGCGAGAGCGTCCCCTTCCACGCGCCCTTCGGGGCGTCGTGGGCGAAGCGCCTCAGGAAGTCGCGGTTCGGGACGGCGAGGGCCGCCTCCTCGCCGCGCACGCGCGCCTCCGCCTCGCGCGCCCGGACGAGCATCAGGTTGATGGCGGCGGTGATCAGCCAACTCGGCTCGTAGTCGGGGGCGCCCTTCACCGGCCACTCCCGGAGGGCCTCCGCGAAGACCTCCTGGAGGGCCGACTCGCCCTCGCGGAAGCCGAAGGAGCCGAACCGCCGCACGAGCGAGGAGAGCAGCTCCGGCGCGTACGCGTACAACAGCTCCTCGACCTCCTCCGGCCCGACCGGGCGCCGGTCGGAGGAGGCGTCCTCCCCCGCCCGGTCGCCGCCGTCCGTCCCGGCCCCGATCGTCACGGTTCTCCTCCCCGTCCCCCGTCCGCGTGCGTACGGCTCAGATGACGCCCTGCGCCAGCATCGCCTCGGCGACCCGCTCGAAGCCCGCGATGTTGGCCCCGGTGACGTAGTCGCCCGGAGCACCGTACCGCTCGGCCGTCTCGTGGCAGGCGGTGTGGATCGAGGTCATGATCCCGGCGAGCTCCGCCTCCACCTTCTGCGCGCTCCAGGAGGTGCGGGAGTGGTTCTGGGCCATCTCCAGGGCGCTGACGGCGACGCCGCCCGCGTTGGCCGCCTTGCCCGGGCCGAAGGCGACGCCGGCCCGCTGGAAGAGGTGGACCGCCTCCGCCGTGGTGGGCATGTTGGCGCCCTCGGCGACGGCCTTGACGCCGTTGCGGACGAGGGTCGCCGCGTCGTCCTCGTCGAGTTCGTTCTGCGTCGCGGACGGCAGGGCGACGTCGGCGGGGACCTCCCAGACCCGGCCGCCGGGCACGAAGCGCGCGGAGGCGCCCCGGCGCTCGGCGTAGTCGGCGACGCGGCCGCGCTCGACCTCCTTGATCCGCTTCAGCAGGTCGAGGTCGATGCCCTTGTCGTCGTACACGTACCCGCTGGAGTCGGAGCAGGTGAGCGGGTTGGCACCGAGGGCGAGCAGCTTCTCGATCGTATACAGCGCCACGTTGCCGGAGCCGGAGACGACGGCCGTCTGGCCCTCCAGGTCCTCGCCGCGCTCGCGGAGCATCGCCGCCGCGAAGAGCACGCTGCCGTAGCCGGTGGCCTCCGGGCGGATCGCGGAGCCGCCCCAGCCGGTGCCCTTGCCGGTGAGGACGCCGGCCTCCCAGCGGTTGGTGATCCGCCGGTACTGGCCGAAGAGGTAGCCGATCTCCCGGCCGCCGACGCCGATGTCACCGGCCGGCACGTCGGTGTGCTCGCCGAGGTGCCGGTACAGCTCGGTCATGAACGACTGGCAGAACCGCATGACTTCGGCGTCGCTGCGGCCGCGCGGGTCGAAGTCGCTGCCGCCCTTGCCGCCGCCGATGCCGAGTCCGGTCAGGGCGTTCTTGAAGATCTGCTCGAAGCCGAGGAACTTGACGATGCCCAGGTTGACGGAGGGGTGGAAGCGCAGGCCGCCCTTGTACGGGCCGAGCGCGCTGTTGAACTCGACGCGGAAGCCCCGGTTGACGTGCGTCCGGCCCCGGTCGTCCTGCCACGGCACCCGGAAGATGATCTGCCGCTCGGGCTCGACGAGCCGCTCCAGGAGGCCGGGCTCGGCGAACTCGGGCCGGGCCGCGAGCACCGGGGCGAGGCTGTCGAGCACCTCGTGGACGGCCTGGTGGAACTCGGGCTGCGCCGGATTGCGGTGCTCGATCTCGGCGCGGAGGGCGTCGAGGGTGGAGCGGGCGGTCTGCGGGTCGGGTCGGTTCGGCACGTGGAACCCCCTTCTGGCACGGCTGGACGCCGGCGGAGAACCGGGTGGGAGCGCTCGGCGCCGTTGCCGCGCGCGGGGAGGGATGGACGGCCGCTCCGGGACTCCGTCGTCCCCGCCGCCGTGCCCACTGTTACATCCATGTGAATGCAAGCACCAGTAAGCGGCTGCCGGGGTCCGCCATCCGAGACGGCCGCGGGCCCCGCCGCGCCCGCCCCCGCACGACCTCCCCGTCCGCGCACAACCCCTTCGCACAGATTTTCGTCTTCCAGGAGACCGCCGAGCGAAGGGCCCCGCAGTGCCGCACACCCGACCCCGCCGCCGGACGGTGCTCACCGCCGCCCTCGCCGCCACCGCGGCCGCCGCCGGGTGCTCCGTACCGGAACCGCGCCGGAGCGCGCCGACCGCCGACCCCGCGCCGGGGAAGCCGATCGCGTCGGCCCGGGCCCGCCGGGCGCTCCTGATGCAGTTCGCCGCGCACCCGGACGACGACCTGTACTTCATGAACCCGGACTCGCAGCGGCTGCTCGACGCGGGCGTCCCGCTCGTCTCCGTGTACGTGACGGCCGGCGAGCACACCGGACGGAACCGGATCGCGGGGATGCCCGAGACGCCCCCGGACCGGGCGGCCTACTCCGCCGCCCGCCACCAGGGCCTGCGCCAGTCGTACGCGGTGGCGCTCGGCCTGCCGGTGTTCACGCCCTGGAAGCGCGGGACGCTGGCGCTCCCCGGCGGCCGGCGGGCCGAGGTCGACACGCTGGCGCACGGGGGGCGCCGGGTCGAGCTGGTCTTCCTCAATCTGCCGATGCACACCCCCCGCCGGTACACGGCCCTGCCCGCCCTCTGGGAGGACCGCGCCCTGGAGCTGCGCACCCACCTGTCGGCCGGCTCCCCCGTGACCCGGGCGGACACCTACGACTACGACGGCCTGGTCGGCGTCCTCGCCGGGCTGCTCGCCCGCTACCGGCCCACGGTGGTGCACACCCTGGACCCGGACCCGGACGTCCAGCACAGCGACGAGGCCACCCGGCGGCGGGACTCCGAGCAGCCCGGCCACTCGGACCACGGGGACCACACGGCGGTCGCCTGCTTCACCTGGGCCGCGCTGTGCCGCCGGGTCTCGGACGCGGTCCGGGACGGCGAGCCGATACCGGCGTTCACCACGGCGGCCTTCCGCGGCTACTACAACCGGCACTGGCCCAAGAACCTCCCGCCGGAGGTCCTGAAGGAGAAGGCCGCCCGGCTCGTCCCGTACGGCGGCGACCCCTCCTGGCAGTGCGGGAACCCCTCGGGCTGCGGCGACTACGGCGTCGGCGGCGACCGCCCGCTGACCAACCGCAAGGGCTGGGTCCGCTCCACCCACCACCGCTGGCCCGGCGCCCGCCCGGCCCTCGCCGAGGAGCCGGACGGCCGGCTCGCCGCCTACGGGGTGCTGGGCCTGCGCGCGGTCCGCTGGCGCGAGTCGGCGCCCGGCGGCCCCTGGGGCGAGCCGGAGGACCTCGGCGGCGGCCCGCTCGCCCCCGCGCTCGGCTCGGCGGTCCTCCCCGACGGGCGGGTGCTGCTCCTCGGGGTGCGGTTCGCCGCGCTCGACGGGCACGGCGGCGCCAACCGGCGCGAGGTCGCCCTCCTCGAACAGCGGTCCCCCGGCGGCCCGTTCCTCGCCTGGCGGGGCCTGGGGAACCCCGAGCGGGGGGACGACCGGGGGCGCCGAATCGGCTCCCCGGTGGCGGTCGCGGCCCCCGACGGCCGGGTCCACCTCTTCGTACGGAACGCGGACAAGCGCCTCTCGGCCCGGATCCGGGCCGCGGACGGCTCCTGGGGCCCCTGGCGGACGCTCCCCGGGGACGCCGAGGTCCAGGACGGCCCGGCCGTCTCGGTGGACGCGGCGGGCCGCGTCCACGTGTACGCGGCGGGCCGGGAGTCCGTACGGCACTGGGTGGACGGGCGGGAGCGGGCGGAGCGGCTGCCGCTCTCCGGGTCCGCCCTGGCGAGCGCGGACGGTGTGCTGTTCCACCGGCCCCCGGCGGACGCCCGGCTGCTCGGCCCGGCCGGCGACGCCGGTCTCGACGGGTACGGGGAGGTGTCCGCCGCGCACTCGGCGGCGCTCGGCACGGTCCTGCTCGGCACGGACCCGCGCGGCCGGACGGTGGTGCGGGCCGGGGGCCGGACCCGGGTCCGTACGGCGGAGGGCGGCTCGGCGGCCCCGGCCGCGCTGCACCTGGGGGCGCGGGGCGCGACCGTGGTCGGGCTGGGCGCGGACGGCCACCCCTGGAGCTGGCGCCCGTAGGGGAAACGCGAGAGGGCCCCGCACCGTACGGTGCGGGGCCCTCCCCTACTGCTCAGCGGCTCCTGCGAGCCACCGGGTCAGGTCGAGATCACTTGGTGATCTTGGTGACCTGGCCGGCGCCGACGGTCCGGCCACCCTCACGGATGGCGAACTTGAGGCCCTCCTCCATGGCGATGGGCTGGATCAGCTCAACGGTCATGGCGGTGTTGTCGCCCGGCATGACCATCTCGGTGCCCTCGGGGAGGGTCACGACGCCGGTCACGTCCGTGGTACGGAAGTAGAACTGCGGGCGGTAGTTGTTGAAGAACGGGGTGTGACGGCCACCCTCGTCCTTCGACAGGATGTAGGCCTGGGCCTCGAAGTCGGTGTGCGGCGTGACCGAACCCGGCTTGATGATGACCTGGCCGCGCTCGACGTCCTCGCGCTTGATGCCACGGAGGAGCAGACCGACGTTCTCACCGGCCTGGCCCTCGTCGAGCAGCTTGCGGAACATCTCGATGCCGGTGACCGTGGTGGTGGTCTTCTCGGTCTTGATGCCGATGATGTCGACGGTCTCGTTGACCTTGAGGATGCCGCGCTCGATACGACCGGTGACGACGGTGCCACGACCGGTGATCGTGAAGACGTCCTCGATCGGCATCAGGAACGGCTTGTCGACGTCGCGCTCGGGCTGCGGGATGGACTCGTCCACCGCGTGCATGAGGCCGAGGAGCTTCTCGCCCCACTCCTTGTCGCCCTCGAGCGCCTTGAGCGCCGAGACGCGGACGACCGGCAGGTCGTCGCCCGGGAACTCGTACTCGGAGAGGAGCTCACGCACCTCGAGCTCGACGAGCTCCAGGATCTCCTCGTCGTCCACCATGTCGGCCTTGTTCAGGGCGACGACGATGTACGGAACGCCGACCTGGCGGGCCAGGAGCACGTGCTCCTTGGTCTGCGGCATCGGGCCGTCGGTGGCGGCGACCACGAGGATGGCGCCGTCCATCTGCGCCGCACCCGTGATCATGTTCTTGATGTAGTCCGCGTGACCGGGGCAGTCGACGTGGGCGTAGTGACGCGACTCGGTCTGGTACTCGACGTGCGCGATCGAGATGGTGATACCGCGCTGGCGCTCCTCGGGAGCCTTGTCGATCTGGTCGAAGGCCGAGGCCTCGTTCAGGTCCGGGTACGCGTCGTGCAGCACCTTGGTAATGGCGGCCGTGAGGGTCGTCTTACCGTGGTCGATGTGACCGATGGTGCCGATGTTGACGTGCGGCTTAGTCCGCTCGAACTTCGCCTTCGCCACTGGGGTCCTCCTGGAGTGGTTCTGAACGCCTTGCTTCATCGGCGCCAGGTGATCTTTGCTGGGATGCCAGTAAACCGGGGCCCGATTCCTCGGGTTGCGGGGGGCCGGGCCCCGGTGACTGGTGTCAAGCCTAAAGCGTGGACTCGGAAGAGTTACTCGCCCTTGGCCTTCGCGATGATCTCCTCGGCGACGTTCCGCGGAACCTCGGCGTAGGAGTCGAACTGCATCGAGTAGCTTGCGCGACCCGAGGTCTTGCTGCGGAGGTCTCCGACGTAGCCGAACATCTCCGAAAGGGGCACGAGGCCCTTCACGACGCGAGCGCCGCTGCGCTCCTCCATGGCCTGGATCTGGCCACGGCGGGAGTTGATGTCACCGATGACCTCGCCCATGTAGTCCTCGGGCGTGGTGACCTCGACGGACATCATGGGCTCGAGGATGACCGGCGAAGCCTTCCGCGCGGCCTCCTTGAAGGCCTGCGAACCGGCGATCTTGAACGCGAGCTCGGAGGAGTCGACCTCGTGGTAGCCACCGTCGAGAAGGATGACGCGGACGCCGGTCATCTCGTAGCCGGCCAGGATGCCGAACTGCATGGCCTCCTGCGCACCCGCGTCGACCGAAGGGATGTACTCCTTCGGGATGCGGCCACCGGTGACCTTGTTCACGAACTCGTACGAGGCGTCGCCGCCCTCGATGGGCTCGATCGCGATCTGCACCTTGGCGAACTGACCGGTACCACCGGTCTGCTTCTTGTGGGTGTAGTCCACGCGCTCGACGGTCTTGCGGATCGTCTCGCGGTACGCGACCTGCGGCTTGCCGACGTTCGCCTCGACCTTGAACTCGCGACGCATACGGTCGACGAGGATGTCGAGGTGGAGCTCGCCCATGCCACCGATGATGGTCTGGCCGGTCTCCTCGTCCGAGTGGACCTGGAAGGAGGGGTCCTCCTCCGCGAGACGCTGGATGGCGACACCCAGCTTCTCCTGGTCACCCTTGGACTTGGGCTCGATGGCGACCTGGATGACCGGCGCCGGGAAGTCCATGGACTCCAGGATGACCGGGTTCTTGTCGTCGCACAGCGTCTCACCGGTGGTGGTCTGCTTGAGGCCCATGACGGCGACGATGTCGCCGGCGCCCACCGAGTCGATCTCCTCACGCTTGTTCGCGTGCATACGGTAGATCTTGCCGATGCGCTCCTTCTTGCCCTTGACGGAGTTCAGCACCGCGGTGCCGGCCTCCAGGCGACCGGAGTAGATCCGGACGAAGGTGAGCTTGCCGAGGTGCGGGTCGCTCGCGATCTTGAACGCGAGGGCCGACAGCGGCTCGTCGTCGGACGGCTTGCGCCGGACGACGACCTCGGGGTCCTTGACGTCCTGGCCCTCGATGGCCTCGACGTCCAGGGGCGAGGGCAGGTAGCGGACGACCGCGTCGAGCAGGGGCTGGACGCCCTTGTTCTTGAACGCGGTGCCACAGAACACGGGGGTGACCGTGGTCTCGCCGCCCTTGCCGGAAGCGATGGTGATGCGACGGACAGCCGCGTACAGCTGCTCCTCGGTGGGCTCGACGCCCTCGAGGAAGAGCTCCATGAGCTCCTCGTCGTTCTCCGCGACGGTCTCGACCAGCTTGCCGCGGTACTCCTCGGCGAGCTCGGTGAGGTTGGCCGGGATGTCGACGACGTCGTACATCTCGCCCTTGCTGGCCTCGGCGGACCAGACGAGCGCCTTCATGCGGACCAGGTCGACGACGCCCTCGAAGTCGGCCTCGGCACCGATCGGCAGCTGCATGACGATCGGGGTGGCGCCGAGGCGGCCCACGATCATGTCGACGCAGCGCAGGAAGTCGGCACCGGTGCGGTCGAGCTTGTTGACGAAGCAGATGCGCGGAACGCCGTAGCGGTCCGCCTGGCGCCAGACGGTCTCGGACTGGGGCTCGACGCCGGCCACGCCGTCGAACACGGTGACAGCACCGTCGAGCACGCGCAGCGAACGCTCCACCTCGACGGTGAAGTCGACGTGGCCCGGCGTGTCGATGATGTTGATCGTGTGATCGACATTCTCGAGCGGCCAGTGGCAGGTCGTCGCGGCGGACGTGATCGTGATGCCGCGCTCCTGCTCCTGCTCCATCCAGTCCATCGTGGCAGCGCCGTCGTGGACTTCACCGATCTTGTACGAGACACCGGTGTAGAACAGGATCCGCTCGGTGGTGGTCGTCTTGCCCGCGTCGATGTGCGCCATGATGCCGATGTTGCGCACCTTGGCAAGGTCAAGCGAAGTGGTAGCCATATCGGCTCAGTCTTCTCTCGGTCTCGATGTGGGTTGCGACTACCAGCGGTAGTGCGCGAAGGCCTTGTTGGACTCGGCCATCTTGTGCGTGTCCTCACGCTTCTTGACGGCAGCACCGAGGCCGTTCGAGGCGTCGAGGAGCTCGTTCATGAGGCGCTCGGTCATGGTCTTCTCGCGACGGGCGCGGGAGTAACCGACGAGCCAGCGGAGGGCGAGCGTGGACGCGCGGCCCGGCTTGACCTCGATCGGCACCTGGTAGGTGGCGCCACCGACACGGCGGGACTTGACCTCGAGGGCCGGCTTGACGTTCTCCAGCGCGCGCTTCAGCGTGATGACCGGGTCCTGGCCGGTCTTCTCGCGAAGACCCTCCATGGCGCCGTACACGATGCGCTCGGCGGTGGAACGCTTGCCGTCCAGCAGGATCTTGTTGATCAGCGAGGTGACAAGAGGAGAGCTGTAGACCGGGTCGATGATGACCGGGCGCTTCGGGGCGGGGCCCTTACGAGGCATTCTTACTTCTCCTTCTTGGCGCCGTAGCGGCTGCGAGCCTGCTTACGGTTCTTGACGCCCTGCGTGTCGAGGGAACCGCGGATGATCTTGTAGCGAACACCCGGCAGGTCCTTCACACGGCCACCGCGCACGAGCACGATGGAGTGCTCCTGCAGGTTGTGACCCTCACCCGGGATGTAGGCCGTGACCTCGATGCCGGAGGTCAGACGCACACGCGCGACCTTACGGAGGGCCGAGTTCGGCTTCTTCGGGGTGGTCGTGAACACACGCGTGCAGACGCCGCGACGCTGAGGGGAACCCTCGAGTGCGGGCGTCTTGTTCTTCTCGACCTTGTCCTGCCGGCCCTTGCGGACCAGCTGCTGGATCGTAGGCACTACTTCTCCGGTTTCTGTGTGCCGTCGGTACAACTAACCTGGAACATTCACCGACCCACGCGGTCGGGTGTGTCGAATCCCGCGGACCTCCGCCGGAAGCGGAAGGAACGGCACGGATCGCGGTGGCCGATATATGACTCGCCTTGCGGTGGAAGACACGCACGCGAGCCCAGGCACACCCCAGGCACAAGGTCTGAGCGTACCTATCGCACGGACTCCGGTCAAAACAAATGCCAGGCGGGGAGGGCCCGGCCGGAGTCGGCCGGGCCCTCCCCCCGGCGGGCCGGTCGGGCGGGCGCCGCTCAGTCCCGCGCGGTGCGGCGCGGTTCGGCCGCGCCGCCGGTGCCCCGGGCCTCCTCGTCCGGCTCCAGGAACTGGTTGACGACCTTGACGAAGACGCCCATGCGCTCGTCGGGCACCCCGAGCCAGCGGGCGAAGTCCTCCAGGGAAGGCTGCCAGTCGGCGGCGGGGAGGAGGTCCGCCGCCATCGGAAGCTCTTCGGGGGTCACGCGGCCGGACCGGATCAGCATGTCGCGGACGGAGACCCCGAGCAGCGGGGCGATCCTCCGCATGGTCTCCAGGTCCGGCATACTCTGCCGCTGCAGCAGCCGGGTCACGGCCGCGCGGTGCACGCCCGCCTCGTCGGCGATCCGGGACTTCCCGCCGCCGCGCGGGCTGTCGATGTCGTAACCGCGCTGTCTCATCAGGCCTTCGACCCAGCCTGCGAACGCGTCGAGCCCTTGGGTGCTCATGTGTACCACTCCTCACTCCCCACCCTCCGGGTCCCACACCTTAGCGTGCTTGCGCGCACGGAATTACCTGGTTTCGGGTGCGCAATCGTGTCGGAACGGTGAAGAAGAACGACAGGGAGCGGTTCGAACGTAGTTGCGCGCCCGCACGCAACGTGTCACTCTGGCTCGCCGCCGCACCTGTCGGCCCCAGAGCCCCATGAGCCCCACCGGTCCCATGGCGCCCCGGCGGCCCCCGACCGTGGAGAACCCCCTTGTTCCAGTCCGAACCCTCCCCCTGGCAGGCCTCCGCCGCGTGCGCCGGCCTCTCCCCGTCCGTCGTCTTCGCCCGCCGCGCCCAGGAGGCGGCCCCGGCCCTGCGGGCCTGCGCCGACTGTCCCGTGCGCCCCGAGTGCGAGGCGGCGGTCGCCCCGGCCGAGAGCTACTTCGACGGCGTCTGCGCGGGCCGCCTCTGGCGCAACGGGCGCCCGGCGGACGCGCGGCGCGTGGCGAAGGCGGTCGCGCGCACGGGCGGTGGCCGCCGTGGCTGACCGCACCGCGTCCGGCGCCGGGGCGGCGGGCGGCGGCCGCGCCGCCGGGTCCGTGCGGCGGGACATCGCGCTCTGGACCGCCTCCCTGGTACGGCAGTTCCCGGAGCTCTCCGAGGAGCTCGCGCCCGGCCGCCGCTCCCCCGCCGGCGCCGCGCCCGCCGTCCCGCCGCCGGGCCGCGACGAGCTGGTCCGCCAGGAGCGGCGCGAGGCGCTGCTCCTGGAGCAGCGGCACGGGCTCGCCGTGCCCGGCCACGGCGCCGCCCCGATCCGCCTGCACGTCTCCGACGCCATCCGGGACATCACCGACGGCGTGGTGGAGCTGGAGGAGGCGGTCCGGGCCCGGCTCGGCCTGGCGCGGCCGCCCCGGGCCGGGGTGATCGAACGGCTCCGGCGGATCGCCGCCCTCCTCGACCCGATCGCCGCGCACCCCGACCTGGCCCGGCACGTCCGGGACGAGATCCGCCGGATGGCCCGGCGCTGCGCCCGGACGCTGGGCGACACGGAGACGGTCGTACGGGTGTCGGGCCGCTGCCCCTGGTGCGACTCGGTGTCGCTGCGGGCGTTCCCGGACCGGCGCGCGGTGCTGTGCGTCAACCCGGCCTGCGTGTGCGTGGATCCGGTGTGCGGCTGCCGGGACGATCCGGCCTACCGGCACCTGTGGCCGGAGGAGCGGTGGCCGGAGCTGACGGAGGCGTCGGGGACGCGTACGGAGGAGATCGAGGCGGCGATGGACGACGGGTCCGGGGCGGCCGGCGCGGCCGGTGCTGCCGGTGCTGCCGCCTCCGCCGACGGAACCGGGACGACCGAGGAGAACCCGTGCTGAGTACGCCCGCGCTGTCCGCGCTGCCCGCCCTGATCCCCGGCGCGCTCGCCGCCGAGGAGGCGGGGGTGGCCCCCGCGACCATCCGCAAGTGGGTCCAGCTCGGTCACCTGCGGGCCGCCGGGCGGGCGGGCCGGGCCCAGCTCTTCCGCCTGGAGGACGTCTTCGCGGCGGAACGGGCGGCCCGCCGCCGCCCGCGCACCGCCTGATCCGTCGCCCTCCCCCGCGAACGTACGAAGCGCCCCGCGTCCCCTCCGGACGCGGGGCGCTTCGTCATGCCGCCAGGAAGGCGCGCAGGGAGCGGACCAGGGCCTCGGCGAAGCGCTCGCGGACCGCTTCGGGGACGCGGTCGAGGGAGAGGTAGGGGTTGAGGTCCTCCAGCTCGACGAGGAGCAGCCCGCCGTCGGTGGCGCGGCAGGCGTCGACGCGCTGGATGCCGTGGTCGAGGGTGTTCCAGTCGACGAAGCGGCGCGCGAAGGCGAGGTCGTCGGCGGTCGGCTCGTACGGCTCCAGGACCCAGCGGCGCTCGGGGTCGGGGGCGTACAGGGCGTACTGGAAGAGGTCGTCGACGAAGTAGAAGGAGACCTCGTACCGGAAGTCGACGCGCGGCTGGACGAGGACCTCGCCGTACGCGAGGCCGGCGAGCTCCTCGTACGGCAGGAAGCGCAGCCCTATGGAGTCGGCCCCGGTCCTGGGCTTGACCGCGTACGACGCGGCTTCGGGCAGGCGGTCCAGGTCCTCGGGCCGGTCGACGGTGGGGATGACGGGGTGTCCGGCGGCGGTGAGGTCGAGCAGGTACCGCTTGCCCGCCATGTCGCCGCGGCCGTGCAGGGGGTTGTAGACGCGGGTGCCGAGGGCGCGCGCCCGCTCGCGGAAGGCCTCGTACTCCTTCCGGTAGCCGAGCACCGGGCCGCTGTTGCGGACGACGACGGCGTCGAAGGCGTCCATGAGGGCGGCGGCGTCGAGCGGGTGGCAGAGCGCCAGGTCGAAGTCCTCCCGCAGCCGGGCGGTGAGACGGACGTCCTCGTCGCCGTACCGCCGGCCGCGTGCGGGATAGGCGAGGTCGGTGACGTAGAGCAGACGGGAACGATCGGACACGCGACGGCTCCTGGGTCGGGGCGCTGGGTGGGGCCGGGGGGCGGGGCCCGGGCCCGGGGGCTCCGGGGCGGGTGGGCGTCAACCTATCGGCGGGGTGTGCGGGGGTCTGCGGGGGAACCCTCGCGAACTAGTTGCGCGCGCGCACGCTCTCTGTCACAGTTGGTGCAGCGGCGGAGCTGCGCCCGGACGACGGGTGGCGGCTTCGCCGTTCGTCGTCCGGGTGCGGCTCCGCGGCCCGCCCCCTCCCGTGGGAGCCCCCGGACGGCGCCCGTCCCGTACCCCTCCCCGAGGAGAACCCGTCATGACCACTCCCCCGAGCGCTTTCCCGGACGTCGAGAAACTGGTCGTCGACGTCCTCAAGGCCGATCCCGCCCTGGCCGGCGCGACCATCGCGGTCCACGCGCCGGCCGGCTTCGACGGCACCCAGAGCGCGGTCCTGGTGAACCGCCGCGGCGGCGCCTGGATCGGCGACCTGCACGTCGACATGCCGCTGATCGAGTTCGAGGTGTACGGGCCGACCAAGAACGCGGCCCACGTCCTCGCCAACGCGGCCCGCCGCGCCCTGCTCGCCACCCTCGGCAAGCAGCTCGGCGCCGGCAACGTCGTCCACGACGTCGAGGAGCAGGACGGGCCGCGCTGGCTGCCCGACTACCTCTACCGGGGCGCCAACCGCTACCTCTGCGTCATCCGCCTCTCCCTGAGCGTCTTCTAGCCGCTCGCCGGGCGTCCGCCGAGCCGCCAACGGCTCCCTCCGGGACCGCCCGCCCCACAGACCAGGCCCCGCCGTCCGGCGGGGCCTTTGCCGTACCCGGGCCCATGTCCGGGGCGGCGCCCCACCCCCTTCACAAGGAGAAATCCACCATGGCAGGAAACAACTCGGCCGAGATCCGCGTCGCCGGCACCGGCAAGCTCTACGTGGCCGCCGCCGGCGCCAGCGCCCCCGCCACCTTCGGCGCCGACGCCGCCGCCGACTGGACCGGCGCGGGCTGGAAGGACCTCGGCTTCACGACCGGCGACGGCGTGACCTTCGCCAAGAAGGACAAGCTGGAGCCGATCGACGCCTGGCAGTCGGTCTCCCCGGTGCACTTCATCTACTCCAGCCGCGACCTCTCGCTGAAGTTCTCCATGCTCCAGTTCAACGAGCTGACGCTGCCGTTCTTCATGGGCGGCGGCAAGGTCGAGGCCGAGCCGGCCGCGTCCACGGACACCTACAAGTACGAGATCGCCGAGCGTCCGTACGCGGACGTGCGCGCCCTCGGCCTGGAGTTCACCGACGTCAAGGCCGGCGGCACCACCGCGGTCACGTACCGCTTCATCATCCCGCGCGGCCAGGTCACCGCCTCCGACGACATCAAGCTGGCCCGCAAGGCCGCGTCCCAGCTGGGCGTGACCTTCACGGCCATGTCGCAGGGTGACGGCAAGCCGCTGGCGACCTTCCTCATGAAGGACAACCAGTACGGCGCCGACGCGGTCTGATCCCCCTCCGGGGGGGGGGGGGGGGGCCCCCCCCCCCCGCCCCCCCCCCCCCCCCCCCCCCCCCCCCCCCCCCCACCCCCCCCCCCCCCCCCCCCCCCCCCCCGGGCCCCCCCCCCCCGCCCCCCCCCGGG